>CAWFGO010000002.1:0-716707 GCA_963815455.1 uncultured Verrucomicrobiae bacterium
TCGAGTGGCAAACGATTTTGCCTCGGAGAACAAGACGACAATTGCCGATCGCAAAGGCAATCAATTGCTCATTCTCGGCCGACTCAAATCCGGAATGACCGCGGCCGCGGCCAAACCCGCACTGGAAGGTTTAGCGGCGAATTTGGAAAAAGCGTTTCCGGTCGAACAAAAGAATCAAACGTTCATAACCGAACCGGTGTCGCGCAATTCGGTGAGCACGAGCCCGTCCGGCGACGGCGGCATGGTGGCAATCGGGCCGTTGCTACTCGGCATGGCGACGGTGGTGTTGCTGGTGGCCTGCCTTAATCTCGCCAACATGCTCCTTGCGCGCGGGACGGCGCGCCGAAAAGAAATCGCGATCCGACTCGCCCTTGGCGGCAGTCGTGCACTCGTTGTGCGACAGCTCCTGGTCGAGGGGTTCGTGCTGGCGTTGCTTGGCGGGTTGGGCGGACTCATTCTCGGGCTCTGGTCGTCCGATCTCCTGGTCGGTTCACTTCGCAAAATGATACCGCTCGACATCGTCTGGGCGAGTGGACCGAGTCCCGCGGTTCTGGGTGCGACATTCGGATTTTGCCTGCTCGGCACGCTTTTGTTTGCGCTGGGACCGGCCTTGAAAATTTCGCGCAGCGCGGTGATAACCGATCTAAAGGAGCATGCCGGCGAAGACGTCGTGCGCCGTCGATGGAAATTTCTGCCGCGGAATCCGCTGGTGGTTATACAAATTGCATTCTCGCTCGCGCTGCTTACTGCCGCAGCCTTGTTCATTCGTGGCGCGGCCAAAGCCGCGTCCGTTGATACCGGTCTTAAGCCGGGGGCAAGTTTTCTTCTCGAAGTCGATGCCAGCCTGGCTGGTTACGAATCGAAACGCGCGGAGCAACTCTATCAAAACCTGAGCGAGCGGCTTGCTGCGCTTCCGGGGGTTGAACACGCGAGCGTTTCCGCAACGGTGCCGTTTGGGATGATTTCGTTGGGCCGAAACATTCAGCGAGCAGGCGTTCACCCCGGGCCGGACGACAAACCAGCTACGGCCGCCGAGGGTCTCGCTTTTGATGCGGCATGGAACAGTGTGGGCGCAGATTACTTTCCCACGGTTGGGCTGCCTGTGATTCGCGGCCGCGCGTTCACCGAAGCGGAAGCCACGCAGCCTGGCCCGAAAGTCGCGATCATCGACGAGGTGCTGGCCAAAAAACTTTGGCCCGAAGGGAACGCGCTCGGCCAGCGGATTCAATACGCCAGCGAGAACGCAGCCAAACAAGGCGGGGGAGACAAGAAGATGGGAATGACCGCCGACTTGAGTGAAGAACAGAAAGCGGAAGAGACGATTGAAATAGTTGGTATCGTGCCGGCGACGCGACGCGCGCTTTTCGAAAAAGAGCCCGGATGCGCCATCTATTTGCCATTCGCGCGTGGATTCCAAAGCGACGTGAATTTTTTTGTTCGATTTCGTTCGCTCCCTCCCGGTAACGAAGCCAGCGCCGCCGATCTATTGCGACGAACGGTGCGCGATGTCGATCCTTCGATCCCAATCCTATCGCTGAAAACATTTTCGCAGCATCTCGATTCCAACTTGCAACTCTGGATTGTCCGGGCCGGAGCGGCGTTGTTCTCCATCTTCGGCGGACTCGCGCTCGGTCTCGCTGTAGTCGGTCTTTACGGAGTAAAGGCGTATTCCGTCGCGCGGCGAACACGCGAGATCGGGATTCGCATGGCTCTGGGCGCACAGCCCGGAGCGGTTCTGCGACTAATTATGCGCGAAGGGTCGATCATGCTTTTCAGCGGCATCGCGCTCGGTCTGCTCCTCGCGGCAGCGACCGGAAAGATACTCAGTGGAGTTTTGTATGAAGTCGGCGCCTTCGATCCCATTGCGTTTACGGCCGCTCCCCTGCTGCTGGCCGCTGCCGCACTCGTCGCAACCTGGTTGCCGGCGCGCCGGGCCGCTGCACTAAACCCGGTCGAAGCTCTGCGCTACGAGTAACGGACGCGTGTCATGCTCCAAGAAATCCGTTTCGCGTTCCGGAGCCTGACAAAAACACCAGGGTTCACTCTAATCGCGATTGTCACTCTGGCGCTCGCCATCGGCGCCAATACCGCCGTGTTTAGTCTGGTCGACGCCCTTTTGTTCCGTCCCCTGCCGTTTCACGAGCCGTCGCGTCTTGCACTCATCGTGCAGCATTTTCATTCGATGGGGCTCGAGAAAATACCGATGTCTGCGCCGGAGTTTCGCGATTACGAGCAACGCGTTGGCAGCTTCGAAAGAATCGGCGCTTTCACCACCGCCAATTACAATCTGGCCAGCGGCGATCAGCCCGAACGTGTTCCTGCCGCGCTGGTCACTGACGGCGTGTTCGATGCGCTCGGCATCAAACCAGTGCGGGGACGGACCTTTACTGGGGAAGAATGCCAGGTTGGCCGCGACAACGTCGTCGTCATCAGCGCGCGATTGTGGAAACGGCGGTTTAATTCCGACTCAAACATCGTCGGCAACCAGATCGCGCTGGATGGACGCAACTACACGGTGGTCGGAGTAATGCCGGAAAGTTTTGATTTCCCAATACGACTCTACAACGTGGCAGTTGCCTCATTTTCCGAGCGAGCCGATCTCTGGTGTCCGCTCGCTTTCACGGAAGAACAAATGCAGGCTCGTTATTCGCGTAACCTTGTCGCGATCGCTCGCCTGCGGGACAGCGCGACTTTCCACTCGGCTGAGGCGGAAATGGAAACGGTTAACGCCCAAATGAGACGGGAAAATCCGAACCGATATCCCTCGGGGACAAGCTTCGGAGCGGACGTTTTGCAATTGCAGGAACTCACGACCGCGCCGGTTCGTTCCATGTCGCTCATCCTGGTCGCCGCCGTCGGCCTGGTTTTGGTCATCGGTTGTGCAAACGTCGGGACGATGCTGCTCGCGCGTGCCACCGCGCGCGAACGAGAGTTTGCAATTCGCGTCGCGCTTGGGGCCAACCGATGGGCTATTGTGCGTCAGATGCTGGTGGAGAGCGTCATGCTCGCGCTCGCCGGAGGTAGCCTCGGTGTTCTGACTGCAGGCTGGAGCGTGAACGTCCTGAAACGTATTGGCGCTCAAACGGTGCCGCGACTGGGCGACGTCAATCTCGATCTCACGGTGTTGCTCGTTACTTTGGTGGTGGCGATCGGCGCTGGTTTACTCTTTGGCCTTATCCCTGCGCTCACGACCGCTCGACCGGAATTGAGTGGAGCATTGAAAGAGGGCGGTCGTGGGACGAGCGAAGGCCGCCGGCACAATCTCGCGCGCACGGTTCTCGTGATCGCCGAAGTAGCGCTCGCTCTGGTCCTCCTTACCAGCGCGAGTTTGCTCATCAAAAGTTTCGCGCGCCTACAGCAGGTCGATCCCGGATTCAACCCGCAAAACGTGTTGACGATGGAACTCACTCTTCCGTCGCTGAGCTATCCCAAACCGGAGAACATTATACGTTTTTCCGATGAGCTCGTGCGCAGAGCCGCAAGCGTTCCGGGCGTGACTGCCGCCGCAATCACAGATATTTTGCCGCTCTCCGGAAATAATTCCGACTGGTCGTTTGCAATCGAAGGTCGTCCGATTGCGCCGAGAGAGCCGGGACCGGATGAAGAGATTCGGCATGTCAGTCCGGATTACTTTCGCGCTCTGCAAACGCCGGTGCTTTCCGGCCGGCCCCTGGTCGCCGACGACAACCAAAAAGATGCCCGCGGTGTTTTGGTCAATCAGGCTTTCGCCAGCAAGTTTTGGCCAAACGGCGATGCGCTCGACAAACGCATCACGTTTGATAATCCGGCGAAGAATCCGCACTGGATCCCGATTGTCGGGATCGTGACAAATATGCATCATCTCGGCCTCGATATTGATCCGAACCCGGAAATGTATCTGCCGCTCTGGCACTCACCGCCGCAAACAATGATCCTCGTCGTCCGGAGCACAATGGATCCGCGCCCGCTCATCGGTAACATTCGACGCGAAGTCCAGGCGATCGATTCCGGTGTCGCCATCGCTTACGTGCGGCCGATGGAGCAAATCATGGGCGATTCAATAGCCGCCCGGAGATTGTCGGTCGTGCTCCTTGGCGCTTTCGCCGGAATCGCGTTGCTCCTCGCGTCAGTAGGAATTTATGGAGTTATTTCCTACCTGGTTCTGCAACGCACGCACGAAATCGGAGTGCGCATGGCGTTAGGCGCGCAACGTCGCGATGTCTTAAATCTCGTCATGGTCCGCGCGCTGATGTTGATCGGCGCGGGGACCTCCATCGGCTTATTTCTCGCGTTCCTGAGCACACGCGCGCTGGCAACGTTGCTTTATCGGGTCAGCGCATTCGATGGGCCGACATTCGCCCTGGTCACCGTGTTGCTCGGGTTGGTGGCGCTGGCCGCCAGCTTTGTGCCCGCGATTCGCGCCACGCGAGCCGACCCGATGATCGCTCTCGGACACAACCCCTAACTCCAATGATTAAACTTCGAAATCTCGAACGCGTTTATCCGCTGGCTAAAGCGCAGTTCTTTTACGTGCTGCGCGACATTAATCTCGATGTTGCCGAGGGAGAATTCGTTTCGGTCATGGGCCCTTCGGGCGCCGGCAAATCGACACTGTTGCATGTGCTCGGCATGCACGACCACGGTTGGAATGGCGAATATTTCCTGAATGATGTCGCGGTCCACAACTTGAAAGCAAAAGAACGCGCCACGCTTCGCAACGAACAAATCGGGTTCGTTTTTCAACAATATCATCTGCTCGACGACCTGACCGTGTACGAAAATCTCGAAATCCCGCTCTCCTATCGCAAGGTCGGCAAAAGCGAGCGAGCAGGGATGGTGGCCGAAGCTCTCGATCGTTTTCAGATCGTCGGCAAGAAAGATTTGTATCCGCGCCAGCTCTCGGGCGGGCAACAGCAGCTCGTCGGAGTCGCCCGGGCGATCATTTCAAATCCGAAGCTCCTGCTGGCGGACGAGCCGACCGGAAATCTTCACTCCAGCCAGGGCGAGGAGATCATGAATTTGTTCAAGAAATTGAACGCCGAAGGCATGACCATTGTGCAAGTCACGCACTCGGAAAAAAACGCGGCTTATGGAAACCGCATCATCCAACTGCGCGACGGCTGGGTGGTATCGAAGCAATGACGAAGCACGAATCCGAAACAACGATGAGGTGCAAAGTCCGAAACGCGGCCGATTTGGTATTCGATATTTGAACGTTGTTTCGACATTCGGCTTTCGCCATTTTTTTCTATGATCAGCGAACTAAGATATGCAGTACGCGTTTTGGCGAAATCGCCGGCGTTCACCGCGATTGCCATCTTGACACTCGGGCTCGGAATCGGAGCGAACACTTCCATCTTTAGCGTAGTCAATGCGGTGCTTCTCCGGCCGCTACCTTATCCGGAGCCGGACAAATTAATCATGATCCGGGAGCGCACGGATACTTTTCCAAACGGATCGGTGAGTTATCCGAACTACCTGGACTGGCGAGAAGGCCAGCGTTCGTTCACCGACCTCGCGCTGCTTCGTCGCGACAACTATAATCTCTCGACCCCAAAAGGTGGAACTGAACCGCGCCAGGTCGGCGGCGCGCGCACGACATGGAACTTTCTTTCCATTATGGGGCTGCCGATGCGGCTCGGCCGCGATTTTGTTGAAGCAGACGATCGTCCCGGCAGCGCCAAAGTGGTCGTGATCAGCGAACGGTTGTGGCAGGAACGCTTTGGCGGCGGCGCCAATGCGATCGGTCAGCAATTGATTGTCGATGCTGTACCGCGCGAGGTCATCGGCGTATTTCCCAGCAGCCTGCGAAATCCTCGCAACACCGATGTGATTATTCCGCTTGCGGAAAAGCGCGCGGAGGAAGGTGTTCTAAACCGGGGGAACCATCCCGGTTTTTCAGCCCTCGGGCGGTTGAAACCTGGGATCACTCTGGCCCAGGCCAACAGCGATTTGGATAACATCGCCCGCGAGCTGGAGAGGAAATATCCCGAATCGAATGCCACCCGGCGCGTCCGCATGGATGTGCTCTTGGAGGCGGCCGTCGGCGATTATCGACATGCTCTTGGTTTGATTCTTGCCGCCGTCGGCTGCGTGTTGCTGATCGCCTGCGCCAACGTAGCGAATCTGCAACTCGCCCGCGATCTCGTCCGGAGCAAGGAGCTGGCCGTGCGGGCGGCACTTGGCGCGAGCCGGTGGCGGCTGGCCCGGCAACTTCTTACCGAAAGCAGCGTGCTGGCCATCGCCGGCGCTTTGTTAGGCATTCTCTTCGCCATCTGGAGCCTCGATGCGATCGTGACGTTGAGTCCGGCCCGGGTTACGCGCTTCCAGGAAACACAAATCGATCTGGCGGCTCTGCTCTTTACCGGATTTGTCGCGCTTGGCTCCGGATTTCTGGTTGGAATCTGGCCGGCCTGGCGCATTTCGCGCGTCGCGTCACTGACCAACGCGTTGCATGAGGCCGGAATGCGCGGAGGGAGTGACGGCGCCCGCCGTCATCGAGCTCGGGCTGTCCTGGTAGTTACTCAGGTTGCACTCGCGATTATTTTGCTGGCCGGCGCCGGATTGACCTTAAAAAGCTTCTGGCGGGCGCAGAATGAGCCGCTTGGATTCGAGCCGCGCGGTATTCTGAGCATGGTCGTTGCGCTGCCGCGCGCCCGGTACGATACGGATGAGAAAGTTGCAGCGTTCAACTCTCAGCTGCTGGAACGAGTGCATCGCCTGCCTGGTGTCGAGAGCGCCGCCATCGGCGTAAACGTCCCCTTCGACGATTCGGAATGGGACAGCTCATTTCATCTCACCGGAACGCCGAAACCGAAACCAGGTCAGGAACCTTCCGCCGAAGTCAATGTAGTATCGCCCGGTTATTTTCATCTCATGGGCATGCCCCTTCTTCGCGGGCGGGATTTCTGGCCGGAAGAAACGGCGGGCAAACCGCGCTCGGTCGTCATCGATGAATCGTTAGCCAGACGTTATTTCCCAAATGTCGATCCCATCGGGCAACATCTGGATGACAATCAAACCATGAAAAAGGATCCGCCGCCGCTGACGATTGTCGGAGTGGTGCCGCGCACTCGAAATGAGGCGCCCGGGGAAGAGAACATCGAGCAATTGCATTTCTCGCAGATGTATTTTTGCGCCGCCCAATATCCCCAGGAGGAAAACAGTTTGTTGGTGAAAGTAAAATCCGGGGACCCGCTGGCGCTCGCTGCCGCAGTCAAAAAAGAAGTCCAGGCGCTCGATCCGGATCAACCCGTGGCCGCAATCTCCACGATGGAAAAGAACATCGGCGGCAGTTTGGCCACCCGACGGTTGACCATGGCCTTGCTCGGATCGTTCGCCGGACTCGCGTTGCTGCTCGCCAGCGTCGGGTTGTATGGGGTTATGGCACTAAGCGTGACCCAGCGCACTCGCGAACTCGGGATTCGCATGGCGCTGGGCGCGGCGCGCAAGGACGTCTTTAGTCTGGTGCTGCGCCAGGGGATTGCGCTGGTCTCCGCCGGCATCGCATTCGGACTGATTGGCGCAGCCGCTGCCAGTCGTGCTCTTAATAGTATACTGTACGGCGTCGGCTCCCTCGACTTGGGCGCCTTTGCCATCGCCATCACTTCCCTGGCCCTTGTCGCTCTTCTGGCCTGCTTCGTTCCGGCCCGCCGCGCGACCCTTGTGGATCCTATCGAGGCATTGCGCGCTGAATAAGGAAAACAATATGATAAACGACATTCAATACGGACTGCGACAACTGATAAAAAATCCCGGATTTACTTTTGTCGCGGCAATCACTCTTGCTCTCGGGATCGGCGCGAACACCGCCATCTTCAGCGTGGTCAACGCTTTGCTGTTGAAACCGCTGCCGTTTCCAGAACCGCAGCAGCTCGTCGCCTTCGGCATGACCAATACCCGCCAAAAAGACCAGGAGAATCTCGGTTCCCTCTCTTATCCCGACTTCTTCGACTTTCGCGCTCAGAACAGGACCCTGTCGAGCATCGCGGTCTTTCGTCCCCGGCCTTCGGCGCTAACGAGCAGCGAAGGCGCAACCAGCGTGCTGGGAGTAAAAGCGAGCGCTGAGTTTTTCGATGTCGTCGGGGTTAAGCCGGTCATTGGTCGCACCTTTACGCGGGACGATGAAAAGAGCGGCGGCGGTCCCGGAGGATTCAAGATCATTATCAGTAACGATTTTTGGAAGAGCCATTTCGGCGGCGAAACGAACGTGCTGGGGCGCACCATCGAGCTCGATCGCCGGCAATTCACTGTGATCGGCGTGATGCCTCCCGGCTTCCAGTATCCCATCCAGTCCGACCCGATTAATTACTATGTAACGATTGCCGAAGACGCCACGAGTGTCGATGCCGGCAAGCCCGTGACTGAAGAGCGCGGCAGTCACAGTTTGGAAGCAATTGCCCGACTCAAGCCGGGCGTAACCATCGAGCAGGCACAGGCCGACCTTGGAACTGTTGCGGCAAACCTGGAGAAACAGTATCCCGATTCGAACTCCTATTTCGGAGTCGCATTCAAGCCGTTGCGCGAGGAACTCATCGGCGATGTTCGCACGGGCCTTTATGTTTTATTCGGTGCTGTCCTTTGTGTGTTGCTAATCGCAAACGCCAATGTCGCAAATCTTCTTCTCGCCCGGGCATCAGTTCGCGGGAAGGAAATGGCCCTGCGCGCGGCCATGGGCGCGAGCCGCGCCCGCATCATTCGCCAATTGCTAACCGAAAGTTTGCTGCTCGCGGGACTGGGCGGCCTGCTGGGGTTACTCGTTGCCCAATGGGGAACTGAAGCGCTGATCCGCACCGTCCCTCAAAATATTCCGCGCATCGCCAATATTCAGCTTGATGCCGTGGTCCTCGCCTTCACCTTGATCGTCTCACTCGCAACCGGAGTTATCTTTGGGCTCGTTCCGGCGTGGCAGGCATCGCATGTCGATCTTAACACGGCGTTAAAAACTGGTGCGCGCACCGGCACTGGCGGCGAACATAAACACCGTTTGCGCAATGCCCTGGTCATGTCCGAAGTCGCGCTCGCGCTTATTCTGCTCGTCTGCGCGGGCTTGTTGATCCAAAGCTTTGCCCGCCTGGGTCGCGTCTCGCCGGGTGTGCGAACGGAGCGGCTTCTTACCGCGCGCATTCAATTGCCCGGCGCCGTCTATCCGAAGAACGAAAACATCATTGCTTTCTTCGACCAATTTCTCCCGCGCATTCGCGCTCTGCCGGGAGTTGAAGCGGCCAGCACTATCGTTCCCCTGCCTCTGAGCGGAAGCAACATGGTCACCAGTTTCGATATGGAAGAACATCCATTGCCAGATGGCCAACAGAACGGCGCCCCGGTCCGAATCATCGCTACCGATTACTTTAGGACCATGGGAATTCCATTGAAACAAGGCCGCGTCTTCGATGAGAACGACAGAATGGATTCACCGCCGGTCGTAATCGTGAACGAACGTTTCGCTAACAAGTTCTACCCCGGCCAGAACGTCATCGGAAAACGGATCAAGCCCGGGTTCGCCGCCGATGATAAAGGCGAAAAAATGCGCGAGATCGTTGGCGTAGTCGGCAATGTGAAACATTTGTCTCTTAAAAACGAAGACTCGCCCGAGATGTACCTGCCACGGACCCAAATTCCTTTCGACATCGTTTCACTGGTTGTTCGCACCCGTGTTTCAGATCCGGCCGCGCTCACCTCGGCCGTCCGAAATGAACTGGCCACGATGGACGGCTCGATTCCGTTAACGAGCATCCGAGTCTTCGACGAATACATTTCTCGCTCTCTGGCCCGTCCGCGCTTCAACGCCATGCTATTGTCGATCTTCGCCGGCACCGCGCTGATCCTTACCGCCATCGGAATTTACGGCGTGCTGGCTTACTCCGTCTCACAGCGCACCAACGAGATCGGCATCCGAATCGCCCTCGGCGCCGGGCAATCTAACATCTTCCGCTTGGTCGTCGGCCAGGCCATGATCCTCGTCGGGGTCAGCATCGCTTTTGGCCTTGTCGGAGCGTTCGCCGCCACGCGTTTGTTGAACAGCCTGCTGTTCGGGGTCGGTGCCTGGGACCCGATCACCTTTGCGTCCATTGTCCTAATCATTGCTGCGGTTGCCTTCCTCGCGGCATGGTTGCCAGCCCGACGGGCCGCGCGGGTCGACCCCGTCGTCGCGTTACGTGCCGAATAATATCGGCAGAGACCTGTAGCCACAGCCCGCCCGCCGCGTGCGGGGCTCTGTGAACCGTTTCTTTCCAAAACCGTGCCGTGCGATTGAGCGCAAAACCATTGTCATCCTGAGCGAAGTCGAAGGGCCTCATTCTTTCCATCATTCCTCTGCGCGTCCGGCAGAAAGAGTTGTATTCGCAGCGGCCGTAGAATAGCGCTGTAGCGTCCGCTGTCCTCAGCGGATTTCCCGGATCGCCCCATAATATATAGAGCGCGGTTGCCAGAATCAGCTCCGAGCACAGCTGACCGCGGGAATGCCTTGATCAAAGCTGGCGATACGCTCCTGGTGTATCGCACGACAATGTAATAACGTCAGATCGATGCGCACGACTGTCGACATTGACGACGACACCGCGCACTCCTTCTGGTGACTTCCATGAAGGACCTGCTGCTGGACATTCGGTATGCGCTGCGTGTGCTTTGGAAGTCGCCCGCGTTCACGCTTGTAGCTTTGGTTACTCTAACGCTTGGAATTGGAGCAAACGTCGTCGTCTTCGGAGTCGTGAATGCGGTCCTGCTGCACCCACTGGAAGTGAGCGGCCCTCAGAATCTCTACCAGCTTCGCCTCGGGCCGTGGACAAGCTTTAAACTGCTGACCACGTCGTATCCCGCGTTTCAAGATTATCGGCAACGTAACACCACTTTCAGCGGGCTCGCTGGTTATTACGGATGGTCGTATGCGAGACTGAGTTGGGGTAACTCGGTGAAAAGTGTCACCGGCTATGCGGTCACCGGCAATTATTTCGAAATGCTGGGGGTGCAACCAGAGTTAGGCCGGTTCATCCAGTCGGCGGACGAGCATGGGCCGAAGTCAGCGCCCTATGTCGTGTTGAGCGATCATCTTTGGCGCAACGCATTTCATGCCGATCCGGGCATAATTGGAACAGCCGTCCGGCTCGACAAAGATTCGTTCACCGTGATCGGCGTGGCGTCAGAGCGGTTCCACGGCACGGAGCAGTTTGTCTGGCCAGACTACTACATACCCATAGTGAATTACTTCGGCCGGGAATATCTGGAGGACCGAACGGGCAGACCTTTAGTGGTGCTGGGCCGTCTGAAGCCAGACGTGACGCCCGTGCAAGCTGCGGAAAATCTGAGTGCGATCGCGGCCCAGTTGGCCAGGGAGTATCCAAAGACAGACACTGGAGTGCCGCTGCGGCTGGTCCACCCGGGACTCTACGCGGACGACGGCGACGTCATTCGCGGATTCCTTTATAGCGTAACCGGGCTGGCTCTGCTGGTGCTGGTTGCGGCAGGCGCCAATCTGGCCAGCTTGTGTGCCGCGCGCGCGGCAGATCGCAGCCGGGAACTCGCGCTCCGTGTCGCACTGGGAGCGAGCCGGTGGCGACTCGTTAGACAACTATTTACCGAGGCGATGGTGTTGTCGATCCTGGGCGGCGCCGCCGGGTTGGCGGGTGCAGGTCTTCTCCTGGGTGCGCTGAGCCGGTGGCAGTCGCCGGCCTTCATGGGAAACGCGCCCAACACGCACCTGACCGTGAGTGTGGATGGGCGTGTCTACCTTGCAGCGCTCGCCTTCACGCTGGTCAGCGCGTTGCTCTTTGGGATGATCCCGGCACGGCAGGTTTGGCAAAGCAGTCCGTTGCCGGCGATGAAGAGCGGGCCGGTGAAAGGCGGTCATTGGCGCCGGTTGGCTTTGCGTGATCTCTTGTTAGGCGCACAAATTGCCATCTGCATGCTGCTGGTCACCGCCTCATTCGTCGCCGTGCGTGGGATGGTGCGCATGCTAAAGGCTCCCCTGGGTTTTCAACCCCACGGCGTGCTTCTGGCCGACATCGACTTCAGTCTGGTGGAAGGAGACGATGTGCCTCTTGAGAAAAAGAAAGCGATGCTTGAGGCGGTACGGAGCATTCCCGGCGTGACGGCCGCGGGCACGCTAAACAAGTCACCCTTTACCGGTGGGATTCGTGGTATTCCGGTTTTCCTGCCCGGAACGACCGAGTTGACCCTTAACCATTCCGTGCTCGCGCCTTACGGGTTTACGATTTCCCCGGGCTACCTTGAGGCTGCCGGAACCCGTCTTCTGCATGGGCGTGATGTCTCATGGCGTGACACGACGAAAACCCCGTATGTCGCGATCGTGAACCAAACGTTCGCGCAGAATATGTGGGGCGAAATTCCGGCGATTGGACAACGCTTTATTTTCCTGGAGCACTTGCGTGAAGTCGTGGGCGTGGTGGAAGACGGCAAGTATCACGAAATGGTGGAGTCGCCCCAACCGGCGGTGTATCTGCCGTTATCGCAAAACGAGCAGAGTTGGCCGGTCTTTGTGGTCCGATCACAGAGGACGCAGAACGATATAGGGCCAGAGATTGAACGCACCCTAACCAGCCTCGAGCCGAATGTGCAGGTCACCGTACAGAGCTGGCCGGATACAATAGCGGGTGCGCTCTTTCCGGCGCGGGCAGCGACCGCAGCATTAGGCGTAATGGGTCTGCTCGCCGCCATGCTGGCAATGACCGGCATCTTCGGCATGGCCGCCTATAACGTGAGCCGCCGGATGAAGGAGCTTGGCATCCGCGTTGCGTTGGGTGCGCGCACGAAGCACGTGATGAACGCGGCGGTGGGTCGGCCCATCGTGCTGCTTGGATTCGGATCGTTAGTAGGGTTGCTCTTGAGCGTCTTCGCGAGTCGCCTATTGGAGCAGATCGTGTATCAAGCCAATCCGCGAGATCCGGTGGTGGTGATCGGCTCGGTGCTACTGATGGCGTTGTTAGGCGTTGCCGCGTCCGCCATTCCAGCCATGCGAGCACTTGCGGTCGACCCATCGAAACTCCTGCGGGAAGAGTGAGGTACGTGAATACGCTTCTGGTCAGCGTCTTTTTGCTGAGAACTTCGGATTGAGCCGATTACTCCGCTCGCAGCGCGACCATCGGATTGACCTGGGTCGCGCGACGGGCTGGAACGAAGCAGGAGGCTGCGGCCACGGCCGCCAACAGCCCGGCTACGGTGCAATAAATAAACGGGTCCACCGGGTTGACCTTGAACAGAATATTTTCCAAGGCGGAAGCGGCAATGACGCCGAGAAATAGACCAGCGCCGCCAATTCCCAATGCGAGCCCGATGAGCAGTTGCCATGCGCCCTGGGTCATCACCATCCGGAAAATGCTCGGAGAATCCGCGCCTAATGCCATGCGAATTCCAAATTCCTGGGTCCGTTGGTTGACCGAGAAACTCATCACACCGTAAAGACCAACTGCCGACAGCAAGAAAGCCGCGATTCCGAACAGAGTGAATAGCGTCGCGGTGATGCGATTGACTCCGAGGATTTCGTCATGCAACCGAGCGGGGGTGCCGCCAAAATATGTTGGCAAATTGCGAATCCAGCGCGGCTACGGCTTTGCCAAGTGGCGCCGCCAAAGTTTCAGCGCGCTGACCCCCGTGCGGACGCACAATAACGGTCACGAACTGCGGGGCGGGCGGAACACCGAGGATTGGCACGTAGAATCCAGCCTGGTCAGTCTGCGTATTGAATGGTCCCTGCATCAGCGTGTCGGGCACAACCCCCACGATCGTTCGCCACGGTTGCGGCTGTGCCGGATTAAATAGCCGAATGCGTTTCCCGATAGGACTTTCATTTCCATAATATTTCTTGGCAAAACTGGTGTTCACAATCGCAACCGCCTGTTTGGCATCGTCGTCGTCGATCGTAAAATCCCGCCCCTGCAAAATCTTCAGGCCGATCGTTGAAAAGTATCCATCGGAAACGAATTCAAAGTTGCCCTGCGGCCGATCGCGATCGGTCACATAGCTTTTGCCGTCCACCTCATACTGACCAAACCCGCCGAAGGTCATGCGAAAACGGCCGGTCATGGCCGCGCCATCAAATGCGGGATCAGCGCGGAGTGAGCGCAGCGCGCGGACAAAGAACTGCTGGCGAGCTTCCGGTGTGGGATAATCGCCCTCCATCAATCCCATTCGGGCGGAGTAAACGCCGTTCTCGTCGTAGCCGTAATCGAGCGTCGTCTGGTTGCGAATCGATTTGATCTGCAGCGCAGCCGCGATCAAAAGCGCGGCGGTCAACGCAATTTGACCGATCACCAGGACACGCGTGATGACGTTGACCAGACGGCTGCTATTGCCACGTCCGCCTTCCTTCATCATCTCCGCGGCATTGGCTCGAGCGCTCAGCAATGCGGGGATGAGACCAGACACGAGCGTAGCCACCAAAACAATGGCAACTGTAAACGCGAGCACCGGCCCATCGATCTTAAACTGGACCCAGTAGGCCAATGGAAAGGGCAGCGCATCGGTCGCGCGAATGAGCAGGTCGAGCGCCCAATAGGCCATGAGCACGCCAACGATTGCTCCCATTGAAGCGACGAGAAAACTTTCGGTGAGCATTTGCCGCACAAGCCTCCACCGGGTCGCGCCCAACGCGCCGCGAATGGCCAGCTCTTTGGCCCGCAACGCCGCGCGGCCGAATTGCATGTTCATCACGTTCACGCAGGCAATCAGCAGAACGACAATCACCGCGCCGAGCATTGCGAATATCGTTTGGCGAAGCTGCGGACCGGTAAATGTGTACAGAAGCGGCTGCACGCTTGCGGACACGAGCTGCCCGTTCGTTTTCGGGTTGTCCTGCGCCATCCGTTTGGCCAGGCCAGCAAATTCCGCGTTGGCCTGGTCCATGGTCACGCCATCCTTGAGCCGGCCCATGATGGCGCCTCCTAACGCTGAAGGATCACCCCGCGGTTTAATCGGAAATTCATTATAGAACGGGACCCAGAGTTGTTCGCTCTGCGGGAACTTAAACCCCGGGGGCATTACCCCGATGATGGTGGCGGCTTTTCCGTTGATCCGAATGGCTTGCCCGACAATTTTCGGATCGCCGCTGAAATCGCGTTGCCAGATCTCGTGACCAATGATGGTCACCTTTTCCGCGCCCGGCTTATTGTCCTCGGCGGTAAAATCGCGCCCCATGATGGGCGCTACGCCGACAATCCTGAAAAAATCCTCCGTCACATAACCGCCGGTGTACCGCTGCGGGTTGTTGTGATACGTGACGTTGATGGTGGAGCCATTCAAATACGTCGACATCAGCGCAAACGAATGCTGGGCTGCCCGCATGTCCTCATAGTCCTGAGTCGAAGGAATATTGCCGGCACCAAAGTTGTTGTTTTGAGGAGTCGCCTGCGGATCGATCAAGCCCACACTCATCAACTGCTCGGGATGTGGAAATGAAAACCCGCGGAGGACGAACGCATTGACCACGGTGAATTGAGTCGTCACGCCGCAGATGCCTAGAGCGAGCACGAACACCGCCAGAAAACAAAACGCTTTATCCTTGGTCAGAACACGAAAACCGATGCGGATATCTTGAAGGAAGGATTCGAACATATGGATGGGCGGAGTGGTTGAGAGTTAAGCAAGCGCTAACCAAAAAAAACTTTCTGAGACATTCTTGAATTTCTCCGGTTATTCCGTTCGTAACGCCTCCATTGGATTGACCTGAGTCGCGCGCCGCGCCGGAACGAAGCATGAGATGGCCGCCACGGCCGCGAGCAGGGCGGCCACGGAGCAGTATATGAATGGATCGAGCGCGTTTACTTTGAAGAGAATATTTTCCAACGCGCCGGCCGCGATCACTCCGAGAAAAAGCGCCATGAAGCCGATCCCGAGCACGAGGCCGATGATCAATTGCCATGCGCCCTGGCTCATCACCATTTTGAAAATCCGCGCCGTATCCGCGCCCAATGCCATGCGGATGCCAAATTCCTGCGTGCGCTGATTGACCGAGAAACTCATGACTCCGTAAAGACCGACGGCCGAAAGAATGAACGCAACGACTCCGAATATGCTGAAGAGCGAGGCCACCAGACGCGGACCACTCAAGACCTCGGCATGGAAAATCGCCGGTGTGCCGGGAAAATAGACCGGCAGATTCGAGTCGATTTGCGCGACCGCTTTGCTCAAGGCGGGGCCGAGGTTCTGCGCCGCCTGCCCGGGATGGGGGCGCACGAGGATGGTGCAGAATTGCGGCGCCGGGCTCGCCCCGATGAGCGGCACGTAGAAGCCGGCGCTGTCCGCCTCGCGGTTGAACGGCCCCTGCATGAGCGTGTCTGGGACGACGCCGACGATGGTGCGCCACGGTTCCGGCTGGGCCGGATTAAATCTGCGGACCTGATGCCCGAGCGGGCTTTCGTTCCCCCAGTGTTTTCGCGCAAAACTCGCGTTCACGATCGCGACCGGTTGTTTCGCGTCGCTGTCCTCGAGAGTGAAATCGCGGCCCTCGAGAATCTTCAACCCGAGGGTGGTGAAATAGCCGTCCGAGACCGCTTCGGAGTTGCCTTTCGGCCGGTCGCGATCGGTCGCGTACTTCTGGCCGTCGATTTCGTACTGACCGAAGTTGTCGAAGGTCATGCGGAAACGATCGCTCATGGCGGCGCCTTCGAAGGCGGGGTTAGTCCGCAGCGAGCGCACGGCACGTTTGAAAAATTCCCGGCGCGATTCTTCCGTCGGGTAATCGCCTTCGAAGAGACCCATGCGCGCGGCGTAAACGCCTTCTTCATCGTAGCCGTAATCGAGTTTTACCTGGTTACGGATCGAGCGGACCTGCAGCGCGGAGGCGATCAGGAGCGCGGCGGTCATCGCGATTTGGCCAACGACGAGGATGCGGGTGATAACAGTGACGAGGCGGCTGCTGTTGCCGCGGCCGCCTTCCTTCATCATCTCGGAAGCATTGCCCGCGAGCGGCAAGCAGAGCGGGCACCAGACCGGAAACAAAAGTCGCGAATCAAGGACCGCGCCGAGAGTGAAGCCGAGGACTTTCCCGTCGATCGTAAAGTGGATGTAATACGGGAGCTGGAATTGCGGCGTGCTGGTGATTTGCACGAGCAGATCGACCGCCCAATAGGCCAGCACGACGCCAACGACTGCACCGAGCAGGGCGATGAGGAAGCTCTCGGTCAGCATTTGCCTAACGATGCGCCAGCGGGTCGCGCCGAGCGCGCCGCGGATGGCAAGTTCCCGCGCCCGCAAAGCGGCCCGGCCAAATTGCATGTTCATCACGTTCACGCAGGCGATGAGAAGCACGACCACGACCGCCCCAAGCATGGCGTACATGATCTGCGTCAGTTGCTGGCCGGTGAAGGTCTTGTGGAGCGACTGAACGCTGGCCGAAGTGTACTGGGCGTTCGTCTTCGGATTGTCCTGCGCGATCCGCCTGGCCAGGCCGACGAATTCGGCATTCGCCTGGTCCTGGGTGACTCCCGGTTTCAGCCGGCCCATGATCTGCGCGCCGTTGGCCGTAGGATCGCCGCGCGGTTTGAGCGGGAACTCATTGTAGAGCGGAACCCAAAGCTCTTCGTTCTGCGGGAACTTAAAATTCGGCGGCATCACGCCGATGACGGTGGCGGCCTTCCCGTTGATCCGAATTGCCTGCCCAACCACGCGCGGGTCGCCATTGAAATCGCGCTTCCAGATTTCGTTGCCGAGGATCGTGACCTTCTCTGCGCCCGGTTTGTTATCCTCCGCCGTGAAATCCCGGCCGAGGATCGGTTTCACGTCGATGATCTTGAAAAAATCCTCCGTCACATAACCGCCGGTGTAGCGCTGGGGAGTTTTGTTGTAGGTGACGTTGATGGTGGAGCCGTTGAGATAGGCGCTCATCATGGCAAACGATTTTTGCCCGGCCCGCAGGTCTTCGTAATCGTGCGTCGAGGGAATGTTGCCGTTGCCGAAGTTGTTCTGCTGGTCGGTGCCCTGCGGGTCGATCAGGCCGACGTTCATGAGCTGCTCGGGATGCGGAAAGGAAAAGCCGCGCAGCATGATCGCGTTCACCATCGTGAACTGGGTCGTCACACCGCAGATGCCGAGCGCGAGGACGATGACGGCGAGGACGAAGAACGTTTTGTCCTTCACCAGCATGCGCAGACCGACGCGGAGATCCTGAAGGAAGGATTCGAACATATGGATGAGTTGAGTGGTTGAGAGTTGAGCAATCGCTAGCCAAAAAAATCCAAAATTTTCAGATTTCTTCCGGTGGTTGACCAAGCTGTTGCAAGGCCCGTACCAAAGCGATCTCTAGAGACATAACTGACTTATTTTCAACTATTTGCAAATCATCGCCGACGCTCCCCTTTGCCGGGATCGCTTCGCTTTTGGGACATTCCTGTCCCGATTCTGGGATGGCACCGCCGTCTTCCACCTTGCTCATGAGATGCAAAAAGTCAGCTATTCAGATTCAACCATTTTCTCTCTCATTGAAGACGCCGCCGATTGGACCTTTTGTCTATCGGAACCGATAGAAGAATTCGGTGCTTCAAAAAGCAGTTGCTTGCCCGCGCTATTACAGTGTCTGCTGTCCTCAGCGGAAAAACTGTCGTCTCGGCTGCGCTGAGGACAGCGCACGTTACAGCGGGCCGATGGCATTTATAACGAGATTGATCTTGCCACCGCGGAATTGTCGCTTACAACTTCCATTCGGCTCGCGATGTTGATGCGGGCCCTTTGTCGCGGTTTATCGCAGCCGCGGCGATGTCGAGTGCGCCGGCGATTTGCGTAAGCAGCGCCGGTGAATGCGATAACGAAAATACGGCGGGACGGTGCACTCCTGTTTCGCCGGCCAGGAGCTTGACTTAATCTGCAACCACAAATTCGTGTAAACGGTCGGATTCGCGCCCGCGAAGTCCGGGTCATTGTCGCGTCCACCGGTGAACAGCTCGGCGTCATGAAATTGACTGATGCCTTGCGCAAAGCACAAAGTCTCGGGCTCGATCTGGTCGAGATTGCGGCCACGGCCAATCCTCCGGTCTGCAAGATTGTCGATTTCGGAAAGTTTCGTTACGACATCTCCAAGCAGGAGAAAGAGAAACGACCTTCGGGAACAAAACTGAAGGAGATCAAGTTTCGGGTAAACATCGATGCCCACGATTACCTGACGAAGATTCGCCACGGGGAAGAGTTCCTCGATCGCGGCAACAAGGTCAGGGTCCAACTTCAGTTTCGCGGCCGGGAAATGGCCCACCAGGAATTCGGGATGCAACTGATGGGCCGGGTCCGCGACGATCTGGCCGGCATGTCGCAGGTGGAAATGAACCCGAAACTTACCGGCCGCAATATCACCATGACCCTGTCGCCGCTGCCGGCCAACCGCCGCAAACGCCGCTTCGCTCCGCCGTCCAAGGAAGAGCAGGAGATCGAAGCGCGAAACAACGAATAGTCCTGAGCAAAAGTTGCTGCTTCGCCGATTGGGATAGCTTTCAGGATGCTATCGACCCGTTCTTCACAGCGTAAGTTCGCGTGCCGGTGCGGCCATTGCTAAATCCCTAAGCCATCTCATAAATGGCGTCTTACGTTGTAGCCACGGCCCTCTGTCGCCGTGTACCGAGGCCGGGGACGCCCCGACAGAGCTCGCCACGGCGGGTCCGTCCGGTGGCGGACGGGGCGGCTACAGCGGGAATATTTATGAGATCGCTATCGCTTCTAGGAGAAACGGGTATTTGTTGCTATTCTAGCGCCCGTTTGTGCCCAGGGTCCTAATCCTCACCATTCTAGCTCCTCAGCGTTGGCGGTTGCTTGCTCTCATTGCGGCAGTCGTCTCGCACTCCGCTTTCTCCCAATCCGAGCCTCCCGTCCATTATTATGATGCCGCAATCGGCAAGACCGGGCTGCCGCTCAAGTCGGCCCTTCAGACTATAATAAGGAGTCACACTGTTCTTCCTTATACCTCTGGCGGCACCGACACCTGGACGGCGCTGAAAATCCTCGATCAAGACCCGGTCAATTCCAGCAACGTCCTGCTCATTTATTCCGGTTTCAGTGTCCCGAAGAGCGAACAATACAATGGCACCACCGGGACGTGGGACCGCGAACATCTCTGGCCCCAATCCTTCGGAATTGTCGCCCTAAACTCCAACAGCCGCGCGAAAAGCGACATCTTTAATCTCCGCCCCATCGACATCGGCGTGAACAGCTCCCGCGGAAACAAATACTACGACGTCTCAACCCCACCGGTCTCGACTTATCCGGGCGCACCGGGTTGCACCTACGACAGCGACTCGTGGGAACCGCGCACAGCTGACAAGGGACTTGATTGCCCGCTCCATGTTTTACATGGCCGTGCGTTACGATGGCAGCGATTCCGATGTGCCCGATCTCGAACTTTCCGATACCCCGAACGCCTCTCTATATCGCTTTGGCAAACTCAGTACCCTCCTGGCCTGGCACCGCCAGGTTTCTGTCGATGCGCTCGAGAAGCAGCGCAACCAGCGCATTTACTCCGACTACCAGCACAACCGAAACCCGTTTGTCGATCATCCTGATTATGCCGAGATGGTTTTTTACGGCGTGTCGCCAGGCCAGGCCTGGAGCGACACCAATTTCACGGATGCCGAGCTGCTCGACCCAAACATCGGCGGCGACTTGGCCGATCCCGATCGCGACGGGTTAACCAATCTGCTCGAGTATGTCTTTAATCTTGATCCGTGGCTGCCGGATAACTTGGCCATCGTGACCACAACCGTGACCAGCTCGGGAGGCATCAACAATTTGTTTGTCACCTGCCCCCACAATCGTAACGCCACCGACGCCACGCTCAGCTACGAGATCTCGACCAACTTGCAGACGTGGACCGCGGCATCGGCTCAACTCATCAGCGCCACAGCCATCAGCTCGGAGGTCGAGCAAATCACAGTCCGCGTTTCCTCTTCTGCTCCGGCGTATTTTGTAAGGATTCGCGCGACAAGGAACGGCCCGTACTAGACAGCGATGGCATCGCCGACTTTGTCCCGTATTCGGAAGGCCTGATCCAATCGTGACGTCTTAAAGATTGTCCGGACGGTCTCCCTCATTCCTACCAGGTAAAGCTTGCCGCGGTAGGCTTCGACCCTCTGCATTCCGTCGATGAGAACGGCCAATCCGGAACTGTCGATGTAAGATACTTTGGAACAATCGATCACGAGCTTCTCCGGTTTATCTTTGATTAGAGCGCGCAGTTCGGCGGCGATACGCGGGGAGGTGTGCAAATCAATTTCGCCTTCGAGCGCCAGAATATAAGGCGATCCAGTCGCGGCCTTTTCGATTCGGAGCGGGGAAATACGTGGTCCGGATCGCTGGTCGGCGCCTCTCGTTCGACAACGCGATGATTCACTGGGAGGACCAGCCTCGACGAGAATTCCGTCAGGTACTTGGCTGGCAAACTGCAAAACCCTGAAACCGAAATATGACGCCGGAAGCCTGATCTTCTTTGCGGGCGACAAATCGGTTTGCACCGCTACGATCAATTCGCGGGCGTGATAGAGACTCTTGAAGACTTTTGCGACATGCGCCCTGGACCCAAACTCAACGTTGAATCGGGCCGCGGCTTCCGTCGCCAGGGAATGCCAATAGCCAGGTTCATAGGGATGCCAGGCGCGTTTTTCCGCTTCGCGTTCTGACTCGGACAGGGAAACCCATTTAGCGAAGTTCATTGGTGTGTGGGCGAACTAAAGTTTGGTCATTATTATAATCGTAGCCGGTCGCCGGAATGAGCGTAACAAACGAACGGAAAGGCCGCCGACTCTACAAACTTTCCTGGCGCGATCTTTTTGCATCGGCTTTGGTCCCGGTTGAGGGCAGGATGCAACCCAGACACCCGTTGCCATGCATGCATCGCTTGAAAAACTCGCCGACCGCTTCCGCATCACCAAACGGAAAAAATTCCGCCTCAAGAACATCGACCCGGCGGACATTGGAAAAATCAAATCGGAGGCGAAAGCGACCGATCTGCTCCGCCAAAGTGTCGAGTTGTTGAGCGACCTTCAGGAGAAACTCTACGCGCAGGATAAGTGGGCCCTGCTGCTGATATTTCAAGCAATGGACGCGGCGGGAAAGGACGGCACCATCAAGCACGTCATGTCCGGCGTAAATCCGCAGGGCTGCGAGGTCACGAGCTTCAAGGCGCCCAGCGCCAACGAGCTCGACCACGATTATCTTTGGCGAACGATGAAAGCGCTCCCGGAACGTGGCCGCATCGGCATTTTTAATCGCTCCTACTACGAAGAAGTGCTCGTGGTCCGCGTTCATCCGAATTTCCTCGCCGGACAAAAACTGCCGCCGCAACTGGTTACCCGGCGCATCTGGAAAGAACGCTACGAAGACATCCGCGCGTTCGAACGTTACCTCTCACGCAATGGCATCGTCATCCGGAAGTTTTTTCTTCATGTCTCGAGAAAAGAACAGCGCCAGCGGTTTCTCGCCCGATTGAACGAGCCGAAGAAAAACTGGAAATTTTCAGCCGGCGACGTGGCCGAACGCGAGCATTGGAAGCAGTATATGGCGGCCTACGAAAAGACGATCCGGCACACCGCGACCAAACATTCACCCTGGTACGTTGTCCCCGCGGATAACAAATGGTTTACCCGGCTCGTAGTTGCATCGGCCATCATCGAAACTCTCGAATCGCTCGACCTCCACTTCCCGAAAATTGGCAAGGCCAAGCTCAAGGAGCTCGCCGCCGCCAAGCGGGCTCTGCTCACCGAACGCCGGGGTGGTTGAATCGGGCATCGACAACCTGCGCCACGGATGACGGGGCATTCGCCGCGAAGCCGATGTCGATCTTATGCGAAGATTACTTCTTCTCGTTCCGCGGATCGTCCGCCGGATTCACATATTTGATCTGGAACGGGCCCTCGCTGTCGATTTGCACGATCGATTCGCTGATGGTCTTGACGAAATGCGACATCCCCGTTGGAAGTACGATGTAGCTACCCGGGCCCATTTCCTGGGTGGCCGTTTCGTCAAACTTGTCGCCCATGCCGAGGCGAAACGTGCCCGAAATCACTGTCACCCGTTCCGGTGCCGGATGGGTATGAGGTAAGATGTTATAACCGACCGGCGCCATCAAACGCACGGTAAACGGGCCGGGCTTGGTCGGGTCGCCATTCAGCACCGCCATCTTGCCGCCCGCCGGCAACCCGGGCGGGACTTCGCCCCATTTCAGGTCGGACGGGTTCATGACGTGATGCTCGATACTGGCAGCAGTCGACCCGCCTTTGGCGTGGTCTTCGTGCTTCTTCTCCTCAGCCGCAATTACCAACACGGCCGCGGCCGCCAGAATTACGCTGCACACAATGACACTCTTTTTCATGATGTAGATTCCTCGGGTTGAGATTTCGACAAGCATTCACCCGCAGCGCGCCTCACTCAAGCGCCAAAGGTACACGAAGTTCCCGCGGCCTGACCTCTCCCTTCGGGAATGCTCCAAAATTTTTCTTGCAGCCCGAGATCGTTCCGTGTGAAATGGCCGCACACCATGAAATCGACCCGTCTCCTTGCGCCCGTCGTTATCACGTTCTGTATTGCCGGGTTTGGTTCGTACGCTCTGGCCGGATCTCATGGCGATCACCGGCCTGCTCGCGCCAAATCGAGGCCTGCGTTCAGCTCCGATAATAATAGCCCGGGCAAGTTTGACCGAATGACCAAAGATGAATATCCCGGGTTCTTTAACAAGGATAAGGGCAACGATGCCGCGGCGCGAGGAAACGAACTCGCAGACAAGAAGGCCGTGCAAGCCCGCTTCATCGAGCACGACTCGTTGCGCCGCAAGGATGTGAGCACCAATTTCTTTAACCGGACCACCAAAGCGACCGATACAAAAAACTTCATTACCGCGCAGCCCAACCCGGCTACAAGCGTGGTCCCCAGCCACGGAATCAGCCCGATTCCCATTCCAAACCCGGGACTGTTCCCGCCGTTGCCGCCGGTGCCAAGTCCGTTTCCGGTGATTCGAACGGGTCCGCCCGCGGGCGTCGGTCCGGTTCCGAGCGCCACTCCAGGCGGCCTGCGTCAGGTGGCGCATCCGCCGGTACGTTTGCCGGTTCCAATCCCAAGTCCGATCCCGAGCGCTACGCCAGCCAATAATTAGATTCGCGGCTTCCGGTCTCTGATTCCCATCGCCTACGGCACCAGCGCCGCCCGATAGAAACGCGCGTCAAAGTTGCCTGCGTCCGCGTCCACAAATTCCCAGACCGTTCCGGTAAACGTGTGCGTTTGCAGCGGAAGCCAGTTTACCAGATCGCTCGAGGCCATTACGGTCACTTCCTGGCCGGGAAAAGCATGCACGTCGAAGCGCATCACGCCATCGCTGAGCGTCAGGGAAGCCGCATCGACAGTCGGCGCCTCCAGGCTGGGCGTAACGACAAGGGTTCCCGGCGCATAAAGGTACCGTGTGCGCGAGCCGTCGTTTAATCGCGCGCAAAGCCGATAACTTCCCGGTGATACCGTCTCCGCGTCGGTGGTCACATTCAACGCATCGAACAAGACCATGCTCGTCCCCGTTCTCGGCAACATCTGCTGAGCAATTTCGATTTCGTTACCGTTATAAGGATTGGAATCGGGATCGACACGAATGCCGATGTCGATGTTACCGGCCGCGCTCGCTCCCGCTTGATGATAGAGCGAGACCCCGAATGATTGGCCGGCCGGGACCGTGTTTGTTCCTGCGAGTGCAAACCGAATCGGGTTCGGCCACAAACCTGCATTGGCCGGCAACGCCGTCCGATTCGGCGCCAGGCCTCCGCCCAAATCCCAATTCTTGTTGAATCCGTCATTGATTCGTCCATTACCAGTTCCGGCCGGCTCGATGTTGCTCAGCCGATCGCCGCCGCCGATCAAGCTGTAGAGGAACCCGGCCGCAGTCCCGGACATCTCCGTTGCCGTCCACCAGGTGCCGCGTTGGGTCGCTGTAATGGTGGCCTGCGTGTCGCTCGCGGGTGTGGCCAGATCGACCGTGCCATGATACCAGAGATGGACATCGCTGTGAGCTGAAGAATAACCGCCATTCAAATCGAGAAGCTTGCGGTTGTAAGCGCCAAACACCGATTGCCCGTTCGGCACGATGATTCCGTCTCCCATGTTCTGCCAGAAATTGTCGGCAAAAAACACGTTGGCCCAGCTCGTCACGGCGGCGTCGCCAAACTGCGACACCGGCCGCGGATCGAGCGTCGTGACCTGATCGACCCAAACGCCCTGCGCTCCAAGCAACCGGGCCATCTCGGTGATCACCGATCCGCCTCGACTGTGCCCAACCAGATGCAATGGCAACTCCCCCAGCGGCCGTCCGCCCATTTCCGGAATCAAATCCGTGGCCAGCAACGCGTTCACCGCCGCCTGGGCCACTTGAGTCGAGGAAGCCCCGCCGATGCTCGACACGGTGGACCAATCCAGTTTCACGAGAATCTCCCCCGAATCCGTGATGAGCGGAACCGCTCCACCGAGGAACGTCGCGGCGGCCACATATTGCCCCGAACCGTTTCGGGTAATGGAAATCTCGTAGCAACTGTAGGTCGCGCCCGGAAATCCCGGATACGCCGGCACTTTCCCCGCCATTGGAATAATCCAGTCGGTCACATTCGAGTTGAACCCATGGGTGATGATCGTCACACCGCCCGCATGAACGAAACTCGTCGGGAAAAATGCGAGCAAGAGCGCGCTGAAAATCGCAGGACAACGTCGAATCATCACGCCCAATCCTATCAGACCGCGCAAGCGTTGCGCACTCTTGTCGATCTTCCCCTTATTGGACGTGGGGGTTGAGCGTTCAGCGTTGGGCGTTGAACGGTTTCTGACCCTCGACTTACGACTTTTCCTGCTTCTGTAATCCTCGTAACTTTCCTCCCATGTATCCCGCCGCGATCAATATCATTTCCGTTTGCTGGATCATATTCGGCGTCATCTGGTTGATCGCGGCCTTATCGACCAAGCGATCGGTTTATCGCGAGAGCAGGCTGCAACGCTTGCGTTACACGATCGTGCTCATTACCGGCTGTTTTCTATTATTTCGGGGTCGTCAGATGGCGTATCCGCTCAACGCCCGCGTGGTTCCCGAAATGAACGCGCTCGCGTTAGTCGCGGTGATTTTGTGCGTGGCGGGCTTGCTGTTCTGTCTTTGGGCCCGGGCCACATTGGGGCGCAACTGGAGCGGCAATATCACCTTGAAAGAGGAACACGAATTAATTGTGCGCGGACCGTACCGCCTCGTCCGGCACCCGATCTACACCGGATTGTTCGTCATGTTTCTCGCCACCGCTATTGTGTTCGGCCGTTTCGCAGGAATTATCGGAACCGTGCTGGTGTTCGTCAGTCTCTGGATAAAACTGAGCGACGAAGAACAACTGATGCTCAAACAATTCGGCGACGAGTATGTCGCCTATCAGAAACGAACTAAACGCATCATCCCCTTCGTCCTCTAGCCTTTCTCCTGCTCGTGCTCCTGCTCGACTCCGTAACCGCTGACCGCCTCCTTCGTCGTTCCGCCGCGACGCCAAAGAAAATTCGGCTTACTTTGCCGTCGAAAAAAATGAAAATGATCCCGTCGCCGTCACTAACTTCACCAACCCGTTATTCCGGCCGGCTCATCTCGAACCGGTCGCGCGTACGGCAGTACCAGTTAGGACTCGCCATGCGCCCGATCACATGAAAGCGCTCGGTCCGAATCCGCAATTTATCGGGATCGATCAGCTCATCGCGGACATATACTCGCCTAACCAAGCCGATGACAACCCGGTTCCCACCGATCTCGAGCGTTCCCCATTCCTTGCATTCGAGGCTGGCCGGCGCTTCGCCGATTCGTGGCGGCCCCACTATCGACGACGCGACCGCGGTTAATCCCGCGCTCTCGATCTCGCTGAGCCCATACGGCAGCGGCGCCGACGTGCGGTTCATCGCTTCGGCCGTTGCTTCATCCACGAGGTTCACCACAAACTCGTGGGTCCGGCGAATGTTGCGCGCCGTGTCCTTGGGCGATCCATCATCGCGATTGCCGGGAGCGAAACCGATAATCGGTGGATCCCCGCCGAGCGCGTTAAAAAAACTGAACGGCGCAGCGTTGACCGAGCCGTTTTCGTTCAATGTCGTTACCCAGGCGATCGGGCGCGGTGTAATAAGTGAAACCAGCAGCGCATAACCGCGACTGGCATGTTTACCTTCGAGATCGAGTTCCATCCGGAATCAATACGCAATCTCCGGCCGTTTCCCAATTTCAGCGTGAGAGCATTCCGCGGATCGTGTCGGTCACTGCTTTCGCGTCCAACAAGGAATTCTCCACGGCCGGCAGGGCCCAATTGTCCTGATTCACGAAGTACAGATTATTGCCAATGGGTCGATGCGCCGTTTCCACCGTGCCGTTGGCGATGTATCCCGGACGCGGGATTGGCATGGCATGTCCCCAACGCGTTAGGCGCACCTGACGCACAGCAGATTCTGGAACATCAAGCAGCGAAAGCATGCGGCGAATCTGCGGCACGAGCAACCCGGTGTAATGGTTCCACGGATCATTGAGAAGCAGCGAAAACCGCGCCGATGCCCATGAAAGCGGCCAATACAGAGTCAAGACACTGCGCGGACCGTGCTCGCGCGTATAATCGCCGCGCAGCATGTCGGTAACGATCGGGTTTCGCTCGAGCTCCTCGCCATTCATCGGGTAACTCACCCCATCGCCAAGCAGGAAGCAGTCGTAAAAATCGCGTTCGACAGGCGACTGCAAAAGAACATTGGCCACCAGATAGGCCGCGGTGGAGAGCTGGTTCATCGCCTGCAATTTCTCCCAGTCCCAATGCTCCAGATCGAACAACACATACTTGGCGATATGTTTCGAGCCGGCCATAATGACAAAGCGCGCGCTGATCGAACGCAAATTCTGGCTGGAATCAAGATAGGTCACCTGCAAGCGCTCCCCTCGCGGGCGCACGTCGATCACGCGGCTGCGGCCACGCAAAAAGTGAGGCCGGCATTCCGGCCGGACGTTATTCTCACGCTCCTTTAATCGCCGCCAAATCTCGTAAACGAAGCGTGAATTCCCCCCGGGCAGGACCCACCGCCCCCCTTCTTCCGCGGCGACGAAGTTCCATCCGCAAGCAGCGGAGATTTCTTCCATCGGCGCGTCGAATGAGGAAAAAAAGTAGGATTGAACACCTGCCGCCAGCAACGGCGTCATCGGCATGCCCATCCTTTGCTCGACGTCCTGGCGAAACGTAATCAGGTCCAGCGCGCGGACCCGTGCCGCTTCCGCCGGATCGTCGGAGAGCGGGATATCAGGGTATTCGTTGTCCCAAACATTGGTCACAACCTCGGCGTAGCGGCAAAACGCTCTCTGTTCCTCCCGCGAAGCGCCCACCCCGCTCCAGAAATCGTCGCGAATGATCCCGTTGAGCTCCATCGGGTCCGGCGGATCGTTTCGGCGAATCAGGTGATGCAGCCCGAACTCGTGGTAGAAGCGCTCCAGGAATGATCCAGGATCCGGTGTAATAAAATACGCGCCACCCATCGAGTACTCGATACCGTGCCATACTTCGCCCATGGCGTTTCCTCCGAAACGATCGCGCAATTCGAAGAGGACGGTATTGTGATGGCGCAGCATATAAGCCGAAGCCAATCCCGATAATCCCCCGCCCACCACCGCAACATCGACATCCTCCGCCGGTTCCGGCGGCGGACCGCCGTTGAAGTAATCCGGGATAAAATGAAACGGGATCGTGTCGTTAGGGAAATCGTCGCCAAAGAACCATTCGGCAAAAGGCATTCCATCCACCATCACCGAGGGAGGGGCCGAAGGGATTTCGAGAAATGGCGTGGTTGCCGGAATATGCAATCCGCCGGAGGGGGCGCACCGTGGCGGACGCGGACTTGCAATGAGGCCCTTGCTTCCGAGCGCTCCCAGAGCAAACGCACTCAAGCCACCGCGCAGAAACTCTCGTCGATCCATCATATCGCGTTCCGGGAACCCCGATCCTCCCAAAATGCGTCTCCCTTTTCAATCCTCGATTTCTGCAGCAACATCGCTGCGCCACGCTCACTCCGTATTACGTCGAAGATCGAAAATCCAAAATTCCCACAGACGGGCCCGGCCTATGCTTGCTCGGAAGAGACCATGAAGAAGAAGCTGCGCATCTTGGGGGTCGATGACGAACCAATCATTGGCGAGTCAATCGCTTGCGCGCTGGAAAATCCGCATCGGAAGATTGTTATTGCCAAAGATGGCCAGGAGGCCTTGGCCCTGGCGAAAAAGGAAAAGTTCGACGTCGTCATCACGGACCACCGGATGCCGCGTTCGGGCGGACTGGAGCTGGTGAAGAAACTTCGAGCCCGCAAGTATGCCGGCAAGATCGTCGTCCTATCGGGCCACCTGTCGCCGGACAACATCGGCATTTATGAGGAACTCGACGTCGATGAAGTCGTAGGCAAACCGATCAATTCAGCCGAACTTCGCGAACTCATCGTCACGCTCGAAGAAGACATAGAGATGGAAGGCTGATTTCTGACATCTGAGGCTTCAGCCCTCAATTTTCACCTTCCCAGCGCCCAGCTGCCGCCATTTTCCTCAAAAACGCATTGGCAAACTGACACCGCTCGTCCAGCATACTCCCGTAAGCCCGATGAACCTGGAGCAAAGATAATTTATGGCACACGTCGTTACCAATAAATGTGTGGAGTGCAAGTTCACCGACTGCGTGGTGGTATGTCCGGTGGCCTGCTTTTATGAGATGGACAAACAACTGGTCATTCACCCCGAGGAATGCATCGATTGCATGGCCTGCGTGGATGAATGTCCAGTTCACGCCATCTACGCCGCCGACGACGTCCCGCCCGAGTTTCAAAAGGACATTGAATTTAACGCCGTCGAGGGCAGACGAATCCAGGAATCCGGCCAGGGCGCCATCGAAGCGAAAAAAGATCCCCTGCCCACCGCCGCAGCCCGAAAAGCGGAATTGGGTTACTGACCTCCATCCATAGACAAGATCATTGTGGAGCGTCTTTGTCAGACGCCGATCTGTTTCCCACCTTCTAATCGGTTAACCCGCGCGGTGAAGCCAGCACGATCTCTTACGGAGGGAGCGCATTTCCGGAGCGGGATTTTACCGTCGAGATATCCGAAGCGTTGATCAGGCCGTTGACGTTCACGTCGTTTTTGAAGTTCGTCATGGTCGCCGCTTCACCCGAATGCGACTTGGTCTGACTGATGTCGGACGCGTTAACCAAACCGTTGCCGGTTGTGTCGCCCACGAGGAATCCCGCCGTTAAGTTCGCTGACGCCAGCACTCCGCCATCTACCGCCGTGAGGTTCGTTGCGGTTACCGTCAGTCTCTGCTGATCCGTTACTCCACTCAGGGGCACAATCAGGTCATTTCCGCTGGCGGTTACCGAGCCCGCGCTTCCCACGCCCGAAGTGACCATCGCGTTTCCGCTCTGCATCGGCTTGTCGAACTTCAGCACCAGTGTGTAGTTGCCGCTCCCATTTCGCGGCTCCACTCCGGACCCGTCCAATGGCATCACCGCTTCGAATGATCCGGCGGCACCGTGCGTCATCCGCGATACTCCTCCCGTGAGCACTGGCGCCGGTGCTGTCGTAGTGCAGACGTTGCGCAGAAGAATATTCGTGACCGCGATGTCATCCAGATAGAAGCCCGCGAATTGCGCGCCTGGGTCGGACGTAAACCTCCATCGGAACTGAATCGGTGTCGCCCGGGGTCAGACCAGTCAGCAGATGGCAGCGCCGGCCATAAGCGGTCAGCGCGTCAGTGGTCCAGGTATTGCAATCCACACCGCCGATTGCAGCCGGCCCGGTAATGACCGCCTTGGAGGCCGGGTAATCGCAGGCGTTAATCGGCGGATCGTCGGTGCAGTCCAACGCCGCATAATCGGCCGTAATGTCAGAGACCATGCATCCATCTGCGGTCGAATTGCTCGGCGCGGGCACGTCGGTCCACGGACCGCCGTTGCGCGAATACTCGATTGCGATTCCATCCCAGCCTTTCTCCAACTGGTGACGTTCCCAATACGTCAGATTTAGAGTGGTCGAAGCCGACGGTCAGGACCGGCGTTTCGGCTGCCGCGCACACATTGTTGGAGTAAATCGCGTTCGGGCCCGGTCCGGCATTGCGGTAGGCGTAAGCGCCAGCCGGTGTATGATTGGCGCCCGGGTCGTCGGCAACCCTAACGAACCGCCACGCCGGATCGGCGCTGTTGCCGCCTCCGGCCGGATTTAGCCGCAGGAACGAGGTGGCATCACCGCCGCCATCCATCCAGGTGCCGGCCGCGGCCTGTTGCCGGGACCGTAGGCTGTGCCGGCGATATGAACGTTGTTGGTTTCCTCGTTACCGCCGCACGCGCCCCCGCCGCCCGTGCCGTTGTCCTCCGCGCGCACCACATAATAGTACGTGTTGCCGCTGGTAAGATTGTCGGTATCGACATAGGAACTGGGACCCGGAACGCAGGCTGGCAACCCGGTTGCGCCGCCGATGGCACAAAATCCGGCACCGTTCCGCGATAAACGTTGTATTTCAGCTGTCTGAGGGGGCAACTCACACTGCCCGGCGACCAGCTCACCACAATGCCGCAATCAGGACCATCGACGCTGGTGGCAGCCGGTCGCGCCGGCGAAGATCGGTTGCAAGTTGCAGCTTCCGGTCGCGGTGGCGCTGACGCCGCCGCTCCGAACAAGCGCCTGGCACTTGCCCGCCGCATCGGTCGCCGCGATCACACGATAAGTGTAGGTCACGCCGCCTTGGGCCGTGGTGTCAGTGAAACTGGTCGAAGTACCGGGAACAGAGGTGAGCGGCTGATAAAGCCCTTCGCTGCCAACTGCCCCAACCGCGCGTTCGATGGCGTAGCTGCCCGGCGTCGGCGTGATGCCGGTCCAGGTCACTTGAATCTGGTTAGGCCCGGGAACGGAAGCGGTGCCGATAATCGGGGCGCTGGTTGGCCGAGAGGTGCAGGCCGAAGGCTGGCACTGGCCCATGCCGGTTCCAGCAGGAAAAGCGGCGGAGGCCACTCGGGTGCGCCATTCGAAGTTGGTCGTGCCACTGCCCAGGGCATAATATTCGTTCGCATACCAGAAAGTGCAGTCGTCGGCCGGATCGACGCTCATGCTGCTATAATCGCCCCAGCGCCCGGGCAAGCATGCCGAGCGGGATCCGGCAACTTCATTTCGGGTGCCGGTAAAGATGATCGTTTCAGGAACGGTCATCGTTCCCAGAGGATCGTTCTTCGCCCGGCCGGTGTAGCGGATCGAGTGGGCATCGATCGCTTCGATTGTGCCGGTGGCGCTATAGCCGACAATGATGTTCTCGGCGCCATCCATACTGATCGACGGCATCCAGCGGGAACGGCCATTAGGCGCGTCGGCCACGGTCCCCTGCTGATAAGTGCAGGGATAACTGGAGCAGACAGCGTCGGGTTGTCCTGAAATACGGAATTCGTACCAGCGAATGCCGGAGACGACGCCGGTAATGTTCGGGTCGACCGAGTGTGAGATTACCAGGGATTCGTGATCGATGAAGTTTCGGTAGGCCAGGCGGAACATGAGACGATCGGCCAGCGAGTCGAGAGTGAATGCGCTTTGAGGCTGCGGAATGCAATTACCCGCCGCCGCAAGCGGCACTGGCCGGGGCGATGGGCATAACCGCTTGAAGCGTGCGGGTTGTGTTCGCCGGCGTGGCGAAATCCACTTTCATTCGATAGAGGTACATCCCATCGCCGTGAACGGAGGTAAAGATGCCCGGCGCCCCTCCCGGCGGCGGAGCGAATCCATCCAGGTCCGCGGGCATATGCCCGCCTTCCAGAGGATCGACAATGACCTGCCAGGTGGCGGTCGGATCTGCCGCGAGCATTTTAGTCCGATCCATGGCGCCGAACCCGCCGCCCACATAGCTGGGCGTGCCGGAAGAGGCGGTAAAATGGTGGGCCATTACGTAGTAGGCGTCGGTCCAGACACCGTAGTGCGGATAATCGCCGAAATTGCCATTGGGCACGGCAAAGGCATAACGAGCATAATGTCCCGGTAGCGTTGGCTGTGGTGGAAATCGCTACGCACTGATAGTAGAAACCGCCCGAAACGGATGAAGTAAACTGCGAGATCAGCCATCGGTTCGCCACTTTGTCATAGAGCACAACCGGGTCGCCGGAATTCTGCGATTGGCACGCACCGCCGAAGCCTGCCCAGAGCGTATTAATGTTGACCGGCCCTAGGATCGACGTGGCGGTGTTGGTCGCGCGATTGAGCGACCATACCTGATAGCTCGTGTTGACCGTCTCTACGTACTGATCGTTACCGACCGAGCCGTTCGTGTCCGGCGGGTATCCCCCCGTTAAACTCCCGGCAACACCATCGAAATTGAAACCGGTGACCGCAGTCGTCGGAGCCGCCGGCCGGCTCACATCCCGGGGGGCCGGCGCGACCTGAGTCACCGGGTCCGGCCTTGCTGAACGAAGTATGCGTGAGGGCGGCAGCGGAAGTTCCGGGAGCTGCTCTTCCTTCGGTTCAGGAAGCGAAATTTTAGCCAGCTCCGTCAGCGGCGGCGAAATGTCGAAGTTTGAGGGTGAGACCGAGTAAACGATCTGGCCGAGTTGATTGCGCTGTTCTTTAATCCTGATGTTCCGGGCGCTGGCTGCCGTCCCTGGCATTTGCCCGCCGCGGTCGGCGGTGGGCGGGCCGCCGGAAACGGTTTTCGCGGCGCCCCCTCGTGCCGTGAGCATCCTTTTTAATGAAGCCAACAACGACTGGTGGCTACCGGGACCGCTTTTCACGGCAACGGATCGCGTCTCCGTTCGCGATTCACCGAACGGAGCGGGAATGGTTCCCCCCGCGGCGAGCGCAAGAATGCACCCAACCGCGCCCAGTGAGATGGCTGTCAAAACGCGCAGATTAAAAATACCGGATTGAGAGGCGGATTTCTTTTTCATAGAGTGATTAAGTTAAGGACCGACGATTAACAGGTTCGGATGAACGAACGCCTGTTGAGTGGTTGACATGCTCCCAATTCGGTTCTCAGCCGGCAACCGGTTGCCTACCTTGTCCGTGTTTCGACATTTCACCTTCACCCGGCATTGCTCCGCCCGGTTGACAAATTCGCGGTTCTTTGATAGCAGATTCGCCCATGTGTCGTTTTATCACCGTCCTTTTTGCTCTTGTTGCCGGTTCCACTTGTTTCGCCGGGCCGGAATCGCTTCCATCGGGCAAGGAAATGGCCGTTTCACCGGCTCCCGCTCCACCAGCCTGTTCCTGGACCGGCATTTACGTTGGCCTGCGCATCGGTTACGGCGGGCAATGGCACGATGTTCGTTTTGATCCCAGCCGAAGCCCGGGAGACTTCGGTTATTACGGCGACGATGTCTCAGTTGATAGCGATGGCGTGATCGGCGGCGGCGCGCTCGGATATAACTATCAGCTTGGCCGGTTCGTGCTCGGCGCCGAAGCGGATTTTTCCGGGGCCGACGTTTCCGGTAATGGCGTGAATGAGCATCTGAGGTCGGTTGGACCTAACGGCTATGATCCGGATGCGAGCGACCTGTTCGCCCATGAAGACATCGATTGGTTCGGTACCGTTCGAGGGCGGATCGGGTACCTCGTTTCGCCCTGCCTGTTGTTTTACGGCACCGGCGGCTTCGCCTATGTCGATCGTACCCTAACGGGAGACCTGGACGTTTTCCAGGTGGGTGCGTATCACCACTTTGGCAAATGGGATGGCGTCGTCCCCGGTTGGACGGCCGGTGCAGGCCTGGAGTGGAAACTCGATCGACACTGGAGCGTAAAGGTTGAATATCTCTATCTTGATGCTCGCCATCACACTGCTCATGGTCTCGAGACTAGCGACGGTTTCACATATCGTTACTATGCGGTCGATTACACTGGTGATACCGAACTGCACACCGGCTCCGTCGGATTAAACTATCAGTTCTGATGTCGGCAGCGCGCCGGTTGCGACGGTGATGACATCCATCGGCCCGGTCTAGGCACCCCTTTTGTTGTAGCCGCTGGTCGAAGACTCGCCGTGGAGAGCGCCGACTGCGGCCACTCCGTCCTCTGTCCTCCGTCTGCTTTCCCCCTGCTCCGCGCCTGAATGGTCTGCGTTTTGCTTCCCTAGTGCCCCGGAGCCCATGAAAAACCCCTTACGCATTCTAACTGTCGAGGACGAGCCGGCCGTGACAGACCTGCTTGCGCTCATATTGGGCGGGCCGGCCGCGAAGGTAACCAGCGCATCCGACGGCTGGATGGCGCTCATGAAGATCGGCGCCGCCGCGCACCCTTTCGACGTCGTCATTACCGACCATCAGATGCAACGTGTGAATGGGCTCGAACTGGTGCGTCACCTGCGAAAGCGCGAGTTCCCGGGCAAGATCATCGTCCTCTCGGCCCATCTCACCGATGAGAACATCCAGGCTTACGAGGAACTAAAGGTGGACATGTTCCTGGCCAAACCCTTCGATGTGGAAGAGCTGCAGCTGGCCATGAGCCTCCTCACGAAAAAAACGTCAGGAACCGCACCAGCGCCTTTGGCAGCGGTGGCCTGATTTCCGACTTCTTCGACTTCTGACTTCTGCTACAGCCGGCTTATCTTTCCTGTCTGCGGGTCGACCATCACTTTTTCGGCAACGTTGCCGCCGGTCCGCCTAAACTGCACGATCCAGACGGAGTTGTCCTTTACCGTGCCCATTTCGCAGCTGATCAACTGCGCGCCCGGATACTTCTGCTGAACCAACTTCTGCGCCGCCTCTTTGGTGATCGTGGTCGCAGCGGCGGCCTGGCTATCGGTCGCTGCCTTTTTTGGCTCGGCTTGAGCCCGCGAGTTGGCGAGAACGGAAACGACAACAATTGAAAGAACGATGTAAGCGAATTTTCTCATGTCCCTAATAAATACGGATCGTCCCGATAATGCAATCCCTTTGCCTCGGGCTCCTGCTTGCCTGCCTCGCCCTGACCACTCGACTTCAAGGTGTCGAGGCGGCCGTGCCGGCCGCGGGTATTGAAACTCCGTCGTCGCAAGCCCTCGCGACTTTACCTTTCTATGTCGTTAATCCCAAATTCTTATTAACTGATAATCGATAATGGCAACGCTCCGCATTTCCTAACGTCTGCCTTGGACCAGGTTAACAATGATGATAATGACGGCAATCACGAGGAGGAGATGGATGAGTCCGCCACCCACGTGACCGATAAAGCCAAGAAGCCAGAGCACGACCAGAATAACAATAATAGTCCAAAGCATAGAATTCCTTTCGGTTGAGTCGGCCCTCATTTCGCCACAACGCCGCGACTCAATCAAGAAAGATTTCGGCCCGACACGCCTTCTCGACGGACCCGCCCGCGCTCGCCCTGACCACTTGACTTCAAGTCGCAGAGGCAGCCGTGTCGGCCCAAGATCGACAATTTCAGAACCTCGCTTTTTTTCCCGTTCTGACCACTGACTTGTGGCCGGACGCTACCAGGAATGTTTCCTGGCCGTACTTGCTTTTTTCTTGGCCGATTGCGGCTCTTTGGCCGGCACCGGCTGCAGGAACACGTCAGAATGAATATAAAAACCGTTTATCTGCCAGGTATCGTTCACACGCAGCAGCTGGATCTGAATGGTCGCATGCCCCTTCTCGAATTCAGCCGGAACGGTGTAGTTGCCTACCGTGGCCGTGCCTTCCCCGGTAAACGTGCTGGTGCCGACCATTCCCTTTGGCGTGCCGAGCTGTTTGAATGACCCCAGCCGCTGGAACATCTCAAAAATGCGATCATACCCGCCGCGCGCGGCCACCGTTGAATTCAGTTGCGGGCTGGCCCGGTTAACCAGCTCCTGGATGTTCCAATTCGTGACAATCTTAGGTACGGCGTTCTGAATATAAGCCGTGACGTCTTTATCCAGCCTCAGCGCAGCCGGAATCAAAATAGCCGCGGCGATCCCGGCAATCACCAGGATCACGCCAAAAATGCCGCCCAGGATCATGAAGAACTTTTTCATATCAAGCGGAATAAAACGGGATACCGATCATCATCAGGTCCGCCCCAGTTAGGCAAGATCGAAATCCGCCCCGACCGGAACGAAAATCGAAAGAAAAGCTCGCCACGGCGAGTCCGTCTTTTGCCGGACAGGTCGCAGACTCGCCGTGGAGAGAACGAAGGAACTCCGACGTCGATCTTGTTATGACCTCCGATTGTTTCTGTAGCCACAGCCTGCCCACCGTGTGCGGGTCGCTACGCGACGTCAGATCTGTAGCCGCTGTCGCTGACTGCGGCCGATCCGACTTCTTAATTCTTACTTTCCTGTTTCCCGTTTCTCCTCCCAGGCATAAAGCCGCCCCTGGGTGTCAAACCCAGGCACCTGCACCATCCGCTCGTAGCGAAGTCCGAGTTTTTCCAAAAGATGCGCCGACTTCGCATTGGTCGGCGAAGTGAAGGCGATGATACGCTTCAGACCCAGCTCGGTTCGGCCGTATTGCATCAAGGCCGTAGCCGCTTCGAAGGCGTAACCGTTACCGGAGAACTCCTGAAGCGTCGAATACCCAATATCGAAGTCCTCAAAGGTGCCGCGTTTCATCAATCCGCACGTGCCAACCGGCGCGCCAGATGATTTCAATTTCACCACGCAATAACCGACTCCGTAACGCTGGTGTCCTGGCAGAAACTTTTCCCTGATATAATCCGCGGCCTGCTCCACCGTTCGAACCCCGCGGTCGGCCACATTGGCAATGAAATCCGGCTCGTTCAGCGTCCGGAGGACAAAAGCCGCATCCCGCTCCGCCTCTACTGCCCGCACAATTAGCCTCTTGGTTTCGATTTGCTGCATACGCGATCCGTCACCTGAACTTTAACAGAAGGAAACGAAGGTCGCGAAAGCGGGAGAGGGCGGAGATCGGTGATCGGGGCTCATGCTCATGCTCATGCTCAATGGAAATTGAGGGAGCCCAGACCGGGGTCAGCGCTCCCGGCTACAACGGATTCCAATGTCGCATAGCGACCCGCACACGGCGGGCAGGCTGTGGCTACAGCGGACGTGAAATCGGAAGTCACAGGTCAGTTGTCAGTCAGTGGTCACCGAAGGCACTTTGACGCGTGCAGGCGGGTCGTCGATCTTCTATTCTTCTATTATTATGAGCGATCCAAATCCCGCGCCGCCTTCACCCCAGCTTTTTTTTGAGACGATTAATGCGTATGAAAAAACTGCGGCGCTGAAGGGGGCGGTCGAGCTGGATTTCTTTACCGCGATGGCCGATGGGCCGGCTACAGCGGCGGATATCGCCAAACATTGCCAGGCAGCCGAGCGCGGGGCGCGGATCCTGGCGGATTATCTGACGATCCTCGGGTTCCTGACCAAGACCGGTGACCGCTACGCGTTGACGCCGGATAGCGCGATGTTTCTCAATCGGAAGTCGCCGGCTTATGTGGGCGGGATGATCCAGTTTTTGTTGTCGCCGGAACTGCGCCGGGGCTTTGACGATATCGCGGCTACGGTGCGCAAGGGGGGCACGGCCCAGAGCGAGCTGGGAACGATCGCGCCGGAGCATCCGGTCTGGCTGGAATTCGCCCGGGCCATGGGACCGATGATGAAGACGTCGTCGGAGGTGCTGGCGGGATTGGTGCCTCTCGATGGTGCGCCGAAGATTTTGGATATCTCGGCCAGCCACGGGATGTGGGGAATGGCGTTCGCGCTAAAGCATCCGCGGGCGCAACTGGTGGCGTTGGACTGGGCGCCGGTGTTGAAGTTGACGCGGGAGAACGCGGAACGGGCGGGATTGAAGGACCGGTTCCAGACGATCGCGGGGAACGCGTTCGAGGTGGATCTCGGGTCGGGTTACGACGTGGTGTTGATTCCGAATTTTCTGCATCACTTTAACAAGGCGGATTGCGAGCGGTTCCTGAAGAAGGCGCACACCGCGTTGCGAAATGGCGGACGCGTGGCGATTGCGGAGTTCGTGCCGAATCCGGATCGGGTATCGCCGCCGCAGGCTGCGAGCTTCAGCTTCGTGATGCTGGCCAATACTCCGGAAGGAGACGCTTATACCTTGGCGGAGCTTGAGGAGATGCTAAAGAGCGCCGGGTTTAGCGGCATCGAGAGTCATGATCTGCCGCCGATGTCGATGGCGATCGTTGCGCGGAAGTGAATGGGAGAGTGACGGGTGATCAGTGACCAGTGACCGCGTAAAGCGGGACAGTGATCAGCAATCAGCAAAGTTGTGAATGATATTTGGGCGGCTTCGGTCTAATCTGCAAAGGAGCGAACATGAAGTTACCAGGTGTTTTTGCCGGTTGTGTTTTGGTCGTATCTCTCTGTGGCGCGCAATCGCCGGCTCCGAATATATCGTCAGCACCGCAAGTCACGACGAAACGTCAGGCCAATGTCGAGCGCCGGCCTAAACCGGCGAAACGCCCATTGCCACCGGTTATTAGTTCGCCAATTCCGGCGCGGCCGCTCCCGCAGCGTGGAAAAAAAGGCGGGAACACCGGAACCGCAGGGAATGCGATCACGAGTAATCACGCTCCGTATTCGAACGCGCTCCGCCGGTACCGGCACGAACGGCACAACCGCAATTGGTGGAAACAGCATTACACCGTGATCGTCCTTGTCCTGGGCGGTTATTATTATTACGACTCGGGCTATTGGTGCCCGGCGTGGGGTTACGATCCGGCTTATCAATATTACGATTATGACGGGCCGATTTACACCTACGGCAATTTGTTGCCGGACCAGGTGATCCTGAATGTGCAGCGGGCGCTGAAGGAACTGGGCTATTACACGGGCAGTTTAAATGGCTCGCTCGGGCCGGCGACGCGGCAAGCGATTGCGAGTTATCAAGAGGACGCCGGCCTAGAAGCGACAGGAGCAATCGATGCCGCGACGGTCGAGGCGCTCGGGTTGAACTGAGGGCAGGGCGGAATGTTTAACAGAAGGAAACTCCGAAAGCCTTCGCGAACGGGCGAAGTTTACGAAGGGAAGAGGTTAATCACAATGCGGGAATCAGCTTTGCGTTAAAAGAGCGGATGCGTTACCCTTTTCGCCGTGAGCGCGACGGAAATCATCGAGCAATTCAAGGCTCTTCCCGCCACTGAGCGAGCACAAGTGGCCAAGTTCGTTGTGGAAAACGATGATTCCTGGATTCCGGAATCCTTTAGGCAGGGTATGGCCGATGCCGCTGCGGGCCGGCTTGTGGACATGGAAACCGCGCTTAGCGGAACGAAACCGCCGTCTCGCGCGGCGGAATGAAATACTTTGCCACCCAGCGATTCTGGGAAAGCTTTTACGCCCTTTCATCAGGTCAGAAGGAGTCCACGCGTCGAGCTTGGGCAATCTTCAAGGAACATCCTTTCGATCCGCGACTGCGAACACACAAGATCCACAAGCTGTCGGCACGGTTCAATCGTACGATTTACGCGGCGGAAATTGAAGCCGACTTGCGAGCCGTCTTCTACATTGAAACCGACATGGTGGTAACGGTGGATATCGGCTCGCACGATATTTACCGCGGGTGATTCGGAACGCGGAGGGTTTTAGCGGAAAGAAACTCCGAAAGCCTTCGCGAGCGGGCGAAGTTTACGAAGGGAGGAGGTCAGTGACCAGGCTCCGGCTGTGACTTGGCGACGCTGAGGCTCCCTCCCACGCGCGAGCTTCGGCGCAACAAGATGGCGTGGCAGACGAGAGCAGCCAGCAGAGCGCTTATTCGGTCAGCTCCGGAACTTTCTCGTCTTCGTACTTTTCGATGAGAACACCGAGTACATCCATAAGTGACCGCGAGTGGATGGCCTTCATAAACCGGCTTTTCCGCATAATTACGTACCAGCGCGCGAGAGATGACCTGGTGGCCGGATGCGTTTCAGCAAACTCATTCAACCGCTTCCTAGTAATGACATGCATTCTGCTAAAAACCGGTATCCGACACCGGCCTGCCAAAGCGCCGAAATCAGATGCCTGAAGTCAACGTCAGGCTGGAAGCCGATGGCTGTTATTCGGCGGGATTGACGATCTTGAAGGCGAATGCGGCCACGGCGGCGGCGGCCAGTTCCGCGAGGATGTGGATCCAAACTTGGGACAGATTTAGCAGCTTCATCATGCCGGCACCGACGGCTACGGCCGGGTTGAACGCGCCGCCGGAGATGGCGCCGACCGCGAATGCGCCGGTCATGACAGTCATGCCAATGGCCAGGCCGTAAAAGGAATTGTTAACCGTGCCTTTGGCGGTGGCGACGTTGAGCACAACGAAAGCGAGCGCGAATGTGAAAACGAACTCGGCCACTAATACCGCGAGAACATTCGTTATTTCCATCGGCGTGCCGCTCTTGCCGCAAAGATAGACGGCAATCATGGCGGCAGCCGCGCCGCCGGCGAGTTGGGCGATCCAATACGGGATCACATCTTTGGCCGGGCATTTGCCGCGGATAAAGACAGCGAGCGTGACGGCGGGATTGAGGTGTCCCCCGGAGATGTGGCCGGTGGCAAAGACCATGACCATGAGCGCCGCGCCGATCGCCAGCGGGGCGATGACCCCGGCCGCGCCGGGGATGACGGTGCAACCGACCGTGAGAACCAGAAAGAATGTGCCGATAAATTCTGCGATGTATTTGTTCATAATGTGAGGCGCTGGTGGGGCGCCACGCTCATAAACATCACGGCGGATAAACGATGTCGAGCCCAGAAACGCGCAAGCGTTTCGGTAAGTAGTTATCGCCGAGGTTTGAGCAGCGCCGGACGCCCCGGGATCAGAGGGCGAGCATCGTGCCCCGGCATTTTGGACTGCCGCAATGGCACGCGTGCTCTTTTTTAGATTCCTCGGTGATCGGTTCGTCGATCTCCAGCGCGTAATCGTAGAATAGTTCCTGGCCAGGTTCGATATCGCGCATCGCGTAAATGAAGACGCGGTCGTCCTCCTCGATCGCTTCGCAGTTCGGGTCGCAGCCATGATTGATCCAGCGAGCGTCGTTGCCGCCGATCTCCGGGTTAATTACCTGGCCATTTTCCAGCCCGAAATTAAACGTGTGCGAATCGTTCTCGTCGTTGGGCGCATCCTCCCAGGAGACGCGTTGCCCAGTGTATTCGATGATTCGGGTGTCTTCAGGGATGAATTGCGTGGCGTAAACCCCGCGACCATGCACGCCGGAAGGGCGGACGTCGATCAGAGAGGAGTAGACGTTCGCCTCGACGAATCCATCCGCAGTCGGATTTGATGTTCGAGGTTCAGTGTTTGATTCGAGGAGACGGGGCATAAGCGATAAGAGGTTGAAATGTTGGGAAAGTGACTTGTTACGAGTGACGAGCTAAGACAGGAAAAGTTGAGACAACGAAGAAACAGCCAATACTGAACACAGATACTCCATGCCGGAACCAAACAGGCAGAGGAGAGACGGCCGGATCAGGCCGCAGCGCTGAGATTGGGTCGCTTATCCTTTGCGAGCCGCATTTCGACGGGGGCGTCACGTGTGCAGATGTCGCACCAATGGCGTTTTGTGCTATCCAGGCGCTTGCGGCTACCGCACTTATCGCAAATAAAAAGATCGTTGTTGGGTTTCCTGACCGAGCGCATCCTACTTACTCGGTCGTTTTAGCTACTCTGGCAAGTCTGGAATTAAGAATTAGGAGTTTGCCGTTTCTGGGCGATATTGGGCCAAGTCTCTCTGGACTGGTTCTCTGGAGCGCAACCTCAGCTTCCGGAATCTCCGCACCTAGTCTTATATATACCTATGAAATCCGATCTCGTTAAAGCCGCCTCCGAAGTAATTCCAAGCCCGCAAATTCTGGTGAACATGGTCTCGCGCCGGGTGCGACAGCTCCTCCTCGGGCATCGCCCGATGGTGGAATTTGCCCCGGGGATGGGACATGCGGATGTGGCGCTTCGTGAGATAGCCGCTGGAAAGCTCATTTTCGAATCCATCCTCGCTCAAAATGGGCACGTCGAGCCGGCCCAAGTGGTCGAGTTCCCAGGGATCATCGTGGCCAAGAAACCGGCGACGAAGAAAAAAGCGGCCTGAGTCTCCGGCCGGAAGCCAGATCTTCGACGGTCAGAGACCGCCGCTGCAGACGCTTAATGCTTAACGTTTAGCGCTCGGCGCCGCTGAGGGCAGAGCGGTTCCCAGGTTCGCTTTCAGCTGAGACACATCGCTGGCGTTGATGGTGCCGTTGACGTTGATGTCGTTGCGGAAATTCGAGCCGGATACCCCCTGGCCTAGCTGGCCTTTGGCCTGGCTTACATCGGTCGAGTTCACGCTGCCGTTTCCGTTCGTATCGCCGAGAAGAAAACCGGCGGTGACCGAAGCAGATGGCAGCGTTTGACCAAAGCTATCCATCACGCTGCTCACGGCGACCGTGACGGTTTGGGCATTGGCGACTCCGGCCAGGTTTATGGTCATGGTGTTGCCGCTGAAAGAAGGAGGGCCCGACACGCTGCCGATGCCGCTGGTGACCATTGCGTTGCCGCTCACAACAGGATTGTTGAAAGTGAAAACAACGGTGTGATTACCGCCGGCGCCGCCGGTGCGGCATTCCACGCCCGGTGACCCGGAAAGCGGGAGACTCACATCGAAGATTCCGGCATTGGGGTGAGACTTGCGTGAGCCGGCGCCGTTCAGCGCGAGCGCCATCGGCAGCACGTTATAGACGCCGATGTGCGTGGCGATCGCGCCGTTGTTCTCCCTGGCCAGTGCATAAACGGTCTGCGGACCAGGGCGCGAATCTGCCGGGATCGTTCCGAGCCAATGGGTGCCGTCGCCACTGCTGAGTGGCGCCCCGTTGGCGAAAACGTTCGTGATGGTGCGCGTCGTCGGCATTCCGAAGTCAGGCAGGGCGGTCACAAAGACCTGGATGGGCTGACCTGCCATGACTGTCGGTGGATTGATCTGAACGGGATTCATGATAATCGGAGCGTTGCCTTCTTCGCATTGGTCGATCACCGCATTGTAGTTTTGATCCGGCGCAGCGCCGTTGGCGATGTCGATGGGATCCGGAATCCCGTTCATATTGCAATCGTTGGTTGGCGGGGAACAAGTCGTCGGCGGCATCGACGTATCGACGAAATGGGCCATGCCGGCGCAACCAAACGCGGCCGAGCCGTCGGAAAACGTCCCTTCGACGCGCAACGTGCTTTCGCTGCACGAGCCGGACGCGCACATGCCATAGGAACGGATGTCCACGAAAACATCAAAGAAGGAATCGGGCGCCAGCGGCGGGATCGCCATCATGATTTCCGGCTGAGAATAGGGATGGCCAGGCAACGGAAGGCAGGGGCCCGGACCAAAAGCAATTGGAAAATCGTCGCCAAACGGATTTGCGATGGCAAAGATGCCCTGATTTTCGTTTGCACCTTGCGGCCGCGCAGCAGCCTGCTTGCCGGTAGCGAAGGCGGTGACAGTTAACGTGCGGGTAGGATCGTTGTTCGTGATCCGGTAGGTCATGGTGTGCTGATCCCCGCCGGCCATCATCGGAAATGAAGGCGTGAGCCGTTGCAAATCCAGCCGCGGAACACTCGGGTTGCCCGGAGCCGGCTCGACCAGACAAACTACCGTGTCCCCGCTCTGGCTAAGGGAGAGTCCGTCCGAGAAAAACACGGTTGTTTTCCCAACTACTTTGTAAGCACCCCGGGCCGTGCCCGCGGGCACAGTGATTGGAACCGAATAGTTGTTGAAGACGCCGATTGGCGAGGCGCCGGGCAGAGTCATGGTGCCGTCGGCCGTACTGATCCCAGCGATGGCAATATTCGGTCCGCCCAGAAGCGGCGATACGACCATGTCGATCCTGGCCGAAGTGGGAGAAACCGGCATAGGACACGGGGCGCACCCGGGAGCGGGATTATTAGCAATCAAGAAGAGTTTAACCGGAATGTTAAACATGACGGACGTGCTCGCCGGCAACAGGACCACACCGGGACTGGATTTTGCCATCACCATCGACTTGAGGCAGGTGGTGGTCGTTACGGTGCAGACCGAGCCGCTACTGCCGGAACAGGCAAAAGCAGGCTCGCGCTCCGGTGCCAGGAGCAGACCGATACTGATGAGAACCAAGGCGGTAAGAATCTTTGCGTATTTCATTGGGCCTCCACGAATCCTTTAGCGGATTCTGTTTTTTTGGGTTACTAAGGAACGCCGTAATCGTCCTGCGACGATCCCGGCATTCTTCGAGAAATTGGGACGCCGGAAGCCGCCAGCGCCGTTGCCATCCCAGAACATACCGCAGCCACTCTTCTACGCGTAAAGGTGGGCGGCGGCATGACGAACTCCTCTAAAGGCGATCCTCTTCAAGGATAACCAACAACGTCAAGCTCTTTTCTTCGGTATCGAAGTTGTGGATATTCAATCCGCGACGTCCAGGTCAGGGACCCGGGCACAAGTGTTCGTGACGCGGGTTGTGCGGCTTGGTAGAATCCGCGCTATGGATTCGTTTTCCCCTGCTCCATTACGACCCGGCTCCGGCGAACGCTGGCGGTTCTTGCGCGATCTGATTGTTTTTCAACTTAAAATGTTGCTGGATAATGTGCGCGATTTTGCGCTCATGCCGATCGCGCTGGTGGCCGCGATTGTCGATGTTGTTTACAAAGGGGAAGTGGAAGGCGCGCGTTTTTACAGGGTTTTGCGCTGGGGCGCGCACAGCGAAGAGGTCATCAATGTCTACAGCGCGATCAAGCAGCATCCGTTGGGCGAATTCAAGGTGAACCCCGCTTACACGGTCGATGCCGTGATTGCTCAACTGGAAGGCGTTGTTGTGCGCGAGTGCGAAAAGGGCGGCACCGCAATGAGCATTAAGGAAGCGATGGATCGCGCGTTCGACCAGATCCACCGACAAACGCGGGATACAGGCGACCGGGCCCGGGACGTTGTCGCGCGCACGGCCGATAAACTGCGGCTCAAGATCGATACTCTGCCGGAGGAGAAGAGCGAGAGCGAAGGCTGACTTTACTTGGTTCGCGTTGGACGAAGAAGAATCATGTTTTCAACCAAAGGATATGCCGCGCAGGCCGCGCAGGAACAATTGAAGCCCTTCTCATTCGAGCGGCGTGACCCGACGCCGAACGATGTGCAGATCGAGATCCTTTTCTGCGGCGTGTGTCACTCGGACATTCATACCGCGCGGAACGAATGGGGCGGCACGACTACCTACCCCTGCGTGCCCGGTCATGAAATCGTCGGGCGCGTGGTGAAGGTGGGACGCGACGTAAAGAAATTTAAAGAAGGCGACCTGGCGGCGGTCGGTTGCATGGTCGATTCATGCGGGGTTTGCGGGAACTGCAAGGCGGACCTGGAGCAGTTCTGCGAGAACGGATGCGTGTTCACTTACAACAGCAAAGATGAACACACCGGCGGGATCACCTACGGCGGATATTCCAAGAGCATCGTGGTGGACCAGGAGTTCGTGCTGCGAATTTCCAACAAGCTCGACCTCGCTTCTTCCGCTCCGCTTCTCTGCGCCGGGATCACCACTTATTCGCCGTTGCGCCGTTGGCAGGTGAGGAAAGGCCAGAAAGTGGGCGTGATCGGTCTGGGTGGCCTCGGCCATATGGCGCTCAAGTTCGCCCACGCCTTCGGCGCCGAGGTGATTTTGTTTACCACGTCACCGGGCAAGACCGAAGACGCGAAGCGGTTGGGCGCGAATGACGTCGTGATTTCCAAGAACGAAGATGAGATGAAGAAACATGCGACGAGTTTCGATTTCATCATCGACACCGTATCGGCGAAACATGATCTCGCCCCTTATCTCGATCTTTTAAAACGCGATGGCGTTCTGACATTGGTGGGCGTGCCGCCAGAGCCGATGCCGGTGAACGTTTTCAGCTTGATCATGCCGCGGCGTCAACTGGCGGGGTCCCTCATCGGTGGAATCGCCGAGACGCAGGAGATGCTCGATTTTTGTGCCGATCGGGGAATTACATGCGATATCGAGATGATCCCGATCAGTAAGATCAACGAAGCGTATGAGCGGATGCTGAAGAGCGATGTGAAGTATCGGTTCGTGATCGATATGGCGACGGCGTGATGGGAAGTGACGAGTGGCGAGTGACGAGTGATCAGCAGGCGGTGACCAGTGTGATCAGAGTCCTTTTTTCATTTTCACGGCGGGTGGGCGCTCGACGTGACCGCCGAAACCTTTGCGCATCGCGGAGAGGATTTTCTCGGCAAAGGTGTGTTCCTGCCGGGAACGGAACCGGGTGTAAAGCGCGACCGAGAGCACTTCGGCCGATACGCCCTCTTCGAGCGCGGCTTGAATTGTCCAACGGCCTTCTCCCGAATCCTCCACGAAACCGGAATAACCCTCGAGTTGCCGATCGCTGGCCAGCGCGGCCGCAGTGAGATCGAGCAGCCAGGACGAGACGACGCTTCCGCGCCGCCAGAGCTCGGCGATGTCGGCAAGGTTTAGATCGTAAGCGAGTCCCGCGGGGAGGTTATCCGAATTCGCGCCGCGCAGAATGTCGAATCCTTCGGCGTATGCCTGCATCAGGCCATATTCGATTCCGTTATGAATCATTTTCACAAAGTGTCCGGCTCCGGACGCGCCGCAATAGAGATAGCCGAGCTCGGCGGTGCTCTTCATCTTTTCCCGGCCCGTTGTCTTGGGAAGGTCGCCCGGGCCGGGCGCCAGAGTAGCGAAGATCGGGTCGAGCCGTTCGGCCGTGGATTGATCGCCCCCGATCATCATGCAGTAGCCTCGCTCCAAACCCCAGACTCCGCCGCTCGTGCCAGCATCGAGATAGTGGATCCCACGGGGCTTGAGCATCTCGCTGCGGCGCACGTCGTCTTTGTAGAATGAATTTCCGCCGTCAATAATCGCGTCCCCGGACTGCAGCACTTTGGAAAGCGCGACCACGGTCTCTTCCGTAGACGGGCCAGATGGGAGCATGATCCAGACAGCACGGGGCGCGCTAAGTTTTTCGACAACTTCCTCAAGCGAGTAGGCGGGAAGCGGGCCTTCCTTGGCCAATGCATCGACCGTTGCCCGGTTGCGATCGAACACGACACATTGATGGCCGCCCCTGGTCAGGCGTCGTGCCATGTTCCCGCCCATTCGGCCCAGACCGATCATTCCAATTTGCATTCAATGAGCCTGATTGGGAAAGCGGAAATTAGAAAGGCTAAAATGGAAAGGCCGAACGAAAACGCCGGGAGGCTGGCATGTTCGCCGCGATCGCTTATTGTCTCTTGAACGATAACCGCCCCTGATGATGGCAATCATTCAAAGTAACCCGGCAAAATTGATCCTGGCCATGGCCGACCCGCTGATGCCGATCCGGATTCTCGCCGTCATTGCGCTCATCGCAGCGATCGTGGCGTTCATCTACGTTCTGCGACATTTGAAGAAGATCGAGAAAACGATCGCGACCGATAATCTTGTGCCGGCAGAGCGCGGTCCACGCAACAACATGGTGCTCATGGTCTGCGCAATCCCGATTATCGTGGTGGCGCTTCTGCTGTTCCTGATTGTCAATACTTAGCGAGCAGCACAGAAGGCGTGGCGCGCGCGCTCAGTTGTAAACAGAGCTTACGGCAACGCGGTGCCGAGGTTGGCTTTCACCTGCGAGACATCGGTGGCGTTGATCGTGCCGTTGCCGTTTACGTCACAACGGAAATTGGAACTATCGATCGGCTGTCCCACGCGCGATTTTGCCTGGCTCACATCTGAGGCATTGACGACGCGGTTTCCGTTCGTGTCGCCTTGAAGGAAACCAGCCGGAAGGTTCACGTCGTTGGTATGGACGCCGTCGTTGACGTAGTTGAGCCTGACGTTGATTTGTTGCGCATTCCCAACACCGGTCAGGTTCACGGTCACTTGCGACCCGTCAACGCTGAAGCTGCTCACGCTTCCGACGCCGCTGTTGACGCTGGCGCTGAAAACCGTGACCGGCGTCGCGAAGTCCATGACGATCTGAAAATTTCCGCTCGTTCCCGACCTGCGAGGTTCAACTCCGACAGTGCCGGTTAACGGAAACTCGACACCGAATTGACCATTCATCATCGAGCGGTTGCCGCCAGAATGCATTGTCAATCTACCATTGAATCGTTTTCACCGACGGGCTTCCTAGAACGGCGGCGCGACCGGAACAGACGTCCCGACTTGCGACTTCACCAGAGCGACATCGGACGCGTTGATCGTCCCGTTGGCATTGACGTCCGAACGAAAGTTCGTCGCGTCGAGAATTTGACCCGCCCGCGACTTTGTCTGGCTCACGTCGGAAGCGTTGACGGTGCCGTTGCCGCCGGTATCGCCGGCCAACACACTCATTCCAATGTCCACATTGGCCGAACTGTTCACGGAGTTGAGCCTCACCGTGATGGTCTGGGCATTGGTCACATTTGTTAGCGGAATCGTCACAGTATTGCCGCTGACCGTCACCATGCCGCCGTTGGACACTCCGCCGCTGCCTATTGTCCCTACGCCAGAATTTATCTGCGCTTGCGGACTCCCGCTTACGGTCACGGAATTAGCAAACGTAACCACGATTGCGTAATCATCGGTTGCCCCGCCACTGCGACACTCGATCCCTGGCGGCCCGCTCACTCCAAGATCGACATCGAAAGTGCCAGCACCGCCATGGATCTTTCGCGACACCGCGTTTTGCGCTACCGGCGCTGCCGGAGTCACTCGCACGTAATAAACGTCCTCTTCGTGTTGCCCTCTGCTCGCGTTGAAATTGAACGTGGCGGCATAGGCGACATTGCCTCCGGTGTTGTCCGAAACGATGGTGATGTAATCGCCCATCTTGTTCTGGTTCGGATAGCCTTCCGATGGATTAAACGAATTGCTCACCGCGATGTTCGGCGCCCAGGTCACACCGCCGTCAATGCTGTAGGAATAGAACAACTGCGAATCGATGTTATTCGCGCCGTTGCGGCTATCGAGCCAGACAGAATCGATCCGGCCGTTAGGCGCCACTGAGAGCGTGCCGAACCAATGATACTTGCTGTGATTAACGGGATCATCGTTGATCCGGATCGGCGCGCTAAAGCTTACTCCGCCGTTGGTGCTGCGGGCAAACATCACGTCGGTCCCGGTGCTAAAGCCGGTCGGCCGTACGCTGGCCAGCATGTAAATATTGTTGTTGGTCGGCCCGCCAGAACGGTCCACCGCCAGGAAAGCCTGTCCGCAAAGGCCTGCTGGATTTATTCCGCCGCTTACTATGAGACCACCAAGACTCACCGCGGTTACCCGGTCAAAAGTTGGCGTGACGCCACCATTCTGCGCATTGCTCGAGCGGACGCAGTAAAAGGTTGTGCTCCCTTCTCCTCCGATAAAAAGGTTGCCGTTCGTATCGACATCGAGCGTTCCGTACACAGGTGAGTTGGGAATGGTGATGGGAGCCTGCCACGTAAACCCGCCATCCGTGGAGCGCTGAAATTGCACCCCGCTGCCGGTACAGTTAATCCCATCGTCCGCCTGGTACTGGAAGCCGTGCCCCGGCCCGTTGGTTTTATCAATGGTAAACCACTGCTTGTCGCCTCCCCCACCGCCCCTTTCCCCCGACAACAGCGTCCACGATTGGCCGCCATTCAGCGAGCGCCACAGATCATCGCAAAAAAACGACTGGTTCACATCCGACTGAAGACTGAGATAGAAAAAATTGCCGACCTCATCGTAAGCCGTTACCGGGTCGCTGCGGAAAATGTTGTTTTCCAAAACACCCGGGAAAGTCCAGGTGAGGCCGCCATCGCTGGTGTATCCCCAGCCGCCCTGCCGGAAGTTTGATAACACGCTGTTGAACTGCCGCCAGCCGATGGTCATCTTGTTAGGGTTGGTCGGGTCAACGGAAATGGAGCACTCGTTAGCGGCGTCGCCGACAATGTTGTTGCCACTGGCATCGACGTTTACCTGGTAACTGGTAAACGGACCGTACCGCGAGACCATTCGTGGCGAAGTCTCCAGCCGGTAAATGTACATTGGTGGATTGTCGTATTTTTCCAGCGGCTCGGTTCGGAGCGGCCTGTATGTGGGCGCGAGTTGCCCCGAAGCGGTGGCAAGGCCAGACAGCAGACCCAGACAAATAAAAAAGCGCATCCTTGAAACCATAAAAAGCACTCGAGTTGAAGAAGGGCAGCCTATATCAGAATCCACTCGCGGCGTCGATCTAATCCTTTAGACCCAAGTGAGGAAATTTCGACTCGGGCAGTGCCGTTACACTTCGCGGCTCAGCTCCATTGCCCTCTTATCGTTGCACAAACCGAGAACGACCGGGGGGCGTAGTTTGTTGTCGCGAATCCAGCTGGAAAAAGTTACCATCGGCTATCACGGAAAAAGCGGCCAACTCGTATCCAAGAATCTTGACCGGGGCTGTGCTGTGTAGCGCAGGCGCATTGCTCGCCCTGTTATGCGTTACCGCGGCTCCACTGCCGGCGGGCAGGTCGAGCATTGAGCAAATCCAACGTCGGCCGGCCGTTGGCATGTCGGTTCACAACGATGTCTCGCCGCCGCTGCGTGATATCGGCCGATTGTCGATCCAATCAGCGGATTCCATCACGCCGAACCTCCTTACGGATCCAATACTGAACTTTGAGGGCATGACGACGTTCCTCGCTCCCCCCGCGATGCAAGGTGCAGTGGGACAAAGCCATTACGTCCAGATCTTGCACCAAAGTTATCAGGTATTCGACAAGACCACCGGCGGTTCCGTGCTCGGACCAAACACCATCATGTCCATGTGGGTCGGCTTTGGCGGTCTGTGCCAGACAAATGGGGGACTGGAGCCCCTGGTTGTGTATGACCAGATTGCCAACCGTTGGTTGGTCGTTCAATTTGCAGGCACCCTTGGGCTCACCGAAGCGTGCATCGCCGTTTCCAACACCAGTGATGCCACCGGCAGTTACAATCGGTACGCTTTTCATTTCCCGTCCAATAATCTTGACGACTGGAAACTCGGAATCTGGCCGGACGCGTACTATATGAGCGCCGCCGCCTTCGACGCGAATACAGCTGTGGCAGTCGCGTTGGATCGCGCCGCAATGATCGCGGGACAGCCTGCCAGTTATCAGCTTTTTCCGCGACCCGCCAACGAGAGAAAAATGTTACCGGCGACCCTGGAAGGATCGACATCGCCACCGCCAGGCGCGCCGAATCCGTTTTTGCAATTCCCGAGCGGCGGTAGCTACAAACTTTTTCGATACCACGTCGATTTTGCCACCCCGGCAAATTCTACGTTCACCGGACCGATTCCCATCGCAGCAGCGGCTTTTATGGAACTTTGTCCATCGAACTCAAGTTGTGTCCCGCAACCAGCCACCGCCACCCGGGTCGACGGAGTCGGTGATCGCCTAATGTCGAGACTCGCTTATCGGAATTTAAGCGATCACGAAATGCTGGTGGGGAATTTTAGCGTCCAAATCGGGATCAGCCCCAGCCAGTTCAGCGCAATCCGCTGGTTCGAGATGCGCAGGGTCACTTCTGGCACGCCGATCGTTTTTCAGGAAGCCACCTTCGCGCCGGACAACCTTTGGCGTTGGTTAGGAAGCAGCGCCACGGATCAACTCGGAAACATTGCTCTCGGTTATAGCATATCTCACGGCAGTTTGTTTCCCGGTATTCGTTACGCCGGGCGATTGGCAACGGGCCCGCCCGGTTCGATGCAAGGGGACTTTCTGCTCATCAATGGCACTGGCAGTCAAACCAGCCCCTCTCACACTTGGGGGCCTCACAGTGCGATGACTGTCGATCCGGTCGATGAGCGAACGTTCTGGTTCACCAGCGAATATTACACCACCACCACTTCCTATCAGCCGCATACCCGCATCGGCAGTTTTAGATTTCCAGTTGCACCGGCCATACAATCGATTGTCTCGCGAAAGATCCATGGCGGCATGAACTTTGACATCGCGCTTCCCGCTACCGGTAATCCCGGAATCGAATGTCGCCGCGGCTCGGGAGCAAATTCGAACAATCACCAGGTGATCGTGACGTTTGCCGAGCCGGTCAACGTCGACGGTGTGGTGGTAAACAGCATTGACGGGCAGGCCACCGCGACTACCAGCGTTGCCGGAGCAGCCGTCATTGTCGATCTTTCCAGTGTAGCAAACGCGCAGATAATCAGAATCACGCTCACCAACGTAGCCGGCGACACGGATATCGGAAACGTTTCATTTCCAATGTCGTTCTTGCTCGGCGACACAACCGGCAACGGTAGCGTCAACGCCTCCGATGTCGGGCAAACCAAAGCGCGAGCGGGTCAGGTGTTGAGTGAGACCAATTTTCGCAGCGACCTCAACGAGAACGGCACGATCAACGCAAGCGATGTTGCCATTGTAAAAGCGCAGGTCGGCACGTCGCTTCCGTAGGAAACTTTCAAATCTCACGCACGACTTCGCTGGACTCCTTGTCCTCTCGCAAGCCGAGGAAGACCGGCGCCCGCAATTTTTCATCGCGGGTCCATTCGGCAAATTTGATTTCGCAAACAAAGACCGGATTAAGCCAGTGCATTTTCTTCATCATTCCGGGCGTGATGTTCTGCGACCATTGCCCGGCGGTCTTGTGCGGAAGATCGACAAATGGGCAATCTTTCCGGCGCTCTTTCTGAAATTTCTTGTGCAGCATCGACAAGGTTTTTTCCGAGAACCCGGTGCCGACTTTACCAGCAAACTTGAGTTTCTTGTCCTCATAGTAGCCGACCAAAAGTGCTCCGAAATATTTCCGCGCGCCTTGTGGCGGAGTGTAGCCGCCAATGACAAATTCCTGTTCGTTAACGCATTTGAGTTTGATCCATGCGCCGCTTCTCCGACCTGGCTCGTAAACTGAATTGCGCTGCTTGCCGATGATTCCTTCCAAGCCGCGCCGCTTCACTTCTTCAAGCAAGGTTCTGGCATCGCCGCCAATCGCGCCCGAGTAACGGATAGGGTCCCCTGCCCCGGCACAAAGTTTTTCCAGAACACTCTTCCGCGCTTCCAGCGGGAGCGAGATCAGGCTCTTGCCGTCGAGTTGGAGAAGATCGAACGCATAAAAATACACAGGCGATTTTCGGCCTTCCATCTCGAACGCCTGCAAGAGTTGAAAAGAGGACCGGCCCTTCTGGTCGAGCGCAACCACCTCGCCATCGATCACGCATTCCCGGACCGGCAATTCCTTCACTGCCTCAACGATGTCCGGGAACCGCTTGGCCTGTTCGTTCTCGTTTCGCGACAATAGCGACACTTTCTTGTCGATCTTAACTACGACCAGCCGAATGCCGTCGAACTTGAGCTCATACATCCAATCGCCCTGGCCCGGAGGCGCATCGACCAGCTTCGATTTCATGGGCTCGATGAATCGCGCCTTCCCATCAGGTAGGGACAGCTTTCCAAGCTGTCCGTCGACTCCTCTACTTTCTGTATTTCCTCGGATGCCTCGGAGAGGCGTCCCTACCTTTTTGTCTTTTTTTTTAACCGCCGACCGAATGCGCGCCTTGAATTTCGACGTGGCGCTCGCGTCTTTGTCTTCGCGCCCCGATTCCCATTCGGCATCGCGATCAGCCGCAATCTGCTTCATGGTGCGGCCGGTCTTGATCGATTGATCGTCAACTCTCTTCGAGGGCGTTTTGGTGTCCGCTCCGGTTTTCAGGATCAGCCACTGATTTTTCTCGCCGTCGCGGCCGCGTATTCGCACCAATGTCCATTCGCCTTTTGCTTTGTCACCATCGAGAACGAGATGGACTTTGCCTTCCTTCCATGATTTCACCGGCTGTTCGCCGTAAACGTAATAGTCGCCCCGGTCCCAAAGCATCACGGTGCCGCCGCCATACTGACCTTCCGGAATGATCCCTTCAAACGCTTCGTATTCGACCGGGTGATCTTCAACTTCGACGGCGAGATGTTTTTCGCCTCGTTTCCAGGGAAGACCTTTCGGCAGGGCCCACGATTTCAAAACGCCTTCCATCCGGAGACGAAAATCGTAATGCAAACGACTGGCATCGTGTTTCTGAATTACGAAACGCGAAGCCCCGCGCACCGCTTTCGGCAGCGGCTTGCCGCCGGCCGGTTCGGCCGTTTTCCGGAAATCGCGTTTTCGTTTGTATTCGGCGAGGCCCATCAACTTCCAAGAATAACCACGGATTACGCGGATTTCACGGATTGATCAGCCAAGATGCTCGCCACTAACCTGCCGACTCGTTCTCGACTGCTTCGCCCATGAGATAACGGGTGAACCGTCGGATTACGATGTTTTCGCCCAGCTCGGCAATCTTTGCTTTGACGAGGTCGTCGATAGTTTGGTCCGGGTTCTTGATGAATCCCTGTTCGAGCAGGCAGACCGTGCTGTAAAACTTCTCCAGTTTACCATCGACAATTTTATCCACGACGTTGGCCGGCTTGCCTTTCACCTGCGCCTTGTAGATCTCGCGCTCGGCTTCGATTAACTGCCCAGGAACCTGTTCCCGGCTGACGTAAAGCGGATGGGCCGCGGCGATGTGCAGGGTGATGTCCTTCACGAACACGCGGAAGTTTTCGTTCTTGGCCACGAAATCGGTCTCGCAATTCACTTCGACCAGCACGCCGACTTTGCCCTGTTGATGAATGTAAGCGGCGACGATCCCCTCCTTGGTCGCGCGCGACGCTTTCCTACTGGCGCTGGCAATTCCCTTCGCCCGCAGGATCCCTTCGGCTTTGTCAAAATCGCCGCCGGCCTCGGCCAGGGCGCGTTTGCAATCCATCATCCCCGCGTTGGTTTTTTCGCGAAGTTTTTTAACCAGTTGTGGATCGATTTCCATGGAAGAAAAAATGTGGAGAAGAAAGCGTTCTTGAGAGTCTGCTCAACTCCTCAACAACTCTACCGTCTCCGCTAGGCGGAGACTCCCGCCATCTCGACTTGGTCGCGGATGCGCGCCTCGTTGCTGGCCGAAACGATCGCGTCCACGAGTTTTTGCAGGATGACGCGGATCGCGCGAATGGCGTCGTCGTTTCCGGCAATAGGATAATCGATCATTTCCGGATCGGCGTTGGTATCGACGATGGCCACGACCGGAATGCTGAGCCGGCGCGCCTCGAGGACGGCGTTTTGCTCACGGAGAGTGTCGATGATGACAATCGCGTCGGGCAATTTGTCCATCTCGAGGATGCCCTCGAGATTGCGGCGCAGTTTGGCCGCTTCGCGATTGAGGGCAGCCAGCTCCTGTTTGCCCATTTTCTTGTAATCGGGCGATTGCTCGATCTGCTCGATAAATTTCAAGCGGCCGATGCTCTTGCGGATGGTGGTGAGATTGGTAAGCGTGCCGCCGAGCCAACGCTGATTAACATAAAATTGTCCGCAGGCGACCGCCGCTTCCTTGATCGCTTCTTGGGCCTGCTTCTTGCAACCAACGAACAAAATCTTGCCGCCGCGCCGGGCCACATCCTGGAGAAACTCGGTGGCGCGGCGAAGCTGCACCACGGTTTCATCGAGATTGATGATGTAAATCTGATTGCGCTGTTCGAAAATGAACGGCTTCATCTTCGGGTTCCAGCGTTTGGTCTGGTGACCAAAATGGACGCCCGCTTCCAACAATTCGGGTACTAATTCAACTGTATTTGCCATAGAGAAAAATCGCGCCGGCCGAGCTTCGACCGGCGGAGCGGGAAGATGCTACAGGGGGAGAGAGATGGCAAATCCAATTTCAACTGAGATTCGCGGCCTGACTGCCGACCGGGCAATGGCCATTAGGACGTTAAGCAAAGGCGATCAGCGGTGGAAAAGACTATCCACGCGGATGTTCACCCGCAAGGTGACCTGATCCTCGCAAAGATCGACATGAGTCGAATGGACCATGAACTTCGAGTCCCCGGCAAAATCGAAGTTTTGGCTGCCAAACGAGGTGTGCCGATACTCGGCGCCAATGCTCACCGCATCGGACACCGCGAACTCGGCGCCGCCGCCGGCCGTCCAGCCCGCCACGACCGTGTCGTCGCTGGAGCTCTGCTCGCCAGGTGAAGTGGGCGAATAAAAATCGACTGCTTCGACATTGATATTGGAAATGGCCAAACCACCGGTGCCGTAAAAGAGAATGCGCCCCCAAGCATAACCCAGACGAACCCGTCCGGTGAGCAGCCAATCGCTTGAGGCCGAGCGCTTGGCCGAAAGCCCCTCCACATCCAGCAGGTCCGAATGCAGGGTGAAGGTCTTCCAGGTGTTGAGCGACAGACCAGCCGCATCGCCTTCCACGCCCAAAACAAAACTGCCAAACTGCCGATTGTAGCCGGCCTGCACTCCCCCAACAAAATCGCCACCATTACTCGCATTAAAAGCCGGAACTTCTATCGTGACGATGACCGGGAGCGGCTCGGGCCCGTCACCCACCACACGCGGACCACGCAAGGTCACATCCACCGACGAATCCCCAAAACCGTAATCTCCCCAGATACCGCCGGCATGTCCTCCAAAATAGAAACCGCTCCAGTTTAGCAGTGCCGACCCTTTTTGAGCAGGAGGAGAGATCGGTCCATCTGCCCGAACCGTCTCAACGGATGATATCGCAGCCAGTAATCCCACGACCAGGGCGGGCCAACAAAAGCGTCTGTTCCAGTTCATTGATTGTTTGGCGATAGTGCCAAGTCGGACAAGTGCCAGAAAGCCTGCCAATGCACAACAACAAAATTTAGGGCCCCGCGGCGCCAGGGGGCGGCTTTTCCACGTGACGGGCCAGGACCCAGCAAAAATCGGAGAGCCGATTGAGGTAGCGGACGATCTCCGGGTTAAAATCTTTTTCTTCCTCCATTAGGACGGCCACCCGGCGCTCAGCGCGTCGGCAAGTCGTCCTGGCGAAATCGAGCGCAGCGGAAAGACCGGTCTTGCCCGGAATCACCCAATCTTTCGGGTAAAGCGATTTGTCCTTTTCGAGATCGACAATCTCCCCGGTCAGGCGTTCGACCATCGGAGCAGTCGTAAGCTGAAATCCATCTTTGACGTAGCGTTGTCGATCCTGCGGGTCGGTCGCCAGTTCGCCCATCACAATGATCAGATCCTTCTGGGCGGCCAGGATTCGGTCGTAAACGAACTGCTCCTGGCAAACGGACCGGGCCAGACCAAGCGCCGCCGTCAGTTCGTCCACGCACCCATAGGCATCGACCCGAGGATGACTCTTCGAAACGCGCCGTCCATACATCAGCGAGGTTTCCCCCTGATCGCCCGTTTTGGTGACGATCGACATCGGACGAATTGCAGGGCCCTACAGAATCATCACCCGATCGCCGGCTGCGGCTCGGCCTCCTCCATCACGGGAGCGCCGATCGGTTCGCCTTTCTCAACCAGCTTGATCTCACGATGGGCATGGAATCCCGTGCCCGCCGGAATCAAGTGACCCATGATCACGTTCTCCTTAAAGCCGCGGAGCCTGTCGATCTTCCCAAGCGTAGCCGCTTCGGTGAGCACGCGTGTCGTATCCTGGAAGGACGCCGCCGAAATAAAGCTGTCGGTCTCGAGCGAAGCCTTGGTAATGCCGAGCAGCACTGGAACGGCTTCCGCCGGCTTTCCGCCCTTCTCGACGACCTTGCTGTTTTCCTGCTCGAAATCGAGCTTGTCCACCTGATCGCCCCAGAGCAGCGAAGTGTCGCCCGGATCGGTGATCTTCACCTTGCGCAACATCTGCCGAACAATGATCTCGATGTGCTTGTCGTTAATCTCGACCCCTTGGAGCCGATAAACTTCCTGCACTTCGTTGACCAAATGTTCCTGCAAATCCTGCGGTCCGCAGACCTCGAGAATTTCGTGGGGAACAACCGGTCCTTCGGTGAGCTGCTGCCCCTTCTTCACAAAATCGCCCTTGAAAACGATCACGTGCTTCGTCATCGAAATGAGATGCTCTTCCTCGGCTCCCGTTTTCGCGTCCTTTAGAATAAGACGTCGCTTCCCGCGAGCCGTGCCGCCCATTTCGACGATCCCGTCGATCTTGGCAATCTCGGCCGCGTCTTTGGGACGGCGCGCCTCGAATAACTCGGCCACGCGCGGCAAACCACCCGTGATATCCTTGGTCTTGGCCACTTTGCGCGGCGTCTTGGCCAGCAATGCGCCTCCGCGAACTTTTTGTCCTTCTTCGACAATAACGTGCGCGCCGGCGGGAATGGAATAACTCGATAGCACTTCCTTCTTGTCGCCCACAATGACGATCTGCGGATGCAAGTCTTCCTTGTGCTCGATGATGACCGTCCCCATCAGGCCGGTCGCTTCATCGACATCGCGCTTGATCGTGACTCCGGCAATCATGTCGCGGAATTCGATCTTGCCGCTCTTGTCGGTGAGAATCGGCACATTGTACGGATCCCACTGAACGAACGTCTCGGCTTTCTTGACCTGGCCACCATCTTTGGTGGTGATGACCGAGCCAATGACAATGTTATAGCGCTCCAATTCGCGGCCGTCTTTGCCGTGAATGCCGACCGAACCGTTCTTGTTGAGCACGATCCAGTTGCCTTCGAGCGACTCGACCACGCGAAGATCGTTGTAACGAACTTCGCCGTCGTTCTTCGCTTTAATGATGGGCTGCTTGAACGTCTGGCTGGCCGTGCCGCCGATGTGGAACGTCCGCATCGTCAGCTGCGTTCCGGGTTCGCCAATCGATTGAGCAGCGATGATCCCCACCGCTTCGCCCAGCTTCACGAATTGACCGGTCGCGAGGTTGCGTCCGTAGCACATCGCGCAAACACCGCGGCCGCATTCGCACGTGAGCACCGAGCGAATTTTCAGACTCTCCACTCCGATGCGCTGCAGATCCGCCGCCGTTTTTTCGTCGATGAGCTGGTTCGCTTTAACAATTTTTTTCTTCTTTTCAACCGGGTCCGCGATCGTTTCGCAACTGACCCGACCGATGATGCGCTGGGCAAGATCGACAACTTCCTCGTCGCCCTCGTAGATCGAACGCACTTCGATGCCGTTGACCGTGCCGCAGTCCGGTTCGTTGATGATCACGTCCTGGGCTGCGTCTACCAACTTGCGTGTGAGATAACCGGAGTCCGCCGTCTTGAGCGCCGTATCGGCCAGACCTTTGCGGGCGCCGTGAGTAGAAATGAAGTACTCGAGCACGCTCAATCCTTCGCGGAAGTTGGACGTGATCGGGCGTTCGATAATTTCGCCGCTCGGCTTGGCCATCAAACCGCGCATACCGGCGAGCTGACGAACCTGTTGCCGGTTTCCGCGCGCGCCGGAATCAACCATCAGGAAGACCGGATTCAATTCCTTGCGGCCCTCGTTGTGTTCGAGAGTGCGGAACATCACGCTGGAGATTTCGTCGCCGGCATGAGTCCAGATGTCGATGATCTTATTGTAACGCTCGCCGTCGGTAATGATGCCCTTGCGATATTGCTGCTCGACCAAACGGATTTGCTTGTAGGCGTTTTCCAGTTCCGTCTGTTTCTCCTTGGGAATAATCATGTCCGATATCCCAATCGAGATTCCGGCCTTGGTCGCTTCGGTGAAGCCCAACTCTTTCAATTTGTCGAGGGTCGCGACCGTTTCGGCCGGGCCCGCAACCTGGTAGCAACGCCAGATAATGTCGCTCAGCTGTTTCTTGCCCGCGGCCTTGTTGAAAAATCCCAGCTCCTTCGGCCAGATCTCGTTGAAAATAACGCGGCCGGCCGTCGTCTCGATGATTTTGAGATCTCCGTTCCCATTGAGCGTTTGTTTGCCAAAATCGGGATTCTTTAATCGGATGCGGTCGTGCGTCCGGACGGACCCCTGGCTCATGGCGAACTCCACTTCGGTGGCATCGCCAAATAGCGGAAGGCGCTGGCCGTCCTTGATCTGTCCGCGCGGATTTTGGGTCAGATAATAACAACCGAGCGTAATGTCTTGCGACGGCGTGGTGATTGGTTTGCCGCTCGACGGCGAGAAAATATTGTTCGGCGCGAGCATCAGCATGCGCGCTTCCAATTGCGCCTCGACCGATAGCGGCACGTGCACCGCCATTTGGTCGCCGTCGAAGTCCGCGTTGTAAGCGGTACAGACCAGCGGGTGAATGCGAATCGCTTCGCCCTCGATCAATTGCGGCTCGAAAGCCTGGATCGACAATCGATGCAGCGTCGGTGCGCGATTGAGCAGCACCGGATGCCCGCGCGTTACTTCATCGAGAATGTCCCACACCTCCGGTGTCTGGCGCTCGATCATTTTTTTCGCGCTGCGCACCGTGTGGACGTAGCCGAGGTCTTTCAGCCGACGAATGATGAACGGCTCGAACAACACGAGCGCCATCTTCTTCGGCAAGCCGCACTGATGCAGTTTCAACTCCGGACCGATAACGATGACCGAGCGGCCCGAGTAATCGACGCGCTTGCCCAACAAATTCTGACGGAAGCGTCCGCCCTTGCCCTTGAGCATATCGCTAAGGGATTTGAGCGGGCGATTGCCCGCGCCGGTGACGGCGCGGCCGTGCCGACCATTGTCGAACAACGCGTCCACCGCTTCTTGCAACATGCGCTTTTCGTTGCGAATGATGACGTCGGGCGTCTTGAGCAAAAGCAGGTTTTTAAGCCGGTTGTTGCGGTTGATCACACGGCGATAAAGATCATTCAGGTCCGACGTGGCAAATCGACCGCCTTCCAGCGGAACGAGCGGACGCAAATCCGGCGGGATAACCGGGAGAACATCGAGAATCATCCACTCCGGCCGGGCGTGTGAGTTCATGAAGCCCTGGCAAAGCTTCAGGCGTTTCGCCAGTTTCTTGCGAATTTGTTTGCTCTTGGTCGCGCCCATCGCTTTATCGAGCTCTTTGTTGAGCTTGTTCAACTCGATCTCGCTCAGAAGTTTTTTGATTCCTTCCGCGCCCATGCCGGCCACGAAATCTTCGCCATACTGTTCCTGCGCTTCGCGATATTCGCTCTCGTTCAAGAGCTGCGTTCTTTGCAGCGGAGTCTTGCCCGGATCGATGACGATGTAGTCCTCGTAATAGATGATGCGCTCGAGCTGGCGCGCGCTCATGTCGAGCATCAGCCCGATGCGCGACGGCATGCACTTGTAAAACCAGATGTGCGAAACCGGCACTGCCAGTTCGATGTGCCCCATCCGTTCCCGGCGGACTCGGGCCAAAGTAACCTCGACGCCGCAACGATCGCAGATGACGCCCTTATGCTTGATCCGCTTATATTTACCGCATGAACATTCCCAATCGCGCGTCGGTCCAAAAATGCGTTCGCAAAACAGACCGCCCTTTTCCGGTTTGAAAGTCCGGTAATTAATCGTCTCCGGATTTTTTACTTCACCCTTGCTCCAGGACCGCATCGTGTCGCTCGAAGCAACTCCGATTGCAACCTGATCAAAACCCACGGCCCGTTCTTCGCCTACTAACTCACGCCAGGAATGTTCGTTCATGATTATTTATTCTGATTGCTTGCTCGCCGTAGGTCGCCGCGGCGACCGAAGGCGGGTCGATCTAAAATTGTTAAGCCACATTCTCCAGGAAAGCGCTCGGCGCCTGGCTGCCGACTTTTACGTCGAGGCCAAGGCTCTGCATTTCCTTGATTAACACGTTGAAAGATTCGGGTGTGCCCGCTTCGAGCGAGTTGTCGCCCTTGACGATGGATTCGTAAATCCGCGTGCGTCCCTGCACGTCGTCGGATTTCACCGTGAGCAATTCCTGCAAGGTGTAAGCCGCGCCGTAGGCTTCCATTGCCCAGACTTCCATTTCGCCGAAGCGCTGCCCGCCGTATTGGGCTTTACCGCCCAGCGGCTGCTGCGTCACCAGCGAGTAAGGCCCGACCGCTCGCGCATGGATCTTGTCGGCCACCAAGTGGCCAAGCTTCATCATATAAATGTAGCCAACCACGACCTCCTGATCGAAGGCATCTCCCGTGCGACCATCGAACAACCGCGCTTTGCCGGTCTCCTGCACCCAGGCGAACCCTTCTTTCTTGCGCGCTTCCTTGAGATAGCTGCGGATTTTCTCCTCCTTGATGCCGTCGAAAACCGGCGTCGCGACCTTGAATCCCAGCGCCTTGGCGGCAACGCCAAGGTGCGTCTCGAGAACCTGACCGACGTTCATTCGGCTCGGCACGCCCAGAGGATTAAGCACGATTTCCACCGGCGTCCCGTCCGCCAGGAACGGCATGTCTTCTTCAGGAACAATGCGCGCCACCACGCCTTTGTTCCCGTGCCGTCCGGCCATCTTGTCGCCCACACTCAATTTGCGTTTGCTGGCGATGTAAACCTTGACCTGCTTGATGATGCCAGGATCGATATCATCCCCGCTCTCCACCCGGTCCATTGCTCGTTCCCGCTCCAGTTCGAGCTCGGCGAACTTGTGTTCGTAGGAAGCGATGATTTCCCGTATCTTATTTCGAATCGGGCTCGGATCGATCTCGATGTGATCGTAAACATTGGCCAGTTTGCGCAACAGCGTTTTGGTGATTTTGCGATTGGCCGGGATGATGATCTCGCCCGTCTCGGCGTTGACCACGTCGAGCGGAATTTTTTCGCCCAACAAAATATTTGAAAGCGCGTCGGTCAGTTGCTCAGTCAGCTCCTCTTTCTTGCGCTTGTTTTCTTCCGCGATCGACTTGAGCTGCCGTTTGGTCTCTGTGGGCGTAAGTTTTTCCCGAGCGACTTCGCGACGCGAGGAAACCTTCACATCCATCACGATGCCGTAGGTCCCGGACGGAACCGTCAGGGATGTGTCTTTCACGTCAGCTGCTTTTTCGCCGAAAATCGCGCGAAGCAGGCGCTCTTCCGGCGCCAGTTCGGTCTCGCTCTTAGGCGTAATTTTGCCCACGAGAATGTCGCCCGGCTTAACTTCTGCGCCGACCCGCACCACTCCGTCCGATCCGAGATTGCGCAAAGCTTCTTCACTGACGTTGGGAATGTCGCGCGTGATTTCTTCCGGACCGAGCTTGGTATCTCGGGCGCCGATCTCGAACTCGTCGATGTGAATCGAGGTGTAAATGTCCTCTTTCACGACCTTTTCCGAGATCATGATCGCGTCCTCGAAGTTGTAACCGTTCCACGGCATGAAGGCCACGAGCACGTTGCGGCCGAGGGCGAGCTCGCCCTGATCGGTATTCGGGCCGTCAGCGATGACCTGCCCCTTCTTCACATGCTGGCCTTTGTGCACAATCGGTTTTTGATTGATGCAGGTGCCGGCATTCGAACGCATGAACTTCCGCAGTTCGTAAACGTGAATTCCTTCTTCAAGATCCGTCTTTAGTTTCCGCTTCCCTTCGGGCATATGCCCATCCTTGGTCACCACGATCTGATCCGCCGTGACGGACGCGACCTTGCCGCTCTCGGTTGAGAGAAGAACGGCGTGCGAATCGCGCGCTACCTTCGCCTCCAGACCGGTGCCGACCAACGGCGCTTCGGAAACAATCAACGGCACGCCCTGGCGCTGCATGTTGGAACCCATGAGCGCGCGATTGGCATCATCGTGCTCCAGGAACGGAACCAGCCCCGCCGCCACCGAAACCAGCTGCTTGGGCGAAACATCCATGTAATGGACCTTCGACGGCTCGACTTCCAAAAAGTCGCCGCGGTAACGGACCGAAACTTTTTCGCCGGTGAAATGTCGGCGCCCGTCAATCGGCGCATTGGCCTGGGCAACGAGATAATTTTCTTCGCGATCGCCAGTGAGATAATCGATCTCGTCGGTGACCCGGCCGTTGTGCACCTTCTGGTACGGCGTCTCGATAAATCCAAATTCGTTGATCCGCGCGAAAGTCGACATCGAGCTGATCAGACCGATGTTCGGACCTTCCGGCGTCTCGATCGGACAAATCCGTCCGTAATGCGACGGATGAACGTCGCGCACTTCGAATCCGGCGCGATCCCGGCTTAGACCGCCAGGCCCGAGCGCCGACAAACGTCGTTTATGGGTCAACTCCGCCAGCGGATTGGTCTGGTCCATGAACTGCGACAACTGCGAGCGGCCGAAGAAATCGCGAATCACCGCGCTCAGCGCTTTCGGGTTGATCAGCTTTTGCGGCGTCATCCCGTCCACGTTGATGTCGAACAATGTCATGCGCTCTTTCACCAGGCGCTCGGTCCGAGCCAGGCCCACCCGGCATTGATTGGCCAGCAATTCGCCCACGGTGCGCACGCGACGGCTTCCCAAATGATCGATATCGTCCAAAGTGCCTTCGCCCCGGCGCAGATTGACCAAATATTTGATCGCACCGATGAAATCCTTGTCGGTCAAAATCCGCTCGCCAAGATCGACATCGATGCTGAGTTTCTGATTGATCTTGTAGCGACCGACCCGGCCCAAATCGTATTTTTTCGAATCGAAAAAGAGCCGTTTGAGCAAGGCCCTCGCATTCGCCACCGTGGGCGGATCGCCAGGACGCAGCTTGCGATAAATGTCCTTGAGCGCTTCTTCCTGATCGTGCGCCGGATCTTTCCGGAGCGCTTTCACCACGGTGTCGTCATTCGAGATATCGATGACTTTCACTTCCTTGATCTTGAGCGCCATGATCTCGCGGACCGTCGCCAGCGTGAGCGGCTCGAATGCGCGCGCAACCGTGACTTCCCCGTCCATGATTTCGGCCGTGAGCACCTTGGTGGCGAGCTTCTCTTCGTCGAGCTTCTCGCTTAGCTTGAGGGTCTCGATGTTATAGAAAAGCTTGATGACTTCTTCGTCCGTTCCGTATCCGAGCGCCCGGAGAAAAGTCGTGGCCAGGAATTTCCGGCGGCGTTTGCGACGATCGAGATAGATATACAGCAGATCGGCGGTATCGAATTGCACCTCGATCCACGACCCGCGATCCGGAATGATGCGGAAACTGTAGAGTACCTTGCCGTTGACGTGGATGGTCGATTCAAACGCGATACCCGGCGATCGATGCAACTGGCTCACCACCACGCGCTCCGCGCCATTGATGACGAACGTGCCCTGTGCCGTCATGAGCGGGATTTCGCCCATGTAAACTTTCTCTTCCTTCGTCCCCTTTTCTTCACGGAGCTGGAACGTCACATGCAACGGCGCGCTGTAAGTCTGGCCCTCCCGCTGCGCCTCGAGCGCACTCAATTTCGGCTCGCCGATCTCGTAATGGCTGAAATCGAGCACCGCTTTTTCATCGTAGCTCTCAATCGGAAAAACCTCCTTGAAAACAGCCTGCAATCCCTGGTTCTTCCGTTTGGAAAACGGGACGTCTTTTTGGAGAAAATCGACGTAAGAATTGAGCTGAACTTCGATCAAGTTCGGCGGCTCGATGGCTTCTTTGATTGTTCCGAAGTGAATCCGTTCCGAGTTTCTTTCCGACATAATCACTAGATCAAGGGTTACAAACCCATGCCGGCCACAATAAATGGCGGCCGACGCAGGTAAGGTGTTTCAGGGGGTCAGGGACGCGCGAAGAGCGCAAAAATGGCAGCAAAACAGCAGGCTGTCAAATCGACCGCCTCCGTTCTGTTGCCAATCTTGTATTCTGCCCTTGGACGCCGGGTTAGCAATACTTCTAACAGAGTCTGACGGTAAAGGAAATTAGCCCCAACGCAAGCAAAAAAACTCCCATCGCTGGGGTACAAAACAAACGTGAAGACTCCGACGAATCAGAGTCTCCACGCTGAAAAAAGAAATTGTTATTATTTGATCTCGACCTTGGCTCCGGCCGCTTCGATCTTTTTCTTGATCTCGTCGGCTTCGGCTTTGGTCACGCCTTCCTTGATCGGTTTGGGCGCACTTTCCACCAATGCTTTCGCTTCGGCTAATCCAAGTCCGGGCACCGCGCTGCGAACTTCCTTGATCACACCGATCTTGTTCGAGCCAGTTTCCTTCAGGATGACGTCGAAGGTGGTTTTCTCCTCAGCCGCGGGAGCTGCTGCGCCCCCGACACCAGTCGGGGCTGCCGCCGCTACCGGAGCCGCTGCGCTCACGCCCCATTTTTCTTCGAGTTCTTTTACCAATCCAGCAATCTCAAGCACGGACATGCCGCTGAGTTGCTCCACCATTTTAGCTGTATCTGCCATTTTATTTTCCTCCAATTGCCGCCGGCGAAAGCCTCCGCCGATTTAACCCCGAAAGCCTTCGGGGCGGACAGTTTTAGTTTCGTTGCTCGCCCAGCACTTTGACTAGCAAAGGGCTGAGCGAAATTCCTTCTATCCGCCGTCCTCCGGGTTTGATTTTTCTTCAACCGGAGTTTCCGCGGACGCGACTGGCGTTGCTTCGGAGACCGGTGTTTCCGCGGCTGCTGCCGGAGCCGGCGATTCCACGGGTGCTTCCGCTGCCGGTGCCTCTGCTTTCGGCGCTGGTTCTGCCGGAGCTGGAGCCGGCGCCGGCTTTTCCGCTGGCATTGATCTTTCTCTCGCGCCCATTAATCGGGCAAAAGCCGAGGCGGGTTCGTTCAGTACCCGCACCAGGCGAGTCGCCGGCGCCATGAGCAATCCAAGCAATTGTGAAAGCAACACTTCGCGCGACGGCAGGTCGGCCAGTGTTTCCAATTCGGCAGTCGACATCACCGCCCGATCGACTAGCCCAATCTTGAGCGCGGCAACCTTAAATTCAGTCGCAAACGTCTTTAACACTTTCGCCACCGGCGCGACATCTTTCTCGCCCGTCACGACAGCCGTCTGACCGATCAATTTCTCACTCACGTCCGGGAAACCGGAATCGGTCATGGCCCGCTTCAGGAAATTGTTTTTGACCACGTGGACTTCCGCGCCCGCAGGGGCGAGCCGGTTCCGCAGTTCGCCAAAATCCCCAACTTTCATGCGCTGGTAATCGGCCACCAGCACAAACGGCGAGCGCTTCAGTTTCTCGGACAACTCCGAAACGATGCTGGCTTTTTCCGGCCTCATGTTGTGATGTAGCATCGGCATCCTGCCGATGGTCCGAGCCGGACTGGCGATTCATGGGCTGGAAGCCCATGCCACTTATTAGCTTTCTCTGATCGCATATAAATTCCTGGTTATTATGCCCCGACGCTCAAATACGGCGACGGATCGACGTGAACGCCGGGCGACATGGTCGCACTAACCGTCACGCTTTCAAGGTAGCGCCCTTTCGCCGTCGCCGGACGGGCCCGCACCACCGCTTCGATCACAGCGTTGCCGTTTTCCACGAGCGCATTTTGTTCAAATGAAAATTTCCCCACCGGCACGGCGACATTGCCATTCTTATCGAGCTTGAACTCGACCCGCCCGGCTTTTACTTCCTGCACCGCTTTCGCCGTGTCTTCGGTCACGGTTCCGGTCTTCGGGTTCGGCATCAGTCCGCGAGGGCCGAGCACTTTTCCGAGCTTGCGCACTTCGGCCATCGCCGTAGGCGTCGCCACCGCCACATCGAAATCCTGAAAACCATCCTGAACTTTCTTAATCAGATCCTCGAACCCGACATGTTCCGCGCCGGCATCCTTCGCCGCTTGCGCGGCCGCACCCTGGGCAAAAACCAGCACTCGCACCGTTTTCCCGCTGCCGTGCGGAAGCGGACACGTCCCCCGCACCATTTGATCGGATTGTTTGGGATCGACACTGAGCCGGAACGAAACCGTCACGGTCTGATCGAACTTCGTCGGCGGAAATTTCTTCAACGTCGCGACGGCGTCGCTGAGGTTATAAGACTTGGTCCGGTCCACCTGTTCGGCGGCGGCGCGATATCTTTTCGAACGATTGTTTTGCATGGCTTTGTGCAGTGCGAACGAGCGGAGACTCTCCTGCGGTAAGTCGGGACGCGCACAATAAAGCAAAGCCACCGGCTGTCAAACCACGAATTAACACCAATAAACACGAATCAGGGAGGATCGCTGTAGCTTCGGCTGTCCCCGGCCTCTACAGCCGTTCCCGCCGTCCCTCCGCCCGATTCGTGCCTATTCGTGCAATTCGTGTCTCAACCTCGTTTTTGCCTTGCAAAATTTCCCATGATCCTGGTAAAAACAGTGATTATGAAACGCCCCACCGTTTATAAACTGTCGATCCTCGCCGTTATCCTGTTTGGCTTGGCCAATCTAACCTCCGCCCGCCCGATCGAGTTCAGTGAGCTTTCGCTCCTGGTTCGCGCCCGCGAGAGCGAGAACTCAATCAAGAACGACGTTGCCGAGCGCAAATTGATGCATGCGCTGACGCCGCAACAGGAGAGCAAATTGAAAGCCGAAGGGGCAAGCGATTCGCTGATAAATTCTTTGCGTAATCCAAACCAGATCGTGTCGAAAGATGAAGCGGCTGCCTTCGAGAGCGCAAGCGCGCAAAAAGCGAAAGCCGCTCCGGCAGGCAGCGTAGGATCGACAACTGGCCGCGCCGAGCAGGGAAAATTATACGTTTTCGATGTCGCGCTGGGGCATCCAATCAATCTCAGCCAATGGGGTGGCTATGATTACGAGCTGGCGTTCTATTCCTACCGTTGCGCCGGTGAAGACATTGTCGAGCCGGTTCTCATCGATCCGGTTCGGACAATCTCTGTGGTCAGCCGAGTTATTCCTACCCAGGGTTCGAGCGAGGATGAAACGTTCGCGGACAATGGTTTCACTCGCGATTGGTATCGCCGTCAGCGTTTCATGGCCACCGATAATGATGGCCACCGATTCACGCCCTACGATGCCCGGCGCGATTTGAAGGACGATCGCTTCAACTTCAGCGACACCGTCGCGGCGAGTTCGTACTCGGCTTCCCGTCCATTAGCCATCGATTGGAGCAGTCCGGTCACAATTGAAGGCGTCCCTTATGCGCTGTATCCCGTTTACGGCGCCGGCGGTGTCTCGCTTTACTACATCGGCGGTTCGAGCACTTCGGTTAGGCTGGCAGTCAGCACCAACCGATAGAGCTCAATCAACCGGGATCTCAGCAGCGGAAACGTCCGTTGAAACGGTCGGCCCCGGGGTAGCCGGGCCGTTCCGGATGATCTTTCCCTCCTTCATCACGAACGAGACGCGTTCGGTCGCGGTGATGTCGGAAGTCGGATCGCCGGGCATGGCCACGATGTCGGCCAGTTTTCCTTTCTCCAACGTGCCAACTTTCTGCGCGATGCCGAAAAGTTCGGCGTCGGTTGCCGTTGCAGCTTTCAACGCATCGATCGGCGCCATCCCGAGATCGACCATGAGTTTGAATTCCTTGGCGTTCTGGCCGTGCGGGAAAACGGCGGCATCCGTTCCGAAGGAAATTTTAACTCCGATTTTCACTGCGTTCCGAAACATTTCTGTGCGCGCCGCCGTCGCCGCTTTCGCTTTGTCTTGGAGCGGCTTGGGATAATTGCCGATCTTTTGCATGATCCATTCCGACGCCATCAACGTGGGCGTGAGATAAGTTCCTTTCGCTTTCATCTTGGCTAACGTATCAGGTTTTAAGAACGAACCGTGCTCGATCGAATCGACCCCGGCGTCGATCGCTTCGCGGGCGGCTTGATCGCCATGGCAATGCACTGCCACTTTCTTGCGCAAGCGGTGCGATTCATCCACCAGGGCTGCCATTTCTGCCGGCGTCAATTGCGGTGTGTCCACTTCATCGGCTAACGAAAGAACTCCGCCGGAGACCGCAGCTTTGATCACATCCGCGCCATTTTTCACTTCGAACCGCACCGCTTTTCGAACGTCATCCGGACTATCGACAATGCCATCGGTGTAATCCGGTTCGCGCCCAAAAAGAAAATCGCGAAACCCGCTGGTGGGATCGAAATGGCCACCCGTGGCGCCGATTCCCTTCGTCGCCACGAGCATTCTCGGACCGACAATCACGCCTTTATTGATCGAATTGCGCAATGCAACATCGACAAACTCGCGGCTGCCAACGAACCGGCTGCCGAGATCGCGCACTGTTGTGAATCCCGCTTCGACTGTCGCGCGCGCGTAAGTCGTCGCTTTGATCGCCTGCTCGGCCACGTTGAGATCGAGCTCGTGGAGCCGCCGAACGTTGTAGTCGCCGGAAAAATCCAATGTCAGATGCGAATGAGCGTCCATGAATCCCGGCGAGAGCGTGGCATCGCCGAGATCGATAACTTTCGCGGCGTCCGGCACGGCCAGGTTACTGGCAACATCGACAATCTTGTCGCCTTGCACGATCACGACAGCGCTCTGTAAAAGCGTCTTGGATTTCCCGTCGAACATGCGGGCCGCTTTGAGGGCAACGACTTGATCGGCTGCACGCGCCGAAACTACCAGACACAAGCAAGCGACAAAAATTTGGGAAAGAATCTTCATTGTGCCGGTTTAGAAGTAATCGCTGTGCCTGGCAAGAAAGGAAACCACCTGGAGGGCGCCGCCGTTCCCCGAAAAAGCGATGCGGAGACGCATCGCACTCCTCAAGCTTCGCGAAATGTTACGCACGCTTCCATTATTTTCGCGCGCGCATGCGCGCTTTCGGAGTGCGGGGCGTCCTCGCACCGCTTAATCTCAATCCCTCGTCAGTGGCCCCATTTTCACCACTTCCAAGTCGCTCCCTTTCACACGCTTGATCGCGCCCAAGGCCTCGTCGTCCCAGCGATCGTCGGGCGCGCCCGAGATGAACCAGTCGCCGCCGTTGTCGGCCAGGATCATGCCGTAGATTTTAAGACAACGCAGAATCACCTGCGCGGCTTCGGGAAATTTGGAGATGTCGTAATCCGCCTTCAATCGCACCCGTAATCCCATCGGCGGCAGCGATGAGTCTTTGCTTTCGCTGGCATAATGCGATGCGGGCGGCACGTAGGCTCGCTGCGTTTTCTGCACCGTGAATCGCAGCGCGTGGCGAATCTCTTTTTGCTCCATCACTTCGTCGTAGCGCGCCAGGCCGGGGAAAATCGGCAGACCAGCGGCATCGGCGCTGGTCCAACCGGCCGGACGCGACTTATTGCTCTTCAAATCGAAAACCGCGCCCGCACCGGCGCGCCACGCCTTACCGTCGGGAGAAGCCGAAAAGATTTCGTAAAGCTTTTCGTTGTCGCGGTCGAGCACCAGAACATGGCGGTCGCCATCGGCGTCGGCCTTCGGGCCGCCTTCGATCGGCGCATCAGGCGGAATCGGGTATGGGCCGGGATCGCTTTCGTCGGCGTATTCAAAAGTGAGCGAGACTTTCGGCTGCGTGCCCGCGACGACGACATACGGAATACCGAGCGGCGCGCCCTCATAAGGCGCCCCGAAATCCGGGTGCAGCGGTTTGTCGGCGCCGATGCTTTTGATGAACGCCGACGATTTGGCGTCCACCGGCAATTTATCAACCGGCGTGTTCCACGGATTATCGTCGGGAAACGGGCGATAGCCGCGCAAACTCGTGTTGGGACCGAGATGGCGTTGTTCCTTGGCGGGCGATCCCGCAACCAAAACATCATCGCCGCAGACCGAAGCCAACAACAATCCAGCAAGGCCCAGTGACAGAATCCGATAATTAGCGTTCGAGGCAGGCATGGGAACTTATTGTCTGGATATCACAACCGCCTTGGCCAGTTGCTCGCCCGCATCAGTCAAAAAAAAGAGATAGTTTTTGCCTCGCTCCACCGTCACACGGCGCGTCCCTTTCCCGTCCTCAGCCACGCGCTTTTCTTCCCCCTGCGAGCCCTCCTTCATCCAGACTTTTGCATCCGGATGGTCCGGCCCGCCGTCCCAAGTCAGCGTGACCGTACCCTCAGATTGCCCATCGGGAATGTTAACGACTGTGGGATGGGCCGAGATGGTAGGAGAAGCCGTCGAAGACTGCGTTTTCGGCATTTTGCCGCTGCTCTTAATAGGCGGTGTGGCGGTAGGCGGTTCAACAGGCGCCGCATCCGCGCACTCCATGTGCGTTTCGCTGTACCAATTTACCTTTATCGAAGGCGTTGCTTGGTTGTAACCGGTGCCCTCAATCCTGCCGGAAGGCCCGATCGTGCCGTTATAAACGCCAGTGGTGTTGTTGTTCCAATGAATGATCACGTCGAAGTGATCGTCTTTCATGGTGCCGTCGACAGTGCCGCGGACGTTCGCTTTGCCTTCGATGCCGGGGCCGCCATCTTTTGGTGTCACATCTATTCTATGATTTGCCTTCCCCGTAATCACAGTTCCGTTCTGGTCCAGCTCGAGGTCCACATTGGTTGAGCCTTGTTTAAACCGCCACCCGTGGCCGACGTTCCATTGAGAACACTGAGCTTCCACGGGCGGAGCCGAAAACGCGAAAATGGATGTGAACAAAAATCCACCAAGCGCTAGAGCAAACCACCTGCGACGGATTAGTGCCTTGTCGCCGCTTTGGATCACCGGCGGTGACAGAATTGAATGATGTTTTGTTTTCATATGGTTTGGGTTCTGAAACGTTTTCGTCGATCTAATCGTTGCCTTGGTTCTCATCATCGTCGTGATGATGACGGTTCTTATGCTTTTTAGGCTGGTCTTCCGTGTCGCTCGATGAAGATTCGTCCGCTTCTGGATGCCGGAGCCTAGACCCTCGGGGCCCTTGGGCCGACGAGTTCTCCGCTCTGACAGTAACAGAGGCCAGGCGCTCCTCGGAGTCGGTCAGAGTAAAGGTATTTTCCCCTGGCTTTATCGGCACCAATTGTGAACCTTTGCTTCTCAGCGGAGCGACGGACTCGTCGTCGTTGTTTACCTTAATCCTCACTTGGGCGTTCGGGTGGCCGCTTCCTGCATCCCAAGTCAGACGAGTGGATCCGCTGTTTTGCCCGTCGGGAATGTTAACGACTGTGGGATTGGCCGAGATGGTAGGAGAAGCCGTCGAAGACTGCGTTTTCGGCATTTTGCCGCTGCTCTTAATTGGCGGCGTGGGCTTCGGCATCTTGCCGCTGGACTTAATCGGTGTGGCGGTAGGCGGTCCAACAGGCGCCGCAGCCGCGCAATCAAAATGGTGTCGAGGTAAACCATTTTACGGTTTATCGAACGGCATTCTTGGTTGTAAGCCGTTCCCTGGATGCCGGAAGCTGCCTCGACCTATTGCGCCGTTATAAACGCCAGTGGTGTTGTTAGCCCAATTAATATTACGTTGAAACTGTCGCCTTCACGGTGCCGTTGACTCGACCCTGAACGTACGCTTTTTCGCCGAACATCGCCCTTCCCGTAGTCTAGGTATTCCAAATTATATTATGGGTCGCAGTCCATTGACTATTTTGCCATTCTGGTGCAGAGTTCGAATCGAAATGATTGCGCCTTTACCCGAGCCTTGTTTGGACCGCCACCTGGCCGACATCTATTGCTGACAACTGGCTTCCGCGGAAGAAGCCAACAGCGCGAAAATGGATGTGAACAAGAATCCACCAAGCCCGAGGGCAAACCACCTGGGACAGATCGAATTGTTTCGATTTTGGTCGCCGCTTTGGGTCACCGGCGCTGACAGAATTAATGATGTTTTGTTTTCATATGTTTTGGGTTCTGAGATTTTTTCTCGACTCAAGATGTCGATCTAATCGTTACCCCTGGTCCTGATCGTCGTGGTCGTGCTGATGGGTCTTTTCCACTGGGATGCGGCCGCCGAAGGGTCGTCCCCGCAGGACATTCTCTTGCTGCCGACCCAGTTTACCCCTTGGGAGGTAGTACCCTCGATTTTGCCACCAGGGCCGACGCTACCCGTAAAGCGGTATTGCGTCGTACCTATCGTGAGTTACAGAGTGAAGGAATTTATCTGTGATGTTTCCACTTATTATACCGTCCTGTGCTTGTTCGAGGCAGGCGGCAATATGAGTGCCGTTCCAGTAAGATTCGCGCTCGTCTGTCCCCAGTTCGCCCTGCTGCAGGTTGACGGACACATTCATCCCATTGCCATTTGAATACCCAGTTGTCCGCTGACATTCCAACGCTTGCACTGCGCTTGCGCTGGAGAAGGCAATAAGGCGCAGACTGAGATGAACAAGATTCCGGGAAGTCCCAATGCAAATAACCTGCGAGGGACAGTATTGTTTAGGGTTTTGCCGCCGCTGTACCCTGACCGCGCTGACATGATTGACTGAATTTTTGTTTTCATATGTTTTAGTTCTGAGAGGTTTCTTCGGCTCAAAGATGTCGATCTAATCGTTGCCCTGGTCCTGATTGTCGTCGTCGTGATGATGATGGTGCTTTCTCTTATTCTTCTTGTGCTTTCCGTGCTGGTCGTCCTCCGTATCGTTTGATGAAGATTCGTCCGCTTCTGCACTCGGGGCTGGCTTGGAAGGGCTAGGCGCTGGAGTGTGCATTTGAATGAAGCCGCCCGCTGTTCCGCTGCCAGACACTGGGGTAGTAGCCGGCTTGGGTGTCGGTTTGGGCACTTGAACCCCGTTAGGCACTGTCTGCCCGCTAACGTAGTCCTCTATTTTGCCGCTGGATTTAGGAAGACTGCCCGGCTTAAAAAAGCTCTCACTCTCGCACGTGACGGTTCTGCTGGCCAGCTCCTTGCCCGCGTAGTACTTTTTGCCGTCAACTTCAGTTACGACAACAGCGGCGGCGTTGGCACTGCGTCGACTGTGGTTTCCGCCGCCCGCGTCACTCACCTCCCTCAGAACAAAGCGATAGCTCTCGCCCCGCCCGACCCGAAACTTACACCCCTTCGGAAAGTCTAGTATCGACGGCGGAAAGATTTTTTGGGGCCCGCCGTTCAAACTAAAATACAGCGCGACGTGGGGGTGTTTCTCTCCACCCCTCCAGTAGATCGTGGTCGTGCCCTTAGTTTGCCCACCGGGAATGGTAACGATGGGAGGACACATCAGGACGAACGGAGGCTCAAACGGGCAATCGCGGACTTCGACCGGGCATCCCTCATCGTTGGCGTCGGGACTTGAGCCCGCGACGGTGACTGGAGGCAACGGGGCGCAAAGTGCGGCGAACAAGACGCATCCTTTTCCTGCAATCGAGAAGATTGCCGGCCAATAACTAGTTGTTTTCATATAATCGGTTCGCTGCTTCGCGTTTTTGTCGCCGCTTTGGGTCACCGGCGCTGATAGAATTGGGTGATGTTTTGTTTTCATTGTTTTGGGTTCTGAGATTTTTCCCAGATTCAAGATGTCGATCTAATCGTTGCCGCTATCATCATCGTTGTCGTAATGGTGAATGGGTGTTTTTCTTGTGCTTTGCCGCTGCCGGTTGCTTCGGCCTAGTCACGGCACTCCATCAAATCCGTGGTGGACCAGCGTACCTTCTTGTTAGGGCTTCTCTTTTCGTAACCCATGCCGCCTGTGATCTGCCCTCGTTTTTTGCCTTCACGTTGAATCTCGAATCGAGGCCTGATCGTTGCGTCATAAACGCCCGTAAGCCCATTACTCCAAGAAATCTCGAAATGGATTTTATCTGCCGAAACCCAACCCGCGACTTTACCCTCACCTGCTGTGCTCCTCCAATCCGCGGTCAGATACTGTGCGGTCCCTGTAAAGCGGCCCCCCTGGAAAGATAATGACAACTGATTCCGTTGTACTTGGTTATCCTGCGTAAACTCAAAATAAGAGATGGACCATCCTTTGGGGCACTGGCCTTTCACTGGAGAAGATAAAAACAGGATAACTAAAAGTAAGGCACTAAGACCCACGACGGGACGCACTCGACGAATCGGACGAGTGCTTTCGATTGCCTGGCTAGAAGTTTTGGCTCCAGATGCTGGCAGAATTGAATGATGTTTTGTTTTCATTGTTTTGGGTTCTGAGATTTTTCTCGGCTTGAAGATGTCGATCTAATCGTTGCCCTGCTCCTGATCGTCGTCGTGATGATGATGCTTTTTCTTATTCTTTTTGTGCTTTTTGTGCCAATCCTGCGTGTCGTTGGATGAAGATTCGGACATTGAGCTAGCGCCGGTTTTTTGCGGATTTGCATCCGCGCACTTCATGCTCCTGCTGCTGACCCAGTACACTCCGCTGGCGTCCCTGGCGCCGATATAACCTTCGATTATGCCACTAGCGCCGATGGTGCCCGTATAGCGGCGTGGAAGCCCATCTACGGTGTATGCCATCGTGAAGGCATTGCCGGAGATGTTTCCACTTATTGCATGGCCGGCCGTCGTCCCCGTAAGATTCGCACTCGCCCCTTCCCATTTACCCTGCCGCAGGTTGAGTGAAGAAATTCCCCCATTGCTCGTCCGCATTTCCCATTGTCCGCTGACATCCCAACGCTTGCACTGCGCTTGCGCTGGAGAAGGCAATAAGGCGCAGACTGAGATGAGCAAGATTCCGAAAAGTCCCAGGGCAAATGACCTGCCAGGGACGGTATTGTTTAGTTTTTGGTCAACGCCTTTGGCATCCGCCGCTGATAGAGTTGAATTGTATTTTGTTTTCATATGCTTTGGGTTTTGAAACGGAATTGTCTTTAACCGTCAACGCGCAGGCCGGTGGCAAATCACGCCATTTTTTTTGTTACTTTTTCCGCAACCGGTGTGTCATGATCGGGCCGCAGGCGCGGTAATCTGGATTTTCGCGCGCGAAATTATCCCGGTGAAATCATCTGCCCTCGATTCTGGAGCCTCCGAACAGGAGGGCGAAACGGCAACGCCAAACAAAGGCGAGGTGACGCGATGGCTGATCGCCGGCAGCGCGGGCGATGCTCACGCGCTCGAGTCTTTGCTCCCGCTGGTCTATGAAGAGCTGCATCGCCAGGCCGTCAGCTTCTTTCGCCGGGAACGCGCGGGACACACGCTTCAACCGACGGCATTGGTGAACGAAGTTTATCTGCGCCTCATCAATCAGCACGAGGTGAGCTGGCAGAATCGCGCGCAATTTTTCGGGATCGCCGCGCAAATGATGCGGCGCATCCTGGTAAGTCACGCCCGCGGCCGGGATGCGAAAAAGCGGGGTGGCGCAGGCCAGCAGATTACCTTGCAGGAGGAAATGGCGGCCGCGCCCGAACGCGACCTGAATCTGCTCGCCCTCGACGATGCGCTGACCAGGCTGGAGACGGTTGATCCGGACAAAAGTCGAATGGTGGAGCTGCGTTTCTTTAGCGGATTGTCGGTGGAAGAGACGGCGGAAGTAATGGGAGTTTCGTCGCGGACGATTGACCGGCAATGGCAAACGGCAAAAGCATGGCTGCACCGGGAAATGAGCGCGGGAAAAGCGGCGTGACCTCAGAGAAGTGGAAGCAAGTCGAGGCGCTCTTCGAGCAGGCACTTGAAGTTCCGACTGCCGAACGGCCTCAATTTTTGCAAAGGATCGGTGACGACGAACTGCGTCGCGAGGTCGAGTCACTGCTTCAGGCCCACAATCAAGCCGGCGCTTTTATCGACGAACCGGATCACTTCATTTCAACTGAAAGTCTGGAAGAAAATGGCGGTAGCTTTTTGCCCGGCGAGATCATCGATCGCTATCGCATTATCCGCGAGGTCGGGCGCGGCGGAATGGGCGCGGTTTTTCTGGCCGAGCGCGCCGACGATCAATATCAGAAACAGGTTGCGATCAAGCTGATCAAGCGCGGCACGGATACCGATTCTGTGCTGCGCCATTTTCGCAACGAGCGGCAGATTCTCGCCGGCTTCGATCATGCCAACATTGCCCGGCTCTTTGATGGCGGTACGACTGAGAGTGGTCTGCCCTATTTCGTGATGGAGTACATCGAGGGACTTCCGATCGACGAGTACCTGCAACACACACGCGCTCTCGGTCGTTGAACGGTTGAAGCTCTTCCGCGAAGTCTGCGCCGCTGTTTCCTACGCCCATCGTCATCTTGTTATTCATCGGGACATCAAACGCTCAAATATTCTGATCACGGCGGACGGCGTGTCCAAGCTGCTCGACTTCGGGATTGCAAAAATCCTTCAGCAAGGGGACCAGCCGCTGGCGACGATGACGGGGATGCGGCTGATGACGCCCGAGTGCGCCAGCCCGGAGCAGGTGCGAGGTCAGCCGGTGACTACGGCGAGTGATGTCTATTCGTTAGGCCTGGTGCTGTATGAATTACTCTGCGGCCGGGCGCCTTATCGATTCCCCAGTCAGACACCGCACGAAATCGCGCGCGTGATTACCGAGACCGAGCCGAAGAAGCCGAGCACGGCCTTCGCTCGAAGCGATGGAAGTTCACAAATTCCAAATCCCAAAATATTGCGGGGCGATCTCGACAACATCGTGCTGATGGCGTTGCGCAAGGAGCCGGAGCGGCGCTACCAATCAGTAGAGCAATTCTCCGAAGATATCCGGCGGCACCTGGAAGCGCGGCCCGTTCACGCGCGCAAAGACACTTTCGGCTATCGCTCCGCCAAATTCGTGCGACGAAACAAGGCCGCGCTCGCCGCGGCCGCGCTCGTATTTCTTGTTCTGGTCGGCGGCATAGTTGCGACGAGCCGGCAGGCTCATATTGCCACGCGGGAAAAGACTCGCGCGGAGCGGCGCTTCAACGACGTGCGCAAGCTGGCCAACAGCGTCTTGTTCGATTACCACGATGCGATCAAGGACTTGCCCGGCGCGACCAAGGTGCGGGAGCGATTGGTCAAGGATGGTTTGACTTACCTCGACAGTCTGGCCGGCGAAGCGCACGGCGACCCTGCCTTGCAGCGCGAGCTCGCCGCCGCTTACGAGAAAGTCGGCGACGTGCGCGGAGGAGAATCGAGCGGCAGCCTTGGCGACCTAGCTGGGGCGCTGGAGAGTTACACGAAGTCGCTCAGGATTCGCGAAGCCCTGGTAGCTCTGAATCCCAATGACGCGCAGGCACGGCGCGGCCTCGCCAGCAGCCACCAAAAAATTGGCTACCGGCTGCTCGACACCGGCGAGGCGAGCAATGGCTTGGAGCATCTTCGGAAAGCTCTAACGCTTTACCTCGACCTGACGCGGGAACAGCCTGCCAATGACGACCTTCAGCTCGAGTTCGTCGATACCTACGACAAGCTTGGGCAAGCGATGAAAGTGCAGGGTGATCTCGTCGGCGCGCTTAAACAATATCGCGCAGCCTCGGCCATCTGCGAAGGGCCTGCCGCCCGCCATCCGCAAGACCAAAAGTACCGTCGCGCACTCTGGACCACCTACGAGCACACGGCGGATGTGCTGTATTTACAAGAAGCAGGCGCTGAAGCCCTCGCCGCCAACAGCAAAGCGCTCGCGCTGGGAGAAGCGTTGATCGCGGACGACCCCATCAACGCCGATTACCGCCGCGGCCTGGTGCTGAACTATAAGCGTGGTGGCGACTATCGCAGATGGACCGACCCGCGTGGCGCACTGGAGTACTTCCGCAGGGCGGTAGCACTCGACGAGGAGTTGCTCACGGCGGACCCGGCTAATGCGTTAACCCGTAAGGATCTTGGATACTTGCACAAGAGGATAGCCGACTTCCTGGGGAATCTGCACGACGACTCTCAAGCTCTCTTGCACTTCCGTAAGGCGCTGGAGGCTTATCAACAGGTGGTCACAGACGCCCCCACAGACTTGATCTCGCGATTCCTGGTCGCCACTTGTCGCGGTGGCGTGGCTCAGAGCCAGGCACGGCTGGGCGAGGTTGATCCTGCGCTGCAAGAATGTGGCAAAGCGATTGCCCTCCTCGGAGAGATTACTGAAGACGCGACAAACGCTCGTCAGCGGTTGAATAGAGCTCAGGCGTATGAAAATCTTGGCTCTGCCTACCTCGACGTGGCCACGTCCCCGAAAGCATCGACCAGCGAGACCACTCAGCGCATGAGCGCTGCTCGCGACATGTATCGGGAAAGCCTGAATGTCCTCGATGACTTGCGTAGTCGCGGCATCTTGAACGCGGCCGACGAGGTTTGGGCGAAGGACATCGCTGGCCAGCTCGCCAAATGCGACACGGCTTTAGGCAAATAAGCGCAGGCCAGTCATTTCGAGCTCTGCGTTCCGGTTTACTCCTGAGTATTCACGGTCTCGCGTAAAAGGCAGAAACGTCTTGTTTCGCCTTGAGCGCTTCGTTTCAATCGCTCGCATGAAACCTCTCGCCTGCATCGTGTTGGTTGCGATTGTCGTCCTTTCCGTCGTCTTCGGAACCTTGGCCCAAACGCCGCCGCCGACCGCGCCGTCGCCATCGCCCTCTCCGGCACAACGTCCCACTGATTATGATCTTCGCTGGGGTGTAAGGATCCCGATGCGCGACAAAGTCGAGCTGAACGCGACGATTTATTTTCCGAAAGCGGCCGACCCGGCTTCGCCCGCAACGGGCTCCGCCGCGGCGAGCGGTTCACAGGCAAAGACGCCGGTAATCTTTACCCTGACGCCGTATATTTCCGACAGTTACCACGCGCGCGCGGCTTATTTCGCTTCGCATGGTTATACCTTTGCCCTTGTCGATGTTCGCGGCCGCGGAAATTCCGACGGCGAGTTCGAGCCGTTTGCGCAGGAGCCGCGCGATGGTCACGACGTGGCGGAATGGCTGGCGCAGCAACCGTTTTGCGACGGCAAAGTCGCGATGTGGGGTGGTTCGTATGCCGGTTTCGATCAATGGGCGACCGCGAAAGAACTGCCGCCGCACCTGGCTACGATCGTGCCCGCCGCCGCCGCGCATCCGCCGCTGGATTATCCGTCGTATCAAAACGTCGGCGAAACCTACGACATGCAATGGTACACCTTTACCAGCGGCCGGGCCGGACAATCGAATCTCTTTAGCGATTCAAAATTCTGGCGCACAAAATTTCTCGACGCCTATAAAAAACACATCGCCTTCAAGACTCTCGATTCGTTCGTCGGCAATCCGTCGGTCAATTTCCAGCGGATCCTGAAACATCCCACTGCTGATGCCTATTACGACGCGATGGTGCCGAGCGTTGAGCAATACAAGAAGATCACGCTGCCGATCTTGACCATCACCGGCCAGTACGACGGCGATGAGCTGGGTGCGATGACCTTTTACCGAAATCATATCGCAAACGCGTCGCCTGAGGTTCGCGCGAAACATTTCCTCATCATCGGTCCGTGGGACCATGCCGGAACGCGCACGCCGACCGATGAATCGGCTGGCGTGAAATTTGGCCCGGGCGCGATTGTCGATCTAAACGATCTACACCGGCAATGGTACGACTGGACGATGAAGAGCGGGAAGAAACCGGAGTTCCTGAAAGACCAGGTCGCGTATTACGTTCTCGCAGCAGGCAACAGTGGGGCGAACGGCGAATGGAAATATGCCGACGATTATGCCGCGCTGATTGCGAAACCGAAGACGTTCTATCTCGATTCAAAGACCAGCGACGCCAATGGCGTTTTCCGATCCGGCGAATTGACCGAAGCCCAACCCAAGGAGGGCACGGATCAATACGTTTACGATCCGCTCGACACCAGCCGCGGTGAAAACGTCGAGGGCGTCGAGCCAAACGACAAGACAGCCGGCCTTGATCAGCGATTCGCGCTCAGCATCGGCAAGGATGGGCTTGTTTATCATACCGAGCTGCTAAAAACCGAGACGCCAATAATTGGATGCCCAAAGGTTGCCCTGTGGTTGTCGATCGACACGCCGGATACCGACATCGAAGTCGACCTGTACGAAATCCAGCCCGATGGGACGAGCATTGCCTTGTGGAGCGATGTGCGCCGTCTGCGTTACCGCGACTCATTACGCGAAGCAAAGCCGGTGAAGCCGGGTGAAATCGTGAAATGCGATTTCGATCCGGGCTTGTTCGTTGCCCGGCGATTAATGAAAGGAAGCCGGCTGCGCCTCGTCGTTGCATCACCGAACTCGATCTTTTGGCAAAAAAATTACAACTCGGGCGGAGTTGTGGCCGACGAAACGGCCAAAGATGCGAAGACCTGCCACGTGAAAGTCTTTCACGACGCGGCGCACGCCAGCGCGATCGATCTGCCGCTGCGCTAAGTGATCGTTAGCGCACCGCCCTTCTTCTCCGTCATTCTGAGCCCCGAACGCCTTCGGGGTCGAAGGATCCCGTTGCGCCAGCTTTAAGGTGCCAACCCGGGATCCCTCGACGGAGCCTGTCCTGAGCGAAGTCGAAGGGCTCGGGAAGACAGGCGATTGACAACCCTGTTCGCCTCCGGCAAACAAGCCCGTTTGTCGCAATTGCTCGTTGCACTACTGATTGCGGTGGCCGTCGATGCCGGCGCGAAGTCGGCAGGTAGCGGGCGCGACAGCGATTCACTCGACAAGCTCTCCGATGATTTCTGGGCCTGGCGGGCCAAATACGCGCCGTTTACCGGCGACGATGTGAACCGAATGGAGCGGCCCGGCGGTAAGCGTGATTGGTCGCGGGCCGGGAACGCGCGAACATGCCACGTGAAAATTTATCACGATGCGACGCACGCCAGTGCCATGCAGCTGCCGTTGCGCGGACGGTTACTTGTCGATCTTAAAGCAAGCATAACTAGGCTCGTCATGTTCTGACGCGGTTGTTATCCTTCCCTAAATGGCGATTGACCCGGAGGCGGATTTTCAGCTCGAGATCGGTCATGTCCTCTTCATCGACATCGTCGGTTACTCGAAATTACTGATCGACGAGCAGCGACAACGTCAGAATGCGTTGAACGCGATCGTGCGTGAAACGGAGCAGTTCCGTCTCTCGGACGCTGGCGGAAGACTTGTGCGCTTGCCTACGGGAGATGGTATGGCCCTGGTGTTTCGCGATAGCATGGAGTCGCCCGTACATTGCGCGGCCCAAATCAGCAAAGCGCTGCAGACCCATCCGGAGCTCCCGGTGCGCATGGGGATTCATAGCGGACCGGTCAGCGATGTTCGCGACGTGAACGAACGTTCCAATGTGGCGGGCGATGGAATAAATCTCGCGCAACGGATAATGGATTGCGGCGACGCCGGCCATATTCTTTTGTCAAAACGCATCGCCGATGATCTGGCGCATCACAGCCGATGGCGTTCACAACTGCACCCGTTAGGCGAGGCCGAAGTGAAACACGGCGCCACGATCGACATTGTCAATTTCTTTGGAGATGGTTTTGGCAACGGGGCCGTGCCAGAAAAAATCGCGAAAAAGAAACGCGAAATCGACGCCGCAGCACGCAGCGAGCAAAGGCGCTCGCGCAGAAAGATAGCGGTCGTAATCCTTTTGTTAGCCGCAGTTGCAATTGGATCGTCAATGTTTGCCTATCGGTTTATGCGTCTGCGCAACGCAGCGGATGTGGGCTCGAATAAAAGTGTGGCCGTGCTCCCGTTCGAAAATCTGAGCGCCGATCCCGACAACGCTTTTTTCGCTGATGGAATTCAGGAGGACGTTCTAACAAGTCTCGCGAAGGTGAGCGATCTTAAGGTAATCAGTCGCACGTCGGTCATGCAATATCGGGGCGCGAAGGGAAATCGTAACCTTCGCGAGATCGCGCGCGCACTCGGCGTTGAGAATGTTCTGGAAGGAAGCGTTAGGCGGGTCGGAAACCGTGTCCTCGTGAATGTGCAGCTGATTGACGCGCCCAACGATCGGCATATTTGGGCCGAGCGTTACGACAGGACTATCGCAGATTCAATTGGCCTGCAAGGTGAACTCGCCGTGGAAATCGCGGCCGCGCTCAAAGCGACGCTCGCACCAATAGAAAAAGCGCGGCTCGCGACAAAGCCAACCGCAAATCCTGACGCTTACGTTCTCTATCTCCGCGCAATCGATCGTACGCGCACGGCCGCCTCAAAGGAAGATGCATTTGCGGTTGATGCACTCTACGCGAAGGCGATTGAACTTGATCCGACATTTGCTTTGGCCATCGCGCGTCGATCGATGTGGAACACCGTAATGTACAGCGTCAGCCGCCTACCAGAGTTCAAGGCCAGAGCGCCCGCGCTTGCCGCGCAGGCTCTGCAACTCTCGCCCGATTTGCCAGAAGGGCACGTCGCGCTCGGCCTTTGCTTTTTCCGGATCGACCAGAATTACCCGGCGGCGCTGAAAGAATTTTCCATCGCCGCATCCGCGTCGACATTGGAACCGGATGTACTCGATTACACCGCCTCTATTTACTGCCGGCAGGGTCGCTGGCGAGAGGGACTTGCCAGCTACGATCGCGCGCAGGCACTGGATCCAAGAAATGCGCACGCCGGCGGTCCACAGACACGTGCGATGTTGCGCGATTGGTCTGGAGCCGTGGCCGGGTTTGAGCGGCTGCTGGCCATCGAGCCTGACAACATTTACGCAACGTGCGAATTTGCGCTGGTCTTGGTTCAACAAAGCGGGGACTTCGATCGGGCGAAGCAAATTCTTGCTGCGGTGCCGCCCGGCTTACACGGCGCAGGTGGACAGCCTTCGATGCTCGACGTGGTTCTGGCGGAGACCCGCTGGGAAATTAATATGCTCGCGCGCGATTACGCGGCGGCCGAAAAAGTCCTGGCCGATTACAAGGGCGACGAGTTCCTCGACATGCGCGCGGGTGAAAAGGCCTTTGATGCCGCGCGATCGGCGCTGGCTCGCGGTGATGTTAATGCAGCCCAACCGTTGTTTGAAAGGGTAAGATCGATTTACGAGGCAAGGGCGCGCGACCATCCCGATGACGCCAAATTTCACGGACCACTCGGACCGCTCTACGCGTATCTCGGCCGAAAAGATGATGCGTTTCGGGAAAGCCTTCGGGCCGTCGAGCTCTCTCCGGAAAGCAAAGACGCAATCGCCGGAGTAGCTTATTCGAACAATCTCGCGCTGGTCTACGCCCGGACGGGCGAGACCGATAAGGCGATCACGCTAATTGAGCGTCTGCTTACGACTCCAGGCGGAGTCACGCTAACGGATTTGCGGTTGAATTGGCAGTGGGACCCGCTCCGGACGGATCCGCGCTTTCAGAAAATCCTCGCCGGATCTGAGCCGAAGACGATCTACTAGATACATGAACAACTTTCGAGCTTCCCTGTTTGTCTTCCTTCTGTTCGCCTCAGGCGCATACGCAGATTCGCTTGACAAACTGGCTGACGATTTCTGGACCTGGCGCGCGAAGAACGCTCCGTTCACCGGCGACGATGTAAACCGGCTGGAGCGGCCCGGCGGGATGCGCGACTGGTCGCGGACTAGCATCGACAAGCGACGCAAAGACCTCGCTGATTTCCAAACACGCTGGAAGAAGATCGACATCAGCGGTTGGCCGATTCCGAAACAAGTCGATTACAAATTGATCGGCTCGGCCCTGGCGCGCGGGCATTGGGAACTCGACATTAATCCTCGCTGGAAACGCGATCCCAATTTCTATCTCGAACAAACGCTCACCGCGCTCACCGAGTCTTTAACAGTCCCCGCGCCGTACGACGAAGCGCACAGCAAAGAGATCCTCACGCGCATTGAAAATATTCCATCGATTCTCAAGCAAGCGGAAAAAAATCTGGATGAGCCGCCGGCGCCATTCGCTTCCGTTGCCATTCAAGCGCTGGACGGAATCCGCGATCGCCTCCAAAAAATGGCGAGTGCCCTGCGACCATCGACAACGCTTAAAGGCGAACAACTGAATGACGCGACAAATCGCGCCGCCGATGCCCTGGAACATTTGCAAGGACATTTGAAGCAGTTATTGCCGTCGCTTCCGCAACAAACCGCGCTCGGTCGCGACGCTTACGTCTTCTTTCTCAAGCACGTCGCTCTCTATCCTTTTTCACCCGAGGAAATCCTGGCTATGGGGCAGCAGGAATGGAATCGGGCAGTTGCCTTCGAAGCGTTCGAGAAGAATCGGAACAAAGATGTACCGCCGCTCAAGATCGCCGATAACATCGACAATTGGATCAAGAAAGCCGCAGCCGACGAACTCCAGGTCCGCAAATTTCTGGAGGAACACAATATTCTCACTGTGCCCGATTGGGTGCAGCATTACACGTTGCGGCCAACGCCGGAATATTTGCGCGCGTTGGGATTTACCGAGACCGACGATTTCACCGGACCGTCGCGATTGAAGGAAAATTGTATCCGCTACATCGCCGAGCCTTCTGAAAATCTCGGTTACTTCTGGCGCGCAACGGCGATGGACTCGCGTCCGATCTGCGTCCACGAAGGAATTCCGGGCCATTATTTTCAGCTTTGTCTTTCCTGGAAACACGAGGATCCAATCCGCCGGCATTATTACGACTCCGGCGCCAACGAAGGGATCGGTTTTTATGCCGAAGAGATGACGTTGCAAGCGGGCTTGTTCGACGACAGCCCGCACACCCGCGAGATCATTTACAATTTCATGCGTCTGCGCGCGCTGCGCGTGGAAGTGGATGTGAAACTCGCGCTCGGACAATTCACCCTCGAACAAGCCGCGAAATATTTACAGGAGAAAGTCCCGATGGACGAAGGCACCGCGCGCCAGGAAGCGATCGCTTTCTCCACCGGCCCGGGCCAGGCGTTAACCTATCAGATCGGGAAACTCCAGATTTTGAAATTTCTGGCCGACGCGCGCATGCAGCAGGGCGACAAATTCAATCTCCGCGCCTTCCACGATTTCGTCTGGAAGAACGGCAACGTCCCGATTGCGTTGCAAGAGTGGGAATATTTAGGTGTTGGCCGCGAAGTTCCTAAATAAAGCCAATTCTGTCATTCCGAGCGAAGTCGCCTGCCTTGCCGAAGCCTTGTGCGAAGGCTGGGAGGAATCTCTCGCTTTCCACAAGCCGGGGAGCTACATCGACGGGACACGTTCCATTGCAACAACGCGGCATTCATTCAACCAACCTCGTGAAAAGGATCGAAGCTCGTTTCGGCTAGCAGCCGAAACCAACAGGCTGGCAGCCTGTGCTCCCCAATCCGTGAAATCCGCGTCATCCGCGGTTTGCTTCGCCTTCAGTGCCGGGTTCCAAATTGACGCGCTTGCTCGAACGCCTCGGCCGCGCGTTCCTGCTGATTGAAATGGGCCAGATATCGGCCGCGGTTCTCCAGCATCGCTCTGTAAGCCGGAATCACCTTCACATTCACGACGTCATCTGGCTCGAACCTGTTGGTCCCGTCGGTTAGGCCGCGCATTTGCAGGTGCAATTCTCCGGGGTCGTGAAAGTCATGGTCGCGGACCAACTGAAACACGAGCCCTCTGGGGACTACTTGAAAATTTTGATCGAGCCATCGATTCAGATCGATTTCACGCGATTCCCTCATCACGAAAACTTCATTGGTGACGTAAACCGGCGCGACTTGGATTTCTTTGGTGACAAAGGATTGAATCATCCGCTGAAAAGCGCTGCTTATTTGCTGGGTCAGGGCGGTGCTTTTCCGATACACCTCGGGATCGTGTTCCCAATTCTTCAGGTACGCTAAATACGGATTGACCGTATCGCGCGATCTTTCGATGAAATCCGGGTAAGCCCGCTGCAAGTAATCGAAATACCAGGAGCGGCGCAGCAGTAGCATATCCACCGCTTTGATGTCCCGGCGACGCTGCTCTATTTCGCGGGTGTAAAGCATGGGCGAGGCAACCTGCCAGTCGAACGTAAGCAGAAGGCCATTCGGTTCGATCGTGTTCTGAATGTTCTCCACGTAATCGTGCGCAATGAAATAATGGCTCCGATTATTGAAGGGCCAGTTGCTGGCCAGAGCCAATACCGGAACCAGCGCGACGGTCGAGGAAATCAACACCCTGCCCGTAGTCGTTGCGCGTTTTGCCGATGCAAATTGCAGGAATGAATGAAAACCGATTCCGGCAGCGATGCTTATCGCGATAAAAACCGGCAAGTAATACGCGTCCTTATCTTCGGCGATCTCGTAGTTGAGGTTGTAGGCGAGATTCGCCAGAGCAATAACGAGCAACCATAGAAAGATGGCGCGATCTCGTTTCCATGCGGCGATGAAACCTGCGATCGCGACAACAATGGCAATTGGAAGCCACGGCGGGCCGAATTCGCGAAGCAGGAACCGCCCGAACTGCAGAAACTGCTTGCCGATAATCGTCGGCGAAAATGAGAGGAAGAGTTGATACTGCTTGCCGGTGATGTGCGCCCAGATCTTATCGAGCGAGTGCGGGTCTCCCCAGTTCAAGATCGGTTTGTGCGCAGCGGCCAGCGGCAGGTAGGTGTAAACAACGAGCAGGGCGGCAAAGGAAATGAGTGCCGCGTACAATAATCTCTTGCTCGCAAAAAATCTGAGGCCCTGAGTCTTGTAGACCAGAACCGCCAACGCTGGCAGTACCAACGCGACGGTCACGTGGTGAACGCCCAGCGCGAGTCCGAAGACGACCGCCGCCGCGTACAGAAAACAATCATGATCGACGATGCCAGCCCTGAAGCCGCGAGCGGTTGTCGATCTTTCATCTTCGACGATCCGACGCCGCCAGTGAGCCATCAAGAACAGGATCGTCAGAATAAGAAATGTGTTGAGTGCATAGACCTCGGTGATGGTCGCGTACGACCAAAGCGTGCGTGAAAATGCCAGGACCAACCCCGCGCCAATGGCGGGAATAATTGTTACCAGCCAACTGCTTGTCGAATTGCCATCGGCAGCGGTGGCAATCGAATGAGGAGATGGCTTCCTGCCTTTTCGTGCCGCCTTTTTGGATCTGCGTTGCAATTCCACGATATATGAAGCCGTAAAAATAATCTCAGCCACGAGGAGCGTGAGCATCGCGCAAGCAAGCGCCGCAAAAAACGCCGAAGCAAAATTGATCCGCACCGCGACGTTACCGATCGGAACCAGCGAAGCGAGATGAGCCAGCAGCAGATACAACGGAAAACCCGGCGGGTGAGCGACGCCGAGGAAGCGAGCGGCAACAATCAATTCGCCGCTGTCCACCAGAGTGACCGTCGGCGCCAGCGTCCGGATGTAAACAACGAGCGCGACGAGAAAGACCAGCGCAGCAGAAACGAAGGTTGAGGTGCGAAAAGTGAACTTCGTCACGGAACTGCTTCTACCATACTGATAGACACCAGATCATGAGATTTTCACCAAAGTTCGTTTCGGCGAGATGCCGAAACCAGGTTCGCCGCGGCGACCGCCAGCCAGTCTGTGAAACCCGCATCATTCGCGATTGGATCGGTGTCCTCGTGGTCGTGTCAGCGCAGTTTAAGAAGCACATCGTTGATCGCCGAGTCGAGGGCCTTCAGTTTGAAGGGCTTGATGAGCACCGTCGCGTTCACTCGCCGGAAGAAAAACTCGATTGCCGGATTGTTCTGGTGGCCGGTAAAAAAGATGAACCGCCGAGCAGCAGCCGGCCGGGCCCGGGTCACCGCCCAGTAGAACATTTCGCCCCCGACTTTCGGCATCATCATGTCGCAAATGATGAGATCAAAGGCGCCTTTCATGATCGCGCGCAGGCCCTCGACGCCGCTTCGGACAGAGGTCACCTCACAAGAGCGGAGGACCAGGTGTTCGTGGAGAACCTCCCGGAAATCATCGCGATCTTCCAGGAGCAACACTCGCCGGGCCGGCCCCTTTGGTGTAGCCACTTGCTCGTTAATGTCGAGAGCGATCGACTTCGCGGGAACGTAAGTTATCGGTGGCCGGCGCATCGCCCCAAGCTAATTAGCAAGACGGGTGCCCTCGGCACAGTTCGGGATGCCTCTTTGCCCTGGCCTTGAAACCCGCGGCACTACTACTGATTGTCGATCCTAATCGACGATTTCGAGGCCCATTTGGCGGGCGGTACCGGCGATGATGCGATAGGTGCCTTTCGCTGCTGCGCCCGACAAAAATGAATTGCGGGATACAGCGTGTGATCGGAGAATTAACCGTGGATACAGCGTTACCTCTGGACAAGATGACTGTCGAAGAAAAACTCAGGGCGATGGAATCTATTTGGCAGTCGCTCTCGAAGCAGGAGGAAAATGTGCCCGTTCCTGACTGGCACAAACGCGTCCTGGATGCGCGTCAGCGGCAGATCGATGCCGGGGAAGCTACCTTCATTTCTTTGGAAGACATGAAGGAACGTGTCCGGAAGCGAACTGAATGAGAGTCCAGATCCTGGACATGGCCGAAGAGGACCTTGTCGAGGGATACTGGTTTTACGAAGCTCAAGAACCGGGTTTGGGAGCGTATTTTCGCGATAGCATCTATGCCGACCTTTATGCGCTAGAAAAACGGCAGGCGTTCATCGCATCGTTTACAAAAACTATAACCGGGCGCTCGCCGCCCTGTTTCCATTCGCGTTGTACTACTCGGTTTCGGGGCAGACAGCGTTTGCCCGAGCGATCGTCGATTGCCGGCGAGACCCTACATGGATCAGGGAGCATCTGGAATAAGTTCGCTTCGACGAGGGCGCCGAAAACCAGGTCTGCGACCGCTCTCCAATCCGCGTAGTACGCGGTTCAACTAATCGACGATCTCGAGGCCCATCTGGCGGGCGGTACCAGCGATGATGCGGAAGGCGGCTTCGCTGCTTCGGGCGTTCAAGTCTTTCCCTTTCGTTTTCACGATGTCCATGACTTGTTTGCGCGTGACGGTGCCGACTTTGACTTTGTTCGGCTCTTTGGAGCCGGCGGCGATGTTGGCCGCTTTTTTCAACAAGATCGCGGCCGGCGGGCTCTTGGTAATGAAGGTGAACGATTTGTCTTTGAAAACGGTGATCACGACCGGAAGAATATCGCCGGATTGTTTTTGGGTGGCGGCGTTAAATTCCTTGCAGAACGCCATGATGTTGACGCCGCGCGGTCCGAGCGCGGTGCCAACGGGCGGCGCCGGGTTCGCCTGACCTGCGGGGATCTGCAATTTGATGTGTGCTACAATTTCTTTAGCCATCTGGAAAAGTTAGAGTTGTTAGTTGAGAGTTGAGTAATTGTCGATCTTAGCCGCGCTCGACCTGCCAGTATTCCAGTTCCACCGGGGTGGCGCGGCCGAAAATGGTGACCGAGACGCGCAGCTTGCCGCGCTCCGGGTCTATTTCTTCGACAATGCCGTTCTGGTTTTGGAACGGACCGTCGGCGACCTTCACGGTTTCGCCCACTTCGAAGCTGACTTTCGGCTTCACCTTTTCTTCACGCTCTTTCATTTGCGCCAGCATGCTGTCCACTTCGGATTGGCGCATCGGAATCGGTTTGTCCTTCGTGCCGGCAAAACCGATCACGCCCGGTGTGTCGCGAATAAAATACCAGGTGCGTCCGATCAGCTGGTTGTTTTCGTCGAGCAAATGCATGTTCACGATCAGATAGCCCGGGAAAAACTTGCGGGTCGTCTCGCTCTTCTTGCCCTTCTTGATTTCCGAGACCCGCTCCGTCGGAACCATTACCTCGTAAACAAGGTCGCCCATTTCCTCGGTCTTGACGCGCTTCTCGATGTTCTCCCGGACCTTGTTTTCCTGGCCGGAGAGCACGTGCACGACGAACCATTGGTCTTTGCCTGCAAGTGTTTGCGACATAATCAGTGGAGCCGGGTAAAGAAGTGCACAACGTTCACCAGGACGAAATCGAACAACGCGACGTAACCGCCAAGCAACAACATGGCGATGATGACCACGAGGGTCGAATCAGTGAGTTCCTTGTAGCGGCGGAATCCTTTTTCCTGCGGGTCCCACGGCCAGGAAGCTTTCTGAAGCTCGACCTTCACTTCATTGAAGAAGGTTTTGGTTTTTGTGATCATGAACTAATCAAACACTCATCAACACGCCAGGAGGGACTCGAACCCCCAACAGGCGGTTTTGGAGACCGCTACTCTACCAATTGAGTTACTGGCGTAAAACTCTTCCTCTTCCTCTTAATCTTCCTCCACTCAGAGAGGAGAAAAGAGGAAGCGGTAGAGGAAGATTCTAGTCCAAAATATCGCTAACGCGACCGGCGCCGACGGTCTTTCCGCCTTCGCGAATGGCGAAACGGATCGTCTTTTCCATCGCGATCGGCGTAATCAATTCCACTTCAATCGAGATGTTATCACCGGGCATGACCATTTCCACGCCATCGGGCAACTTGACCGTGCCGGTCACGTCGGTGGTTCGGAAATAGAATTGCGGCCGATAATTGCTGAAGAACGGCGTGTGACGTCCGCCTTCCTCCTTGCTCAGAACGTAAACTTCCGCCTTGAATTTCTTATGCGGCGTAATCGAACCCGGCTTGGCAATAACCTGGCCGCGCTCGACTTCTTCCTTCTTCAAGCCGCGCAGCAAAATTCCGACGTTATCGCCGGCGCGCGCTTCATCGAGAAGCTTGCGGAACATTTCGATGTCGGTCGCAACCGTCTTAACGGTGTCGCGAATTCCGACCAGCTCGACTTCCTCCATTTTCTTGAGAATGCCGCGATCGACACGACCGGTCGCGACGGTGCCACGGCCTTCAATGTTGAACACGTCTTCAACCGGCATCAGGAACGGCTGATCGATCGGCCGCTCGGGCACGGGGATATAATCGTCAATCGCTGCGACCAGGGCGAGCACTTGCTTTTCCGCCTCGGCATCTCCTTCGAGCGCCTTGAGCGCGCTTCCCTTTACGATCGGGATTTTGTCACCCGGAAATTCATATCGCGTAAGCAAATCGCGCACTTCCATCTCGACGAGATCGAGAAGCTCGGGGTCATCGACCATGTCCACCTTATTTAGGAACACAACGATCGACGGCACACCGACCTGACGCGCGAGCAGGATGTGTTCACGGGTCTGCGGCATCGGGCCATCAGCAGCCGAGACAACCAGAATAGCGCCGTCCATCTGGGCCGCGCCGGTGATCATGTTCTTGACGTAGTCGGCGTGACCGGGGCAATCGACGTGCGCATAATGGCGCTTGTCGCTCTGATATTCCACGTGCGCGGTATTGATGGTGATTCCGCGCTCCTTTTCCTCGGGCGCGTTGTCGATGGAATCATAGGCCCGCACTTCAGCCATGCCCTTTTTTGACAGGACACTGGTGATTGCGGCTGTGAGTGTGGTTTTGCCATGGTCCACGTGACCGATTGTGCCGACGTTCACGTGCGGCTTGTCGCGTTTAAATGATTCTTTAGCCATGTCGATCTTTCTTTTTAATTAATACTGCGTCTTTTTTTCTAATCATCTGCCCCGGTCCCGAGCTCACTCTGGAGCCCATGACCGGGATTGAACCGGTGACCTCGTCCTTACCAAGGACGTGCTCTACCAACTGAGCTACATGGGCGGCTCTTCGTCATGTCGATGCTCGCCGCGTTCTCCGTGGCGGAGCCGAGCGACGAACCGGTTTGCTCCTTGCCAGAGAGTCAAAAGTCCCAGAGCCGCGTCAAATTTGCATAATTTGAACGACTTTGGGACCGCCTCGTTCCAGCAAAAAGCGTCCGCAAGCTAACAGCACGCCCCCCACTGTCAAAGAAATTTTGGAGCGCAAACGGACCGAAATCCGTGGCCTAATGGAGCCTCCTCTGCCTTTTCCTTTCGATGGAAGATTATGACTTACCGAATCCGTGTGCTGCTGGTGGGTTCTTCCTTGCCCCGGGTCACCAGGCGCCACACGACCGCGCCGATAATCAAGACGGCAAACGCGATCAGGAGGTAGATCAGGAAGTGGCTCTCCGCCGGCGGCGGCGCAGGGGTGGGTGGCGGCGCGTTTTTCGCCGCCAGCCTCGAGCGATAGTATTGCAGCCGCTGGATGGTTTCATAATCGTCCGGCTTGATCTTTAAGGCCGCCTCAGAATCAGCGATGGCCTTCTCATATTGCTCCATCAAACTATAAGTGTAACCGCGCTTGGCGAAGGTATCCCCGTCATTGGGATTTTTCTCCAGGATAAATGTGTAATCGGCAATGGCGGCATCGAAATTTTTCAGGCCGCGATAGGCGAACGCTCGCCGGTCGTAATTCTGCATGTCGTTCGGATCCTTCGCGATCGCCGTGGTGAAGTCCGCGGCCGCCTTGTCCCATTGGGTCAGCCCGATCTCGGCGAACCCGCGGTATTTATAGGCCAGGGCATCATCGGGCTTTAGCTCGATGGCCTTGTTGAAATCCGGCAGGGCGAGGTCGTACATCCGTTGCATCGCCTGGGTGTTGCCGCGTTCGCGATAGGCAATCTCGTCCTTCGGAGCCAGTTCGATCGCTTTCGAGAAATCGGCCACCGCTTCAGCGAGCCGGCCGCTTGCCCGATAAGCCGTAGCCCGGTTGGTGTAACCAAGTGGGTCCTGCCCATTGGCTTGGATGTATTTGGTGAATTCGGCAATGGCCGCGTCGTATTGTTTCTCCCGCGCAAGCTCGATTCCGCGCTCGATATGCCCTCCTCCGCCACCACCGCTCCTCTTTCTGGCGAGCCCCGTCTCGACGAGCCCAAACAAAATGAGTGACACTGCCGCCAACGTGACTGTCTGCTTGTTCAAGATATTCATTTCTCCTCCGAGATTACTTTTTGCGCGATTAATCGTCTGTAGGCGAGCAAATTAAACAGCCAAAGTCACCACAAATATGCAACAGCCGCATCACCCGCCGAGAATTGTCGATCTTCCGCCCGGGCGGAACCTCTCCAAAGGCTACGCCGCGGTATTCGCCACGGTGGTCATCTGGTCGATGCCGTCGCTCTTCATGTTCTACCTCAATCGCTATTACGATCCCTGGGCTCAAAATTTCTATCGTTATTCCGTCGCTTGCATCGCCATTCTGCCTTTGATGCTCTATCGCATTTATCGCGGCGGACCGCGGATCGACAGGCGCGCCATCGGCCTTTGCCTCATTCCTTGTCTCCCCAATGTCGTTCATCAAGTCACCCAGGTAATGGCGCTCTTCTACATGGGCCCCGGCGTGTATGCGATTTTCGCCCGCTCATCAGTGATCTTCACCGCCCTGCTCGTGCTCGCATTTTTTCCGGAGGAACGTCACGTGATTCGGCAATGGCAATTTCAAGCCGGCACAATTCTCGGATTGATCGGGGCGTTCGGCGTGATTTGGTTCCAAGCCGGCGCGCTCACCACGGCGAGTCCGTCCCCTGGCGGACACGACCGGCATATCGCGCTGCCGGGATTGTTCATCGCTTTCACAGCGACATTCTGCTGGGCGCTATACGGGGTCCTGGTCAAACGCCCGTCGGCCCAGCTCGGGTTCCATTCGCAGTTTCGGCTTGATCAGCTTTATCACTTCGGCGCTGCTTTTGCCGCTCACCGCGATCTTTGGCCGGATCAACACCCCATTGCATGCCGGCGGCCATGTGAATTTGATTCTGATCATCTCGGCCGTGACCTGCATCACTCTCGCCCATGTTCTCTATTACGTGGCCATCCAGCAGATCGGTGTCGCGCTCGCCCAGACCCTTCAACTTCTTTGCCCGGCCGGCGCCATGGCCCTCTCGTTTTGGATCTTCGGCGAGCACCTTACTCAAGCACAGCTGTGGAGCGCTGCCATCCTCCTCCTCGGCGCATTCCTCGCCATGCGCACGAAACCGATCTCAACAACCGAAACGGCCGAGAATATTTGAGGTAGGGACGCACCTCCGGGGCGTCCGTCGAATTTCTCGGCGCGCTCGGAGAGCGCTCCCTACCCTTTCTTTAACGCCATCACCTTGCGAACGAGTTCGATAAATCCGGCACGATATCCATTCGCGTCGCTGCCTTTTCCTTCCTGGGCCCATTCCAGGACCGCGCCGAGTGTTCCGTTTCCCTTGTATTCGGAGTCGCGAAGGATCATTCCGAATTCGGCGACCGCGCCCGCGAATTTCAAGTCTTGCGGCGCGCGCGAGAAATCGGTCCCGCTATCTACCAGCGCGTGCTCTATCAGCTCGCTCTTGTCACCATCCGGCTTTTTGAAACGCAGCTTCACTGTGAGCATTTCGGCTGTAGCCGCTTCGCTATGCGAAGCGTTCTTGCTCGTTGCAGGCGATTGATACTTGAGCGGTTCCACCGGCGGGACGCTCTCCGCCGAATCTGTCGCTGCGCCGGCTGGAACAACCTCATACAAAGCCGTCACCGTATGCCCGGCGCCAATCTCGCCAGCATCGACCTTGTCGTTATTGAAATCCTCTTTGCGCAACATCCGTTTCTCGTATCCGATCAGCCGATACGACGCCACCCGAGCAGGATTGAACTCGACCTGAATCTTCACGTCCTTCGCGATCGTCACCAGCGTCCCATTCATTTGCTGAACGAGAACCTTGCGCGCTTCATCGAGCGAATCGAGATAAGCATGATTCCCGTTCCCTTTGTCGGCCAGCTTTTGCATGGTCGAATCCTTCAAGTTGTCAGTGCCAACGCCGACCACGCTTAAGAACACGCCGCTCTTCGCCTTCTCCTCGATCAAGCGGATTAGATCGCCCTGGCTTGTCACCCCGATGTTGAAATCGCCGTCCGTCGCCAGGATCACCCGATTCACACCGCCCTTGATGAAATTGTCGGTCGCGATCCTGTAGGCCAGCTCGATTCCCTCCGCACCATTGGTCGATCCGCCGGCCTGCAAATTTTCCAGTGCGTCGAGAATCTTCTCCTTGTGATCGCCGCTAGTGGACGGCAGCACCAGACCGGAACTACCGGCGTAAACCACAATCGCCACTCGATCGTTCTCAGTTAGCTTATCGACGAGCAATCGCATCGCCTGTTTCACTAGCGGCAACCGCTCCGGTTCGTCCATCGAGCCCGAGACATCGAGCAGGAAAACAAGATTGCTCGCGCCGCGCTTATCAATCGCAATCTCACGGCCTTTTAGTCCGATGCGCACGAGCCGGTGCGATGTTTCCCACGGACAACCGGTAACATCGACATGCACAGCGAACGGCTTTTCATCGGTCGGCTGCGCATAATCGTAAGTGAAATAGTTGATCATCTCCTCCACCCGCACCGCGTCCTTCGGCGGCAGCGATCCTTCATTGATGAATCGCCGCACGTTCGAATACGAAGCGGTGTCCACATCGATCGAGAACGTTGAAAGCGGATTCGCCTTCGAGTCGAGAAATGGATTCTCCTCGGATGTGATCGTAGGTCGCGGTGTTGAAGTCACTGAAGGTTCGCGAATTCAGCGGCCATAATCCGTAAGCGACGGTTCCGCCGCAGCGTACGATTGCACCAAACCAGCTGCCACTCGGGCTAGCTTGGCTGGACGTTTGGCTACTGCTCTATTGCGCGAAACAATCGGTGCCCGATTCTCCCGTTTCGAAAACACGGCGATATCGGTTTTGTCTTCGCCCGCGCCCGCCGTGCGCGCCCCCGGCAACGTGTTGCCGTACGATTCGGGCGTGATTGAAGGCACCTCCGACCTTCTATAGGCTTCGAAAGCGCAAGTTCCTCGCTAAATTCTGGCTGTTCCGCGGGCGCTGAATCTTGCCGCTTGTAGCTTCGCTTTGCTCTAGCTCGCCCTGAATCTCGCCGAGGGAAGACGCCGCGCCAACCGCAGAGGGGTTCCCGCAAACTCCGGACTTCCTTCCGTTTCTATCTCTGCAAATTTGTTTCCCTCACGCGGCGCAACAGCCAGCGGATTAACGCGCCAATTGTAGGAACCAATCGCCAGTGCTCCGATCACCGCGAGAAGAGCCAGAACGGCCGCAATCGCCAAAGGGCGCCCTTTTGACCAAACCCAGGGATCATCGCGAATATCGATCAAGTTCGCGGCGGGTGGCCTTTCATCGTTCAACTGGGCAGCGAACTCGTTTCGGGCGTCCGTGCCAAGCCTCTCGTTTCATTCACAGCACGCTGCGCTTCGGGCGAATCGGCGACCGCTCTTGCGACTGCCGATCTTTCCGGCTCGTCTAATTCGTCTAGCGCGAACGCAGTCAATTTAGGATCATCGAGGTTCATTTTCATCAGGTGGTTCTGGGTTCAAATGGCAAAAAATCCTTGGAAGCTTCCGCATAACGCAGTCGCAACGTTTTCAGCCCGGTGTGAATCAGAACACCGACGTTGTTGGCGTTTGTTTTCGTGATCTCGGCGATTTGGTGATAACTGAGATCGTTTTGAAATTTGAGTTGAATCACTTCCTGCTGCCGCGGCGGCAACGTCGCCACGATGCGTAATAGGAATCCGGCCGCTTCCTTTTGCTCAAGTTGTTCGAACGGCATTGCCTGGTCGCTCGCACGCGATTCGATTACTTCCTCGTCGAGAAAGATCATCCGTTTTTCTTTTCGACACACGTTGAGCGCGCCATTGCGGCAAACTGTGAAGAGCCACGTCACCGGCTCGCCTTCATGGGCAACACCGTTCCGCTGAAATTTCATGAATGTCTCCTGGACCACATCCCTCGCCCTTTCCCTGTCCCCCGTGATCCGCGTCGCGAATTGCAGCAGCGGAATCTCAAATCGCCGTATCAGCGTTTCGATCCGCTCCGATTCCGCGTTCGCGTCAGAGTCCGGCATATGTTCAGGAAGTTTAACGCGCGAGCTGGCAAAAAATTAGGAAATTCTTGTCGTTGTAGGCCAACAAGCGCCAACATCTAATACGATGCGCCGCTAAGTGTATAAGTGATCGGAACTTGGACCCTTGTAACCGTCCCAGGCCGGAATCGCCATCTTCGAAAGGCGCTCACGGCCGAATTATCCAGAACCGCGCTTCCGGTGGATTGCACGATTCGAGCGTCGGTCACATTACCGCTCGATGAGTCGATCGTTAGGATAACCACGCCTGACCCAGTGGCGCGCTGCCGCCGCGCTTCATACGGATAACTTGGACGTGGCGCATAGATCGCCAGCACTTTCACTGAGCCGAGGCTCGGACCAGAGACTCCCGGTGCCGACGCTGATTTTACAATGAGAGGCATTGGTTTCCGTTTTTTCGCGCTAACCGGCGCCGGAGAAGAACTCTCTTCCGGAAATGCTTCGTCTTGTTTGACGAACTCGGAAGGCTCCGGTGGTATTGGTTCGTCGGGCTGGATTGGCGATTGCTCCGGCGGCGGATCAATCGCTACAACTACGCCGGGGTCGGTTGTCGGCGGAAACGATGGAGCCTCGGGCGCATTCCGGGCCAGAGAGATTGCGGCAAAATGAAGCGCGATCGCGCAAACAAATGCGACCCAGATCCGCCAACGCTTAGTCCGCGAGTAAAGCAAAGCTGATGTCATGATCAAATCCTCCTGATGAGACGAACACCGCAGCCGGAGAAAACTTAGGAAAAATAATGCGACGCTCGGAGAGTGCCGCTACAATCGCCGGATCGGATGAACCTGAAGACGTATCTCAAATCGCGCCAAAAGCAGATCGACCGCGCGTTGGATCAATATCTGCCCAACGAGAGCACCAGGCCGGCGACGATTCATAGGGCGATGCGCTATAGCCTGTTTGCTGGGGGAAAACGGCTTCGGCCAATTTTGTGTCTGGCGGCAGCCGAGGCTTGCGGCGGGAGGATCGACAAGGCGCTCCCGCTCGCTTGCGCAATCGAGTGCATTCATACCTATTCGCTGGTTCACGACGATCTCCCCAGCATGGATAACGACGATTTCCGGCGTGGCCGCCCGACTTGTCATAAGGTTTTCGGCGAAGGCATGGGGGTGCTGACGGGGGATGCCTTGTTGACAATCGCCTTTGAAATCTTGTCCCGGACAAAGCCAACCCGTCGCTACGACATGTCGATGTTGCTGCGCGAGGTCGCGGTCGCCGCGGGCAGCGAAAAACTGATCGCCGGACAGGTGGCCGATCTGGAAGCCGAAGGCAAGAATGCGGATCGGGGCCAGTTACGTTACATCCACGAAAATAAGACCGCGGCGATTCTGGCCACTTCGGTGCGGCTCGGGGCAATGAGCGCCAACGCGAACTCGAAACAGCTTGGCGCCATCACAAAATTCGGACGCGCGCTTGGGCTCGCTTTTCAAGTGATTGACGACATTCTCGACGTGACGCAAACCTCCGAAAAACTCGGCAAGAGCGCGGGCAAAGATATCGCCGCGCGGAAAGCGACTTACCCCGCCGTCATTGGGCTGCAAGAATCGCGCGCCGAAGCGAAACGGTTAACGCGTCGCGCGCACGAAGCCTTGTCGATTTTCGGCTCAAAGGGAGAAGCCTTGCACGCGCTCGCGAATTACTTGCTCGAACGCGAGTACCTAAAGATGTAGAGGTCCGTTCGTCCGCGACGATCAATCTCTTGGGGGCTGGGGATCTCCGGCCGGATCGAGCGGGCGATTAAGCAAAGTCTCCGGGGTCGGACTCGGTGTCAGCGCCGCCTCCGGAACCTCTTCCACTCGTTCTCTAGCCGTCGGGAGTTTTATCTTGCCACGCTCCACTCGGCCGCTCTCTTCCAGCTTCGCCAGGTTCCTCGCCTTTTCTTCGGCCTCGGCTTTTCGCTCCTGGCGATAGCTGGCGCAAGCGCTCAAGAAAATGAACCCTGCCAAAATTCCCCCAAAAATTGCCAATCTCACAACCATAGAATAAAGCGAGAATGATCAACTAAACGAGCGCAAGATTTGGGTCTATCTCTTCACTGACCTTCGATTCGAACCCGCCCATTAATCGCTTCGAGGCCGCAAACGCGATCATCGCCGCGTTATCGGTGCACAACCATGGCTCCGCGCTCCGGAACTCGAATCCTTCCCGCGCACATGCCTCTCGTAATTGCCGGCGCAATTCTTCGTTGCAACTCACTCCACCGCTCACCGTCACAAGACTGACATCGTATTTCCGCGCCGCCGCGATCGTCTTGCTCACCAGAACATCGACAATCGCCTGCTGGAATGAGGCGCAGAGATCATTCATGTCATCCCGAGCGAAGTCGAGGGACCTCGTTGCGCTACCTTCAAGATTTTTCATCGCGATCCCTCGACTACGCTTCGCTTCGCTCGGGATGACGGCGAGTTTCGGCAACATGTACCGCACAGCCGTTTTCAATCCGCTAAAACTAAAATTTTCGGAATCGAGCATGCTTCGGGGCAGATCAAATCGCTTCGGGTCGCCAGTCCGTGCCTGTTTTTCGATTTCCGGGCCGCCGGGATAACCGAGCCCGAGCATCTTGGCGACTTTGTCGAACGCTTCGCCGGCGGCATCATCGACCGTGCGTCCGACGATTTCGTAATCGCCGACGCCACGCACGAAGATCGACATTGTATGCCCGCCGCTGACGATCAGAGCGATATGGCGAGGAATCGTGGCATTGGCATCCTGCCGATGGTTCCTGGGTTTACATCGGCTGGAAGCCGATGCCACAAAAGGCGAAAGCAAATGGCCTTCGAGATGATTGATGGCCAGATATGGTTTGCCGAAACCAATCGCGAGCCCCTTAGCAATTGAAGCCCCAATCATGAGCGAACTTGCCAAGCCGGGCCCGCCAGTGGCGGCGAAAGCATCGATCTGGGACATGTCGATCCTGGCCGCGCGGGTGGCGCGTTCGAGCAGACGCGGCGCGTGCAGCAGATGATTGCGAGACGCGATCTCAGGCACGACTCCGCCGTAAGCTTCATGCGCGGCGACTTGCGATGCGACTTCGCTGGCGAGCAACTCCGAGCCGGAGTTGCCTTCCGACTTCCGCAGGATCGCCACCGCAGTTTCGTCACAGGAAGTTTCTAAAGCTAGTACTGTCATGTCGAGCAAAGTCGCCTGCCGAGCCGTAGCTTTATGCGAAGGTCTGGAGACATCCCGTTGCCTAGCCTTAAGGTAATGCAGCGGGGTTCCTCCCTCCTTCGCATAAAGCTACGGCGTGGCAGGCGACTTCGCTCGGAATGCCGGCTGGGCTACTTCTTCACCGGTTCCGTTTTCGATCCGCCCTGTTGCGCGTAAATCATGACGCCTTTGAGCGCGTCGATGGCACGCAGCATTTGCGGATCTCGTGTCTTGACGAGGATTTTGTCTTCGTCGGCCCTGGCGCCCTCGGTGCTTCGCGCGGTGAAGAGCAGGCGCGATTGTTCCACCGTTAGCGGCACCCGAATATTGGGGGTAATGCCATTCCCCTGAATCACCTGCTTGCCCGGTGTATAATATTTCGCGGTGGTAATGCGCAACGCCGATCCGTCCGGCAATTGCAGGACATTCTGAACCGAGCCTTTCCCAAAAGTCGTTTCGCCTACCAGAATCGCACGGCGCAAATCCTTCAGCGCGCCCGCGACGATTTCGGCGCCGCTGGCGCTCCCTTCATTCACCAGGACGGCCATTGGAAAATGGGGACGTTCTTTTATTCCTCCCGATGTGGCATAATCGCGTTGCTGGGATGCGACGCGCCCCTGCGTTGAAACCACTTTCGTGCTCGGCGGTAAAAATTGCGCGCATACGTCGACCGCGCTGTTCAACAGCCCGCCCGGATTATTGCGAAGATCGAGAATGAGCGCCTGCATCCCGCGCTTCTGCAAGTCGTCGAGCGCTTTCGACAATTCGTCGGCCGTCGGTTCGTTGAACTGGATCAAGCGGACATAACCGATCTTGAACGGCCCGGTCAGCTCCGGATCCAACAGCCGCACCGCTTTCACGCTTTGCACTTTTATCTCTACCCGCTCGAGCGTGTATTCCTTGATCTCCTTGGTCGAAGGCCGCAACAATGTGAGTGTCACCTTTCGTCCGGGCGGTCCGCGCAAAACATTGACCGCGTCTTGCAGTTCCATTCTTTCGGTCGAAGTGCCATTGATCTTCAGAATCTGGTCGCCCGAGAGAATGCCGGCCTTGGCCGCGGGCGTGTCCTCCATCGCGCTGACAACCGTGGGCACACCGTTTTTTATCGAGACCTCGACGCCGAGTCCGTTGAACCGGCTCCGGGTATCGTCCTGCATATCGCGAAAATCGTTCGGATCCATGAACTGGCTGTGGGGATCGAGCGATGCCAGCATCCCTTTCATTGCCGCCGTGATCAGATCGTGGTAGCCCGTCTTGTTCCCATCGACATAATCCTGCCGGATCACTTGAAGCGCCTTTGCGAAAATGGAGATTTGCGAGTAACCGTTGTCGTCTTCCTCATTCGCTGCGCGGGCGTCATGAAAACGCTCGCCGAGCCAAACGAAGGACAACAGGCAAATCAACCCGCCGAGAATCAGGCTTCGTCTCATTTTATGAAAAATACCGCCGCACCATCGCTCATGTGGAAATTTTTGGCAATGAGCGCGGTGCGGTTAAACTTGTCGAAGGTGTAATGATCTTTTGCCTGAAAATCGTCGTTCGCGCCGCTTTCCTGTTCGCGCTCTGTTTGCCCACGGCGAACACATTCGCCGCCCAAACCGCGGATTCGGAATATGAGAAGGTGGCCGAAGAATTCATTAAGGGTTACTTCGCCGCTAATCCGGTCGAGGCTACGGCCCTCGGGCTCCACGAATACGACGGCAAGATCACCGATTTCAGCCGCCTCGCTTTGGATGCCGAGCTGGCCCGGTTGCGCCGGTTCGACGATCGGCTGAACAAATTCGAGCTCGATAAGCTAAGCGCGCGGCAGTCGCTCGACCTCCGCACGCTGAAAGCGGCCATTCGAAAAGAAATTCTGCGAAGACAGGAAATGGGCATCTACGAGCGCAACCCCATGGTTTATGCGCGCGCCGTCGATCTGGATGTCTATATCAAGCGCGCATTCGCCCCGCTCGATGACCGCGTTCGCAGCATCATCTCCATCGAATCGCAGGTCCCCAACATCATGATCGCGGCCAAGACCAATCTGGACGACGTGCTTCCCAAACCCTATGTCGAGCTCGCCATTCAAATCGCCAGAGGCGCCGCGGATTTCTTAAGGACGAATCTGGTGGCATCCATTGCCGAACTGAAAGACGATCGGATTCGCGCGGACTTCCAGGAATCCAATCGCAAAGCTGCGGCCGCTCTGGCCGATTATGCGTCGTGGCTGGAACGCGAAAAACTTCCCAAGGCATCCTCCGAATTCGCGATCGGCGAGGAAAAATTCAAACGACTATTGGCAGAAACCGAGCTTGTCGATCTTACCCCGCCGAAACTTCTCGAGATCGGCCTGGCTCAGCTCAACTCCGAACAACGAGCGTTTACCGTGGCGGCTAAAGAAATTGATCCCACCAAGCCTGCCACCGAAGTTTTCAAACAAATTCAGCGCGAGCATCCCACTGCGGAAAATCTGCTCTCCAGCATTGGGAACGATCTCGAAGACATCCGGAAATTCGTCATCAGTCACAAGCTCGTCACCATTCCGTCCGATGTCAGGGCGCGGGTAAAAGACACACCCCAATATCGGCGCGCCACGTCGTTCGCCTCCATGGACACGCCGGGCCCGTTCGAGAAACGAGCGACCGAAGCCTATTATTATGTCACGCCGACAGAGAGCGATTGGTCCGATAAACAGAAGGAAGAGTGGTTAACCGCGTTCAATTATTACACGGCAGGCGTTGTTTCCATTCATGAGGCCTACCCGGGACATTACGTGCAGTTCCTGCGATTGAATGCGTCGCCCGCGACGAAAGTGGAAAAGGTTTTCGGCAGCTACGCTTTCACTGAGGGCTGGGCGCACTACTGCGAAAAGATGATGATCGACGAGGGTTACGCCGGCGCGTCCGGAGCAACTTCGAGCGAACAGGATGCAAAACGCGCCGCCAAATATCGCATGGCCCAGAGCAGCGAGGCCCTGCTGCGCCTCTGCCGCTTATGCGTGTCGATCAAAATGCACACCCAAAAAATGTCGATCGACGAGGCCACGAAGTTTTTTCAGGACAACTGTTACTACGAAGAAAAACCGGCCCGAGCCGAAGCGATGCGCGGCACGTTTGACCCCGGCTACTTCAATTACACGCTCGGCAAATTGCAAATCCTGAAACTGCGCGACGATTACAAAGCGCAGGAGGGAGAAAGTTTCTCGCTCCAAAAATTTCACAACGAAATTCTCAATCACGGAATGCCGCCGATTCGACTCCTCCGCGAGATCATGCTCAAGGACAAGGCGAAATGGGACGAAGTGCTTTAACCTCCCTATCGTTCCGAGCCCCGAATGTTTTCGGGGTCGAGGAATCCCGTTGCGTAACCTTTAACTTAATTCCACGGGATCCTTCCCGCCTTCGCATAAAGCTACGGCGCGGCAGGCGACTTCGCTCAGGACGACAAATTACTCATCGTCATCTGCCGCGCCCAAGAGATCCTTAAACACCGGCTGCGGATTGCTCGGCAATTCTTCCACCTTTTGCAGCTTCTTTGTGATCGCGCGGGAGCGAACATCGACGTCTTCCATTTTCCGCGCCGCTTGATCGAGCTTGTCTTTCACCGCGGATAGGGCATCGCCAAATTTTCCAAACTCGTTCTTCACCCCAGCGAGCAGGTTCCACACTTCGCTCGATCGCTTTTGAATTGCCAGGGTGCGAAAACCCATTTGCAAACTGTTGAGCAAGGCCACCAGCGTCGTTGGCCCCGCGAAAACGACGCGACAATCGCGTTGCACCTGTTCCACCAGGCCTATGCGCCGAATCGCTTCCGCATAAAGCCCCTCCGTCGGTAAAAACATCAGCGCGAAATCGGTTGTGCGCGGCGGGTTGATATATTTCTGGCAAATATCTTTCGCGGATTTCTTCAGCTGTGTCTCCAGATTCTTCATTGCCTCGTCGACCGCGGGCAGATCGCCCTTCTCCTGCGCGCCGACCAATCGATGGTAATCTTCGATCGGAAACTTGGCGTCAATCGGCAGCCAGACCGGCGCGCCATTTTCGTCGCCCGGCAATTTGATTGCGAACTCGACGTTCTCGCCGCTCTCTTCGCGCGTCTTCACGTTCCTTGCGAATTGATCGGACGTAAGCACTTGCTCGAGCAGATTGCCCAGTTGCACTTCGCCCCAGCCGCCGCGTGTTTTCACGTTGGCCAGCACTTTCTGGAGACCGCCGACATCACTCGCCAGTTGCTGCATCGCACCGAGACCTTGATGCACTTGTTCAAGCCGATCGCTTACGTGCTTAAACGCTTCTCCCAGTCTTTTCTCCAGGGTGCCTTGCAATTTTTCATCGACCGTCGCGCGCATCTTATCGATCTGTCTGGCATTATCCTCCTGCAATTGCTTCAATCGAAGATCGACAATCGATCGCACCCCTTCGAGCGATTTCGTTAATTCTTCGCGCTGCGCTTTCGCCGCGCTGGCGTTCTCCTCCCGGCTGCGCGACATTTCCTCGCGCAGCATTCGCTCCTCGCGTTCCTGCGCGGTCTCGAGCAATCCGATTTTTCTTAACAGCACGCTTTCATCGTTGTGACCGCGGCGCGCCAGCAAAAAACTGATCGCAACCAGAATCGCGCCGCCAATCAAACCTATCACAAGGTGAAGCTGCGGACTCATGCGAGCGTAAGGTAGCACAACCGCCCCGCTTGTGATTACAAAGTCGCAATCCAGAGGCTTGAGCTACTCCCAACAGCGCACCTTCGTTCCCTATACGCCGCGCGGCCCAATGCGGGGAATCCGAAAACCTCCGCGTAATGGTCCTCTGTCAGATTGTCGATCCAGCCGAAATCTGACAGGCAAAAGGGTTCAACTACGCTCGGTAGGCCATCTTTCGGTCCATCAGCGTAGCCGGCTAGGGAAGGCCTCTTCCTGACCGCCCTTTGATCAGTGCGACGATGTGAGGTCTGGTCCGCGCGCAAATGGGCGGCGTCTCCACGTCGCAGTTGAGTGGGGCCATTTTAGCCAACCCAGCGCTTCGAGCGCTCGCAACATGACTTGGGCGCGGGTACAGAGGTGCAATCGGGCTAGAATCGACTCCACATGATGAGCCACGGTGCGAGAACTGACACCAATGATGATCGACAACTCCTCATTGGTCTTGCCGTGAGCAAGCCAAAAGGCAATTTCTGCCTGGCGACCAGTCAAACCGAGAGCTCTCAGAGCTGCAAGGTCGTCCGGCAAAGGACTGTCGCCATTACAACTGTTCGAATCGCTCATGGTTGGCGGCGCAACGCCGAGAACGTGGCCGTTGTGGTCGCGGTGACCGTTTTGATTCTTGGTGAAGCCTACCTTCATCGAATCCCGTTATTGTAGCTTGAAGTTTGCTATGTAAGCAGTTGGTGTCGTAGGAGCAATGGTGTGGGAAATGGTGCCACCGTCACTCCAATTCTGGAACAGGTAGGTGCCGCCCCCGCTGGCCTGCGGTGACGTAGTGCTCAGCTCGTGAACCGAGCCGGCCGGCCAGGAAAACGTCTTGGCCCTGTTGTAGGTTACGCCGTCAAGCGAATAGGAGAGACCAACTGGATTCGTCTTTACACTTACAGTGACTGGCCGGGGAGCCGGCGTGGCGGTCGGAGTTGGAGTAGGTGTTGGCGTGGGGGTCGGAGTTGGCGTGGGGGTCGGGGTCGGCGTGGGTGTCGGTGTTGGGGTCGGGGTCGGGGTCGGGGTCGGGGTCGGGGTCGGGGTCGGGGTCGGGGTCGGGGTCGGGGTTGGGGTCGGCGTTGGCGTCGGGGTCGGAGTCGGAGTCGGGGTCGGCGTTGGCGTTGGGGTTGGGGTGGCTATGGGTTCGAAGTTGGAAAGCGTGACGTTACGGGAAAGCAACGCGTTGTTCAGCACGTTCCAGGTAACGACAAAAGAGCCGCCGCCATCTTCAGTTTCCAGGCGCTGCCCGTTACCCACGTTGCTGAAGGAGCCCGCGATGGTGTTTTGGGTCGTGACAATCGTGAACAGATCGGTTGGCAACGGCGTGAAGCCGTTGATCAAGGTCAGCTTGAGCAAGCCACCGATGGTGGCCGTCCCGTTGACCTGTAGATGATCATGCTGCGTGGCGGGCAGGAGACCGCCGATTTCCATGCTCAGGGCTCCGTTGGCTCCCTGCAAATAGTTGCCAGTCTGGGTGATTCGACCAGCGGAATGACCAGGACTAACCGTGCCGCCGTTGTTCCGGATCGGGCCGTTGAAAGTGCCGTTGCCGATCAACTCTCCCCCGTTCAGATCGACGCCCGAAGGAATGTTCATGGTGCCGTCGACAATGATTGCGCCCGCGCTTTGCGCGAAAATGAGAGTGCTGGCCGAGATCGTACTGCCTGCGAGCGCTTCGATCACTCCACCGGTGTTGGTGACGCCGGAGGACCCATTGTTATTATAATTAAAATAAAGCTGGCCGCTATTCATCGCGCGCATCAGACCATTGTTAGTAAAGCTCCCGGAGCCCTGAAGGAAGAGGGTCTGGCCCGAGACGTCCGCCTGGGTGATGCCGGCTGTGCCGTTAATGACGCTCAGGCTGCGATTGTATCCGATCGTGCCGTAGCCGCGCAGAACGTTGTCGGTATTCGTCAGGGTTCGGCTGTTGTTGTTGTCAGTAAATGTGCCGTTTGCAAGCGCGATGGTGCCGCCGCCGGAGAGCGTGGTGTCGATGGCGACGTGCAGTAAACTGCTGCTTGCGCCTGTGGAGAGAGTGCCCAGGTTGATGAGCGTATTCTCCAGCGCTCCGTCATTGCCATTCGTGACGGTCGAGCCGGCGGCAATGGTGACGTCGTGTAGCTTTCCGCCGTTGAGCGTGAGGGTGCCGGTGGAACCGGTGTTGTCGAGTGTGCCCCCGATAATGCGCGTTTGAATGCTCACGTTGGAACCGTTCTCCGAGCGGATCGTCGCATTGTTGATCACATCGGGAACTCCATTGCAGATAAGTTGGCCGCCATTCATCGCGCGAATTAGGCCGTTATTGGTGAAGGTGCCGTTGCCCTGAAGCAAGAGGTTTTGGCCCGAGACGTCGGCCTGGATGATGCCGGCGGCGCCGTTAATGACGCTCAGGCTGCGATTGTAGCCGATCGTGCCGTAGCCGCGCAGAACGTTATCGGTATTCGTCAGGGTTCGGCTGTTGTTGTTGTCAGTGAAAGTGCCGTTTACAAGCGCGATGGTGCCGCCGCCAGAGAGCGTGGTGTCGCTGGCGACGTGCATCAAACTGCTGCCTGCGCTTGTGGAGAGAAGTGCCCAGGTTGATGAGCGTGTTCTCCAGCACTCCGTCATTGCCATTTGTGACGGTGGAGCCGGCGGCAATGGTGACGTCGCGTAGCTTCCCGCCGTTGAGGGTGAGGGTGCCGGTGGAACCGGTGTTGTCGAGTGTGCCCCCGACAATGCGGGTTTCAATCCTCACATTGGAGCCGTTCTCGGAACGGATGGTGCCGCTATTGATCACATCCGGGGAATTAGCGCTAAAGTAAAGTTGGCCGCTATTCATGGCGCGCATCAGGCCGTTGTTGATGAGGGTAGACGCAGTAATCAAGGAAGAGGGTCTGGCCCGAGACGTCGGCCTGGATGATGCCATTGGCCTGGTTCAGCAGGCTAATTCCAAAAACGTAGCCGAATTGGCCGTAGCCCTGCATTGTGCCGTTTGTATTGGTGAAAAGGACAGTCGCTGCCGCTTTGGTACATTTTAGCATTGATAAGGTTCATCACGCCGCCGCCATCGAGGCTACCGCTGCTGGTAAGAGCGAGGGTCAGGCCGCTGGCAATCGTAAAAGCGCCGCCCGTCTGACTGTAGCTTCTAACCGTGCGACTACCGTCCAGATTGAGGCTGCCGCTGTTGTTGAAAATCACGTCATAACTGGAGTTATTGGGATCGCCGACGGGGTTCCAATTCAAAGGGTTGCTCCAGTTGCCACTGGGGACATTCCAGGTGGAGGTGATCGCGGAGGCGGCGTTGACGCCAGCCAGCACAGCCACCACTATTCCAGTTAGTAATTTGTAATTGGTCTTTTTCATATGGGTCTCCACCAGCTAACCGCGCCATTTGCCGGCGAAAACGGACAGTCCTCGAAAGTACTTCCGCTTTTTTCTGTAAAAGGTTAAAATCGGCCTAGCAAATGAGCGCGCTCCCCGCACAAGAAGTCACCCAAATCCTCCAGGAATGGAGTCAAGGGGACCAAGACGCGCCCAACCGGCTTATGCCGCTGGTGTATGAAGATCTGCGCCGGCGGGCCGCGGAATATCTACGGCGCGAACGGCCAGACCACACCCTGCAAGCAACCGCGCTGGTGCACGAAGCGTACTTGAAACTGGTCGATCAAACCCGCGCGAATTGGAAAGACCGGGCGCACTTTGCCAGCGTCGCTGCCAAACTGATGCGGCGCATCCTTGTCCAGCATGCCCGCGACCACAACCGGGAGAAACGCAGCGGCAAATGGGAAAAAGTCTATCTCGATGAAACGAGGGAGCTGGCCTGTGAGCGGTCGCTCGACCTTATCGCCGTAGACGATGCGTTGAAAAATTTTGCCACCACTTATCCGCGTGAAGGCACGGTAGTGGAATTGAAATTTTTCGGCGGCCTCGAGGCCAAGGAAATCGCCGAAGTGCTGGATGTCTCCTCTAAAACCGTTTTACGCGATTGGAATTTTGCCAAGCTCTGGCTCCGCCGGGAGCTCACCGGAAACGCGGCGTGAGAAAGCGCCTTTGCGGAGAATGACCACGGATTACACGGATGGTCGCGGATGTTCTGAAAAAAACGATTTGAATTGAAGCAAGGTGGCGACTGATTTTCACAAATTAGAGAGACGAGTCTCTTCAGTATATATCCGTGTTGATCCGCGTAATCCGCGGTTAATCCAATGACCTCGTCGGAGCGAGCAGAACGCCTTGCCGAACTTGTTAAATCCGCGATCGAGCGCGATCCGCGGGAATGGCCATCGTTTCTGGACGACACATGTGGTTCCGACGCCGGCTTGCGGGCGGAAGTGGAGTCGCTGCTTAAACATCATCAAGCCGCGGATCAATTCATTGAAGAACCGGCCCTGCATCTTGCCGCCGAATCCTTCGTGCGCGATACCGGCGCCTACCGGGCCGGACAAATAATTGGTGATTACGAAATTCTGTCGCTCATCGGCAGTGGCGGAATGGGCGAAGTTTATCTCGCGCAGGATCGACAACTGCATCGCAAAGCCGCGCTCAAGCTCATTCGCCGTGGAATGGACTCGGACGATATCATTCGTCACTTCCAACGCGAAGAGCGTCTCCTGGCCGGTCTTAATCATCCGAATATCTCTCAGCTCTACGGCGGCGGCGTGACCGCCGATGGGATTCCGTTTTTCGCCATGGAATATGTCGAGGGCGAGCGACTGGATCAGTATTGCAATGAGCGCCAGCTTGCAACCGAGGAGCGACTCCAACTCTTTCGCAAGGTTTGCTCAGCCGTCACTTACGCGCACCAGCACCTGGTCATTCACCGCGACATCAAACCAGCGAACATTCGCGTCACCGCCGAGGGCGAACCGAAGCTGCTCGACTTCGGCATTGCGAAACTTCTGGACTCGGAGAGCGCGCAAAGCAGCGGCCAGACTCTCACGCTCCAGGGCGTAATGACACCTGAGTACGCCAGCCCGGAACAAGTTGCCGGCGGAAGCATGACGACGGCGAGCGATGTCTATAGTCTCGGCGTTGTTCTTTACGAACTGCTTACGGGACAGAAACCGTATCAAGATCGACAGTCGCACACCGACGAACATCGCCCGCGCCATCACAGAACAAGAACCGTCCCGGCCGAGCACTGCAATTTCAACCGCAACATCCGGTTCACAATTCACACATCACGATTCACGATCTCTCCGCGGCGATCTCGACAACATCGTGCTCATGGCGATGCGCAAAGAATTTTCTCGCCGTTACGCCTCGGTCGCGCAGTTTTCCGAAGACATTCGTCGCCACCTCGAGGGGCTGCCCGTTATTGCGCGAAAGGACACTTGGAGTTATCGCGGCGGCAAATTTGTCAGACGAAACAAAATCGGCGTGGCCGCGGCGGTGCTCGTCGCTTTGACGCTGATCGGTGGCATCATCGCGACAGCCTGGCAGGCGAAGAGAGCTCTTGCTCAAGCGCGAATCGCAGCCGAGCAGCGTGACCGCGCGCAAAGACAAGCGGCCAAGGCGGAACGGGTGACCACGTTCGTGCAAAACGTGCTGGGCTTTTCCGATCCGGGTTGGGCTTCGTCGAACCCGCAGAGAAACCGGGACGCCACCATTGCAGAAGCTTTGATCGAAGCGGCTCGGCGCGCCGAGACGGAGTTGGCGGAGGAGCCGGAAGCGCTCGCGGCGGTCCACTTCACTATTGGAAACACCTACAGAGTTCAAAGCAAGTTCCCTGAAGCCGAGCCTCATTTGCGGAAGGCATTGGAGATCCGGCGCCGCGTGCTCGGCGACAAACATCCGGAGACGGCGCAAAGCATGGTCGCCGTGGCCGAATGGTGTGTGCTCCGCGGTCAGCATAATCCTGAAGCGGACTCGCTCTACCGCGAGGCCATCCCAATCTTTCGTGCCGCACGTGATGCGAAATGGCTCGCCATCGCCCTTAACGATTATGGGGTCCTCAAGTCGAGCACCGGGGATTACGCGGCGGCCGAGACGCTCTTGCGTGAAGGCTTGGAAGTTTCTGCCGAATTGAGAGGCGTAGAGCGTGCGCCAAGAGCGATCATGTACAGCGCGCTGGGCGCGGCACGGTGTCAGCAAGGCGATTTCACCCAAGGCGCTGAGCTCCTGCAGAAATCAATTGATGAATTCCGCGCCTTGCCGGGGGAGCCGCGTTCGGAGCTGGCCTTCGCGCTTAGTACTCTCGGCAACGTTCGACTAATCCAGGGTGACTATGACACGGCTGAATCCTTTCTGCGGGAGGCGTTTGAGCTTTTTCGAAAAACGGTGGGCGAAAATCATCAATTCAGCGCCGGCCCGCTGATCATTCTGGCCGAGCTTTATTACAAGCGAGAGAACTACGAAAAGGCGCGGAGTGAAATTGAGCATGCGATGCAGATCCAGAAAAACGCGCTTCCGGCCGACCACATCGATCTCACCTGGTCACGTCTCACGCTGGGGAAGATTCTCACCCGAACCGGCGCTCTGGAAGCGGCCGAACGTTGCCTTAGAACCGTTTTGGAAAAGTTGGCCAAATTACTTCCACAGGACCACCCAAATGCGGCTGCGGCCCGAGGCGCGCTCGGCGAATGTCTAGTTCTGAAAAAGCACTACGCCGAAGCAGAGCCGCTTCTGCTCGATTGTCACAAGATCTTTCAAGCGCGCTTCGGTCCTGCCGATCCTCGAACCAAGACTGCGAAGGAGCGTCTCGTCAAACTTTACGAAGCCTGGGGAAAACCGGAGAGCGCGGCACCCTATCGCACTTCATAGAACAGCGATTCGGGGCTAAAATCGTATCTTCATTCCTCCGTAGGCCGCCCGCCCCAGAGACGGGAAACCAAGCACTTCCGCATAGTGTTCATTCGTTAGGTTATCGATTCGACCAAAAAGCGAGACATGCGGATTGAAATCGTATTCCGCCGCGAAATTCACAAAGTTGTAATCTTCGATGTCGCGATTTGGCCCAAAGAAATTGGCGTTGATCTCTTCACGAGCATTCACCCATTTGGCCGACAGCGTCGTGCGCAATCTGTTGCACCACAGATAGCTCGCCGACGCGTAGACCTCATTTCGTGGCCGGCGCGGCAGACGCGAGCCTTTCGGCGCGCCCACATCCGCCCCCGATGTTTTCTCGGTGTCGAGGTAAGTGTAGGCGCCGCTGAAAATGAGATTTGGGATCGGATTTGCCCGCAATTCCACTTCGACCCCCTGCGTCTCGGCCGACCCAAGATTCAATGTCTCGAAAAGTCCGCTGAATCCGATGAGGTTCGACAAATCGTTATGAAAATAGGTCGCGCCGATCGTTATTTTCTTTTCCCAAAAACGCTGCTCGACGCCTGCATCCCAGCCCAGGCCCTCTTCCGGCTCGAGCGGCGGCAATGGCGCCATCGGATCCGGATTGAACCGAAAGATCTTGTCCTGGCTGCTCGGCGGACTGAATCCTCTCGCCACGCTCGAATGCAGCGTCGTGTCGGTTTGGTCGATCTTGTAGCTGCCGGCAAGACGGTAGGTCCATATGCCGCCAAACTGATTGAACGAATCGTGACGTCCGCCGGCGACCAGAATGAGCTCTTCCACCGGCTTGATCATGACCTGAAGGAATTCGCCGGTTTGTTTGGTGTGATCGCTCAGAAACGTTTCGCCAAAAAGCACGTGCGGACGCTCCTGTTCCGCATCCACCTCATTATAAAAGAACCCCGAAGTCAGAGTCAGCCACGATGCCGGATGCAGATCGTTCTGATAGTCGATCGTCTTGCGCGTGAACAACGCCCGCGTCGGGCCGACAAATCCGTCATCATTCGGATCGTTGACCTGGCGTTCCTCGTCGTAACTGAAAATGAACCGATGATTCCACCAGTCTTCGATGTGAACATCGATATGCGGCGCGATCAGCCAGCGTTCGGTCAGGAAATTATCGCGAGGCCGGGGATCGGAAACGGTGTTTGGTAACCCGATATCGCTTAACGAATAGGTAAACAGCGTGCTGAATCGCAATGCCTCATTCGGACTGTATCCAACCTCACCGAGCACCGCGGTGTTGCGATACTGATTGTTCGGACGCGCGTTATCGGTATCGAGACGACTGACTCCCAGGGAATAATCCAGCTCGCCGGGCTCGCCGCCGGGCGAATCCGCTGGAATGGCAAACTTGCCGTCGCTGTGCAGCCATTCCCGAAATGTTCCATACGAACCGCCTTCACCCGCCAGCGTGATCCCCGGCGAACCATCTCCACGCTTGGTGAACATTTGAATCACCCCCGCCAGCGCCCGCGGCCCATAAATCGTACTTTGCGGGCCCCGCACGACCTCGATGCGATCAATATCGTCGGTGGTAAAATCGGCGAAATTGAAGGCGCCCTGAAGCCCCTGGTTGATCGGAACGCCGTCCAGCAGGACCTGGGTATGCTCGCTGCGCAACCCGCGCGTAAACACAGATGTGAGCTGGCCGGGCACCCCGGTTTGCACGACCGACAGACCCGGCACCTCCCGAAGCGCGTCACTTACCCGTTCGATCTGCTTAACATCGAAATCCTGTGATGTGATCTCACTGACGCTGGAGGGCGATTGATCCAACGGAATCTCATTTCGGGTTGCTGAGACAACAACTCGTGCCGCTTCCGCCTCCCCGTTGGCGTTCACCGATGCGGAACTCGCCTGGGCCAGGCGCGCGGAGGTAGCGATGAACAACATAAAAACCAGGAGCGCGACTTCTGAGAAGCGCACAGCCTGCCCGCCCGTGTGCGGGCGGCTCGCGTGCACTTTCCGGCGGCTCGCCGGAAAGAATGTGTTTGGCCAGCCGCCAAACACGACACGCCGGCGGCGTGTGCTCCCCAGACAACAGAAACAAAATAACAGGCGATTTTGCATAACAAGTTTCCTCCAACTCCAGAGAGTCGGACTTGTTTGCTTCTTTGGTTCGACGGTCAGAGACCGCCGCTACAAAAAGCGCATCGCCCAGCTCTCATTCCTCTTTTTGCGAAGAAGTTTTTTCGCGGGCCCCAGCAGAAGGTCGACGGTCATAGACCGCCGCTACCGAAAACACACGAATGAGATGGACCAGTCGAATATTCTGGCTCCTGGCATCTGGAGCGGTTGAGTGTTCTTGGTTGAGTGTTGAGAGAATCAAGAAAGCCTTTCGGCTGCACTCAACTCTCAACCCTCATCCCTCAACCATCTCCGCCCTTCTTCCCGCCTTCACCCCCGAATGCTTTCGGGGATTGGCCGTGGGAAGTTGTATCCAGTTACAGCAGCGCAACTGCTCCCGGTTTACACGGGATTTCTCGCGCCGATCCACTTTTTCAAGCTCGCAAAGAACTAGATCGACAACTAGCCGCCGCCGCTTCTCAGCTCAAGACAAATCTGATCAGTCGCGCTATAATTGCCGCCGTGCTCTCAACTAATCCCAAACCGAACCTGGTCGTCACCGGTGGCGCCGGCTTCATCGGCTCCAATCTTACGCTGGCGCTGCAAGAGCGATTCCCAGGCGCGCGCCTGACGGTGATCGACGATTTCCGTTCCGGCGACTTTAAGAACCTCGCCGGCTACACTGGCGATTTCGTGGCCCAAAACCTGGCCACGTTCGATTGGCGCGAACAATTCGGCGATCCGGCAGCTGCCGGATTCGACGCGATTTTCCATCTGGCATCGATCACCGATACAACTAATCACGATCAGTTGGAACAAACACATGACAACGTCGAGAGCTTCCGGCGCATTCTGAATTTTGCGCGGTCAACCCAGACGCGAATCATTTACGCCTCGTCTGCTTCCATTTATGGCGCCGCCAGCGATCCCAGTGCCGAATCGAACGGCGCGGCCCCGGCAAACATTTATGCGTTTTCGAAAGCGATCATGGACAACATCGCGATGCGGGAAGCCAGCGAGAATCCCGAATGGATAATTGTTGGCCTGCGTTACTTCAACGTCTACGGACCGCGCGAAGCGCACAAGGGCGTGCCCGCGAGTATGGTTTATCATCTCGCCCAACAAATGAAAGCCGGTCGGCGGCCGCGCATTTTCAAACAAGGCGATCAAAAACGCGATTTTGTGTATGTGAAAGACGTGGTCGAAGGAAGCATTCGCGCGCTCAATGCCGAGACCAGCGGAATTTACAATCTCGGCTGCGGTCAGGCGCGCTCGTTTAACGAACTAGTTGACGTTCTAAATCGAACTTTGGGCACACATTTTCAGCCCGATTACATCGACAATCCCCACGCTCACTATCAAAATTTTACGCAAGCTGATCTCACGAGGGTGCGGAGCGCGCTCGGCTACGAGCCACGATTTCCGCTCGAAGAGGGCGTGCGCGACTACATGCAGTGGCTGTACGGAGGTCAGGCTACCTAGCCTGACTCGGCCGACAGGCAGCTTGCCTGTCGAACTGGCGAACCCAAGTTCAGCAGGCTGGCAGCCTATCATCCGGCCAGATCGCGAAACGCTTTTTCCGACATCTGGAGCTCGTGCCATTCATTGTCGATCTTTGCCCCGAGCCGTTCATAAAACTGGATGCTGCGATGGTTCCATTTCGCGACCCACCATTTGATCACGCCACAACCGGTCCGGATCGCTTCCTTCGCGACCGCTTTCATTAAAAGCTCGCCGAGCCCCTTGCTGCGGTGCGCCTTGGCAACATAAAGCTCCTTAATGATGATGTTCGGCCTCGCGCGGTATGTGAACGGAACAAAATGATAAACAAGGATCCCGACCAGCTGGCCGTTCTCTTCGGCGACGAGACAATGGAAATCAGGCGGCGATTGGCGAAACCCTTGCTCGCGCAACGTCTCTTTCGTCACCGCGAAATCTTTGTCATATTTTTCGAACTCGGCCAGCTCACGCATGAGCGGAAGCAGATTGGGAACGTCGGCTTCGACTGCTTTTCTAATCATGGGAGCTACCATCTATGCAGCATTGTCATCCTGAGCGAAGTCGCCTGCCGCGCCGTAGCTTTATGCGAAGGCGGGAAGGATCCGCTGCGTTAGCTTTAAGGTTTCATCACGGGATTCCTCAACCCCGAAAACATTCGGGGCTCGGAATGACAGAAGATCACCCTTCCCAGAAAAACTTCGTCGGGCGATTAATTTCCGGCGGCAGACTCTTGTGCACTGGGCAATTGAGCGCGGTCTGCTCCAGCGTCTGGCGATGCGGCGAACTTGCCGGCAACGGAATGTGAACCTCGGAAGGCAATCCGACGATCCGCCGCGGCGCGTCCTTCGACATCTCCTTCGTCACCGACACTTTCATTCCACGAAGATCGACGCCGAGCTCTTCCGCTTTGATTCCCATGGTGGTACTGATGCATGTCCCCAACGCGGTGGCCACCAGATCGGTCGGCGAAAACGCTTCGCCTTTGCCTTTGTTATCCGTCGGCGCATCGGTCGCGATCTTTGATTGGGAAGGCCCATGCGTGGCATCGCAATGCAAACCGCCGGTGTAACTCACATCAACTTTAACCATTCGCGAATATGCGGCGCGTCGCTGAATTACGCAACGGGTGCTCACGTTGTCATCCTGAGCGGAGCGAAGGATCTCGCGACGGTCGATAGATCACGCGAATTCGGGTGCCGCTGGCTTCGACTGTGAGGTCCCTCGCTAGGCTCGGGATGACAAGGCAGCCTAGTGCGAGATGATAGCCTTCTCTTGAATCTTATCCGCATGCTCCGCGAACGCGTCGTGAAAAATGCGGGTGAGTTCCCGATCGTGTAAAATAATCATATCCGTATCGTGTTTTTTGATATCATCGTTCTGCCACGCTTCGTTCCACCAACAAAAGCCAATCACCGCCGGCCAACGATTGGATAACAAATCCTGAAGCGCCTCTTTCGTCCAATGCACAGCATCCACATGGCGATTATGCAGATCGCAACCGAACTCCGCGACGATCACGGGCTTACCCGACGCGATTTTCGTGAGCCGCGGATAGGCTTTGGACATCTTGAATCGGAAACTTTCGGTGCCATCGCCCATGGTCGGCGTAGTCGGACCGTAAACACTGAGCGCAACCCAATCACAATAGCTTCCGCCCGGAAAATAATTCTCGAACGCGTTCCATTTTCGCTCGCGGCTCATCCCACCAGTTGACGTGCCAGATCCATTGCAAATTACTTGCGCCTTCCGCGCGCATGAGATCGACAATGTGCCGATAAGCGGAAACGTAACGGCGCGGTCCCTCGCCCGGGCCGCCATTCCATTTCCCGTTCCAACTGAACCAATCTCCGTTCGGCTCAGTCCCCCATTCGATGAGAATTGGCGAACCAAATTTCTTCGCCTCCCTAGCCCACTCGCGAAGATCGACATCGAATTCGCCGTCGATGATCTTTTCCAGAGTGAATTTCTTCTCGGAACGCTTTTGATCGACACCGGAGCGCAACATTAGGCGCACATACGGAATCTTGCCGAGATCGCGGATCCAGTGGCACATCGGTGCCGGAAATTTTCGCGATTCGAACCAATTATCGGAAAAATAAATCCAGGCGACATGTTGGCCGACCGCGTTCTCGTAACGCGCGACATCTGCCGGCGTGACATCATGCTCGGTCGGATCATGTTCGTCCGTGCCGGCGCCGCCCCAATAAAATCCGTGATAAAGTTTGCCCGGAGGCGGAGAGATGCGCAGCGGTTGTGCATAGGCCTGCGCGATACAGCAGAGCGCAAGCAACGATCGAATTAGCGATTCTTTCATCCTTCTGTAGCGGCGGTCTCTGACCGTCGCTCGAAACCCCAGAAAGGAAACAGTACGACGGTCACAGATCGCCGCTACAAATTCGCGGGTGGCTTGCGACGAATTCGTTTCGCGATAGCCTTAAATATGCACAAAAATGTCACGGGCAAGGATCTAACGAAGGAGTCGCCCCGCAGCCCGCGGATTCGGGTCGGCGGCTACGCGATTCTCGGCCGGACGATCGACAAGTGTCGGGCATTAGTGGCCGGAAACATCGGCGAGTATCACTTCGATTGCCCGCTCGATAATACGCTGTTCGGGTTCAAAGGCGTCAAGGGCGCAGATTTCAAGGCCCAGATCGAGAACGGCGCAAGCGATCAGCAAATGGCCGAATGGCTCGACGCAAGCGGCGAGAAAAAGACGCCGGAGGAAATCAAACGCTGGGGCGAGCAGGCCGAAGCCGCGAGTCTCTACAACGAACCGGAGAAGCGCGAGTATTTCGTCGAGAGCTGCAAAAAACTCGGCCTCGATCCGGCCAAGACGACGACGTTCGATTGGCTGGAAGCCGACGACAAAGCGAGCCACGAGTAAGCGGCGTAACCTGTCCTGTCGATCTTACGTCTTGATGATCGGCGGTGGAATGTCTTCGGTCGGACCGGCGTCAATACCGTGGCGAAGTTTGCTATGGCGCACGCTGTAGAGGAAGTAGATGGCCAACCCGATGGCGAGCCAAACGAAGAAACGAATCCAAGTTTCGATTGGCAAACTGAGCATGAGCGCCGCGCACAAAAGGACGCCAACGATCGGAAATGTGGGCACCATCGGCACACGGAATGGTCGAGGACGGTTGCGATCTGTCCGGCGAAGCACGACCACGCCACAGCAGACGAGAACGAAAGCGAAGAGAGTTCCAATATTCGTTAGGTCAGCGAGCGAACCAATATCTGTAATCATCGCAACGCCTCCGACCGCAATGCCCGTCCAGATGGTGGTGATGTGCGGCGTGCGGAAGCGCGGATGAATTTTGGCAAAGTATTGCGGGAGCAAGCCGTCACGGGCCATCGCCATAAAGATGCGCGGCTGGCCGAGTTGAAAGACCAGCAATACGGAGGTGAGCCCAGCCAGCGCCCCTGCGCTGATGACCGCCTGCGCCCACGGCTTCGCCGCGAAAGCCGTCGCGACCGCGGCCGAATCACCAAGGTAAGCGGTGTACTTTTTCATCCCAGTGAGAACGCCTGACATCAGGACGTAGAGGACGGTGCAAATGATCAGGCTGGCAATCATCCCGATCGGCAAATCGCGCTTCGGGTTTTTCGTCTCTTCGGCCGTGGTCGAGACGGCATCGAAGCCGATGAAAGCGAAAAAGACAATCGCGGCGCCGCTCATCACACCGCCAAAACCGCTCGGCATAAAAGGATGCCAGTTGGTCGGGTTGACCATGAAGGAGCCAAAGGCAATCACGAAAACGACCACGGCGAGCTTGATGATGACGATGGTCGTGTTGGCAGTCGCGCTCTCGCGAATGCCGTAGACCAGCAACACCGTCACCCCCATGACGATGAGAAACGCGGGCAGGTTGAAAGCGATCGGATACCCCATGATGACGGGCAGCGTAGTGGAAGAATAATCGCTCAAGGCCGCCCCGCCCTTGGCGATGATGGTGCCGGCGGTCGTGTGATCGCTCACCAGCCAAAGCGGAAACTTGAGGTGCAACCCGAAAGGTAGATTGCCCAGCAGCTGCACAAAGTACCCGGACCACCCGACGGCGACGGCCATGTTGCCGACCGCGTATTCCAGAATCAAATCCCAGCCGATAATCCAGGCGATGATCTCGCCCAGCGTGGCGTAGGAATAAGTGTAGGCGGAACCTGAAACCGGGATCATGGCCGCCAGCTCGCTGTAACAGAGCGCTGCGAAACCGCAGGCAAAGGCCGCGACCACAAAGGAAAGGGCAACTGCCGGGCCCGCCGCAGGCCGGCCGAAAACAAGGTCGGTGTGATTGATATAAGCGATGATAAAATTGAGGACCGGCGTCTTCACAATCGACTCCCCAACGTGCGCCGACTCGCCCGCCGCCGCCGTGCCGGCAAGCGCGAAAATTCCCGCGCCAATAATTGCGCCGATTCCGAGACAAGTGAGATCGAACGCCGTCAGCGCACGCTTCATTTTGCGCTCGGGCGCTTCCGCCTCGCGCATGAGCAGCTCGGGACTTTTAGTTTTGAAAAGCGGAGACCCCACGTCGGCGGGTATGGTGTCATCGAGCCCTCCGCGCGGTCAATCCAAAGTTTCGATGGCGCAAATTAAGCTCCCTTGGATCGACATGTTTGGGCTAAGCGGGGCCAGTTTAATCGGCGGTTTGATCTTTGGCTCAGTCGGCTTTGTCGCATTCGTTTACGGGAAGCGAATGAACCTTTGGAAAATGATGCTCTGCGGACTCGCTCTCATGATCTATCCCTATTTCGTCGAAAACATGTCGATCGCGTTCGCCATCGGAGCCGCCGGCACCGTGGCCCTTTTCTTTCTGCGCGATTAACCTAAATCGCCGGCCAGGATACAAAGGTTCCGAATAGACGTTCGGGCGCGGCTTTCCTAAGCTCGGGCAATGGGTGATGATTTCAGCAAGCTCGTTTTAGGCGATACGGCGATCTCAGCCGTTGAACGCTCGACTTCGCCTCGACGCTTTTTCGGCCGCCGAAAAAAGGAACAACCGCCTTTGACCCAATGCGAAAATTGCGGCGCCCAGTTGCATGGCCAGTATTGCGGACAATGCGGGCAGCCGGCTATCGATTATCGCCGTTCCTTCGGGCACGTGCTGGTCGATGTTCTAAACGAATTTCTCAACTGGGACTCCAAATTCTTCGCCACAATCGGGCTGCTTGTCGCGAAGCCGTGGCGACTAACGAACGATTTTCTGGCCGGACACCGCGTCCGTTACGTGCATCCGCTTCGGCTTTACCTGCTGGCGAGCATCATCTTTTTCTTCGCCATCAATTACTGGGCGAAATCGATTCCTTCAACCAAATTAACTTCGGCCGAGCGCGCCGAGATCGCAGCCGATCTGAAGAAAGAGAATCTCACCGCTGACCAGCGCGCCAAGATCGAACAAGCTTTGAGCCTTCCCAATGTTCCGCCCGACGTTGCCGCTTCCGTTCGGAAAGGCATCGAGGAAAAGAGGACCAAAGCCAACGGAAGTTCGATTCCCGCGGCAACGAGTTCGCCGCAGCCAACAAGCACTGCGGAAGCAACTCCGGTTGAGACATCGGCCGATAAATCCGCGCACGATCGACCATTTTTGCAATTCGGCGGCGACAAGGAACCAAAGGATCGGCTTGGAAAGTGGTTAAAGGCTCGGGCCAAGGAAAAAATCGGCGAGCACGGAAGCAATGCCCAGTTATTTCTTCGAACGCTGATCAGCAATCTTCCTTACATGGTGCTGTGCTGCATCCCGCTTTTCGCTTTCGTCTTAAAGATCCTCTACGTCCGCAAAAAGATCTTTTACATCGATCATCTGATTTACGCGCTGCATATCCATACCTTTGCCTATCTCGCCGTGATGTTGATCATTCTGGCCACGATCGGTCTCAATCACTCAATGCCCGGCACTCTGACAGGATGGATTATCGCGGTGCTGTGGATAACATTCGCGGTCCAAATCTTTCTGTCGATTCGACGCGTTTATCGCCAAGGCTGGTTCTTCACCATCTTCAAGTTCTTCCTGGGCGGGTTCGTATACCTGATTGTTCTTCTATTCGCGCTGACCACGACTTTCTTCATCACCTTGGCTCTGCCGTAGGAATTTCTGTCATCCTGAGCCGAGTCGAAGGATCCCGCGGAATTCACCGTCAGCGTTTTAACGAATTGCCTCGACCGCTTGGTTGTGACAATGCGCTAGCTCAGTAATCTTCTTGCTTCCGCCAACGCGATGTCGATCTTGCTCGCGTCCTTGCCCGCGCCTTGCGCATTTTCCGGACGCCCCCCGCCCTTCCCGCCGACGATGGGTGCGATCTGTTGAATCAATTTGTTCGCCTGAACTTTCGCGGTCATTTCTTTCGGAACGGATGCGATTAATGCGACGGATTCTCCATTCGAACCGGCAAGAAATATTGGACCGGTAAACTTCGATTTCATCGCGTCCACAATAGCCTGAAGCAACTTCGAATCTGCGTCCGGCACCTGGGCCACGCAGAAATCCTTGTGCCCGGCGATAAGCTCGTTTGCGATTTGCACAGCCCGTCCCTGCAACTCGGCTCCCGCCGTTTTCGCAGCTTTCTTTTCCCACTCGCGAACATCGACATCGATCCTTTCCAAATGCGCCGCGCGCGCGGCGATCTGTTTCAACATCTCCAACGTTTCCGCTTTCTCCGAAAAGATTGGCAATGCCGCGACATCCGATTTTTTGCGCACCAGCATTTCGAATTTTTCCTGCTGACGAGTTGCCTCCTCCATGGCCCAGTGACGCGATGCTTCGCCCGCCACGGCTTCGATACGACGGACTCCCGCCGCGATTGCTTCTTCCTTTACGATCCGGAACGAACCTATCTCGCTTGTCGATCTTACGTGAGTGCCGCCACATAGCTCCATCGAATACCCGTTCAACTCGCGCGGTGTCCCGCCGATTTGCAAGACCCGCACCGTATCGCCGTATTTCTCACCAAAGAACTGAATGATGTCTTTGCGCTGCTTCGCGTCCGCGTACGGAATTTCCGCCCACGAGACCGAAGCATTTTCCCCAATCTTCTCATTCACCAATGTTTCCACATCGCGCACCTGCTGTTTCGTCAGCGCCGCGCTCGAGAAATCGAACGTCAGCTTGTCCGGTCCGACGTAACTCCCTTTTTGCGAAGCGTCGCGCGAAACGACTTCATGCAGCGCCCAATGCAATAAATGCGTGACGGTGTGATGCCCCTGAATCGCGCGTCGGCGATCCACATCGACCGAAACACGCACGGCCTCGCCCGGTTCGGGGGCGCGCCCTTGCGTCAGCATCGTGCGATGAATAAAAACATCACCGCGCTTCTGCGTATCGGTAACGCGAAGCTGGCCGACCTCTGTGCGATCATGTCCGGGAACATGAAGCAACCCTCGATCGCCAACTTGTCCGCCCATTTCGGCATACAGAGGTGTTCGATCGAGAACGACATTTAGTTCGCCCGGTTTCTTGCCCGGCAGAACGGCTTCAACCACAGCCTCCGCCTCGAAAAAATCGAACCCAAGAAATCTGGTCGGTGCGGCCTGCAACTCCCCCTCTTCCACACTGATCTTCTCTTTCTTCTGCGCTTTGCGCGCCCGCTCACGCTGTTGCTCCATTAGCTTTTCGAAGCCGGGAACATCGACAGTTAGTCCACGCTCGCGCGCTATCAGCTCGGTCAGGTCGAGCGGAAAACCGTAGGTATCGTAAAGTTTGAAGGCGACCTCGCCGGAGATATGGCGCGCATCGGGCATCCCTTTTTCTCGACGAGCTTCCGAATTATCCAACGCTTCCGATTCACTCCCTGGATGGGGAGCGCGAGCATGTTGCTCGCTCTGGCCGGCATGCTGCCGGCCAGTCTCTCCACGCTGGGCCCATTCCCAGACCCACGGATAAGGCTCATCCGCTCCCACCAGATTCTCCGTCCACGGATTGCGGCAGATATAGAGAAACTTCTCCTCCACATCCTGATCGGAGCGCATCAGCCGGTCGTGATATTCATTCTCCCAAACCTGCCACCCTTTCTTGTCCTCTAATTTATTGATTTCCCGTGCGCTGAACGACTTAATCGAATGCATCAACTCGGGCAGTGACCAGAAGACGGGTTTCTCCCCATCGTCATCCGTTTTGGGAAACGGTTGAAAGAGAATGTGAACGTGATCGGGCATCACGCAGGTTGCGAAGAGGTCGTAGCGTTTCTGATCGAAATTGGCCACGGCGTTCAACGTGATCGTCCGTGCTTCAGGAGAGAGAACACGATGTTTGCGAGTTGAAAACGTCACGTGATAAATGCCGTGGGGACGCTCGTAGTGAGGTAAACGGCGTTTCGAATATCTCCCGCCGTGCGGCCCATCCGGCAACATGCCGGATGGAGCGGGCAGAATGCCCGCGCTCCCCGACGCGCTGCCCGCGCCCGTCAACCGCGCGATTTCGCGCTCGAACAGCTCGATCCCTTTGTCCAGCGTCTTGTTAAACGCTTCTTCCTCGCGCTTAATCGTTTCTTTGATGTGCGTCTGTTTCGCGCGGACCTCGGGAAAAACGTCACCCATGGTTTTCGCGACTACATCGACAAGCTCGAAAAGGAACGGCTCATGAAAATCGAGCGTGCGACCGTAACGGACTGCGCGGCGCAGAATGCGCCGCGAAACGTAACCGCGCCCTTCGTTTGACGGAATGATTCCATCGGCAATGGCGAAGCTTAGTGTGCGAATGTGATCGGCGATCACGCGGAAGGCGATGTCTACGGAGAGTTGAGGGTTGAGAGTTGAGGGTTGAGGGTCGTTTTTCGGTAGCGTGCTCGCGTATTTTTTGCCGCTGAGTTTCTCCAGCTCATCGAAAATCGGACGGAAAACGTCGGTCTCGTAGTTTGAGACTGTGCCTGCGAAATCCGTAAGATTTTTTGTGCCTTGAATGATCGCTGTGACGCGCTCGAAACCCATGCCGGTATCGACGTGGCGGGCTGCGAGCGGCACGTACTCGATCCGGCCGGGGTCGGCGCCCCCGGCTACAGGTTGGGCATTGAACTGAATGAACACGAGGTTCCAAATCTCGATGCAGCGAGGATCGCCTTTGTTTACGAGCGCGCCGCGGGTATCGCCGTCGGGTGTAAGATCGACATGTACTTCCGAACATGGCCCGCACGGGCCGGTGTCGCCCATCATCCAGAAATTGTCGGCTTTGTTTCCGTTTACGATATGAACGGCTGGATCGAGATCGGCTTCACGAAATAATTTCTCCCAATGATCGTGGGCTTCCTGGTCGAACTCGCTCGGTTCGCCGGGCCCAGGTTTGTAAACCGTGGCGTAAAGCCGTTGGGCAGGAAATTTCCAGCGATTGACGAGTAATTCCCAGGCCCATTCGATCGCCTCTTTCTTGAAATAATCGCCGAAGCTCCAATTGCCCAGCATCTCGAAAGAACGTGTGGTGATACGTGTCGAGCCCGACGTCTTCGAGGTCGTTATGCTTGCCCCCGGCCCGGATGCACTTTTGCGTGTCGGCAACCCGCGCCGGACGCCAGGACGGCTTCTGTTGCCCGAGAAAAATGGGCACGAACTGGTTCATGCCGGCGTTGGTGAAAAGCAGGTTGGGTGCATCCGGCAGCAACGAAGACGACGGCACGATGGTGTGCTGTTTCTCGCGAAAGAAATCGAGAAAGGATTGTCGGATCTCGGCGCTGGTCATTACAGGAGGTGGCATGGGCTTCCAGCCCATGTCTCATCGGCAAGATGCCGATGCCACGCGATGCTTTCAACCGCAGATGTAACGATACCGCAAAGGCTGATAACCCGCGGCGATCATTTGGTTCACATTGCGCACCGACGCCAGGGTCCTGCTAAACGGCGCCGCTTCGTAGAAGAGCGCACGGATTCTCTTGTTATCGAGCCACTTTACAAACATGACGACATGGCCACCCCGCAGATTCATGATGTCCGCAGGTTTAAGCGCGGCGGCCGAGGAAAGTTTGAGGCAAACTTCGCTCAGGGAATAGGTCGAATAGCGATTCTGCAATCTCCAACATCGACAGATGAATCCCGAACAATCGATGCCAACCGCGGTATCGCTGACCCCCGCGCCATCGAGCCGGCGTTTTTCCGGCGTGTAGATATCGCCGGCGGCTTTGCCCGCTTTGATTCCGGCATCGAAACTCGCCGGCGTATCGAGTCCTCCCCATTTGTAAGCGACGCCGATGTTTTCACAATCGACCTGCCAACACTGGGACAAAGGAAAGCCGCGAGCACCGTCGCGATCTGGCGTATGCACCTCTATCCCATTTTCGTCTTTACCGTGCAGCAAATTCTTCGCTGACCCTTGCCAGCGATGTTTAATGTAAGACTCGGCAATGCGAAGTGCTTCTGCTCGCGTCACTGTCTGAGCGCTCACCAGCGAACAAAGCGCGAAAAAGAAGATCAAGGAAAGCACGTATCCGTGGAGAGTTTTCGGTCTCGGCCTCATTTCCGTAATTGGACTTCCTTGGTCATTCGTCATTAGATCTTCGTCATTGTAACTCATTGTTGATCCTAATTGCGGTGAAGTTTCACGAGAGCGCGAAGATTTCCAAATGGAAATGTGCGTCGGGCCGCGTGATGTGCCCGTGAGGGCGTCCTGAATCCGAACGAAGACCAACACCTTGATGCAGCTCAAGTGGCGTTATTTGGCCAAGAGCTTCGACAGGACAGACGGAATTTCAGAAATTGTGCGTGTAGCTGATAATCAGCTGCCAGTCAGCAATCGTTGCGATTCCTGGCCCTGGAAGAGTGCCGGTTCTTCGAAATGGCACGCTCCTGTCAGCGTGACGGTGGAAAGCGATCGGCACAAAGACCGACAAAGAGTCTTTGGCGTTCGACCAAGCCACTCCGGGTTCAAATGAAAATGAATTTCCAGGAAATCGCCAACCGTCACTGGCCCCAATGGCGTCATATACGGGAACACCTTCCCATCTCACCCCCGCACTGGCTGAGACTCCTTTCGAGGGCCAGATTGCCTGTGAAACGCCCATCCGCGCGAGCCACTGGTCCGCGATGGAGTTATACTTCAGACCTTTATAGCCGCCGGCCGTTAGTGGCGGCTCATCGGCGAAATCAGTCTGGACGTCGCTCATCTCCTCAGGGTTAAAGAGATAGATAACGTCGGCGTACGCGAACGTGTTTTTGAACCAGTCCGAATAAGGCAGATTTGGAAAATACAATCGGCTGAACGCGTGCGTGGCCAAAGTGACGCCCCAGCCGCCGTCTGCCGGTTGGATCGCAATGCTGACCGGCCGCAAAACTTTTCCGGTGGCGCGGTAGGAATAATCCGACGCATCGTCCACTCCGACTGGAATCTTGATTCCCAACCCGAAAGAAATGTTTCGATCGGGGGATTTTTTCGGATCGAGCAACCAATAGTCGGCGTGAATCCTCGGGTCGCCCATTCCGCCAGCCCGCATGGTATGGAGTTGGCGCGACATGAAATCATGCTCGATCCATGTCTTACGCGTTCCGTACTGAAAAGGGATTTCGAGAGTAAAACTTAGCCCGTCGGTCGCCGCGTATGTAGCCGTGACATCAAACCCGTAGAAGTGAGTGTTGGCGTAGACAAATGCGGGATTTAATGGTTCATCCCCGCGCACATCCTCTCGCGAGTTGTAATATCGAAACGCAACCGACGCGGACCAGTGTCCCGCTGATAAAACTGTGCCATCGGCATTAACGCCCAAACTGGGCGTTACTAAATGCGTGCAGACTCACCCTTGGGATAAGAGCTTGGGCGCAGACATCCAGAAAGCGGACATCGCGGCAAAAGCACCCAACCTAAGCCGCACCCGCCGCGAACTTGCAGAGCTTCTTCTGAAAATGAGCGGCATTCATTCTCTTCCAAAGGAAAAAAGCGGAACGCATTGCAAAAATCCGTAGTCTTTTTGTGAGGGCGATTGCGTTGTTGTGGCCGCCCCGCTCTGTCGGGGCGTTCCTCGACGATACAACGCTGCGGTCGCCGCCGGACGCAGTTACAATCTCTTTGGCGCGAGATCAGCCATCGCTTTTTCGAAGCGGGGATCCCCTCGCAAAGAATCCCATGTCGGGTCAAAACGCAGCTCACCGTAAGGGGGACCGCCCGGTATTTTCGCGATGACTTCGAGTTGCTCAATCGCGAGATCGCGCTCGCCTGTCCAGGCGTAAACCAGCGCCAGATTGCGGACCATCCACAGGCCCCGCACAGAATCCGTGGCAATCGGCATAAGATCGACTGCCCTCCGCGCCTCCCCAATCGCGTCCTGCTTTCGGCCAAGTCCAGCGTCAATTCTCGCGACGCGTGCCAAGTAGCGGTAATTCCTGATTTCGTCGCCCCAGGCAACATCGAATTTTTCACGCACTCGCCTGAACACCGCCTTCGCCTTCGATTGATCGCCGCGGAAGCGCGCAACCATCCCATCGGCCAACCTCTCGGAAGGCGAGCCGTGGAAAACCCCCCCGGCAAACTTCGCCGGAACAGCGGCAACCAGCCGGCTCGCTTCATCATAATCGCGCAGGTAGAGGGCGGTGGTGAATCGAGTATGCCATATTTCTTCAGTTGGACTAAAGTCCAGCGGTACTTTCGCCAGAAGAGCTCGGGCCGCGACTGGATCGCCCTGGTCCAATTTGATCTCAGCCAGCGCCATTTCGGACCAAGGGTCGGGTTTCGCCTGACTGGGAATCTCTTTCTGGATTAGGTGTTCCCATTCGTCGTAGCGACGCATCTCGCGATATAGAGAGCCGAGATGGTAGGTGACCTCTTCATTGCGCGGGTCAAGTTCGTTTGCTTTCAGAAAATTGGCGAGCGCATCATTCCAGCGGTTGCGGTGGCGATTCGTCTCGGCCGCAATCCGAAACGTTTCGGAGTCGTTAGGCAAAGTGCGCAGTGCAATCGTTAACTCTTCATAGGCATGGGCGAAATCATCCGCATAGTAATAGTAGCGGGCCAACTCGCGGTGAACTTCGCCCAGATCCGGCCGTAATCGAAAGGCGGTATCGGCCGCTTTCTTGGCCAATTCCAGATGCGCGGGATCGAGATCGTCGGACAGGTCGCATTGCGTTTTTGCAAGGGCGCACCAGGCAAGGGCAAAATTCGGATCGCGTTGGGTGGCCTGTTCGAGCAGTTCCACCTGTCGGGCCATGCTTTCTGCCGCACCCTGCCAATCACTCCAAACATCGATCGCTCTGGCCGCGGTATAAAGTTCGTAAGCCTTTAGGTCTGCGGTGGGCCGCTCCGTGATCGCCGTTTTCTCCGCCGGCGATAGCTTGCTCTGAAGTTGATTGGCGATTTGCTGCGCGATCTCGCTTTGGATGGCAAAAACATCACTCACGTTCCGATCATAATGGTCGGCCCAGACATGGTAATCGGTGCGAGCATCAATTAACTGGATCGTAACGCGAATTCGATCACCGGCGCGTTGCACTGTGCCTTCGATTACATAAGAAACACCCAAAACTTTTGCGATCTCGCCCAGATTCCGTTCCGAAGCGCTCTTGTATTTCATCACGCTCGCGCGACTAATGACTTTGAGATCGGCGATCTTGGCGAGATCGAAAAGGATTTCGTCCTGCATGCCGCTGGCGAAATACGAATTCTCCTTGTCGTCACTTAGATTTTCGAATGGCAGAACGGCAATGCTTTTTTGCGACGTCTCTACCGTTGCTGCCGGCAAATGCAGCGAGCGCAACAAATACGACGTCAGGCCGAAGCCGACGGTGAGCAACGCCGCCGCAGCGGCAGCCACTTTCAGAAGCCGGCTTCGACGAGGCGCGGCGGCCAGCGCGCGCTGGCACCGCTGCAAAGCCTCCAGGAGTCCACGCGCCGACTGCGGCCGTTTGGCTGGATCGGCAGCGAGCATCAGCCGGAGAAGAGCAGTCACTGGCGCAGGGAGTTTTGTCGCGGTCACGAACTCTCCCGCAGGCGCAGAGCCGGAAAGCAGGTAGCAGAGAGTAGCGCCGAGCGAATAGATGTCTGAACGCGCATCCAATTTTGCGTCGCCACCTCGAAGCTGTTCGGGACTGGCGAAGCCCGGCGTGCCCGAAAAACTCATTCTTTCAAGTGCTGAGTCCGTGCCAGCAGCGACTGCTTTGGCCAACCCGAAATCGATCACCTTAACGACCGCTGGTTGGGTCGATCCGGCGTGTTCCGCGACCCGCATTAAATTGCTCGGCTTCAAATCTCGATGAATCAGGCCGTGCGCTTCTGCCGCAAGAAGAGCGCGTGCTACTTGAGCAACCAGATCCAGTGCAACTTTGACCGGCAGCGGCCCTTCACGTTGCACAAGGCACTCCAAGGTCTCGCCCTCGACAAGTTCCATTGCATAGAAACACTGCCCGGCGGCAGTTTCGCCGAAGTGAAAAACACTCGCCACATTCGGATGTCGCAGTTGCGCAGCAGTACGCGCCTCGCGCCGGAAACATTCGCGTGCCGCCGCGTTTTCCGAATAACCCGCGCCAATAATCTTCAACGCGACGAAAGATTCGAGATTAAGATCGAGGGCGCGATAAGTGACGCCCATCGCACCGCGGCCAAGCTCGTTCAGGCCGGCGCCTTCTTCGCGTAAACAGATTTCGTAATGTTGAAAACGGCGGCTTTCGGCGTCGAGCGCACTCATGCCACCGACGAGAAGGCAATTCAGACAACCTAACTCCGCGATTTGCCCATCCAGCGGCGCGCCGCATTGCTCACACCGCAAAAGTTCCGTCTCGGCCACAGCCATGGTGGTTGCGTTTGGGATTAACAAGCGCCTTTCAGAATACCGCACAGATGACGGAGCTCTTCGTCCACGTTATCATTTTGCGCTACGGTGCGGGCAACTTCCTCGCGCAAAATCTCGCGATAGCGCGCGCGCAAACGCGAGAGATGGCTGCGCAAAGTCTCGATTGGCATTTCGAGACGCTGCGCTACTTCCTCCTGCGTGGGCAAGCCGATACCACCGCTGAGGAACGGGCGAAGCTCGCGGAAGATTCGCTTTTTCGAAACGGATTCGGCGCTGAGACGCTGCAAGGCCCGGCTAACGAGCGCAGCCGCCCAGCGTCTTTCGTACTCCTGATCTTCATTCAGCACGGCGGCTGATTCGTTTGTCCACATTTTTTCTATTTCGCTGATCTCTTCATCGAGAACAACGAACTGACAGTCCCCGCCGCGCTTCAATGCGCGCTCACGATCCCACACATCCGAGATGTAATGCTTAAGCGAAGCGAGCAGGAAGGTGCGGAATTTACCCTTCCTGCGATCGGTCTGAGCATAGCCTTTGTTCCTCAGAAAATTGACGAAGAACCCCTGCACCAGATCCTGCGCATCGTGAGAATTGTAACCGCGCCGGCGGACAAAGCTGTAAAGCGGCGGCCAATAGTCGCGGCAAAGCTGGGTCAGTGCTGCGTTTGCCTCCGTGCTCGCCTCGTCCTTCGCGCAGGCAGCGATTACGCTCCAGTGTGTTGTCGCAAAGGTGGCCACTCCGTCCTGGACCGTGCCTGGAACAGTTTTCACAACACGCAAGTCTAGTGAAAAGGGCGCAAAGCGACAAGCATGTGAGCCATTTTTTGCAATGCCGCACGGCTCTCTCCTTTGTACTAGATGTGATGCGAGGCATCAATTCCAGTGCCATGTACCCATCGCGGACTGGGCAAGAGTGAGGTCTTATGACGAATCTGGAGGAGTGGCTCAAGGAACAAGGCCTTGAACAGCATACGAATCTCTTCGCCGACAACGATATCGATTTCGATATTCTTGCCGATCTTACCGAAAGCGACCTGGAGAAGCTAGGACTTTCGCTTGGCCATCGCCGGAAGCTCTTGAAAGCACTCGCGGCGGCGCAGCCTTCATCTGGTGAATCGCGGAGGGCGACCGAAGCATCCCCAGAAACAATAGCGACACAAGAAGCGGAGCGGCGGCAAGTAACTGTGTTATTCAGCGACTTGGTCGGATCAACCGCACTGGCCAACGCGCTGGATCCAGAGGACATGAGCGCATTGATCCGGCGCTACCAGGACGCATGCGCCGGTGCGATCGCCCGCTTCGATGGCTTTATCGCTAAATTCATGGGCGACGGTGTCCTGGCCTATTTTGGTTATCCCCAGGCCCAGGAAAATGCGGCCGAACGTTCGGTTTATGCGGCACTGGCGATCATCGAGAGCCTAAGACAGTTGAAATGCCCCGACGGCCAACGGCTCGCGACTCGCATCGGAATTGCCACTGGCATCGTGGTGGTTGGCGACATCATTGGAAGCGGAGTCGCGCGCGAACATTCCATCGTCGGAGAAACACCTAATCTTGCGGCGCGGCTCCAGACACTGGCCGAACCGAACTCCGTCGTCGTGAGCGAGAGCACTCATCATTTGCTTGGGAGACAATTTGACTACCAGAGCCTTGGCGAACGAGGGCTGAAGGGATTCGCTAATCCCGTCCAGGTCTGGCGGGTCTTGCGTGAGGCCGCAGTCGCCAGCCGGTTCGCGGCCGGCCGAGCTGCCCGCGCCGGGCCATTTATTGGCCGGATTCAGGAAATTGGACTCCTCCTCGACCGGTGGCAATTGGCAAAGAACGGAGAAGGCCAGGTGGTCTTGCTCTCGGGAGAAGCGGGCATGGGCAAATCGCGCATCATTGATGCCTTGTGTGAGCGCATCGGGGACGATTCCTACTACCATGTAATTTGTCAGTGCTCGCCCTATCACACGAATAGCGCGCTTTACCCCGTTATCCGCCAATTCGAACGGGCCGCCGGTTTAAAGTTAGAGGACTCTCCTGCGATCAGGCTCGAGAAGCTGGAAACATTGCTCAGCGCGGCGGATAATCTCCCTGAGACGACCACCAGTATCTTCGCCGACCTTCTTTCGATACCTCTCGACGATCGTTACGCGCCACTCGATTTGTCGCCCGCCCAACGAAAGGTCGCAACAATCGCGGCGATCATGCATCAACTAACCCGGCTGGCCGAACAAAAACCCCTCTTGTTTGTTCTGGAAGATGTCCACTGGATCGACCCAACCACGCAGGAGCTGATCACACGTCTCATCGATGGCATCGGCTCAACGAATATCCTGACCCTTATCACCGCGCGCCCCGAATTCTTGTCCCCGTGGACGGGCCGCGACCACGTCACATCGCTCGCCCTGAGTCGTCTTAGCAAGAAACAAAGCGCTGAACTTATTGCCGACGTGGCCGTGGCCCACGGATTGGAGCCAGCTCTGGTCGAGGACATCGTGGCCAAGACCGATGGTGTGCCGCTCTATCTCGAAGAGCTGACCAAAGCTATTATTGAGTCTGCGACGCCCGAGCGGCCGGCAGTTCCCGCCACTCTGCAGGATTCGCTCATGGCCCGACTCGATCGCCTCGGACCAGCAAAGGAAATTGCCCAAATTGCAGCTGTGATTGGCCAGCAATTCTCCCATGCGCTCTTGGAGATGGTCAGCTCTGCCTCGGTCGCTGACGTTGCCAGCGGGATTGCACGCCTTGTTGACGCAGGGCTTGCCTTTCCACAGAGCCAGGCGAATGAACCCAGCTACAGCTTCAAGCATGTGTTGATGCGAGATGTGGCCTATGACAACTTGCTACGCGCACGCCGCCAGCAAATTCACGAATGTGTTGCGCGATCGCTGGAAGAACATTTCCCAGCTGTAGCTGAGAGTGAACCGGAATTGCTGGCGCACCATTTCAGTCAGGCCAATCTCCCGGACTCCGCATGCGTCTACCGCGAACGAGCAGGTAATCGAGCCGCAGCTCACTCCAACTTTGCCGAAGCGGTTGCCCATTTCACTGCCGGGTTAAGCGAATCTGGCCGACTAGTTGAAGGGCCAGATCGATCACGGCGCGAACTTTCCTTTCTGCTCAAACTGGGTCCAGCGCTTTCGATCATAAAGGGCCAGCAGAGTCCGGAAGTAGAGCAAGTCTTCGAACGTGCGCATTCATTAGGAACGGCATTGCCGGACGAGGCCGGGCTCTTCAAGGCAATCTGGGGACTTTGGTTTTCCGCTCTGGTCGGTCGCAACCTTCGAAAGGCGCGAGACCGCGCCCAAGAACTTGTCGCCCTCGGTCACAAATCAACTGATCCAGACTTGTTGCTCGAGGCCTTTCATTGCCGCTGGTCCACCGCGTTTTTCCGCGGAGACGTCGCGACCGCGCTCAAAGATAGTCGCGAGGGCATTGAACGGTACGATCCGGCCCGGCATAGTTGGATGGGTGCCGTATTCGGTGGTCACGATCCAGGTGTTTGCGCCTATTGCGTCCACGCCAATCACCTTTGCCTTTCTGGCATCGTTGGACAGGCCAAGGGTCTTGTCGAGAAGGCGCTGTCGCTCGCTGAAAAATTGAAGCACCCTCACAGTCTGGGGCATGCGCTTCAGAATGCGACCACCGCGCAGCAGATCGTCGGTGATCACGAAGCCGTCGATCAATCAGCGCAGCGCTTGATTGAACTTGCCGGCAAGTTTAATTTTCCCCCGCAACGCGCGCACGCTCTGGTCCTTTCGGGATGGGCACAGGCAATCGGGCACAATTCGGCTGCTGGCTTGGAATTGATCGAAGCTGAATTCCCACGAGCGTCAGCCATAGGACCACTGTTCCGCTATTATGCCCTACTTCTGGCGGAAGCTCGGTCGCAACTCGGAAGAATTTCAGACGCGCTTACCGTTCTGCGCTCGGCGCTCGACACGGTCACGGAGCCCGGGATTGGCTTCTGCGTGCCCGAACTCTATCGGCTGCAGGGTCTATGCCTCCTTCGCCTTGACTCACAGCGCAAAGAAGAAGCGCTGAATTCGCTGCAGATGGCGGTGGACATCGCAAAACAGCAAAAGGCACGACTTTTTGAACTCAAAGCTGCAATCAGCATGGCAGATGCGGCAGAGAAGATGGGCCAACCAGAAAGTGGCTTGCAACCCTTGCGCGATCTATGTGCCAACCTTCCGGAGGAATTCGACGCGCCACAGCTCGCGGAAGCTAAACGACTTCTGTCGGCGTGACGTTTGATCGCGCAGGCTAGCCGAGCCTTAAACTTTCTCCTCGTCGAGCTTCGCCTTTACGGCAGTCTCGATTTCCTCGTAAAGCGCCCGATCGTTTTTTATTGCTTCCTTGGCGGCATCGCGGCCTTGGGCGAGCTGCGTGCCCTTATAGTTAAGCCAGGAACCACGCTTCTCGATGATCTGTTTCTCGATGGCAAGATCGAGAAGCGCGCCGGTTGAGGAAATGCCCTCGTTGTACATGATGTCGAACTCGGCCTCGGTGAACGGCGGCGCGACCTTGTTTTTCACGACCTTCACCCGGGTGCGATTGCCGGTCACAACGCCATCGGTCTGTTTGATCGCGCCGATGCGGCGGATGTCGATCCGCACGCTGGCGTAAAATTTCAGCGCCTTGCCGCCGGGCGTCGTCTCAGGATTCCCGAACATCACGCCGATCTTTTCCCGGATCTGGTTCGTGAAAATGCAGCAGGTGCGCGCTTTGGAAATCAGTGAAGTCAATTTCCGCAACGCCGCGCTCATTAATCGCGCTTGCGCCCCGACGGTCACATCGCCGATTTCGCCCTCCAGTTCCGCCTTTGTTACCAAAGCGGCGACTGAATCAAGCACGATTACATCCAGCGCATTGGAACGCACCAGCGTCTCGCAAATTCTGAGCGCTTCCTCGCCGCTGCTCGGCTGCGAAACAAGCAGATCATCGAGATTCACCCCCAGCTTCTTCGCGTAAGCCGGATCGAGGGCATGTTCGACATCGATGAACGCGGCGAGCCCACCGCGTTTTTGCGCCTGGGCAATGACGGTAAGTGTCAGAGTCGTCTTGCCGGATGATTCCGGTCCGTAAACTTCGACTACGCGGCCACGCGGAAAACCGCCAACTCCCAGAGCGCGATCGATCAAAATGTTTCCCGTGGGGATAACATCGATATCGACAATTTTCTCGTCGCCCAGGCGCATGATCGCACCGTCGCCGTAGTCCTTGGCGATTTGTTGAATCGCCAGATCAAGATTCTTGTTTCGCGCCGCTGTCACTTTCTCGGCGCTGGTTTTTTCTTCAGTTTTCGTCGCCATATCGAGGTGCACTCTAAGTACGTCGGCGGCGACGGTTCGCCAAGCAAAAAGCGAAAGGCCGCCGATCTAGCGATCAGCGGCCTTCTTTCCAGGGAAGAGACTCGCTCCTTACGAAACGGCGATCTTGCGGGGCTTGACGTGTTCGGCCTTCGGCAGAGTCAACGTGACCAATCCTTGATCGATTTTCGCGCTAATCCTGCCGGCGTCGATCGACGGGTCGATCTCGAATGTGCGCCGGAAGTTTTCCGGGCGCGATTCGTGATGAATTCGATCGCCTTCCACAGCCGGAAGCGAACGCCGTCCGATGATGGTCAACTCGTTGTTATCGATCGAAATCTCGAGCCCGTCCTTGTTCACCCCGGGCATCTCGACTTCGAGAGTGTAACCATCGCCGGCCTCAATTACGCTGGCAGGCGGCGCAATGAATTGCTCGACTTGCGCTCGCTCACCCTCACGATTTTCACGAACTAATGTGTTCATAATTTATTTCCTTTCGCTTTCAAATTGATCTCTTTAGCTGACCTGAATCTGCTTTGGCTTTGCTTCCTCGGCCTTCGGCAACGTCACGGTCAGGATTCCATCCCGATAGGTCGCACTCACCTTGTTGGCGTCGACTCGCGTCGGCAATGCGATGCTACGTCGGAATACACCGACGTAACGCTCGGTGCGCTCGGCTTTTTCGCCGTTGCTGCTCCCTGCCTTGCGTTCGCCGCTAATGGTCAGGGTGCCGTCGTGCAAAGAGATTTCGATGTCTTCCTTGCGCATCCCGGGAAGTTCGATGACTGCCACCAGGTTGTCTTTGTTCTGGTAGAGATCAAGCGCCGGCGACCAGCCGGTAAAAAGTTGTCCCGGACGCGCGAATCCGGACCAGACGGGCGACTCGAACAACGAGTCGAGCTCATCCCGCAGGTCGTTCCATCTGCCAAAGGTGGACCACCTTGGCAACTCGGGAGTTCGGTAACGAATTAAACTCATAATTTATAGGTTCCTTTCTTGGATAAAGTTTTCGCCATCTTGACATAGCTCCGCTCGTGCCAGCAGAAATCCGAGCGTCGTTGTTTCGTATAAGCTCCTCACGGAGTGATTGTTAGACCGTTCCAAACTACATCGCGAGATTTACAGTGTAGGTCCAATCTGTCCCGGAGATGCCATTGCTGATCAATGGATGTGAGACAAAATCACACGCCTCTCGCGGCCAAAGGCCGTGAATCGCTTTCGCGAAACGGTTTGCCGACGTTCCCCTCGGCGGGTAAGCGTCTCCTCATGCACCGAGCGAACACCGATGAGCGCTTTATGCGCGAAGCATTGCGTGAAGCAAGAAAGGGCCTGGGGCGGACAAGCCCCAATCCGGCGGTCGGCGCGGTACTGGTTTCGCGGAGCAAGATCATCGCACGAGGCCATCATCGCCGGGCAGGCGCGCCGCATGCGGAGGTTGAATGTCTCCAGCGCGTCGCCGGCGCCGTCCCAACAGGATCGACATTGTATGTGACGCTTGAACCTTGCTCCAGCGCAGGGCGGACCGGAGCTTGTATCGACCAAATCCTAAAGGCTGGAGTCGGGACGGTCGTCATCGGGACTATTGATGTGAATCCGCGTCATCAGGGGCGAGGGATTAAGCTTCTGGAGAATGCGGGCATCACGGTCCGCACAGGTGTCCTGGCCGCAAAATGCGCGACTCTTAACGAAGCGTTCAACAAATGGATCAGCACCGGCCTGCCTTTCGTCATTGCCAAATGCGGAATGAGCTTGGACGGGCGTTTGACGCGGCCCCCTGCCGAATCCCGCTGGGTCACTGATTCAAGTGCGCGCCGTCATGCGCATGGCTTGCGCGCTTCCGTTGATGCCATTCTTGTCGGCGCGGAAACCGTTCGAATAGATAATCCACGATTGACTGCGCGTTACGTCCGCCATGCAAGGCAGCCGTGGCGGGTAATTCTTACTCGCTCCGGCAAATTACCGAGGCGCCTGCGCCTCTTCTCCGATCGGCTGGCCGCCCGCACGGTTGTTTACAAGAGCGAATCACTCCAAGCGGTCCTCAATGATCTGGGTAAGAAAAATATTACCAGTGTGATGATTGAGGGTGGCGGTGACGTACTCGGTCAGGCGCTGGATGCGCGCCTGATCGACAAAGTTCAAATCTACATCGGCCCGATGGTGACCGGAGGACCCGTGCTCGCGTTTCCGGGCGCCGGTGCCGGCACGCCCTCAGACGCGGCGAACCTGGATCGCGTTTCGTATCACCGACTCGGACAAACCATATTTGTTTCGGGTTATCCGATCGGGGCTGATACAATGTTGCGCGAATAATTTGCGAAACCTGCCGTCTAAAATAGTGTTTAACACACTAGGAGGGGAACAGATGAAGAAGCTTCTTTTTATCGGGCTCATTGTGGCGGGATTTGCATTTGCTTCAGCCTCGCGTTCTGAGGCGGGAGTTTCGGTTGGGATCGGCATAGGGCTCCCATTGGCATATCCGTATCCCTACTACGGCTATTATCCTTACGGCTGCTATCGCCCGTACGCCTATTATCCGAGGCCATATTACAGAACGTTCGCTGGCCCGAGATGGTACTGGCACCGCGGGCACCGCGGACACCGTGTCTATTACAGCCGGCCCCACCACTATCGCCGACGTTAGACTGATCTACCGAGGACGACCGAGGAACAAAGAGCGCGGCGAGGCCGCTAGTTTCCCGGTTTGGGCGAGGTCGAGGGCTTGGAAGTAGCTGAGGGAGTAGGTTGTTGGGATTGAAATTCCTTCTTCAATCGCTCGATTAGGCCAGGCACTTCCTGTCGCCGCTTGGCTTCAAGCTCCTGCCGCATCAGATGCTCAATCTTGGTCCGCTCCTGTAGATAGCGCGCTTCAAACTCCGCCCGCTTCTTGGCATCCAGGTGAAGCCCGGAATCACGTATCGCCGCCTCCGCTTCCTGCTTGATCCGTTGCCGCCGCAGATTTTCCCGTTCGCGCATGATCTTGCGCTCTTCCGTGTTCATCTGCATCCACCGTTCGGCGTTGCGGTTGAAACGTTGTCGATCCTCCGTCGACAATCCGCGCATTTGTCCTAGTCCCCGGTTGAATTCCGTACCGCGGCCAACTCCCTTGTTGCGCCCGCCGGCGCCTCCCTGAGGATTCTGCGCACACGTCGGCCCCGTCCCGAAAACAGCGAACGAAACCGCCGCGCTTAGAGCGATGAATTTTGGTCCCACAAGCTCGTCTCGTATAAGACCAACAAGTCGTCCAGATTGGCGACTACGTCGTAATCTTGTTCCTCAATTCCTGCCAGACCCCCGGATTCATCCGGCAACGAATCGCTTTTCTCTTCAACTGCTGTTTCGGTTACCGGCACATCGGCTTTCGCTATTGCCTCCGGCACCTTGGCGGGCTCGGCTGCCACGATTGTCTCAGCCGCCTGCGACGGAGCGCTCAGCTTCGGCGCCGAACTTCGCAAGAAAACGGCCCCCAGGATCACGGCCAGGGCCACGCCAGACGCCGGCACCAGTATTCTCAGATTCAGCCAGGTCCCTCCCCGACCAAATAGACGCAGACGCGGCTCCTGCCGAATCTGCCGGAGCACATTTCTGGAGAAAAATGCCGAAAGACGCGGCCCGGGAGTCCGGCCCAAAAGGTCCCACAGTTGTTGATCGTCGTCGCGTTTCATTTTCTCCGCGGAATTGAACTACCTGGGTCGTATAAAGTTGCGCCGGGAAGCGCTCGGAAAGCTGATCGAATCGATCGGCGTTTTACGCATCCGGCGCTTCCAAAAAGCCTTCCAATTGTCGGATCCGCGTGGGGTGACGCATCTTACGCAAGGCTTTGGCCTCAATCTGGCGAATGCGTTCCCGCGTCACCTGGAATTGGCGCCCCACCTCTTCCAGCGTGCGGCTGTATCCGTCTACTAATCCGAACCGTTGCTCGAGCACCTGCCGTTCCCGTTCTGTCAACGTCTCAAGCACATCCTTGATTTTCTCCTTCAACAAAACGATCGCCGTCATGTCGCTCGGATTTTCCGCGCCCTTGTCCTCGATAAAATCGCCGAAATTGGTTTCTTCGCTTTCGCCCACGGGCGATTGAAGCGATATGGGCTGCTGCGCCATTTTAAGAACCGCCCGGACGCGATCGACTGGCAACAGGATCTCTTCCGCCACCTCTTCCGGGGTCGGTTCCCGGCCATATTCCTGGACCAGCTGCTTTTGTACACGCATCAGCTTGTTGATCGTCTCGATCATGTGCACGGGAATGCGAATCGTGCGTGCCTGGTCGGCAATCGACCGGGTGATGGCTTGCCGGATCCACCAGGTGGCATAAGTGGAAAACTTATAACCGCGGCGGTACTCAAATTTTTCCACCGCTTTCATCAATCCCATGTTGCCTTCCTGGATCAGATCGAGAAACGACAGTCCCCGGTTGGTATACTTTTTGGCGATGGAGATCACGAGGCGAAGGTTGGCCTCCACCATTTCGGTCTTGGCCCGCAACGCCTGCCGCACCCAGTTCTTGAGCGTCTGATATTGTTCGGCGAATTCCTCCGTGGAAAGCCACATGCTTTTTTCCAGGTCCCGCATTTTGCCACGAAGACTCAAACACTTTTTCCGGTCCCGAGAATGCTTCGCTATTTCGCCCTGGAGATAGAGGGAGCTCTGCGACGCATCGTCCGCCAGGTGAACAAATTCCTCGGTAACCTTCTGCTTAAAATAGAATTTGGGATAACATTTTTGCAGCGTGGCGAGGGAGCGCTGGAACGATTTGATCTTCTTGCTTTCCTTCTTTGAAGAATTGCGCGCCAGCTGGCAGTACTGGTGGCTGATTGACGCGCTTAGTTCTTCCACATGCTTGCAAAGGCGGGGAAGTTTCTTCAGGTAACGCTCCCGGCTTTCGATTTTCTTGTCCAGGATTACTCGGTCGAACCGCTCCCCTCCCTGAGCGAGCTTTTCGGCCAGATCCAGATGGGCGCGAGCGGTGAATCCGAAGCGATTGATCTGCTTCTGGACCATGTTTTCGGCTTCCTCGATCCGTTTGGATATCTCGACTTCCTGCTCCCGAGTGAGCAACGGCACCTGGCCCATCTGCTTGAGATACATCCGCACCGGGTCGTCGAGGATGTCCAGTTTCACTTCTGGCTTCTCTTCCTCCTCCTCCTCCTCAACATCCTTTTTCCCGTCCTTGTAACGATCGACCTCCGACGCTTCGATGATGTCGATCTCCATCCGGCGGAGCCGGGTCAAAATCGTGTCCAGCTCGTCCGCGTCGCTCAGCCCCTCTGGCAATGCCTCGTTTAGATCATCGAAGGTGAGGTAGCCTTGCTCTTTCGCGAGCTTGATCAGGTCGCGAATACGCGTCTCAGCCTCGACCGGAGAATTCAAATCGCCTATGGCCTTGGCTCGACCGGAGACCTGGCCATTCTTGCCAGCCGATCTCGCGATACCCGTACGCCGGCCGGACTTCAGTTTGACGGCCTTCCCAGCTCGCTTCGATCCTGCCCGGAAGGGCGATCGCTGGCGGCGAAAACGTTTGGGTCGCGGTCGCTTTGCCTGCGACCGCCGGATTTCTCCCTTTCTTTTCGAGTGCCTGGCCAAGGTTACGGTTAAGTATTAATCTCCTACCGATAGATCGACAGTTCGTCCCCAAGGGGCGCTCAGCTGTCGGCCACACGGGCGGGCGAAAACCCGCAAAGCTCGCGGAGCTGTTCCTGCAGGTCAAGAATTTGTTTTTGCAGGTTGACCACATCACCGGTGCTGTGCTGGGGAAGCTTTATCCGGCTCTCAGCGACCTCAAGCTGGCGCCGCAATATCGCCTGGCGAATGCCCAGCCACCATTTTTCCACCATCGTCCCGGCCTTGGGCGGCATCTTTTGCAGCAGCCACGAGGATACCAACTGCTCCTCCGCCGGAGGGAGCGTGGCCATAAAGGCGTTGAGCGAGGCCGCGTCATTCGGATTGAAATCGCCTTCCAGGATTCGGACCAGAACGTCAGCATCCGGCACCTGTGACAGAACTTCGCGCCAATTTTGACTTCGGATAAAATCGCGAGCGGCGTCATCCCTGAGCGCCAATAGACAGAGCATCGCCACGTCGTGCCTGGGCGCGGGAGCAATCGGTCCAGTGGGAGAATCGGACGGGCGCTGCGGTTCGCGTTTTTGGCGAGGCAGGAGGCTACGGAAATCGTCAGCCGGTACGCCGAGTCGTGCGCTGGCCTTGCTTATCACTTCCCCGCGCATGAGCGGATCATGGACCCGCGCCACGGTCTCGGCCAATCTCCGCGCCAGTTGCATTTTGGCACCTAACGAATCAAGATCGACATCGGCCGTTTCGCGCTCGATCCAGTAATCGAAAAAGTCCCGGGCCGCGGCAATTCGCTTTTCAAACGCCTCCTTACCATCCCTCCTCACCAGTGAGTCCGGATCTTGGCCGGCGGGCATTTCCGCGACGCGCACAATCAAATCGTTCTGAAGCAGGGCATCGAGCGATCGTTCGGCCGCCTTTTGGCCCGCTGCGTCCGCGTCAAAACAAAGGACAACCTCGCTGACGAAACGTTTTAGGATTCGAGCCTGGCCCTCCGTAAAAGCCGTCCCCTGCGGCGCGACGACGTTGGTGATTCCGGCCTCGAACAAAGTGATTAGATCGAGTTGGCCCTCACAAACGATCGCGCAGTCCGCGTCGATCAATGCGCGTTTGGACTTGTCCAATCCAAAGAGCACGTTCCCCTTTCGGAACAGCGGGGTTTCCGGCGAATTGAGATATTTGGCGGTTCCTTCCTCGTCTTTGAGGAGCCGGCCACTAAAGCCAATCACTTCACCGACATCATTGCAGATCGGAAACATGATCCGTCCCCGGAACCGGTCGTAGGATTTTTGAGCTGGCGCCGTCTCATCTTCGTCCTTGGTTCTGACCAGGCCGCTCGTGAGCAAATCGCGGGCAATGTAGCCATGCTCTCGCGCCCAACTGCCGAACGCGTCCCACTCGTCCGGCGCATACCCCAGCTGCCACCGCTTGGCGATCTCCAATGTGATCCCGCGCTTTTTCAAATATTTCCGGGCCGCCTCTCCCGATTCGCGCTTGACCAAATTTTCGTGAAACCATTCCGCGGTTTCCGCGTGCAGCTTCAGCAGCGTTCGGCGCGCTTCATGTTGTCGATCTTCATCCCCTGCGCCTCGTTTTTCCACTATCGGGATTCCCACCCGGGCCGCGAGCTTCCGGACGGCAAACGGAAAATCGACATGTTCGTAATCCATCACGAACCGAAAAACGCTGCCGCCCGCGCCGCAGCCAAAGCAATGGAAGGTTTGCCGGCTCGGGCTAACCGTGAATGACGGGGTCTTTTCCTGATGGAACGGGCAGAGCGCCTTGAGATTCGTTCCGGCGCGTTTTAAGGGAAAATACGACCCGATCACCTCCACGATATCGTTGGCTGCGGCGATTTGCTCGATTGTCTCCGGAGGAATCGATCCCATATGCGTCTTGATTTTTCGCTCGTTTGCTTTCGGAAGCGATGCCAAAATTTACCCAGCCCAAGATACTATCCAAATCATGAACAGAACTCCGGTCAGTCGAGCCATCGCGATTTGGGCGGCAATATCGCTGGCCGCCCCGGGAATCACGCTTGCGCGGGACGTCATCCACAAGGGCGACGTAGTCGTTGTGCCTTTGGGCGGTGAGGTCTCGAATTCGCTGCTTATGTTTCTGCGACGCGCCATCAAAACAGCTGAAACCGCCGGCGCGTCCGCGATTGTTTTCGAAATGAATACCTACGGCGGGCGACTGGACGCGGCTGCCGATATCGTGGACGCGCTCAACCACACAACCATTCCCACCTACACGTTTATCAACACCAACGCCGGGTCGGCTGGCGCGCTGATCGCCATCGCAACGCCGCACATTTACATGGCGCCTGTAAGTGCCATCGGTGCCGCCGCGCCCATTCTTCCCACTGGGGAAGATCTTCCTGCTACAGCGAAGGAAAAGACAATCTCGTATTGGTCCGCGCTTATTCGCAGTTCGGCCACCAAGAACGGCCACAATCCCGAAATCGCCGAGGCCTTCATGAACAAGGACAGGGAGGTCAAAATCGGCGACCGGGTCATTCATCCCAAGGGGGCCGTGCTCGCCCTCAACGCGCAGGAAGCGACCGAGAAGATCAACGGCAAACCGGTGTTGGCCGAGGGGATTGCTGAATCCGTTGTCGATCTTGCCAAAAAAGCCGGACTTAAAGGCAACATCGCTTCGATTGAGCCGACCGGCTTCGAGCAGCTCGCCTTGTGGATTACGGCGCTCGCGCCGCTCCTACTCCTGGCCGGAATCCTCGGGGCCTATCTCGAATTCAAACTTCCAGGGGTAAGCTGGCCGGGGATTATTGCTGCGATTTGTTTTGCCCTGTTTTTTCTTGGGCATTATCTGGCCGGGCTGGCCGGTTGGGAGGTAGTCGCCCTTTTCGTGATAGGAATCGTGCTGGTGCTAATCGAGATCTTCTTCTTCGCCCACTCGACGATCGTCTTTGGCGTCGTCGGAGTTTTCCTCATCCTGGCCTCGCTGCTCTGGACGATGATCGACCGTTACCCTGGCCAGAATTTTTTTCCGAGTGGTAAAATGCTTGCCCTTCCGCTACTCAACATGTTCATCGCGATCATTGGCTCGTTCATCGCGATTGCCCTGCTCGCCCGCTATCTGCCACGCACGAGTATCTACCGCCGATTCGCTCTCATTGAATCAAATCCTCCCGGCCCGTCCTTAACCGGCGCGCCGCGCCACTTCGATACCGCTCTGGCCCTCACGCCCGGAGTCCAGGGCATCGCGATCACAGTGCTGCGTCCAAGTGGGAAAGCTCGCCTCGCCGGCCACGTTGTCGATGTTGTTACCGAAGGCGAATTCATCGCTCCAGAAACGCCCGTAACGGTGATACAGGCCGACGGAATGCGGGTGGTGGTGAAAAGTAGCGCCTGATCAGCCGCCGGCCACAACGCGGATAAATTCAACCCGATCGCCTTCGGACAGCGCCCATTGCGGCCAGTCGCGCCGGCGAAGGGCAAGGCCGTTGTGCTCGACCAGGACGGATTGCGGCGCCAATTGAAAACGGTCGATCAACTCCGCAATCGTCTTGGCCTCGCGGGCATCAACGGTTTCGCCGTTTAATAAGATCGTCATACGCCGCAGAGCGCCTGGTCCCAATCTTTCCACACCGGTTCGAGGCCACGTTGACGGAGGAAGGCAGCGATTTCGGCCGGCGAACGCTCGTCGCTGATCTCGAATTGACCGGTGGCAAGGTCGTCTTCGCCGTTCTGAAACTCGGGCGCCACGATGCGACCCCGCACTGTTCGATGCAGATGTTCCCGGCCCTGCCGGGTGTAGCCGCCGGGCTCGGTGTGGCTGCCGGCGCTCATCATTGTAACGCCAAGCGCTGCCAGCGAATCACGCAACGACGCGCGCTCACGCGTGCTGAGCACTATTCCAACCTGAGGAAAAGTAATGCGCAAGGCGCAGACTAGCTGCGTCAGCTCATGATCGCTCATAGTGAAGAGAGGCAGGAATCCACCTGCTGCCGGGCGCAGTCGGGGCAGGCTGACGCTAATTTGGGCCTGCCAGCAGTGCCTAAACAGATGTTCCAGATGCGCTGCCAGGGCAACGGCCTCGTCTCGCCAGGGCGCTAATCCGATAAGCGCGCCGATGCCAAGTCTGCGAAAACCGGCAGCATAACCCCGCTCTGCGCAATCGAGCCGAAAGTTGAAATCGCGCTTTGGCCCGGCGGTGTGCATCTCCGCGTATGTTTCTCGGTTGTAGGTTTCCTGGTAAACGACCAGACCTTCTGCGCCCGCATCGACAATCGACAAATACTTCTCGGTTTCCAACGGACCGACCTCGATCGCGACTGAGGGAAAATCGGGGGCGAGGGTGCGCACGCAATCAGCCAGATAATCGCCGCTGACGAATTTAGGGTGTTCGCCGGCGACAAGAAGAATTTGGCGAAATCCGGCCCGTGACAGGTGGCGCCCCTCGGCCACGACCTCCTCGACGCCAAGCGTGACTCGTAGAATCGGATTGTCGCGCGAGAATCCGCAATAGCGGCAGTTGTTAATGCATTCGTTGGAAAGATAGATCGGCGCAAAAAGGCGCATCGTCCGGCCAAAATTCTGCAAGGTAAGCTCGCTCGAAGCCCTTGCCATGGCTTCAAGCTCCTGATCGGACTTGGAATCAATGAGCCGTTCGAATCGCCGCACCAGCGGCGATTTCCTCAGCGCAAGATTGTCCAACGTTGCGACAAACGACATCGCCGTAATTTCACGCTCGGCGAGCAAGTTCGCAAACCCAATCAAAACAAAACGCCGGAAACGCATGTGCGCTTCCGGCGTCTTTCAAATGCCGTTCTCGATGTTAGTACGAGAAATTCAGTCCGAATCGTGCCATTCCAAAATCCTGATCGCCGGAATCTTTGCCCCCGACGAAGTTCCAGGTGAAGTCACCCATCACGCCAACGGCAAGTTTGCTCATCGTCGAGGGACGAATGAGGCGGACTTCCAGGCCGGTGCCCAATTGACCAATAAATCGCGCATGCTTGTTGTCGAAAATCGTGTCTTTAATAAATTCGACCTCATCCTCTTCTTCAACCGGGCCAAAGTGAGTCTCCTTGAAAAATCTTTCTGTATGCGCGCCACCGAAGAGGAAACCTGCACCGCCAAAGGCGTAAGGAGCGAAGCGAGTGCAACCGATTGGATAACGAACTGTGAAAGTACCGAGAAAGGCGCCGCCGGTATCCGCATTTACATCGACAACGAAACCTTCCAAGCCCGCTCCGAAATATTTGCTCCAGAAGTATTTTATGTCCGCGCCGCCAGCCCACGCGTCATCCTTGTTCAAAAAACGATCGTCGTGCGGTTCACCGAGGAAGACCGGGTTCAGGGTCTCGTCGAATTGTTCGTCTACCGCCTCGTAGTCGAAATCGATGTCGTTATGCCCGTTCTGGCCGGAGAACGCCCAGCCGGCCCAGAGGTCCAGGTTCCATTCGTGGGAGCGGTACCAATCGCACGGCGGTGGCGCGAGTTGAATTTCTTTGTCTTTGCCAGAAAACGGTTCCGGCCCAGCGTAACACAAAGCGGTGAGCAAGGCAGTCGCGCACAGGGTTAAGGTCAATCTTTTCATAATCTGGGCTCTGGAATAGGGATTCCTGAGGGGAGCGTCAATGAAAAAAAAGAAATAATTTTTTTGCGGATTATAAAAACTAGAATGTCGCCTGGCCAGGGCAAGGCCTATTCGAATTCTTGGCCCGTTTTGGGAAAACCTCCCCGAGACAACTTGCGTCGGGCGTCTAAAAGGCGAAGTTAACGCCGCTGCGGACCATCCCGAAGTCGTCGTCGTCGGTGAAGTTCCAACTGCCATCGAGCATCCAACCGATGTGCGGGGTGAAACGGTACTCGATCCCGCCGCCTACCTGGCCAAGTGCCCGGGCGTCATCTTCCGATTGGCCAACGAAACGCTCTCTGACCCCGATCAGGACAAATTTCTCGCGCTCCCCGCCAAAAATAACTCCGCCACCGGCAAAGATGTAAGGTGACCAATGCGAGCATTGAAAGGGATAGCGCAAGGTAAATGTACCCTTCACGGCACCCACCGCGTCGTCGTTGCTGGGATCAATGCCAACGTCTCTCAGGCTTTGACTAACGTCTCTGTTATTATCGGTGGCCAATCCGTAAGCTTCGATGCCGATGCCGAAGTAACGATGGAAAAAGTATTTGATGTCGATTCCACCGCCCCCGGCAACATCGCCGATCGTATCATCAAAGTGAACCGTCTCGCCATCCTCGAAAGTAAGATCGCTTTCGTGGATATCGTTGTCGTTGTCTCCACCGAACGCCACTGCACCCCACAACGAAATGTTCCATTCATTATCCGCATACCATTGCGGGCAGGGCGGCGGCACAACCTGTTTCATTTCCTTTCCCGAATAAGGTTCCGGTCCGGCAAAGGCCAGAGTTGATACAACCAAAAGAGTCCCAAAGGCTAAGGTAAATTTCTTCATAGTCGGCTGTGCTTAGGCGTTGCCGAAGGATTCGTCAACAAAAAAACCAATAACCAAGGGGCGAAAGCATTATAAAACCATGACAGGAGTGTGCTGATAGCTGCAACACACCTGTGCACTTGGCACAGCGTCGGAAAAACAAGAACGCCGGGAACAGGTGTTCCCGGCGTTCTCGACTATTCGATTCGTTCGACCTCGTTCGGGGAACGGCCTAGAACGAGATGTTGATGCCGGTCCGGGCCATTCCGAAATTGTTATCGGCGCCATCGACCACGTTCCAGCTGAAATCAGCTATCCAGCCCATCCGCGGCGTGATCCGAACCTCCATGCCGCCGCCAAACTGGCCCATGCCACGCGATTCCGTTTCGTGTGCGATGTCTGCAACGGCGCCCCCGACGCGAACCGCCCGATCACGGTGGCCGCCGAAAATCCCGCCGCCGCCGGCCCACACATACGGGGCAAAACGTGAGCAGCCGATTGGATAACGCAGCGTCAAGGTTCCCAGTCCACCGCCAACCACATGGTGGTCGCTCTCCTTGTTGAAGTCTCCTAGCCCGAAGTTGGTGTAATTGTACCTGCTGCCGTGAGCAGCCAGGCCAAAGCCCTCCACCCCAATGCCGAAATACTTGGCGAAGAAGTATTTAATATCGAGACCTCCACCCCAGGCGTGATCGCCGCCCAAGAAGCGGTCGTAGGTACCAGTATCACCGGTCACGGCCATATCGAGCAGGCTCGAACGGTTGTTGTCCGTCCCGGTAAACGCGTATGCGCCCCAGAGACCAACATTCCACTCCGTATCGCGGTACCATTCGCATACCGGCGGCGCGGTGGTGGTCCTCATCTCTTTGCCCGAGTAAATGCTTGTCTCTCCGGCGAATACTACCGATCCCATGATCGCAAATGCCAACAGTCCTAATGTTAATTTCCTCATTTTTTTCCCTTGGTTAAATGTTCCCTTGAAACGGACGTCTTCAGACAGTCCAATTTAGCAACGAATCTCGGGGGTGGTTTGGATGCCCCGACGCCCAATAAACACGCCGTTTTACGAGCGGGAACCGTGCCAATGCCAGGCGTTTTAGGACTTCAATTCCGCTCCTGTATTGGCGTCGGTAACGATGAATTTCTCGTGATGGTAAGTGGGATCGCCGCGGAACGTCAGCCGGCCGGCATATCGCCGTTCCAGCTCCACCAGCAACTCCTCGTCCTCTTCTTTCAAACGCTTCAGCACATCGGGATTTAGAATCACGCGAAAATCGTGCACGCTATCCTGATGATTGCGCATCACCGTGTTAAGAGTACGGTGCAATTCCACGCTCGTGGTCATCGACGTCTTCACCACCCCGCGCCCGCTGCAATATGGACAATTTTCGTAGATCGTGTCGCTCAAGCTTTCCTGCGCTCTTTGCCTCGTCATTTCCATCAAACCGAGTGCCGAAATTGGAAGAACATGAGTCTTGGCTTTGTCGCGCCTGAGCCGCTCCTTCATGAGGTTGTAAACCATTTGCTGATCTTTGCGGCTTTTCATGTCGATAAAATCGCCAATGATCAGGCCGCCGATGTTGCGCAACCGCAGCTGGCGCGCGATTTCGTCCGCCGCTTCCAAGTTCGTTTGCAGGATCGTCTTCTCGACGTCGCGCCCGCCCTTGTTACGGCCAGTGTTTACGTCAATAGCCACAAGCGCTTCAGTTTCGTCGATTACAATGTAACCGCCGCATCTAAGCCAGACCTGCCGGTGAAAAGCGTCATCGATTTGCTTCTGCACTCCATGAGCCTCGAAAATCGGCGTCGCGCCATCGTAAAAGTGAATTCGGTTGCGCGATCGTCGAGAGATCTGACCGATCATTTCGGTCATTCGGTCCATCGCGACGCGGTCGTCACAAAGAACTTCGTCGATCTCTTCCGTGAGAAAATCGCGAACGGTCCGTTCGACCAAATCAGGCTCCTCAAAGACGCGGCAGGGGGCTGTCTGTTCGCGGATAGCCTGCTCAACTTTGATCCATTGATCGAGGAGAAACCGCAAATCACGCACAAAATATCTGGCCCGCTGGCCTTCACCCACCGTGCGGATGATCACGCCGACGCCTTCGGGAATATCCAGCTGGCGCAGGATCTTGCGTAACCGGTCGCGCTCCTTTGGGTTCTCGATCTTGCGCGAGATACCGCTGCGATCGCTAAACGGCATCAGAACCAGATAACGGCCGGCGAAACTGAGGTTGGTCGTCACCCGAGGGCCCTTAGTCCCGATCGGCCCCTTCGTGACCTGCACGATGACTTCCGAGCCCACGGGATAAATGCTCGGGATGTCCTTAACCGTTATCCGCTTGCGTGGCCGCCGGTTTGCCGGTCGATCGATTTCTTCAATGCCGCTATCGAGTGCCGCCGGAATGGCGTCCCAAAAATGCAGGAACGCGTTCTTCTCGAAGCCGATGTCGACGAACATCGCCTTCAAACCCATCTCGATGTTCTTGACCTTGCCCTTGTAAACGCTGCCTACGATATTGCGCGAGGTTTTACGCTCGACGCTGTATTCCTCGAGGCGACCATTCTCGAGCAGCGCCACGCGCGACTCGAGCTTTTCCACGCTGAGCACAATTTTGTTGCCGGTCTTGCGTGAAGAAAGACCTAAAATTTTTCGTACTTGTTCTAACATAAAACTGGAGAGGTTCTGCGATCGGAAGCGCAAGCATCGTAATGGTGATGTTCATCGCTGGTTGGATCGCCATTTATCGTGAGCGCGGGCGGCGGGGGGGTGGAGTTGGTGTAGAAGCTGGTCGAGGTTTAGCCCCGAAAAGGCGTTCGAAAAAGTTAGGCCGCCGTTGTGGAGTGTTCGATACCGGTTGGGCCCGGGGCAAACGGCGCCTGGAGACCTGGCCCTGCTGGTCCGCTTCCGGCTCGACATCGGGGTTCGCGCCGGCCACGGCCATCTGAGCGTCTCCATTCTGGCTGTTCAAGTTTTCTTCATCGGCGCTGGCCACGTTAGGCCCGGCGTCCTGAAAGCTCACTTCTTTGATCATCTGGAATGGATTCGGCTTGCTCGCCGGCGGAAGCCAGGCGACCTGCGCTTCAAATTTTCCATCCTCCATTGCCAGGGAGCGCTCGAGGATACGGGTGGCAATCGGCGCCGCTACCGAGCCGCCGTGCTCGCCTCCCTGCACCATTACCGCGATCGTATATTTCGGATGTTCGAATGGCGCCCAACAAATGAACCAGGCAATGGTATCTTTGCGGCCATGATCGGTCGCCTGCGCCGTGCCGGTTTTCCCCGCCACCTGAACGTTGCTCAGGCGGGCCCGGCCACCGGTGCCTCCGTCCTCGTTCACGACTTTCCAGAAACCGCGGCGCTCCAGGTCGAGGTCCGCCGCTGAAACTTCGCTGCGAAAATCGGCGTGCACTTTCGGCTCATCCGGCACGGCAATTTTTCCGTTCTCATTCACCGCCGGCACGCCGTCGTGGGTCACAACCTTCTTAACCAGGCGCGGATAATAGGAAGTGCCGCCGTTGGCCAGCATTGCGTAAGCCATCGCCATCTGAAGAGGCGTGCATAGATCGTAGCCCTGGCCAATGGAAACGTTGGCTGTGTAAGCCTGCGACCATCTTTCCTGCGGATAATGAATTCGCATCCAATCCGGACCGGGCAAAACGCCCGGCTGTTCGCCGGTCAAGTCGAGTCCGGAAGGTTTGCCTAGTCCCAGCAGCTCACCTACCCGGTCGATCGACTCGATCCCGGCGGCGTTGCCGTATTGGTAGAAAAATGCATTGCAGGAAACCTTAATTGCATCCGCCAATGTCAGCGTTCCGTGCGTGTAATGCTTCTCACTTACCCAGCATTGAAAATAGTGATCGCCGTAGGATACGCCGCCGTAGCAGGTAAATTTCGTCTTGGCCAGGCCCCGGCGCAGTCCGGCCAGTGACGTGATCAGCTTAAATGTCGATCCCGGGGGAAAGGCGCTGACCGCGCGATTGACTAACGGATTCGCATCGTCTTTGCGCAGAGCTTCCCAGTCCTTCGCCTTGATACTTGGGATGAACGCGTTCGGATCGAACGACGGCACCGAAGCCATGGCCAGGATATCGCCGTTGTTTGGATCGACAACGACCGCCGCCCCGCGTCCGACTGCCCGCAACGCTTCCTCGGCAATCGCCTGGATGCGCGCGTCGATGGTCAAATAAACGTCGGCGCCTTGCGTGGGCGGATCTTCTCTTAGCACTCCGTCGATGGCCCCTTTGGCATTACGCCGCAAATAGCGCACTCCGGGTTTGCCCCGCAGATACTCGTCCATCGCTTTCTCGATATTCGATTTCCCATCCACGTCGCCTTGATAAAAAGTAAACTTCCTCGCTTCCTCTTTGTTAATGTCGTCCGGCGCACCGACGTAGCCGAGAATGTGCGACGCCAACGCTCCGTAAACATAGGAACGCACCGGTTTGACCGCGATATCCACGCCCGGTAATCCGACATCGTGCTCGGAAAATTTCGCCATTGTGGGAAAGTCGATGTCTCGAATGTAGGAATAGGGCACTTCGGTGTCGTTGCGATAATGCCGCTGCAACTGGCTGGCGTTGTAATCGCGGGCCAGATCGAGATCGTTCAGCCGGGGGACAATTCCCTGGTTTACGATCTTGATGATATCCGGCTCCTTCACATCCTTCGGCATGCCGTTAATGGTGGCGCGATATTCTGTGAGCGGCGGCAAACCGAAGCGTTCCCGGTAGCCTTTCACCATTTCCGGCAGATAAAAATCGACTTCATAACTGGCCCGGTTCTGCACCAGTGTGAGGCCATTGCGATCTTTGATCTCGCCTCGCACCGAAGGAATCCGCACCGTGGCCTGCGAACTGCCACGAATTTGAGCGGTCCATTCCTGACCGTGCGCCACCTGGATCCACCAAAGCCGGAATATCAGCGAACCGATCCCCATGAGAATGAGCAGCCCCAGGAACTGGATTCGCAAGCGCGAGGAGAAGCGGCGACGACGGTTCATTCGAAACGGTCCCTTTCCGGAAGATAGGCGAAGGCGGTGATCCTACCCAACCATTGCAAAAACCAAAAGACAACGGGCGACATGAGCATGGCGATCAAACCCGGACCGCCGATCTGCCACCAGACTTCCTGCGTAAAAACAAGAGAGCCGCGTCGAAATGTGATCATTAAATATTGTGCCAAAAGTATCAGCGACGTGCAGATGCCGGTCATAATGCAATGCACTTCCCAGCGGCCGCGGATAAAGAGTGGCCTCAAGCCATGCATAATTCCCGCCAGCACAGCGTAGAGCAGTATCGACCATCCAAGCGAGATTTCAACCTTGGCATCGATGACCTGGACCGTGAGAGCGTCGAGCAGGACTCCGGCATACAGCGCCAGCGCCAGCATCATCGGGAAAGGCAGCGCCACCGCTCCATAAAAAACAATTACCGGTGCGATATAAACGTGCGCGTTATAAAGCCACGGCAGCGTTGGAATGAAAAACTCCGCTATTTGCGCGATCAGGACCAGGATCAAAAGCAAAAAGAAAAAAATCATTTTCGCCCGGTCACCACGAAGACGTCCTCCAGATGCGACAAATCGACCCCGGGCACCAGCTGCGCCTGCGAATCCAAGGCGCGAACCTGAAAAGTCTTCACCACGCCTACCAGCAGGCCGGAGGGGAAAACGCCGCCCACGCCTGTGGTGTAAACCTTTTGCCCGGGCTTTAGGTCCGCTTGTTTCGAAAGAAAATTCAGATCCAGCAGCGGGGTCACACCGGTGGTCAGGCGCTCGCCAGAGACGATTCCCTGTTCGCGGGTTCCTTCCACCGAGCACGCGACCTTGCAATTTTCGTCCGCGATCAAGAGCACGAGCGAGATGTTCGCGCTTACGGTTGTCGTTTTACCGACCAAACCTTCATCGGTCACCACCGGCATGTCGCCCTCGACGCCATCTTCCTTTCCCCGATTGATCGTGATCGTGCGCCACCACGTGGAAGAATCGCGGGCCACGACCACCGCCGGCACCAGCTTGAAAACGGAACGCTCGCGATAATTGAGGGCGTGCCGGAGGCGGTTCACCTCGCGCTCTACATCCCGCAACGCCTGATTGGTCGCGCGCAATTGGCGGTTCTCCACCTGTAGCGTCGTATTTTCGTGCTCGAGTTCCTCCAACGATTTCAACCCGGTGCGCACGGACGTGATCTGTTTCTGCAAACCCGAGCCGCTCGTCAAAAACGGCGCAATCAATTGATAGATCCCGGCCTGGAATTTGCGCGTGCTTTCGGGCCCGAAACTCAGGAAATAGCCGAGAATGGCGCCGAAGACCAACAGCGCAATGATGCCAGTGCGACTCATCGCATTTTCGATCTTCGATTTTCGATTTTCGATTTTGCCGTCTTCAATCGAAAATCATCGATCGAAAATCGAAAATCGCTACCGCCACTGACGGTCCGCCGAGGCGACTTGACGCAAAAATTTAAGTTCATTAAGGCATTTGCCGGTTCCTTCCGCCACGGCGCTCAGCGGATCTTCAGCAACATGGACAGGCAACCCGGTTTCTTCGCTCAAAAGCTTGTCGAAGCCGCGCAGCAACGCGCCGCCGCCGGCCAAAACCAATCCGCGATCCACCAGGTCCGCCGAAAGTTCGGGCGGACAACGCTCCAGCGTAATGCGAACCGAATCGACAATGGTCGAGATCGGCTCGAGCAACGCTTCACGGACTTCCTGCGACGTAATCATCAGCGTCTTGGGCAAACCCGCGACCAGATCGCGCCCTTTTACTTCCACGCTCGTCTCCTTCTCGCTCGGATATGCGCTGCCGATCTTGATCTTAATTTCCTCGGCCGTGCGCTCGCCCACCATCAAATTGTAGGCGCGCTTCATGTATTGCACGATCGCTTCATCCAATTCGTCACCCGCCACTCGCACGCTTCGGCTAAACACAATCCCCGAAAGCGAAATGAGAGCCACCTCGGTCGTGCCGCCGCCGATGTCGATGATCATGTTGCCGGCCGGGTCCTGCACCGGAAGTCCCACGCCGATCGCCGCCGCCATCGGCTCCTCAATTAGATAAACTTCGCGCGCACCGGCGTGCGTCGCCGACTCGCGCACCGCACGCTTTTCCACTTCGGTAATTCCGGACGGGACCGCGATGACGACACGCGGACGCGCCCGCACGCGGCGATTATGCACTTTGGCGATGAAATGCCGCAACATCGCTTCGGTCACTTCGAAATCCGCGATCACGCCATCTTTCAACGGGCGCACTGCCACGATATTGGCCGGCGTCCGGCCAAGCATGCGCTTGGCCTCATCGCCTACAGCCAGCACTTTGTTCGTGCCCGCCTGCACCGCCACCACCGAGGGCTCGCGCAACACGATGCCCTGATCCTTCACGTAAACGAGAGTATTCGCCGTTCCGAGATCGATCCCGATGTCGTTCGATAAAAAACCGAAAAGTCCGTTAAACATGAATTAATTGTTCCAGTCCGCTCGGAAACGCCGCCATCGATCTCTATAGCAAACGGTACGCCTCACCAACGCGATTCTAACCGGCTGAATCGCCGTAACATGAAACACGGCATGACGGCGTCAAGCTCATTTATGTGGACGTTGAAGGTTGGCGCGTTGAAGCGGAAACCATCGCCGCGCTCAACAATTCCCGCAGTGCGTCACGCAGCGTTCTTCACGGAGTGCAATTGCTCCATCATTCTCCAGTCGCACTTGTTTGCCCACCGCGCCGCTTTTCGCTTTAGTTCCGCGGTGTTGCTCAATCCAAGTTTGTCCATGATCCGCTTTTGATAAGTCTCGATCGTCTTCGGACTGACGTACATCGACTGGGCCATTTCTGACACGCCCGCGCCTTTGCCAATGTGAACGAAAATTTCCCGCTCACGATCGCTCAGCTTCGCCAACTTCGGTCCGGCAGAGTTCGCCCCGCCGATGGCAAACTTGTTAAATACGAGTTGTTCCAATCCACTGCTCACATAGTGATCTCCCGCGCAAATCTTTTTCAAGGCCGGGAACAGCTCAGAGCGTCCGTCGAAAATTGTCACATATCCCAGGGCGCCAGCCCGCCAAGCTCGATGGACCGAGGCCGCCTCTTCGGAAGCAGACAGCATCAGGATCGCAACCTTCCTGTCCATTTTGTGAAATTCTTTGATTAGCTGAAGGCCCTCGCCACTACGCAGCGTCGGGCCAACGATCACCACCCGCGGCCGATGCCGTTCGAACAGACGGCGCGCCGTAGGTCCGTCATTGGTTTCCGCGCACACTTCAAATGCATCGCTGCCCGCCAGCAGCGTCGTTACCCCACCACAGATCAGCCCCACATAATGCGCCAGCAATACAGTGATCTTTGTCGGAGTTTCCAACGCTGGTGATTGCGGGCCGTTGTCGGGGACTTTGTCGGGGGTCGAACCGCGCAACGATATCGATCCTCGCCTGAGCTTACTCGTTTTTCGGCGCGACATGACGTCTCTTGATTTCGTTAGCCTTTGTAAGGCAAACCCTGACAAGAAAGCAACACAAAAAAATCAGGGATTTCCCCGACAAGACAAATTCACGGGCGATCGCTTAATCTCCGCAGGCATGAACACACGGGTTCTCAACAGATCGGCCGCATCCAAGACGCAAAACGCCTATCAACGTTCGAAAGCAACGACGAGGAGGACAGTGTTGATGCTAACCCTGACAAGACATCGTGTCGCGCATCGCCACTTTCTCGCAATTGCTTTGGCCATTGGCACCCTCTTTGCAGGCATTGCTCGCGGACAACTCGGAGAAAGCAACCCGACCGGAATCGCGGGACAGTTCAACGGCAACGTCACCACAGGTTGCTCATACGATCCGTTTACCGGCAACGCCACACGCTCCGTTACAGATATCGTCGTAGCCGGCGCGGTCGGCGAATATCCACTCGCTTTTACGCGCACCATGAACAGCCGCTTCATCGCCGGCTTGACCAACGAATTCGGCGCTGCCGGCAACTGGCGCCATTCCTACCAATGGACCATCGACACGATCACGGTCAATCAAACAGGCAGCGTGGGGCTTCCGCAGAACTACTACGTAAATTATCCGGACGGCCGACGAATCAACTTCAGCAAAACTCGCCCCAATGACCCTGACTTTAGAGGACCCGATGGCGTGCGCGACCGCTTCGAGCAACTGGCGACTGGTGGGACGGAATGTTATGTGCAGTTACCTGACGGCGGCAAAGTCTGGTTCCACGCCGCGGTGCAGACCACGGTTTCGGGAACCACTTATACCTCCACATATACCTTTTCGCTAAAAGGCATCATTGATCCCTACGGCCAAATCACAACGATTACGTATCCGGCAGATGGGAGCATGACTATTACTGAACCGGCAGGACGTTATCTTAAAATTTTCTATCGGATGATCACAAAAACCACCGATGGAAATCTAAACGATGTCGTCGTGAATTACGTCCAGGGAAGTGATGGCAGGAAAGTGCAGTACACCTACATCGCTTACGTAACGCCCGGCGGGGTTCGATATACGTCTCTGACCAGTGTCACCTATTTCAACGATGCCAATCTTAAGGCCCTGTACACGTATCAAAACGCCAATACGAACGCAAACGACCGGCCGCTCATTGCCACTTGCACTGATCCCTTGTACGACGGCCCGATGTGGAAAATTGCTTACGATTTTGCGCCAAACGGAACGGGCGTAGTGCCTGGGCAATTACTTCGCGAAAAACATCCAACCGGCGCGCCCGTCTCCACCCTCATGGTCACCGGCACCAACACGCGAATGGAAACTCGAGGCGATAACCCCGCCGGCACCGGCTATGCAACGCGCACATTCACCTATTACAGCGGCGATTACAAACTCAAGAGCGTGACCGATTTCAAGGGCGTCGCCGCCACTCAAACCTACGATACTTACTCGTTGCTCAATTCAGTCATCGACCGCAGAAGCAATGAAACAACGTTTATCTACAACTTTTATGGAGGCAGCCTTCGCCGTATCCATTATCCCAATCCCGAAGACGGCGACCAGGTGGAGCTCCTTTACACTTATGGCTACTCCACTTGCCCGGATCCAAATAATCAGGACGCCTATAACCCCTATTACCTCTACGCTGACCCTGCCGGCGTTACTTATTTTCGGGACGCGAGTAAAAGGGTAATCAAAATCGTTTATCCGGATACTGACAACAACGACCCGACAGAGGAATTCACTTACAACGCTCGTGGCCAGGTCCTCACTCACAAATTGCGCAACGGTTCCACCGAATCCTGGACCTACGATACGAGCGGGAAAGTCACGGCTTATTGGGACGCGGCCCACCCCACCAGCGGAAAACCGACCGCCTGGTATCAGTACGATTCATATGGACGCGTATCCGGGGTGACTGAATCGCGCGGCACTGCATCCGGCGACAAGAATTACACGACCTTATTCGCCTACAACACGCGTGGACAATTGATTAAGCTCACCCATCCCGACGGAAAAATCGTCCAGTACGTCTACAATTCCAATGGAACCCTCGCCAGCACGACTGATGAGCTTAGCCACGTCACCACCTATACGTACGACGATTACAAGCGGTTGCGCAGCGTCACCACGCCGCTTCGGGCTTCGGGGGATACAACGCCTCGGACAACCTATTATTTTTACGATCAGACCGGGACCGGAGACGACTATTCTCGCACCGCAGCGATTCCCACAAAAGTCGTTTCGCCAGGCGGGAAAATCGTCACCACTGCGTATGATGAGAATTTGCGCACGATGAGCGTGACTGCCGTGGGCGACTCCAGCGTGCCCGATGCCAAGACCGGTTACACCTACGATCCTAATGGGAACGTGCGCACCGTAAAAGATCCAAACGGCCAGAGCACGGGGTGCGGTCACGACTTATTATTACGACGTCATGAACCGGGTAAAATTTATGGATGATCCGATTTCAGGCGACCTCAACTCGGACGGCCACACAGTTAGTTTTAACTACGATGCCGGCGACCATGTAAAGAACCAGAAGAGAGTCGATGATCAAATTTGCATCTTCTTTTACGACACACTGGGGCGGATGACCAGGAGGGAGGGCTACGCAGACGAGATCACGAAATACACGTACCATGCTTCCGGCAATATCAGCTCGTACAAATTCAAAAAATCTGATGGCACGTTTATCACTTACACCTACGCCTACGACGCGCTCGATCGACAAATGCAGATGGCCTACGCAGCCGACGTCTACGGCGCGAGTCGATCGGAGACGTATCATTACGACATCGCCAATCATCTGGATCAATACACCAATCCCGCCGGCCAGGTAAAAACGCTTACTTATGACAAGCGGGGCCGGTTAACCAACACATCCTGGAACGCGAACGGCCCGAATATTACAATTGTTTATGACGCCGCCAGTCGCCCTGCCAGTATCTCAACGTCCGCATATACTGTCGCGGGGGTCACGTTGCCGACAACGACCACCGCATTTGGCTACGACAACGCCAACAACCGAATTTACGAGGATCAGACCGTGGGCAATATTACCCGGCGCGTGCAAACCGATCCTGATGCCGACGGCAGCCGCAAAAACCTGTTGGTCAAGACTGGCAGCACTATCAATTTTGCCAACTATTTCGACTACACCAGCCGAAACGAACTTCTCAACATCAAGGACAGCAGTCAAAATCCGTTCTTTAAGTATTTTTACGACGCCAGCGGTAATGTTACCCAACGACAAAATCAGCGCCTGTCCGGTGACTCGACAATGTTGCAGGACCATGCCATGAACCGGCCAATTCAGTGCAACCAAAACCGGCCTGGCGCCACGAACTTTGCTGTTAGCCATTACGACTACACCAAGCGCGGCAATCTGCGGGACACTTGGCGTGATGAAGAAGGCGGCAAAGGCGAATACTTCACCTACGACGACCTGAATCAGCTCCAGAGCGGCATGTATTCAGCCACAGGAGTCAAGCCGGGTCAGACTGCCTCCAACCCGGCGATCAGCGTCGACTACACCTTGAGCAAACGGACGCGCAGCGGCGTGACCGTGATCGACAAAACCGTAAGTCCACAGACGACCACAACAACCAACTATACCAGCGTCGATCTCAATCAATATTCCAATATCACGGTGAACGGGGTTAATCGTCCGCTCAGTTGGGACAACAATTTCAATCTCATTACCTACAACGGCTGGGCCTACAGCTATGACGCCGAAAATCGATTGATTTCGGTGAGTGGCAGCGGCCATAGCGCCACTTTCACCTACGACGCCGTGGGTCGCTGCGTGAAACGGGTGGTCGACGGTGTGACCAGAATTTACACCTACGATCAGTGGACGCCCGTGGCCGAGTGGGACGGCAGCGGGAACCTGATCGCCACAAACGTTTACGGACTCGGCGATGACGAAGTCCTTTACCGCTCGGCCGGTTCCACTCAACTCTACTTCAAATCCGACCCGATGGGGAATGTGAAATTTCTATTGGATGCCAGCGGAAACGGAATTGAGAAGTATTCTTATGACGCGTTTGGCCAGGCTAAAATCACCGACTGGAATGGAGGCGCACGATCCGACAGCACTTATGGCAACCGGTTCATGTACAGCGGCCGAGAGTTTTTCTCCGGCCTCGGCCTCTACGACATGCGCCACCGCGTTTACGACCCAAACATGGGCCGTTTCTATCAAACCGATCCCATCGGCTTCGGAGGCGATCCGCTGAACCTGTATCGCTTCAGCGGCAATAACCCATTGCTCGGTGGTGATCCAATGGGCCTGTTTTCAATTGGTGGCGCTTTTACTGCGGTCTGGAACACTCTGAGCAGTGCACATAATTACGTCTTCTCCCATTTGAATGTTGGTTCAGGAGAGGGCCACTCCTCGAGCAATCAGCCTGGAATCAACTCCGATCCGCTCGGAGTCGGAGTTGGCCCAACCCTCAATGAGCCTTACAGCGGGAATTACTCTTGGAGCTATACTGCGACGGCAGGCACCTTCGCTGGCGGATCAAATCCCGGTTTGATTAGCTCGGATTACGCTGGAAGGTCCTCATCATCAACCGCCGCGGCTCTCCGTGTATTCACAAACGTCGGAAATGAAAATCCTATCGTCAGAGCAACACTCGCTCAAATGATGGGATCTCCACTAGCAGCCAAAACGCTAGCCCGCGCTGCGCAGCAAGGAAACGTCGATCTGGTATTCAATACTGATCCTACAAAGTGGGGCTACTACAATGCGACCGTCTTCAATAAGGACACGAACAGACACACAATTTATTGGGATCCGCTAGCCTATTATAAGACAGCGGATGGCAGGGTCCTTCCCCCCGTCCTGCTGCTTGCACACGAAATTTTCCACACGACACAACCGAAAACATGGTGGTTTCGCAATCGTCCCTTTCTTCATTGGTGGGAGTATAGTGGTTACCCCGAATACGATGCCATTGTTAATTTCGAACAACCTGTAGCCGACGAGTTGGGTTTACCAAAACGCTTCTCTAGTTGGAAAGGGAGGTTTACTCACACTCCAAATCGTTAATCAAGTGGTGCCCGATGAAATGTAGTTCGATTGAAATTTGGACGCTAATGCTCGCTGCTGCCGGGAGTCTTCTTGTCGGTTGTCACGACAACGCTTTGGAGCCGGTCGTAGATACATTGCAGCGATCGCTCAAAGATGGAACGGTCATTCGTATGAGGGTGAACCACGTTCCATATTTCACCATTTCAGGGCCAATTCAGCCTTACCAAATGCATGATGGCGGCTTGGAAATATCCTCCGATACAGTTCCCGGTCCGTTTGAAAGCCTAAGCCGAGCACTACAAGAAGTGACTGCGACGCCTGTCCATCATCCACCGGATGTAATTCATGGACAATCGACAATTCGCTGGGAGGGCCAGATTAACTTTCCAGTTGATGTTCGTTGGAGCTGTATTCTGTATGACAAGAATGGTAACGAAATCGGCTCTATCTTCCTCGGTAGACGCTCGTGGTGGGGAAACGGCAATATGGGAATTGTGAATGGCAAACTCCTGAATCTCAACGGCGTCTTATCTTCTTGGTTTGAGGATAATTTTCTGAAACTGTTTGATGAACGGTTCCCGGTTCCTGAAAGCCCGTCACCGAGTTTGTCGAGATGATGCACGACAGAAAGACCTTCTTCTGGAAGAAGCAGCACGGCAGAAAGGGGCTGGCTGGCCTTGCTTTGATTTGCCGGACAGGGTCGTGGAGCCCAGCCGGAGCACGGGAAAGACCGGGATCAGCGATCCCGGCTACAAGTGGGCCTTGTCTAGCGTCTTGACGGGATAAATTGAGCGTTGGACGTTGGGCATTGGACGTTGGACGTTTTCTTCAATGCAGAAAATCATTGTCGCGCCCTCCATTCTCGCATCCGATTTTTCCAAACTGGCGGATGAACTCCGGCGCGTCGAGGAGGCCGGCGCCGACTGGATCCATTGCGATATCATGGACGGCCATTTCGTGGACAACATTTCTTTCGGACCGGCGATCGTCGGTTTCGTGCGTAAACACACGCGACTTCCACTCGATGTCCATTTGATGATCGAGCATGCCGACCATTATGTGCCGCGTTTTGTCGAAGCAGGGGCGAATTCAATTACCGTCCACGTCGAGCCGGAAGCGAAGCACAACGTCGCGGAGACGCTACATCAAATTCGCAAGGCCGGTTGTCGAGTCGGACTGACTCTGAATCCGGCGACGCCCTTTGAACAGCTCGAACCGTTTCTCGATAAGATCGACATGTTGCTGGTGATGACAGTTCATCCCGGGTTTGGCGGACAGTCCTTCCGATCGGATCAAATGGAAAAAGTGAAACGAGCTGCGGAATGGAACAAATCGCGGGAGCGTAAGATCGACATCGAAGTCGATGGCGGCATCAATCCCGAGACCGCGCGCATGTCGATCCAAAACGGCGCCAATGTTCTCGTCGCCGGCACGTCGATCTTTCGCGCGCATGATTACGCGAAGGCGATTCGCGATTTGCGCGGGTCTGGATAGCGCACGTGCTCCTGTCCGGGGAGCACAGGCTGCCAGCCTGTAGTTGCCGGCAGCTTGCCGGCAACGCTCTGCAACGCTCAACGCTCTCGAAAGGCACACGAATCAAGAAGCAGTCTCGGCAAGCTGCCGAGACTTACAGGCTGGCAGCCTGTGCTCCCCGGAATAGAAGCTCTCGCTCCTACCCGCCCATTACCGGCTCGGCTTCGGCCGCCGTTTCGGCCATCACTTCGTCGGTCTGGGTAACGCGCACGACTTCTTCAATGGTTGTTTTGCCCTGCGAAACGCGGCGCCAGCCGTCCTCCCGCAAAGTCTCCATGCCCTCGGCAATCGCGCAGTGCTTCAGCTCGCCGCCGTCACATTTTCGCATGATCTTCTTCCGCAACGGCTCGGTCACCACGCAGATTTCATAGATCGCGGCGCGGCCTTGATAACCGGTCTGCCGGCATTGATCGCACCCTTTGCCGCGCAAAAACTTGGTGCCATGTTCCTTTATCGGAAATCCGATCTCGGTAAGATAATCCGGCGGATACGCGACCGTCTCGGCGCAGTCCGGACAGATTGTGCGCACGAGACGTTGCGCGATGAAAGCCTTCACCACCGAGGCGAGGAGGAACGGCTCCACGTCCATGTCGAGCAGGCGGGTGATGCCGCCGACGGCATCGTTCGTGTGCAGTGTGCTGAAAACAAGGTGACCGGTCATGGCCGCGCGAATGGCAATGTCGGCTGTCTCAACGTCGCGAATTTCACCGACCATTACCACGTTCGGATCCTGGCGCAGAATGTGCCGAAGGCCCTTGGCAAAGGTGAGATCTATTTCCGGTTTCACGTCGATCTGCGACACACCCGGCAACCGGTATTCCACTGGTTCCTCGATGGTAATGATGCGGCGCTGCACTGAATTGATGCTGCTGAGAAAGCAATAAAGCGAAGTCGATTTTCCGCATCCAGTGGGGCCGGTCAGCAAAATGATTCCGTTCGGCTGGGCCAACAGATGCCGAATGATTTCCTCCTGTTTCGGGCTCAGATCCAGTCGCTCGAAGTTGAATTGCTGTTCCCCGCGGCTGAGCAATCGCAAGCTGATCGATTCGCCGTTGACGGTGGGAATGGTCGAGACGCGCACGTCGATTTCCTGGCGATTGGCGTGCAGATTCATCCGGCCGTCCTGGGGCAGACGCCGTTCGGCAATGTCCATGTGCGACATCACTTTCAGGCGTGAGATGATGGCCGATTGCAACACACGAAGCTGTGGCGGAACCGCAACCTCATGCAAAATGCCGTCAATCCGGTAACGAATCCGCAAATCGTTCTCGAGCGGCTCCACGTGAATGTCCGTGGCCCTCTCAATGATCGCCTCGCGAATAATCTGGTTCACAAACTTCACTACCGACGCTTCCGGATCATCATCATTGAGCTCAATGGCGGTTTCACTATCGTGAAGCACCTCGAATGCGCGATTGGTCTTCAGAATCTCGTCGAATGTCTCCGCGCCGACGCCGTAGAGCGTTTTCATCGCGCGCAGAAGCTGCGTGCGCGGCACCAGAACCCATTCGGCCGGTTTTTTCAGAAGCTGCGAGGCAAGCTGGCGCCCGATGGAATTGAAAAGATCATACGTCGCCAGCACAACCGCGTTTTCCTTCACCTCGATTGGCAGAATGTGATGTTGAAAAACAAAACGGCTGGGCAGGATCGACAACGTCTCCCGGTCGATCTTCTTTGGGTCGAGCGTGATCACCGGGACGCGGAAGAAATTTCCGATCACGCTTAGGAACCGTTGCTCGTCCACTTTTCCGGAATCGAGCACCTGACTCGTCCAGGAGCCGCCATTGAGGCCGGAAACGAGCTCGACCGCTTCCTCGCGCGAGGGCACACCGCTGGCGACAAGCAAATCGATAACTGACTGGCTGACCGGCGCGCTCACTTTTCTTTTACGGGGGGAAGATCAGGCGGAGGAAGTTGTTTTTCGGAGGATTCGTATTCCTCCTCGTCTTGGCCCTGATTGAGCGGCGGCTGTTTGTCCAGTTCCTTATTAAGCGCCATTTTCTCCTTCGTCGTCTGACGTAGTCGGTATAGATCGAGCTTGGTCAGCGTCACTTCCGGTCGCATCAGAATGATGAGTTCCGTGCGCATCTTATTTTGCGTCGTGCTCCGGAACAGATACCCGAGCAAAGGAATACGGTCTAAAACGGGAACGCCGTTATAATTCTTCTGTTTGCTATCGGTAATAAGGCCGCCTAAAACGATCGTAGATCGGTTAGGCGCCGCCACCGTGGTGCGAATGTACCGCGTGGCGATGTTTGGAATTTGATTGCCGTCCACAGTGGTTGATCCGGCCAGACTGTCGATCTTCTGCAGGATATCCAGCGACACTTCGTTTTCCGAGTTGATCAGCGGGACAACTTCAAGTTGAAGCGCGACTTTCTTAAACTGAATGTTCGACTGTTGCGCCACGCCACCAACCACATTTTGATTCGTCGAAAGCGTACTAACAGGCACTGGAATTTCCGTTCCTGAAGCAATGATCGCTTTCTTGTTGTTGCTCGTGAACACCATCGGCCGCGAAATGACCCTGAAGTTACCTGTCGAGTTGAGCGCATGCACAACCGCGGCAAGGGTGTTTCCGGCAGCGAGATAAATATTTGTGCCGCTAGCCGCGTGCTGCGCGAGCTGAGTGAAACTGATCAAGTTCGCGGGATCGAAAATATTTCCACCAGTGCTGGTCGTAATTGGGGTTCCGCCGGGACTGGGACCGGGTGAGCTCGTGCTGGTACCACCTCCAGCGATCGGAGGAATTCCAGTATTATTGGTGGTGCCCACTGTGTCCAAGCCTCGGCGATGCCTCAGAAAATAATCGACGCCGAATTCTTCATCGTTACTCAGAGTGAGTTCGCCGATTACCGTGCTGAGCGCGACCTGCGGCGCGCTTATGTCCATCTCATCCAGAATTTTTTGCACTTTGACAACCACTTCCCGATTGCCGAGCACGATGATCGCATTGGCGCGCTGGTCGGCGATGATCTTCGCATTGCCGATCGTGACCGCTTTCGGAGTGGTATCGACAGCATTGGTGGAAAGCTCTTCCGAGATGTTGAGAGTGCCTTCGCCGGAACTGCCGCCGGTTCCGTTCAGACCCGTCGACGACGGCGAATTGCGTTGCCGTTGCTGCTGTTGTTGCTGCTGAGGTTGCAACCCTTGCGCGCCCGCGGCCGCTCCACCGGCTCCCTCCGCGCCCGGCTCGGTTAGAGCCTGCACCAGCACCGGAAGGACGTCGCCTGCCGAAATGTATCTCAATGGCCTGGTAACTGGCTTGGCGAATTCCACGTTGGCATCGAACTGCGCCACCAACTTGCGGACAAAGGGCATGTTGATCGGCCGCGTCACCACGTGGATCCGGTTCGTCCGCACATCCGCCGTGAGTTTGATCTTGCCTACTACCACCGCGTCTTCGGTCAGCGCGGTTAGCGACCCGAGCTCGCTTTCGACTTTTTCCACTTGCGGCACAGGCTGAACCCGCACCCCCCGCACGCCGGGCCCGGGTTGCGGTTGGACGCCCGGTGGCTGCGCGCCTTTTTCGAAAATTTCCTTCAATAGATCGACAACCTTGCTCGCGTCGGCGCGGTCCAGCTTGATGAACTCACTCACGACTTCCGCCGGCGGGATGTCCACCTGGTCGATGATCTTCACCAGTTTGCGTATCACGGCTGTGTTTTCGGTAACGAGGAGACTGCCCGATTTCGGCAGGGCCAGGAACGACGTATACGTGCCACTCGGCGGCGATAAGTATTGCCCCAGTACCTGCTGCAATTCCTGCGGGTCGGCGTAATGCAATCTGAACAGGTAACTCACTACGTGTTCGCCCGGCGGAATTTCCGATTCGTCGGAAAGGACGGGGATACCAGCGGTGCGAGGATTTTTCCCGGTCCCGATCACCTTCACGATATCGTCCGCCGCCGGCACCAGGGAAAAGCCGTTCATGAGCAAATTCATCTCGATAATTTGAATCGCTTCTTCGCGGGGAATTTTCTTGGCGATGAAAATGTTCACTTTGCCCTGGACGAAGTTATCCATGACCATCTTCTTGCCCGTGAGCTGCTCGTAAAGACGGAGGACGTCGGCCACATCGCTGTTAGGGTACTGCAGCTGAACCATGTCGGGAGCGCCTGGTGGGGCCGTGGCGGGTACCTGCACGGGCTGCGGCGCCGCCACGATGGGCCGAACGGCTGGCGGGGGCGGCGTAGGCGTATCTTCTTCGTCCTCGTCTTCCTGGGCGAAAGTGACGGCCATCGCGGCGAGTAGCACGCCGATTACGTAGAAAGATTTCAACACGGTCGTATTTACTTGTTCACCCTATCACGGTCAACCCGCTTCGCCTATGGGAAACAGGTGCCCCAGTTCTACTGGACAGCTTAAGCGCCGAAGCCTTAGAAAAATCGACCATGGCTCGCAAAATGGTTCCATTCATTGTAACCTCGATCCTCCTGGGAGCAGCAAGCGTTCCCTTGCTTGCCTCCCGATTGGCTACCGACGATATCCGGGCCGTAATTCGAGACCAGCAAGATGCTTGGAATCGGGGCGACATCGACGGATTCATGAATGGTTACGCTCGGACAGGATCGACAACGTTCGTTTCCGAGGACACCGTCACGCGTGGCTGGCAAACCGTTCGCGATCGTTACAAAAAGAAATATTCCGATCGCGCGAAAATGGGCACGCTCACGTTTTCCGATCTTGAGATCACGCTTTTGTCAGGGGATTGGGCTGTCGCCCTTGGCCGGTGGAAATTGACCCGGGAAAAGGATCAGCCACACGGAAGGTTCACGCTCATCTTCCGGCGCCTACCCGAAGGCTGGAGAATCGTCCACGATCACACCAGCGCGGCGAAATAAATTTACGACGCACCAAAGTTGTCATCCCGAGCGCAGCGAGGGACCTCGCACTCGCACGAAACCGGATCAAGCAACACTGAGTCGTAATCGACTGGTTGCTCGCGAACGTTGTCCCTCCTCGCGAGATCCTTCGTTTCACTCAGGATGACAAGCATGTGATCGCGCTTTTCGCAGGCGCGTCCCCTTCCTCTGTCATCCCGAGCGCAGCGAGGGACCTCCCGTTCGCAGGAAACCCGATCAAGCAACACCGAGTCGTGATCGCTTCGTTGCTCGCGGGCGTTGTCTCTTTCTCGTGAGATCCTTCGCTTCGCTCAGGATGACAGCCGCGCGAGCAGTTTCTCGTGAATATTGTCAAAACCTCCGTTGCTAAAGACAACTACGATATCTTTCGGCTGCAACATCGGCACAATCTTTTCGACAATCGCATCCGCGTTTGCCTCGTAAAAAGCCGGCCGCCCGGATTGCGCGATAGAATCGACAACCGCCATTGGATTCAGGCGATCCTCCGCAGGAATTTGTTCGAGTCTCGCCACTTGGGCGATGAAAACACCGTCCGCCAATCCCAACGCCTCGGGGAGCTGCTGCTGAAAAACGGCGCGGCGCGTGGTATTCGATCGCGGCTCGAACACCGCCCAGAGCCGCCGGCCGGAATAGCGCTGACGCAGTCCCTGAAGCGTTTGGTAAATCGCCGTCGGATGATGCCCAAAATCGTCGATCACTATCACGCCCCGCGCTTCCCCACGCACTTCCTGCCGCCGCGCAATCCCGGAAAAACTCCTGAGCGCTTTGTCGATCTTCTCTTTCGGCACATCGTAGAATCGCGCCGCCGACGCCGCCATTGCGGCATTGCGCACATTAAATTCACCGATGAGCGGAATCGTAAAAACGTCATCGCCCAGCTTAAACCGCGAGCTGCCCGCTGAATAAGCGACGTCTTCAATTCGTTCCGCGCAATTCTTCGAGAATCCGATCTCGATCATCTGGGCCCGGCATTCCCTGGCCACATCGACGCAATTTGGATCATCGCCATTGAGCAACACCATCCCGTTTTCCGGAACGATCCGCAGCAAGTGACGGAAGCTGGTCTTGATATCGTCGATGTCCTTGAAAATATCGGCGTGATCGAACTCGATATTGTTCACAATCACCAATTCGGGTAGGTAATGGACGAATTTCGAGCGCTTGTCGAAAAATGCGGTGTCGTATTCGTCGCCTTCGATCACGAAAAATTTGGACTCGTTCAACCGCGCGCCTTCCCCAAAATTTTTCGGGATTCCGCCAATCAAAAATCCGGGTTCGCGACCTGCGGTTTCCATGATCCAGGCCAGGATCGACGTTGTGGTAGTTTTTCCATGCGTGCCGGTGACAACCAAATTGTGCCGCCCGCGCAGGAAATAATTTCTCAAAACTTCCGGCAGCGACAGATAGAACAGCTTGCGATTGAGCACCGCTTCGACTTCCGGATTGCCACGCTTCATGGCATTGCCGATCACCACCACATCGGCGTCGTCCGGAATATTCTCCGCCCGAAAGCCTTCGCTCAGCACAATTCCTTTTTCCTCCAGGAAGATCGACATCGGCGGATAAACATTTTCATCCGAGCCACTCACCTCGAACCCACGCTCGCGCAACGCCGCCGCCACTGAACCCATCGCCGTCCCGCAAATGCCAAGAAAATGAAACGTGGCATCGGCTTGCAGCCGATGGGACATCGACAAGATGTCGATGCCACGACGAGATTTCTTGGGCACCTTTTTCACGCCGATTCTTTACCCCGCGCAGAGAGAAAGACAAACCAACCGTGGCGAAGCGATTTCGCGCAGACCCGATTAATGGCGCCTTTTTTCCCGCAAACAAAGAAGCCCCGCAATGCGGGGCTTCTCGTGGGAAAACCTGGAGTTGCTCGACAGTTAAGCCTTAAGGCGACGGCGACCGTGTCTGCGGAAGCCTTCCACCGCAACAAGGCCCATGCTCAGAAAGGCCAGAGCCGAGCCACCTTCTGGGGTGACATTCAACGATCCGGCCGTTAACAACCGGTAGTCTAGCATGGCGTTCACGTATTCACCGCTCCCGTCAAAAGCTCCGATGCCCATGGCCGTGCCCACTTCCAGCATATAACTGCCAAAGCTGCTGATGTGCCCCATGTAGGACAAGACAAGGTAGTGGTCATCGATCCCGAAGTTATCGAAGATCCAAATGTCAGGCGAAGGCCCAAGGAAAAATGGGGTCGTGCCTGCGCCCGGCGAGTAACTCCCGCCGGTAAACATCCCCGCGGTGGTCGTAATACTAAACGGGCCGAAGGTGTCGGCGACCGGATCGTAATAGAAGTAACCCGATGCAGTAGATCCATCATTGAAGGTGACCCCACTCAACGTGAAGCGGAACGGTACGGCATCGCTCGTGCGAGCCAAACCAAAAGTTGCTGCGATGGTTAGGGCTAGGATTAATGCCGCTCCAAAGCGACGAATGCTCGGCAACGCGCGAAACTTGGGTGTCCCTTTCGTGCTGCCATTGGGTTGTGTGAGGTGGGTTTTCATTTTGTGTTCTCCGTTTGGTTTTCTGCCACTGGTTAAAGATTGTGAGGTATTCGCAAGGGCTTGCCTATGGGCAGTCTTGCCCCTGTGTGCTGTCCCGGAGGGAGCCTGGGATATCTCGGCCACCGGCTGCGCATCGGGCCATTTTAGCCAACCGAGCGCTTCGAGCACCCGCAACATGACCTGGGCGCGGGCACACAGGTGCAATCGGGCTAAAATCGACTCCACATGATGGGCCACGGTACGCGGGCTGACCCCGACGATGATCGACAATTCCTCATTGGTCTTGCCGTGAGCAAGCCAAAAGGCAATTTCGGCCTGGCGACCGGTCAAACCGAGAGCTCTTAGCGCTGCCAAGTCGGCTGCCAGAGGACTGTCGCCATTGCAACCGTTCGACGCCATGGCTGGTTGGGCGACGGCAAGAACATGTCCGTTGTGGCGGCGGTGACCGTTGTGATTATTGGTGAACTCTACCTTCATCAAATCCAGTTGCTATTGCTGCTCGAAGCTTGCCGTGTAAGTCAGTTGGTGTCGCAGGAGCGATGGCATTGAAAATCGTACCACCGTCGCTCCAATTCTGCCACAAATAGGTGCTGCCTCCGAGTGGCGGATTTTTTCTTCATCGTCGTTGTTCGTTACACGGAATGGAACCCAGCCTACGGAGCCTTGAATGTTGCGATGTATGCGGTTGGCGTGGTTGGACTAATCGTGTGCGAGATCGCTCCGCCATCGCTCCAGTTCTGGAACACCCAGGTGCCCCCGCTGGTCTGCGGCGATGTAGTGCTCAGGCCGTGAACCGAGCCCGCCGGCCAGGAAAACGTCTTGGCCGTGTTATAGGTCACGCCGTCAACCGAATAGGAAAGACCGACTGGATTCGTCTTTACACTTACAGTCACTGGCCTTGGAGCCGGTGTGGCTGTGGGCGTAGGAGTCGGGGTGGGTGTGGGCAGCGCCCCGCTGGTGAGAGGGTAGACATAGGCGCCGCGGCCACGCGTCCAGACCGATAAGGTTGTCGATCCCCGGTCGATCTGCAGGTCCCAGATCATCACGTGAGGCAGTCCGTTCTCGAAACGATACCAAGTCGGCGAAGCCACCGTGATGTCGTTTGTAAAGTAAACTCCGAGGTCGGTGCCGGCGAAGACTTGCTGGCTGTAGTTCGGATTGACAATCACCGAGTCGATCGGAATATCCGGCAGATTCCCGCTCTTATCGCTCCAGCTGAATGAGCCGCAGTTCGCGGTATTGCAAACCACGCGGAAAAGGTGGCCGGGGAGGGCAGGTGTGTTGGCACTGAAACCGCCGACTGCCGCGTAGCCTATCGGGAGATTCGCGGCCGCCACTCCGGGATCCAGGGCGATGCCGAGAACCGGACGATTGGGCACCACGGCGTTTCCGCCGGTAACGTTTACCCACTGGCCCTGGGCCTGCGTGCCAGTTCCGAGATTGAATCCAATCCAGACATTGGCGTCGTTGGTGCCAACCATGGCGACGCTCTGGTACTTGGGTGAATATTTGACCTGGTTGATGAAGGAGCGGTTCCCCAGCGATTGTTTGGTCATGTTCTGGGAGGTGGGGCTATTCGTAACGTACCACGTATTGGTGCCCGTGGCGCCGTTGATCGTCTCCCAGACACGAGTCGTTCCAGCGACGAGATGGCCGCATCCCGTCGTCGAGCCGGCTGCGCCGCAATCGTCTCCGCCTGGAATTCCGCCATGGAACAGATCAAAAGGAAGAATGAACGATTGGGTATCACCGCTCCAGCCGCCCGCACGGCTGCTGTAGCTTCCGCCGCCGCCCAGACAGGTGGCCTGGCTCGACGCGCAACGGCTCAGCCCGCCACTGTTGTTGCCCACCCAGTAACGCGGAGCGGTTCCCGCCGGGGCAACACTTCCCACGGGATCGATGCGGGCGTAAAAGCCGTCGCCACCGACCACCGTCTGCCATTGGGCTGGACCTGTCGGAGTGCCGGAAAAACCGACCACGCTGGGAGCATTATCCTGGGCGCCGCCGGCCGCGGAGGGATTGGCTGAATTAGCAAAGTTGCCGCTGATGTCTCCGGAATAGTACTCGATGGTGTTTAGACCGTTGTCCATGTTGAGCCAGGTTGGTCGAACACTTGAGGTGGTTGTGTGGGCATTGACCGAGCTGAAAATGCCGCCGTCGCTCCCAGCCAGCAGGATACTGGATGAGCCCGGCAAGAAGGCCAGGGCATGCTGATCCACGTGGACGACGTGATTCGAGGCTGAAGTTCCGTTGTAACCGCAGGTCAGGTCGAAAAGCGATGTGCCGGTCCGGTTGGCATACCAGATTTCGAAGGTGTCAACGAAAACCCGGTCAGGATTGTTAGGATCGACAGCCAGCCCCTGGTCGTACCAGTTCTGCGGATAATCGCCCTGGCCACTGGTGCAATTTCTCAGCGCACCTCCAGCAGAGCCGGCCATAAAAGCCCATGTATCACCGCCGTTGGTGGAAGCCCACATGCCCAACTGGCAACCGTTGGTATTGCCGCATCCGGTGTTGTTGTTAGGAGCAATTGAGCCCACTTGAGCATAGATGTAATTGGGATTGCTCGGAGCGATGGCAATGTCCATGCGCCCGAGTTGATTGCCGGTGGTCGTGTTCACCCATGGGTTGCCGCTGCCCCCATTCATGTTCGCCCCGGTTGAGTAAGGGCTGCCGGTTACGCTTGTGCCGAAGACGAAACCGTTATTGTTGCGGCTGACCAGAGTGAAATCGTTCGGGCAACCGCTGGTGGGCATGGTCCCCCTGTAGAGGCCGTTGGCGCCGTTGGCGCCCAAATCATATTGCACAGTTGTGGCAAAACCGCGGACTCCGACAGCCGCCAATATTCGGGTAACTCCCCCTCCCGCGTTCGTAAGCTCAAGGCCTGTGATGTCCTGGCGCTGGGTACTCAAGCTGTTTGTTGTGCACGGACCGGTCCAGTTAAATCCGCCGTTGTAAGAAAAGAAGAGTCCCTTCTTTGTGCCGGCCACAACTCTGTTGCTGTTATTCGGGTCGATTCGCACCTTACCAACCGCGTCGTACTGCGTGAACTGCCCCGGCGGCTCTGAGTAAGCCGACCCAAATACGTCGGCCCCAAGCACCAACCAGGTGGCGCCACCGTCAGTGGATCTCAAAATCCCCTGGCTGCCCATGGAAAAGGACCCGTAGTTGAGGTCACCGGTGCCGGCAAAAATGGTGTTCGGATTATTTGGATCCATTGCCAGGGTATCGATAGCGGTTGTGGAAACCAGCGGATCGTCCGTGGTAACCGTCCAGGTGGTTGAAGTGCTGCAGCAGTTGGTTGTCTTCCACACCCCGCCTCCGACCGTGGCGATGTAAGCGACAATGCTTCCATTGGCGGTATTCCGCGGATCCACCGCGATCGCGTTTACCCGGCCCTGGGTTTTCGCGTAATCATAGCAGCCCCCGCAGCCTGTCATCCGTTGAGGCGACGGGCCCAGAGGCGTAAAGCTATTTGGATTTAGTGCCAGAGGCGAGGGTGAATCCCCAAGTTTTCCAAGTTTCGCTACTCTGCCAGCCGGAACCGCGCGGGCAATTCGTTCATCCTGTTTGACCGCCTGGCGCACCCATTCCGGATTGAATTCACCGGTGGGATATGTGACTCGATCATTCCAGTATTGCTCGAGACGATCGAGATCCCCGGCTTCCGTTCCCTCCCCATCGCCGAGCGGCATGTATTTGAGGGGTTGGCTGTTCGACCCCGCCACAACGACACGCGCGCCCGAAGGATGAGCGAACGTTGCTAGGACCCGACTGAGCAACCCGTTGGAATTCCGGGACAACTCCTGGTCGCTGATCAAGTGGGAAGTGCCTCCAAAGGCGAACAACGCCAGAATGACGCTCACACAGCAAAGGAATAAGCCGAGGAGCGAGCGGAGGGTAAAGAAGGCGGATTTAGTGGCGGATTTTTTCTTCATGGGTTGGTTATGGGTTTAAGGCCGGGGGAACCTGCATTTTGATTTGAGTGTTTGGGGAAATGGCGACTGTGAACGCCAGCAGCGGGCCGCGGGGCCCGCTGCTGAGGGCATCTGGGGTTACCCCGGCGTTCATCAGAGACTGGTTATTGGGCCTTGAATGTTGCGGTGTAGGCGGTGGGCGTCGTTGGAGTCACCGTGTGCGATATGGCCCCGGCGTCGCTCCAGTTCTGCCAGATGTAGTTGGTGCCTCCTAGGTTCTGCGGCGAGCTGGTGCTCAGGGTATGCCCGGAGCCGGAGGCCCATGAGAACGTCTTGGCGGTACCTGTAAGTAACGCCGTCCACCATATAGGAGAGCCCGGCCGGCACTGTTTTCACGCTAATCGTGACCGGTCGCGCGGGGGCTGGGACGCAGATATTTGGGAACAAGATACCGGTAACCGCAATATCATCGAGATAGAACCCGGCGAAATTCGCCGCCGAGTCGGAAGTAAACCGCCAGCGGAACTGGATCGTGTCGCCAACCGTTAGTCCGGCGACCCGATGACACCGGTGGCCATAAGCCGTCAGGGCTCCGGTAACCCAGTTGGTGCAGCTTGTTCCGCTGCCGGTTGGACCGGTGAACATGGATGTGCTCGCGGTATAGCCGCAGGCGTTACCCGGCACGCTGCAGCTTATTGTTGCCCAATCGGTCGTGATGTCGCTAGCCACACACCCATTTGCCGCCGAGTTGCTGGGCGCGGCCATACTGGTCCAGGCCCCGCCATTGCGAGAAAACTCGACCGCCACACCGTCCCACCCTTTCTCTAACTGGTGTCGTTCCCAGTAAGTCAGGTTAAGGGCAGTTACACCGACCTTGAGGACGGGAGTTTGAGCGATGGCACAAGCACTATCGGCGTAGGTGTTGCTGGCATTGGGGCCGGCGTTACGATAGGCAGACATGCCTCCCGGGGTATGATTGGCGCCAGCATCGTTCGCAGTGTTAACGAATCGCCAGATGACGTTTCCGGGGTTGCCGGCATTAAGCTGGAGGGCCCCAGTTCCGTCCCCGCCCGCATCCATCCACGTGCTGGGCGTGGCCTGGTAGCCTGAGCCGTAGGCGGCTCCAGAAACAGCTATACTATTCAATTCTTCGTTACCGCCGTTGCACTCTCCACCATGGCCGCTGCCGCTATCCTCCGCGCGCACGATGTAATAATAGATCGTCCCGTTGGTCAGGTTAGCCGAGTCGACATAGGAACTTGGCCCCGGAGCGCAGGTCGCGATTCGGTTGGCCGGCGAGGGCACAAAATTGGGGCTCGTGCTACGGAAGATGTTGTAGCGAATATTGGGCGTTAGCGGACAGCTCGACATCGCCGGCGTCCAATCGAGGGTAATGCTGCAAATCGAAGCGCCCCCGCTGGTCGCACTGGCGGCACCGCCAAAGACCGGCTTAAGATTGCAATCTCCGGTCGCAGTTGCGCTGGCCGACCCGCTACGGACCAAAGCCTGGCATTTACCATTCGAATCGGTAGCCGCCAGTACCCGGTATGAATAGGTAAGTCCACCCTGAACGGTGGTGTCGACGTAACTGGTGGTGCCCCCGGGCACGCTGGCCAGCGGCTGATAGAGCCCTTCGCTTCCCACCGGCCCCAAGGCCCGTTCAATGGCATAACTGCCTGGTGTCGGCGAAATGCCCGTCCACGTAATCTGGATCTGATTGTTTGCTATGGCCGATGCGGTACCGATGGTCGGAGCACTGGTCGGTCGAGTAGTGCAGGTGGCCGCGGCGCACTGTCCGGCGCCGCTTCCGGCGGGAAAACGCGCGGACGCAACCCGTGTCATCCACGTCCCGGCGCCGGTGCCGGTCGTATAATGCTCGTTCGCATGCCAAAACGTACAGTCGTCGAAGGGGTCGATACTGGTACTAGTGTAATCGCCCCAACGACTGGCACCTGTTTCGTTGCGAGTGCCGGTAGCCACCGTTACTTCCGGCCCAGTCATCGTGCCAAGCGGATCAGTCTTGGCTCGGCCGGTGTAGCGGATGGTATGATTTTCCGAGCCACTAGTCTTGCCGCTGACGCTATAACCCGTGAGGATGTTTTCAGCGCCATCCATGGCAATGGAGGGCATCCACCGGGAACGTCCGTTAGCCACGTCAGCAATGGTGCCCTGTTGGTACGTGCACGGATAAGAAGGACACACGGCATCCGGCGTGCCCGATATGCGGAAGTCGTACCAACGGACACCGGAGGCCACCCCCGTGACGCCGGGATCCACGGAGTGCGAAACCACCAGCGATTCATGATCGACAAAATTTCGATAGGCCAGGCGGACCATCAGACGATCGGCCAGAGAATCAAGCTGCGTACTGGTGCCCGGCTGTGGGATGCAAGTTCCACCGCCACATGCCGCCGTAGCTGGCGCGATTGGAATAATGGCCTGAAGGGTCCTCATGGTGTTCGCCGGCGTGGCAAAATCCACCTTCAGCCGGTAAAGATACATTCCAGTGCCGTGCAGCGACATGAACATTCCAGGCGCGCCGCCGGGGGGCGGGGTAAATCCATCCAAGTCGGCTGGGACGTGCCCGCCTTCGGTGGGATCGAGAATAATTTGCCAGGTGGCACTTGAATCCCCCACCAGCATTTTTGTGCGGTCCATGGCCGAAAAAACACCGGCGACATAGCTACCGGTGGTGGACGTAAAGGCATGCGCCATTACGTAGTAGGCGTCGGGCCACACCCCAAATTTCGGATAATCGCCAAAATAACCAGAGCCAGCAGGACCTATCGCCACGGCAAACGCAAAACGATAGTAGCTTCCGGCGGCATTGTTAGTCTGAGAGATGGCGACGCACTGCCAGTACGTTCCACCGCTCCTGGCGGAGGTAAATTGCGAAATCAGCCAGCGATCGGCTAATTTATCGTAGAGCACGATGGGATCGCCGTCGTTTCTAGTGGAACAATTTCCTCCGACGAAACCACTCCAAAGCGTGCTGATGTTGCTTGGCCCAAGCACCGAAGTAGCCACATTCGTGGCGTGGTTGAGAGACCAAACCTGATAGCGAGTGTTAACGGTCTCAACATACTGATTATTACCCACTGACCCATTTGTGTCCGGAGGGGTAGCCCCATTTCCTCCAACCCCGGCAAAGTTGAACCCGGTTGTCGGGGCGGCTGGAGCCGGGGCATTGAGTCGCAGCTTAATTGGCTGATCGTCCCCGGATGGGGCGACCTGCACTACCGGATCAGGTTCATCCGAACGCGGCACGCGCCAAGCAGGAAGCGGCATTACCTCCACTTCCTCCTCCTCCTCGACTCCTTGTGGCGCGGCCATTGATGCCAGTTGCCTGAGCGGCGGAGAAACGTCGAATGCTGAAGCCGAAATCGAATAGACGGTTTGGCCAAGTTCATTCAGATGCTCCGTAATCGTCTTCGCTACTGCGGGGTCTACGACTTGGGCCGCGCCATCACCCTTGGCCCGCCGCCCCGGAGCGCCGGTTCCGTCGGATGACATTCTTGCGCTCCCGCGCCGATACTTGTTGTGAAGCTTCTGTTGGTAGGCTTGATCGGACCGGACAAAAACCGATGCGAGCCGGCCAATCCAGCTTTGAGAGCGTTCGGAATTGCCGAGTTGTTGTGCGTTGGCCTGGTCGAAGCGCGGCGAAGCACCGAGTGCAAAAAGCACAAGGAGAACGCTGGCACAGCAGAGGAGCAGACCAAGCAGAGAGCGGACGGTGAAAAATGCAGCTTTGGTGGCGGATTTTTTCTTCATTGGTGGTATTTGTTAAGGAGTACGTTACTGGAACGTATGCCGGGTAGACTAGAGACCACGCGCCCGTCTGTCTGTCAGGTGAGCCACCTGATTTTCGCGTAGAGGAACCTCTGCGGCAGCAACGCTAGGAATTCACCACAACAAAATGATTTTGTAGGCAAAAACCCTACCTGCGCGAGGGCATGCTGGATTCGACCCAGCGTTGCGCGAATCGGGTAAGCTCTTTTGAATCATCGAGCTTCAACTTGATCTTGATGCGCGAGCGATAGGTTTCAATCGTCTTAACATCGACATGCAGCGCGCTCGCAATTTGCCGCGTGCTTCGCCCCTGGCCGATGAGTTGCAGCACTTCGAGCTCGCGGTCGCTCAATCCCCCCAACGGCGAATCCGGCTTGATCGATGATCGCCCGAAAAACCGCCGGATGGTGGCGGCAGCAACTTTTTCGCTCAAATAAACATGCCCCTCGAGCACATCCCGAATCGCCCGAAGCAGTTCGTTGGTTGACTCTCGTTTATGGACAAACCCCCGGGCCCCAGCCCGAATCGCCCGGCCTGCGTAGAGAGACTCGTCGTGCATGGAAAAAACCAGGATCCGAAGCTTTGGAAAACGAGCGTGAAGATCCTTTATAAAGCCGAGGCCGTGGGAATGTCTCGATGACAAACCAGTGATGACAAGCTCGGGTTGCGCGGTTGCGATCAGATTCATGGCCAGGCGGGTGTCGTCGGTGGCGTCGCAAACCGCCAGGTCAGCTTCATTGGCAATGAGATGGGCCAATCGTTCGCGCACAACCGGCTGGTCATCAATGATCAGCACGCGGGCGCTGGCCCCTTTGGCAGTCTTTGCCTTGCTGTTCAAAATTAACGGCATGTCTTAACCTGCGTCCTGGGCGGGAACCTGGAAAAGACACCGCGCTCCAGCTGCGCTTCGATTCCAAAAGGTAGTAAACCAAATCAGCGACAGGTTTGTCGAGAATTTTTACGCAAAAAAAAGACTTCTTCGCCGCTGCCTGCAGGCAGGTTCCAATTGTCTCGAAACCACCTTCAGGGGTCACTCGTGTTGCTGGACCCAGCGGCTGGCCTCCAAGCGCAGCCGGGCCGAGTTTTCGAGACTCAACTTCTCCTTGATGCGCGCGGTGTAGGTATCGATGGTTGCAATTCCAAGCCCTAATTGGGCGCCGATTTCGCGCGTGGTCAGGCCTCGACCAATCAAACGGAACACCTCGAGCTCGCGATCGGCCAACCGGTCAACTGGTTCCGCCGTCGTTTCGGTGCCGCTCATTATCTTGCTCATCATTCGAGTCATGAACCGCGGGTTCAGGTAAATTTCGCCAGACAGGACCTGTCGAATCGCAGCCAGGACGTCCTCCGACGCTTCATGTTTGGTAATGTAGCCATTGGCACCGGCGCGCAGCGCCCGTTCTGCATAAAGCGATTCGTCATGCATCGACAGCACCAGCACCGGCACCGTGATTCCGTGCGCGCGTAGTTTCTTTAACAGCTCCAGCCCGCTCGAACCTTTCAACGTAATATCGACGATGGCGACGCGAGGCCGTGTTTGCCTGATCAATGCGAATCCATCTTCGATATTGTCGGCTTCGCCGCATATCTTCATGTCGTCTGCTTTACCAATCAGATGTCCCAGTTGTTCGCGGAACATCCGGTGATCGTCGACAATGACGACGCTGATTTCCTTAGGCCGCGGCGATTTCATTTTCCCGGCGATCGGTCCTGGCTGTGCACGAAATCATCGTGCCACCGGTTGTTGGCTGCTCAATCTTCAGTTCGCCACCTGTCAATCGGGCCCGACAGTCCATGATAGCGAGGCCCATTCCCGTCTTTTCACCACGGTTGGAAATGCCGACGCCGTCATCCAGGACGCCCAAGGTCAAACGATGATCCGCAGCGTCGAGCGAAATGGCGATGTTCCTCGCTTTGCCATGCCTCGTTGCGTTATTGATCGCCTCCTGCGCGATCCGATAAAGGTGCGTCGCGATACGCGCATCACAGTTCGCCAACTCACCGCGAAACTGGAATTTGCAAGTGACCCCGTGTAGTCGAGTGACCGACTGCGCGAGCGACTCGAGCGCCGCGGAAAGCCCCACATTGCCCACATGCGCCGGAATAAGCCCCCGCGCCAGATCGCGCGTTTGCACAACCGCGTCCTGGAGCAGCCTGGCCACTTCATCTGCTGCCTTGGCCTCGGCCGGCAACTGCAATTGTTGCAAGTCGTCGCGTAATGACGTGGCAGAGCAGGTGAGCGCGGCGAGATATTGGCAGAGTCCATCGTGCAAATCCCGCCCAATCCGGCGCTGCTCCGCGTCGCTGATATTGACGATCTGATGCTCCAATCGCTGGGAACGCTCCAAGAGCGCGATGCGACCCGCGGCGATTTCGCTTTTCGCCTTCAAGGCCGAGCCTACCAAAGCGATCACCAGGCACGTTCCCAAGTGCCGTGCAACCTCCCAGCTCTCCGTCCATCCGCTCAAATCTGGATCATGGCTCATCCAGTCGGCTGCCAACGAAACCAACCCTCCAACAAGGCCACCAACTATCCCCATTTTCTTGCCGCAAAACCAGGATATTACAAAAACCGGAGCCGCATAGAATGGCAGAAGCCGAATCTCGTACCCGGTGATGATATCGAGTATTCCGATCACCACCAGCAACGCCACCATCTCGGCAACAATAAAGGCGCGCGGCTGCTTCGAAAAAGCCTTGGATAAACTCATCTGGTAGGACCCGTAAGAGCTTTTTGAATATTACCAATCTCGCCATCAGAACGACAGATGATTTTTCAGAGGTCCATCCGGCCATCTCCCCTTGCCCTGTCGCTGCCTTTTCGAACCGGGGCCAGTTTCGAGGCCACGGGATAGTGACAGCGACGTCAAACCGCGTTTCCGACCGTCACTTTTTCTTAAATACTTCAACCGCATTCCAGGCTTCATCCGGCGGTTGCTGCTCGTATTCCAGCGCGCGATCGAGATACATCTTGGCCAGGAAATCGTCGGGATAAAATTCGAGGAAACGCGACAATAAAATTTTCGCTTCCTTGAAATCGCGGGCCCGAAATTTCAGCAGCGCTTCTTCGTAGGTCTCGAGCCATTTCAACAATTCAGGATCGACACTGTCCTTTCGGGCGCCGATCAGAGTGAAAATGTCCACCGGCTCGGTCTTGCCCTTTACCTGGGCCCGGGCGACCGAGCGCAAATGGAATTCATCGCGCACGTTTTCCGCCACGGTCGGACCGAGGAGAATGTCCACACTGTAAACGCGGGTCAATCCTTCCAGCCGCGAAGCCAGATTAACGGCATCGCCGATCACGGTGGGATCGAGCCGCTCATGCGGCGCATAGGAACCGATATTGCCGATCAGCGCTTCGCCCTGGTTGATCCCGACCCCGAATGCGAGCTGGTTGACCCCTTCGGATTTCCACGCCTCGTTCAATTTGCGCATCTCGGATCGCATCCCGAGCGCGGCGCGCACTGCTGCTTTACAGTCCTGGGCTACCCCGTGACTGCTCACATTCCCCCAAACCGCCATGATGGCGTCGCCGATGAATTTATCGAGCGTGCCGCCGTTATCGAAAACCATCGGCACCATGCAGCTGAGATAACGATTGAGCTGTTGCACGAGCGCAGCCGGGTCGGCCTTCTCCGATAGACTGGTAAACCCGACGAGATCGGAGAAGAGAACCGTGACCGGTTTACGCGCACCGAGCAGGGAGCTGTAAAAGCCACCCGGATTTTCTAGGATCTCTTTGACCAGATTTTTCGAAACGTAACGTTCGAGGGTGCGCCGGGTGCGCAGTTTTTCGAGGCGCTCCAGCGTGTATTCTAGAGCGAGGCCCACCACGCCACTGAGAAGGAACGCCGTTAATGCCGGCACCACCATGATGAGAATACCCCAGTGATCGTAGAGGAAGCGCGACAGACCGAGATAAGTGCCACTGATCACGGTCAAGCTAATAAGATTAAGGGTGGCACGACGAACAATGGCCAGAACCACCCAGGCTAACAGGCCAAAAAAGACAATCGTGGCAAAGTCGACCCAGATCGACGTGTCATAAATGAACTCATGATCGAGAAGAGCGGCCAGCGCGTGCAAGTGAATCACTGGACCGGGCGTTTCGGGGCTTATGGGTGTATCGAAGACGTCGTGTACAATCTGGGCTGACGACCCAATCATCACAATCTTGTCTTTGAAGAATTCACCGCTCTTGTAATTAGCCCGCCACAACGCAGGATCGAAAACTTCCCAAAGCTTGTATGGCAGGTAGGCGGAAGGATCGCTAAATCGAAAGATATGAGGTTTCAGGTCGCGCGGGATCGCGTCAGCTCGGCCCAGTTTAGTGGCCGCTCGAGCACTCAGCGACTCATACGGAATTTCGTACGGTTCCGGCGGCTGCCGGGCCAGTTGCAGATCGGTCATCGTGTAACGCGCCGAACGGATCTTTTGATCGAGCGCATCGGGAAAGAAAACAACGTACCCGACCCGATCGTCATCCAGTTGAGAGCCGACGCTACCGTCTGGGAGTCGCGGCGGCGGGATGATTGACGGACTTGGCGGAATTTTCTTGACCTCACCAGTCTGCTGAAGGCCTAAGAAATCGAAGTTCGCGCCGATAACGACCTTGTCCCGATAGCGATCCAAAGCCGCTTGAAACTCGGCGTCTCCGTCACCCGGTTTGTCGAAACTCATATCAAAAATGACCAGGCGCGCGCCCGACTGACACAATCGATCAAGCAGCAAGGCCCAAAACTCACGCGACCAGGGATACGGATGTGCCGTCATTAGTTGGAACGCGCGATTGCCCTTCACGTCCGCTGGATCAAACGGCTCAAAGGAAAGCGTGCTCTGATCGATCCCAAGGAAAACAAAATCCTGATGCGTTCGGGTCTTACGTCCCTCTCTCCGAAGCAAATCCTCGAATCCCTGCTCGCTCCGCCACACCGTGGAGAGGAACGGAACACCGGCGGCAAAGTGCAAGCTAAGCACCAGCGCGGTGAAGAAAAAACAGATGCCCGCCAGGATCGACAATCGGTGCCGGTTGAGCCAATGCACAACGCCTAATATATATCAAAGCTGGCTAAAGCACCAGACTCCACGTCTCCTCCACCGGACGAATTCGCCGCCGTGCAAAATCGGTTGTCATTTTCCACCCGGCGTCTACTTTTCCCGCCCCACAAGCGATCCTTCCACCTACCCTGTGCACTGTGCGGGGTTATCGGCGAGCGAGGTCGGACGGATCGATAACAAAACAACAGCTCGCTGAAAGAGGAGTTCCCGCTGCGGCGGGGACGTAACAACGATGCCAAGAGCCACTAATTCGCCCGCCAGCCGGGCCCGACGCAAACGCGTCATTAAATCCGCCAAGGGTTATCGCGGTCGCCGGTCGAAACTCTTCCGCTACGCCAAAGACGCGACGATGAAAGGCAAATACTGGGCCTATCGCGATCGCAAGACCCGCAAACGCAATTTCCGCATGCTCTGGGTGCAGCGACTCAACGCAGCTGCCCGCGCCAACGGGATGACCTACAGCCGCTTCGCCGAAGGACTCAAAGCCGCCGGCATCGGGCTCGATCGCAAAATCCTTGCTGATCTGGCCGTCACGGACGAGGCCGCGTTCAAGTCGATTGTCGATCAAGCCAAGAGCGCCCTGGAAAAGAAAAATAAAAAAGCGGCGTGATTCGTTGAAACGATGAAGCGTTGCAGCGAATTCGCTTCAACGCTTAAACTCTTTAACGCTTCATGCATCCACTCGAACAGCTACGCGACGACGCTCTGCGCGAAATCGAATCCGCGGCGGATGAGAAATCGCTCGACACCGCGCGGGTGAAATATCTCGGACGCAGTGGCAGCATCTCGGCCTGGGGCGAACAGATGAAGACCCTCGGCAAGGAGGAGCGGCCGATCGTCGGAAAACTACTCAACGAAGCGCGCATTGCCGTCACCTCGGCGCTCGATGCGCGCGCCGAGATATTCCGCGCCAAAAAAGAGAGCGAATCGCTGGCTAACATCGACATCTCGCTTCCCGGCACGCCGGCCGAGCGTGGCTCGTTGCATCCCCTCACCCAGATGCTCGATCGTGCGATCGATATTTTCCGGCGCATGGGTTTCGCCCTCGCTGATGGCCCGGATATCGAGACGGAATTCCATTGCTTCGACGCCCTCAATACGCCGGCCGACCACCCGGCGCGCAACGAGCAGGACACATTTTATCTTCCGGATGGCCGTCTCCTCCGGACGCACACTTCCACCGTTCAAATCCGAACCATGGAATCGGCGCCCCCGCCGATTCGCGTGATCGCGCCGGGCGCGGCGTATCGCCGCGACGAAGTGGATGCGACCCACAGCGCCCAGTTTCACCAGATCGAGGGCCTCTACGTCGACGAAAACGTCAGCGTTGCGGATTTAAAAGGAACGCTCGAATTCTTCATGCGCGAACTTTTCGGTCCTGATACGGCGGTGCGCTTTCGGCCGCACTACTTTCCGTTCACCGAGCCGAGCTTCGAAATCGATGTCCAATCGAAAGCTCTCAAGGGCGGCGAGCAATGGATTGAAGTCTGCGGTTCGGGCATGGTCCATCCAGCCGTGTTCGAAGAAGTAAATAAGGCGCGTGGCGATACCGCCTATGATCCGGAGAAATGGACCGGCTTCGCGTTCGGTCTCGGCATGGATCGGCTGGCCATGATCCTGTTCGATATTCCCGATATTCGTCTCTTCGCGCAAAACGATCTGCGGTTTTTGAAACAATTCGCATGAATACGATTGGGCGAACGGAAGACAGCCTGCCAGGCTGTCTCGGCGGGCAGGCTGCCAGCCTGCTGAATCGGCAGGTTGTTGAATCGACAGGCTGGCAGCCCGTCGGCCTAGACAGGCAAGCTGCCTGTCCTCCTTTATGAAATTCTCCGTTAACTGGCTCCGCGAATTTGTCGATCTTCCGGCGAGTGTCGATGCGCTGGCCGAATTGCTCACGCTCGCCGGCGTCGAGATCGAAGCGGTCGAGCAACGCGGAGCGAACATTGACAACGTGGTTGTCGCGCAAATCACTGCTTCATCCCAACATCCCAACGCCGATCGTCTCACTGTTTGCGAGGTCGATGACGCCAGCGGAGCGAAGCGCCAGATCGTTTGCGGAGCGAAAAATTACAAAGTGGGCGACAAAGTGCCGCTGGCGTTGCCGGGTGCGAAATTGCCTAACGGGCTGGAAATCAAGAAAAGCAAACTGCGCGGGATCGATAGCGAAGGGATGCTTTGCAGCCCCATCGAACTCGGGTTCGGTCAGGAAGCTTCCGGGCTCCTGATTCTGTCGCCCGAGGCAAAAATCGGCGCGCCGATTGTCGATCTTTTTCCGAGCGATACGATTCTCGATGTCGAGATCACGCCGAACCGCGGCGATTTGTTAAGTCATTTCGGATTGGCCCGGGAGATTGCGGCACTGACTCGGTCGTCATTCCGAGCCCCGAAAGCTTTCGGGGTCGAGGAATCCCGGGGCAAAACGAAAAATAGCGCGGCAGGATCCCTCGACGTTGCTCGGGATGACCGTAACATTAAGATCACCGCGCCGCATGAATGCCCATTTTTTTCCGCGCGCAGGATCGACAATGTCACCGTGGGCCCGAGCCCCGATTGGCTCAGGGCAAAGATCGAAAGCGTCGGAATTCGCTCAATCAATAACATTGTCGACATATCGAATTTCGTTCTGGCCGAGCTCGGTCAGCCGACTCACGCCTTCGATGCCGATAAACTCAAAGGCGGAATTAACGTCCGGCTCGCGCGCGCGGGCGAAAAATTCCTCGCACTCGATGGAAAAACATATTCGCTCGGGCCGGATAATCTCGTGATTGCCGACTCCGAACGCGCGATTGGAATTGGCGGGGTGATGGGCGGTGAGGAAACGGGCGTTACCGCATCGACAAAGAAGGTGTTGCTCGAGAGCGCCTACTTTTTGCCGTCCAGCATTCGACGCACTGCGCGCAGTCTGAATTTGCCAAGCGACGCCAGCTATCGCTTTGAGCGCGGAGTCGATCCGCAAATGGTCCTGCGCGCGTCGCAAAGGGTCACTGAATTGATTCGCGAAATCGCCGGCGGAAAACCCGCCAGGGATGTCGCGACTGCCGGCGAACTTCCCGCCGATCCGGCGGACGTCTCGTTGAGCTACAAAAAATGCGATCAGGTTTTGGGAATCGAAATCAAGCCGAAGGCAATCGATGAAATCCTCGAAGGCTTTGGATCAAACAAGCGCTCGAGCAAGAGCAAGAAGGACGGAGGATCGAAATGGAAAATCCCGAGTTACCGGCGGGATTTGCAGCGCGATGTCGATCTTATCGAGGAAATCGTGCGGGCTTACGGCGTGCAGAAGATCGAGGGCACGGACCGAAGCCGGTTCACTCCGTCGAGCCCGGCCGATCGTGAATACGATCTGGAATCCGCAATGCGCCAAGACCTGGCCACCTACGGCCTTTCCGAAACGCGCACATCAAAACTGATTCCAAGAAATGCTTCGTCCTTCAGCGACAACGCGGTCGCGTTGCGTAATCCCTTGAGCGAAGAACATGTCGCGCTCCGTCCGAGCCTGATCACCGGTTTGCTCGAAGTGCTCGAACGAAATGTCCGCGCCGGAGCGGAACGGGTGGCGATTTTTGAAATCGGCCGCGCGTTCATTCCGCCTTCGGGAAAAGAGGAACGGCATCTTGCCATTCTGCTGTGGGGCAAATTGTCAGCGAAACCGGATTGGCGATCGCAGAGCAGCCGGCAGCTCGATCTATTCGATCTCAAGAGCGCGCTAACCTCCGTCGTTCCGAACCTGTCGTTCCGAAAGACGAATAATCCGGACCTCGCCCTGGCGGTGGAAGTTTGGTCGGCCAATCGAATGATTGGGTTCGGCGGACAAATCTCCATGAGCAAAGCGAGCACCTCGGGAGCGGTCTTTGTGGCGGAACTGCACGCGGACCTTTTGCTAGAGCAGCACGAATCGGCGAATAAATTTCGCGAGATGGAGCGATTTCCCGCGGTCACGCGCGACATCGCCATGATTGTTGCTGAGAAAACCAGTCATGAAGAAATCGAGCGGGCGATACGCACCGTTCCAGAACCGCTCCTGGAGAGCGTGCAATTGTTCGATCTATTTGAAGGCGGGGAAAGTTCCGGTATCGGACCGGCACGAAAATCGCTCGCATATTCATTGACATACCGTGACAAAACTCGCACACTCACCAGCGAGGAAGTGAGTGTGGCGCACGCGAAAATTCGCGAGCGATTGCAACGCGACCTCGGCGCAGAATTGCGCGAGTAGTTCTTTGAGAACGAGAGCCGTTCGTTGAGGGTTGGGCAGGAAACCAGTGCTTTTCTCTCAACTCTCTACCAACGGCTTTCAAAATTTACCCTGCGATGTACGAGATTATCAGGTGGGATTCCCGAACCGATAGTTGATTAACTCAGGAGGCTCGGTCGCGCGCGGAACATGGCATGCCTTCATTGGAAGTCAGACGACGCCGCGGCGGTCATCCGCTCGTTACCAAAAGGGAACGGGAGATCCGCCTAAACGGCAGAGTGGGGTAAAAATTTCGAAGAGGCCTGGATTGAATCATTGATCCAGGCCTTTTTTCTTTTCCCAAAACCAAGGCCAAACGCCTTAACGAGTCATCCCGAACGAAGTGAGGGACCTCGCAGTCGCAGCAAGGATGCGCAAGTGATCAGAACGCATGGACCGAACGAGAGATCCTTCGCTTCGCTCAGGATGACAATCTTTACTTGAGCGCTGGCCGTGGAGCGTTGAACGTTGGGCGTTTTTGAAATAATGAAAGCAACTCTCGCTCTCGAAGATGGCCGATTTTTCGAGGGGGAATCATTTGGCGCAACCGGCACGCGGGTCGGCGAGATTTGCTTCAATACCGCAATGACCGGCTATCAGGAAGTGCTGACCGATCCGTCGTATCGCGGCCAAATCGTGGCGATGACCTATCCGCTCATCGGAAACTATGGGACTAATTCGCTCGACCAGGAGAGTCAGTCGCCGCATGTCCGCGGTTTTGTCATCGAAGAATTGAGCGAACTGCCGAGCAACTGGCGCTCGGAAATGTCGCTCGATGAATATTTGCGCAAATGGGACATCCCAGGCGTGCAGGGAATCGACACCCGCGCGCTGACCCGGCATCTGCGAACGCGCGGTGCTATGAAAGCGTGTTTGACGACGGAGGAGATTTCTCCGGAGGAGGCAACGCGGCGCGCTGTCGAAGGCGCGGGTGTTATCGGAATGGATTATGTGCGCGAAGTCTCTGCCAAAGACAGTTATCAATGGGACACCGACGACAAACTAAGCGAGCCCTGGTCAATCAGCGCCGGCAATGGCGGAACAAATCTTCCGCCAATCCGGTTTCGGATTGTGGCTTACGATTACGGGATCAAACAAAATATTCTGCGGCTCCTGCGGCAGAAAGGTTTCGGCGTGACGGTGGTACCCGCATCGACAACCGCCAAGGAAGTGCTCGCGCTAAATCCGGACGGCGTTTTCCTTTCCAACGGGCCGGGCGATCCGTCGGCACTGCCTTACGCCCACAAGGCCGTGCACGATTTGATGGGCAAAAAGCCGATCTTCGGGATTTGTCTGGGTCATCAAATCCTCGGGTTCGCTTTCGGAGGATCGACATTCAAATTAAAATTCGGACACCGCGGGGCAAACCAACCGGTCCAGGACTTGCGCAGCGGAAAGGTTGCGATCACGTCACAAAATCACGGCTTCGCAGTCGATCCCGAATCACTTCCGGCGGAGATCGAAGTGACGCACATCAATTTGAACGACGGCACTGTGGAAGGAATGCGGCACAGGAATTTGCCGATCTTCAGCGTGCAATATCACCCCGAAGCCGCGCCCGGCCCGCACGACGCATCCTATCTCTTCCAGCAGTTCGCCGAAGTAATCGAGAAGGAGAAATGACAAATGGCTTTGACCGCGCGGAGAATCGGCCAAGGTTGTGTCATGTATATCTCAAATCCAAATAATCCGGGCGTCTTCAAAATCGCGACTGTTTTAACAATTGTCGGGTCGCTGGCCATTGCGCCGCTGGCCCTGGCTCAGGAACACGAGCATGGCCAGGATGCGGCGGCATCAAAGGAAGTGAGCGGCGAAGTGGTCGATATGATGTGTTATGTCGATCATAACGCCATGGGCGAAAAACATGGTCAATCTTGCGGGGCCAAATGCATCAAGAGCGGCGGCCCGGTCGGAATCGTGAGCGATGGCAAAGCGTATCTCGTCGTGGGCGAACACAAGCCGATGAACGATGAGCTTGCTGAATACTGCGGCAAGACCATCACGCTGAAAGGCAAGATGGCCGAGCGCGGCGGGATCGCGATGATCGAGAACGCCGAGATCGTTAAGAAATAGATCGCACTTAGACCAGGTCGAGCGCGAGATCGCGCTGTGGGAGGAGACCGTGCTTGGCGCATAGGTTCGCGAAAGTTCGCAGACCTTCTTTTTCTGGTTGTCCAAAGCCAAACTGGAGATGCTCCCGGTAGTACCGGGCACAAAATTCGGGATCGAAACTTTTTTCACGGCCGGGGTCAGCGACCCCGGCTACAGCCGCCGCGATAATGCGATCTAGATGGTCGAGGTTGTCATCGCGCAGGGCCCGCAAACGATTGGCAATTTCTTTTGGATCGGCCACCTCGGGGCGCACAAGCCAAAGCGCGTAAACAAACGGAAGATCGACAAATTGCCGCCACTGTTGGCCCAGGTCCCAGAACTGAAATCTGTTCGCATACTCCTGTCGAAAGCGAATGGCTTGGTCGCCAATGAGAAGCCGGGCCCGCTTTGACGAACGGAACACGGGCATGTTGCCTGTGCGGCCAACGGAGATATTCTCCGCTATTTGGGATTCAGCCCCGAAAGCTTTCGGGGCTGGCCCCACCGGCTCGCCGCAGCGAGTCCGTCCGGTGGCGGACAAGATGCCTGTGCTACGTGAAAGGACGCCTTCCCCGACCAAACACCGCAGCAGATTCGCCGACGTCTCCGAGGCGGGATCGAGTTCAATTTCTTCGATTCCTGAAATTTGCCCGCTATACGCAAGCACAACGCTGTAAACCGGACCATTGGACGAGATCGAAATGCCGTCGACAATGCGATAGATTGGGTTGCGCAAGAACTCAAAGCTCGATACGAGCGCAACATCGAGATCGCCGCGGGCAAGCTCGGCGCAGAGCGTTGCGGGATGATCGAAGACGACTTTCTCCGGCCAGCCGTGGATCAACGGCCGCGCATTTAAGTATTTTACGCAGCCGAGGCGCACTGATTTCAAGCGATCGGCATTCAAGGGCGTGTCATCCTGAGCGAAGTCGAAGGATCCCGGGGAACAGGCTTAAGGTTTCGCAACGGGATTCCTCCAGCCTTCGCATGAAGCTGCGGCCTGGCAGGCGGCTTCGCTCGGAATGACGACAGAGATCAGGCACAGGCCAGCTCCGCCGGGGCCGACTCGGCCTGTTTAACAGGCGCTGGCCGTGGAGAAATGTGACGGTAAATACTATCGCGTTGGACCGGTTCGCGACCAGCTTCACGGATAGCGTGCTCCAGAGACGCCACCGTTTGCTGCTGAGGGGTGGTGGCGCCGGCCATGTGGAAAATTTTCTCCTCGAGAATCGTGCCGTGCAAGTCGTCAACGCCATAGCTGAGCGACACTTGAGCGAGCGGTAAGCCCAGACTGACCCAGTAGGCGGTGAGGTGTTCGATGTTATCGAGGTAGATCCGGCTCACCGCCAGATTGCGCAGTTGCTCGAATGCAGACGCGGGCTTGATATGCGAGAGGATGGTCGTTTGCGGCTCGAAGGCGAACGGAATAAAACCGGTAAAGCCACCGGTTTCGTCCTGTAGTTCGCGCAGCTGACGCAAATGATCGACGCGCTGGGCGAGCGTCTCAATATGTCCGTAGAGCATCGTAGAGGTGCTGCGGCCGCCCATTTGATGCCAGGTGCGATGGACATCGAGCCATTCGGCCGCGGTTTCCTTCCCGCGACAAATTTCGTCGCGCACCACCGGATCGAAAATCTCCGCGCCGCCGCCCGTGATCGAGCCGAGACCCGCTTTGCGCAAGGTCTCGAGGGTCTCGCGGATCGGCATACGGAAAATCCGCTGGGCCAGGTGCCGGATCTCAATGGCGGTAAACGCCTTGATGTGAAGCTCGGGATCGAGCGCGCGCAATTGGCCGACTAGATTGAGATACCAATCTTTCTTCAGGGTCGGGTGCAGGCCCCCAACCATGTGGACTTCCGTCACGCCCAAGCCGAGTGCGTCCCTAACGACATTGACAATTTCGTCAATGGCCAGCTCGAAGGCGTGGGCGTCGCGTTTTCTGGCGGCAAAAGCACAGAACTGGCAGGAGAGAACGCAGATGTTGGAATAATTGATGTAGCGATTGTGAATGTAGGTTGCGTAGTTGCCGTTTTTCCGCTCCCGAACAACGTTGGCGATGATACCGAGCGCGTTGAGATCGGTGGAGCGATACAGATCGACCGCATCAGCGTCGGAAATACGCTGCCCCGCCTCCACCTTTTCGGAAATTTTCCTGAGTTCTTTCGGAATCAGCCGGTAATTCATTCAGTCTTAAAGTTAAAATCCTGGCCAAGGATGGCACATACCCTTCGCGGCTTGCAACAAAAAGCACAATAGCTAAAGGTCTGGTAATCCCGCCAACGCCGGGAAAGGGAAAATTTTACAGCCATGTCCCGCATTGATCGAAACCCGGCGGCGGGCGCACAGGAGGAGAACGAGGACGCGCAGCTGATGCAGTTGGTCGGGCGCGGCGACATGGGAGCGTTCGAGAAGCTGGTCGAGCGGCACCAGAGTCTGGTCGCGGGAACAGTGGCGCGGATGCTTGGCAGCAATTCCGACGTCGAGGACATCGCTCAGCAGGTCTTTATTCGCGTTTGGAAGAGCGCCAGCCGTTACACTCCACGGGCGAAATTTACCACCTGGCTGCTAAAGATTACCCGCAACCTTGTCTTTAACGAACTTCGCCGTTCCAAGCGCCACACCCACGTCCCGCTTCAACCCGAGGCGAGTGTCGATCCGCGTCCGTTAAAAGATGAATCGGGCCTCGCCCCGGATGCATCGCTGTTGGAACTCGAGCTTCAGAGAACAATCGAGCACGCGATCATGAAGCTGCCCGAGGCCCAGCGAATGGCGCTGATTTTGCGTCGCTACGAGGAACTCAGCTACGAGGAAATCGGCGAGGTTCTCGGTCTCTCCGTTCCGGCGGTGAAAAGCGTGTTGTTTCGGGCGAGAACGGAGCTGCGGGCCCGGCTGAGCAAGTATCTGACCGCGTAACCCGTCATTCTGAGCGAAGCGCAGCGGAGTCGAAGAATCCCGTTGGGGTACTTTGTGCCAGCATCACGGGATCCTTCGACTTTCGCTCAGGAGACCCGGCGCCAAAAAGCAAAAGAGGGCGGACGTCTTGCGAGCATCCGCCCCCTCTCAACCCCACATCTTGCTGTTTAAAAATCGCGATCTTTTGCGCTCGATCTAAATTGCACTTCGTTTGTCGTCTCGGGCGGAGGCGGCATCCCCGGTTTCGCATAATCGGCCGCCATCTGACGCTGAGGCGTAGGCACGAGGCGAACTGCGCCCTTGGCGTTGTTTCGCCAGCCATTGGGATCGGCAAACTCTTCGCCGCTGTGATGGATCCCGGAAACCTGATCTTCCAATCCGGTACCGTAGCGCTGATCGATAATCGTCGGCGTGACGAACACGAGTAGATTACGCTTCGTCCGCGCGTTCAATTTTTCCTGGAACAGATATCCAAGGATCGGGACGTCACCCAGCACCGGCACTTTGTTGCGGGCCTTGGTGACTTCGTCCTGAAGCAAACCGCCGATGGCCAGGGTGTCCCCGCTTCGTATGAGAACGTTCGAATCGAGCGAGCGGGTATCGATGATTGGGCTCGATACTGTAGTGCCGACGAAGTCGAAGGTTTGGTCCCCGACCTTGTTGCTGATCTCCGGCTTCACCATCAGGGTGATAAAGTTGTCCTTGTTCACCGACGGCCGGACCAGAAGCGTGTTTCCATATTTCTTGTCCAGAAATCCGCCGAACACGGCCTGGGCTGTTTGCTCGTTAAAGTTCAACTGCGGGACGGGCTGGTTCCGGGTAATCTCGATCTTGGCTTGCTGGTTATCGGCTGTCACGATCCGCGGGTTGGCCAGAAATTCCGCATCGGTATCCTCGTTAAGCAGACGCAACGTGGCCGACAATTGCGGCACAGTGAGGATGGCGAATTGACCAGCAGCCAGATGGCCGAGACTGCCGAAAAAGTTGTTGTTGCCTGGGTTGCCCAGCACAAATGGGCCGGAGCCACCGTCAGCATTGGTCCCGCCGTACGTGATGGTCTGCGCTTTGGTCGAGCTGCCAACCACGCCGCCCCAGTTAATGCCGTAGCTCTGCTTCGGATTTGCCGTCACCTCGACCAGGCGCGCTTCGATCATGACTTGCTTGGTCGGCTTGTCGATCTGCACGAGCATGCTCCGGATGTGATCGATATTGCTGCGGGTCTCGCGAAAGAAAATTGTGTTTGTGCGTTCGTCGATCTGGGGAGCGTCTTTGCTGGCGAGTTGGGAGGCCATGAGCGGCGCGGTGTCTTTCGCCCGCGCGTAACTGAATTGATAGCTGTCCGACTCGGTGGGTTCTTTCGCTCGCTCGGTATCGGTCTTAACGTAATAGACGCTGTCGATCTTATCCATGAAAAGGCCTTTGGCCTTCACGATGATCTCGATCGCCTGCAGAGCCGAAACATCCTCCAATCGCATCGTCACGGTGCCGACAACGGCTTCGCTTACCACCAGATTGATCTTGGCCTGCCGGGCCAGCAATCGAAGGACCTGGCCGACGTCGTCGCCCTGAAATTCGCGAACACCCACTCCGCCGCTCTCGACCACGCTGTCTTGTTCGGGCGCGTTGGTCTTAACGGTTGCCGCGGGCGAGGCCGCTGCCGTGGCCGGCGCTTGAACCACTAACATCGACGAGTTGTCGGCGCTGGCGCTGCTAGGCGCAGCAGTTGTTCCGGCACCCGGTGCGGGCGCGCTGGTTTGTGCGTGCGAAAAGGACAATGCACCGAACAACGCCACCGCTGCACAGCCCAAGGGTTTGAAGGAATTTGCCATAGTTACGATGGAGATTGATAAGTGCGGCCTGTCTAAAGCAGGAAGCAGACCAGCACCGGCTGCGACTTTCCGGTTCCTCAATAAGGACCCTGGCGCGGAACTCCCGGGCACTGTTGGCGGCACAGCCGCAGCGGGAAGCACCAAACCCCAAGCACCAAATTCCAACGAAACCCAATTCTCGAAATGCCGAGATGCTAACGCCGCCTTTTGAGGGTTGGTTATTGGAGCTTCTTTGCGATTTGGCGCTCTCTATTCCGGTTCGACAACCCGGCCCTTCACTCGCTTGATCTGGGCATGGTGAGCAAGGGTGTAAACGCGCCCGTCGCTGCCGCGAAAAAACGCGCTCAGGATCCAACTGACAATGCTGATCACGATCGCGCCCCAGAAAGCGCTCCAAAAACTGTCTACCTGGAAGCCGATCACGATATGCGGAACCAGCAGCAGCATTAGTCCGTTCACAATCAGAATGAAGAGACCGAGGGTCAGCAAGATCAGCGGTGCGCTAAGAATGAGCAGCACTGGTCGCACAAAGGCATTCAGGATCCCCAGGAGAAGCGACGCGCCAATGAGCGACGCCACGGTGTCATACCGGATTCCCTGGTTGATCGACGAAGCGACCATCACGGCAACAGTCGTTATAGCCCACCGAAAAATGAAGTGTCGCATCTTCTGAAATCCTACCTGCGATTCGAATTCGTGCCAACTCTCGCCCGAGAAAACCACTTGCCAATCTTCCGGTGCAGGCTAATGCGATTACAATCATCAAGACCAAGGAAATCCGTGCCGAAAAAAAGTAAAAACAGCCAAGACCAGAGCGTTCCCGGTCGAGCAGCTCACGACGCAAAAGGCGCCAAAAAGCCGGCCCGGGGAAGATCGACAAGTGCCCGGAAGCCGGCCGCCGCAGGAAAGAAAAAGGCCGCTGCCAGCCCCGGCCCGGCCAAGGGATCGCGGGCGACGTCTATCCATCCGACGGACGAAGAAATCCGGCTGCGGGCCTATTTTATTGCCGAGCGGCGGCATCGGCTCGGGCTAGCAGGCGATTCCAATGGTGATTGGCTCGAAGCTAAGCGCCAGCTCGCTGCCGAGACATCACGCTGATGTAGCCTCGATCCCGGGCACGGCATTGCGGACCTTTTCCATAAGCCGATTCATCACAAACGGCTTGGCAATGAAACCGGCCACCCCGGGCTCCTTCAATAATTCCTGGGCGCGCGTTTCATCGCCTTTACCCGAGACCAGCAACAGCGGCGGCACTATTCGCGCCGGCTCGATGCTATTGTAAACCTTGCCGATGAGGAAAAAGAGCATGGCGCCGTCGATCATCGGCATCGAGAAATCGAAAATGAAAAGGTCATACTTTTTCTTGAGCGCGAGTTCGAAGCCGTATTCCGGCTTGGGAGAGGTGTCCACCTCGCAGCGAAAATAGCTGCCCAAAGCTTCCCGCATTATGCCCAGCAGGGCGACTTCGTCATCCACCATCAAAATCCGTTTGGGACGGCTCTTAGCCATGGGGCCCATTTAACCACGAATAGACACGAATGAACACGAATTCGTGAGACAGTCTCGCCTATAACCTTTTCTTTATTCGTGTCGATTCGTGTTTATTAGTGGTTACTTCAGATGCAGAACTTGATTGTCGATCTTACCCGCGCTTTACGGGAGCGCCTTGCCATCATTGGCGACAAAGAAAGCCGCCGCGACGAGTCCGCGCACCTGGCTCGGCTGCGAAACGTCTCGGAGACGATCGACAAATTGCAGGCGGCGCTTCCGCAGTCGATCGATCCGCAGTTGGCGCATTATCTCCAGCGCCGAAGCTACGATAAGGCGCTCGAGTTTCTGGAAGGACGGGCTTAGTCCCGTGCCTAATTCGGCAAACGCGTCCGCTCAATTATCGCGAATACAACTCGACGATGAGCTGCTCGTTGACGATCGGGTGCATCTCTTCACGGGTCGGAATCCGGGCGACCTTGCCGCTTAGCGCATCGCGATCGACCGTCAGCCAGTCCGGCACCGGGGCGATTTGAGTAAGATCGAGATTGCGCAGAACAAGCTGACGCGATTTGGGCTTGTCCTTGATCGTGACTTCGTCGCCTGCTTTCACGTTGTAGGAGGCAATGTTGACCCGGCGACCATTCACCTGCACGTGACCGTGCGAAACGATTTGGCGGGCGGCATTGCGCGTGTTGGCCAGGCCGAGCCGGAATACTACGTTGTCGAGCCGGGTCTCGAGAAGCTGTAAAAGCGTTTCACCAGTGACACCTCGTTTGCGCAACGCATTTTGGAAAATCCGGCGGAATTGACGCTCCAGCAGCCCATATTGGTAGCGAAGCTTCTGCTTTTCGCCGAGCGCGATCGCATATTCCGACTGTTTGCGGCGAGAGCCCCTTGGGCCGTGCATGCCCGGCGGATAATTTTTTCGTTCGAGAGATTTGGAAGAGCCGAAGATCGGCACGCCGTAACGGCGGCTGACTTTCGTTTTTGGTCCGGTATATCTGCCCATGTGAAAAAGTTTAAGGTTGAGAGTTGGTAGTTGAGAGAATCAGACGCGGCGTTGTTTTGGCGGGCGGCAGCCGTTATGCGGCACGGGGGTGACGTCGCGGATGAGGGTGAGATCGAGGCCGATTGCCTGCAAAGCACGCACAGCCGATTCGCGGCCGGCGCCCGGTCCCCGGACCAGGACTTCGACTTCTTTGAGACCATGCCCCATTGCTTGCCGTGAGGCGTCCTGGGCGACCATTTGCGCCGCATAAGCGGTGCTCTTGCGGGAGCCCTTGAAACCGACTTTTCCCGCGCTGGACCAGCCGATCACGTTTCCGTTCATGTCTGTGATCGTCACAATCGTGTTGTTAAACGTGGCCAGGACATGGGCGATACCCGAATGCACATTCTTGCTGCCCTTTGCCTTGACGATCTTCGGCTTCTCCACGTCATCGGGCGAAAGGGAAAGATTCTCCACCGGTGGCGCGGCCGCAGCGGGCTCTTCCTTCTTGCCTTTAGCAGGTTTTTTTGCCGGTTTTTCCACCGTCTCAGCACTGGGCGGCGCAGCCTGCGCCAGCGGAGCGGAGACCGCGTCTGGTTTTGGCACGCTCGCTTCGCTTTTCTCCGCCTCGACGGATGCCTCTTTTTCCTTCGTCGCCTTCGGTTTCTTTGATTCAGCCATGATGATTAATTTTTAGACAACGCCCGATTTTGCTTCCTTGCTGCGAATCACGCCCACCGTCTTGCGCGGCCCTTTGCGGGTGCGCGCATTTGTCGATGTTCGCTGGCCGCGCACCGGTAAGCCGCGACGATGCCGGATTCCGCGATAACAATTGATCGCCTGCAAGCGCTTCAAATTACTTTGCACATCCCGGCGCAAATCGCCTTCGATCTTGATCTTGTTGTTGGTGATTGCGTGAATGATTTCGTTCAATTGCTGCGGGGTAAGCTTTTTCGCCCGCAGATTCGGATCGATGTTTGTCTGCTCAAGGATCCGCCTGGCGGTTGCCAGACCGATCCCGAAAATATAGGTGAGCGAAGCCTCGATGCGCTTCTCCGCTGGTATTTCAACTCCGAGTAATCTTGGCATGGTAAATCGTTATTTCTCTACTGCTGTCAGCCCTGGCGCTGTTTATGGCGCGGGTTCTTGCAGATCACGCGCACCACGTTCTTGCGCTTCACAATTCTGCAACTGGCACAAATTCTTTTTACTGATGGTCGTACTTTCATAAATCAAAGGAAAACGCGGAGACAGGCCCGCGCAGTCATTTCTGGCGAAATGTGATTCGCCCCTTCGACAAATCGTAAGGTGAAATCTCTAGCATAACTTTGTCTCCTGGCAAGATGCGAATGAAGTGCAGCCGCATTTTGCCCGAAATATGGGCCAGGATACGATGGCCATTGGGTAATTCGACCCGAAACATGGTATTGGGCAGCAGCTCAACGACCTTGCCCTCTACTTCAATTGCGTCTTTCCGCGCCATGTCAGGATTTCAGGCTCATCCTTCGTGATCAAGACCGTGTGCTCGAAGTGGGCCGAAGGCAGACCATCCGCGGTCCGCACCGTCCAGCCGTCCTCCAGCAATCTCACTTCCGACGTGCCGACGTTAATCATCGGCTCGATGGCCAGCGTCATGCCGGCCTTCAATTTCGGGCCGCTCCCGCGTCTGCCGTAATTGGGGATTTGCGGCTCCTCGTGCATCTTTCGACCTACTCCGTGCCCGACAAATTCGCGCACAACCGCGAAGCCAAAACGCCGCGCCTCATCTTCGATTTCGGCGCAAATATCGCCAACCCGCCGGCCCTCGTGAGCCGCCGAAATCGCGCGGGTAAGCGCATTTTGGGTGGCGCGCAATAATCGGTCGGTTCGTTCGTCAATGATTCCGACCGGCACGGTCGTGGCGTTATCACCGACCCAACCATCCCGAATCACCCCGATATCCAGCTTCACAATGTCGCCATATTGGATCCGCCGCTGGTTACCGATCCCGTGCACGACCTCGTCGTTTAGCGAAATGCAGATATTGCCCGGGAAAACGCGATGACCGAGCCGATAACCGAGAAACGCGCTTTTCACGCCCGCATCGCTCATCAAGTCCGCGGCTGCTTCGTCCACTTCCTTGGTCGTAATACCGGGCCGAACCAGCTCACTCACTCGATCGAGAATTTCGCTCGCCGTTCGGCACGCTTGCCGCATCTTCTCGATCTCCTTGGCGTTCTTGATCGGAATCATGCCGGCACCTTGCTTTCAAGCAGCCGCGAAATATCCGCGAAAACTGTTTCCCGGTCCCGGTTCCCGTCGATCCGATGCAAGATCGACATCTTCTCGTAAAATGCGGCCAGCGGCTCGGTCTTGGCGTGAAATTCCTGCAGTCGCGTTTGCAGGATGCTCACGTCATCATCGTTGCGGCGCACCAGCGGGCCATCGCAGTAAGGACAGATCGGGCGCTCGGCAAACTTCGCGCTCGATGCGCTGGTGGTAAATCCGCACTCCCCGCATTGCAGCCGGCCCGAAATGCGATCGTGAACTGTCTTTTCGGAAACTTCCAGCCAGATGGCCAGATCGAGAGCCGTGTGCACCCGTTCCAAAATCTTCTCCAGGCTTTGCGCCTGGGGCAAAGTGCGGGGAAACCCATCGAAAATAAATCCGTGCGCGCCGTGCAACCGCAGCCAGTCCTCAATCAGCTTCACAATGATCTCATCCGATACCAGCCCGCCCCGCTGAGTGATTTCGGCCGTCGCCAGCCCCAGCGAGGTGCCGAGATCGCGTTCCCGCCGCAAGATCGCTCCCGGGGACGTGACCGGGATCCCAAACTGTCGAGTCAGCATTTCGGCCTGGGTTCCTTTTCCCGAGCCAGGCGCGCCTAGCAGAACGAGTCGCCTTTTCACCTGGGGCCGTAGAGAAAAATTGCCACTCCGGCGATCACCAGCACGGCGATGCCCACGTAAAGCCACATCAGCGCGCCCTGTCCGGCCGCCTCGCCGCGACTGTAAGCCGCACGATCAAAGGAACGCCCGCGAATCCGGCCCTTGCGCAGAAATCCGTCGTAATGGCGCTGAATCAAATGCGTCTCCACCTGCCGCATCGTATCCAGAATCACGCCGACGATAATCAACAAGCTCGTGCCGCCAAAAAATTGCGCCGTGATTTGAGGAACATTCAGTCCCTGGCTCATCAGGGCGGGAAGGATCGCGATGAGGGTCAGGAAAATCGCCCCTGCAAAAGTCAGGCGTGTCATCGTGAAATCGAGAAAATCCGCGGTCGGCTTGCCCGGACGCACGCCTGGAATGTAGCCGCCGTATTTTTTCAAATCATCCGCAATTTGCGCCGGCTGAAACTGCGTTGCGACCCAAAAATAACTGAAGAAGAAAATCATCCCCGCCAGAACCGCGTAGTGCGGCCAACCGGTGGAAAGCGCGCTGGCGATCCGCGCAGCCGTCGGGCTCTGCGGAAACGCGTAGCCAACAATTGTGGTCGGGAACAAAAGCAAAGCCCACGCGAAAATGATCGGCATCACTCCGGCGTAGTTCACTTTTAACGGCATATATTGCGTCTGACCGCCGTACATTTTGCGACCGATCACTCGCTTGGCGTACTGCACGGTTATTTTGCGCACACCCTGGGTGATCGCGATGACTCCGGCGATGACGATGAACAAGAACGCCACCATCAACACCAAAATGGCCGGATTGACCTGACTCGTGCCAGTCGCCGCCGAAGGAACAAACGTCTTCCAGGCCTGCGCCAAAGCCGCCGGCAAGCGCGCCACGATGCCGATCGTAATAATAAGCGAAATCCCGTTGCCAATGCCGCGCTCGGTGATTTGATCGCCCAGCCACATTAGAAAAAGCGTTCCCGTGGTGAGCGAAATCACGGTCACGATACGAAACGTCCACCCGGAATCCTCCACCAATGGGATACCGAGTCGCTGGATCGTGTCGGAAATTCCTCCCAGCACAATGTGATACGACTCCGGGTGCTGAAACGATACCGCGAGCATGTAGCCTTGAAAAATACAAAGCCCGACCGTCGCGTAGCGGGTTAACTGCATGATCTTCTGCCGCCCGCCATCTTCGCGGGCCAGCCTGCTCAATTGCGGGATTACCGCCGTGAGCAGCTGCATCATGATCGACGCGCTGATGTAAGGCATGATGCCCAGCGAAAATACGGCGCAGTTTTCCAATGCGCCGCCGCTGAATAAATTGAACAAGGCGCCAACGCCGCCTCCAGATCCCTTAGCTGCGCTGTTGAACCATTCTTGCAGCACAGCCTGATTCACCCCCGGTGTGGTGATCGCGGCGCCCAGGCGCACAATGACGATCACCGCCAGCGTAAACAGGATGCGACGGCGCAACTCCGGTATCTTGACCGAGTTTAGAAACGCCGAGACCATTCGCTAAATCTGGAGCATCGCCTGACGAGCGCTAGCCCTTCTTTGATGCTTTCTTCTTGGGCGATTTCGCCTTAGCCGCGGCTTTGGTTGTCGATCTTTTCTTCGCAGGCGAAGCAGGCGCCGCCTTCTCCGCCGCAGCATCGACTTGTTCCTGCACGGCTGCCGCCGTTTCCGCTCGCCGGTCCCGCAATGTGATCGTTCCACCGGCCTTCTCGATCTTTTCCCGGGCCGCCGCGCTCACTTTGTCGGCCTCAACGGTCAGGCCGTGTTTCAATTCGCCATCACCGAGGATTTTTATTCCAACGAAATGACCGCGCACCAGGTTCGATTCGCGCAATAGCTTCTCGTTTACGACCGTCCCGGCCTTGAATCCTTTGAGAAGATCGAGATTAACGATCGCGTAATGCTTGTGAAACGCTGCGTTGTTGAAGCCGCGCTTTGGCAATCGCCGGATCAACGGCATTTGCCCGCCTTCGAACCCGAGCCGAATGCTGCCGCCGGAGCGCGCCTTTTGCCCCTTGTGGCCCTTGCCGCTCGTCTTTCCGTGTCCGGAGCTCTCACCGCAACCGAGCCGTTTGACCCGATGCCGTGAACCCGGACGCGGCCGCAGATTATGAAGACGCATCATGACGGTTGCTCTGCCTTTCCATCCATGGAGCGAATCCCGCGCACTTTTAGAATTTCGTCGCGGCGTCGCAAAGATCGCAGCGCGGCGATGGTCGCCTTGACCACGTTGGCGTGATTGCTCGAGCCGAGCGATTTCGCCAATACATCGCGAATGCCGGCCGCCTCAACAACTGCCCGCACACCACCGCCGGCGATCACGCCCGTTCCCGGCGAAGCCGGCCGCAACAATACGCGGCCCCCGCCGTACTGACCGATCACTTCGTGCGGAATCGTGTTTTCGTGCAGAGACATTTTTTCCATTGCTTTGCGGGCCGACTCGGAGGCTTTCCGGATCGCTTCCGAAACTTCGTTCGCTTTGCCGAACCCAACCCCGACTTTCCCATCGTGATCTCCGGCCACGATCAACGCGCTGAAACTAAAACGCCGGCCGCCTTTCACGACTTTGGCGCAACGATTGATGAACACGACTTTCTCGGTCGTATCACCTCTTGCCGCCGGAGTCTTGTCCGTGTTTCGATCTGGTCGCCTACCGCCTGAACCTTGTTGTGCCATGAGTTAAAACTTTAAACCGCCCGCGCGCGCCGCATCCGCGAGAGCTTTCACTTTGCCTTGATATTGAAACCCGCCACGATCGAAAACCACCTTGTCGATCTTCTTTCCGAGCGCGAGTTCGGCGATTATTTTGCCCACCGCTTCGGCCGTGGCCCGGTTTGCTGCCAGCTTACTTTTGCCCAGCAGACCTTTTTGAGTTGTCGACGCGGAGATCAATGTCTTGCCGGCATCGTCGTCAATCACCTGCGCGTAAACATGTTTGCCGGAAAAATGGATGGCCAAACGCGGCCGCCCAGCAGTGCCGGAAATCTTTTTCCGGATCCGCAGGTGCAAACGTTTGCGCGTCGCTTTTCGATTGAACGTCGCCATATTACTGAACCGTCTTACCTTCCTTGCGACGAACCTGCTCGCCCGCATATCGCACACCTTTGCCCTTGTACGGCTCCGGCGGATAAAAGCGACGAATGTCCGCGGCGACCTGGCCGACCAGTTTCTTGTCGACACCCTGGATGTCGATCTTGGTCGCGTCGGTTACCGTGATCTTAATATCTTTTGGGATCGGAAACAGAATCGGATGAGAAAAACCGAGGCTCAGGTTGAGTGTCGATCCTTGCACCGCCGCCTTGAAACCGACGCCCTCAATCTCGAGCTGCTTGCTGAATCCTTCGCTCACGCCCTGGACCATGTTGTGAACCAGGCTGCGCGAGAGGCCATGCAACGCTTTCACGCTCCGCGTCTCCGCGGCCCGGGCGATCGTGATCCGGTTGTTGTCGATCTTGGCCGAGATGTGGCGAGGCAATTTCCAATTGAGTTTCCCCTTGGGCCCTTCCACGGCCACGGCGCCGTCGTTGCCGACGTTCACCTTCACTTTGGCGGGAATCTCGACCGCTTTATTTCCGATCCGTGACATAAAATTTACCAAACGTAAGCCAGCAGCTCGCCGCCGACCTTTTGCTTCTTTGCTTCGCGTCCCGACAGCACACCGCGTGGCGTGGAGAGGATCGCTACGCCCATTCCGCCCAGCACGCGGGGGATTTCGTCCGCACCGACGTAACGGCGCAGCCCCGGCCGGCTGACGCGCTTCAATCCAGTGATTGCGCTCGTTCGATCGACCAATTTATTCGTGACCTTGATTCGCGGATGGGCCGCCGTGGTGTCGACTGCGTAATCGCTGATGTAACCTTCCTCTTTCAAAATGCGGATAATCTCCGCCTTTACCTTAGAGTACGGAACGAACATCTCGATCTTCTGCGCCTGCGCTCCATTGCGCAGCCGCGCGATCAAATCTGCAATTGGATCTGTAACAGTGCCCATGAAATTTAAGATTGCGCGGCGGCCTTCTTGGCCCGGTCGCTGAACGGCATCCCCATTTCGCTCAAGAGCGATTTGGCTTCCTCGTTCGTCCGCGCGGTGGTGACGATTGTAACATCAAATCCGATGTTGCGCTTGATTTTATCCAGCTCGACCTCGGGAAAAATGGATTGGTCCGAAACGCCCAGCGTGTAGTTGCCATTGTTGTCGAAGGAACGCGGCGATACCCCGCGAAAGTCGCGAATACGCGGCAGCGCGGTTTTGATGAAGCGCTCCAGAAATTCGTACATCCGCTCGCCCCGCAACGTCACTTTCGCGCCAATCATCTGGTCTTTGCGAAGCTTGAAATTCGCGATGCTTTTCTTGGCCCGCGTTTCCAAGGGGCGCTGCCCGGTGATCAAGGCCAGCTCCGCCTTTGCCTCCTCCAGCGCTTGCTTCACGTCCGTTTGCGAACCGACGGAGGTGTTGATCACCACTTTCTCGACCTTCGGGACCTGGTGAACGTTCTTGTAACCGTGCTGCTTTTTCAGCGCCGGCATCACCCGCTCCTTGTAGTCTTTGTAAAATTCGTTTTCCATCACGCCGCCTTCTTCTCAGTCGCCTTCTTCGGTTTCTTTTCCTTTACACTCTTCTTCTCAGATTTCTTCTCGCGCTCGATCAATCTCACGTTCGAGATATGAATCGGCCCTTCTTTTTCCGCGATCTTGCCGCTCGGGTTGTCCTGCGATTTGCGCAGATGCTTCTTAATAATACGCACGCCCTCGATCAGCACCCGATGCTTGCTCGGAAGCACAGCCAGAATCTTTCCGGTGGACCCGCGAAAATTCCCGCAGATCACCTCGACCTGATCGCCTTTTTTTACGTGAAACTTAATGCGGTTCATAAAACTGGAGGACAGGCTGCCAGCCTGTCTCGGCCGACAAGCAGCCTGCTTGTCGATCTTGCCGCGGATGAAGAAGCAACACGCTGGCAGCGTGTTTGCCGAGTCAGGCAGGCTGCCTGACTTCCATCCCTGACGTCAATCGTCATTCGGGCCTCATCATTCATCATAGTACCTCCGGAGCGAGTGACACGATTTTCATGAAATTGCGCTCGCGCAACTCGCGCGCGACCGGCCCAAAAATTCGCGTCCCACGCGGATTCAAATCCTTGTCGATGATAACGATCGCGTTGTTATCGAAGCGCAAAACCGAACCGTCGTCGCGTTTGATCGGCTGCCGCGTGCGCACCAAAACAGCCCGAACAACTTCGCCCTTTTTCACGGTTCCGGTCGCGCTCGCTTCTTTCACGTTCGCCGTGATGACGTCACCGATGCCGGCGTAAAGCGTCGACTTGCCGATTACGCCGATCATCGTCGCCATCCGCGCGCCGCTGTTATCAGCTACATCCAATCTGGATCGAAGTTGCACCATAGAAATTTCCTCTTTTTCCCTATTTGGTCAGGACCTCCACCAGACGCCAGCGCTTCAATTTGCTCAACGGCCGAGTCTCCATGATCCGCACTGTGTCGCCCGCCTTTGCCTTGTTCTCTTCGTCGTGGGCGTAAAACTTCCGCATCTGCTTGACGATTTTACCAAAACGCGGGTGCGGCACACGGGTCACGGTCCGGACAACGATCGTCTTGTTCATGCTGCTCGAAATCACCTGGCCGGTGCGCGTCTTCCGCGAACTTCGGGTAACCGATGCTGGCAGCGGCGGTGGTTTGGCAAGCGATTGCTGGTCTGGTTCGGCCATAAAATTTATTTCTGGTTCGTCTCCCTGGTGCGGCGGGCGAGCACTGTTTCAATGCGCGCCACGTCGCGCCGCAAAAGGCGCAACCGGCTCGGTTGTTCGAGCTGGCCGCTCTGCTGCTGCAGACGCAAATGCAAGCTCTCCTGGCGCAAGTCGCGTTTCTTGGTCAGCAACTCGTCCGTGCTCATCTCGATGACTTCTTTAATTTTCATGATCTCTTTACGCGGCCCTCAGGTGATGGCGGCTCAAAAACTTCGTCCGCACCGGCAGCTTGTCCGCCGCCAGCCGAAGCGACTCGCGCGCGACCGATTCCGGCACGCCGTCCAGTTCAAACAAAATGTTCCCGGGCTTGACCGTAGCGACCCAGAATTCCGGCTGGCCTTTGCCTTTACCCATTCGCGTTTCCGGCGGACGCGAGGTCACTGATTTGTCCGGAAAAATGCGAATCCATAATTTGCCTTTGCGCTTCATGTTGCGAGTAAGGGCAACGCGCGCCGCTTCCAACTGCGTATTCGTGATCCAGGCGCGCTCCAGCGTTTGCAAACCGAACTCGCCAAAGTCGATCCTGAGATTGCGCGAGGCAGTCCCCTTGCGGCTTCCCCGCTGGGACTTGCGATACTTCACGCGTTTGGGCATCAACGGCATAAAATTTTTTCCTAGACTTGAGCTGGTTCAGGCGGCGGTGGCGGCGGTGCGGACATCGCCGGCTCGGCCGGCGCTTCTTCTTTCTTACAGATCCAGCACTTTACTCCGATCTTGCCGTAAACAGTGTTGGCTTCAGCGAAGCCGTAATCGATTGGGGTCCGCAATGTATGCAGCGGGACTTTTCCTTCACGATACCATTCCGACCGTGAAATTTCCGCGCCGTTAAGGCGCCCCGAGCAACGCAATCGAATTCCCTGGGCGCCGAAATCCATCGCGGTTTGCACCGCTTTTTTCATGGCCCGGCGATAGGCGATACGTCGCTCGATTTGCAACGCCACGTTTTCCGCGATCAACTGGGCATCGAGCTCGGGCGATTTGATTTCCTGGATGTCGATCTTGATCTGTTTGCCCTGCGCCATCTTCGAAATTTCTTCGGTCATCTTCTCGATCTCGGCGCCTTTGCGCCCGATCACGATGCCTGGACGCGCGGTGAAGATGGTGACACGAATGCTGTTCCAGGCGCGCTCGATCACAATCTTCGACACGGCCGCGAACTGGAGTTTCTTTTTCACGTAGCCGCGAATCTCCAGATCGCTGTGCAAAAATGCCGGCAACTCCTGCGGCGACGCATACCAGCGCGAACGCCAGTCCCGGTTCACGCCCAGGCGAAATCCAATTGGATTAACTTTTTGTCCCATAATCAGTTTCTAAAAAACAAAATTACCCCTGTCATCCCGACCATGGTCGAGGGATCCCGTGGCGTTACCTTCACGTTCCAAAACGGGATTCTTCGACTCCGCTTCGCTTCGCTCAGAATGACAGTGCATATTCAAAATCTATTTCTTCGCTTTCTTCGCCGCCTTTTTCGCTCTCGGCTTTTTTCCGCCAGTTGTTGTCGATCCTCCGGCCTCGCCGGTTCCCTCTTTAGCCGCTTTCTCGTCCGCTTTGCGTTTGGCCTTTCGCGTCTCGCGCGTTTCAATTGGAATCTCGTCCGTCAACACGATGCGAATGTGACTGGTCCGTTTCAAAATGCCGCTCGCGCTTCCGCGGGCCCGGGCCATGATGCGCTTAATCGTTGGACCCTCGCCAGCCACTGCTTCCTTCACCACCAGCCCGTCGGGCTTGAGATTCGCGTTATTCTCCGCGTTGGCGACGGCGCTCTTCAATGTCTTACCAACAAGAAACGCCGCCTTCTTCGGGGTAAAAGCAAGGAGATCGAGCGCTGCCGAAACCGGCAGGCCCTGGATCTCACGCGTGACTTCGCGCACCTTAAATGCCGAAATCCGCGCGTACCTGTATATCGATCTAACTTCCATTTATTTTAAACTCATATTCGCGTGCACGTCCGCCTGGAGGCGATCGCCCACTTTTATTTTCTCTTTTCCAGAATCCTCAATCACCGCACCGCAAATTTTCTGTCGCACATCGACCACTCGCAGGGTCGCGATCTTCTGATCGCCGCGCATCACCCGCATCGGCATCCCAATTTTTACACCCTGCTTTTCTCCCAGGTTACCGACCACGAACGACCATTCTTCCTTTACGCTGATCACGCTGCCATCCATCAAACTTGGCTCGACCGATTTCTTGGCTGTCGATCCTGCCGCGATCTTGTTCGCCCTCCGCAACTGCGTTTCGAGATCCATCCGCGCCTGGGCGTTTCCACCCTGCGACGTCTTCAAGTAGCGTAACATCGCTTCGTTCAATCGCAGCATCTGGTCGCGATATTCATCACGATCCTTCCGGGCCAGACGCAAATCGCTCACCGCCGCCAGCAGCCGCTGCTCTAGTTTCGCTCGATCTTTGCTCGCCGAAGCCAGCCCCAGCGCTTCCATTCGCAATTCCAAATCGGCATACTTCCGGCGAAACAATTCCGCCTCCGCATTCGATTCCGCCAGGCTGCCCGTCAACGTCCGCACCGATTCCCGCGCGATCGACAATTGCCGCCGCAGCTCTTCATTCTGCGTGAGCAACGCCGCCGCTGTCACCGCGTGTTCCGCGTTTTCAATCTTGGATTCTGACAAAGAACTCTTTCCCTCTGCCGCCAGCCCTCGAGCCAGCGTTATGCAGCCCACTAACGCGATTACCGGTCCCCAACCAACAGCCCTTTCAGGCAATCGAAAATCGAATGCCCGTCCGGCTCGGACCGAAAATCGAAAATTCACATCACTTCGTTACCTTCGCTGTATGCGAACCGTGTTTCTTGAAGATTCGCGTAGCCGAAAATTCGCCGAGCTTGTGGCCCACCATGTTCTCGGTAACAAAAACGGAAATGAAATTCTTTCCGTTATGAACCAAAAATGTGTGCCCGACAAAATCCGGCGTTACCATCGAGCGTCGCGACCAGGTTTTGATCGGTTTTTTGGCGCTCGAACTGTTCATCTTGTCGATCTTCTCCAACAGATTCGACTCGACGAAGGGTCCTTTCTTTAACGATCTAGCCATAAAAATCAACTCTTCTTCTTCGATTTCCTGCGTTCCATAATAAACCGATCGCTCGGCTTATGTTTGGTGCGGGTCTTAAATCCCTTGGCCAACTGGCCCCACGGACTAACCGGATGATGCCGGCCGCCGCCGCCCTTCGATTTGCCCTGACCGCCGCCCATCGGGTGATCGATCGGGTTCATCGCCATGCCGCGCACATGCGAGCGCCGTCCCTGCCAGCGGGTCCGCCCAGCTTTGCCGCTCGACACATTCATGTGATCGACATTGCTGACCTGGCCGATAGTCGCGAAGCAGTTCTCGTGAATTCGGCGGATTTCGCCGGATGGCATTTTCACCAGCGCATAGCCGCTCTCGATGTTGGTCAAAGTGGCCTGCTGTCCGGCGCTGCGAGCAACCTGGCCGCCACGGCCCGGGCTCAGCTCGATATTGTGGATATTTGTGCCTAACGGAATCGCGCGCAGCGGGAGCGCATTGCCAAGTTCCGGCGCTGCCCCATCTCCGGCCGAGACGGTCGATCCAACCCGGAGTCCATTGGGCGCCAAAATGTAGCTCATGTCGCCGTCCGCATATTTAATAAGAGCAATGCGCGCCGAGCGATTCGGGTCGTACTCGATGCCGATCACTTCCGCAGGAACGTCCCGTTTGCCGCGTTTGAAATCGACTTTGCGATATTTCTGTTTGTGACCGCCGCCAATGTGTCGCGAGGTCAAACGCCCGCGGTTATTGCGTCCGCCGGTCCTTTTCTTCGGTTCGAGAAGGCCCTTATGCGGCGTCCACTTGGTGATTTCGTCAAACCCAGGGAGCGATTTGAATCGCTGGGCCGGGGTGAGTGGTCTGTAACTTTTTAGTGCCATAACGATTAAAAATTCGAAATTCGAAATCCGAAATCCGAAACAATTTCAGATATCCGAATGTTCGAAACGCGCCCGCAGCGATTCGCGACCTGTTTTGAATTTCGACCTTTATTCATTCGAGTTTGTTTCGGGTTTTCGATATTCGACATTCGGATTTTCGTCGCTAGACGAGGTCGATCTTCTCGCCTTCCTTCAGCGTCACGATCGCCTTCTTCCAGTGCGCGCGCCGCCCGAGCGGGCCGCGTACCCGTTTTTCTTTGCCGGCGTAATTACAGGTATTTACATCCACAACCTGCTTCTGGAACAAACGCTCGACCGCTTGTTTAATTTGAATCTTGTTCGCGCGCGGATTGACGCGGAAGACGTACTTGTTCTGCTTCTCGCTCATCAACGTCGACTTTTCGGTCAGTGACGCAGTTCGAATTATGTCGTGCTCGGTCATTTAATTCTCTCCGCCAGTTTTTCGAGCGCCTTGGGCGTTACCAAAATTTTCTCAAAGCTAAGCAATTGTTCCGTGTTCACTTCCGTGGCTGTGGCCAGCTTGACCGGTTTAACGTTCCGGGCCGACCTGACAGTGTTCTCGTCGAACGAATCCGAAACAATCAGCACCTTCTCGGCGTCGGTTTGCTTCCGGAGAAGATCGACAAACGATTTCGTCTTTAATTCCGGCACAACAAACTTGTCGATCGTAAGAACATCGCCGGCTTGAATTCGTTCGCTCAACGCCTTCTGGAACGCGAGGCGACGCACCGATTTCGAAACTTTCTTGGAATAATCACGCGGTTTCGGGCCGAACACGACTCCGCCGCCACGCCAGATCACCGACGATTTGTAGCCCGCGCGGGCCCGGCCCGTTCCCTTTTGCCGCCATGGCTTCGCTCCGGACAAATCCACTTCGGCCTTTGTCTTCGTGCTCGCCGATCCGGAACGCCGGGCGGCCCGCATCGCCACCACCGCGTCGTGAACGGCTTGCGTCCCGCGACCGTTTTCGATGATGTCGATCTTGGCCTCCTTGGCCGCGGCTTTGGTTAAAACTTTGGCGCTCATTTCTTGGCGGCCTCCGCTTCTTTCGCGGGCTCAGGTTTCTTGGCTGCTTCCGGTTTCTTTGCCGTCTCGGGCTTCTTCGCAGCCGAGCCCTTCTTCGCGGGCGCCGGGTGCTTGCTAATCTGGGCGGCCGGATCCTTGATGGCCGGACGAATAACGACATAACTGCCATTCGCTCCCGGCACCGCGCCGCTAACTAAAATAACTTTCTCAGTCTCGCGGACCTGCATCACCTGGAGGTTCTGCACGGTCACGCGCTCATCGCCCATATGGCCTGGCATGCCCATGTTCTTCCAAATCCGGCCGGGCGTGGAACGATTGCCCACCGCGCCGTTACGTCGATGCGTTTTCGAGCCATGCGACGCGCCTTGCCCGTCAAAGTTATGTTTTTTCATCACGCCTTGGAACCCTTTTCCTTTCGACCGGCCGATCACATCGACATAGTCACCTGGCTGAAACTGCGTGACGCTCAAATTGATCTCGCCTTCCGGAAGGTCGGCCTTCAGGCGGAACTCGCGCATGAGTCTTTTCGGTTCGACGCCGGCCTTCTTGAATTCGCCCAGCAGTTGTTGGGTCAGGCGCGACTCCTTTTGGGAATTGAAACCCACTTGCACGGCTGAGTAACCGTCATTCTCCGCCGTCAAACGGCGCAGTAAAACATTATCGCCCGCCGCGATCACGGTTACAGGACGCATCCGACCGTCGGCGTCGTAAACGCTGGTCATGCCAATTTTTTTTCCTAGTAACCCGATGCTCATTTTTTTGGTTGTCATCCCGAGCAACGTCGAGGGATCCCGTTGCGGTACCTTTAAGGTAGCTTTCCGGGATTCTTCGACTTCGCTTCGCTTCGCTCAGAATGACAGTGCTAATATTTCTCTAAATCTTGATCGTAATATCCACGCCCGCGGGCAGGTTCAGTTTCTTCAATTCGTCCACCGTCTTCGCCGTCGGCTCGATGATGTCGAGCAGGCGTTTGTGGGTGCGAATTTCAAATTGTTCCATCGATTTCTTGTCGACGTGGGGCGATCGGTTCACCGTAAATTTCTCGACCAACGTCGGCAGCGGAATCGGGCCGGCCACGCGCGCACCCGTGCGCTTCGCGGTTTCCACAATCTCCACCGCGGATTGATCGAGCATTCGGTGATCGAAAGCTTTCAAGCGAATGCGAATGCGTTGGCTATCGGTCATTTTGTCTCCTTCTGATCGAGGATGGCCGCGACCAAATTCGCCGGCACCGGTTCGAAATGTGATGGCTCCATCGAGTAACTCGAACGGCCTTTGGAAAGCGACCGGATCGCCGTCGCGTAACCGAATAATTCGGCCAGCGGAACGTTGGCGTGGATAATCGTCAGGTTGCCGCGCGTCTCGATGCTGTTGATGCTGCCTCGGCGACGACTCAAGTCACCGCAAATGTCGCCCTGATAATCTTCCGGCGTGATGTTTTCCACCTTCATGATCGGCTCGAGCAGGATCGGTTTGCCTTGCTTGAAACCATCCTTCATCGCGAAAATTGCCGCGAGTTTGAACGCAAGTTCGTTGGAATCGACTTCGTGGAACGAGCCGTAAACAATATCGACTTCAACGTCGACAACGGGATAACCGCCGAGCACGCCGTTGAGCACTGCTTCGTCGATGCCCTTCTTCACCGCCGGGATGTATTCCCGCGGAATGACGCCGCCCACGATTTTGTTTTCGACAACCAGTCCGGTGCTGCGAGCGCCGGGACGCACATCCACTTCAACGTGGCCGTACTGACCGCGACCACCGGATTGCTTGATCAATTTGCCGACTCCGTGCGCATTTGTCGTGATCGTTTCGCGATACGCGATCTGCGGTTTGCCCGCGTTGGCATCGACCTTGAATTCCCGGAACATGCGGTCCCGAATGATTTCCAAGTGCAGTTCGCCCATTCCGGCGATGATCGTCTGGCCGGTGTCTTCATGTGTGAAAACGCGGAAGGTCGGATCTTCTTCGGCCAGGCGCTGCAACGCGATCGCCATTTTTTCCTGGTCCAATTTTGTCTTTGGCTCAATGGCCATGGAAATGACGGGGTCAGGAAACGTCGGCGGCTCCAACAAAATCGGATGGTCTTCATCGCAAAGGGTATCGCCTGTCGTAATATTCTTGATCCCGACGATGGCGGCGATGTCGCCCGAGTAACAGGTATCGATGTCTTCCCGTTTGTCCGCCTGGATTTGGATCAAACGCGAGATGCGCTCGCGCTTGTTCGTCCGCGGATTGTAAACCGTGTCCCCTTTGCTCAGCGTTCCGGAGTAAACCCGGAAGAAAACGAGTTTCCCGACGAACGGGTCGCTCCAAAGTTTAAACGCGAGCGAGCAGAATTTTCCAGCGTCGTCCGTTGGCGCCTCCATTGGCTCGTGCGTGTCGGGCTCCATTCCCTTGGCCGGCGGGATGTCGAGCGGGCTCGGCAGGTAATCAACCACCGCATCGACCAGGTATTGGACGCCGATGTTCTTGAGCGCGGAACCGCCAATTACCGGCACAAATTTGTTCGCGATCGTTTGGCGCCGAATTCCCGCCTTCAAAAGCTCCGGCGTAATCGGTTTTTCCTCGAGCACGGCTTCGGCAATTTCGTCATCGAGATTTGAAATCTGCTGGACCAGATCGGCGTAGGCCTTGTCAACAAGATCGACATGTTCCTTGGGAATTTCGGTCACCTCGTAGGTGGATCCAAGCTGATCGCTGTCGGAATAAATAATCGCCTTCTTATTAATGACGTCGAGCTGGCCCTTGAGCTGGTCTTCCTTGCCCAGCGGAAGCAAAACCGGCCACGCATTCGCGCCGAGTTTCTTATGAATGCTCTCGACCGACATTTTGAAATCGGCACCCACGCGATCCATCTTGTTGATGAACGCCAGTCGCGGGACGTTGTACTTCGTCGCCTGCCGCCAGACTGTTTCCGATTGCGGCTGCACGCCGGCCACACCATCGAAAACGGCGATCGCACCGTCGAGCACCCGCAGCGAACGCTCCACCTCCGCCGTGAAATCAACGTGTCCCGGGGTATCGATAATGTTGATCCGCTGCTTGATTCCCTCGAAAATCTTGTAAACGCCTTCTTCCTTTTTCTGCGACCAGCTGCACGTCGTCGCCGCGGACGTAATCGTGATCCCGCGCTCGCGCTCCTGCTCCATCCAGTCGGTCACCGTAGTGCCTTCGTGCACCTCGCCCATCTTATGGATCATGCCGGTGTAAAACAGAACGCGCTCGGTAATCGTGGTCTTGCCGGCGTCGATGTGCGCCGCGATCCCGATGTTGCGCGTTCGCTCCAGCGGAAACTTGCGATCCGGCGAATTCGGATTCTTCGCGCCAGCTGCTTTCTTTTCCATCGTCGCGGTCGCCATAATCGTTACCAGCGGAAATGGGCAAACGCCCGGTTGGCCTCTCTGTCATTCTGAGCGGAGCGAAGCGGAGTCGAAGAATCCCGCGATGGCACTGTCGGACCCACAACCGTCGTTCGCGTGTTCCAACACCAATTGCGGATCCTTCGCCGTCTGCGCGGCTCAGGATGACACTGCTAAAAAATTGGAGAGCGCGCGGCGTGTTCATGATTACCAGCGGAAATGGGCAAACGCGCGGTTTGCCTGCGCCATCTTGTGAGTGTCTTCGCGCTTCTTGATTGCGTTACCCTGCCCGGAAGCTGCGTCCTTGATCTCGTGGGCCAGCGCTTCCGCCATCGGCATTCCTTTGCGCTTGTCCGCGTATTGCACGATCCAGCGCATGGCCAGCGACATCTGCCGCGCCGGCGCCACTTCCATCGGCACCTGATACGTCGCGCCGCCGACACGCCGGGACTTCACTTCGAGACGAGGCCGGACGTTCTCCAACGCCTTGTTTAAAACTTCGAGTGGATCGACCGAGTCCGAGCCTTCGCGCGATTTATCGATCGCGGTGTAAACGATCCGTTCGGCCAGCGATTTCTTGCCCCGATTCATCACCGTGGAAATAAGACGGGCCACCGCCGGACTCCCGTAACGGGAATCGACGCGCTCCTCTTTTTTGTAAACTTTCCGCCGCCGTGACATTGTCGATCTTTCTATCCAAAATTATTTTTTATCTTCCTTGGGCCCTGGCGCCGCTTTCGCCCCCGCCGCGCCGCCGCCTGCGCCGGCCTTTGGACGCTTGGCTCCGTACTTGGAGCGGCTGCGCCGGCGCCCATCCACGCCTAACGAGTCGAGCGTTCCGCGCACAATATGGTAGCGCACGCCCGGCAAATCTTTTACCCGTCCACCGCGCACCAGCACGATCGAGTGTTCCTGCAAATTGTGCCCTTCGCCGGGAATGTAGGCAATCACTTCCTGGCCGTTCGTCAAGCGCACCTTGGCCACTTTACGCAGGGCAGAATTCGGCTTCTTCGGAGTGCGCGTCATCACCTGCACGCACACACCGCGCCGCTGCGGACAATTGGTCAGGGCCGGTGACTTCGATTTCACCGACACCTTCCGGCGTCCTTTCCGAATAAGCTGATTAATAGTAGGCATTTTTCTCTAACAAAACCGCCACGCGAACGGGGCCATTCCGGGCGACAAAAAACCCGCACCGGCCGCGTATTAAACTATCACGCGCCTGATGCGGTGAGCGGCGAATATAGAGGCAAATTTACCCGCCGCAAAGAGATTTTTTTGTAGCACAGCCATCTTGTCCGCCACCGGACGGACTCGCCGTGGCGAGCCTGCCGAGTTCTCTAACCGCGCAAGTGCCCTATTTTTTTGCCCACGAAACACGCGAATTTTCAAGACTGCATTGAACAGATTCACAGTGGCGGGAAGGTGCGCCATCCTGAAGCGAAGCCAAAACTTCTTAATTCCTCCTTCATCCCTCATCCTTTCCAGGCCTCGATCGGCACCGAGGTTCACTGAAGTCTCCGACCTCTCTGCTTGTCACTCGTCACTTGTCACAGGCCCCTTCTTCAATGTAAGGACGTTGCGTGCTTTACCCGATTCCAACGAGTGAAACCAGTATTCTGGGCACGTTTGCCGCCACCTTGTTCGCGCTGCTCAACCCGCTTGGAATGCTTCCCGTCTTCATTGGCTATACCGACCATAGAAGTGTCAGCGTCCAACGTTGGTTGGCCCTCTTCATCTCTATCACGGTGTTAGGATTGATGCTCCTGTTTCTATTTGCCGGCACAGCATTGCTGAATTTCTTCGGTATCACGATCGACGCTTTCCGCGTCGCCGGCGGAATTCTTCTCTTGTTAATCGGCATCCGCACGGTCGCCAGCGATCCACTACTAAGGCGAAGGACCTGATGATCGCATCGGAAGTCGGCGCTCTGTGCGAAGCCGAATCTGTTTACGGCCAGATCGTCGTTCCGTTTGCCATGCCGTTGCTGGTTGGACCGGGTGTCATCGCCAACTTGATTCTGTACTCCGGCGAAGCCTGGGAAAGAAAAAGCCCCAAACTGGCTTCGGGACTGGTGGCCGTGACCGTGGGCATTTCCTTACTGACCTTCGTCATTCTACTTTCGGGTGGATTCCTGAGAAAACTGCTGGGCGACGTTGGTCTTAGCATCGCCACCCGCATTCTCGGGTTGCTCGTCGCCTCGATCGGCGTCCAATTCGTGATCGCGGGCCTAACGAACGTGATCGTCAATTCCATCGTGCCCGCCATGTTTCCACAACTTCACGGATAATAGGGTCAGCGGAGTCGGCGATATTCGAAACTCGTGCTCGTAACGATCTTGATTGAACTCAACGGCTCAACGCCTCAACCGCTCACCTGTCCGCCGTAGCTTCGGCGAAGGAGGAACATCTCAACTCCTTTTTCAGCTTTCAGCTTTTCAGAGTTTCAGCATTTTTTAGAAGGCACATGGCCAATTATCGGGCGGCGCGGGCGCTTATGGGCAAGGGAAAGAAGGCGAAAATAAAGAAGTGAAAATCGCACCCAACCTTGCTTTCCACGAGGCGGGGCATCTTGTCGTCGGACTCAAGCTCGGGCTGAAGGAACAGGGAATCAGTCTTCATCCGTTGATGCCGGGGCACGCAGCATGCGCCGCGTACACTTTCCAAAGTCCACAAACATCGCTGGTACGGTGTTTCGCGGGACTTCTTGCAGAACTACTTCTCCTACCAAAGTCGATAGAACCGCATCTCCGCCGCGCCTACAGTCATAGCGTCATATTTGATCGCGATCATCCGCACTTCAATGACCTTACGGATGAGGAGCGTGATTTTCTCAGCGGGTCTCGGGACGACCTAATTCTTGCGCGACGTTTCGCGATGCAATTGAGTGGTGACAATCCGGCAAAAGCCACCGGGCTAATGCATGAATCAGAAAGTCGTGCTCACAATATTATTTCGGAATTGAGAAAAGAAATTTCTCTAGTTGCAGAGGATATTATCGCATTTGCGCTACACCCTGAAGATCCGGACTCCATCTTTTATTCAGCGGAACGTGCAGAAAAGTTGCTTCAGTAAGGCTGATATGTGAATCGGACCGCCGTGGCCACCGCGCGCAAGATCGACATCTGTCTAATTCCAGTTCGGATTATCTTTTATCGCGTCTAAATTTAGAAATTCCGAACGACCTGCTCGCAGCAGATTTTCCCGCGCGAACTTAGCAGCTTCCGCTGTTTTTTCGTCCTGACTCGCCAGTCCTGCTTTCAGAATCGGCTTAATGTGTTCTGGCCTAATATAGAAATGCGATTGAGTAAGCGCGCCCTCGATAAGTTTTGCGAAACACTCCACCACAAGGTCGAGATGATCGGGGATCAATTTACCTAAATTCTCGATCAACGTAGAAGGACTGCGAGTTTGCCCTTTAGTGACTTCTAATATGCGGGACAGAGCGTTCAAACGCCACTCAGCATCAAGACACTCAGCTTGCATCCAAAATGTAAACTCCTTCAATTCTTCGGTGTTTGCCGCGTCGCAGTCGAGATTCGAAGAAAGCTTTACATCTTTCAGTCAGTTCATCGACTCAGCTCCGCGGTATTCTTTAATAGACGACCCAAATGGTCAAAGAGCGTCGCCCATTGTTTCGCATCTGTTTTGTTATAGAACCGCTGCAGTAAACTATCTTGACCTTCCAATGGGAGTCGTCCCCAGAGGGTGTAATCAAGCAAGTGTTCTCCGAGGTGAGATACTGGATCCGACCGCCGGCTGCCCTCATGCTTCCATAGTCGAAGATTTTCGAGCGCGAACTCAAATTGCGGCCGTAAGAGCTCGAATAGAACTGAATGCGCTCGGTTGAAATTCAGATAAGTGCCAAATGCAATCTGCCATGCTTCAGGATCAGCTTGGAAAAAGATATTGGAGACATTCTCTTTGGCCCAAGATGAACTAAGCCCGTAGATGCGGTTAAAGTTAGCCGCCTAACAAAGCTCGTTCTGCGATAGGCAAGTGGGGGCGAGCCTGAAAAGCGCTGTTCAAGTATTTCGAAAACCTCGGATACTTCGGCTTTCTCTCCCTCATTTCGCCTTACCCAATAACCGTAATCCAGAAGAGCCTCAAGCGCGCGACCACGCGTAGTATTGATCGCATCAGTTAAATAATCACGTGGCGTGACGACCGCGCGATCTTTGTCCAAGAAGAAATCTTCCGCAACGCATGCAGCTTTCAAAAGTGCGATGATTCTGGCTCGCCACTCGCCTCCAATCCCCTTGTCCTTATCAACGCAAATTTCCAGAAGATCGACAACTTTCTTTCGAGCTGAATCCCAATTCGCGTTGTCTTTAGAAGTTTCCGAAGCCTTCTCTCCAGATACTGCCGGACTGTCTTTCTGAGCCATAATCCAATCGGCGAGATCAAACCAATTCGACAGTTCGTTTTTGTGCTCGACGATTCGCTTCGCAGCCAAATTTAGCGACATACCGAAAATAAACCGGTCGCTTCAATTCATGCCACCGCTCTCCCCAATCCAGATACCGTTTTGGAGCTCGCAGCTATTAGCTGCTGCAACGCGATACCCAACGCCGTCGAAATCGACATCAATCCACCATTGCTCTGGATCGCGATGAACGTCTTCCCAGTCGTTCAAGAACGAGATGAGTTCATCATCGCCCATGGCGGAAAGTTCGGCGACGGATTTCGCGCTTCGCGATCCGCCTGTCTTGCTTTCCCAGCCTTGGTAAGCGACAAAGTCGTCGTCGGTTAGTTTTTGGATTTTCCGCATAGAGGCTGTCCATAAAGTTCTTTGTATTTCCCGAACAGGATCGATGCAAACGGCGTAAAGTGGCGTAGTTGAAAATAGCTTTTCCGACCAACATATGCTTCCTCAGCTGAACTGTTCGCCCATGAATCGCTTGTATCCGTCTTTGTCCGGGCCAGTTGAAAATCGTTTCAAGAATTCGCTCCACGTCGGCTTTGCTAACGATGGACTCACCAAATGTTTCGGCGGCGATGCGAACCATTCGTTGAAATTCAAAGCCGTAACGTCCCTCCGAGTAGTCCGGATATTCGACGATTGCTTCGCTGATCCAATCTTTCGCCTGGGAAGGGAATTTCGCGTAAAGATGATATCGAATTCGGTCGAAAATCTGCCATTTGGCCGCACGAAGCGCGTTATCGAGTTCACGAATCTCCGTTTCGTTGTTCTGATCGTAAACTTTCTCACATGCCTGCGTTAATGCGGTGATCAAGTCGGATTGCGGACTTGAATAAGGACCTCTTCTTTGATCGACACGAGGCGCCCAAATCTCAGATGCATCGCGCCAATCAGTATTGTTAGCGCGTTTCCCTGTTTCCAACCGCACCATTTGCGCTACCGCTCGGATCAAGAGCTTTGCTGTTTCCAGTGGCGCGGCGGTGGCCAAGCGCTGCGACTCCGTTTTCTAAGATTTGCTGATACTCCCATTCCTGAAAGCGAGGAGCAGGGCTTAAGCTTGTCGTCCAATCGTCAGGATCCTTTTCTGCGCGGGCACTCTTCTCTTCCTCCAAGGGATCCGGATCGAACAAAATCAAACGTTCAGAAAGTCGCAGTGCCGCCGCAACACCCTCAGGACCTGCTTCCGCCCATTTTGCAATCAAACTCGTGAGGTTGTCCTCGAATACCTGATAGGGTGAGCAAGATACTTCAAGATTATAGGTTCTAGCTTCAGCGAAGCCGGGTCGTTAGCGGTACTAAGTGCGATCTCGACAACGTCCTCTAAAACTCTCGGGTTATCTGTGTCGCCTATTCCTAGTAGAATCTCCACGACATCTTCTCTAGCGACTGGTGCAACACGTTTCAGAAATTGAGCGGGCCACCAAATCGGAAAACTCACGTAACCTTCGCCCGCAGGAATTGCACTGGGAGGATTTTCGAAGTACCCCGCGACTTTGAGCGGCTCAATCCAAATCGGATCTGAAGCATTTTTGAAGAAAAACGCGAAGTTCGCGCCGCGTCGCCCAATTAGCTCTAACGCCTTTTGAATTTGCTCCTGAGTCGCTGTTGCACCTTCCGCGAGGATCTCCGAAAGCAGCGTCTGATCATCAGCAGATATCGGTGCGATTAGATCGAAAACTAAATTTTCGACATTCCACGACACACTCGGTGAAATCATCTTCTTTTTTCTTTCCGCCGTGATGTGCGAATCCCTCGAGCTTGGTCCATAGCTCGACGTATCGCTGTTGTTTCTCCTGGCGTAGTGGTGCCGGGAGCGTTTGGAGCATTGGGTCCAGCCGTGTCAATCCTACAGAGACTTGCTCCCGTCGATCAGGACGATGGGAAAGATCGAAGTATTGCTCAATGCCGTGCAGAACATTTTCCAATTCGGGACTTATGACCTTGTCTTGCCACTTACCTTCAATCTTCAATTTCTCCGCATCGAATGCTTTGCGTAGAGCTTCGCGTATATTCTTGAGTTGCCCTCCCGTTATCCCCGATTCCTCTATGCTGAGGGCTCTTGGAATTCTTTGCAGAAGCTCTCGTAAGCTATGCGCGGCCTGCGCGATTCGATCTGGGTTGAATGTATTTCTAAATGCAGCGATCGCGCCAAGATACCAATCTGCCAGTGGGTATTTCTCTGAAGACCTCGCGCGAAGAGCCCGCCAAACCTCAAGTTGGCGCTGTTCTAGTTGTGGTGGGCGTGCGCTGGAATCGTTGTCGTTCTCGATTTCCACCGCTCAATTTGTACTCTGTGATCCCGACGGCCACAACAAGCATCGAACTGCTACGGCCTTTGAGGATGCAGCGACGAGATCGAATATTGACGAAATGATCATCCACCTCGTTGACGGCACTTACGAACTGTTCCGCCACTTCTACGGCTTGCGCCGGTTTACGAAAGGCAAGGACCGGCCGTACGGCGCGGTCGTCGGTGTGCTGCAGACCGTTCTCCAAATAATCGAGAACGAGAATGGTCCCACGTATATCGGCGTCGCCACCGACCACGTAATCGAGTCGTTTCGCAATCGGCTTTGGCCAAATTACAAGACGGGCGACGGCATCGAGCCCGCGCTGTTTTCTCAATTTCATCCGCTCGAGGAGGCGCTCGCGGCGATGGGCGTTGTCGTCTGGCCGATGATCGAGCTCGAAGCCGATGATGCGCTCGCTTCAGCCGCGCATCTCGCGTCGAAGGACAAGAAGGTGAAGAAAATCGCTATCTGGACGCCCGATAAAGACCTGGCCCAATGCGTACGGGGGGGGCGGATCGTGCAGATCGATGGTCGGCGCAAAACGATTCGCGATGCGGCTGGGATACGCGAAAAGTTCGGGGTTAGCCCGCAGCTCATCCCGGATCTGCTCGCGCTGGTGGGCGATGCGGTCGACGGCTACCCCGGTATCGCTGGGATCGGACCGCGGACCGCCGCCACACTATTGAACCGCTACGGTCCGATCGAAAAGTTCCCGCGAAAAGTTCTCGGCGAACAGCGCAAGCTCGCGCTGGTCTTCAAGAAACTCGCGACTCTGCGCACGGATGCGCCGCTCTTTAAGAAAGTCGAGACGCTGCGCTGGCGCGGTCCGACCAAGGAGTTCGCCGCATGGGCTGATCGAGAGTCGCCAGCCAGGGTCAGTCCTCACTTTTGACATTTTTGGAGTCGCCAGCCAGGGTCAGTCCTCACTTTTGACATTTTTGGGCAAGCCTCGTCGACATGCGCTGTGTCAATAGTGAGGACTGACCCCGCTCCGTCCCCCTGCGCTGTGTCAATAGTGAGGACTGGGATTGCCCTGATTGTACGGACAGTTGGTTAAGGGTAATTTTGGTTTAGTTGGGATTCAAAGTTGATTGGGGTCTGGTAGGCAAGACTGGAATGAAGTCTGAGGCGGTTATAGAAGGTTTCGATATAGTCGAAGATGGCGGTACGAGCTTGGGCGATCGTGGCGAAGCGGTGATGATAGACCAGTTCGTATTTGAGGCTGCTGAAGAAGCTTTCGATAAAGGCATTGTCGTAACAGTTTCCTTTTCGGCTCATCGAAGCGGTCAGGCCATGTTGGCTGAGCAGTTCGCGGTAAGCGGTGCTGGCGAACTGGGCTCCGCGATCGGAGTGGACAATTAGATTTTTTGAGTAGCGTCGTTGATCGATAGCCATGCGCAGGGCGGCGCTGGTCAGAGCGGTATCGAGAAGCCGATCCATGGCCCAGCCGATGACGCGCCGGCTAAAGATGTCCAGAACGGCGACGAGGTATAACCAGCCTTGAGCGGTAAGCACGCAGGTCACGTCAGTGGCCCAGACTTGGTTAGGGCGTCGTACGACTAGAGCACGCAGCCGGTTTGGAGCGATTGGTCCACCGTGACGACTGTCTGTTGTGAAGTGGCGATACTTCGAGCGTTGCCGGGCAAAGATTCGCTCCTTGCGCATGAGCCGGGCGATGCGATTACGCCTTCCCGGGCAGCCCAACACCTGGGCCAGCCGCGGACTGCCGTAAGTCTGACGACTGCGGGCAAACTCCTCCCGGATGCGTTGACGCAACCGAATGTTCTCCAGTTGGCGTGGTCCAGGGCTACGCCGCCGCCGGATCCAGGCGTAATAGCCACTACGCGAAACCAAAAGCGCTTCACACAACCATGCGATCTTGTAGGAGCCGCTCATCTGTTCGATTCGGGCATACCTCTCGGCGGCGCTTCGGAGAGGATGCCCAGCGATTTTTTTAAGACTTCACGTTGTTCTAGAAGTTTTGCGTTCTCGGCGCGCAACCGCCGGATCTCCGCTTCAAGGTCTTCTACGCTGCGTTTAGACTTCGACTCGCTCGGACAGGAGTTCGACTGACGTTTGGGCCGCGCCCAACGGTAGAGCAGCGGTGCTCTTATGCCCAGCTCGGCCGCTACTTTGGCCGCACTGCGACCACTGTTACGCCATAACTCCAGCGCTTCCTTCTTATACTCCTCCGTGTATCTGGCTCTGTCGCGAGCCGGCTTACTTAACTGTGATTTCATGTGGGCTCCTCTCGGGTTTTGACCCCTAGCCCACTGTCCGTCAAACTAATGCAACCCTACTCTGACCCCGCTCCGTCCCCCATAGTGAGGACTGACCCCGCTCCGTCCCCCTCAATAGTGAGGACTGACCCCGCTCCGTCCCCCTGGATGCGAAGCAGAAGTGAAGGCCGTGCTGGAAACGCCGGAGGAAATTCGGCGTAGCAAAAGAGATGCAAACGTCTATCTTTTCTACCGCAGCCGACGCAACCAGCGTTGGGTCTGCGCCGTAAGTAAACAGGAGGGCCGCACCGGCTTTCTCATTACGGCGTATGTCACCGACGCCATTAAAGAAGGCGAAAAAATATGGCCGAAGTGAATGTTTATTACGACCCGAGAGGGCACACGCTGACGGTGTGGTTCGGCCGCCCGCAAGCGGAGTACGTTTCCGAGGAGACGGGTGAAGAGATTATCCTGATGAAAGACCGGGACGGTCATGTCATTGGCTTTGAGCGGTTGAATTATCCGGCGCAGCCGGAGCGAGTCGCGTTTCAGACACTCGCTCAAACTGCGTAAACGCGCTGCACAAGATCCGCGCGGTTCTGCGCAAGTATTGCGGGAAGCTGTCAGCTTCCCCTACAGTTGCCGCGATGTTCGAACTTCTGGCCCAGGATCGACAATCCAAAGCGCGGCGCGGGCGGTTAACAACCGCGCATGGCGTTATCGAGACGCCAGCGTTCATGCCGGTTGGCACACAGGGAACTGTAAAGGCGGTGACTCCCGCAGCGAACTGCACGAGCTGAAGGCGCAGATCGTTCTGGGCAATACTTATCACCTCTTCGTTCGGCCCGGCCTCGATGTGATCAAACATTTCGGCGGGCTGCACAAATTCATGAGCTGGGACGGACCGATCCTGACTGACAGTGGCGGTTACCAGATTTTTTCTTTGGCAAAATTGCGAAAGATCACGGAGGAAGGAGTGAGTTTTCAAAATCATGTCGATGGAACACCGGCGTTTATTTCGCCGGAGATCGCGATGGAAATTCAAGCCGCTCTCGGCAGCGATATCGCGATGGTCCTCGACGAATGTCCGCCTTATCCGTGCGAGCGCGATTACGCGGCGCGAAGTGCGGAGATGACGGCGCGGTGGGCGAGGAGATGCAAGAATTGGAAACGAAGCGAACGCCGAACATCGAACATCGAACATCCAACGCCGAACTTCAGAATCTCTCAACCCTCAACCCTCAACCCTCAACCCTCTCTTCTTCGGCATCGTCCAGGGTGCGACCTTTGATGATCTGCGCAAAGAATCGGCCCAGGCGATTGTCGATCTTGATTTCGATGGCTACGCGATCGGCGGAGTGAGCGTGGGCGAACCGGTAGAGGAAATGATGCGCGCAGTGGAATCGAGCGAGCCATTCCTGCCGAAAGGACAAACCGCGTTATGCCATGGGGCTGGGCACGCCGCCGCAATTATTGGAGATGATCGCCCGCGGGATCGACATGTTCGATTGCGTTTTGCCAACGCGGCTGGCCCGAAATGGCACCGCGTTTACTCAACAGGCACCCTGAACCTGAAGAACGCGGAGTTTTCTCGCGACAAGCGCCCGATTGAAGAAAATTGCGCATGCTATGCCTGCCGCGAATTCTCGCGGGGTTACATCCGGCACTTGATCAAGGCCGAGGAAATTCTCGGTCTGCGTCTGATCACCCTGCATAACTTGCATTTCTATCTCGATTTGATGCGGCAGGCGCGTGAGCAAATTCAAGACGGAAGCTTCGATGAATTCCGGAAACGTTTCGTTTCGAATTACAAGACTCACCACGAATGAACACGAATGGACACGAATGATAAGAAGCTGTTGTTCAAGGAAGAGGTCTTTCAAATCGTCGGCTGCGCAATTGAAGTTCTGAACACGCTGGGTCATGGCATCGTCGAGAAGCCCTACGAGAACGCGCTAGTAGTCGAGTTCGGCCTGCGACAAATTCCTTTTCGTCAGCAACCTTCGTTAATGTCCTCTACAAGGGTCAGCCCGTTGGGTTGTTCATCCCCGATCTGATCGCTTTCGATAGCGTCGTGGTAGATACAAAAGTGATCGACCGAATCACCGATCACGAACGCGGATTAATGTTGAATTACCTTCGGATTACGAAACTCCGCGTCGGGGTAATCTTGAATTTCAAGCATCCTAAATTGGAGTGGGAGCGGATCGTTCTGTAGATTCGTGTCCATTAGTGTTCATTCGTGGTTACTCCGCGGCGGCGACTTTTCGGACTGGTTTGGGCAAAAAGTCGTTACACTTTGATAATCACTTTCCTGGCCCACGCTTCGCCCGATTCCTTGCTGTAGTGAACTCCGTCACCGCCGGTTTTTCCAGGCACGTATTGCGTCAGACGCCGTGAGTTAATCACCAGATCGCCGCGCGGAATCTCCTGCCAAATCAATCGATAAATCCGGCCTTGTACTTTCGAGAACCTGGATGAATCCGGCGGGCCGATCCAAATGATCCTGCGTCGGGCGCCGCGGTGCGCAGTGCCGACGAATCGATTAATGAATGAACGAATCTGATCGTCGGACAGCGATCGGTCCATCCAGTTCGTGCCCTGTTGCACAATCACGATCGTCGGTTTGTACCGGGCCAGGAGCGATTCCAGTTTCGGCGTGCCGGTCGGCGGCGGCGCTTTGCCGTTACGAAAATCTTTATAGACATCCGTCGTCGGAGTTCGCTCGCGATAGCCGCACTTGGTATGAAAAACCGGCTCCCCTCGTAGCCAGTTCTCCGGCGAAGAACCGCAGGAAGCGAAAAAGGCCACATTCCCGCGGCCGTACATATTTTCGAGATGTCGATCCAACGTTTCACCAAACCCGCCGACCGAGAGCGAGTCTCCGATCGATCAAGATTCTTGGCGGGGTCGGTATCGGCGGCCTTCTTCCGGCTGGCTGCGAGTACCGAGGGAGCCAATCACAATCAGAACCGCCAGAGCTAAGTGAAATGGGGCGAAGCATTCGTGACCAATCTTTCTTAACGGGCATTTTCAGGATATCGCGCTTCATCCTGTATTCGTATGTAAGGTTGCAAGTCGATCCTGCCGGAATCGTCTTTGGATTTCACTGTGTTCCAAATGGAACCCTCAAGCTCACGCAACTCAAGTTTGTATGTCCGGCCGACGTGATATCTATGGAGCGATTGTCTGCGCAGGCCGATGTAGGCTGGATGCATCACGAGGATTTGCCTGTCGGAATATTCGCCCGCGATCACTTCTTTCACATCATAAATAAAACCGACCAGAAATTCCTGATACGGCAGCAACTGGCTCCGGTGAATCGACTTTGATTTGAAAGCGAGCCGGGCGCGGACGACCAGCGTCGCACTATTTGACGGCTCGACGGGCGGCGTGGGCGATGTCACCGCAATCGCCCGCGGTATTGATGCAGGAACCACCGGCCCGGTCGGCGTCTGTGCCAGCGTCGGCGTCGGTCGGCGTCGCCACTGGCGCACTCGCCACCGAACCGCTGAGCGGTTTCACATTCGCCCATGGCTGCGCCGAAAGATCGCGATCGATGATTGCATAAACGTTATCCGCCCACGTGTTCATGTCTTCGCCGATGAAATGTTCCTTGTCCGGCTCCATGTGCTTGTAGGGATAGGAAACGAGCTTGCGACTGTCGATCACGTCGGCGATGCCGCCAATGTCGTGCTGGACCTGATCAAAAACGAAATCCTGAATCTCGGTTGAAACGCGCCCCGAGATCGGCGGCGCGACCCAGTAGATTTTTCGCAATCGGGACGGAGGCGCGATGGCTTTTTCGACAAAAGGCACGAGGTATTTTCGCAGAGTCGACGCATCCCGGTCCGGCTTGATTTTTTGGCGGCCAGAAAAAAGACCGAAAAGATTTCCACCGGTTTGCATGACCAGAATGTCCGGCTGAATCGCAGCCACCAGATCTTCCAGTTTCGGGACCAGGATGCGATTTTGGCTTATGCCCGCGCGTCATTCCGTAAACATCGGGAAGTTCCTTGACCCGATCGGAGTTCGGCACCGACTCGATGCTCCAGTAACCGCAGTGAGTCTGGACATGAGAGTACGGTTTTTCTTTCAGCCAGCTCAACGGCTGCGTTGCACAGGTGATGTATGTGAACGTGGATTTTACTCGCGGATCTTCGCGGATTTTTTCGTCGAGTCGTTTGCCGAATCCGCACAAGGCCAGCGAATCGCCGAGGATCAGCACCGTGAGGTTCCGCGGCGAATTCGAGGATTGCATTGCGAGCTTGCCCGCGTCGGCCGCGGCGCGTTGTTCACTTATCGGCGGCGTCGGGGAAACTTGAGCGTTTGAGCTAAGTAGGCAGGCCGAACCAATTGCGGAAACTACCAGCCTTAAACAACGTCGATGTTGTATTCGCATTATTTTGCCACCGGCACCTTTTCCCAGCCCTGGTCCGATTCGGTGAATTCGCGCGCGGCGAAACACCAGACAATCACCTTTTTCTTCGAGAGATAATCGGGATCTTTCAAGTTGCGGCGGTAAAGGCTGATCCGAACCGCAGTCGCGCCCGATCCGCGAGTGCCAATCAAATCGGGAGCAAACCCCAGTTCATTCGCCAACTGGTCGATCAGCCCGGCCTTTTCCCCATGAAAATCATGAAACACGAGTGTGTGACTATCGCCGACGATCAGAAGCGGACTGTTCGGATCGGGATTGACCGCCGCGCCGGTTTCTTTCTCGCTCACGATTCGAACCGGCACTTTTTCCGGCGCGGGCTTCCTGCTTTTTGCGCCGAGAAGATCGACAAGATCACCCGTCAATTCGGTCTCTTTCCAGTCAGTCGCGTAATTCTTGCGCGGCTGGGCCGCGAATTTTTCGCGGAGTCGGGCAGCGATTGTTTGCGCAGCCAGGACGCATCCAAATCCCGACCAGTGCGAATCTGTTTTGCAAAAGACCGGGCCGCGTTCGTTGGCGCGATTTTGAACAAAGGCCGGGACAACATCGACAACGTCGATACCGCGGGCCCGAAGTTCACCGTAAAAGCGCTCGAGAAATGGCGCCGCGCTCTGCCCGTTTAGATCGACATCGGGCACAATTTTCTCCGGATAAATTGCGGCCTTCGGCGGCACTGGCAGCACAAGCAACTCGATTCCGCGCTGTTTGAGTTGCTGGTAAAAATCGACGATCGCCGGAATTGGGTCCGCGGCTTCGAGTTTGCGCGCCCGGCTGACTTTGGCCGCTTCATCGCCCCAGAATTGACCCATGGAAAGAAAACGCAGGTCGCCGGCCAGGAACAACCAGTTGTCGATGCCGGCGATTGCGCCGGCGTTTTCTTTTTCAACCGTCCGCGATTTGGTCGCGAGCTCGTCGCGAAACTTTTGCTGCGCCTCGGAGAACGAAACGGAATCGGCCGCCCCAAAAGCTCCTGGGGCTGCCCACAAACCAGTTAAAATCGCGGTGCAAAGGAATCTTTTCGGGTTCAAATGAATTCGGCGTTGTGATGGAGGCGGACAACCGCCGGACATTTTCGCGTTTTTTCTATAGCCGTCTCGCGAAAAAAAGCACCAAATATCAGCGTGGTCTTTAGTTCCCACTTTTTCATTTATTATTTTTTGCCCTTCGCGCTGCTCGGTTACTACGCGCTTTTCCGGGCGCCGCAACGGTGGCGCAATTTTTGGCTGATCGTTACCGGCTACATTTTTTACGGCTGGGCCGAGCCGCGATTCATGGCGCTCATGTTCGCCACCACGTTCGTGGACTGGCTGATGAGCCTCGTCATCGCTCACAACTCCTGGAAGGTTTGGCGCGTCTGGCGTTTGCCGGTCAAAATTGTCGATCCTGCGCACCGGAAAACGAAGATCCGGCACGCGGCGATCACCATCTCGATCGTCTCCAATCTCGCCGTCCTCGGTTTTTTCAAATACTTCAACTTCGGCGTCGATAGCTACAACACGCTGGTCCAGAGCGTTGGATTCGCCAACCTGCACTTCGACACGTTCTTCCGCGTGGTGCTGCCGCTCGGGATCAGCTTCTACACGTTTCAGGCGCTCAGTTACACGATCGACGTCTATCGCGGCAAGGCCGAGGCGATGGCGAACTTCATCGATTTCTCCTGTTTCGTGTCGATGTTCCCGCACCTGGTCGCGGGGCCGATCCTGAAATTCTCGTTCCTGGCCGATCAACTCAAGCATCGCCGGCTGACGAGCGACAAATTCGCGCGCGGCGTCGCCTTTTTCCTGCTCGGGCTGGCCAAGAAAGTTCTCCTGGCGAATCCGTGCGGCAAGATCGCCGATACCGTATTCGACGCGGGCACGATCGGAACACTGGACGCGTGGTTCGGCTCGATTGCCTACGCATTTCAAATCTATTTCGATTTCAGCGGTTACTCCGACATGGCGATCGGGCTCGGCCTGATGTTTGGGTTCGTGTTCGCCAAGAATTTCGATTCGCCCTACCTGGCCCAATCGATCACCGATTTTTGGCGCCGCTGGCACATCTCGCTTTCAACCTGGTTGCGCGAATATCTTTACATTCCGCTCGGAGGAAACCGGCGCGGCATCACTCGCACTTACGCGAATCTCATTATCACCATGCTGCTGGGCGGACTCTGGCACGGCGCGTCTTGGAACTTTGTCATCTGGGGCGGGATTCATGGCGGAATGCTCGCTTTCGAGCGCACCCAGGGACGGGAAGGTTTCTATCACAACCTGCCGAAGCCGCTCCGCATCGGCCTGACGTTTATTATTGTTCTGCTGGGCTGGGTTTTCTTTCGCGCGTCGAATTTACGGCACGCGGTCGAATATCTCGCGGCCATGTTCGGCTTGAATCATCCGTTGCCTGCCGCATCGCTCATCGGCGGCGTCATTTACCGGCCCTACTATTTTCTTTCGATCGCCATCGCCGCCGTCGTGGTTTGGGCCGGAACTCAGACTTGGGATTGGACCCAGAAAATGACTTTGCCAAAGACCGCCGCCTGTTTCGCGCTCGGCTGGCTCGCGCTCATCGTGCTGGCCACTCAGGAATACAACCCGTTTATCTATTTCATTTTCTAAAATGCCCGCGCCGCCGCCAAATCCACCCATCTCCAAACGAGGAATCGCTTCCGCCGAAGCACTCGTTGCCCAGCTACAGCGAACCAACTCCGGAGACGCATCGCAAAATTTCGCGCGAAGAAGAAGCGGAACTGGCGCTAAAGAATACTGAATTCGCAGCCGGGAACGCGGTCGCTTCTCATTGCGCTCTTTCTTGCTCACGATCGCGGCGGTTCCGGCGATTCAATTCACCGCCGAGCTTCGCGCAACGTCCGCGATTAGCCGGCTCCCGACGTTTCTGGTTTTCAAATCGTTGCCCGCCTGGTCGCGGATTCATCATGTCCGCGGAGCGCGCGATCTCTGGAATGTGCTCCCGCATTCGGCGGAACTGAAAGCGGCCGAGCGCACGCTGGAAACCGACTCCGTTGTTTCGCAATGGTTGTTGCCCCGGACGCAACTTGTCCTGACTGCGCTGCTCCACGCCGGCAACGAACAGGTTTATCCGGGCCGCGACCACTGGCTCTTTTACCGGGCCGATGTCGATCATGTGATCGGGCCGCCGTTTCTCGATCCATTTCGAATGAAACGCCGCATCCAAACCGGCGCGGTTCAGCCCGATCCGATCAAAGCGATTGTCGAATTTCGGAATCAGCTCGCCGCTCGCGGGATCGATCTGGTGGCGCTGCCGATTCCGGTAAAGCCAAGCATCGAAGGCGGATATGTTTTCGTTCGAAGCACCGAAAGATGACGCGTTGCAGAATGAATCCTTTGCCAGATTCAAGACGCGCCTTCAACAAGAGGGCGTGCGCCTGTTCGATCCCACACCGCTCATGATGGAACGAAAAATTGCGGCAAACGAACCGCTTTACCTCGAGAGCGACACGCATTGGCGACCGGAAACGATGGAATTCATCGCGCAAAAGCTCGCCGGTTTTCTCCAGTTGCCGCCCGCTCCGCGGGAAACTAGCGCCGGTTGTCCTGGAGAAAGAGGTTGTGAGTCATGGCGACGTTGCGACCATGCTGAAACTGCCGGCCACGCAAAAAGTTTATCCGCCGGAAAAAGTTACGATCCATCAAGTGATCATGGGCAATGCCCTATGGCGACCGAGCACAAACGCCGAAGTCCTGTTGCTCGGCGACAGTTTTTCCAACGTCTTTTCCGTGGAGGCGATGGGCTGGGGCGAATCGGCCGGATTCGCCGAGCATCTCAGCCTGGCCTTGCATCGGCCGATCGATTGCATCCTTCGCAACAGCGACGCCGCCTTCGCCACGCGTGAAATTTTAAGCACCGAACTCGCTCGTGGCCACGATCGCCTGGCCGGAAAGAAATTGGTGATCTGGGAATTCGCGGCCCGCGAACTCTCGTTTGGAAATTGGAAGTCGCTCGATCTGAAACTCGGGCAAGCCAAGAACTTCCCGATTTTTTACCCTGAAGTCCGGTGAAGAGATTGTCGTGACCGGAACAGTCGAGAGCATCTCGCCGGCGCCGCGGCCGGGAACAGTGCCTTACAAGGATCACATCGTGGCGCTGCATCTCATCGACATTGTAGCCGCGGGCGCCGACCGCGGCTACGGCGGAAGCGAGAAATCTTCGCTAAGCCGAGGTCAGCGCCCTCGGCAACAGAGGCGGACACGTGCAGGCGGTGGTCTATCTCTGGAGCATGCGCGATAATGTCTGGACACCGGCGGCGCGCCTGCGCCCCGGCGATCGAATCAAGCTGCGTCTGCGCGCGTGGTCGGATGTTTCGGCTCAATACGAAAAATTCAATCGAACCGAGTTGGATGATTCTGCTCTGCAACTGGAGGAGCCTGTCTGGGGTGAGTTGGACGAATCAACGTTGAAGCGTTGAACAGTTAAAGCGTTAAAAGCGGAAGACGCCCCCCTTCCCCACTCCAACCCTTCAACGCTTTAACGTTTCTCCCTTGGTTTTCTAAAAGATCCTTTGCAAAGGGGGCGGGATTATGCTCTGTGAACTGCTGCTTTTTTAACCGAGTGACGCGTGTTTAAAGAACGCCGGTGTCGATCCACACGTTAGAATGTTTATCACACTCCTCTGCTCAGTCTCCCGCTCCGGCGGCGCCGGCCGGTGGCGGCCTCGGCTTTTTTGTGCCGCTCATTTTTATTTTCATCATCATGTATTTCGTGATGATCCGGCCCCAGAAGAAGCGGCAGGACGAACAAAAGAAATTGATTTCGAGCCTGAAAACAGGCGACCACGTCGTGACGAACGCTGGCATTCATGGCCTGATCTCGAACGTCAAGGACACCACCGTGATGGTGAAAGTCGCCGACAACGTGAAGATCGAGATGGAAAAATCGGCCGTTACGCATGTGCTGAAAGAAGGTTGAGTAGTTGAGGACGTTGAGATGACAATGACCACGACCCGCAACTACGAAGCAGGAACTCAACCCCTCAACTTCTCAACCCCTCAACCCTCATCATGAGTCCCATCCTCACATTTTTCATCGGCCTGGGGATGCTGGTCCTGTTCGGCTGGTATTTCGCCACCGATGTGGGCCTGCGGAAACGTCTCCTGGCCCTGGCGTTGATGATGTCGTTGGTCGCAGTCAGCCTGGTCACGATCTGGCCGCCGACGGAGAAAATCACGCTTGGTCTCGACATCAAGGGCGGCACTTCGTTTCTCATCCGACTGGTGGCCGGCGACAAGCAGATCAACAAGGTAATGCTCGATCAGGCAGTCGAAGTGATCCGGAAACGGGTCGATTTCTTCGGCACCGGCGAACCGATCATCGGCCCGGTCGGCAACGATCGGATTCTAGTGCAGCTTCCCGGCCTCAGGCCGGCGCAAATTCAGGAAGCGCGGGATCAGCTTTCGCGCGTAGCCAAGCTCGAATTTCGGCTGGTTTATCCCGATAACGGCCAGCGCTTGAAAGACGATCGACGAAGGCAAGGAAGTGATTCCGCCGGAATACCGGATCGAGGTTTACAAGATCGCCGCGGAGGCAGATGAAAAGCCGCGAGAAGAGCGATTGCTCGTAAAAAAGAAGGCTGACTTGGGCGGCAATCACGTAACCGAAGCGCACGCCGGATTTGGTGACAAGGGTTGGGAGGTGACGCTGAAGTTCGACGGCGAGGGCGCAAAGAAGTTTGGCGAGATTACTGCAGCGCATGTGAATCATCGCTTCGCCATCGTGCTGGACAACGGGGTTCATATCCGCTCCCAATGATTCAGGAACCAATCTATCAGCGGGAGCGCTCGCATCAGTGGCCATTTTACCGAACAGGAGGCGCGGGGCCTCGCCAGCGTCTTGGAAAACCCGTTGCAGACGCCGGTAAGCATCGAGGAGGAGCGCAGCGTTTCGCCCACGCTGGGAATGGATTCGATTCGAGTGAGCGTAATCGCGGGCTTGATCGGCCTGGCCATCACGCTGTTCGCCGTGTCGATCTACTACAAGTTCGCGGGGTTGATCGTGAACCTGATGTTGATCGTCAATCTCATCCTGTTGCTGGGCGCGCTCACCATGTTCCGGTTCGTGCTGACCCTGCCCGGTATCGCCGGCATGATCCTGACCATTGGCATGGCGGTCGATGCCAGCGTGCTGATCTACGAACGGTTGCGTGAAGAAATGGCGGCTGGCAAGTCGCTCAAGGCCGCGCTCCCCGCCGCCTACGACAAGGCCTTCAGCTCGATCTTCGACGCCAACGTAACGACGCTCATCACGGCCGCGATCCTGTTCTGGAAAGCGAGCGGCCCGGTCAAAGGTTTCGCCATTACCCTGACCCTTGGAATTCTCGCTTCGCTTTTCACAGCCCTGATTGTCGGCAAGAACGCCCTAGGCTGGGCGGTCGATTCCGGCCGACTCAAGCGCATCTCGATGTTGCATCTGATCACGGCCAAGAACATCAATTTCCTGAGCAAAGGTTTTCTGGCCTGCATGTGCTCGCTCGCGCTCATCATTGCCGGGGCGACCGCGTTCTACATGCGCGGGGAGAAGAATTTCGGAGTCGATTTCCGCGGAGGCGACCTCGTCACTTTTAGCGCCCCGAGCAAGATTAACGTCGGCCAGGTGCGCGGCGCCTTGAAACCGCTCGGGTTTGCCGACGCTACGATCCAGGAATCGCAACAAGGCGAGCGAAGTTACATCACCATTCGCACACCAATTAATACCAGTGACAGGATCGAGAAGCAGTTGGCCGATTCCCTTCCCGAGGCAGGCCTCCGAGTGGAGGGCTCCGAACGAGTGGGTGCGCTAGTCGGTGGTGAGTTGGCCAGAAGTTCTCTGATCGCGCTGGGGCTCGGGATTTTCGGGATTCTGATCTACGTCACGTTTCGCTTTGAACTTTCCTTCGCGGTGGGAGCGATCGTCGCCCTGTTGCACGACGTCCTAATCACCGTCGGTGTGTTCGCGCTGCTCGGTCGAGAATTGACCCTCACCATGGTGGGCGCGGTGCTGACCATCGCCGGTTATTCGATCAACGACACCATCGTTGTGTACGACCGGATTCGGGAAGGTCTGGCCAGCGGCCGCAAAGGTTCGGTCGAGCAGATCATGAACGAGAGCGTCAATCAGACCCTAAGCCGCACCATCCTGACCAGTGGCACCACCCTGATCCCGATCTGCTGCCTGTTTTTCCTGGGCGGCGCGGTCCTGCGCGATTTTGCCCTGGCCATCATCATCGGCGTCGTGGTCGGGACGTATTCATCCGTTTTCATCGCCTCGCCGATCGTGCTCTGGTGGACCCGCGCCCGAGGCGGCAGCGCCACCGCCCTGCGCCGCGAAGTCACTCAGCAAACCACCGCGGCCAATCCCCTCGCGCCGAGGCCGTAAGGGCCCGAACTGAAGCCTCTCGCGCTGGGCGCGCACCCGCCGGAGCGCCGAAGATAACTCAGTTTTCTGGGGATTTGACGGGACTGCCCGGCCCGATTAGGCTCCGCGTCGCCAGACCCATTAAACCCAGGAGTGATAATTGATGCCAGAAGTGACCGTCCGCAAAGGTGAACCTGTCGATCGCGCGTTAAAGCGGCTTAAGAACAAGCTCGATGCCGAGGGCATTCTCGAGGAGGTCCGCCGTTTGCGCGCCTTCGAGACGCCCAATCAGAAGCATCGTCGCAAGGCCAAGGCCAACGCCAAACGCGTCCGCACAAAGTTCCGTTTCAATCCGTAAGATTGCCCAGTGTAGAGGCGCCCGTCTCGGGCGCATTTTCTGCACTCCCCGCGGCTGGCGCGACCGCCACTACACTTCGCACTCGCAGACAACGCGAAAGCCGAGATCGTTGCAGGAATAATTAGGGGCGTTCGATCCGCGCACGGTCGCTTTGAGACTGTTGAAGCGCGATTTCCAACTGCCACCCCGATAAACCCGCCGGGCGCCGGTCGCCGGTCCTCGGGGGTTGACCCGGGCGGCGCCGTGATAGGGGGCGTAGTAATCGATGCACCATTCCCACACGTTGCCGGCCATGTCTTCGATTCCAAACGGGCTCGCCCCCAATGGAAATGACCCCACCGGCGAAGTTTCGGGGTAGCCGTCGTCGATCTCCCGGTCGCTCCAGGCAAACACGGTATTCTTATCGGCAAAGTTCCCCAGATCGCCCCGGCCTCCATGATTTCCCCACGGATATCGGCGGCCATCGGTCCCGCGGGCCGCATACTCCCATTCCGCTTCAGTGGGTAAGCGGTACTTCTTGCGTTCGCGGGCACTCAACCATTGGCAGAACTTGATCGCCTCGGCGCTGCTAACGTAGACCACCGGATGCCGGTCTCCGGCGCCCGGCATTCGTTTCTGCGCATGGGCGGGGTCGAATTTTTCGTAGTCGGCATTTGTAATCAAATACCGCGACAGATAAAAGCAGCCGACGGTTACTTTGGTCAGGGGCCGTTCGTTCGGGGCCGCCTCGGGATCTTCGCTTCCCATAGTGAATTCTCCCGATGGGATGAGCAGCATTTCGAAACCGAGCGAGCATGGAAAATTAGAATAACGCGACCGTTCCGCCTGCGCATTGAGCTCGATCTTCTCTGGGAGAGGCGGTTTCTCCTCGGGTCCACGCACGGCCGTCGCCGGTTTCGGGACTTCTACTCGGCGGGGAGCGGGTGCTACCGCGGCGGCGAGCGACTTCTCATCGGCTTCTTCCAAATAAACATCGACAAGGTCCTCGGCTTCCCCAGGGTCCATGCCGAGGTTTTCTGCCATGTTGATGAGGGCATCGCGCTGGTCGTCCGTCATCGAATCACTGTCGAGGCCGCTCAGCCGCAGCAGTCGGAGAAATTCTCCCTCGGCATTAACGGGCTGTTTTCCGTTCGATTGCTGGGCCGGGGATGGTTTCGCTGAGGCGGGCGCTTGGACACGCTGGACGCCCCGTTCCTTCAATTCCGTCTCGATCAACGATGTCATTTGCTCGTTGCCCAGACCGTTTTCCGCCCCAAAGCGCAGTAAGTTCTTTTCCTCCTCGGCGGTCAAAATCCCATCCGCCGTGGCAAAGCTGAAGTATTTCCTAAATTCCCCCAAGGCGGCTTCGTGAAGATGCGTAGCCAGGCGTTCATCCAGCTCATGGCGCCGGGCTGGATCGAGCAGTTCCACGCGCGCCTCGGTCAGGTACCGCGACGATTCGTCCAGTCCAGCCCGCAGCATTTGTGCGATTGGATTGCTCGGCTGGTTCTTGAGCGGCAATTTTTTCTGCCACCAGCGCAGCAGTTCCCGGCAATGTTCTTCGATCAGCTCGTTGCTCGGATTCGAGCGCGGATCGAGACAGAGACGCTCGTAGGAATTCGACGAACTATAATTGTTCCAGCCGTCCCACTTTTTGGGGTCGTCTGGGAGCGGAATGGGAAAACTGATGTCGCATTTAGGCATCTTACTGAACGCTCAACTCGCCCAGATTGGAGCAGGCCCTGCCGATTTCGTCGGGAGCCAGGCCGGTATTGCGCTCGATTGCGACCTGGGCACGGTTGCCGCACGCCTCGACAGCAATCTCAAGCACCTGGTTGGCATTGTATTCGTAAGTCACATCCACCGGCGAACCTTTTGGCAAGAATGCCGGCAGTTTAATGTGGCAGGTTCCAAGAGGCGTACACTCCGCCGGCACGGTGCTCTCGCCTTCGACCACCCGGACAACTGCCCGCGGCATATTCGAATTGGCCGTGCCGAACGAATTCATCGCTGCCGCCGGAATGGCCGTGCGCTTCTTGATCATTGGAAAAACATATTCCTCGAGGTGCTTGTCATCCCAAAGCACCACGCCAAGCGTGTGCGAGGTGATGTCGGTCACCTGCATTAACTGGCCGTCGGCCGAAGAAAATTGCCGCCGCGTATCGTCACCCAAGAGTTTCATGCCGGAGGCATCTCCTTCGCGCAGCAACGACAGCGTCGCCTGAATCGCCGCGCCCACCGCCACCGCCTCGTCCGGGTTTACCTCGTCCACCAGCGGCGCATCCAGCGAACCCGCCACCATTTCGCGCACCATTGGCATTCGCGTCATGCCGCCCACCATCAGAACCTTGTCGATCTTGTCCCATTTCAATTTCGCTTCCTGCATCACGATCTCACAGATCGTTTTGCATTTTTCGATCAGATGCCGAGTGAGTTTTTCGAATTCCTTCCGGCTCAATTCCACTTTAACGCTCTTGCCATTGTGATGATGCACAATGGTGGTGGTTTTCCGGCTCGAAAGCTGGATCTTCGCGGCCGTCGCCCGGAGTTGCAGGTCCTGGTAACTCTGCAAATCGAGCAGCGGATTCTCGCCATGGGCGCGATCGAACTGCTCGGCCACGTGGTTCACAATCACGTCGTCCCAATCTTTTCCACCGAGACGGTGATCGCCGTTGGTGGTTACGATGTCGATCTTGTGCCCCTCAATCCGCATGATGGTGACATCGAACGTGCCACCACCGAGATCGAAAACGAATACCGTTTGATTCTCATCGAGCTTATCGAGTCCGTAGGCAAGCGCCGCCGCAGTAGGCTCGTTAACGAGCTGGACGACATTTAGCCCGGCTAGTTGTCCGGCCGTGATTGTCGCCGTGCGCTCGGCATCGTTGAAATAGGCCGGCACAGTAATGACCGCGTCGGTCACCGGTTCCTTCAGATACTTTTCCGCGTCGGCCTTGAGCTTCTTCAAAATCAGGGCGGAAAGCTCTTCCGCCGAATAAATCTTGCCATCGAATTCGCGATTGAATTGCTGTTTCGGCTTGCCCATCTCGCGCTTCACGAAATCGACGATCCGCTCCGGCTCAGCCACGGAATTATTCTTCGCCAATGTGCCGACAATCACGTTGGTTCCCTCGAAGAAAATAACCGACGGGGTGATGCGTTCGTTCTCCGAGTTGGGGATGATCTGCGGTTTGCCGTAAGTATCGATATGCGCAACGGCGCAGAAGGTGGTTCCGAGGTCGATCCCGATTGCTTTGCGTTGGCTCATAAGTGGAGTGGAAATGCGATGTCGATCTTGGGCCGATGCCCAGGCCGCTTAGGTGCAGTTTTCGTGCCGGAGAACCGGCCTATTTTGGAGTGCGCGCCGACGTATTGCCGACCTCTTGATGCACGGACATATGCGCGCCCTCCAAAATTATCCCATGCGCTTGGCGATAACCTCTTCAGGTCGAATGAGCTTCCCGCGCCAGAGAAATCCGCGCCTCACCCGCATGACGATTCGCCCGTCGTCTTCGGCAAAATCTGCCGGCTCGTAGCTGACAACCCGGTGAACGGCAGCGATCGAGAAATTCCCTCGGTTCAACCTCTTTCACCTCAAATCGGTGAAGGATCTCCACCAGCGAATGAATCGCGTTGTCCAAATTATCCCGCCACTGCGCGACATGGCCGCGCTTTTTTTGCTCGTCGGCTGACCTGCGCAACTGCTCGGCCAGGCCGTTCAGATCGTCATAGAGCAGCACCAAATCGTGAATGAACGGTTTCTGAAGCGATTCGTGCAAAAAATTGTCGCGATAATTTAGTAACTCCGCGTGTAGCGTATCGAACAACTTCTGGTTCACACTCTCGCTGCCACGGATCGCAGTCAGACTCTCATCCATCTTTTCCAGCCGCTGCGCGAAATCGGCCGGCGCTCCTGCCGAGGCGGCCGCCGCATTGTCGTTCTTATTCGTTAGCACGCCCTCCAGGCTCTCCAGCCGGGTGCCCAACCCGCGAACCTCCCAAACTAGTTTGGACAAAGCGTCGGTGCCTCCCGGATGGTCCTCTCCGGGCCCAAGCCTCAGGGTCTTTTGCGCCTCGGCGCTCAACTGTTGCATCGCCGCGGCGAACTCGTCTGACGTTTTTAGTGGTTCAGACATTTGCTGGATTCCCAGCGAAGAAGCTTCGGATCGCCTGCACCAATCCGTCGATGTCGTGCATGCGTGCTTCAACGTCTACTTTCAGGCCATGATCGCGTGCCGTCTTCGACGTGATCGGGCCGATGCTGGCAATTTGCATCCCCTTCGGCCACGACAAACCGAGTCCGAGAAAATTTTCCACAGTCGATGAGCTGGTAAACGTGATCAGGTCGGCCCCTTCCTCCAATAAACGGCGGCGCGCGCCGGTCAGGTCGCGCGTCTCTGGAACGGTGCGATAAGCGAGGGCTTCGTCCACAATTGCTCCCAAAGATGAGAGCCCCTTCGGAAGCACGTCCCGGGCCCTTTCCGGCTGCACCAGGAGGATCCGCAGGTTTTCCACGCTCCCCTGTTTCTGAAAAGCCCGGGATACCGCTTCGGCCACGGAATCCTCCGGCTGAAGATCGACATGGAAATGGAAATCCTTGACCCGCTGGGCCGTGGCCGGGCCGATAGCCGCGATCCGGGCTGCGCCAATTTCGCGGCCGTCGTCGTAAAGTTTGAAAAACATATCGAAAAAGGCCTCTACGCCGTTCGCGCTGGTGAAGACGATCCAGTCATACGCATGAGCGTCCTGCACCAGTTCGGCAAAAGCGCGCACATCGATGGGAGGCTCGATTCGGATCGTCGGTAATTCGAGCACTTCAGCACCCAAAACCCGCAATTTGCCGCTCAGCGCACCCGCCTGTTTTCGCGTCCGCGTTACCACAATCCGTTTCCCCGAAAGCGGCCGTTTTTCGTACCAGTTCAAGTTTTTTCGCAGCTCTACCACTTCGCCAAAAACCGCCACCGCCGGCGCTTCGAATCTGGCATCGAGAGCGCGTTTGGCGATGTCTTCCAGAATCCCGACCAGGGTCTCCTGCCGACCGGTTGTGGCCCAGCGCACCAGCGCCACCGGCAAATCCGCGCGCACATTCTGCCGGAGCATTTCGCGCGTGATCGCTTCCAGCCGTTCCACCCCCATCAGCATCACTTGCGTCCCCCCGATTTTCGCCAGCCCCGCGTAATCGATCGCGCTTCCGGTTTTTTCCGGATCTTCGTGCCCGGTAAAAAACGTGACGTGTGAATTTTCCGCGCGATGCGTCACCGGAATTCCAGCGTAAGCCGGCCCGGCTATCGCGGAAGTAATTCCCGGCACGATTTCAAATTCAATTCCCGCATCGACAACCGCCTTCGCCTCCTCCGCGCCGCGTCCGAAAACAAACGGATCGCCGCCTTTTAATCGAACGACCTGTTTGTCTGCGCCCGCTTTTTCGATCAGCAGCGCGTTGATCTCATCCTGCTTCAGCGCGTGCTGGCCGGCTTGTTTGCCCGCGTAAATAATCTCCGTCTCCTCCCGGGCCCAGGCGAGCATCGCCGGATTCGCCAGATGGTCGTAAACGATCACATCCGCCTGTTCGATGCACTCCTTCGCCCGCAACGTAACCAGTCCAAGATCCCCCGGCCCCGCGCCGACAAGATAAACCTTCCCTTTGTTTTTCATGCTCCTGCTCGCTTGCCGCGCCGTAGCTTTGCGAAGGCGGGTGCTCGTAATCGATCCAACAGCTGCGCGGCAAGACGTTCTCCCTGATCGCGCTCACCTTCCACTTCGCCTTCGTCCGGCGCTGCCGAATCATCCCGGAAAAACTGCGCCCGCATTTTCATCACGCCGCTGTCGATCCTGGCCAGAACACCAACCGGCGCGTTGCAGTCCACGTTAAGCAATCGCAGAAACGCGCGTTCCGCTCGGAGGCAAAGCAATGTGTCCCGGTCGTTCACAGAATCGACAATGGCTCTCACTTTTTCATCATCGGCGCGAATTTGAATCGCGATGATCCCCTGCCCGCCGGCCGGCAAAAAAATTTCCTGCGGCAGAACATCCGCACCCAAATTCCCCGACCAAAGGCTCAGCCGCTCGAGCCCGGCTCGGGCCAGCACGATTGCGTCCCAATTATTTTCCGCCAATTTGCGCAAACGCGTCGGCACATTGCCGCGAAGATCGACAACTGTTAAGATCGGGCCGTTTCCAGAGCAATTGACGTTTCCGTCGCACGCTGCTGGTGGCAATGGTCGCGCCCTTTGGAAGGCCGGCAAAACCGGATGGGTGCTTCGAAATCAGGACGTCGTTGGATGGCCCACGCGGCAGGACCGCGGCGATCTCCGCGCCCGGATTTGTTTCGCTCGGCAAATCCTTGGCGCTGTGGACCGCCAGATCGACATCTCCGGCCAGCAACGCTCGCTCGATTTCCGCAGTGAACAATCCTTTCCACCCCGCGCGATGATCGACAATCTTCTTTTGATCGCCCGTTGTCTTGATGATTCGCGTCTCGATCTTCAGTTCAGACCGTTGCGCCTGCAGCGCATCGGCGACCAGTTTACTTTGCCGAAGCGCCAGTTCGCTTCCGCGCGTGCCGAGCACAATCTTTAATGCGGCGGTCATAGACCGCCGCTACAGCTCGGAAGCACGCAGCGAACTTTCTTCCACCGATGGATGTTCCATGCCCGATGTTCGACCAAGTCCAGCCGAGACCTTTTCGCCAAAGTCGGCAACGTGTGTGACGATAATTTCCTCGGCGGCAGCCATCTGCTGCCGGCGCAACGCGAGCGATTGCTCGGCGATCGATTGCAACGAATCGATATCGTAAAGATAGACGCCTCCCATTTCGTTCACATCGGGATCGACATCGCGCGGCACGGCGATGTCGATGATAAAAAGCGGCCGGTCCAGGCGGTCGCGCAACATCGGCGCAAGATTTTCAGAACTGAGCAACGGCGTCTCGGACGATGTCGACGCGATCATGATGTCGATCTCGCGGCATTGCTCCGGCCATTGATCGAAGGAGACCACTCGCCCGCCCACCAGCCGGACCAAGTCTTCGGCCCGTTCGATGGAACGATTGCTCACGCGCAGATCGGTCACGCCCCGCGAAATTAGCGCCCGCGCCGTGCGTTCACTCGTTTCACCGGCGCCGAGCACGAGAACTTTGCGATCGGTCAATTCGCCAAAAATTCGCTGAGCCAGATCGACTGCGACAGATCCGACCGAAACCAAGCCGCGTGCGATCTCGGTGTGAGTGCGCACCTGTTTCGCCACCCGGAACGCGCGCTGGAACAACCGATGCAGATACGAGCCGGCTGCGCCGGAAGTGCGGGCCGATTCATAGGCCTTCTTGGCCTGGCCGAGAATCTCGCTCTCGCCCACGACCATCGAATCGAGCCCCGAAACGACACGAAAAAGATGCTGCACGCATCTGTTGCCTTCGTACCGGTAAAATGGAGGAGCTTCTGCGCTGTAGCGGCGGTCTATGACCGTCGCACTCTTATCGATTTCCCGCACCAAACACTGCGCAATTTCATCTGTCGATACCCGTTTCTCCGAGGCGCCGTAAACTTCCACACGATTGCAGGTAGCCAGCAACAGTGCCTCCACGCAACCGGCATCGCGCAAAGTGGATTCGCTCCGGGCGTGACCAGCGAAGCGCTCGCGAGTCTCGACCGTGGCGGTGTGATGGCTCAGCCCGACGCAGAAGATATTCATGGCACCGAATGCGTTTGTGCCGAAAAGGTGATGCCCCAAAGAAGCGTCAGCGCCACGCTAAATCCGAGGATGCAAAAAGCCGCGACGCGTTTCGGCGCTAGCCGGTGGAGATGCCGGGCTTGTAAGATTGCCCCGTACAGCAGCCAGACCGCGATCGCAGCCACGACCTGCACGAGAGGCAGCGGGCGTCCGGTAAAAAATCCGCTCACGATCCCAAGCGTATAAAGCGCAAAGCCAAGCCAGAGCAGCCGCGTGATCGCCGCAAAAAGATCGGTTAACGGCGGCAGATGATAAAAAATGGAATGCAGTTGATGGGTCTTGAGCTGGCGCTCCTGCACCAGATACATAACGGCAGCGATACAGGCGAGCCCGAATGCGCCATACGCGACGATCGACATCGATGCGTGAAATTCCAGCCAGGGAGAGGGCGGCAACACAATCGTGTGCCGCACGTCGATCGGCGCGATCAGGGCAAGCGTTTGAATCACGAAAACCAACGGCGCGGTGAACGCCCCCATCAGCGAGAGCCGGTAAACCGGCCCGATCAGCATGTAAATCAAAGCGATCGACCAAGCCAGAAAAATGAAGACTTCAAACAGGTTCGTCAGTGGGCAGCGACCCAGGGCCTGGCCCCGGATCGACATGAACGCCGTTTGAAAAACAAACCCCAGCCCAATCGCGAAAAAACTGAACCGCCCCGGTCGAAAAACCCCGGCCCGCAACGAGACAATCGTCCGCACAATTGCCGCGAAAAAACAGAGCGTCGAGATGATGAGAAAATATCGATCCATCGCGAGGGACGACTTTACCGGTGCGCGTCTGTCTTGGCAATCCTATGGCGCTCCGCCGAGCCGCGTTTGGCCGCTTTATGCTCGCTATCTAAACCGAGCGTCGGCAATCATCCGCCCATGAACATAAAACGCCTCCTTATCGCTATCGTTGTCGCGTTCGTCGTCCTGTGGGGAACGGACTTTCTTATCCACGGCATCTGGATGAAGGCCGATTATCTGGCCACCCAATCGCTTTGGCGGCCCGAGGGCGAAATGACGTCGTACATGGCCTGGATGCTCGGCGCCCAACTGTTGTTCGCGATCACCTTCGTAATGATTTGGACTCGATGGGCCGATACCGCGCGTCTCATGTGCGCAATCGTCTTCGGTTTTCTCATGGGCATTTTTTCCGGCGCCTGGGCGATCATCATGTATGTCGTTATTCCGATGCCCGGGTCAATCGCTGCCAAGTGGTTCTTTGCCGGCATCGCCCAGGCAATCCTAATTGGCCTAGTCACCTTCTACGTTTACAAACCAAAGACTGCGGGCGCTTAGCACGCGCCCTTGAGTCGGCGCATTGACGTTTCCCGGTCGCTCGATAGCATCGCGCGTGATGGCCGATGTTCTCAAAAAACTGCGCGCCGGCGTGCGCGATGTGCCCGATTTCCCGAAAAAGGGAATTATCTTCAAGGATATCACGCCAATCCTGAGCGACGGCGCCCTGTTTCAGGCGTCGATAGATGTTTTTGTCGAACGCTGCCGGGGAAAGAAGATCGACAAGATTGTCGGGATCGACGCGCGGGGATTTGTCTTCGGATCGGCGGTCGCCTACGAGCTCGGCGTTGGTTTTGTTCCGATTCGCAAGCGGGGAAAATTGCCGTTCAAAACCGAGATCGAGAAGTATTCGCTGGAGTACGGCGAAGCCGAAATGGAAATGCACATCGACGCGATGCTGCCCGGCGAACAAATCATTCTCGTCGATGACTTGCTCGCAACCGGCGGAACGTCTGCTGCCGCCGCCGCGCTCATCGCCAAGGTCGGCGGCAAATTGATCGAAGCGCAATTCCTGATCGAGCTGGAATTCCTAAAGGGGCGCGAAAAACTCGCGCCTACGCCGGTGGTGTCGTTTCTGAAATACTGAGACAGGATTTACAGGATTATTTGGATTGGAATCTGAAAATCCCATTAATCCTGTCCCTCCTTTGGTTTCATCACCACTTCCATCTTGATCTCCTGAAACCCGAGTTGATCGTGAATCAAGCCGAGCAATTCGAGCGCTCGCGCGTCGGGCATTTGCTCGCATCGGACTTCAATGCGCGCTCGTTTCCCGGCCAGCTCCGGGTGCGTCTGCACTAGTTCGCCGTCGAGCAGAAATGAAACGTAAGCGTTGAAGCGCTCCTGTAATTCGAGCAACCGCTCATCCGAGCCGTCCCATTCGCCCGGCTCGTTCATGACCAGAAGGATGCTGTCGGTTTTTGTGTCGTGGGCGATCACATCGATTACGCCGATTCGATCTCGGACCGGGGGACCCTCGTTTGGATTGTTTGCTAAAGCCATGGTTGGGAGTTAAACGTTGGGCGTTGAACGTTCAACGTTCAAGTGATGAAACGACCGAAACCTACGCGCCTGACGCTACTGGGCCGAAGCGAGGCGAAACTTCCCTCGTCGCCCGTTGCAGCGTGCCTGGAGACTTTTTCAAATCCGGCCCGGCGACATTATCGGATTCATTTCGAAACCGACGATTTCACTTCACTTTGTCCCATCACCGGCCAGGCCGATTTTGCCAGGATCGACATCGATTACGTTCCGGACCGTTTGTGCGTGGAAAGCAAATCGCTCAAGTTTTATCTCGCCTCTTATCGGAACGAGCGCGCGTTCAATGAAGCGGTCACCAACCGAATCCTCGATGATTTCGTGAAGGCGTGCGCACCCCTGGAAGCGATCGTGACGGCGCAATTTTCCGCTCGCGGCGGAATCGCGCTTACTGTCCGGGCGGAATATCCGGACGAAAGATCACGCGGGGCGAGCCGCGATGGCCGATGAAAAGCAGGTCATTCCGAGCGGAAGTCGAGGAATCCCGTTGCAAACCAAGCCGCCGTTCAACGGGATCCTTCGACTTCGCTCAGGATGACCAGGTAAGATTGCGTCACATCAAATGAAACACGCGGTTGTTCTTCTGAGCGGCGGACTTGATTCGGCCACCACTTTGGCCATCGCCATCGCGAATGGCTACCAAGCGTATGCGCTCTCGTTTGATTACGGCCAGCGTCACCAGGTTGAAGTGGAAGCAGCCCGGCGCGTGGCAAAAGCCCTCGGTGCAAAAGAGCATCGAGTGGCTCAGATCGATCTGCGCGTCTTCGGCGGTTCGGCGCTGACCGCCGATGTCGATGTTCCGAAATCGCGTTCGGACGCGGAGATCGGGAGGGGGATTCCGAGCACCTACGTCCCGGCCCGCAACACAATTTTCCTCGCCTACGCGCTCGGCTGGGCGGAGGTGCTCGGCGCCGGTCATATTTATTTAGGCGTGAATGCCATCGATTACAGCGGATATCCCGATTGCCGGCCGGAGTTTATCGCCCTGTTTGAAACGCTGGCCAACATCGGCACCAAGGCCGGTTTGGAAGGGCGGCGCTTTCAAATTCACACGCCGTTACTAAAGCTTTCCAAAGCGGAGATCATTCGAAAAGCGATCGAACTCGATCTTGATCTTTCACTGACCCATAGTTGCTACGATCCGACGCCGGCGGGTCTCGCCTGTGGTCAATGCGATTCGTGCCTGTTACGGCTGAAAGGTTTCCGCGAGGCAGGCGTGCCCGATCCGATTGGTTATGCCGGGCAATGAAATCGCCGGGGATTTTCGTCTTAACCAAGCGTGAACAGCGCGCCGCAATTGTGATCGCGGTCGCTCTGGTGGCATTGGCCATGGCGACACATCATCGCGATAACGAAAAGCAAATCATTCCGACCACATCGACATCGGCTGAGCCGAGCATCACGCCACCTTTAGCGGAAGAAGACAGCGCCGACAGCGGCGATTGACGTCAGCGCTGAGTCAAACCCGGCACGCGCCCGTAGCCGACAAAGGTCGGGCCCGAGTGGTCGTCGGATTTCTGCTCCGGGCGCACGACTTTGAAATCGACCACACTGACTCCACTGCGCGGCTGATCCTTGTACATTCGTCCGTCACTCGCGCCCACCATGAGGCGTTGTCCGGTTCCCTTCTCGCGCCCCAGATAAATCATCGTTTCCGTTATGGCCGGCTCCCGACTGGGTGAATGCGTGTCGGCCCAAAAAAGCAGATCGCCAGGCTGAAGAGCATTCAGCTCGAAAGTATCGTCGCTTTGAGCAAGAACGGCCTGAAAGTTTCCGGCTTTGCGAACCCAGACGTATTGGTCACGCGCATCTCGCGCCACATCCGACATGCCGCACTTGAGCAGCACATAATAAATAAAACCGGAGCAATCCATTCCGCCGTTTACCGGATCGGCCGAGCCATAGCGATAGTCCAGGTTCAGGCTGGTTAGGCCAAGCGCGATTTCGATGATCTTTCGCACTTCCGGCGGATCATTCTCGTAATCTGAAATTTCGTCGGACGAAATGGTCGCATTCGGCGCAGGTGTTTGTTTGGGAGTTGCCTGCGGGCGCGGCGTCTCGGTCGCGCTTGGCTCAGACGCCGCCGCTTCGGTCGATTCGGGAGACGCGGATGGTGTAGGAGAAGGCGTTCGCTTCGGTTTCGCCGGTTTCTTTTCCTTGCTATGGAACGGATTGAGGCCGCTAAAGAAACTCTTCTTTTTAGGGGCGGGCGTTTCCTGTTCTTCCTCAGCCGCAATCATCGTGGCCGCAAACGTGACCACCGACACAAGCAGGACCCAAACTCGCAGCTTTTTCTTCATCGAAAATCTGCCATGACTAGAATCCAAAACGGCATCCGCACAACTCGCATTGGTCAAGACTCTCCGGCGTTTGCGAAAACAATCAACGTAATCCGGGAATGTGGCCGTAACCGACAAATGTGGGAGTAAGCCGGCCTTCCTGGGTTTTCGTCGACGGCGCAATCTTGAAATCGAACACGCTGACGCCATAACGCGACTCACCGTGGTAGGTGCGCCCATCGCTGGCCCCGATCATGATGCGATGCTTCGTGCCTTTCTCGCGGCCGAGGTAAATCATCGCATGCGTGATCGGCGGGTCGCGTTCGATCTGATAGGTCCCGGTCCAGAAGAGCAGATCGCCCGGCATCAGATGCTCGAGCTCAAAAGTGTCTTCCTTTCGGCTGATCACCGGCTCGAATTCTCCGGCCTTGCGCAGCCAATTGTATTGCTCGCTCGAATCCCGTGGCACATCCGGAATACCGGAATTCGTCAGCACATAATAAACAAAACCGGAACAATCCATGCCCCCGCTCTCCGGATCGGCCGAGCCGTATTTGTAATCCAGACCCTGACCGGCCAGATCCAGCGCAAGATCGACAACTTTTTGCACGTTGCTTGGATAATCTTCGTATCCCGAAATTTGATCGGCTTTGATAGAAACCGGTGCGCCTTTCCTTGGCGTGGGAGTCGGCGTGGGTTCGGGCGTCTCGCTTGGCTCTGGAGAGGCGGTTGCGCTCGGTGACGGCGTCGGCGTTTCAGTCGGTGTTGGCGTGGGCGAACCTTTTCGACGCTTTTTGGGGGACGGAGCCCGCGACTCTTCCGGCGTTGGACTCGGCGAGGTTTTCTTGCGGCGTTTCGGCGATGACGAAGCCTTGGGCTCGGGCTTCTCCGAACTCGCGGCCTTTTTGGAACTCTTCGACTTGGGCTTCGCCGAAGGACTGGGAGACGGCGACGAATGCGTTTTCTTGGTTGTTTTGCGGTGCTTGCGCGGAGTCGGCGTCGGGGTCGGAGCGAAGACTTTTTTGATCTTGTCGCCGAGCGATTCTTCCGCCGTCTGAGCACTGAGAACCAGCGAACAGACCGCGCCAACGATAAGAATCGATCGCCAACCCGCTGTCATTATCCGACGTTTAGCCGGCAAGTTCCTCCAACAGCGCTTTGTTCATCCGAATTCCACCCTCGAAATTTTCCAGCGGGAAATTTTCGTTAGGCGAATGGGCCCGGCAATCCGGCAGAGCCAGCCCGCATAGCAACGTTTCCGCGCCGAGAATGTTTCGAAACTCGGACACGATCGGAATGCTGCCGCCTTCGCGAATCAACGCGACGTCGTGATTGAACGCTTTCTTGAGCGCGCGCTGCGCCGCTTTCCCGAATTCGCCATTCGGATCGGTCAAATACCACGGCCCGGAATGACCGCCGATCGTTTCCAGCGTGACTCCCGGCGGCAGATTTTTCTGAAAATGTTTTTTGGCAAGATCGACAACTACGTCGCCCTTCTGGTTCGGCACGAGTCGGAACGTCAGTTTGGCAAAAGCGTAACTTGGCAGAACGGTTTTCGTCCCCTGGCCTTGATAACCGCCACCGAATCCGTTGATCTCCGCCGTCGGCCGCGCCCAAATCCGCTCAAACGTGCTGAAACCTTTTTCGCCGAACAGCGCGGGCGAGCCGCTTTCCTGCAGCACCAGCGCATCGGCATCAATCGGGAGTTTGCTCCACATTTCGCGCTCCCATTTTTCCAGTGGCAGCACGTCGTCGTAAAAACCCGCGATCATGATGTGGCCATCTTTATCGTGCAAACTCGCCAGTAACTTCGACATCGCCATTAACGGATTCGCCACCGCGCCGCCGTAGATGCCGGAATGCAAATCGATCTTCGGCCCGGTCACTTTGAGTTCGAGCCCGACAACGCCTCGCAATCCATAACTCAGCGTCGGCATGCCCTTCGCAATCATTCCCGTGTCCGACACCACCACCACGTCGCACTTAAGGCTCTCGCGATTCTCTTTCAAAAATTTCGGCAGATTCGTGCTGCCGACTTCCTCTTCGCCCTCGATCACAAGATCGACATTGACCGGCAACTCGCCCTCTTTCTCGATCGTTTCCTGCAAACCGAGAATGTGCGCGAGAATTTGTCCTTTGTTGTCGGTCGATCCGCGCGCGAAAACGTAGCCGTTTTTTAAGACCGGCTCGAACGGCGGCGAATCCCAAAGGTCGAGCGGATCGGGCGGTTGCACATCGTAATGACCATAGATCAGAACGTTGCGAAGCCCGGGCCGATGCTTGTTTCGCGCCCATACCACCGGATGACCCGCAGTCGGCACGACTTTGGATTCCAAACCGATTCCCTCCAGCTTCTTCGACAACCATCCCGCGCATTCGCGCACCTTTGGGGCAAACTGATCGTCGGTTGAAACACTCGGGAACCGGAGAAACGAATAATAATCCTCAAGATAACTTTCGCGCATGAGGAGAGCTTAGACAGAGCTGGGGACGTCGTCCAACCTTGAACCGCTTATTCCAGCGATCGAAACATGACGTAAACATCGACATCGCCCTTTTTGGGATGTCGAAATGCTTTCGGTAACGTGCCGACGATCTTGAATTCGAGCTGTTTCCACAAACGAATGGCCGATTCGTTCGTCGAAACCACAAAGTTGAATTGCATCGCGCGAAACCCGAGCCGGTGTGCCTCGGCCAGGCAATGTTCGGCCATCGCGCGTCCCACTCCCCGGCCGCGTGCCGCCGATGCAACCATGAAAGCCGCATTGGCAACATGCGAACCTCCAGCGGCTTGATTGGGCTTCAGGATATACGTCCCAACCACCCGACGATCTGGCTGAGAACTTGACCGCTTTAAACGGTCAAGTTCCGCGGCGTAGGCATGCGTGCCGGGAGCGAACCAATAGGCAAGCGCGTCTTCGCGCGATATTTTCGGTTCGATCGCATAGGTATCTCCAGCAGCGACGACTTCTCGGAAAATTTTCCAAATCGCATCGTGGTCCGCCTTGGTGGCTTCGCGAATCTCCACGAGCGCGGATTTCACCGGCTCTTGAAGGTTAATGGAACAATCACGAAACCTTCATGGCCCGGCTCACATTTCCATTGCCCAAGCCCCTTGATGGAAGCGGCATCGAGAGCTTCGACCCCGGTCGAATTCAGTACCTGAACATTTTTGACGGTGCCATCCGCATTAAAATTGACTCGATAACGGCCCGACCTGGCGACCCCGTCGCTGAAACGCGCCTCGGACGGATAAATCGGCTTCGGCGTGTAAACAAGACGTGGCCTGGGCGTCGGCGTAGGACGGGGTTCGCCTGGCCAGCGGGCGGTCGCATTCGGCTGAATTTCCTCCACAACGGATTTCACTGCATTCACCGATTGAATAACGGTCGATCCTTCCTCTTTCTGGTCGCGTTCCGTTACAACTCCGATGACATCGCCGTTTTCACCAACAACGGGGGCACCAAGCGAAATCTCTGGAACCTGAGCCACCAGGCCGAATTGGTTTTGGCTCTCCTCGGCCCCGTTGCCCGCTATTTTTCCCTCGACCGGGGCGCCTTCGCTCCCGGCTAGCGAGCTTCCTATCACCGCCACTTGCGTGCCGGGCTCAGGCTTGGCGTTCTCAGCCAGAGGCAGAAATGGGACGGTCTTAACATCGGCATTGAGAACGGCGAGATCGAGCTTCGTGGAATGCACCAGGACGTTGCTGATGTTGTAAAGCCCCCCATCTGCGGTCTTGGCAACCGCGTTCACCGCGCCCTCAATCGTGCGCGACGCGGTGATGATCCTGCCGTTATCGGAAATGAAAAATCCTGTGCCTGAGCGCAACAGATTTCCCGCTGGATCAAAAACCGTAATCAAAATTACTGCGGGCCGGATTTTTTCGGCAAGTTGCTCCAGATGCGTTTTCTCCGGCGTCGGAGTCGCCGTGGGAACCGGAGTAATTGGAGCCGGAGTGGATGCCTGCTCCGTAACCTGAGGAACGGTTTCGGGCTCCGCCTTTCGCTTGCATCCTGTCGCGGCGAGAACGGCAAGGCAAAGGGCGTATCGAATTGTGAGCCAAAAGAGTTTCATCTGTCTCCCGTCATAGTGTCCGACATTAGGCGGGATTCAATCAAGCCAGCAAATTGCCGGTGCATTTCTGCCCCGCGCTCAGGTCCTCTACGACGGCTTTGGCGGTCGAGTCGCGAAGCAAAGGACAATCAACGCGCCGAACAGGGCGAGATCGGTCGCCATATGTGCCGGAAAACTCCAGTGTTGGCTGGCGTGACCGAAACAACCGCAGGTAATGTCCAGCCCGCGAATTTTCGCGGCAACAGTGGCAATGATGAAGACCGAAACGAGCGCGATCAGGATCGACAATGCACCGCGATACAACAAACGAAAAATCAGAGCCAGACCGCAAAAGATTTCCAGCCACGGCAAGTAAAAAGCCAGACCGGCACATACGGTCCACGGAAGGATCTTGTAATTATCGATGTCGCCGGCGAACTGGACCGGATCGAGCACTTTGATCACCCCGGCATAAAGGAAAAGGCCGCCGATGATAAGATCGACAATGCGCCAGAGAATTTTCATCATTTTTTCTTCAGCCACGCTTCCCAGCCGCCTTCGAGGACGAACACGCAATTTTTTCCATCGGTGTCTCTCAATTGGACCGCGTCGCGCAATTTCTTTGCGACCTCGCGACTGGCGTTGCAACTGAGGCTGCTGCAATAAACGACAACCTTCTTATCCGGCGTCCAGGCTGCCAATAACTGCGGCAGTAATTCGTTCCAGCGATCTTCATTCAACAAGATCCCGCCGGGAACGTGTTCTCGCTCGAACTCGTCGGCCGGCCGTGCGTCAACCCAAATCGCGCCGTCTCCCCAAGCCCGCGCCTGATCGACAGTGACCATTTCCGATGCAAGCACCGGCGAGCGCCACGAAATTTTATCGCGAAAATAAATCGCCTCCCCCAGCGCAGGCAGCAATGTCAGCGCAGCAAGGATGACCGCTTGGCGGAGCCAGGGTAATCTCACAGAATTGCGCCGGCTACTAATGTCCTCCCGGCGAATCGGGCGCTGGATCGCTGAACGGATTCTTCAAAAGATCCTCCGTCGGCTGGCTGGATGGATCCGACAAAAGATTTTCCGGCGACCCCGACCCCATCACGCGAAGGTTTACTGGAAATTTTCTGGTCGAGTTTTCGATCTCGATCGTCACCGTCGCGGCCGTGGCCCGCGACGTGTCCCTGGGTTGCACATCGACCTTGAATTCGTGATCGCTGATCTTCTGGACGTTGGTTTGAAAATCCCAGTTCGATGACGAAACCTTAAGCGCCCTGACCGGGAATCCCCAATCCTTGGCAACCTTTACCTTCACCGTCTTTGCTTTCGGTTGCTCCCCCCCTTGCCAAAATAAAAACGTGGGAGCAACCTCCAGCGGCTGCGGAATCACCGCCTTTATGGTGAGCACCGTGGAAGGATGAATCGGATCATCCGTCTCGACCGCGATTGTCTTCTCCTGAACGCCAGTCCGGTCGCCGATGTTCAGCCGGGCCGTGATTTCCCCTTTTTCGCCCGGCGGCACCGCCTCTGCCTGCGTCTGGACAGTGGTGCATCCGCAGGCCGGCTTAACAGATTTGAACCGGACGGGACTGGTTCCGGGGTTTTGGTATTTGAAGTGAGCGACGGCCATTTGATCGTTGGGACCGGTATGCACTTCGATCGTGGTTTGTTCCCATTTTAATTCTGCGTCGACGGTGGCACCAAAAAGGATGACCGCAATGCCGATGACGCTGGAACAAATGGCCTTCATTGTTTCCAAAAATGAGGCGCGCTATCGCGGAGCCGGGCTCGCTGGCGGCGTAGCCAGAGCATTGACCGCCGGCTTGAGCTGCTGCTTGGTCATCGGGTTTGCCGGATTCGCCCCCGGTTGGGGAGGAGCGCCCATCACTCTCAAATTCGCGTAGAGCAATTTGCTGGATTCGTCGGGCTGAATCGTTAGCGCGGCCGACAACAGGCTCGATGTATCCTTCGGTTTGACCTCGATCTTGAACTCGCCGTTGCCGGTTTTTTCGACCTTGGTCTGGAACAATGGGCTCGATGAGGTGGCCTTGATCGCCTTGACCGGGAAATCCTTGGCCGCTTTCACGGTGATCGTTTTAGGCTTCGCCTCCTCGCCGTTCTGCCAAAAAAGATAGGTGGGGGTCGCCTCGATGTTTTGCGGAATAACCGCCTTGAGCACCAGCATGGTGGTGGCCCGCGTCGGATCGGGGTCATCAGTCTGAACCGTCACGTTTTTCGTCTGGGTGCCGGTGCGATCGCCAATCGTAAACGTAGCGGTGATCTCGCCTTTCTCACCCGCTTGCACGACGTCTTTTTGCGTCTGGGCAGTCGTGCAGCCGCAAGAGGCGTGCACCGATTTGAACCGGACGGGTTGAGTCCCGACGTTTTGATACTTGAAATGCGCGACCGCTTGTTTGTCGCTGCTCGTGGGATGAAGCTCGATGGAGGTTTGTTCCCATTTCAGTTCGGCCCGCGCACTCGCGGAAACAAGGATCGACAGAATGATTGCTAAGGTAGGATTTTTCATTTTTGGAAGTGGAGGCGACTAATATAATCAACCACAGCCTCTCGCCAAGCCCGGGGTGAGGCCCCCGTAATGCCGGCATATTTGGCCGTGGAAAGCACCGAATAAACCGGGCGACGCGCGACGAAGTTCTTCATATCGCGCAGTTTAAGCGGGCGCGACTTCCTTCGCTTTCAGCGCGACACCCTGCTCGCGGCAGCAATCGAGCGCCCATTGCCCATATTCCTGCCAACTGCATTCGCCGGCATTGGCGAAATGCAAAATGCGTGGCATCTGCATCTTGCCGATGATTTCCGGAACATCGGCTGGAAGCCGATGCCACGGAAAAAACCGAGGGAGCATCTCCGCAATGTCGCGCGTATAAGTCGGGGTGGCGAATTTATCCGCGATCGCATCGACATGCTCGCTTTCCCGAGCGCGCTTGATGATTGCATCGACAAAACTCGGGCGATCCGGGCCGAAAACCCAGGAAACTCGGACGACGAGAGGCCCGGTAGTTGCCGGGAAGCTGTCAGCTTCCCCTACAGCCAGGACGTTCTTTTCGCCTTGCCGTTTCGATTCACCATAAACGCTGATCGGACGCGCCTCGTCCTCCTCGCTATACGGCTCGCGTTTTTCACCATCGAAAACGTAATCCGTGCTGAAGTGGATCAGCTTCGCGTTCTTGTTTTGGCAAATTTCTGCAAGAAGGCGTGGCGCCTCCGCATTGATTCGAAAAGCTTCCTCGCGATGTGTTTCGCAATAGTCAACGTTGGTCAGCGCTGCTGTGTTGATGAGAAGCTCGAAATCAAGGGGCACGAGCAAATCGGCGATTTCCTTTTCATTCCCGAGATCGAGGTCGTCATGATCAAAGCCGACCAGGTCGAATTTGTCTCGATATTCGCGCATCAGCGCCGAGCCGAGCCGACCTCCCGCGCCGATGATTGCGATTTTCACCTTTGATCAAACGCCCTGGACGCGAAAATTGGCGCTGCGCGCACCCAGGGCGAGCTGGGTATCGTGGGTAAGAAATGTCAGTTCAATTCCGTCGATCTCGGCCAGACGCAATGCCGTTGCCAGATGCAATGCGTCCAACGTGCCGAGCGGAGTCAGAAAAGACTGCGATGCCCGCTCCAAAATCAATCGACCAAGTGGAACGAAGTCCAGCGTATCAAAAATGGCGTGAGCCCGGCGTACAAACTCCGCCGCTTCCTGGTCCGCGACTGCGCCTTTCAATCGATTTCGGTCGATCGTGCGCAAGACCTCGACGCGAAGCAATTCGCTGGCATAGGCCCGCTCCCATCGCCCCCAGGTTCCGAGCGAGCCGGCTTCTCGCTGAAGCTTCCGCACCACCACCGACGAATCCAGATAGACCGTCATCGCCGGCGTCGGTCGGCCAAAAGATCGGCCAGGAGATCGACCTGCAGATTCAACCCCTTAACTTTCTTCAGCGATGAGACCGGCTTTTTCGCGGGAATAATCTGCAAATCTGCCGAGTTTTTCTCGATCGGAACGATGCGCGCAATCGGATGTCGATGCGAAGTAATGGTGATCTCCTTTCCTTTCTTCACTGCGGCCAAATAAGCACTCAGTTTGCTTTTCAATGTGGCCACGCTAACCGATCCCATGACCACATTATGACCATACTATGACCATAAGTCAAAGGTCGATCTCGCCTCGTGGCGGCTGGACCACAAAATCACCGCGGCAGTTTCAAATCGCGAACGCGCGTGGTCCCTTCCGGAGCCGCCGGAATCGACGTGCCGACTTGCGATTTCACGATGGCAACATCTGACGCGTTGATCGTGCCGTTGGCGTTGACATCGTTCCGGAAATTCGAACCCGTCACGCCTTGGCCTAATTGTGCTTTGGTCTGGCTCACATCGGAGGCGTTCACCGTGCCGTTGCCGCTGGTATCGCCCACCAAAATACTCATTTGCACGTTCACATCACCGGTAGTGGTGCCGTCGCTTACTCCGGATAAAGTGACCGTGATGGTTTGCGCATTGGTTACACCCGTTAGGCTAACGCTCACCGCATTCGTTCCGTTCCCGCCACTACCGCTGACTGACCCCGCACCGGCAGTGACCGCTGCGTTGGTGAAAGTGACGGAAGTGAGGAACGTAAAGACAATCTGGTAATCATTAGTCCCGCCGCCGCTGCGGCATTCGATACCGGAACTACCAGCGAGCGGAAGGTCAATGTCGTGTGGAGTTCCGAGGTGCAGTTTTCTCGAGACAACCTGCGAAGGCGCGGGGGGCAATGTGATAAAGGCACTCCGCACGGATTCCGTGATACTTCCCGAGCCGTTTTCGTTTCCGCCATAATAGCCGCGAGCACGGATGTAAATGTTCTGTCCGGTCGGAAGATTTAAACCGGTCAGGGTCCAATTGCTCCCATTCGCCATGCCGTTGCCTAGAGCGGTGTAGTTCACATTGTCCGGCGAATACTCAAAGGTAACACGCGTGAACTGCGGGCTCGACCCGCCGCGGATCCAAGCGATGCTGGTTTGCATCACGTTCAGATTCTGTAGCGCGGCAGATTCATTACTCAAGCGAGCGAAAATACTTCGAGGCTGTCCGCCGATGCTCGTGAAGTTGCCACCCGTCAAAATCTTTCCGTCCGCTTGCACGGCCACTGCATTAACCTGATTATTCGCGTTTGGGTTTAACGAATCAGCCGCGCCAGTAACGGCATCGAGGCGAGCGATGTGATTGCGCGCCTGACCGGTCATGGCGGTAAAAGCACCTCCCGCTAAAATCCTACCATCCGCCTGTAGCGCGATTGAAAGGACATAATCGCTCGCGGTTGGGTTGAACGAATCGGCCAACCCAGCGGTGGCATCAAGCCGCGCCAGGTAACTGCGTAGCTCGCCACCAATGATGAAGAACTTGCCTGCGGCTAGAATCTTGCCGTCTGGCTGCACGATGATTGAAAAGACCCAGTCGTTGGCATCAGGATTGAACGAATCAGCCTCGGCAGTAACACCATCAAGCCGAGCGATACGATTCCGCGGCTGTCCGCCGATGATGGTGAAAAGGCCGCCGGCAAGAATCTTGCCGTCCCCCTGCACGGCGATAGTCCAAACCCAATCGTTCGCGTTCGGGTCGAAAGAATCGGCCAAGCCAGTCGCAGCATCGAGCCGGGCGATGAAACGGCGCGTCTGTCCGCCTATGCTGGTGAACTCTCCGCCCGCTAGAATCTTGCCGTCCGGCTGCAGGGCGATTGAACGGATCTCATCGTTCGGGTTCGGGTCGAACAAATCAGCCAGGCCGGTGGTGGCATCGAGCCGAGCGATTCGATTGCGCGGCTGTCCGCCGATGATGGTGAAACAACAACCGCCCACGACAATCTTGCCATCCGGCTGCACCGCGATCGAATTGACCCAACCGTTCGCGTTCGGGTTGAAAGCAATGTCAACTGTACCGTCCCTATTCAGTCGAGCGATGTTGTTGCGCGCGACGCCCAACACGCTCGTAAAGCCGCCGCCGATAAGAACCTTGCCGTCAGGCTGAACGGCGATTGCGGCAAAATAGCCGCCGTTGATGATGTTAACATTAAGCGTTTGATCCAGCCGGCCGTCGATTTCCAGCCGAGCGATTCGATTGCGACTTACCATCGCTCCCCCATTTGGCGCGAGTGTGGTGTAATCACCTCCCACTAAAATCTTGCCGTCTGCCTGCACCGCGATTGAATAGACCCTGCTGCCGGCACTCGGGTCGAACGCATCAGGCAGGCCGGTCACGGCATCGAGCCGGGCAATGCGGATGCGGGACTCTCCGCCGACCATGAAGAAATCGCCCCCCGCCAGAATTTTCCCATCGGCTTGCACCGCAATTGAAAGAACACGTTGGTCCGCATTCGGGTCAAACGAATCAGCCAAGCCGGTGGTGGGGTCGAGCCTGGCGATATGATTGCGTGCTTGTCCACCAATGCTGGCGAAAAAGCCGCCCGCTAAAATTTTGTCATCCGCCTGCCTGGCAATCGCAAAGACCGAACTGTTAGCATTCGGATCGAACGAATCAGCCGATCCGGTCAGGGCATCGAGCCTGGCGATGTAGTTGCGTATTTGTCCACCGATGACCGTGAACTCGCCGCCTGCCAAAATCTTGCCATCCCGCTGGATCATAATTGAAAAGACCCGCCCGTTCGCATTCGGGTTGAATGCATCAGGGGATCCGGTCACTGCATCGAGTCTGGCAATGTAGTTGCGCTGCATTCCCCCGATGCCAGCCGGCCCATTGAACGCGCCGCCTGCCAGAATCTTGCCATCGGCCTGCAATGCGATCGCGAAAACAGTATCGCTTGCATCCGGATTGAAACCGGCGTCAAGCGTACCGTCCGGGTTTAGCCGGGCAATGCGGTTGCGCGGGATCGCCCCTGCCCTGTTCGGCGAGAACGCGGTAAAATCGCCCCCAATCAGAATTTTGCCATCGGTCTGCACCGCGATTGCGCGGACAGTATCGTTGGTGCCTGCGTTGAAGGCGGCATCGAGCGTACCGTCCGGATTCAACCTGGCGATGTGATTGCGCGTAACCGCGACGCCGCCGTTAGGCGAGAGCGCGGTAAATGCGCCGCCAATCAGGGTCTTGCCATCCGGTTGAACGGCCACAACGCGAACCGCGCCATTTGCATTCGGATCGAAACCATCGAGCGCCGATTGCCCGCACACCGCGGTCGCAGCGCTAGTCAGCACGGCAAGGCAAAACAGTGGCTGCAGGGCCCTCTTTGTACCTGTGGCTATTACTCTCGTAGACGTAGACTACGATTTTTTCGAAACTCCGTCGATTCAATTCGCTCAGTAGGCTCCGCGCGCTCGATCCTTTTGCGCAATGAAAAATCTGTTGCCTAACGCAAAGTGTAATTTTGTAATTTCCTAGGGCGAAAGAAACCGTATCCGATAAAATGCTTTGTCCAGCGCGATCGCGTTCGGATCCGGGACTGATTCGATATCGTTGTCACTGGCGATGAAATCGTTGACGCCTGAAATGCTGTGCCAATCGGGATCGGTGATGTCGAGCTTGCGTTCGAGCCGGTACATTTTGCCGCTTACCACCTCGGCGCTGACAACGATGTCGTTACCATTCTGCGTAATCGATGTCGAGCCAATGAGTCCGCCATTGTATTCGAATGCACCAATGTCGTTGCGTCCGTTCCGAAAATAGCCGCGCTGATCACGCGCTGACGCAATCGCAATATTGCCGCCATCGACGGCAGGACTTTCGGGCAAAAGTGCAATCGTTTTCGTGGCACCACCGTTGTCCTGCAGTCCCGCAGGATCAAGCTTCAGGTCAGTGCTATGGCTATCTGTCGCGGAATTGAGCCAACCGTTACTGTCTCCATAGCTGAGATTATACCCGTCCGAAACAACCCCTCCGCCACTCGCCAGAGCATCGACATCGGCCAGAATTGTGTGTCCGATACGAAGGGAGCCGGTGTAGTGCCAGATGTCATTTCCGCTACCTGCGTTATTTCCGCTCAGTGTGCAGCTTGCGATCGTCAGCGGCGCGTTGCCGTTGAAACCATTCTCCACAAAGCCGCCGCCATAGTAACTCGCGAAATTGTTACAGATGGTGCTGTTGGTAACAATCAGATTAGTAAGCCCGGTATTCACGGAGCCAAAATTATAGATGCCGCCGCCATAGTAATTGGCGGTGTTCTGATAAATCGTGCTCTCGCTAACGAGTGATGTTGTAGTTCCAGTCGCTCCGTAGTTAAACAGGCCGCCGCCCTGAATGGCAAAATTCCCCGTAAGAGTGCAACGCTTTAAGCCAAGATTGCCCCGGTAATTCAAAATTCCGCCGCCGCCGCCGGTTATCACGAGCGTTCCGTCAACGTATCCATTGCTGACCGTTAGTCCTGAAATCGTGACGTTAGCGTCCTCGCCAATACAAAGAATGCGAAACTTGGCAGCACTGGTACGTCGCACAACTGCCCCCCGGCCAGTGATGCTCAGAGACCTCCCTCCATCTGGCCCGATTACCGGAAGTCCATTTTGTCCATTTTGCGAGTTATCGATCGCAGTAAGAACATAAGATCCATTCTCGGCTAGCTGAATGATGTCGTCCTCGCCGTTGCTGTTCGCCGTGATAATGGCGTTCTTTAACCCATCGACGTCTCCATCCGAAACAGTGAAAGTCGCGCTCCGCGTCGATTCAGTAAACACCCCACAGCTGAAAGCGATCAGCACCAATATTGCCCGAGAGGCGAAGGCACAAGGCGTAAAAGGACAGTGCATGAAGGTAGAAAAAGCAGGGGAATTTCTAACGATCTTAGTAAAAGGCCGGAAGATTTACCATGGTATTCAACCAGGTCAAGCACTCCACTCTACTGGTTCAATATCGCCCGGCGCGCTCGAGCAGTGGCTGCCACCAGCGCGGATTGTCGATGTACCACTGAATTGTTTCGGCGAGGCCTTCGGTGAAGCCTTTGCGCGGTTTCCATTTCAATTCCTTTTGCGCAAACGACGAATCGATCGCGTAGCGGCGATCGTGGCCGAGACGATCGGTTACGAACGAAATCAAGCTCTCGGGTTTGCCGAGCTGTTTCAGGATCATTTTCACCAGATCGATGTTCACCATCTCGCTGTTCCCGCCAAAATTATAAACTGCGCCCGGTTTGCCTTCGAAAAGCACGGTGACAATTCCGGCGCAGTGATCGTCCACATGGATCCAATCGCGCACGTTCTTTCCGTCGCCGTAGACCGGCAGCGGCTCGTCGCGCAATGCCTTGATGATCATCAGCGGAATCAATTTCTCGGGAAACTGGTATCGGCCGTAGTTATTCGAGCAACGGGTGACGATCACTTCCTGCCCATAAGTTTTGTGATAGCCGAGCGCGAGCAGATCGGCGCCGGCTTTGCTCGCAGAATAAGGCGAACTCGGGTCGAGTGGGCTTTGTTCGGTAAATTTCCCGGTCTTGCCCAGGGAGCCGTAAACTTCATCGGTCGAAACCTGTATGAATCGCTGGACGCCGTGTCGACGCGCAGCGTCGAGCAATACGCTGGTGCCAACCACATTGGTGTGAATAAAATTGAGCGGATCGTTAATGCTCCGATCGACATGCGACTCGGCGGCAAAATTGATCACGGCATAAAACTGGTGCTCGGTCATGAGCGCGTCCATTTGATCGGCGTCGGCGATGTCGGCTTTGAAAAATTCGTAGCGCTCGCCATGTTCCTCGACCACGCCATCCAAATTGGCCAGATTACCTGCGTAAGTGAGGATATCGACGTTGGTCAAATACGCCGGCTTGTAATGTTGCAGAATATACCGAATAAAGTTGCTCCCGATGAATCCACAGCCACCGGTCACCAATATGCGCACAGTGCCAGATAACAGCGGCGCGGCAGGCGTCAAGCATCAGCCCTCACACGAAGGGCACAAAGGGGACAAAGGTTCACAGCGGATGAATTATCACACGCCGCTTGTGCGGTTTGTCCGGGGAGCGCACGCGCCTCGCGTGCTGGTTTCGGCGCCCTCGCCGAAACTCTTCAAGAAAACAATGCATCCGACAAAAGTTCCCGATCGCGAGGGCGCGATCGCCAGCACGCGAGGCGCGTGCGCTCCCCCATTGTGAGAGAAATTTTGACAACCGAAGCGAAACAGGAAGAAAGCGCGCTAGCGAATTTTCCGATGCTGCGCGATCAGCTCGGCGCGATCAAGGCGCGGCTGGCTGAGACCGGCTGGGTACCGTGGTTGATTCTCGCGGTCGCAATCTTTCTGCGTTTTTTTCTGCTCGACATTAAACCGCCGCATTTCGACGAAGGGATAAACGGCTGGTTTGTCGATGCTCACATCATCAAGGACGGTTTCTACAAATACGACCCGACCAATTATCACGGTCCCCTGCATTTTTACGTTCTCTTTCTGTCCGAAACGTTATTCGGTCGGAGTCTGTGGGCGCTGCGACTGCCAGTGGTGCTGGTGAGTATCGTCTGCGTCTGGCTCTGCTTGAGATTCGAGCCGCTGGTTGGTCGAACGGCTAGCCGATTCGCCGCCATGGCCATGGCCGTTTCGCCCGGCTTTGTTTTCTACGGGCGCTACTCGATCCATGAAGTCTGGCTCGTGCTTTTCTCGATGATGTTCGTCCTCGGACTACTCGGTCTCTGGAAATTTGGGACGAACAAATACCTCTGGTCCGCCGGCATCGGGGTGGCCGGCATGATCCTGACCAAGGAGACATACATCATCCACATCGGGTGCGCCGCGCTGGCGATCCCGGTCTTGATGGTATCCAATGCGCTCAATCCGCTGCCCGACGCCAAGCGAGCCAGGCAAACCTGGAACTATCTCGATCTTGCCATGGTGATAGCAGTCGGCGCTGCCGCAATTGTATTCTTTTATTCTGGAACATTTTTCCACTGGAGCGGCCTGAAAGGTTTGTATAAGGCCTACGAAGCCTGGTTTGCCACCGGACAGGAAGGGCACGGTCATGAAAAACCGTGGTATTACTGGGTCGCGAAGCTGATGGTCCGCTACGAGTGGCCTGCTCTAGCCGGACTCGCTCTTTGTTTATTCTGCCAGGGTTTCAAAAATCTAAGCGTGCGCTATCTCGCCATTTACGGCGTCGGCACCCTGGCTGCCTACAGCATTGTTCATTACAAGACGCCGTGGTGCATCATCAGCATTATCTGGCCGTTCCTGTTCATGTTCGGCGCTGCGTTCTTGATTATTCCTCCAATCTATCGCCGGGCCGCAAATATCATCGCGGCAATTCTATTGTGCGTCTCACTGGGATTGTCGATCCGGCTCAATTATTTCCGGTGCACCACCGACACCGAGCCGTACGTTTACGTCCAGACCTATAACAGCATTCGTAAGTTCACAGAGCCGCTGCTGGAAATGGCCCGGCGTAATCCGGCCAATTACCATCTGTCCGGCTCGATCATCCGCGGCAGCTCGTATCCGCTGCCGTGGATTCTGGGTGATTTTACGCGGATCGGTTATTACGAGCACGGAAATGCGCCGGCAAAACTGGACGCCGATTTTCTTCTGGTCGAGGAAAGCCGGATTGGCGAAGTGGAAGCGAAATTGCACGATTCCTATTTCACCGACACGCTGAAAATCCGCGCCTACCAGGACACGTCGAAGGCGTATTTCCGGGCCAGTGTTTTCAAAGATCTTTTCCCCGGCCGCACGCCCGAATTGAAAGGCAAGAAATCCGGCTAACGAACCGCTCGGCAATGAAATGGCTCTCCGCGGGATTAACTTTCGTAAATCTCTCGACCGTTTTCGGCTTGATCCTGGGAATAATCGGGGACGGCTTGAGCGTGACCGTGGCAGTGACTTCTCTCGCTTTGGGCGGATTGATTGCAGCCGCGGCTTACATTCAAACATCCGATCCCGAGGCCAATAGCAGCGCCGGCGGAGCGCCTGACCCGCAACCTGCCAGGCAAGACGCTCGTCTTTCCAAGCGCGCACTGCGCCGGTTGCAAAAAGACTCACCGGAACCGCCGTCGACCGGCGTCTGGCGTTACAAAAATATTTCGCTCTGGCTGGTCGGAGCCTGTTTTTTCCTCTTCGCGGCCCGTTCGTTTTGCTGGTTAATCTATGTCGACGGCAACGACCTCCGGGTTCAATCGCCCAACAACTTGGGCGATCTCGCGTTGCACATCACTTACATCAGAAATTTTGCCAGCGGCGTTCCCCTCTGGCCCGACAACCCGATTTACGTTTATAGCAAACTGCGATACCCAGCCGGCATTGACATCTTTAACGCGCTGCTCTGCAAAGCGAATGTCGATCTTATTCCGGGCCTGATCTGGGTCGGACTACTCGCGTCGGTTGCAACCTGTTATGCGTTTTGGCGCTGGGGCGGCGCGTTCGGCATCGCCGCGTTTCTCTTCAACGGCGGGTTGGCTGGGTTCGAGTTCTTGAAGAATTTCAAATTCGCCGATTACCAGGGCGGTCCGGCGATTGCCTGGAAAAGCATTCCGCTCACCATGTTCGTGACTCAGCGCGGTCTTCTTTACGCCATTCCCGCGGGACTGCTCCTCCTCTGGCATTGGCGCGAAAAATTCTTTTGCAATGCTGTAGCCGGGGGCGCCGACCCCGGCCTCCCTATGGCGTCTTCAACCGGCGATATTGAGGGCAACCCGGCCGCGGTCAGCGCCCGCGGCTACAGTCCGCTGCCGTTTTGGCTCGAGTTATCTCTCTACGCCTCGATGCCGCTCTTCCATTTCCACACCTTCCTTGCCCTTAGCATTGTTTTGTTCCTCTTGTTCGTTTTTGAATGTTCTTTGTTCGCTATCGAGTTTGTTCGTAAGCGCGGTGTTACTGGAGCGCGTACTGCAGGCGACGCTCAAGCCAAACTGCCGATCAGCAAACATCTGCTGATTTTGGTTGGTTGCGCTTTGATTCCCGCGACCTTCTTTGTTTGGCTGATCACCGATCATTTTCACGCAGGCTCGGTGGTCGGCTGGGCGCCAGGCTGGGTCCAAGCGCTCAAAGGCGACGCGATGGCTCGTCCGTTCGTCTCATTTTGGTTCGTAAATTTCGGTCTGTGGCTTCCGCTCGTTCTGACATACGTCGGCTTGCTCTGCTGGCGAGTTTGGAAAACGGGCATCCCGAAAGAAATGCCGGAAGACCTCGCATTTGTCGGGTCGGCCGTGGCGATTTTTCTAATCACGTTCTTCTTCAAGCTGGCGCCATGGGGCTGGGATAACACCAAGCTGCTGATCTGGGCCTATTTCATCGTCCTGCCGTTCTTGTGGCGGGATCTGATCGCCGAATGGTCGGTTCCGGTGCGCGCGGCCATTTGCATCGCCCTCTTCGGTTCCGGATTCGTTAGTGTGACCGGCGGCCTTGCCGCGGGACGCCCCGGCTTTGGATTCGCCAATCGCCAGGAGCTGGACGCAGTGGGCGATGCGGTGCGGTCGCTGCCGGTCCAAGCGCGGTTTGCCGCGTTTCCGACCTACAATCATCCGCTCCTGCTGCAAGGTAGAAAACTCGTGATGGGTTACCCGGGACATCTTTGGACACAAGGCTTCGACGATTACGCGGCCACGCAAAACGAGCTTCGCGAAGTCATGCAAGGTGGCCGCAACTGGCGAGAAACCGCGCATCGCCTGGGTGTTCGCTACATTTTTTGGGGACGCGAGGAGGAACTCAACTACCCCATGAGCGCGCGACCGTGGCAACGCACCGCCCTGCGGGTCAAATCGGGCAAAGACTGGGGCACGATCTACGATCTGGAGCCGATATCGGTGATCGGCGATTAGCTGTTCGCTTTCGCTCTGCTCAAAACCAATTCACCTTCGGCGACGCGTTTACCATCGATATCGGCGCTGACCCGGAATTGCAGGAGGTCGCCCATCTCGGCGATCTTCTCCGCGCGCAGGTTGATCCGTTGCTCCGGCCGGATCGCGTGAAAAAATTTCATGTTCCGGATCCCAGAGAGCAAGAAAAAGGGCGGCGAATCGATTGGGTGGGCGGATGCAGCAGCAATGCCCGCCGTTTGAGCGAGGGCTTCGGTCAGGATCACGCCCGGGACGAGCGGATTCCCGGGGAAGTGTCCGGCGAACATCGGATCGTCGGTTGGAAAAAACGTAACGCACTCTGCCGAATGGCCCGGCTCGCAGGTCACCAGTTCTCGGACAAAAACAAACGGCACCCGGTGCGGTAAGCAATCCAAATGATCAGCCCGCTTTTGCTCGTCACTGGTCACTCGACACTCGTCACTTCCTCATGGCCCGTTTACGAAATAAGCGAACTTCCAGCTGCCGTTGATCCGGCGAATGCCGGCGCGGTAACCGTCGTAGTTCAGCGATTCCTCGGAGAATTGAACCGGCGCGACCATGTAGCCTTTATACTTAACGAATTTTTCCGAGAGAATGCCCTGCAACTCGGGCCAGAGTCCCTGTTCATCCCAGTATTGAAAAACACCAGGACCCTCCGCAGTGGCTTCAAGGCCTTCCATCTTAGGTTCCAACTTGTAACCAAAATCCGAGGTCATCATCGATTTGAGCGTGCCGATATCGTGGGCAGAGGCCGCCTTGCGCAGCCGGCCGATAAACGCCTGAAAATCGAGATCGGTATCTTCCTCGCGCAGCTTCGCTTTCGCCTTTTTGGTCAGCGCGGCTTTCTTGTCCTTTTCTCTTTTGGCAGCGCTCTTGCAACCGGTCAGGGCAATGGCCAACACAAGCAGAATCGAAGCGATGATTCTCATCCAGCTACCTTGTGTCACGTTTGTGATTTCGATTCAAGAGCGACTTGCGGGCAGCGGCGATTGGCCACAATCGGTCCGAGCTGCGTCCGGTTGTCCGGTCGGGCGATGCTGATGCCTCCGAAACGGATGGGCCAGGAAAATAAAATAGATCGCGCTGAAGACATCGACAATCGAGGCAGCCGGGCTGGTCAGCCGCATCGGCCCGGTCCGGAGCGCATCGAATACATTTTCGGCGGTTAATTCACGTGGTCGCGGGATGCTGGTGTAATGCCGGCCGAAAGCGTGGAGCCGGTGGGCATCGGAGGTGGCGATCATTGGTTTGCCGTGAGTCCGTGCCACCTTTTTCGCCCGGCGATTCGGATTCAAAAGAGGGTTATGAAAATGACATTGCTCGATCGCGTCGAAACAATCCATCTCGTCAAACAACCTGGACCCGATCGATCCTCCCAGAATGTAAAAGGGATGCGGCGCGATGGTGAACATCGACAGCCCGCGCCGGGCTCGCAGCCGTCGCAGATCGTCAAAATTCTTGAGCCAGGCGATTTCGTCTGGAGTCACGTTGAGCACAATCACGTCGGCGCCTTGCAGCCGCACTTCGGCCGCGGGAATCAGCAGGATTCCCATTTTCTCGGCATCGGCAAAAACTTCCGGTCGATCGAAGACCGCGTCGTGCAAAGTGATGGCGAGCACCCCGAAGCCCAGGTCGCGGGCGCGTTCGAGCAATTGATACGCGGAATAATCGATCACGTCCTTGGGATCGTCGAGGGTGTGAATGTGCAAGTCGACCTTTATCCAATCTTCCGTTTTCTCTTTCATATTTCTGCTCACCTGTCCCGCCGTAGCCTTGGCGAAGGCGGATGCTCATGCTCGTAATCGAAATTTAACCGCGGATTGCGCGGATTTCACGGATCAATCAGCACATTGAACGCCAACTCCTGTAGCGGCGGTCTCCGACCGCCGATTCGAGCAGGAGCAGGACGGAAAGAGACTTGCCAGAACGCGTGGTCTGCAGAAGAGTTCGTACGCATCACACGCTCGGGTGGTGGAATGGCCCGCCTTCGCCAAGGCTACGGCGCGGCAGAAGAACTTGAAAGCGGTTGCAGGTCAAGATCGATAATTTACCTTAAGCGACTTACACGCTCGGGTGGTGGAATGGCAGACACGTACGTTTGAGGGGCGTATGCCGAAAGGCATGCGGGTTCAAGTCCCGCCCCGAGCACCACTGCCGCGTTCCGCGGCGGAAATCCCAAATCCCAACCTCCAACCTCCAAGCAGCTTCGAGCAGCCCGCCGGCGCAGATCGCGGTCTTCTCCGAAACACATCGGCAGGCTGCCGATGCCACAACCAGAATTTCCTTCGTTACCTTCGTTTCCTTCTGTAAAAAGCAGTCCGGTTCGCAGATTCGCGCATCCGTCGATGTTTGATTGAAACCTGGCGCCGAACCATCGATTATCGGCGCCGCAATGAAATCCAAGGCCGACATCGTGGCCAATTGGCTGCCCCGCTATACCGGCACCGCCGCGAAAGATTTTTCCAAATATGTGCTGTTGGTGAATTTCACCAACTACGTGGCCCGGTTCGCCCAGTGGCATAAGGTCCAGGTGCGCGGAATGGATCGACCGATGCCGAATGCCACCGCTAACGGAATCACCATCCTCAACTTCGGGATGGGCAGCGCCGGCGCCGCCACCGTGATGGACCTGCTCAGTGCGGTCCGGCCCAAGGCCGTGTTGTTGCTTGGAAAATGCGGCGGGTTAAAACGAAAGAACAAGCTGGGCGATCTTATTCTTCCCATTGCCGCCATTCGCGGAGAGGGCGCATCGAACGATTATTTTCCACCGGAAGTTCCCGCTCTCCCAGCCTTCTCACTGCAAAAAGCCATTTCCACCACGATCCGGAATTACGGGCGTGATTATTGGACAGGCACGATTTACACGACCAATCGCCGGGTATGGGAACACGACGAAGCGTTCAAGAAGTATCTGGCCAAGATTCGATGCATGGGGATCGACATGGAAACGGCAACGATCTTCACCACCGGTTTCCACAACGAAATCCCGTCCGGCGCGCTTCTCCTGGTATCGGACCAGCCGATGGTGCCGGAGGGCGTGAAAACAGCGGCCAGCGACGAAATGGTGACGCGCAAGTTCATGGATGTTCATTTGCGAATCGGGATCGATTCGCTTCGCGAGCTGATCAATCACGGCCAGACGGTTAAGCATTTGCGGTTTTAGGACCCAGCTTCAACGCCCATTCGCTCCGAGGTGGAACGCGATCTCCGAGCGCGCCTGCCACGGCGTAGCCTGGACGAATGCGGGTTGTTATCTAAATGCGGCTTCGCCGCCTGACTTTAGCATCGAGCCCGGAGGTCTCGATCCACCTTCTGTTGCCAGTGCCTTCGTTAACTTCGTTACCTTCGTTACCTTCTGTTCGAAACAGACCGGTTCGATTAACCCTGTTTCCAGCCATTCCCGTTTCCGTCGGGCGCAATCGCAGGAACGAGCTCCGGAGTAGCATCGACATCTTCGTCGACTCCCTCCACATCCGCATCCATCAACGATCCTTCGTGATGCGTTTTGGCGATGAGCATGTAGAGCGAAGGCACGATAAACAACGTGAAGATCGTCCCGATTGTCATCCCTCCCACCAGAACAAGACCGATCGAGTTTCGCGCCGCCGCGCCCGCGCCGCTCACCATTGTAAGTGGAAAGTGACCGGCCACGGTTGCTACGCTGGTCATCATGATTGGCCGCAAACGAATCCGGGCCGCTTGGGCGACCGCGTCGAGTTTGCTGAGGCCCTGTCGTTGGAGCTCATTCGCGAATTGCACGATGAGGATTCCGTTCTTGGAAACGAGACCCACCAGGGTAACCAAGCCGACCTGCGAATAAATGTTGAGCGTCGTCGTCCAGCCGTTTGTAAAAAACGGCATCGGCGCGGGCATTTTCAAGAACGTGAACAGAAGCGCGCCAAACATTGCCAGCGGAACGGAGCCGAGCAGGATGATAAACGGATCGCGAAAACTGTTGAACTGGGCGGCCAGGACCAAAAAGATCAACACCACGGCAAGCGCAAACGCGGGCAGGAATTTGTTTCCTTCGGTCCGCAGTTGACGGGAGTCGCCCGTGTAATCGAGCACGTAACCTTTGGGCAGGATCTTGTGCGCTTCGTCCTCCAGAAACTTGAGGGCGGTGTCGAGTGGTTGCCCGGAGACTCCACTAATCGTAACGGCGTTCAGTTGCTGCATGCGATTGAGCGATCGCGCGACCGTCTTTCGCCTTAAAGTCGCCACCGTGCTCAGCGGAACCAACTGATTGTTCGGCCCCGTCACGTAAATGTCCTTCAATTGCTCCGGATTGAGACGATCCACCCGTTTAATCTGCGGAATCACCTTGTAACTCCGCCCTTCGATGTTGAAACGATTCACGAAATTGCCGCCGATGCTGGCAGCCAGATCAGCCCCCACCTGTTGCATATCGAGTCCAAGCGCCGCCACTTTGTCGTGATCGAACACGATTTCGGTTTGCGGTTGATCGATCTTGGTATCGATCTGGGGCGGGAAAAAGAACATGCCGCTCTTCATCGCTTTCAATTGAATCTGCTTGGCGAACTCCAAAATGCGCTGCGGATCCGCGGTCGATGCAATGACAAAGCTCACCGGGAAACTGTCTCCGCCGGGCAACGCGGAGGGCATCACCGGAAACATTTGAATGCCCGGAATGGCAGAGAGTTTTTTCTGCACGACCGGCAGATATGCCGATGTCTTCGTCGTGCGCACACCCCACGGCTTCAACACCATGCCTCCAAAACCGCCGTCCGGATTGGTGATTTGAAATGTGAAGCGCGTGTCGGGGATGCTAAGGAAGACTTTCCCGGCTGCGTCGGCATAACGAATGGTGTCGTCGATCGTTGCATTCGCCGGCGCGGTCATGATGCCAAAGATAACGCCCTGATCTTCAGTCGGAGCCGGTTCGCTCGGCGACATTTTATAGAACAACACTGCCAGGATCGACAATCCGATCCATACCGTGTAAACCGCCGGGCGCGCCGCCAACGTGCGATCGAGATGGCTGCCGTACCAATCACGGAACCGGTCGAAGGTGCGATTGACGAAACCGCTAAAGCCATGGTCGACGTGCTCGGTCCGCAGCAGATGGGCCGACATCATGGGCGAAAGCGTCAGCGCGACTACACCGGAAATGAAAACGGCTCCGGCGAGAGTCAGAGCAAATTCGCGGAAGAGCGCACCCGTTAGTCCACCTTGCAAAGCGATTGGCGTATACACCGCCGCCAACGTGATCGTCATTGCGATAATCGGTCCGATTAATTCTCGCGCGCCTTTCAGCGCGGCGTTCATGCGCGTCATCCCTTCGCGAATGTGTCGCTCGACGTTCTCCACCACCACGATCGCATCGTCCACCACCAATCCGACCGAGAGCACAATGGCCAGCAGCGTTAGCAGATTCAGCGTGAATCCAAAGACCTGCATGAGAAACAGCGCGCCGATCAGCGAGATCGGAATCGCCACGACCGGGACGACCACAGAGCGGAACGATCCCAGGAACAGGAAGATTACGATCATCACGATGACCAGCGTGTCGATCAAAGTTTTTACAACCTCGTGGATCGCGTCGTTGATGTAGGCGGTGGCGTCGTAGGCGATCTGCCCCTTCATGCCGGTGGGCAATTCCTTTTGGATTTGCTCCATCTCCGCGCGAACCCGCTTGATCACGTCGATCGAGTTCGCGTTGGGCAATACCCAGATGCCCATGAATACGGCTTTCTGGCCGGAGAACCGGACCTCCGTGTTGTAATCTTCCGCGCCCAGAACGATGTCGGCGATATCGCTGAGTCGGACCAGATTTCCGTTCTCCCGACGAATAACAAGTTTCTTGAAGTCATCCGCCGTGTGCAGATCGGTGTTGGCGGTCAGATTGACCTGAAGCAACGAACCTTTGGTGCTGCCGACCGCTGCCAGATAATTGTTTCGAGCCAGCGCGCTCCGCACCTGCGCCGGACTCACATTCAATGCCGCCATCCGGTCCGGCTTCATCCAGATTCGCATGGCAAATGTGCGCCCGCCCAGGATGTCGGCCTTTTGCACGCCGCCGAGCGCAGTCAGCCGCGGCTGGACCAGGCGAACGAGATAATCTGTCACTTCGTTAGGCTGAAGAATGTCCGATGTGAAACTCAAATATGCCGACGCGAACCGCGAGTCGGCCGCCTCGATGTTGATCACTGGAATTTCCGACTCCGGGGGCAGATCGCGCCGGATCGCATCCACTTTCGAACTGATGTCCGACAACGCCTTGTTGGCGTCGTAATTTAGTTTCAGACGAGCCGTGATCGTCGAAACACTCTGAGAGCTCTGCGATTGGATGTAATCGATTCCGTCCGCCGCAGCGATGGCGCGTTCCAGCGGTGTGGTAATAAATCCCCGAACCAGTTCCGCATCGGCGCCGACATAAACCGTCTTCACCGTGATGGCGGCGATGTCGCTGCGGGGATATTGCCGCACATTCAGGCTCTTCATCGCCTGCAACCCGGCAATCAGGATCACGAAGCTGACCACCATGGCCAGCACCGGGCGGCGAATGAAAAGATCGGTAAAAGATTTCATGTCGATCTTGGTGTGGCATCGGCATCTTGCCGATGAGGACATGCGCTGGAAGCGCATGCCGCTTCAGTCATTGTTTCGTCCTTCGTCATTCGTGCTTCGGGATTCACCTTATGAATCGACCGGCGTCGGATTCAGCTGAGGTTTGGGCGCGAGTTTGTTATCGATCGTCACGGCCATCCCATTTCGCAGCTTGAAAACGCCCGTGCCGACGATTGTCTCCCCGGCTTTCAACCCTTGAGTGATTGAAACAAAATCGCCGCGAGCATCGCCCACGCGAACAAATTGCTGACGCAGTACCTGCGTTTCCTTGCCGGTCTTATCGTCCTTCTTCTTCTCGATTACATAAACGGAATCACCAAACGGAGCGTAGGAAACCGCGCTTCCCGGGATAACCAGTGTCCGATTTTTCTCGGGCAGAATCACTTCTACTTTGGCAAACATTCCCGGACGCAGCGAGCGATCGTGGTTTTCCAAAGTGGCCTGGACCGAAACATTTCGGGTGGCCATGTCCACCATCGAATTGATCGCGGTCAATTTCCCTTTGAACTCGCGACCCGACAGCGCATCGGTCCGCACTCGCACTTCCAATCCCTGCTCCAGTTGCGATAGATGCTGTTGCGGCAAAGCGAAATCGACATAAACCGGATCGAGCATTTGCAACGGGACCACACGCTGTCCGGCGTTGATCATCTGGCCCACATTCACTTCGCGAATCCCAAGTTGTCCATCAAAAGGGGCATGCACTTCTTTTTTCACGATCATCGAACGCATCTGATCGACCGTGGCTGCTTTTTGCTTGAACTTCGATTCCGCGGCATCGAGCTCGGCTTTCGAAATCACTTTGCGTGCCGCCAAATCGCGGGATCGATCCAAATCCTTCCGCGCTAATTCCACGTCGGCCTCGGCCGAATGCAATTGCGCTTCCTCCGCCGAAGCATCGAGCTTCATCAGGACGTCGCCCTTTTTTGCGGTGCCACCATTTTCGAAGTCAATCTCGCTAACAACTCCGGCGAGCTCGGCCGAAACCACCGCACCCTGCACCGCCGAAATACTGCCTACCGACGAGAGCACCGGCGCCCAATCCTCTTCCTTGACCACCGCGCTGGTCACCGTTTCCACCTGAGCCGGTTGCGGCGCCCTGACCATGGTAACGATTTGAAGCGCCTTAATACTCACCACAAATAGAAAGATCCCGCCCAGGATCCACACGGCGATCCAGATCGGTCTCCGCTTCGATTTCACTTTGCCTTCCATTGAAACTTTTTTTGCCACGTCATGCATAAGCTGGTTCGGTCTCCGGTTTGGACAACAATCGCCACAAACGCCGTGTTACTTCGAGTTGGCGGGTGCGCCGTTCCGCTGCCGTCATTTCCTGCGGTCGCAAGACATCCATCATCAACATCCCGCGAGCGACGGCGAAAACCAGTTCGGCCAGTTCGCCGGGCGTCAGACCATGCAACGCCTTTTGCGATTCCGGCGCGCGTTCGATCAAGTCGGCCACCCCATCCATTGCCGTGGTCAAAACGTCCCGGACCAGGTCGGCTACATGCGGATTTCGCGACGCTTCGGCGTAAAGATCGACAACGAACGCCGAAACCAGGCGCGGCTCGTTCTCGCAACAATGCGCTGTGAACAAAATCTCCAGCGATTCGAGCAACGTCGGGGCTTGCCGGGCGCGCTCCAGCATTTCCTGGATCTCATTCTTATGCCGATCCGCCATTGCGGAAATGACCGCTTCCTTGTTTTCGAAATAGCGATAGATCAGACCCACGCTAATCCCTGCTTCAGCGCTGATATCGTGCATGCTGGTCTGGTGAAACCCGCGCTTGGCAAAGCAGACCAAAGCAGCTTCCAGAATCTGGGTTCTGCGATCCACGCCTGGGTCTATTTGGGTCTGGGACATCGGGTTTCCAAGATGAATGAACGTTCATTCATTGTCAAATCTCCCTGTCTACCGGTAGGGCGACGCTCTGCGGAGCCGTCGAATCTCAGCTTCCACAGGTTTCGTCGGCTCGACGGAGTCTCGCCCTACCAATTCTTCAACATTGAACGTTGGACGTTGAGCGCCCGCCACGCCGTAGCCTTGCGGAGGCGGGTTGGGCGTTGGACGTTTGCCGTGTGAAGTCGCGCCAGCTCATCCCCTTATTAGAGTCCGGCAGTCTCGTTCGCGATTTCCGGCCGGCATGGTCCTATCTCATCGGCGTTTCCGGCGGACGCGATTCGGTCGCGCTACTTCATCACCTTGTCGATCTCGGCTACAAGAAACTGGTCGTTTGCCACTTGAATCATCGCCTGCGCGGCCGATCGAGCGATACCGACGCCCGTTTCGTCCAAAAACTTGCGGCTAAATATGATGTCGATGTTGAGTTGGGCGCGGCCAACGTCACCGCTCTGGCCAAGAAAAAAAAGATGTCGATTGAAACGGCCGCGCGGGAGGCGCGATACTCGTTCTTCGCGAAAATCGCCAGGCGCCGGCGTTGCCGCACGATTTTTCTGGCCCATCACGCCGACGATCTTGTCGAAACGTTCCTGATTAATTTGTTCCGGGGCGCCGGGCTGACCGGGCTTGCGGCCATGCGCGAAGTATCCACGCGTCGCGTAAACGATGTCGATCTTACGATTGCCCGCCCGCTCCTCCGTGTCTGGCGCGACGATATCGACGCCTATGTGCGAAAACATCGCCTGAAATTTCGCGAAGACGCTTCCAACAAAAACCTCGGGCCGCTCCGGAATCGAATTCGACGTCGCATCATTCCCGATTTGGAAAAACTGCTTGGACGAAACATTCGCCAAAGTGTCTGGCGGACCGCGATCATTGCTGCCGAGGAAGAAAGCTGGATCGACAACCAATTACCCGATTCGGACGATGTCGATCTTTCGGTGAAAAGTGTGCGCGATTTGCCGGTCGCCCTCCAGCGTCGTCAAATCTTGAAATGGTTGCGCGCACGAAACGTCGCCGATGTCGGATTTGATGTGATTGAGCTTGTTCGCTCCCTCATGGATCAACCCGCGCGCACCGCCAAGGTCAATTTGCCGCGAGACCGACATGTCCGTCGTCGCAGCGGGAAGATTTTCATCGAATGATGCTTGTCATCCCGAGTTGCGGCGAAAATGCCAGTCCGGCTCGGACCGAGGGACCTCATAAGCCACATCGAACATTTGCGGGATCCTTCGCTTTCGCTCAGGATGACAGCGCATGAGCACTGAGATCCGCGTCCGATTTGCCCCCTCGCCTACCGGCTACCTGCACATCGGCGGGGCGCGCACCGCGCTCTTCAACTGGCTTTTTGCCCGGCATCACGACGGCAAATTTGTTCTGCGAATCGAGGACACCGACCGGACGCGCAATACCGAAGAAGCGATGGCGGCAATTTACGAAGGCCTGGACTGGCTCGGGTTGAACTGGGATGAAGGCCCGCGCGCCGGAGGAGATTTCGGTCCGTATCTGCAAAGCGAGCGCACCGACCTTTACGAACGCTATTTGAAGAAGCTTCAGGATGCCGGGCACATTTTCGAAGACCAGGGCGCGATGCGATTTCGTTCCCCACGTGAACACGTCGTGGTCGATGACCTTGTGTGCGGGAAAATCGATTTCGATCTTAGCAACCCCGACACCCACCCTGATATGACTGTCCGGCGCCCGGACGGCTCGTGGATCTTTCATTTTGTAAATGTGATCGACGATCTCGAAATGAAGATCTCTCACGTGATCCGAGGCGAGGATCATCTCTCCAATACGCCCAAGCATATCGAGCTTTTCCGCGCCCTCGGCGCCGAGCCGCCAAACTATGCACATATCCCGCTCATTCTGAACCGGGACGGCACAAAAATGAGCAAGCGCGATGAAGGGGCCCGGGTGGAGTACTATATTAAGAAGGGCTATCTCCCGGCGGCCGTCCGCAACTATCTTTGCCTGCTCGGCTGGTCGCCCAAGGACAACCGGGAAAAGATCGACATCGACGAAATCGTCCGGATTTTCGAGCTCAAGAATGTCCACCGCAACGCGGCGACCTTCGATCAGGCCAAATTGCATTGGCTGAATGGTGAATACGCCCGCGAGCTCAGCGACGCCGAATTATACGATCTTGCAGTCGCGCGGTTGAAATCGAGCGCTGTGAAAATCGAAAATTTTCCGGAAAACTATGTCCGCGCCGCGCTGCAAACGTGCAAGGGAAAGATCAATACGCTCGATGAATTGCCGGCGTATTGCGGATTCTATTTCACCGACGATTTCGATTACAACCCCGAAGGCGTCGCCAAACATTTTACTGCGGAGAACAGGCCGCGGCTCAGAGCCGTTCGCGATGCGTTTGGCGCTCTGGAAAAATTCGATGCTGCCGAAATCGAAGGGACGTTGAAAGCCACCGCAGCCACACTCGGGGTGAAAGTCGGCGCGCTCGTTCATCCGACGCGGCTGGCCGTCACCGGCAGCAATGCCGGCCCGAGCCTGTATCACCTGCTCGAAGTGCTCGGGAAAGAGAAAGTGCTCGCCCGAATCGATCGCGCTCTTGCCACGTTCTGACACTCTCGCTCTGTCATCCCGAGCGAAGCGAGGGACCCCGCACTCGCATCTAGCGGGATCGAATCACACAGGGGCATGACCACGTTGCGACCCGCGAACGTTGCCCGTGCTCGCGGGATCCTTCGTCGGCTGCGCGACTCAGGATGACAAGCAGCCGCGTTCACCCCTTCTTCGATTCCTTCGCCCAGGTATCCCTCAACGTGATCGTGCGATTCCAAACTGGTTTGCCAGGCTTGGAATCGGGATCGAGAACGAAATAGCCGAGCCGCTCAAACTGATAACGCTCTTCCGGACGCGCATTCACCAGCGACGGTTCGCATTTCGCGGTCACCACTTCGAGCGACTTCGGATTGATAAACGATTTGAAATCGCCATCGGCATCGGGCTCGGGAACGGTAAAAAGCCGGTCGTACAATCGAACTTCTGCGTCGATCGCATCTGTTGCGCTCACCCAATGAATCGTCCCTTTCACCTTACGGTTTGAAGTCGCACCGCCCGATTTGCTCTCAAGATCGACAGTGCACCGAAGCTCGGTCACATTGCCAGCCGCGTCTTTGACGACTTCATCGCATTTGATGATGTAGGCATATTTGAGCCGCACTTCGCCGCCGGGTCTTAGCCGAAAATATTTCGGTGGCGGCGTTTCCATAAAATCGTCGCGATCAATGAAGAGCTGGGCACCAAATGGAATCTTGCGGGTTCCCGCATTCGTATCTTCCGGATTGTTGATTGCATCCAACTCTTCCGTTTTGCCTTCGGGATAATTCGTCAGCACAACTTTGATCGGCCGCAACACGGCCAGCCGGCGCGGGGCGGACCGATTGAATTCGTCGCGCAGAGTGTGCTCAAGCACGGCCACGTCGGTCATGCTCGGATATTTCGTGATGCCGATGTTGTAGGCGAAAGCGCGCAACGCGCTCGCGGTCACACCGCGCCGCCGCAAACCGGAGATGGTGAGCATCCGCGGATCATCCCAGCCGTTCACGAGTTTTTCGTTCACCAGCTGGATGAGCTTCCGTTTGCTCATCACGGTGTAAGTGAGATTGAGCCGGGCAAATTCATACTGATGCGGACGCGGCTCGCGCAGCTCAAGCGCATCCAGAATCCAATCGTAAAGCGGGCGGTGGACTTCGAACTCGAGCGTGCAGACCGAATGCGTGATTCCCTCGATGTAATCGCTCAGGGTGTGGGCCCAATCGTACATCGGATAAATGCACCATTTATTGCCGGTGTGATGATGTTCGGCGTGCCGAATCCGATAGAGCACCGGATCGCGCAGCCAGACGTTCGGCGCCGCCATGTCGATCTTGGCTCGCAGCGTGTGGGTGTTGTCCGCAAACTCGCCCGCTTTCATCCGGCCAAGCAAATCGACATTTTCTTCGACCGGCCGATTGCGAAACGGACTCTCTTTTCCCATGCGCCGATACTCGTCCGTTTGCTCCGGCGTCATATCATCGACATACGCTTTTCCTTTTCGCACAAGATCGACAGCGTATTCGTAAAACTTGTCGAAGTAATCCGACGCGTAGAGCGGCGCGCCGCCAACATTTTTGTCGGCCCAGTCGCCGATCAACCAGCGCACATCGGCCATGATCGATTCGACGTATTCGGTCTCCTCTTTCGTCGGATTGGTGTCATCCATGCGGATGTTACAAATCCCGCCGAACTCGCGGGCGATCCCGAAATTCAAACAAATCGATTTGGCGTGCCCGATGTGGAGGTAACCGTTCGGCTCCGGCGGGAATCGGGTGACGATCTTCTTGTACTTACCCGCACGGACATCCTCCGCGACAACGTCGCGGATGAAATCCGAAGGAGTGTCAGTCGAAGTGCTCATTCTGATGGCGCGAAACTACAGACGACTCTTGCATCGGCAAGCCAGACTGCGTACCGATGTCATCCTGAGCGAAGTCGAAGGATCCCGTGGCAATACCTCCCGGTAGCTCCACGGGATCCCTCGACGTTGCTCGGGATGACATGAAAAAAAAGCCAACCACCGATCGTTACACGCTGGCCGATCTCGAGAATTGGCCCGAGATCGCCGCCGATGTCGATCCACCGATTCGCCTCGGAGTTTTCGGTGACCCTGTGGCCCATTCGTTTTCGCCTCAAATGCAAAACGCGGCCCTGCGTGCCTGCAAGATCGACATGCAATACGCATGTTTCCATATCCGGCCAAACGAGTTGAGATCGGCCCTGCTCCTCTTGCGAGAAAAAGTCGATTTTATCGGAATCAATTTGACCGTGCCGCACAAGATCACCGCTTTCGCTCAAATCGATGGAGCGGACGAACGAGCAGGTCGTGTCGAAGCTGTGAACACCATTCGTGTGCGAGACAAGAAACTGATCGGATCGAATACGGACGGCGAAGGGTTCTTGCGGGCCGTTCGTCAGGAGTTCTCCGTCGACGTGCGCGATTTGCGTGTAATGATTCTGGGCGCCGGCGGCGGAACCGGTCGCGCTATCGCCTGGCAATGTGCCTTGGAAAATTGCGAACGCCTCGTGCTCGTTAATCGCACACCGGAACATGCAAAGACCTTGGCCGAGAAGCTGCGAACATTTTTCGCGGGACCGCGCGTGCTCGGCCCCGCGGCGCGGCTCGAGGCTGTGCCATGGATGGAAGCGGCCCTGCGCGCACAAATGGCGGATGTCGATCTTATCGTGAACGCAACACCAATCGGGATGAACCCGAGCGATCCGGCGTCGATCCCGGCGCGATTGCTCGCACCTCATCACATGATCTTTGACGCGGTTTACGGCCCATCAAAAACATCGCTGCTGCGCGCCGCCGATGAGGCCGGCGCTCGCGGCACGAATGGATTGTCGATGTTGTTGCATCAGGGAGCGCTGGCGTTCGAGTTCTGGTTCGAACGCGAAGCCCCCATCGACGCGATGCGCAAGGCGCTCTAGGGCGTCTGGGTCAAATGCCTGGACCCTGGCCGGTCAGTTTCCCCGCGCCCGTTTGAGAATACATCGATTCACTCGATATTACGCCATGGTAGCCGCAGGTGTAAATTTCGCGCCGGCCCAAAGTGCCGGATCGGGTCGAACTGGCGTCGACCTCGCCGAAGAACTGGTCGAACTCAAGCGGGAGCGGAACGCCGTGATCCTGGCGCACAATTACCAAGTGCCGGAGCTGCAAGACGTCGCCGATTACGTCGGCGATTCACTGGGCCTGAGTTATCAAGCGGCCAAGACAGACGCCGACGTGATCTTGTTTTGTGGCGTCCATTTCATGGCCGAGACCGCGAAGATTATTAATCCGACCAAGCGGGTCATTCTTCCCGATCTCGATGCCGGCTGTTCACTTTCGGAATCGTGTCCCCCCGACAAGCTCGCCGCGTTCTTGAAACAACACGCGGACAAGAATTATTACGTGATCGCCTATATCAATTGCAGCGCCGGAGTGAAAGCGCAGTCCGACGTGATTTGCACCAGCAGCAATGCCGACAAAATCGTGCGGTCGGCGCCGGCCGATCGGAATATTCTGTTTGTGCCAGATCAAAACCTCGGCGCGTGGGTGATGGAACGGACCGGTCGAAAGATGGATCTGTGGCAGGGCACCTGTTATGTGCATGTCGAGTTCACCGCGCGCAGCATTAATCGGATTCGCGAACAATATCCGGACGCTCCGGTCGTAGCGCACCCGGAATGCACCTACGCCGTGCGAATGCTGGCCGATGAAGTTTGCTCGACCGAAAAAATGATCGCGTTTTGCAAACAAACTCCCGCGCGCGAGATCATTATTGTGACCGAAGCCGGAATGTTGCATCGGCTAAAAAAAGAAATCCCGGCAAAGACATTCATACCCGGCCCGACAGAGAATTGTTTCTGCGGCGAATGCCGCTTCATGAAAATGAACACTCTGGAGAAAGCGCACGCGGCGCTGTTGAACATGGAGCCGGAGATTATTTTGCCCGAACCGCTGCGCCAGCGCGCCGAGGCGCCGATTCTGCGGATGCTCGAGCTAAGTCGCTAAGCGACTTCCTGCGGTTTCGGACAAAGTCGTGAGTTGCCGAGGTCGACGCCCTCGGCTACAACGCTCTCAATGCGACGACAGACGATCCTTCTGATGCTGGTGATTTTATTGCTCGGGATCGTCTTTTCCCGCGAACCCCGGCTCCAGCGCACCGAGGAAATTTTTCTTCGCTGGCTCATCAAGAATTCGGCTGTTCGCAACCAACCCGTTCCGCTAACGATTGTCGAACTCGGCGGTCCGCCAGTCGCGCAACAGGAAAATAAACCGCTTGATGCCACGGAAAGATTCCTGCGTGGTTCCAGCGGCGCCAATTCGCCACTCGAGTACGCGCTGCTTGTCCAGGCCCTGCTCGAATTCAAACCGATAATTGTTGCGTTGGAACCCGTCTTGCAGTGGCCCGAGAGCTCGAAGGAGGCGCAACAAATTCTGCTCGATCAGGCGATGCGCGTGCCGAAAGTGCTGCTCGCAACCGAGCTGACGTCCACGCCCGATCCCGATGCCCCCGTAGCCGAAATCTCCGGTTTCCCGCAAGTAACGGGCAAGCGCGGCGATTTGATTGCATTTTCGGGAATCGCGCGCCAGCCCGATGAAGACATGCGCCTGATCTCAACGCCAGGCTTTGTCAACCTGCCAAGGGAAATTGCGAGCGATCTTCACGCGCCGTTGCTCTTCCAGTTTCGCGGTGAAGTGATTCCCTCGTTTGCGCTTCAAGCGGCAATGCTTTGGCTGCGCATTACGCCTGGCGAAATGAAGATCGACATCGGCAAATCCATTTTGCTTCCGGACGGAAGGAAAATTCCAATTCGCTCGGACGGCACAGCCCTGATCAATCCGAATACCGCGAAAGGCGTCCGCCACATCGGCCTGAACGCTTTGCTCCTCGCCGCGCAGCAGCATGAAAACAAAACGCCCGGGATGATGCCGCTCGACGATATTCACGATCAAATCGTGCTTGTACGCACGTCGACGAGCCCGTTTGAATCCCCGGATGTTGTGGCGGCAACAATCGCTTCGATCCAGACAAACTCGTTCGTTCGACGAATAAGTTGGGTGTTCGATTGCGCCGTGCTCGTGATCGTAGTGGCAATAAGCGGCCCGCTCCAAAGATTCTCCCGAATCGATCTGCTCTTGGGAGCAATCGCGTTCTCGGCCGCTTACGCAATGCTTGCGCTCACCTTGTTTTCGCGCTGGAACATTTGGCTCCCCGGATTTCTTCCTCTCGGTGCAGTTTGGTCCGTCGTGGTATTTTCGTTGCTCATGCAAAAGCCAAAAAACTCCGCGCGCACTGTGGCCGTTGCCTCCCCGCCGCCGGTGCCCTGAGCCTCCAAGCTCGTCCCGCAATGTCTCAGGAATCAACCGAAGCACGCATCAATCGACTCCACACGCATGGCCTTGTCGATCTTCACTTCGACCTGCCGATGGACTTGTATGAGAAGCGCAACCGGTCGGACACGCTTGTCTCGCATTATCTGCCCGAGCTTGAAGCCGGAAATATCGGAGTCATCGGCGCGGCAGTTTACGTCGAGGACCGTTACTTGCCGGAAATGGCTCTGCGGGTCGGCGTTAATCAGATTGCCCGGCTCTATGCGGAGGTTGAAACCACTGAACGCTTCATTGTTTGCAAGACCTACGACCAAGTCGTGCAGGCGCAGGCCGGGAAAAAGATCGCGCTGCTCATCACGATGGAAGGCGTCGAACCATTAGGCGACGACTTGAATTTGCTCCGTGTATTTTATGAGCTCGGGGTCCGAGCGATCGGACTTACCCATGCCCGGCGCAATGCCGCCGGCAGCGGCGGCATTTTCAAGCCGAGCGGCTCGCCGCGCGATGGCCTCACCGCGTTCGGTCGAGACCTTGTCCGTGAATGCGAGCGACTCGGGATCGTCGTGGACGCGGCCCACATCAATCCCCGGGGGTTCGATGACATTGTCGATCTTACAACGAAGCCGTTCATTGTGTCGCACACCAACGCGCGAAAATTTTACGATATCGAACGCAACATCAGCGATGAGCAGATCAAAGCGATCGGTCAACGCGGAGGCGTGATCGGCGTCAACGCGATTCTGGTGAGCCCGAACAAGGAAAAGAGCACGCTCGATCATTACGTCGATCATATCGAACATATTGCCAGTCTCATCGGGATCGATGGAGTGGCCATTGGCTTCGATTTTTGCGAATTCCTTTTCAGTCAGTTGCCCAAGGAGGCCGTCCAGGAACTGGCAGCCAAATTAACCACGCCGCATTTCATTCCGGATCTCACCACTCATGCGCACGCAAGAAATCTGACCCGCAAATTGATCGAGCGCGGATTCAGCGACGAGCAGATCGAGAAAATCCTTTTCCGAAACTGGATGCGAATTCTCAATGAGCTGCTGTGAGCGGCGCAGGCGTTCGCATCGATGAGGTTTGTCATCCTGAGCCGCGCAGACGGCGAAGGATCTCTTGTTATTTTTGGGGGTTCCGAGCTAAGAAACAGTCAGAGATCCTTCGCTACGCTCAGGATGACAGGATAGAATTAAGTGTGGAAACGACCGCCGCGATTCTCTTGCGAAAACGGAAATTCAGCGACACGAGCCTGATCGTGTCGTGGTGCACAGAGTCGCTCGGTTGCATTCAAACCATGGCTAAAGGTGCGCGCCGGGCCAAGAGCCCGTTTTCCGGCAAGCTGGATTTGTTTTTCGAAACGGAAATTCAGATCGCCCGCAGTCGCAAATCAACACTGCACACCCTTACCGAAGTCGTAATGAAAAATCCATTCCCGGGAATTCGGACGAGCTACTTGCGAACGCAGGCAGCCGCGTACTTCGTCGAGCTGATCGAGCTTTGCACCGAGCGCGATCATCATGAACCGGAATTGTTCTCTCTTCTGCGACGAGCGTTCGGCTATCTCGATTCGAACGATCCAAACCTGCGCGCGGTTTCCCACTTTGAGACCGAGCTGGCTCGCATTGCCGGCGTCCACGATGCAAAGAAGCTCAAAGCCAATCCGGCCTTTGCGCTGGGCAATTTGTTTGGAAAATTGCCATTGTCGCGCGCGCCTCTTTTAAAGAGATTGGGACAAGGCGGGACACAATCCGGCAAATGAAATCAAAACTGCGATTCCTTCGATTTGGCGCCCTTCTTTGGCTCTCCGCGACTTTCGTCTACGACGCGGCGGCGAAGGACATCTACAATTTCAATCAAGATCATTCCACGATTAGTTTCCGCGTTCGCCAGTTCCTCGGCGGGACCAATGGTAAATTCAAGCAGTTCTCCGGCAAGATCGATCTCGATCGCGAACATCCGGAACAATCGTCGGTAACGGCCGCCATTGCCGTCCACAGCATCGATACTCGCAACAAGAAGCGCGACGATCATTTGCGCAGCGAAGAATTTTTTAACGCCGCGAAATATCCGGAGATCATTTTTGGGAGCCGCAGCGCCAGACAAGGCGGGCCGCAAAGCGGGGACATCTTTGGGGACCTGACTATGCACGGAGTGACCAAACCGGTGACGCTCCACGTCAAGCTGCTCACTCCGTTAAAAGAAGGGCCGGCCCTTCAACAAACTCGATGGGAGATCACGGCCGAGCCGATCAGGAGACGCGATTTTGGCCTCGTGTTTACCAAGACCGCGGAGGCGGTTTCGGGCATCAGCAACGAGGTCGCGATCAAGATGGAGATCGAAGCGACACTCGCGCAGTGATTGAATCACGCGTCGATGCAAATTACCCCTCTCGGAGATTCAGCGCTGATCGTCCGGGTGCGCGAGCAGTTTCAGGACGCGCCGGAAGAAACGTTAACCGAAGTGTTGCACGCACTTCGCCGGATTCGAGAGGCGAATATTCCTGGCGTGATCGAGCTTGCGCCTGCCTACACGACCGTCGGCGTTTTCTTCGATCCGGTCCGGGTCGTGCGGGCGGGCGCGCAACCCGATGAAATTCATGGTTGGTTGGCCAAACGCATTGCAGCCGCGGGCGCCGACCGCGGCCGGGCGCGGACAAAAACGGACAACTTCCGGGAAATACCAGTTTGTTACGATCAGGAATTCGCGTTGGATCTGGATCACGTTGCCAGACACGCGCAGATGTCTCCCGAAGAAGTTGTCGATCTTCACAGCGGCGGCGAGTATCGCGTCACCTGCGTTGGATTCACTCCCGGCTTTCCTTTTCTGGCCGGGCTCCCGAAAAAGCTGGCCACTCCGCGTCGCCCTACGCCGAGAAAAGATATTCCCGCCGGGGCGGTCGGAATCGGTGGCGCGCAAACCGGAATTTATCCGTTGCGCTCGCCTGGCGGCTGGAACCTGGTCGGTCGCACGCCGTTGCGGTTATTCGATCCGGCTAATGATCCTCCCGTGCTCCTACGGCCAGGTGATCGCGTGCGTTTCCGCAAAATCACTCGGAAAGAGTTCGATGCTATTGAATCCGTGCGATAGCGCTCGAAGGTGGATCGCGATCTCCGAGCGCGATGTTAAACAATTGCGCCTTCGGCGCCGACTTTAGCATCGTGCCCGGAGGTCACGATCCACCCATGAGCCTGATCATTACCCGCGCGGGATTTCTTACATCGGTTCAAGATTTGGGTCGAACTGGCCGCCGCGAATTGGGTGTCTCACTGAGCGGTGCGCTCGATCAACATGCCCTGCGCGTTGCAAATCTGCTGGTGGGCAACGTGGACTCGGCGGCCGGATTGGAAATCACCTTCGGCGGCGCGCATCTGCGATTCGAAGACGAACGAACCGTTGCCTGGTCCGGTGGGGAATTCGATGTTCGCATTGGATCGACATCGTTACCGGCCGGTCACGTTGCCCGCATTGACCCGGCCGAGGAATTGAAATTCGGCCATCCTCGAATCGGATGTCGATGCTGGCTGGCAATTTCCGGCGGAATTGATGTCCCGATTGTTCTCGGGAGTCGCTCCACCGATTTGCGGGCAAATTTTGGTGGATTGGAAGGACGAGCGCTGCGCGATGGCGATCAATTGCCATTAGGCACGCCGCCGCGGTCGGCGCCCGCAGCTACAAAGATTTCGGCGTGGAGTGCGGCTTATGATTGGGTTTGCCCGGCGAAACGAGAGCCTGTCCTGCGCTTTGTTCGCGGCGTTGATTGGTACCGATTTGACGCCTCGACACTTCACTGCTTCACCACGGATGCATTCGTCGTTTCATCCGATTCCGACCGGATGGGCGCGCGTTTCGACGGCCCGGAACTAAAACGAACCGACGATGTCGATCTTATTTCCGAAGCGGTCGCGCCTGGAACAATCCAGGTGCCGGCGAACGGGAAGCCAATTCTGCTTCTCGGCGATTGCCAAACGATTGGCGGTTATCCCAAGATCGGGCACGTGATCACTGTCGATCTTGGAATCGCCGCTCAGCTTCGGACCGGCGATCCCGTGCGCTTTGCCGAGGTATCGCTGGCCGATGCGCACCGGCTTTTGTTAGAACGCGAACGCGAGCTGGAACTTTTCCGGGTTGGGCTCAGCCTCCACGACGCATGAAGCTTCATGTCGATCTTAACGCCGATCTCGGCGAAGGCTCGGGACATGACGCCGAGCTTTTCGAATTGATCAGTTCGGCCAACATCGCGACCGGGTTTCATGCCGGCGATGCCGATACCATTCACGCCGCAATTTCTGGCGCGAAGAAATGCGGCGTCGCAGTCGGCGCACACCCGAGCTTATTCGATCGAGAAAATTTTGGTCGCAAAGAATCGAAAGTTAGCGCCGAGGAAATTTTCGACGCGGTGGCTTATCAAATCGGCATTTTTCAGGCCATCGCTACGGCCGTCGCGGTCGAGCCGAACCATGTCAAACCGCACGGCGCGCTCTACAACATGGCCGTGCGCGATGAGAAACTGGCCGATGCGATTGCCCGGGCCACAAAATCTGTCGATTCCAAACTGATTCTGTTTGCGCCCGATAATACGGCGCTGGCCCGGGCCGGCGAAAAACACGAACTGCAAATCGCTCATGAAGTTTTTGCCGATCGAAATTACCTGGCCGATGGCACGCTGGTGCCGCGGTCACGGCCGGACGCGTTGCTGCACGATGCGCAGGAGGCCGCGCCTCGGGTGTTACGAATGCTTCGGGAAGGCAAAGTGCGCAGCGTGGATGGGACCGATGTCGATGTTCGGGCCGAGACAATCTGCGTGCATGGCGACAATCCAAGTGCCGTTGAATTCGCTCGCGCGCTGAGGTCACAGTTAGAAGCGGAAGGCGTGGAAATTCGGGCGCCAAGAAAATGAGCGAGAAGATCGACAATCAGAAACAGGCCGGATTGGTTCGCGCGCTGGGGCCGCTGGACGCGACGATGATTGTGATGGGCTCGATGATCGGGTCGGGAATTTTCATCACTTCGGCGGAATCGGCCCGATTGATTGGCGCACCCGGGTGGTTGCTGCTGGCCTGGGCGGTGGCGGGTTTGATGACAATCACCGGCGCGCTCTGTTGCTCGGAACTGGCGACGATGATGCCGCGCGCCGGCGGCGTTTATGTTTTCCTCCGGGAAGCGTACGGCCCGGCGATCGGATTTTTGTTCGGCTGGACGCTGTTTCTTGTCATTCAGACGGGGACGATCGCCGCGGTGGCAATCGCTTTCGCAAAATTTCTCGGCGTTTTCGCTCTGGCAGTCGGGCCGGAAAATTATCTGATCAAACCAATCGCACTGGGGAGTCACTACGCGATCAGTTTATCGACCGAGCAATTGGTCGCGATCGCGGTAATCGCGCTGTTGACCTGGACCAACACGCGCGGACTCGAAGTCGGCAAAATTGTTCAGAACACATTTACTTTTGCAAAGACCGCGGCGTTGGCGGCCGTCGTGGTGCTCGGGTTGTCGCTGGGTTGGAACGCGGGCAGCGCCGCGCGATCGTCCGACTGGTGGAACTCGTGGGCGAATGGCTGGAGTCCGCAGGTTGCCCAGCCAGGCTTTGGTATTGTGGGCGGGCTGGCATTGGCGCTTCTTTTTGGAAAGGCAATGGTGGGCCCGTTGTTCGCGCAAACGGCCTGGACCAATGTCACCTTTATCGGGAGCGAGATCCGCGACCCGGGTCGGAACCTTGTACGCGCGCTGCTGGGTGGCTGCGGAATCGTGGTGGTCTTGTATGTGCTGGCCAATCTCGCTTACGTCGCGACGTTGCCATTGTCGGAAATCGAGCACGCGCCGCAAAACCGGGTCGCGGTCGCGGTGATGAATTCCCTGTTTGGCCGCCCCGGGGCGATGTGCATGGCCGCGGCGATCATGATTTCCACGTTCGGTTGCAACAACGGGCTGATCCTGGCCGGCGCGCGCGTCTATTATGCGATGGCGCGCGATCGCCTGTTTTTCCGCCGCATCGGCACGACCAACGCGCAACACGTCCCGGCCGCAGCTTTGGTGGCGCAGGGAATCTGGACGGCGTTTTTGACTTTGCCGCGGACAATGACTACCGATGCCGCGACCGGCGCGATCAGTTACGGAAACGTTTATACCCAGTTGCTCGAATACATCGTCTCGGCTGATCTGATTTTTTATGTGCTGTTGGTCGCAGCGGTAATGGTTCTTCAGGAAAAACTCGCCGGGCGCGGAACGGCCTTATCGAACATGGGGCTATCCAATCGTCCCGATAATCTCCATCGCGCTGGCGGCAGCCTTGATTGTCGATCTTGCCTGGCTCGCTCCGGCGACCTCGGGAATCGGAATCGTCATTGTGCTGACTGGCCTGCCGATTTATCTCATTTGGCGACTTCGGGCAGAGCCCGGCCGTTAACGGCTGCGGCCCTTGGCTTCGACGCGATTAAATTTTCCGCTCGTGCGAGCGGCGAGATTCATCAGCATCATACGTTCATCTGCTTTTTCCTTGCCGGTGACGTAATAAATCACGTGGATGCGGGCGCGCTTGGGCAAAGTTTTCTGACCGGCTTCCATCACCTTGAAAATATCCTCGGGCGGAATCGGCGCCAGACCGCCGCCGGGTTGCGAGGCTGTGGCATTGCCGTCAGTGATCATGTAAATAACTTCGGGCTTCAGCGAGAACGCTTCTTCGAGCGCGTAATCGTGGCGCGTGCCTCCGGGTCGCCCCTTGTTCGGTCTGGCCTTCTTGTAGTCGACTTCGTTTTGGATGTGTTCGATGGCTGCTTTCTTGTTCTCCTCTGTCGCCGGAACCAGCTGCGGTTTCCACGAATAAGCGCCGCCCGACCACCGCACGATGCCGAAGTTCACCGCCGGACTCAGGCTCTGGATCAGCTTGATCGCTTCATCGCGCACCGTCTGGAAATTCTGTTCTTTGCCATGCAGCTCCAATCCTTTGCCGTATTCCGCGTCGCCGGTGCGAGTGAACATCGAGTCGGAAACATCGATCATGATGACGATATTGCTGCTCACATCCTTGATGCCAAAAAAGTTGATCGATGCTCCACTTCCGGTACCGCCGGCCGAGGCCATCGCCCCCGCAGCCGAGAAACCGGGATTCTGTCCCGCGGCGGCCATCACTGGTGCTTGCGAAGCAGGATCGACAGGAAGCGCTGGCAACGGTGGCAACTGAACTTTCGACTGGCCGGTCGAGAGCACGCGTTTGGGCACGGCCGGCGGCGCGTTGCTGCTCTGTAGTTTCTGTTGGACCTGCACGCGATGCTCCAACGCGCGCTCGGCGGGATTCGGCGACTTCGGCCCCGCGGCGAAAGTGAGCTTGCGTCCGGCTACATATTTCGAAACCACCCAGAATGTCGCGCCGAGTCCAAACAACAAATGCACACCGATACTGATCAGCAGAACCCGGCGGCTCATTCGCTTCAACGGTTTGCCGGGATGCACCGGAGGAGATTCCAATTCGACTGCCACGCGCCAATTTAATCTCGCCATATAGTTTTGCACGAGCACGGAATTTACGTGTGACAAAACCGGAGCGCTGGTCAGAAACGAAGTATTGGTATGCCTGCAAAATCCAAGAAACAGCAAATGGCCGCCGGGGCGGCGCTCGCTGCCAAGCGCAAGAAACGCTCCAAGTCTTCGCTCAAGGGCGCTTCGCGGGGAATGTACGAATCGATGAGCAAAAAAGAATTGCGAAAAATGGCCAAGACCAAGCGTAAGGGCAAGCCGACCAGAAAACGCAAAAAGAAATAACGGCTGCGGCGACAGGCAATCGGCGCTGATCATTTAGGGTAGCTTTTGCCCGTTCATGCGATAAAACGACGGCATGAGCGATCACGTCTCTCCGCCACCGCCACCGGCTTCGTCTCCGCCCCCGATCCCCCCGTCTGGCCATCCACCCACCGCGCCCAGCGCGATCTGCAGCTTTGTTCTTGGAATTTTCCTGTGCGGCGGGTTGTTCACCGCAATTCCTGCCATCATTTGCGGGCATGTGGGCCGAGGCACGATTCGTCGATCGAATGGCGCGGTTAGCGGAATGGGCCTGGCTACTGCCGGTTTGGTCCTTGGATATGTCGCGCTCGTGCTAAATCTGATGTTGATCCCCGCAATACTCATTCCCGCGATCGTCAAAGCCCGTCACGAAGTGCGCGAGCATCGACATCGCTCCAGCATCGACACCAAAGAGGTTGCCTCAGCCTATGGAAAAGCCCGCCTAACCGTTCCGAGTGACTGGAACGAGCTAAGAGATTTGAACGATGCAGCCGAACTTCAAACGGGCAACAAGGCGAGCGAACAATACGTTATCGTTCTGTCCGAAAATAAGTCGGATCTCTCCAATCTCACCCTTCAAAAACATCATCAGCTCACTCGCGACGCGATGTTAGAGAAAATGGGCAATTCTTCCGCCAGCAAAACGGTCGATCTTATTATCGGCGGACGACCCGCGCTTCAGGATGAAATCAGCGGCACGCAGGAGGGAACCAACATCGTTTTCCTTCATACGACGATCGAGAGCGACGACGGCTATCATCAGGTGCTGGCCTGGACGACCAAGTCACGGTGGGAACAATACAAGGACAGACTCGAGGAAGTGACCCGCTCTTTCCGCAGCGAAAAATAGAAAGTCGCGGGCCGGGCAAATTTTGGCCAGCGCATCGAACCGGTGTCGCACGAATTGATATTGTATGAAGGATCAAAAAATGAGCCGCGAACGGATGGTTGAATTACTCAACGAAGATTTGGCTCGGGAGTATCAAGCTATCATCGCATACGTGATTTATAGCCAGACCATGAAAGGCGCGGAATACAATCACATCGCCCAGGAACTCGAAACACACGCCGGAGAGGAACTCCAGCACGCCATCAAAATCGCCAAACAGATCGATTACTTCAATGGCATGCCCACCAATAAGCCGAGGGAAGTCAAGATGTCCGACAAGGCAAAAGACATGCTCAAATTCGACCTGGAAAACGAGCGGCAAACGCTGATCAACTATCGCCAACGTGTCCGCCAGGCTGACGAAATGGGCGAATACGCGTTGGGCGAAGTCTTGCGCGAAATCATCGCCCAGGAGCAGGAGCACCTTCAGGATTTGGCCGATGCTCTCGGGATCGATACGCCCAAGATCGAATAGTGAAATGTTTGATGTTTGCCGCGCCATGTTTGATGTAGTCAGACATAGGCATGCATCGTTTTTACATCGCGCCTGAAAACTGGAATCCGGACGCGCTGTCCCTGCGCGGAACCGAGGCGCATCACGCCCGGGATGTGTTACGGCTGAAGACCGATGACAGACTCGTTGTATTCAACGGGCGCGGCCGCGAGATCACGGCAGCGGTCACCAACGTTGCCAGAGGCGAAATTCTGCTGCGGAAACTAAATGAAACCGAAACCCCGCCGCTTCGTTGCTCTATTGTTCTGGGCCAGGCGATTCCAAAAGGCAAGAACATGGAACTGATCGTGCAGAAAGCGGTCGAGATCGGCGCCGCGGAAATTTTCCCGATCATATCCGAGCGAACGATTGTCGATCTTGATTTCGCCGCCGCCGAGCAGAAACAGTCCAAATGGCAGACGATTGCGATCGAGGCGGCCAAGCAATGCGGACAAAACTGGCTGCCGCAGGTTCACGCGCCGCAGAAGCTCAAGGATTTTTTCGGGCACGCTCGGCCATTCGATCTTCGCTTGATCGGCTCGCTTCAACCCGGGGCGCTGCATTTGAAAACAATTATCGCCGATTCCTCAGGCGAACGGCGTCCCGAAAGCGTCCTCATGCTCGTCGGTCCGGAAGGCGATTTCACGCCGGCGGAGCTGGCCCTGGCCCGCAGTCACGGTTGCCTGCCGATCACGCTTGGCCCGATCGTTCTTCGGGTCGAGACCGCCGCGATCTATTGCCTGAGCGTGCTCTCCTACGAGTTGTTCTGAACTTTTTTGCGCCGCTTCACCTTCGACAGGATTGCGTACAAAAACGAACCGCGACTGCGAATTGAAACCGCAGCGCGGTCCGTAACTAACTTTCGCCGATTTACGTCACGGGCGGTCCTTGAGGCGGATCGATCGTTCCGCCGCCGCCTTTGGTAGCGCCGCCGCCCTTGGTATCGCCGCCGCCTTTCATATCACCCGCGACGGCTCTCCGACCACCTGTTACATCCTTTTCCGCAGGCAAATCGCGGAATGGTTTTTCCGTTCTCTCTTCTTTGTTTTCTTCGCTCATGTTTATTTTTCCTTTCGGTTCTCATTGCATGGTTTCACGCAATCAATGCTTTTCTAACCAATCGCATCCCGCATGGCGAGCCTTTTTTTTGACACGTTTGTTTTCCTCCATCCCCGGCCGCGCACCGCTCAGCGCATTTTTTTATGGCGCAACGTTTTGCCTTGCCGGTTAATGATTTTGCACATTGAAAGCCTCTTCCATACTTGCCCTCCTCGCTTTGGGGTGCCTATGGGCCGGATGCAGGCCGCCGAAGAACCGTGTACTCGAACAAACAATCGAACAAACCTACCCCATCGATCCGGCGGCAAACATCAGCATCCGTAATGGAGATGGATCGATTCGCGTTTTGGGTTCGGACACCCGAGAGCTGAAATTGGAGGCAATCAAAAAGGCCTATTCCAGGAAGCAGCTCGACAAAATAACGATCAGAGTTTCCGCGCAGCCGGCTTCCATCGCTGTCGAAACAATCTTTCCACCGAAGGCGGATTGGGATCTTTCCGATCGCTCCGGCACAGTCGATTACACTCTGCTCGTGCCGCAGACGGCCACGATCGCGCGCGTGGAGTCATCGAATGGCATCATCACAATCGAAGGAATGCAGGGAGCCCGCACGCACGCCCGGCTCGAAAATGGACGGCTCTTGGTCCGAAACAGTTTTGGCAATCTTAATGTGACCGTCGGCCGCGGCGTATTGACCTTGATCTACGATCGGTGGCAACGGAACGCATTTTCTGTCGATGCGACGATTACGCATGGAAACGCGGCGGTTTTCATTCCCGGCGATGCGCCGTTCCATCTCGTGGCCGAATCAGGAACCGGAAAAATCAGCAACGACTTTGCCGGGACAGACGAGCGCGACAGCGATGAGACGAAAAAGATCGACAGGGTCATCGGCCAGGGTGCGACGGCCACGATCGGGATTCACGCAATCGATGGAAATATTCAGATCTCCGAGCAGAATCCTTGATTGATCAATCGACCATCGACATTCTAAGATCCGAAAAATCAGATGCCCTCATTCGATATTGTTTCCGAAGTGGACAAACAGGAGCTGGACAACGCCCTGAATCAGGCGCGCAAAGAGCTGGCTGCGCGTTTCGATTTCAAAGGCGCGCAGACGGAAATCATTCACGAAAAAGAAAAGATCATTTTGACTGCCGATGACGCGTCGCACTTGAAAGGCTTGCGCGAAATTGTCATTGGAAAGTTCTCCAAGCGCGGTGTCGATCTTCGCAACATCGAGCAGGTCGACCCAGAGATTTCATCGATGGGGCATGCCCGGCAGGAATTGAAAATTCGGCAGGGACTCGAGGGCAATAAAGCGAAGGAGATTATTCAGGCGATCAAAGCGGAGGGATTCAAGGTCCAGAGCCAGTTGCAGGACATGCAAATCCGCGTCAGCGGAAAAAAGAGGGACGACTTGCAGGCGGTGATTCAATTTGTGAAGAGCAAAGATTTCGGCGTGGCAACGTATTTCAAGAATTTCCGGGACTGAAATCAACGAGAGGCCGAGTGGAGAGACGAGCTCCGTCTCGACGGCATTATATTGGGACGGCAACGGGAGCGCCGATCCCTCCATGATGGCCTTATCCGCCTTGCACAGGCGGCATGATTGCGATCTCGTCGCTGTCGCGGAGTTTGTAATCACGGCCGACAAATTCCAGGCCCACTCCGGTCAGGATCGTCTTGTCGTGGACGCGCAACGCCGGCGTTTGGGCGTAGATCTGTTGGAGCAAATGGCGAACGGTTGATTCTTCGGCAACATCGACATCGCGCTCGCTGGTCCCGGCCAGGTCGCGGAGTTGCGCGTAAAACTGCACTCGAATTTTCATCAAACGCTCAGAGGCTCTCGCCTCACGAGCGGCGGCGACGCAACCAGAGCAATGGGCCAAAGAGCGTCAGTAACACGAAAGACGAGGGTTCGGGAACCACTGCGTAAGTGATCGAGCCGGTTAAACCCCGAGGGGCAAACCACGATCCCGTCGGAGTAAACGGGACGGAGCGCGAATCGCCGGTAGTCAGGGTAAGATTCGAATCCGAAAACATTTGATAAGGACCGCTGCCGGTGCCGAAATATCGCGGACCGGCGCCGGTAAATAGCACCGCCACACCAACCGTGGCAAAAGGATCGACATTGATCGCCGGAATATCAATCGGCAGCGAGATTCCACTCGAGGTTGGGCCTTGCGTCGCCATTGCAGTACCGAGCGAGGTCCAGCCATCCGGTGAACTGCCCGGTCCGCCGGTCACTGGCCCGCCTAACGCGGTACCGGTGCGCGTAAAGATCTCGATCGAGAAAGGCGCATTTGCCGCGGCGGTGCTTGCCGTCGTCATGCTGGTCACCGACACGGGCATCGTGTTCGCGGTCAGGTCGAAGAAAATGGCCCAGCCCGGCGAGCCGCCGTTGTTTGCCGTGGCATTTGCATTAATGATGTCCGCCGAGGCCGGCGACTGGCACAGGATTAGCGCAAACAGGAAAAGGACCGCGCGAGCGGTCCCCGAAAATCCGAAGGACGAAAGCTTCGCACTCATAGACAGATCACACTAGCCTCCAAATCAAAAGTCAACAAAAAAATCGAATCTGTTATCCAGCTGAAAATCTGATCGAAAAATGGAATGACTGGGGCCCATCGCGGCGATCGCGCTTCATCCCATCGATTGCGCGATCAGATCTTTTCGCAGGACGCCGATGTAAGGAAGGTTGCGATACTGCTCCATAAAATCGAGCCCGTAACCGACTACGAATTCGTCCTCGATCTCGAATCCGATGTAATCCGCGTCTACTCGGCGTTCGCGCTGCTTCTTTTTACTGAGCAAGACACAGACGCGAATGCTTTGCGGACCGACCGCTTCCAGTTTTTCTCGAATGGCGGCGAGAGTATGGCCGCTATCGAGGATGTCGTCGAGGATGAGAATATGCCGGTCTTTCACATCCGGGAGCGCGACCTGCTTGAAAATCACTTCACCGGTGGTCTGCGTTTTTCCGTGATAACTCGCCACCGCGAGAAAATCGAGTTTCAACGGCAGCGGAATCCGGCGAAGCAAATCGGCCATGAACATCAGGCTTCCGGTCAGGACGGCGATGACCGTGAGCTCACGACCGCGATAATCCTTCGAAATCTGCGCGGCTAATTCATCCAGCCGGCTGAGAATCGTCGTCTCATGAAATAAAATGCGATCGAGATCGTCTTGCATCGACAACTCACTACTCCATTGCTACACGAAAAGATCAACTCCTGGAGAGTCTCTGAGCTAATTTTGCAATCCAATCACATTCATGCGCGTAAGACACGACACCCTCGAAATTGCGACCAAAGGCAAGGGCACGCACGAGATCACGGCCGAAATTCAAGAGAAGATCGACAAGGCGGGTGTGCGTAATGGAACCGTCACCGTGTTCGTTCAGCACACGAGTTGCAGCCTGACCACGATGGAAAATGCGGCGCCCGCGGCTCGACGCGATGTGGAACGATTTTTCGACAAACTTGTGCCCGAGGATGCGAACTACGAGCATGATGACGAAGGCCCGGACGACATGCCTTCGCACATTCGCATGGTGCTAACCCGGACCAGCGAAACCGTCCCGGTTGTCGATGGTAAAATGCAGCTTGGCACCTGGCAGGGAATTTTCTTGTTCGAGCATCGGCGCGCGCCGCACCGAAGGAAAATTTCCATTACGATCATCGGTGAATAATCTGTAGCCATGGCCCTGTGGGCCGTCTCCGCCGAGCGAAGGTACCGGAAAAGACCGGCCACGGGCCGGTGGCTACAGCTATTGAATCACGAACGCCGCCGACGCCGTGGCGCTGTTGGTGTAACCGGTCCTAACGGCGATTGCCTTGATCACCGTCGTCGAGCCTCTGGTCTTTACTTTGATTGCCTTCTTGTAGCGCTTCGAGCTCGTCGTGGGATTACTTCCATCCTTGGTAAAGTAAATCTTTGCGCCCGACGTGGTCGTGCTGAGGCGAACGGTCACGTTTTTCGTGAAGGTCCCCCCGTTCGGCGAGATGATCGGGGTCGCGACAATCGGCGGGGTTGGACTTGGAGTTGGTGTAGCAGTCGGGTTCGGAGTCGGGGTCGGAGTCGGAGTCGGAGTCGGAGTCGGGGTGGGGGTGTGGAGTGGGAGTAGGAGTGGGAGCTATGGTTGGCGTCGGAGTGGGAGTGGGCGAAGTGAAGAGGCCGAACACCCCCACCCCTTCCTTGGTCCCTACAAAGACCTTGCCGTTGGCAATTGTCGGCACGACAAACTTGTTGCCTGTGCCGAAGCGATCACGCCCGTTAGGCGCTTGTTCGCTGTTGTAAAGCTCGATCGCAAGGTTCGCTGCGTTGTACGCGCGCAACACCGCCGGCACTGTTGCGTTGGTGTGCTCGACCCAGACGATGCCGTTGGCAGTTCCATCGGCCGAAACGCTTGGCGTCGTGCCGGGGTAAGAAAAAACGACCGAACTTTGTGATGCCGGCGCGGCTTCCAGTCGCGCATCGACGAAACGAAATGCTTCTAGCCGATCGCCGTTGGCTCCGATAAAGAGGGTGCCGTTAAAATAAGCCGGCGTCGCCCACATGCCGTGAGCGAGTGCCCCCGTCACGTCCTGATACAGATTCGCATTCGAAACCGCGCTAAATTTTCCCATGTTATCGCGATCGGCGATATAAATATGAGCATCCTTTCCGGCCCCGACCGCGAGATGTCGGGTCGCGCCGGAGGCATCAGTCATGTCGGGGAGAACCACGAGACCGCCGGAACCAAGATCGAGATCCTGAGCTGTCTCGGAAGCGGTGTTGAACATCGTCCAATAATCCACCACCTGGAGTGAGTTGTTAGCGGTCGAGAGTTTCACGAAGCAATTGCCGAAGTCGGCGCGATTGGGAAATCCGTTCGCGTCGAGATTCGTTTCGAAAGTCCCGTCACCGGTAAGCGCGAAAATATTGCCGGCGGCATCGACAGCCGGCGCGGCGCCCGCGCTCCAGATTGCGCCATGAGTGCCGTTCGGCGTGAGATTGAGGACGCGGACGCGGGCCAACGTGTTCTGGTCGTAACCGATTACCCAGCTGGTGTAAGGCCGGATATCGCAATGCGAAGCCCACGTCGTATAGATAATTCCGTTGCTCAGCAACAGCCCGGCGCGCTCCTTGTATTGTGCCGGGTCGAAAACAACATTTCCGCCTACGCTGTTGTCACCGGTCCCCGGATAGGTCGCGGCAACATCGATTGGCCCGCCGAGCTGCTCTGCGCCCGTAGCCAGGTCGAGAGCATGTAGCCGTTGGAAATAATTCGCGCCGTTCCGGCTTATCGCGACAACATAGATCGTTCCATGCTGCCCGACGCCACGATCGATCACCGGCGTTCCCGTAATTCCGATTTCGGGAGTGATTTGCGACGGGCAACCGCGATTATCGGAGAGCGATTCGCCCGGCCCCAGGAGCGAGACCTGCCAGAGCACAGCGCCGTCGTCAGCGTCGCAGGCATAGACCGTGTCATGCTCGGTCGCGATGTAGACCACGTTATGGGTCCCCTTCCCGGGAATGCCGAGATCGGAAACATACAGAGGCTGCGCATATACCTGACCGTCGGTCGGAATAACAAAAAGTTTTCCGAATTCACTGAAGTTAACGTTTGATGGCTTGAGGATCGTTTCGCTCAGGTTCTGCCCGGTCCGGGCGAGGTCGTTATGCCACGTAAGCACGTCCGTCGCGAAAGCTGGCCGCGCCAGAACCGCCGCGACCAGAATCGGAATGAATTTCATGGACGAAAATTTCGGCGATTCCGGGGGGAACACACGGGTGTTCTAGCAGCTGAACTGCCAACAGGCAACCGCGAGTGGGCAGGATCGCATCCATCGGGCGCGCCAAGCCCTTTCGAGTTGCCACGCCGCACCGAGCCGGGGTCATCGACCCCGGCTACAGCGGGAAACCAGGCTCGGCTTCGCTACCTTTGAATCTTGACCGAGGCCTTTCTGAACTTCGCCTTGTTTGAAAGCACGTAGCCATTGCCGCTGGTCAGATTCATCGTGGCGGTCACTTTCTTCGCGTGCGGATAATTCGCATGCAACGTGACCGTGCCCGTAGATGACCCTGCCGGGATGAGGACCTCCCCAGGCGTACCGCTCAACGTGTAATCGCTCCCCAGGATCGCATTGCCGCTCATATAATAATAAACCGTGGTTGGACAAGTGCTCGGCCCATGGATTGACCTCACGGTGAAGGTCGCGTTCCCCCCTGTCCTAACTGAAGCCGGTGCAGCCGTCGGGTGAACCTCCAAGTTTGGACAACAACTTCTGGTTAATGTAAATGAGCCGCTGGCCCCGCCGAAACCTGTCACTATTACATAATAGGTGGTGCCTACAGTAGTCGGGAAAGTGACCTGCGATTGCAATCCGCAATAATCATCATTCCCGGTCACGCAACTCAACGCGCCGCAGGAACCGGTGAACACACCAATCTTGGTGTCATAATTCGATCCACAAAGGCTTAACGTGTTTACGTTGCCGTCGCCCGTGAATGTGTACCACACTCCCGGCGCACTATTCAAAGTGGTAACACACGTCGGCACACCCGAATCGACTGTCGCTCCAACGGTGGTGCCATTTATGGTCTGACCACAAGCAATTGGAATGGCTCCTGGACACTGATCATTGGCCGGAGTCGCAGTTGCGGTCGGTGTCGGAGTCGGTGTTATGGTAGGGGTTGGCGTTGGAGTTGGCGTTGGACAAAGATTGAGCGTTTCTGTGGTCGTTACAGTCGTCGCACCGGTGTAGCCACCGGCAGCAATCAGTTTGCTGCTCACGGCAGTCCCCGATACGAATGAGCGCGTAACGTTCAAGGCGGGAGCGTTCGACCAACTGTTAGTCACCGGATCATAAACCAACGCTGCGTTGGTCGTATCCGGGATCATCGGCGCGAAGGCCGTGGGAGCTGTCAATGTGGGAGACTCGATCGAAAATGGATTGCCGCCTCCGAATATCCAGAGTTGGCTGTTTCCTATCGCGCTCCCAGGGACATTCACTCCACTCGGCAGATTCGCTTTCTGCGTCCAAGTGTTCGCGGCGATGTCATAATCCCAGATGCCGTCGTAGTTGTCGGTAACGCCGTCGCGCCCGCCCGCCACATACAGATGGCCGTTAATGATCCCAAAGCCGGCGCCGCCTATCGGATGAGGTATTGCCAGTCGGGTTGTGTTGAAGGTGTTAGTGATGGGATCATATTCCCACACTTGCGATTCGGTGGGTATCACGTTGCCCGTGCTGTAACCACCGACCAGATAAATTTTGCCGTTAAAATAACCCGAGGCCATGAAACAACGCACAGCCGGCAAATTCGCGCCGGCGCTCCAGGAATTGGTTGCGATGTCATAAATTCGGGTGGCATTGGTCACAGTGCCGGAAGCGGCGGATTCGCCGCCGAAGACGTATATCTTATTATTCACCGGCGAGTAAACTGCGGAACCCATGGTTGCCATCGAATCAGGCACGGGTGTGAGCGTAGTCCAGGTGTCGGTATTCACATTGTACCGCTGGAAGACATTAGAATCGCCGCTAAGGGAGAAACTGTAGCCCCCGGCCAGGTAAACGAAGGTGCCGTCGGAAGTAACCGCGGCGCCATAAACGTCCGGCGGATCGAACGGAGCCACGATCTGCCATGCGCCAGGCGTGCAAGTCGGCGTCGGAGTGGGTGTCACAGTCGGCGTCGGCGTCACCGTTGGGGTGGGTGTGATGGTGGGGGTCGGGGTGATCGTGGGGGTCGGGGTTACGGTCGGGGTTGGAGTAACCGTCGGAGTTGGAGTAACCGTCGGGGTTGGCGTCGGAGTCGGGGTTGGGCATGCCGCCGTCGTGTCTGGGAAGATGTCGGTTTGGGCAATGTTCGTTAGACGACTCTGATTGCCCCCGTTAGCATCCATGACGTAGATTTCATAGTTCCCGTCGCGGTTGCTGGTGAAATAAATGTTCGCGCCGTCTGGGGAGAACACCGGATAATTATCCTCCGCAGCATTATTGGTCAGGCGCGTTTGATTATTTCCATCGGCGTCCATGACATAAACTTCCACGTTGCCGTCGCGGACACTGGAGAAGACGATGTGGGCCCCGTCGGGCGAGAACGAAGGGTAGAAATTAGGGCCCGTAGTAGTCAGCGGGGTTTGTCCCGAGCCATTGGCGTTCATGATGAAAATTTGCTGGACAGCTCCAACGCGATCGCTGGAGAAAACGATCTGGTTCCCATCAGGGGAGAAGCGCGGGTCGCTGTCGAAACCGGTATCGGTTGTCAATGCGGCCGCATTGTTGCCGTCGGCATCCATGATCCAAATGTTGTAGTCTGACCCGGTGGGCTGCTGCGGCATGCCAGGGTTCAAAACTGTTGGGCGGTCGCTGACAAACACGATGCTTGCGCCATTGGGGGAGAAACTGGCAACGCCGTCAAAGCTGTTACTAGTTGTCAATCGTGTTTGGCCGTTGCCATTAGCGTCCATGACATAGACCTCGTAATTTGGGTCATCGCGATTGCTTTGAAAAACAATCCGGCTGCCATCTGGGCTAAAGCGCGGCTCATCGTCTGCGGCGGAATTGTTCGTTATGCGAGTTTGGTTCCCGCCGTCTGCGTCCATTACGTAAATTTCGGCGTTGCCGTCGCGCGAGCTGCGGAATGTGACTGTCGGCGAGCAGCTTGGAGTCGGTGTTACCGTAGGGGTGGGGGTTGGGGTTGGCTGGAACGCCGTGGCTATTTCATACATTCCTCGACCATGCGTGGCCGCGCGAAGAATCCGGTTCGGATCCTGAATTTGCACGCCGAAAACCGCGACATGCGGGAGCCCGCCCCCATAAACACTCCAGGAGGCGCCGCCGTCGGGCGAATAATACACTCCGGCATCGGTGCCGACATAAACGTCGGTGGAACTCCCGGCAGAAAGGGTCTGCGGGTCGATGGCGATCGCATTGACCGGAATATCGGGCAAGCCAGTGGACATGGCAGTCCAGGTAACAGAGCCTCCCGGAAGCGTATCCAGGTTTGTTGTTTTCCAGACGTGAGCGATGGGAGTGCCGGTGGTGCCGAAGCCGTTAAAGCAAAGGTAGGCCACCGCTTTGTTATTCGGGTCGATGATCATGCGACCGACACCGGTGGCCGGAGTGGTGGTCGTTCCATTGGTTGCCCCAGTACCGGCAATTTGCAGAAGCGGATTTGCCCCAGTTGATGTCCCGAAAACTTTGCCATTATTCAATCCCGCGAGCCGGAAGTTGTCGTCCTGAGGCGAAATCGCGATCGAGCTTACCGCTACGCCGGCCTGCAATACTTGACTCACTGCGAGCGCGGTATCGGCCTTATTAGTCGAGCGGTAGAGCTTGTTGGTACCGAAGTACCAGGTATTTGGGTTGCCCGGTCCGAGCGCCTGCGGCGCATAAAAATTCACCGTATCGCTCACGACAATCCCATTAATCGTGTCACTTGTCCCGTCGCAATATGGCCCACCCAGTCCGACATTTGTTCCGTGAAACGACCATTGGCCTTCAACCGCGCACGGCACGGTCAAATTGCGCCCGGTTCCAATCAGGTTGTTCGTCTGGTTGAAATAGGTGTGATACATGGTGACGGTCGTGTTGTCGGTCGCGTTTTGATCGATTAACGAATAGCCGCCGTCGCCGAAATCGGCCCGGGTAAAGCTCGTATCCGGTTTCAGGAACGGAGTGCCGTTGTCCTGGGTGCCGCCGATGGAGAAATAACGATCCAGCGGATGCACCGCCAGATCCTGAAACTGCGTCGCGCTAAAGGTCGTGTTGTTGCGCGAGATCCAGTTGAGTCCAGAATCCGTCGATCTCCAGATACCGCCATCATTGCCGTGATAAATGATGTTGCCCGCGGTACCGCCGTCGCCTGCGCCTGTCGTATCCTGATTCGCAACTGCGATGGCGTGAACATCGGCGTGTAATCCGGTCACGCTGGATGTGAAGGTCACGCTCGTGGGCGGATCAGTCAGGGCATTGGTCGAATACCTGAAGATATTCGTTCCAGTCGCGCCGCCTATGTAAACTCGATTAGCATCGTTCGGATCGACTGCGACGGCGATGTCGTAAAAACCCTGGAAGCTCGCGAATCCATTTACAGCCGACAATGCGGCACTCCAGGTCGCACCCCCATCGGTCGACCGGTAGAGCCGGCCATTGGGTGAGCCTTCCTCCGTCGTGGCATAAACGGTTACGGCCGAGCCTACCTTGTTGATGGCGAGCTTCACATTGATGAAATCGGCCAGCCCCTTGGTGCGGGTAAAAGTAGGCGTGCCGGCCAGCGCGTTCGTGCTCATATAAATGCCGCCTGTCGTATTGGTGCCGCTCTGGCTGTAAATTGCACAGACCAGGTTGTTCGCGTTGCTCGGGTCGGCCGCGGCTGCCGTGGTAATCGTATTTGTCTCCGAGGCGTTGACATCGAGGCGCGTCCAAACCGGTGATCCAGAGAAAGCGTTGGTGGATCGATAAAGACCGCGCGCCGGAAGCATCGAATAAGCCGTCGCTACGATGCCACCGATTCCCGACGAAGTTGCGCAGAACACATTGTTGTGGTCCGCCGGATCGACAACGATCGAGACAATGGAACGACCGGTAAAAATGTCCTGCATTGCTCCATTTAGATTGTAAGGCCCATTTACCGTCGGGCTCCCGCCGTCCGCGCCGGTAATGATATAAAAACCCGAGCCAAAGAAGCTGTCTCCGGAAAGATTGCCTTCTCCGGTGCCGACCAGAACGTTGCTCGAGTCAGTCGGATCGATCGTGATCGCCCCGATGGCGAGTGGTGTCCCGATCGCGGTTGAGAAAGCGTTATCCATCAACTGCGTCCAGGTCGCTCCTCCATCAAGGGAACGGTAGACGCCGCCCTGGGCCGCGCCCACATAGACGATATTTGGATTGGTTGGATGAATGGCAATCGCAGAAACACGTCCGCTTACCGGATCGGTCCGGTTTTCAGTTTGACCGTTTGGAATGGGAAATGGCCCCAAGGCGGTCCAGGTCGGGGCGAGCTGCGGCGCCGTAGGCCTGAAGGCCGGCACGCTGGCTCCGCGATATGGCGAAACCGGGAGATTCGGATCGGCCGGCAGATTCTCCACCCAGAACTGTGGCGGCGACTCGGAAAAATCTTCGTGCTCCTTTTCGCCTTTGTCCCTGGCCGGTGGAGCAACCTGTTTGCTCGCGCTGAGCGCGATTAATGTGAGTATGGCGAGGGCGGCGAAGATGCGAAAGATCGGGCGCATAAATAATTCCTTTTGTTATTGGGTGGGAGGCGCATTAAGCGCCCAAACCGGATGCTCACCAAATCGGTTCGTTCCCGTCAAGCGGATTTCTTACGTCTAGGCTAGAAATTGGAAACCGGTCCTTGCGATCATTCCCGCCGGATTAAATTGCGCCATAAATCGCATCCAGCAGGCGAAGCGATTTGTCGTTCGGCAACACCGATTGCTCCATCTGGTTCATCACGTAGGCAAAACCGATCTTGTTTTCCGGATCGGCAAAGGCGTGACTCCCGCCCGCGCCGGGATGCCCGAATGACGATGTCGATCTTCCAAAGATACGGCGTTTCGCCGGTTTCGAATCTTTCATGAACCCGGCCGAGAATGCGGTCGGGATTCCAAACACGCGATCAATCCCGTCGGTTAACGTGGTCATCATCCATGCGAGAGTCTTCTCCGAAAAGAATTGCTTGCCACACCGTAGCACCACGGAGGCGGGCTGATCTTGCATGCGCCCGCCATTGGCCAGCATCGCGTAAAATTTCGCCAGTGAACTGGCACTGCCGATTCCGCCGAAAGAGACGAACGGCAGCGCCCGGATTTTCGGATCGTTCATCGCGCTCACGGCGTTCAATCCCGACGGCGACATGAACACTTCGTGGGCAAATGTGCCGCGCGCAGCGACATCAACGTAGAACTGTTTGGGTTCCGGCGGCTTCCCGACTTTCGCCGCGTACATGGTCGCCACCCGCGAGTTTTCACCTTCCGGCAGACCGATCCAAAGATCGAGATCGAGCGGCTCGGCAAATTGTTCCCGCCAATATTCAGCCAATGGCTTCCCGGCAATGCGTCGCACCAATTCATCGAGCAGAAAACCAAACGTGCGCGCGTGATAACCGTGGGCCGTTCCCGGCTCCCAATTCGGTTCCTGTTTCTCAATCGCAGCGATCACCGCCGGATAATCGAGGATGTCCACTTTTCGATCCAAAGCAGCCAGCCCCGCCTGATGCGACAATAATTGCGCCAGCGTGATCCGGTCTTTGCCAGCCTGACCGAATTCCGGCCAAAATTCGGCCACCCGTTGTCCGATGTCGATCCTGTGTTCCTGCAACGCATGAAGCACGCATGCGCTACCAAGCCCCTTCGTTGCCGACCAAATCAGGACGATTGTGTCAGCAGTCCATTCCTGTTCGCGACGCGCATCGCGAAACCCGCCATGAAGGTCAAGAATTGCTTCTCCTTTATGCCAAAGGGAAATCGCGGCACCGAGTTCGCCCAGCTTCTCGAAATTCTCCCGAAACGGCGGTTCCAATCGCTGGCGAAGCGCATCCGGGTGCAATTCCATCAACAGACATTAACCAGCCAGCGTCTAGTTCCAAAAGCCTGTCGAACCAGGACCTGGGAAAGTAGCAGAAATCATTTCGCAGTGAATTGGTACCAGCCATTTGGTTGCGCCAGGGATCCGAATTGCACTCCCTCCACGTCACTTACACCACGGCACACGGCGTGAAATGTGATATAATGTCGGACATGAAGTTCCCGACCGTGATCTACCAAGATGAAGATGGCGCATGGGTCGTAGAGTGCCCGGCGATTCCTGGCTGTGTGAGTCAGGGTCGCACGCGCGAGGAAGCCATGACGAATATCAAGGAGGCCATCTCGCTTTGCCTCGAAGTTCGAGCTGAGTGCGGCATGCCCCTTACATTCGAGACTTCGGACGTCGAAGTCGCGGTCTAACCGCATTATATAACGTGCGTTATATCATATGAGTTGCGCTGTCGGCACCGAACGCCAACTGTGAATGAATGTCGAAAGTTCCCGTGCTCAGTGGGCCCGAGGTCGTCCGCGTACTTGAAAAATTCGACTGGCGAATCGCGCGGCGACGTGGAAGCCACATTATTTTGGTCAAGGAAGGCGCACGCGCGACGTTATCAGTTCCCGATCACAGGGAAGTGCTAGAGCAACACTCCGGAGTTTGATCCGTGCCGCGGGGTTGACCGCCGAAGAATTTATCCGGGAAGTCTAGCACGCAGGTCGAAATGGGCTGCTCTCCCGTAAGTCGATAGACAAAAACTCGTGGCGGCGACGTCAATATACGAATCCAAATGCGCCGGGGGCGCATCCAATTCTTGGTAACAAAAGCTAAAAGCGTTGCAAGATTACAGAAGCTCTCGACTTATGATGACTGACCTTCGTTTTGCGTTCCGCCAATTGCTTAAATCGCCCGGGTTCACTTTGCTTGCGTTGATTACGCTGGCGTTGGGGATCGGATTGAACACCGCCATCTTTAGCCTAATCAACGATCTGTTCCTTCGCGGGCTGCCGTTCCGCGAGTCGAATCGGCTTGTGCATCTGTTCGCCAACCCGAAAGACAACCAGCAAAATCCTTTCCCGTTGTCGGCCCCGCGCTTCATGCATTACCGCGACGGCCAGACGATCTTCGACGGATTCGCGGCCGAGAATGGTACCGGCGCCACCCTGACCGGCTTGGGCGATCCGGTTCAAATCGCGGCGTTCAAGACGACCGCGAATTATTTTGATGTCCTTGGGGTTCGGCCGATCCAGGGCCGGAGCTTCCTGCCGCAGGAGGAGGAAGGCGCCGACGTGGCCCTGGTCTCGGAAAATTTCTGGCGGAAACGAATGGGCGGCGATCCGAACGTGATCGGACGCAGCATTACGCTCGACGGCGTAGCTCATTCCATCGTCGGGGTTTTGCCCAACATGCCGGTGCAATGGGTCGGCCCGAATGGAAACGAAGTCTGGACGACGAAGCCGTTCAACATTCCCGGTTTTTCCCATGAACGCATGATGCGTGGCACCGGATTTCTGCGCGTGATCGGACGCATGAAGCCAGGTCAAACCCTCGAGCAGGTCCGCGCCGCGCTGCCGTCCTTGCAGCAAAGTTATCAATCACAGCATCCGGAAAAGATCGATGCCCAGTTCCCGAACCTTGTCAGGACATTATCGGAGGATGTGAGTGGCGATTTGCGTCCGGCTTTCGCCACTCTGTTTGCCGCGGTGGCCTTCGTGTTACTGATCGCGTGCAGCAACGTCGCGAATCTCCTCCTGGTGCGATTCAGCGGTCGCCGTCGTGAAATCGCGCTGCGCATGGCCATCGGGGCTTCGCGCTCGAGCGTGATGCGGCTGTTTGTCTTCGAGAGCCTGCTCGTAAGTGTGCTCGCCGGAATCGCAGGCGCGGCGCTGGCCTGGCAACTGGTGCCGCTCGTGCCGAAAATAGCGGCGAACTTTCTCCCGCTCGAACCCAACTACCATGTCGGTCTCTCCCTTCCTCTGCTCGCTTTCACCATTGTGCTGTCGATCCTGACCGGTCTGGCCATGGGAGTTTACCCGGCCCTGCAAAGTTCGCGGGCTGATCTGGTGGAGGGATTGAAAGAAGGCGGCCGCGGAACTGCCGGTAGCGTGAAGCAACAACGCTTTCGCAAACTGCTCGTTGGCGCTCAAGTCGCCCTTTCGGTCACTCTGCTCGCCGGCGCGGCCCTGCTTATCAATAGTTTCATTCGATTAAGCCACCAGGACCTCGGATTTCGCCCCGAAAATATCTGGGTTGGTTTCGTGACGTTGCCTGCTGCGCAATATCCTGACCTCGGCGCGCGCGCCCGGTTCGCCGATCAGATCGACAAGACGTTGCAAACCATACCCGGCTTCCAGAATCCAGCGGTCAGCGGTGATTTCCCGCTGGCCGGTGGCAATGGGGCGACCCTTTATACCCGGCCGGACGGCAATGTGCTGCCGGTTCCGCAACGCACGGCTGCGCCGTCGCACGACACGTCACCGGGATATTTCAAAGCCTGGGGAATTCCTATTTTGGCCGGCCGCGACTTCGACGAGCACGATGTCGAGAATCATCAGAACGTAATGCTGATCAGCCAGGCGGGAGCAAAAAAAGTTTTCCCAAACGAAAACCCAATCGGCAAGACACTCCTGGTAACAAGCGGAAGTGTTCCCTGCGAGATCATCGGCATTATCGGCGATGTGCGCACCGATCGCGTCGCGCGCCAGAACGACATGGAATTTTACCGGCCATGGGCACAGGAAAATTTCCCATTCCTGAGCATCATGGTGCGTAGCTCTTTGAAGACGGAAGCCGTGACGAAGCTCGTGCAATCGGCCGTCAACACGATCGATCCGACAGTCGCGATCGCCCAACCGCAATCGATGGACACCATCGTGGCCCAGGCGTTAGGCCAAGCGCGTTTGATGATGTGGTTGCTCGGGATCTTCGCCGGCGTCGCATTATTACTGGCGACAGTTGGGATCTATGGCGCGGTCGCCTACACCGTGGAGCAACGCACCGGAGAGATCGGTGTCCGCATGGCGCTGGGCGCGCAAACCATGGATGTGCTTCGACTCGTCGTGAAACAGGGAATGACACCAGTCGCGTTTGGATTACTGGCCGGCCTCGCCGCCGCGCTTGCCCTGGGCCGGTTGATCGCATCTCAACTTTACCAAACATCGGCGCATAATCCGTTGTTGCTCGGCGCGACGATGTCGATCCTCGGCCTGGCCGCGCTGCTGGCGTGTCTGTTCCCAGCAATGCGCGCGAGTCACGTTAACCCGGTCGAAGCGTTGCGAGCGGAATAAATCACCCAGGTAGGGATGGCTCTCCGAGCCGTCCGATTTGTTTCGGAAATTTGTCAGGCGGTTCGGAGAACTGTCCCTACCTGTTTGCGGCCGGCACGGCCGCCTCTACACTTTTCTCAATTTCTATTTTCCCGATTAAAGGACGCTTCTTTTGACAAATCTCCCAACCGGTCTATAGAGAAGACCGCTCGGCACAACCGAGTCGTCGTCAGAAGTCCGCGCGCCCCCAAGGGCTAACGCGCCGGGGCTGTTCCGAAACTGATCTGCAATCCTGCAGCTTTGTCATCGTGAATGGCGTGCTCCACCCGAGACTCGACAAAATCGGAGCAATGTTGGAACACCATGAAACCATTTTACATAATCATACTTTTGTCGTCGTTGGCTTCCGCCGCTTTTGCGCGCCAAGAGGCGGTTTTGGCCCGGGTCACCGGTTACTGGGCAAACGAGGGAGCTTCCGGCCTTTACGCCAGTACGGGCCGCCGGTTGCGTCCTGGACATTGCGCCGTCGATCCAAAGCGAATCCCGTACGGCAGCAAAGTTGTCTTCCCCGATATCACGTGCACGGCGGTCGATACCGGATCGGCCGTAGTTAGTCGCAAAGCGGCACGAGCACGCGGACGAACCCCAGCTCAACGCAACGCCATCGTGGTCGATCGATTTTTCGAAACGAAGCAAGACGCGGTCGCCTGGTCGAACGCGCATTCGGAATTCATGGTCCTGCAAGTTATCCCGCCGCAGGAGTGAGTACAGGTAGAGATTCGCCGTGGCGAAGCCGTGCCATTTTCGGATTCGCCGGACGGTTCGGAGAACCGTCCCTACCGGTCAGAGCCGCTCGATCGGCGAGCGGTTTGCGGCCGGCACGGCCGCCTCTACACTTTGCGAATGCAAACCGCCGGTTCCGAACCCGCGCCGGGATGGACGGCAACGGAGCGCACCCTGCTGATCTCCTTCGGCCTGGCAACCCTGCTCATCCACCTGCTCACCAATGGCGGTTACGGTTACTTCCGGGATGAGCTCTATTATATAGCGTGCAGCCGGCACCTCGCCTTCGGCTACGTCGATCAGCCGCCGTTGTCGATCCTGCTGCTCCAGCTCAGCCGGATGCTCTTTGGCGACTCTCTGCACGCGATCCGGCTGCTACCGGCCTTCGCGGGCGCGGCCGCGGTCGTGCTCGCTGGCATGATCGCGCGCCAGATGGGGGGGCGCATTTGGGCGGTAGCGTTGAGTTGCGCCGCCTCGCTCACCGCCCCGGTATATATAATAAACGGCAATTTCTTTTCCATGAACGCGTTCGAACCGTTGCTCTGGATGAGTTGCATCTATTTCCTGATACGAATCATTAACGGCGGCCCGCCCACTCTCTGGCTCTGGGTCGGGTTGCTCGCCGGGCTGGGCGTCGAGAACAAGCATTCGACAGTTTTTTTCGGCGTGGCTGTAATCGCAGGACTGCTTGCTCTCGCCGGACCGCCGCCATTTCCGAGAAAAATGGATCTGGCTGGGCGGCCTCATCGCGTTTCTCGTCGCGCTGCCGAACATCATCTGGCAGATCCAAAATCACTGGGCGACCTGGGAATTGCTCAACAACGTGGCCCACAGCAACAAGAATGTGATTCTTAATCCGGCGGACTTCCTGAGTCAGCAGGTGCTGCTGATGAACCCCGGCACATTGCCACTTTGGTTAGGCGGACTGGTGTGGTTGCTCGCATCGCGCGCCGGCAGACGCTACCGGGCACTGGCAATCATCTATCTCGTCACGCTGATCGAATTCATCTTGTTGCATGGCAAAGTTTACTATTTGGCGCCCGCCTACCCGATGCTGTTCGCAGCGGGCGGGGTCGGAGCGGAAGGCCTCTTTAATCTGCGGTGGACATGGATGAAACCGGCGTTGGCCGCGCTCATCATTTTGCCCGCGGCAGTCCTGGCACCCATCACTGTGCCCATTCTGGCGCCGGAAAAATTGGTCGCCTACATGAAGGCGATTCATTTTGAGCCGCCCCGAACCGAGACTTCGCACACCGCGGCGCTGCCTCAATATTTCGCCGATCAATTTGGCTGGGAAGAAATGGCCGCCTCGGTGGGTCATGCCTATAATCACTTGAAGCCCGAGGACAAAAAGCGAGCCGCCATTTTTTGCCAGAACTACGGCGAAGCCGCCGCCCTGGAATTCTTTGGACCGAAATACAATATCCCCCCGGGGATCGTAATCTCCGGCCATCAAAATTACTTTCTCTGGGGACCGCGCGATTATACCGGGGACGTTGTGCTGGTCATGGATGATCGGGCGGACGATGAACGACAGCAATTTACCGAGGTGCAAGAGCTCGGGGAAGTGTTGAGCAGTCCGTGGGCAATGCCTTGGGAACAACGCCAAAAAATGTATCTCTGCCGTGGCCTAAAGGGCAGTCTCCGAGAGTTTTGGCCCCGGCTGAAAAATTGGCTATAAAGAATTGACATTATTCTAATTACTGATAAAACTGCGGCGACCCATAAGGAGAAAAGAGGCGCGCCCTGTTAGTAACCACTGAGTTGTTCACATATTCCCCCCGGACAAGCTCGTTCTCGCCGAGTTTGATCTTCTTCGCTTCCCGGACGCCGTATCGCCCGGAGGCAGCGCTGCCGTACCCCCAATGTAAAACCGGCATTTCGAGCTTTTGCGAGGTCTCAAGGCTCGGGCCCTGCTAAAAAACTTAACCTAATGAAACGATTCCTCACCCCCACTGCGTTTCTTATCCTGGCCATGCCAGCGGCGGCTCTTGCCCGCGAACAGACGAAGCCTGCGAAGAGTCGCGAGCGGGTCGCTCTCGTCAAAACCCGCGAGCAAACGGTGCTCGCCCGAGTCACTGTCTACTGGGCCAAAGGCGGCTCAGGCTCGGACCGCTATACCCGCCAGCACAAGACAGCCACCGGCGTCCGTCTCCGCAGTGGGCATTGTGCTGTCGATCCACGGCGGATTCCCTATGGCAGCCAGATCATTTTCCCAGACGGCCGTTTCATGGCGGTCGATACCGGCACCGCCGTGATCAATCGGAAAGCTGCGCGCCTCTCCGGACGGACCAAATACGAGCGCGATGCGGTCGTCGTCGATCGCTTCTTCGAGACCAAGCGGCAGGCGCTCGCCTGGGAGAAGACCCATCCCCCGTTCATGATGGTGCGCGTGATTACGCCGAACTATCGGAGAACAGTGCCGTCGCAGGAGCGTTTGGCCGCAGCCGCGGGGAAATATCCGCGAGCGATACCAGTTGCGCCGCCGAAATATCCGCGCGCCACACTTGTAGCGAAGAAATAACGAAACCGGCCACGCTGTTGCGTGGACATCCAAGACGAAGCGCACTTCCTCTTGTCATCCTGAGTGGAGCGAAGCGGAGTCGAAGGATCCCGTTTTGGAATCTTCAGCTAACGCAACGGGATTCCTCGACTTCGCTCGGAATGACGACGGGTTCCGGCGCGTCTCTACGAGGAAGTGAACTTCCCGTAAACCGCCACCAGCGGATAGAAACAGCGATTCTTTGAATGATAATCGCTCACAAACCCATCCTTGGTCCGGATCTCGACATGGCCGCGGCGCCTGTTCCCATAAACCAGCACGGCGCCCACCGGCGCCTTGTACGGATCGCGAACCGGCAATCGTTTGAAAGCCATATTTCTGAACCAACTCCTGTCCGGCATCAGCGGCATAGGCGGTCTTCGGATACGATTTCACCGCGCCCGCCTTAACCAGCGCTTCCTTCACGTATTGCCAGCACCGAAAATGCGACCGCGCATTGGCCCGCTCCTTGGCAATGCTTGCGGCCTTCATCAGTTTCGGATCGATCCGCGGATCGACATGGGCAAACGGATGCACGATCCGCTTTGTCCAATACCGGCGAATGATCCGGGCAGACGTGACTTTGCCCGAGCGCTCCTTGTAAACGAAATCCGATTTCGACCGGGTTATGCCCTCGGCCTGAACCGTATTCGAAAAAAGCGCCAGAACGCCGGCGAAAACTAAAATTGCGAATTTGGACAATCGCACGCGCCATTCCTATCGCAGCACTTATGCCGTCCGACAAGTCGTTTTGAAAAAGATGGCCAGCCGCTATTTAACGCAGCTGAGCGGATCCGCCGATAAACCCCGGAAGTCTGGAAGCATCATTTCGGGCGGCGATGCCGATCGACGGCGCGGCAGATCTATTTCGTTTTTCCGGCGCGATAACCCGAACGGTAATGAATTGCGGATGGGAATTAGCCCAAACAACGGCTTCTCGTTTGGTTTCGAAGAATCGATCGATCACCAGCGCGTTTTTTTGAACAGGATTATGCCCACAATAACGCGCTGATTTTCGACTCACGACCGCCGGGCCGGTATCCACGGCGAGGCATTCCATATCCGGAAATATAACTTTGCTTCCGTATGGGATCTTCTTGGGATCGACTGCGCAGTGCCCGGCGCGCAGTCGTGCCCCATTCCATGCCGCGCGTTCACCCGAACCTTCTCCGCGCCAGTAGCCGGTGACTCGGACCAGAATCGATTGCTCACGGCCCAATGCGCAAGGCGCAGCGAGCGTCAGTAAAAAGCCAGTTGCTATGATTAAGTGTTTCATTCTTCCAACCGATTCCAGCGTTGCCGAAATCGAGACTACTTTTTGAAGTCGTGGGATCCCGCGGAAGCCCCGTCAGTTTTCAATCGAAAATCCGTGATAATTTGGTCGCCCCTCCGCGACCGAAATTTGCGAAGCAGCAAGATCGACAATTGCGCTACGACTTGGCGTAAACGCCTACCAATCGCCGCGGCGACGGAATTCGCGATTTGAAATCGCTGACGAATCCGTCCCGGGTGCGAATCTCCACGTGGCCGGCAGAACGCCCCGCGCCATAGACCAGCACTGCTCCCACCGGTGCCTTGAATGGATCGCGCACCGGGAGCTTCTTGAATCCGTAATCCTTCACCAATTCTTGAGCAGCCTGCTTTGCATAGACCGTCTTGGGGTAGGACTTGACCGCGCCCGAGGCCACAAGCGCCTGCTTCACGTAACGCCAGCACTGCGAGCGGGAATGCACATTGGCGCGCTCCTGGGCGATGGTCGCCGCGCGCATCAACTTGGGATTGATATTGCGATCCACTTTGGCCAATGGATGCTGGATCTTTTTCCGGTAATAGCGGGTAACAACGGGGATCGACTCCGTTCTGTCATTACATGCTTTAACCGGAATTGGGACGGTGCTGAACTGGCATGGACCGCCTGGACACCACCGGCAGTGAAGATCGAGCAGAGAACAACTAGGGAAAGGGGGATACGATTTGACATGGAAGCGCGCCATATCGAGCAGGATGGTTGCCTGCGCAAGCGATTTCTTCAGAAATTTTCGGGTTTTCTTGGAGGCTCCTCGGCCAACTCGCGCCCCCAAGGGCTCAACTGAAGACGCTACAGCGCGGACGATGAATTCGGCCATTCGGCGGCGTTTATCCGGATCGGGAAGCCGGCCTTTCCCCGCTGCTAGGTTATCGGCGAGATGATCGGGCTTGCTGGTCGCGGGAATGGCACAGGTCACGGCCGGATGGGCGACGATCCATTTGAGGAAGAACTGGGCCCAGGATCGACAATCGAACTCGGTCGCCCAATCGGGCAACGGCTTCGACCGGACTCGCGAAAATAGATCGCCGCCGCCAAATGGCCGATTGATGATCACCGCCACTTGTCGATCTTGCGCCAGCGGCAGGATTCTCTGCTCGGCCTCGCGTTCCATGATCGAGTAATTGATCTGGAGAAAATCGAGCTTCTCGCTTCGCAAAACTTTTTCCACTTCGGGAAAACTGCTCTCGTTGTAATGGGTCACGCCAATGTAGCGAAACCGGCCTTGCGCTTTCCAATCGCGCATGGTGGCAAGCTGCGTCCCGACATCGACGAGGTTATGCACCTGCATCAGATCGATTCGCTTGGTTTGGAATCGCGCAAATGAGCGATTCATCGACTCGATGCCGGCTTCCTTGCCCCGCGTCCAAACTTTCGTGGCCAGAAAGAGCTTGTCGTGCAGCTTGCGCTTCGTCGCCAGGCTGCCGATAACTTCCTCCGAGCGTCCGTACATCGGAGAGGAATCGACGATGCGCCCGCCCAGTTGCACGAACAGCGAGAGCACGTCGCCCAGCTGCTTCTCTTTCTCCGGCGTAAGATCGACATCGAACACCTGCCAGGTTCCGAGTCCGATCACCGGCAACGTCTCGCCGGAAGATGGAATCGCGCGCATGAGCATCGCAGATGATTCGCTCGCCGACTCCGCATTGATCGGCAAAAACACGCCGGCCGCACTCGTGCCCAGCAATTTCGCCGCCTCACGTCGCGTCATATCCTTTGTCATTCCGAGCGGAGTGGAGGAATCTCTCGACAGCTTTCGGAAATGACACAGATGGTCGACTTCGCTCAATATGGACAATCAAATGCCTACGACCCGACGCCACTTTCTAAAAATCTCCGCCGCCGCCAGCGCAACTATTGCCTTGGCGCAAGATCGACATCTTTGTTTGCCACGGAATCCGTGAAACCTCTGCGCATCCTCATCCTGGGCGGCACCGGATTTACCGGGCCGTATCAGGTCGGTTACGCCCTTGGCCGCGGGCACAAGGTGACGACTTTCAACCGCGGCAAAACTCACCCGAACGAACTGCCGCCCGAAGTCGAGCAGCTCATTGGCGATCGCAACGGCAAACTTGAGGCATTGAAGGGCCGCCAATGGGATGTCGTGATCGATAATCCGACAACGCTGCCGGTCTGGGTGCGGGATGCCGCCGAAATCCTGAAGGGCAACGTCGATCGTTACGTCTTCATTTCGACCATTTCCGTTTACGGAGACGTGGAGCAGGGAGTCGACGAATCGGCCCCGGTCGAGAAATATGATGGCCCCGATCCCTACAAGGAAACCTTGGAAGCGATGCGCGCCTCCGGTTTCAAAACATACGGTCCGCTCAAGGCGCTTTCGGAGAAGGAAGCCGAGAAATGGTTTCCCGGAAAGGCGCTGATCATTCGACCAGGATTAATTGTTGGTCCGCGCGACCAGACCGATCGGTTCACTTATTGGCCGGTGCGGATCGATCGCGGTGGCGAAGTGCTCGCACCGGGCACGCCCGACGATCCGGTCCAGATCATCGACGCCCGCGACCTGGCCGAATGGACGATCCGGATGGTGGAAAATCGCGAGACTGGAATTTACAACGCCACTGGTCCGGCCAAGCCGCTAGGCGTTGGCGGCATGCTTGATGGAATCAAGAGCGCGCTCAAATCGAATGCGAAATTCACCTGGGCCAGCGAAGAATTCCTGACCCAGCAAAAAGTCGAGCCTTGGTCGGACATGCCGGTCTGGACCGGGAAGGAGAGCGGCATGGCGCGGACGAGCATCGCCGTGCTCTTGCCAAAGGGATTGACGTTCCGTCCGCTCGGCGATACTGCCCGCGACACGCTGGCCTGGTTCAAATCACTCCCGCAAGATCGACAACCCGAAATGATCGGGGCTCGCGAAGCCCTTCGGAGTCGCAATTAAAAGCCGGCCTAACGCCCGAGCGCGAAGCCGAAGTCCTCGCCGCGTGGAAGAAACAAAAAGCTTCGTCATCCTGAGCGAAGCGAAGGATCTCGCGAAAACAGTTTCTACTCACATATTTCGAAAACCGTTACTGCAGCAGCAACGTAGTGAACGCTTGCGTGCCTACCGACCTACTGCGGGGTCCCTCGCTTCGCTCGGGATGACCCCGGGGTGCAGCGTTTACTGTAATTACAACGCGAGCGTCTCCTGCCTTGCTGAATTGCTTTTCAAGTCCGCGAATTTTTTGGCCAGCTCATCGAGCTTGGCAACATAGTAGTCCACATTTTCATCTCGGTTCTTTGGGTCGAATTCGCAGACCAACTTTGCCGCTTCGTAAGCCGGAACCTTCTTCGGCGTGCTCTTAATATAATAGCTGACCTGATCCCCGGGCTTATACGGGCGTCCGCTGGCCAGGGCGAGTTCGTAGGCGGCGGCTCGATTCCGGGCAGAGCCGGCGATCTTGGCCCGATATTTGTCGAGCGAATCCTGGAGCGTGTCGGTCTTCATCAACATGTCGATGTTCCATTCCCGGTTCCGGATTTTTTTCTCAAACTTCTCCCGAAGATCGACAATCGCTTCTCGATTTTCCTTCCATGATGAGCCTAATCATCTCCTCCAGGAAAACGCGCTGAAATTTTTCGAGCCCGCGCGACTTGAGCGCGCCACCTTTGATGATCACGTCGCCCTCTTTCGTGAGCAGGGCGTAGTTCTTCGCTTTATAACTGAACATCGCGTCGAATTGCTCGTCGATTTCGACTTCGATTCCGGGCGGCAGTTCCTTGGCCAGACCTTCGCGCACCTTTTCAATCGCCTCTGGTGTAGCGGCGGCCGTGCCGGCCGCATCCTCCTTTTTTGCGCTCGACACGGGCGCCTCTACACTGGGCGGCACGAAATAAATTCCGTCGGTGTCGACTTCAATGACCTTTGCGCCCTGGACATTGAGCCAATCGATCATCTTCTTCAGCAAATCGCGCCCGATCTGGGTGACTCGCGCGGCAGCATCGAAATCGGCAAAATGGCCCTGGGCGAACCCGAGATAGCCGTAGAAACTGTTGATCAGAATCTTGAACGTATTTTGCAGCGCGTGGAGATGACGCTGCTCTTTCGCATCCTTCGCTTCTCGCATCCGCGTCTTCGTTTCCAGCCGGAATGTCCGAAGATCGGTCAACAAATGCCGGAAGATCTGCAGTTGATCGCTCACCGGAAAACAATCGAACTGCAACATGATCGAGGGATAAAGCGATGCGACGTCGCAATGCCAGACGTTGTGCGCGACGCCGGTGAAAAAAATATCGGTGTAGCCGCCTTCAAACCCGCGCGCCATTGGCATTTCGGGAATGGAGTGACGCTGCCGGAAATATTCGCGGAGGAATAACGCGTTGATCCGGGTGGCGTTGCCGCGAACAATTACGTCCTGGTAGTTGTAGGGAAAAATTTGAGCCTGAATGAAGTAGCTCGGGCTAAGAAGCTCCGCCACGGCCCGCGTTTCGTTCACACCGCAGAGCGCGCGCTTGCGAAATCTTCCGTCGTTGTCCAGATAAGCGCGCTGCAATTCCTTACCCGACAGCGAGGAAATTTCTTCGCTGTCGCAGAGGCCAAAGTGCCGCGCCACATCGGCTCTCTCGAAACCGGCGAGCGTGCGCATACCGACATCGAAGAATTGGGCCAGCAAAAACGTGTCGACGAAATGGCGGCCATCGATGGCGAACTTCGGATAATCGATTGTTTTCTCGGCGATCTGGAGCCGGGACGGCCGCGAGCGCAAGAAACCGCCGCTGCGTCCCCAGTCGAGTTTCGTCTTCAACTTCTTCGCCCGCGCGACGAGATAGGGAAGATGAACACGGAAAAGATCGTGCCCTTCGATCACATCCGGATCGCGCTCCTTAATCAGCGCGGTGAGTTTCTTGATGCGCGGCATGCTCCGATTCGGCGACGCTTTTAGGATCGACAACGATCAGCTCTTCCCAGCCGCTGTTGTCGGAAACCGCGATGCTCATGATATGATCATCGCTGCCGGGGTCGCCGCCCTCGGCTACAGTGGAGAGCACTTCGATCTGCATCCGTTTTAGTTCTTCGAACGGCAAATCTTTGAACAACGTGCGCCCGGTCGCGGTAAGGTAATGCTGCACCGGATCGGTAAAAGCGAAGAAATCGCGGCCGGCGTTTTTGAGCCCATTGCGCAGCGCGATCAGCTCCTTCCAGCTATCGACCGTAATGCCCCAACCGTATTTTAGATCGCCTTTGAGCTTTTCCGCCTCGATCCCAAGATCGACAACGTCGCTATCGGCCCAGACGAAAGGACGGAACGGCTCAACGTCGGCGACTGTCGATCCATCCTTTTCCCGGCGGTACACTTTGACCGTCCCGGTCTCGCCGAGCTCGATGGCAACGATCCGCGGTGTAGGATCAATGCCGAAAAGGAGCGTGTTCTTCTCGAATTCCATAAGTTCAACCGCAGATTACGCGGATTTCGCGGATTCAAAAGGCACGCTCTGACATCCTGTCATCCCGAGCGGAAGCGAGGGACCCCGCGAGATTAGCAAAGTCATGAAGTTCGCCAGTCCCGACCGTCGGAAGATGCGTCGTGAACGCTTGCGCATCCGCTACCTACTGCGAGGTCCTTCGCCGTCTTCGCGACTCGGGATGACAAGCAACGTGACCGCATTGTCGTAGGTGCCGGTCTTCTGCTATAGATGCGACATGAAAACCCCGTTTGTGCTAACTCTCCTCCTGGCCAGCTCATGGTCGATTATCGCGTTTGCCCAGCAAACGCCACAATCGCTGGCTGACTCCGAACTGCCGTCGTTGCTCACGATTTACAAGGACGTTCACAGCCATCCCGAATTATCAACCCAAGAGGAACGCACATCAGCAATGGTGGCGAAGGAATTGAAAGCCGCCGGCTGCCAAGTGACCGACCACATCGGCAAATACGAAAATCCCCAGCAGAAAGGATACGGTGTGGTCGGCGTGATGAAGAATGGCGACGGGCCGGTCGTGCTCGTCCGCACAGACATGGATGCGTTGCCCGTCCTGGAAGAAACCGGCTTGCCTTACGCCAGCACGGTGACGACAAAAAACGAACAAGGGCGAAGAAGTGCACGTGATGCACGCCTGCGGTCACGACGTTCACATCGCGACGTTTATCGGCGTGGCCCGCGCGATGTCGAAAGCTGAAAGACAAATGGCACGGCACAATCGTGTTCGTTGCGCAGCCGGCTGAAGAACTCGGCGACCGGCGCTCGAGCAATGTTGAAGGCCGGGCTTTACACACGTTTTCCAAAACCGAATTATGCCCTCGGTTTTCACGACAACGCGCAAATGGAAACGAACCATATCGGTGTTACCCCGGCTACACTTACGCCAATGTCGATTCTGTCGATGTCACTGTGCACGGCTCGGCGGTCACGGCGCATATCCTCACCAGACAAAAGATCCAATCGTCCTCTCGGCAGAAATCATCAACGCCTGGCAAACGATCGCTTCACGCGAAATCAATCCGGTCGATCCGGTCGTAGTCACGGTCGGCTCGATTCACGGCGGGACGAAACACAACATCATTCCTAACGAAGTCAAAATGCAGCTCACGGTGCGCACTTATAAAGCCGATGTCCGCGAAAGAGTTCTGGATGCGATCGATCACATCGCCAAGAATTGTGCCAAGGCCGGCGGCTGGCCCAGGATAAATTGCCGGATGTTCACGTTCGCAAAGATGAGTTCACGCCATCGACTTACAACAATCCTGAGCTGACCCAGCGTCTCGTCGGCGTTTGGAAAAAAGCGTTAGGCGATCAGAATGTGGAGATTGTCGATCCAACAATGGGCGGCGAAGATTTCTCCGAATTTAGCCTGCCCGATCATTCGATTCCCGCGGTTGATTTTCATGTCGGCGCGGTCGCTCCCGAAAAGATCGCCGCCTCGAAGAAGCCAGGCGCCGAGCCGCTCCCGAGCTTGCACTCAAGCAAGTTCGCGCCAGTCCCCGAACCGACGATCCGAACCGGCATCATCGGAATGACCAGCGCGGTGCTGGAGTTGATGAAGAAATAGCGATTAGAAGATCGTCATCCCGAGGGTAGTCGATGGATCGCGCGGCATTACCTCAAAACTTTGCAACGCGGATCCCTCGACTTCGCTCGGGATGACCGCGGGGAGGTGCTTATTACTTCACCCGGATGTTCTTCCGCAGAAACGTCGGCACATCGAGGTCCTGGCCTTCCACAATCGTCGGCTCGCTTTTTTCGAAGCGCCCGCGCGTGACCGGCTCGAATTGCAAAACTTCCTGTTTCGCCTGGACAAATTTCTTCTTCACCGGTTTCGCCTCAGGTTCTGGAACCGGTTTGTTCTTCGGCAGATCAGGCGCGGCTCAGGCGTTCTTAATGACCGCTGGTGGCGGCGCGACTTCTTCAATCGGCGCCGGTTGTTCAAATGGAATGAGATCGACGGGCGGCGAGGTTTCAGTCACGACCGGCTCGGGCAAGAATCTCGATCGTGGCATCGGCATCTTGCCGATGGTCTTGGGCACATCGGCTGGAAGCCGATGCCACTTCTTCTGGTGCCGGCGGCGGCGGAGCGAGAATTGGCGTCGGAGCGATGGCGCGCTATGCGTCGCAACATCGACATCGGCCGCAAGAGAACTGATGATCGTAACGCTGAGCCGGTTTCCCATTCGTCCGTCAACCGCGGTTCCGAAAAGGATTTGCGTCCGGTCGTTCACGTGACGCCCGAGTTCTTTCATCAGGATTTCCACTTCCGACAACGTCATCGCCGGTCCGCCCGCGACTTGAACCAAAACGTGAGCCGCATCGGAAAGCATTCGGCCTTTATCCATCAACGGATTTTTCAATGCCTGCGTAAGCGCATCATGCGCGCGATTGTCGGATATCGGCCTCGCCGAATCCGAACAAGCAGCGCCCGTTTTGACTGCGCAAGGCGGCCAGAAGATCGTCGAACCCGATGCGAATAAGGCCGGGGCGTTGAATCAAATTCACAATCGCCCGCACACTTTGGCTGATGGTGATGTCGGCCCCCGCAAAGGCCTGATGAATCCCCGCTTTCGGCGCGACCATGTCACCCATTCGATCGTTCTCGAAACAGATGACCGCGTTCGCAATTTCGTTCAGGCGGGCCAGAGCATCGTTTGCCTGGGCCGCGCGCCGTTTGCCCTCGAAAGAAAACGGCAGCGTGGCGAACGCGATCACCAACGAACCCGCTTCGCGGGCGAGTTGCGCCACCACTGGCGCCGCGCCTGAGCCGGTGCCGCCACCCAGCCCGGCGCAAATGAAAATCATGCGTCCGCCGGCAAGCGCCTGCCGAATTTCGTCTGCCGATTCCAGCGCGGCCTGGTAACCAAGCTCGGGATCGCCACCGGCGCCAAGGCCGCGAGTCACGCTTCGCCCGAGTTGCACTTTCACGGCCGCAACCGAGCTGGCCAGCGATTGCACATCGGTATTGACCGCCACCAGATCGGCGCGCTCCAGACCATCGAGCACGACGCGATCGAGCGCGTTCGAGCCCGCGCCGCCCACGCCGACAACTTTGATCGGAATAATTTCATCCTGGCGTTCGGGCAGACTGTAATTCTTGCTCAGTTGAATCATGTCGTTCTTTCCGTTGTTAGTGTGGCACCGCGCAAAACAGCTCTGTCATCCTGAGCGAAGCGAAGGATCTCGCGAATTCGGCCGTTTATTACGAACTTCGACGAATGTTGCTGCCCCGACGACGTGTTGAACGCTTGCGTGATTGATCGGCCCATCGCGAGATCCCTCGCTTCGCTCGGGATGACAAGGTTGGAGTGCGTGTCGTGATACATCATCGCATTCCGCTGAAGAGCTTATTGATAATCCCTCGAATTCCCCGCCGCGGCCGATCGGCTTGAACGGCCTGGGCGTACTTTAGAAGGCCGATCGCCGTCGAGAATTGCGGGTTCTCGAATGCCGACGTGAGACCCGACATCGTTTGCGCATGGGCCACATGCGCCGGCATTTCGAAAATCTCCTCGGCCAAATGTTCGATGCCGTTTAGCAGACTGCACCCGCCTGTCACGAACACGCCCGCGCCGGTGTAATTGATGAACGGCTGCTCCTCCAGTGTCCGTTTCAGCAGCTCGAGAATTTCCCGAACGCGCAAATTGACGATCGTGTTGAGCGTCTCGCGTTCAACTTCTTTGCCGGCAAATCCGGAATCGTCTTTCAGCAGGATCGTTTCGCCAGGAAGACAATTGCCCAGAATCACGCTTCCCTCCTCGATCTTCAGCTTCTCAGCTCGCGCCATCGGAATGCGCAGGCCCATCGAAATGTCGTTGGTAATGTGGTCGCCGCCCACGGCCAGAGCGCCGCTTTGTTTACCGCGCCATCAGCATATAAAATGTAATCGGTTGTCCCGCCGCCCATGTCGATGACCAAGCGCGCCGAGATCTTTTTGGTGTTGAGTGAGCACAACCTGCGCGGAAGCGAGCGCGCCGAACACCACGTCCTCGACTTCGAGCGGCAGCTCTTTCACGCATCGGATGGTGTTTTGAATCCGGGTCCTTACGCCGTGGATGATGTGAAAATCAGCCTCTAATTTTTGCCCGAGCATCCCAATCGGATTGAGCACGCCATCCTGACCATCGACATGGTAATGCTGAATGATCGAGTGCAGGAACGCGTTCTGCGCGGGAATGCTTACTTCACGCGCGCTGATCTTCACATCTTCGATGTCCTGTTCGTCGATCTCGTCGCGATCTTCCGGCAACGTAACGGAGCCTCGATTGTTGAAGCTTTGAATGTGCGACCCGGCCACGCTCACGAACACGCTGCGAATCATCACGTCGCTTTTTTGTTCGGCATCCACCACGGCCTCATGCACGCATTTCATCGCCGTCTCGAAATCGACGATCTCGCCTTTGCGCACACCGCGCGAAGGCGACTGGCCGACGCCGAGGATTTTGACCGTGCCATCGGTGCGGCTTTCGCCTACCACCACGCAAATTTTCGACGTGCCAATTTCCAGACCGACCATCAAATCGCCACTTGCCATTGCGTTAGTCTCCTTCCCGTGATCGACTGGAATCGCGCTTGCCGTATCGAGGTGCGATGACGCTGTCGGGCGCGTTTGATGTCGTTTCGCTTTCGACGGGTCGGTTGGCCGGCGAAGGCAGGTATGGCCTTCAGGATTTGCGGGGCGTGGCCGCGGGATCAATCGTATCGTTAATCACTGCGGCGGCAGATTTCGTGAAAGTGACTGGAATGTTGCGTTGCACCAGCAGATTCGCAGTGGCGAGTTCTTGTTTCGTGTCGTCCGAATAAACAAGAAATTGTTCGAGCCGATTCAATTGCATATCGAGATTATCGAATCCGAACGTGACCCGCGTATGATTCTTGTCCGTCACGACAAGACTATAACCCCTCGACACATCGATCTCGCGAATTTGAAAGCGCGTCTGCATAAAGCTGCCGGTGCTTAAGCCGCAACAATTCCAGCGCCGCTTTGGCTTCGAACGACTCGACGATTTTCCCCGCCTCGAGCGATTCGCTCGAGCACCCCAAAATAAGTGGAAGTCCCAGATATTCGGGCAACAATTTCTTTTCTTTCATCAAAACTCCGCGCCCGTCCACTAGAAAAGCGCCATCAGTCGAAAACGGATCGACGATCTGTTTTTCGCCGGTGATCCACGCGATCGGTTTGCGTTCGGTAACTTGAATGTCGATCTCGCCAGGCAACTTGCGCACCACTTGCACCTCATCCACTTGCGGAAGCTCCTGCAAACGATCGTGAACACCTCCCGAGATTCACCGCGAAAATATTTTCTCCCTCGCGCAGATCGGCCGTTTTCAAAATCTGGTCCCGTTGCAACGTGCCGTCGGTCTGCACTTCGATTGCACGCAGCTGGTAATCAGGATTTTGAAAGAAGAAACGGTCCGCGCCGCGCTTGATTCCGATGATAAGCCCCGAAGGCACAAATTCCGCAGACCAGCGCAAGTTTCGAAACGAACACCAGAACGCGGCGATTTCGTTGCTGGGTCGCGCTGCGCGAGCGCACTTTCACGTCGAGCAAATGTTGCCCGCGCCGCTGACGCCAACTCGAGACCCGTTGATTGCGCGCGCGCTTCTGCACGCGTCTCATTTCGCGGCTCCTTTCATCCGCTCACGCGAGAGCTCGATAATGCGCAGAACAAAGATCGACATAACTGATTCCGGCGGCCGCGGCGGCTTCGGGCAGCAGACTCGCTTCGGTCATCCCGGGAATCGTGTTGATTTCCAGCACGAACGGTTCGCCGCTTTCGGGCAGGATGACATCGACGCGCCCATACACTTGCAAGTCCAGCGCCCGAAATGCGCGCAACGCCAGCTCCTGGATCTCATGCGTTTTTTCCTTGTCGATCTTGGCCGGGCAAACGTGCGTCGCGCCGCCTCCCGCCTGCGGATTCAGAAACGGATACTTATTGTTGAAATCGTAAAAACCGCCCTTCGGAATTATCTCGATGATTGGCAAGGCTTGATCACCGAGGATACCAATCGTCAATTCTCGCCCCAGACACGAATTTTTCGATCAACAATTCGCTTGATCGAATTTCGCAGCCTCGGCAATGGCGAAATCCAGATGTTCTGCGTTTTTAACAATGACCACGCCGACGGTGGACCCTTCGCGCGGCGTCTTGACCACGAGTGGAAGTGCAATAGTGGGGCGTTGGCCCGGATGAACGACCTCCCATTCCGGCGTCGTTACACCGTGATCCCGAAATTTTTCCTTCGACCGAATCTTGTCGAAGGCAGTTTCGCTTCCGTCACATCTTCGCCCGTATAAGCGAACACCGCGCTTTTCCAGGATTCTTTGGACTTGTCCATCTTCGCCGAAAGTTCCGTGCGAAGGTGATAAAGCCAAGATCGACATCGTTCGGCAGCTGAAAATTTTCGTCCCGAACATCGACATCGACAACTTCCGCGCCTAACGAGCGAAGCGCTTTCGAAACGCCAGCCGCGGTCGCGAGCGAAACTTTTCTTTCCGATCCCGGGCCGCCCATCAAGACTGCGATTTTTTTTGGTAACTCTCGGTCCATCACCCTGGTTCCCCCACAATTTGCACTTCTGTCTTCAACTCAATACCCCGCTTTGCTCGCGCCGTCGCTTTGATCTTGTCGATCAACTCAATCACCTCGGCACGCCGACGCGCCGCCGTCATTCACGATGAAATTGCCATGCACCTCCGACACCCGCGCATTGCCAACGCGCGAATTTTTCAATCCGAGCTCATCCACCAGTTTTCCCGCCGGGCACGAATCGGGGTTCTTGAAAATGCAGCCTGCGCTCCTGGCCGCTGGTTGAGACGTGCGCCGTTTTTCCTGGGACGCCTCCAGCTGCTCGTCGATCTCCTCGGCCGCGCGCCGAGTGCCCGCGAAAAACAGCCGAGACGGCAAAATTATTCTCGAGCAATGGGAAATGCCGGTAATGCACTTCCAGTTCGTCTCTCGTTTTTTCGTGAGCATTGCCCTCGGAGTCGAGATACCGAATCCGCACCAGATTTTCAAAAAGCTGCGCGCCCATGGCGCCGGCATTCATCCGCAGCCCGCCGCCAACCGCGCCTGGAATTCCCTCCATCCATTCCAGTCCGCCCAGACCGGCGCTCTTCCCCGCGTATGCGATCTCCTTCAATTTGGCGCCGACTCCAGCTGTGATCTCGTTCGCCGTCAATGTCGATCTTATCGAAATCGCCGCCGCTTGGATGAACCACCACGCCTCGAATCCCGCCATCGCGAACGAGCAGGTTCGATCCGCGGCCAATGACGAAAAGCGGAAGATTTTCGCGCCGGCAGAAGCGAATCAATTCCGCCAGCGCATTCTCGTTGCGCGGCTCAACCCAAAATTCCGCCGGGCCACCGACGCGCAAGTGTGGTGTGTTTCGAAAGCGGTTCGTAAAGGCGAACGTCGCCCTCTTCGCCTACGATCGACTTCAATTTTTCCGCGATCACGAGATCTGCCGCGAGGATCGACAATTGCTCGTGAATATTTCCCGCGCCCAGACTCAGAACGAGATCGCCGCGTCCAACATGCTGCCTACATCGCGATGCACCCAATCCAAACGCGGCTGATAACTGACCCCGCGATGACCGTGCGCCGCGATTTCATCGGCGATCGTTTGGCCGCTAATTCCGGGAATCGGCGGTTCGCTGGCGGGATAAACATCGGTCACCACCACGCGGTCGGCGTCGTCGAAAGCCTTGCCAAATTCCTTGCGCCAGCGCTTTGGTGCGCGAATATCGATGCGGTTGAAACATCGTCAGCACGCGCTTGCGTTTGCGGCCCGGGCCGTCTTCAACGTGGCGCGGATCTCGGTGGGATGATGCGCGTAGTCGTCCACCAGCAAGAAACGATCGCTCTCATATTTGATTTCGAACCGGCGGCGCGCGTGCTCGAACTTGCGAAGTGAAGCGGCAATTTTTTCGAATGGAATTCCCAGCTCGGTCGCCAGCGCAATCACGCCTACCGCATTGTGGACGTTATGCCGTCCCGGAACGTTTAGAACCGCCTCGCCCAACTCGCTCGCCGCGCCGGTGAACACAAAAAACAGATGTGAAATCGCGAAGATCGACATCGGTGGCGCGATAATCGGCCTGCTCGGAAAATCCATAGGAGATCGAGCCCTGTCGCTGCCGCGCACAGTCGAGCGCAATTTGCGTCATCGGCATTATAAAAAACTGTGCCGCTCGTTTGCTCGATCAGCTGGACGAAGACTTCTTCGATCGCGGCCAGATCCTCGTAAAAATCGAGATGTTCTTCTTCTATATTTAGAATGAGCGCATGCTTCGGGATGGAAATATCGAATCGTTCCGTCGCTCTCGTCGCCTTCGGCCACGAAATATTCGCCGCGCGGGTCCCAGTGCGCATTTGCGCCAAGAATCGGAATTTCCGCGCCGACGTAATGCGACGGATGCAGTCCGCCTTCACGCAACCCGTGCGCAGCCATGGCCGAGGTGGTGGTTTTGCCGTGCATTCCCGCGATGACAATGCCGCGCTTGCCGCGCATGATCGCGGCCAGGGCTTCGGCCCGTCGCACGATCCGCTTTCCGGAATCGCGAGCGTCTAAAAGGATCGGATTGTCGCTCTTGATCGCAGATGAAAAAATCACAAGCTCGGCGTCTTTGGCGTCGTCCGCTCGATGTTCCTGAAAAAAACGCAGGCCAAGTCGCTGCAAACGGTCCGTCTCGAGCGAGCTCACTTTGTCCGAGCCTCTCACTTCGTGTCCGAGATCGATCAGAAGCGCAGCGATCCCGCTCATCCCGCTTCCGGCCACGCCGATGAGATGAATTCTGTGCCGCTCGCGCGTCAGCAACTTGGTCAGTTCCAAATCAGAGTCGCGTTTCATGAGTCGTATATTTTTCCATGGTCGCGACCACGAGCCCGGCGGCGTTCTTCGGCGCCAGACGCGCACAATATTCCGACATGCGGTGCAGTTGCTGCGGGTTTGCGTTCAATTCCCCGATCTTGCGCGCGAGCAAATCAACCGACAATTCCGATTCCTTCAACAGAATTGCCGCGCCCGAGCGAACAAAAATCTCGGCGTTGCGCGTTTGATGATCGTCGGTCGCGTAAGGGTAAGGGATTAAAATCGACGGGAGCGCAAAGAATGCGATCTCGGCCAGACTGGCTGCGCCGGCCCGGGCAATAACCAGATCCGCCGCGCTGTACGGCTCTTCCATCTGATGATGGAACGCAGCCACGTAGGCGGGAATATTTTCGCGGCGATAATTGTCGGCCACAAGACGTTCCTCCCGTGCGCCGGTCAGATGGATGATCTGCAGCGGCGCGGCCGCGCAATAATGGGATCGCCTTAATCATCGCTTGGTTAATCCCGCTCGCGCCCTGGCTCCCTCCCATTACCAGAACAGTCGGCAAATTATCGCACAGTCCGAGTTTCAGGCGGGCTGACATGTCGATCCAGGCGTTTGAGGTCGGTCCGAATTGGCGTGCCCGTGATCTCGGTCCGCACTTTCGGAAAAAAAGTCGCGCGCTTCCTTGAAGCCGAGCATGACCGCGCGAACAAATCGGGCCGTCCACCGATTCGCTTTGCCGGGAATGGCGTTGGATTCGTGAATGAAAGTGGCGGCGCCGCGCATCCGGCCGGCCAGGACCGGAGCGGTGGAAGTGAAACCGCCCATGCCGAGCACGACTTGCGGCTTGAACTTGCCATAAAGCGACCGGCAGATCGACAGACTGCCGGTGAAACGCCTAACGAAACCAAAAATAGCCGGCGAATAGAGCGAAGGGAACCCAACCGTGGGCAATTTTTCGAATCGGAGATCGGAATGCCCGGAAAGCGCGAGCATGTCGATCTCCTTTTCCGAGACCAGCAGCATGACTTGATGACCGCGATCACGCAGCACTTCGGCCACGGCAATGCCGGGAAAGAGATGTCCGCCGGTTCCACCACATGCAATCACTGCGTTCATGCGAATAGAGACATAGGTGGATCGGCCGCTCCGCGGGCGATGCCAGAAATCATGCGGCTTCGCCGCCTAAATTTAGCATCGAGCAAGGGACTGCTCGATCCACCTGGTGTGCGTCTTGCGTTCATGGTCGATCCTGGTCAAATCCGCGGCGTCATTCTCACTTGGAGCGCCGTGCGTCTCTTGTTACCGGGTTCTAAAATCCCCTGGCGATAAATGTTTAGCAGCAGCCCAATCCCGAACAGGCAGGCGACCAGGTTCGAACCGCCGTAGCTGATGAACGGCAGCGGCAGACCTTTGTTCGGTAGAAGCGACGTGGTTACTCCGATATTCATCGCCGCTTGCAACCCAAGCAGCGCGACAATGCCGGAACCGAGCAACAAGACCGAAACGGTCTTTGGCATGTAGCGCGATCATCATCCCGCAAATAATAATCACCACGAACAGGAACACGATCGCCAGCGTGACGCGCAATCCCAGCTCTTCGCCAATGATCGGGAAAATGAAATCGGTGTGGGCATAAGGAAGATAGAGCATTTTCTGGCGGCCATTGCCCAAACCGAGCCCTTCGATTCCTCCGCTGCCCAGAGCGATCAACGCCTGCATCTGCTGCAAGCCCGCGTCTTCCTTGAAACGCGCCGGATCAAGAAACGCGGAAAGACGACCCATGCGTTCCGATATTTGCGTGGCAATAACAAGAATACCGCCCAGACCAGTGAGCGAAACCAGGCCGAGCAAAATCGGATTCGCTCCGGCGACGAACATCACCACAAACGCCGTCATGGCGAGCAACGCCGTGGTGCCGAGATCGACCTCGAAAAGGATCAGTCCAAGCAGCGGTTCCGACGATGGCCAGCGGCAGAACAAAATTGTATAACGGATTGCTACCCGCTTTTTCGTACCGGGTGAACCACCATGCGAGAAAAAATAGGGCGGCGATTTTGGCGATTTCCGAGGGTTGAAAACCGAACTGCCCAAAGCCCACCCAACGCCGGGAGCCGTTGATGCGCATCCCGATATGCGGAACGAAACAAAACGCCAGCGCGACGAGCGCGATGGCAAACCAAATCCACCAGGTCCGTTGCCAGAAATGGTAATCGATCAGCGCGGCCAGGATGCAGATGGCGAGGCCGATCCCGAACCAAACGGCCTGACGTTTGATGAAAAATGAAACGTCTCCATGACTGTCGCGCGCGAAAGCGCTGGTGCTGAATAGCATGACGATGCCGACAACGAGCAACGCCAGCACAGCGAGAAATAGAAAGTATGCGCTCTTACGATGCATGATGGATAGAATTTGGGAGCGCACGCATCCTGCGTGCAGTCTTCGGCGAGCACGCTGGAAGCGTGCGCTCCCCTAAATTCCAGCTTCTTCTCATTCGTCGGTCTTTCCCTTCGCGGGCTTCGGGATTAGCAGTTTTGTCCCGATCTGTAATTTGCGCGGATCGTCAATGTGGTTGAGCTCCATTAAATCGTCGTAAGCGACCTTGAATTTCTTCGCGATGGTCACTGGATTATCGCCTTTGACAACCACGTAAACTTTTCCGGAATCGACGGGCGTCGCCGCGTGCTCGCTCGCTTTGGCGTGATTAGCTCTTGTGTTCTTCCTTTGCGATTGATTTTGCCGGCGCGTGGGACGGCTTCGCTTCCTCGCTCGGAGCGTCTTGTTTTTCCAGAGCCGTTGTCGATGCTGCGGCGGGAACCGAGCTGCTCGTCGGGCTGGCGGACGCGCTCGGCACCACGGAGACCTGTCGCGTCTTGATCGCGTTGAAGGCGATAATCCCGGACACCGCGACGACATGGAGAACCAAAACGATCAGCAAGCGCGCGAGACAGCTTCATGTTCGGCTCGGACATATCGTCGTAGCCCATTTCGGCGGAAGCGCGCAGGGACGCGGCGCGCGGTGGTTGTCGCCCGAAGTTTTTTGCGACGGAAAACTTTGGGATTTTCATTTTGATTTGAGGGAGGGCTTGCACGAGCGCGCGAAATTGATCGCCGCGATCGGCGTAGCTTTTGAACATGTCGAAGGAAGATGTGCCCGGGGAAAAGAGGACCACCTCGCCCGGTTTGGCGATGGCGTGGGCGCGCTCGACCGCATCGGCCAGCGAACCTGCGATTTCGGTATTGACCGCGCCGTCCCAGGAGTGCGCGATGCTTTCGGCCATTTCGCCGATTAAAATTGTCGATCTTACTTTTTCTTTCACCAGCGCGCGGAGCGGATCGAAGGTGAAACCCTTGTCCTTGCCACCGGCGATCAGGACCACCGGCTTGGTTTGCGCCCGCAGCGCTTTCTCGACCGCATCGAGGTTGGTTGCCTTGGAATCGTTGATGTAACTCACGCCGGCGACTCTCCCGCACAAATTCGCACCGATGCGGCTGCGGCTCGTAAGCTGCAGAGCGGCGGCGCCATTTTTTCAAACGACAAGCCGCGCGCCATGCCGGCGGCCAGCGTTGCCATCAGATTCTCGATGTTGTGCGAGCCGCGCAATTTCGTCGTCGGCCAGACGCAGAACCGGTTCGTTTCGATAAACAATCGCGCCATCGGAAAGCCGGAAATCGGCCTTGATCGGAATAAGCGCTAAAGGTGATTTTGCGCGGCCGGATTTCCGGCAGACTTTCGAGCCGCGTTGACGACGCGCCACGTCTTCTCGGTCTGGTTCTCGAAAATCCGCAGTTTCGCTGCGCGATATTCTGCCGACCGAACGATAACGATCGAGATGATCGGGGGCGAAGTTGAGCCAGAGACTGATCGATGGCCGGAATGTTCGGATCGTCTTCCAGTTGAAACGAACTCACCTCGACCGTGAGCACGTCGAATTGCTTTTTCTCGCGCGCCACTTCGGAAAGCGGTTTGCCAATGTTGCCGCAGGCAATCGTGCTCTGGCCGCACGCGTTCAACATTTGCGCGAGCAACTCAGTCGTGGTGGTCTTGCCGTTGGTGCCAGTGACTGCGATGACCGGCGCTTTCACAAAATTGCCAGCCCAGCTCGAGCTCGCCGATGATGTCGATTTCCGCTCGAAAAAGTTACGGGCCAGGGCCGAGACCGGATCGATTCCCGGGCTCAACACCGCGAACTGATAGGTGGACGAATCCTTCTCCGCTTCCGGCCCGCAGACGATGCGAATCCCTTGCGCGCGCAAGATTGTCGAGCGTGGATTTGAGTAAATTTTTTTCTTCCGCGCTGTCGAGGACGGTAACGTTTGCGCCTTCTGTCCGCAGCAAAAGCGCAGCGGCGGTGCCGCTCAAGCCCGCGCCGAGCACGGCAACGTTTTGGTCTTTGTAACGGGACGGTTTTCATCTCAGTTTCAGCGTGGCCAGACCGAGCAGGGCGAAAATCGGCGGAAAGAATCCAAAATCGCACGATCACGGTGTTTTCCTTCCAGCCGATCAATTCGAAATGATGATGGATCGGCGACATGGCGAAAATTCGGCGGCCGGTCAGTTTGAAACTGAGCACCTGCAAAATCACCGAGACCGCTTCGATCACAAAAATCCGCCGACTACGACGAGAAGCAGTTCCTGTTTACAACAGATCGCTACAACGCCGATCATGCCACCAATGGCGAGCGAGCCGGTGTCGCCCATGAAAACTTTCGCCGGATGACAGTTGAACCAGAGAAAGCCAAGACCCGCGCCGATCAGCGCGGCACAAACTACCGTGAGCTCGCCGGTAAATGGATAGAATGGGACCTGCAAATATTCGGCGATCCGGAAATTGCCCGCCGCATAGGTAAGCAACGCGTAGGCGAATGCAACCGTGACCGTGCAACCGATCGCGAGGCCATCAAGACCGTCGGTCAGATTGACCGCGTTGGATGCCCCGACAATGACCAGCGCGAAAAAGAAAAAAGTAAACCAGCCCATGTTCGTGATGACCGGCGCCTTGATAAACGGCACATAAAGCGAACGCGCCTGGACTTCGAGCAACGGACTGGTGAGAAAAACCGCCGTGACGATGGCGGCAAGAATGAATTGGAATAGCAGCTTGTAGCGGCCGCTCACACCGGCCGATTTTTTCTTCGTCACTTTCAGGTAGTCGTCCGCGAAACCCAATGCGCCGAGATAAAGCATGGTGAACAAGGCGAGCCAGACGAAACGATTATCCGGGCGCGCCCAAAGCACGCTGGAAATAACCACGGCGCCAATGATGAGCACGCCGCCCATCGTCGGCGTGCCCTGCTTGCCGCCGTGGAGCTCGGCCAGGCGATGAACTTCCGCCGCCAAGCGAATTGGTTGACCCAACTTCAAGCGCCGTGAGTTTCGAATCACCCAGTTCCCGAACACGAGCGAGATCGCGAACGCGGTCACGGCGCCCGCCACTGCTCGGAACGTGACGTAAAGGAAAACGTTGAAGCCGCCGAATTGATCGCTTAGCCGATGAAGGTAATACATCATGAGGCGACTCCTCCCGCGGGTTGATGTTTCGAAAACTCGTCGATCACCAATTCAGTGCGGGCCAGCCGACTGCCCTTGATCAAAACAAGATCGCCGGGCGCGGCGATCTCGGCCAGCAACTCCGCCGCTTCCGATGTCGATCCTACGGTGACGCTATTTTCCAAACCGGCATCTTTGGCCGCCTCGGCAATGGCGGATGCGGCATTTCCGATTGCAATTAGATGATCGATTTTCAGCGCGGCGGCGGCTTCGCCCACTTCGCGATGATCCCGCTCGGATTCCTCTCCCAGCTCGCGCATCTCGCCCAGCACGGCGATCCGTTTCCCATCCGCGTCCAGTTCCACCAGCGTGCGCAAAGCTGCCTTCATCGAATCCGGATTGGCATTGTAACTATCGTCGATGAATTGCACGCCGCGAACCTGCCTTGATCTGCAAACGCGCTTTGGTGAGCGGAGTGCCAGCGAGTCCGGCCGCGCATTCTTCCAGCGAGAGTCCAAACACGCGCCCGGCCGCAATGGCGAGCATCGCGTTTTGCACCATGTGCAGACCCGGCACCGGCAATTGCCCGCGACAGCGGTGCGCCCCTTCGAGAATCGTAAACTCCGATCCATCGGCGCTCTGGGTGATTTCGCTGGCGCTGAATCGTACCCTGCGTTGTCCCCGCGAAAACGATCTTCGCCCGCGTCCGCTCCGCAATGCTCTTACTGAATGCATCGTCCGCGTTGAGAATGACCGTTCCCTGCGGGCCAACCGCTTCGGCTAATGCGCCTTTTTCATTTGCGATCGCTTCCCGCGATCCCATAAACTCGATGTGCGCGATGCCGACGTTTGTAATAATCGCCGCATCCGGCGCAGCCAGCTTCGACAGCGCGGCGACCTCGCCAGGGTGATTCATTCCGATTTCCCAAACGCCGATTTCGTCATCGGACGTCGCCTCGAGTATAGTGCGGGGCAAGTCCAACGTGATTGTTGAAATTGCCTTCCGTCTTCGTGACTCGAAATTTTTTGCCGAGGACCGAGGCGGCAAAATCCTTCGTGCTGGTTTTGCCGTTGCTTCCAGTAATGGCGAGGACTTTGAGCGGCAGCGATTTTCGATAATTGGCGGCGAGGGTTTGATAAGCCGCCAGCGTATCGGCCGCCCGAATCAAGGCGAATTCCTTCGGAACTTTCCCCTTCCAATCAAGCTCGACAATCGCTCCAGCCGCGCCTGCCTTCCCCGCCGCTTCGACAAATTTGTGTCCATCGAAATTTTCGCCGCGCAACGCGACAAATAATTCGCCGCGCTTCAACGTGCGCGAATCGGTACTGATCTTGTTGACGCTAATCTTCCCGTCTCCGGAGGAAAGTTTCGCACCGGCGAGTTGAGCAATCTGAGAGAGTGGCAGCGAATTCATCAAAACTCCATGGGATGATCTTCAATCGCGCGACGGGCCACCTGAATATCGTCGAACGGGATCGTGTGATCGGCGAATTCCTGATACGCTTCGTGACCTTTGCCTGCAATCAGAACAATGTCGCGCGGCTCGGCAATTTTCACCGCGCGCGTAATCGCCTGAGCGCGATCGGTGATTTTTTCATAACGATCGGCGCGAAAACCTTTCTCGATCTCGGCGATGATTGCATCCGGATCTTCCTTGCGCGGATTATCGGAGGTGACGATCGCGTAATCGGCATGTCGATCCACCGCCTCGGCCATGAGCGGGCGCTTTTGCCGGTCGCGGTCGCCGCCGCAACCGAACACAACAATCAAACGGCGGGGCTCGAGCTCGCGAAGTGTCTTGATCACATTCAACAGCGCGTCCGGCGTATGCGCATAATCGACAAAGACCTGGAACTGCCGCTTTGCCGGCACGATTTCCAATCGGCCCGGCACTTGCGGCGATTTCGTCAGGCTCAGGACGGCTTCTCGCAGATTGACCCCCAGCGCGTTGGCGGCGGCCAGCGCGGCCATTGAATTCGCAACATTGAACCGGCCGATCAATGGCACGCGTACCAGATAACTTCGTCCCCGCGCATCCAGTTGATACGAGGTGCCGCCAAATTCCATTCGGTAATTCGAGGCGCGAAAATCAGCGCGCGCACCCATCCCGAACGTGACCACCGAAATGCTCCCGCCACCGCGGGTCCGTCCTCCGGCGAACTTGTCGATCTTCTTAAGCAATTGCTCGCCGTAGCGGTCGTCGATGTTAACGATCGCGACCGCTTTGCGCTTTTTTTGTTGTTGAGCCAGTTGGGTAAACAATTTCGCCTTCGCCTCGAAATAATTTTCCATGGTGCCGTGAAAATCGAGATGGTCCTGGGTGAGATTGGTGAACACGGCAACGTCCCACTCGATCCCGCCGGTGCGGTCCTGGGCCAGCGCGTGCGATGAAACTTCCATGGCCGCGGCGCGACAATCTGCGTTCGCCATTTGGGCGAGCAACTCCTGCAAATCGAGCGACTCCGGCGTGGTGCGCGTGGCCGGCAAAACCCGCTCGCCGATTTCGTAGCGCACGGTGCCGATCAAGCCGCAACGCAAACCGGCCTTCTCGCAAATGTGCTTGATAAGAAAGTGGTGGTCGTTTTGCCATTCGTGCCGGTAACAGCGGCCAGCTTCAATCGGTCCGCCGGATGCCGGTAAAAGGTGGCGGCGAGATCGGCCAGCGCGCTGCGGGTATTTTCGACGACGAGACAAGTCGCGCGCGAATGTTTTTCTTCGCGCTCGGTAACGATCACCGTGGCGCCTTTTTCGATAGCCTGCCCGATGAAATTGTGTCCGTCATTTTTCTCCCCCGCAGCGCCACGAACATGCCATTCCTCTGCACTCGCCGCGAGTCATACGCGATGCTTTCCACCGCGCGATCAAGTGGGCCGATGATTTCGCGAATTGGAATTGCACCGGCGAGAGACTTGAGCTGCATGAGGATTCAACAACATTGCGCAAAGTGCTCAATGGGGCGAAGCATTGCTTGAGGCGACTCTTCCCACCGGAATGGCTTTGCGGATTTCCTCATGCGGTTGAAGATCGAGATAACGGGCCGCTTTTTCGGCGATCCGGGCAAAAATGGGGCCGGCCACAAGTCCGCCGTAGTTCAGTTCCGGCGTAGCTGGTGTGGGCATCGTCCAGCACCACCAATCCGACAAACTCCGGATGATCCGCCGGCAAATATCCGCTGAAAGAGACGACATATCTTCCTTGTTCGTATCCGCCTTTGGGATCGACTTTTTGCGCCGTGCCGGTCTTGCCCGCAATCATAAAACCCGGGACGGCGGCCGCCGCGGCGGTGCCGCGATCACTCACGACACCGCGCAGCGCATCGCCGATTTGTCTGGCTGTCTGGGGAGAAATTACCTGGCGCAACACGACCGGCGAAAGCGAGCTGATCGTCTGGCCGTCATCGGAGGTGATTGATTTTACGATCCGTGGCGTGACCAGCTTGCCGCCATTGGCAATGGCCGCCATCGCCAATGTCATTTGAAGGGGCGTGACTCCGATCTCATGCCCCATCGGGATTCGCGTAATGGAAATCTTGGTCCATGATTGGGGCGGCCGAATCAAGCCGCTGATTTCGCCGGGCAACTCGATCCCGGTCCGTTCGCCAAAACCGAACCGGCGAATGTATTCGTAAAATTTTTCTTCGCCCAGGCTGATGCGCGAGCTTGGCGGCGCCGATGTTGCTCGATTTCACGAGCACATCCTTCACGGTCAAATCGCCGAAAGGCCGGTGATCGTGGAGCGCGGTCCCGCCAAAATGCCCATCGGCCATTCTCGCAAAAAATGACCGAGTCAGGCCGGAACCTGCGTTCGTTGAGCGCGGCGGCAGCCGCGACGATCTTGAACGTCGAACCGGGCTCCATCATGTCGATGATGGCGCGGTTTTTCATCTGCTCGGGTTTGGCCTGGGAGCGCAGGTTCAAATCGAAGCTCGGACGATTGGCCATGGCCAGGATCTCGCCGGTTTCGGGGCGCATAAGAATGATTGTCGCCTTGTTAGGCGTATATTCGCGCATGGCGGCATCGATCTCGTTCTCCACGATGTTCTGCAGATTAAGATCGACAGTGAGCCGGACGTTGTAACCGTTGCGGGGCGCGCGTTCCTGCCCGCGATACAGAACGATCTCCTGGCCGGCCCGGTTCCGCTCGGTGAACCGGTAGCCGTCCTGACCGTGCAGATATTCTTCCATCGACGCTTCCACGCCCTGTATCCCGCGATGATCGAAATCGGTGAACCCGATCACGTGACAGAGCATCGGTCCGTTTGGATAAACGCGTTTGCTGTCGGGCTCGAAATAGATTCCGCCCAAATCCTGCTTTCGCATTTTTGCCACCAGCGCACCGGCCTCAGTGTCCGGCACTTCGCGCTTGAGCACGATGTAACGACGGTCGCTGTGTAGTTTCTCTCTCAATTCCCGGGCCGGGATCTTCAAGGCGCCGCTGAGAAGATCGACAGTCGCCTCTATATTATTAAGACGGCTCGCATCGGCCACGACCGTTTGCATCGGCACATTGTCCGCCAGCACGTCTCCGTTCGCGTCGAAAATCGCGCCGCGCTCGGCCCGGATGGTCTGCTTATGAACGTGTTTTTCAGCGGCAAGCCCGGCGTATTCGTCGTGCTTGATCATCTGAATATAAACGAGCCGGAATGAGAAAATGCTGAAAAGCGCGGTCAAGCCGAGGCAAACGACCACGCAACGAATCCGGCTGTTCCACTTCATCGTCCGGCTCGCTGGTTCGAAATGGGCTGAATCGCGTCCTCGACGCGGCGCGCGGGAATCGCAAGTCTCACGATGTTACGCTCGGGGATTGGGATCATTTTCAGCTGCCCTTCCTTTAGCCGCCGCTGCAAGGCCGCTCGCGAGGTCAAGGCCGCAATCGCTGAGCTGGTGACGTCGTTCTGCGTGCGCAAATTTGCCAGCTCCGTCTCCAGCGCCTTCTTTCTGTCGCCGAGATGATAAAGCTGCACCTTCAGGTAAAGGTAACCCAGCGCGGTCAGCGCAAAAAACGCCGCCACCACGATCCAACGTGCCAGTGACGGCGCATCGACCATGTTCCAATTCTTTCGGTGGGAACGGCTCATGCGATTTTTTCTGCCACGCGCAATTTCGCGCTGCGCGAACGCGGGTTTTGCCGTTGTTCTTCTGCTCCCGGCTCAACCGGCTTCTGGGTGATAAGATTAAAATGGAAATCCGGATTGCGCCGCGGCTCCGGCCATTCCGGCCGGTCGATCCATTCGCGGCTGCGATCGCGGAAGAAATTTTTGACGATGCGATCTTCCAGGGAATGAAACGCGATCACGGCAATGCGGGCGCCGATTTCGAGTCGTGACGTTAAGACTCGCAAGCCCTGCTCCAGGGCGCCGAGCTCGTCGTTCACTTCCATGCGCAATGCCTGAAAGACCTGCGTCGCCGGATGCCGTCGCCCATGGCGGCCGACTACTTTCTCGATCACGCGCACGAGCGGGAGCGTTTCGCTAAACGGCGACGTCTTTCGCGTCTTCACGATTAAAGAGGCGATACGGCGCGCCGCCGGTTCCTCGCCCAGTTCGCGAAACAAACGAGTGAGTTGTTCTTCGGTGTAGTCGTTAATGATGCTGGCCGCGGTCGTAACCTGATGCCACGGGTCCATTCGCATATCGAGCGGGCCGTTGCGCATCATGCTGAAACCGCGCTCGGCATTTTCCAGCTGCCGCGAGGAAACACCCAGATCGAGCAGCGCGCCGCCGATTGCACCAACACCCAGCTCGTCGAGGATCCTGTCGGCGTAACGAAAATTTGCCTGCCGCACGGTGACGCGCCCGCCGAATTTGGTCAGCTCCTCGGTCGCGTGCCGGATCGCATCAGGATCCTGATCGAGCGCCAGAACATCAGCGCCTGTGCGCAAGATCGCTTCGGTGTGACCGCCGCCGCCGCAGGTGGCATCGACCACAAGCGCGCCGGGGCGCGGGGCCAGCAGCTCGACGACTTCGGTCAGCAGAACCGGTTGATGATAGGTGTAATCCTCCATTTCCTGCGCCTCCTCTTCGAGAATCAGCGGGCCGGTTGCGAACCAGACTGGCCGTTCGAACAATAATGCATTCATGTTTCTCCCTTCGCTTGCGCGCTACAAACCGATCACATTCGCCACGTGCTGGTAGGTGCCGGTCTCGTCTTCATGGGCCTTCTTCCAGCGCTGCAGATTCCAAATCTCGAAACGCCCGCGACCGCCGACGAGAGCAACCTCGCCTTTGAGCCCGATTTTTTTGCAAAGGTCCTCGGGGAGAACGAGCCGCCCTTGTCGATCGGCGCTGCCGTGCTGGGCGCGGGAATGCAAATGCCGCAGGAAAACCCGGCGATCGCGCGCGGAAATGTTAGGCTCGGATTCGGCGGCGGCGCTCATACGAGAAAATTCCTCAGGCGACATGACCAGGAGAAATTGATCAGTCGCTTCCGAAAGAACGATGAACTCCTCGGAGCCACGGCGACGCCAGCGCGCGGGAATCGTGATCCGATTTTTTTCGTCGATGAAATGGCGGAACTGGCCTGCGTAGAGAGGCGAAGGGTATCCTGGCGATGTTGTCGTGCTCTCCATGTCTGAGTGGTGAATTGGTCCATTCTAACCCACTTTCACCCACTTTTAACCACCCTCGCCCCAGCTATGTCAACAGAATTTTTACTCTTTTTTCCGGCCGGTTTCCCGCCCAGGCCTTTTTCTCTTTTATCAAAATCATTTTTGGCACGGAAAATTCCAGATACCGGCTTCAATTGAGCGTTGAAAGTTGAGCGTTAAACGTTGAGCGTTGGCTCTTCAGACGCATGCAACTGTTCGCTGTTAGATCGACAATCGCGTTCGCCGCCTTCTTTTTTCTTGAGGCCTCAGCCCTGGCCCAATCTCCGGAGCAGAGCGATTCCGTTCGCGTGATGGTAACCGTAAACCTGGATGGCTCCCGCACCGCTTACAAATTCGATGATGGCAAGCGCAAGGCTGTCGCCACGACCACCAACCCCGACGGCAAACTGCGAGAGAAGATTCGTTACGATCTCGACGAAGCCGGGCGCTTTTCCACCGGACGCATTTTCGGTCCCGATGGCAAATTTCGTTTCAAGAGCCGTTACAAATACGACACCGACGGCCGGATGCAGGAGGAAATTCAAATGAGCGAGAAAGACGCGGTCCTGCACAAGATCGTTTACAGCTACGATCCCAACGGCAAACAGATCGGCTATTCGATTTTCGACGCGAACGGAAAACTCCTCGCCCGAACAACCGGGCCAACCCCCGCCGCCTCGCCTAAATCACGCGAGAAAAGCTCGCGGTGACTCTGGGGCGCACAGGCTGCCAGCCTGTAGGTCTCGGCAGCTTGCCGAGACCGGACGTTTCAAGTCAATCCTCTGAATCATATGTGCAAAAGATGTTGCCGGCAGGCTGCCGGCAACTGCAGGCTGGCAGCCCGCGCTCCCCGAAATTCCGATCAGCGCTTCAAATCGTGCAGTGACTCGCGGGCGACTTCGGCTTTCTCGATTGGAATTGGAACTGCCGTTCCGATTTTCGATTTCACAGTGGCGACATCCGATGCGCTAATCGTCCCGCTCACATTGATGTCAGTGCGGAAATTCGAACTCGTGACCAATTGTCCTACTTGCGCCTTGGTTTGGCTGACGTCGGAAGCGTTGACCAGTTTCATCTCTTTCTGGATTTGCGGACGAAAGATTACAGAACGGCGACTCAGTTAGGCAAGATTAATCCGCCATGGAACAATGGCTCTGTGGCGAAGGGAACGGGATCGATCAAGACCCTATGGCCAAATGAGGCGGCGAAGCCGCGATTGATCGACATCGCCCGCGGACCGGCCGATCCACCTTCCCCTACGGCGGCTGCTACGGCGCTTGCCAGCGAGGGCAAACGACGTTAAAAAAGCCCGGTGATTGATTACATCCAGAAGGGCGGGTTGCTAATGTGGCCGATTTTCGTCTGCAGCATTGTTTCCATCGCCGTTTTCGCGGAGCGCTTTTTCTTTTTGCATCGGGCGACGATCCACGTCGGTGAATTTCTTAAAGGGCTTTCCAATCTCATTCAGCGGCGAAATTTTGCCGAAGCGTTGCATGAATCGGCGGGGACGCCGGGGCCGGTGGCGCGCGTGATTCATTCGGCCATTATCCGGCACGATGCACCGCGGGCGGAGTTGCGCGATATCGTGCAGGAAGCCGGTCAATTGGAAGTGCCGAAGCTGGAGCGATTTTTGGGTGTGCTGGCGACGATCGCGTTCCTCGCGCCATTGCTTGGATTGCTCGGGACGGTGGCGGGAATGATCGACGCTTTCGGCACGATTTCATCGAGCGGCGGTTACGTCACCGTGACGGAGCTGTCGCGCGGTATCTATAAGAGCCTGCTGACGACGGCGGCCGGTCTCGTCGTGGCTACGCCGACGTTTGTGGCCTACAGTTATCTCTCGTCGCGGGTCAACACCATGATGCACGACATGGAACGGGCCGGAATCGAGATCGTGCATATGCTGACGGAAACGCGCCCGCTTGGCGGGATCATCAGTTTCCAGCAAGGCGGCGAGTCGCCGGCGCGCGACCGCGACGCCCGTCAGGACGTCTAACAACAGATGGACATGGCAACCAGACCGGATTCTGGAAGGGAAGCTGTCAGCTCCCCCTACAAGAAATTTTCCGGCTATTCGTGTTTATTCGTGTTCATCGGTGGTTAATTCAGCGCGCGCATGAAGCTTAGCCGGACGAAGGATTATCACTTCGGGTGGCTGGTGGTTTTCCCGATGCTCGATGTGGCGTTCCTGATGGTTTTCTTCCTCGTGCTCAGTTCGCATTTTATTTTGCAGCACGGCGTTTCCATTTCGATGCCGTTCTCGCGGTTCACGCTCGGGCCGCAGATCAATCAGCAAATCATCAGCATCACCGGCGGCGCGGCTCCGGCGATTTATTTTCGGGACCAAAAAGTTACTCTCGAACAGCTCGGGCCGATGCTGGACGCGGCCAAGCGCGACGGCCAGTCGATCATTATCAAGGCCGACCGGTTCACTCCGTACGAAACCATCATTGAAGTGACCAACGCGGCTCTCGAACACGGGATCACGTCCGTAGCGTTGGCGGCAACTCCTCCCCGATGAATGCGCCTGCGTCGGCAACAGCGCCGCTTCTTTTTCATTGGGAATCACAAGGCAGGAGACGAAGAGCGATCATCGTGTTTCTCGTTGCCTCGTTAGTCGCGCACGCTCTCTGCTTCTATGTTTTTCAGATCGTCTATCCACCCACCGTCGCCCTGGTGCCGCCGCCGGTTCGGGTGAGTCTGATCACGGCCGATTCGGAGGAAGGACGCACGCTGCTCCGCTGGGTTGAATCAGAAGATCCCGCGCTCGCCTTCGCGACTCATCGGCCGCCCGAAGCGAGGCTGCATGCGTTACCGAAAATTGCGCACGTGCCGTCGTATCTGACCAAGGAGCCGATCTTGAAGCAGGCGCCACCTTTGGTTGTCGATCTTCGCCCGCCCAGCCCCCACCAGCCTGGTCCGGTCCCGATGACGCGTCGGTCGGCCGCGCCTGCAATCGGCGCAATCCCTACGGCGGTCTTGTTCTCCGAGACGCTTGATGAGCTGGGTCCGCCGATTTTGCCCAAGCCAAGATTTATCGCGTCTAATAATGAGCCTGCTCAAAGCACCCGTTTCCGCATTGCGGTGGGCCCCGCCGGGGAAGTTCGATATTGTTTCCCGCTCGATTCCTCAGGCGATCCTGCCTTGGACGAACAAGCGCGCAATCATCTCATGCTCTGCCGTTTCCAGCCGGTCCGCGATCAGCCCCTCCCTGGCGGGGCAACGAGCGATTCATTGATCTGGGGCGTAGCGACAATCGAATGGGGCAACGACGTCGCACCGCCGCCAGGAGCATCGACAAAGAGTTCGCCGTGATCCAGGTCAGCCTCACAACGCTGGTGACGATTTATTTGCTGCTTTTTCTTGCAGCGGTTTTTCTCTTCTGGATATTGGAAGAATGGAATCGCCGGCGGCGCGAACGTCGAGCATTACGCTATCGTTTGCGCTGTGTGATTTGCGCGTTCGAATTTGAAGATCGAACCGACGCATTGCTTCCGCGGTGCCCGCGCTGTGGAAGTTTAAACGAGCGATTCAAACTGGAGCGAATCTAAAAAATGGGAATGTGGATCGGCCGCAATCGCAAAGCACGGGTGACCTATGGGTTCGACGAAATCGCGCTCGTTCCCGGGCGGGTCACAATCAATCCAAACGAAGTCGACACGAGGTTTCGTTTGCCGCGAAAAAACGGGGAGCCGCTCGAACTAAAGATTCCCATCCTGGCCAGCGCCATGGATGGCGTTGTCGATGTTCGATTCGCCATCGCAATGAGCAAACTCGGCGGACTGGCGGTGCTCAACCTCGAAGGCGTGCAGACCCGCTATAAGAATCCGCAGGAGGTCCTGCAAAAAATCGTCGATGCGGACAAGTCCGAGGTCACGGCGTTGTTGCAAAAAATTTATCAGGAACCGGTTCAGGAAAACCTGATTGCGGCCCGGATCCGGCAAATCAAAGATGGCGGTGCTCTGGCAGCGGTCAGCTCAATTCCCCAGCGGGCAGTCGAGTTTGGAAAAATCGCGCAAGAGGCTGGGGCGGACGTGTTCGTGGTGCAAAGCACGGTTTCGACCGTCCGGCACATGTCGTCCGAATATAAATCGCTCGAACTGGAACGGTTTTGCCGTGACATGCGCATTCCGGTGATTGTGGGTAACACCGTTGGATACGATGTGACATTCGAGATCATGGAATGCGGCCCGGCCGGGGTGTTGATCGGCGTGGGACCGGGAGCGGCTTGCACATCGCGGGGCGTGCTGGGCCTTGGCGTTCCTCAGGTCACGGCCTCGGTCGATTGCGCGGCAGCCCGCGACGCTTATTTCAAGAAGACATCGCGTTACGTGCCAATCATCACCGACGGCGGAATGAGCAAGGGCGGCGACGTGTGCAAGGCTCTCGCTTGCGGCGCGGACGCAGTCATGGTCGGAAGCGCGTTTGCCAAGACGGAGGAAGCGCCGGGCCACGGTTATCATTGGGGAATGGCGACGCCGCACCAGAATCTCCCGCGCGGAACCCGGATCAAGGTCGGCACCACCGGTTCGTTAAAGCAGATTCTTTTTGGACCGGCCGCGGTCGACGACGGCAGTCAGAACCTCGTGGGCGCGATCACCACCTGCATGGGGAACGTCGGCGCGCGCGATCTGTCCGAATTTCAGCAGACCGAAATCATCATCGCGCCATCCATCAAGACAGAGGGAAAACTTTTCCAGACCGTACAAAGCGTCGGAATGGGAACGAACTAGATCGAAGTGATGAGTGACAAGTGACGAGTGACAAGTTAGTGGTTCTCGCCGCTTTCTAGCCCTTACCCAACAGCAGTCACTCCGCATTTATGAATAACGATCGCAGAGTAGTCATCACTGGCATGGGCGTGATCACGCCGATCGGCAATGATCTGGAGACTTTCTGGTCGAATCTCAAAAACGGCGTCAGCGGCATTCGCAAGATCGAAGCGTTCGACACCGCTGATTACGATTGCCGAATCGCCGGCGAAGTGCGCGACTTCGACGCGAAACCATTTTTCAAGAATCCAAAGGACGTTCGGCGCACCGATCGTTTCACCCAATTCGCCATGGCGGCGGCGAAAATGGCGTTGGAGGACGGCGGCGTTGATGCGGAGAAACTCCAGCGCGATCGCTTCGGGGTGATCGTCAGCAGCGGTATCGGCGGGCTCAAAACGCTCCAGGACCAGCACACGATCCTGCTGACGAAAGGGCCGTCGCGAAATTCTCCGTTCACGATCCCGATGCTGATCAGCAACATGGCCAGCGGGATGATCTCGATGGAATACGGTTTGCAAGGCCCGAACCTTTGCATTGTGACCGCCTGCGCGACTTCCAATAACGCCATTGGCGAATCGTGGCGCATGATTAAGTTCGGCGACGCGGATATGTTTCTCGCGGGCGGTTCGGAAGCATCGATTGTCGCGATTGGTCTGGCTGGGTTTTCCGCCATGAGAGCGCTTAGCCTCGCAATGACGAACCGGAGCGCGCCTCGCGCCCGTTCGACCGCGACCGGGATGGCTTTGTCATGGGGGAAGGCGCGGGCGTGGTCGTAGTAGAAGAACTCGAGCACGCCAAAGCGCGCGGCGCGAAGATTTATTGCGAACTGGCCGGGTATGGTCTGAGCGCGGATGCTTATCACATGACAGCGCCGCCGCCGGATGGCGAAGGCGCGGCGCGAGCCATGCAAATGGCGCTCAAGCACGCCGGCATCGCCCCCGAGGAAGTCGATTACATCAACGCGCACGCCACCTCAACGGACATTGGCGACATTTGCGAGACCCGCGCGATCAAGAAGGTCTTCGGCGAGCATGCGCATAAAGTTGCGATCAGCGCGACGAAATCCATGACCGGTCACTTGCTAGGCGGGGCTGGCGCGATTGAAATGGCAGCCTGCGCTTTGAGTATTCGTGATTCGGTGATTCCACCAACGATCAATCTGGAAAATCCGGATGAGGCCTGCGATCTCGATTACACGCCAAAAGTTGCCCGGGAAAAGAAAGTGCGCGTCGCCTTGAATAATGCCTTCGGTTTCGGCGGGCATAATGCCACGCTCATCGCCAAGGCGTTCGAAAGTTAGCCCCGACGATCCGAAGGCCCGCAACCACACCGATGTCGATCCTACTGATCGACAAAAATGGGCGCGGCGGTAATATCCGCGGCGGTAAACTCCAGACCGTGTCCGCCCTGTTGGAGATTTTTCAGGAGACCCGCCACACTCTGCGCGGCTTGAGACGCGTAAAAACGCACCAGGCCGACAGTGGTGCGTCCGCCAAACACGGTGATCATGATCGCATCTTCATCGACTGAATTCATGAACACATGGCTGCCGTTACCCTGATGGTAAAGCGCATTGAACTCGACCTCGCCTATGCGCCGGGCGAGTTCCCGCGTGGCCGCGAACGAGCCGGCGGCAAGCGCAGCGATGATCGTGACATCCATGGCGTTCATATCGCCGAACTGCGAGATAACGTTGCCGCCGCGATCGATCACGACCGTCAATTCGGCTTCCGCCTTTTTCAAAAAATCGGCGAGCACGCCGTCAAGGGAGGCGACGTCTTCAATGGTCAGGACAGGGATCGCGCTCATGCAGGAGTGGGCGCGCTCGATTCGTGCGCCGAAGGCGGCTCGACCGGAATGGCGATCGGCGCCACCGGTCGCTGCGGGACGTCGCTTTGTTTGCTGAACTTATGGAGCAATATCTGGGAAACAGCGTTTAACGCGGCAAACACGTTCTGGCCGGTGCTGGAAATGACCTCAAAACTCTGGAGCCGCTTCTTCCGGTTGTTCATGGTGTACTCCATGTAATTCACTGGAGCGATATCGGGCAGGTCGCGCTTGTTGTATTCGAGCACTAATGGGACATCGTCGATGGCGACGTTCTGAAGTGAGAGATTTTCCTCCAGATTCCTAAAGCTCTCGACGTTCTCCTCCATTTTTTCCCATTGGGAATCGGCCACGAACACGATGCCGTCGGTGCTGCGCAAAACCAGTTGGCGGGTGGCGTTGTAGATGACCTGGCCGGGAACGGTGTAGAGCTGAAACTTGGTCACGAAGCCCTTGATGACGACCGCATTGAGCGGCAGAAAATCGAAAAACAAGGTGCGATCCGATGCGGTCGCCAGCGAAACCATGTCGCCCCGGTTCTTCGGGCTGATCCGCTGGTGGATGTAAGCGAGATTGGTTGTCTTCCCGCAAAGGGCCGGCCCGTAGTAGACAATCTTAAATTGAATCTCGCGGCTGGCGTAATTGATGATCGACATATTCTCGGCTCAATCCCTTCCCTGTGGTCCCGTTTCGGCCAACTCCGGTTGCGCGTAGGTGCGCGAAAGTTTCTGGACGATGGCCGTGAGTTCCTCTTGCGTTTCGACGGCGAGGCTCGCGCCGCCGGCGTGCACCGCCGTCAGGCAAATATTGCCTTCCATGAAAAATGTGAGCGACGAATCCGCGCAGTGCAGCGTCATCGCCTTGAAGGCGCCGAGTTTCGTGTCGTTAACGTGCTGGCCGATTTTCTCCCAAAGCGAGGGCGTCATTGCGCAAACGCCATCGGCGCTCAGTTCGGCTGGAATATTTCCGGCCAGGGATAGGCCATCGGCAAAACTAATCGCGCAGGCCCCCACCCCCGGCAGCGTCACGGCGCGGGCAACGACTTGTTTGGCATCGATGTCTTCGGTCGGCACGGGCGAAACGTCCGCCGTTGCGGCGGCTTCTTTTTCTTCCGCTTGAGGTTCGGGGGTGGCAGACTTCTTCTCCGCGGCGGCGATGGCGTCGAAACGTTTCGCGTCTTCCTCCGCCTGGATCGAAAATGGCGTTTTAAATTCTTCCTTAACTCTGGTTGCGTCCTCCTGATCGGCCCGCGTCCGTAGAGCGCCGGAAGGGAGATGCCTTAAAATTTCCTGCAACGGCAGCGTCACCGGCGTTTCGTTTTGATCGATTATGAATAATCCGCGATGCATTTCGGGGATCGCGCGGTGGAAAGCCTTGGCCGAAACGATCACGCGACCGCTGGCAAGCTGAGGCTCGATTAGCGACATTGGAAATTCGACCAAGACATTCTCGTCAACAGACATCGGGCTGCCGTTCAATTGGAAGGCCGGCACCTCTTGCAAGAGCAGTTGCAGCGGCACTGCTAACTTGGTCCCGCCATTTCTCGGGCCCGATTTGATAGAAACGGGCGGCGCCTTTTCTTTCGGCTCGACTCCCGGCACCAAAGTAAACTTCGGACGAATATCCTCGGACGGCGACGTGAACTTGAACGGAATCCGCGGGGTCTTGGCCAACTTGGAGGACTCCGCGCTGGTGGCGGTTGGTTCCTTCGAGGGCGACTCGTCTTCCGGCTGCTTCGGTTGCTCCGCCGCTGCAGGAGGGACGTCTTTCTCCACAGCGGGCGATTTCAGAACCGGCGAAGGAGTTGGAACGGGCGGCCCGCTTGAGGCTGGAACTATCTCAGAGGCGGGCACACCCGTCCCGTTCGGTGGAAGATGAAACGGTATTTTCTGGGGAGAAATTGGCCCAACGTCATGCTGCTTTTTTTCAGGGGACGGGGTCGATGCGCCGGCGGCGATCGATGTCGATCCTAACGCACCCAGATCTCGCATCGATATGGCCGGACGGGATTGCTGCGGCGTAAGTTGTCGTGCCACTTCGCGAACGGCCGCTTCCGGCTCGGCGGCGGCAAGCGTTAGCGCGGTAGCGGGCTCAACTTTCACCGGTGGAGCCGCCGAAGCTTGCAGCGGTTTTACCGGAGTCCCAAACCGCTCCGTATCTTCGAGCGTCACCGTGAGGAAAGGGGTCTCAAGTTGCGGCACCGCCTGTTCGCATACTTGATCGGCGCGCACCTTTAGATTGGCGAACTGTTCCAGCACTTTGGTGAACGGCAGCAAAACCGGGGTGGAATCGGCCTCGGGGACACTGGTGAGAAAAATTTCCGGCGCTTGCTGGTAGATGCTGGCAAGGGGAACACTCGGTTGACCGGTTGCCATTCCCTTCTCGATCTCCGAGGCCTTTAGAATAATGGACCGGGCCGCATCGAAACTGTCCGGCGGCTTGATCGTTTCCCGAGGCAATTGGTCGAGGATGTCGCAAAGCTGAAGCGAGATAGCGCGTTCCGCGTGCGGCTCTGGCGCAATCGCGGCCGCCTTTGGCGATGAGCGCGAGATTTTTTGAGAAGAATCGAGTGATATTGTGCGCGGCCCTGGAATCGTCGCGGGCTTTCCTATTGGCGCGGCACCACCGCGGGGTTCGAATCCAGCGGAGGCCATCCGCGCCCGCGCGGTGTTCGGCAACACTGTCTTGCTCAGGCGCTGGTCGCTCGGTTTTTCGACACGAACGATCCCCGACGGCGTGTGCTTGGTTACATGAACCAGGGGGAACAGCCGCTCTTTCACATTTTTAAAAAGATCGAGGAATGGAATCGTCATCTCTTAGCGGTCCTCCGATGTTACGCGCCAGATTTCCTCCAGCGTGGTGATTCCTTCGAGCGCTTTTTCAATTCCAACCATGCGCAACGTCTTCATTCCTTCGGTGACAGCTTGATTCTTGATCACGGCTGCTGAAGCGCGCTTGATCACCAAACGCCGCACCGTCTCGCTCACGGGCAAAGCTTCGATAATTGCGACCCGGCCAAGGTAACCGCGCCCTTTGCAACGGTCGCACCCGCTGCCTTGGTAAAAAACTGTTCCGCTCTTGTCCTGGAGCGCGAGTCTCTCCAGCATTTCCGGTTCGGGGACAAATTCTTCCTGGCAATTGCTACAGATGCGCCGGACGAGACGCTGGGCGCAGCTCATCAGGATGGAACTCGAAATCAGGAACGGCTCGATGCCCATGTCATCCAAACGGGTAATTGCGCCTGCCGCATCGTTCGTGTGCAACGTGCTCAAGACCTGGTGACCGGTCAGCGCGGCTTTGACCGCGATATCGGCTGTCTCGTTGTCGCGAATTTCTCCCACCATCACGATGTCCGGGTCCTGGCGCAGGATGGAGCGCAGAGCGGAAGCAAAATCGAGCCCGATATCGCTGCGCACCGCCACCTGGTTGACGCCCATCAGCTCGTACTCGATCGGGTCTTCCACCGTTACGATGTTATATTCGGGGTTGTTCAGCTCGTGCAGAACCGAGTAGAGCGTTGTGGTTTTTCCCGAGCCGGTGGGTCCAGTCACCAGAATCATTCCGTGCGGTGCGTCGATCGACTTTTTGAACTTGGATAGCGTGTCCTGGTCCATACCCAACTGGTCGATCCCGCCGCTCAGAGAAGCCTTGTCCAGAATTCGGATCACGATTTTTTCGCCATGCGCAGTGGGGAGGATCGAGATACGCAGATCGACTTCCTTGCCCATCACCCGGATCCGGAACCGGCCATCTTGCGGGAGACGGCGCTCGGCGATGTTAAGTCCCGCCAAAATTTTGATGCGCGACGTGATGGCCAATTGCAACGCCTTCGGCGGCGATTCGGCCGGGATGAGCTCGCCGTCTATTCGGTAGCGTAATTTGAGCGCGGTGTGAAATGGCTCGATATGAATATCGGAAGCTTTTTCCTTCACCGCCTGGGCCAGGATCAAATTCACGATCTTGATGACCGGCGCGTCTTCGCTGTCGGAAGCCAGCCGATCGAGATCGATGTCCTCCCGCTTGGCGACCTGCACTTCCACCTCGCCCGCTTGCACCGCTTCGTCGGAAACTTGTTTGAGCACGGCGCTCATATTGCCCGCGCCGTGAATTCCGCTGAGCGTCTCAACCACGGCTTTTTCCGTGGCAATCATCGGCACGATCTCGAGTTGGACCCGGCGTTTCAGATCGTCCAGCGCGAGGACGTTCGTGGGATCGGCCATGGCCACGAAAAGTTTTCCATTCAGACGCGCGATCGGCAGCAGCTTGTTCGCTTTGGCCATTTCCCGCGGCACCAGTTCCATGACCTCCTCGGGTACACGCAACCGCGTCAGATTGATCGGCGGCGTGTTCAGACAACGCCCCATGCTAAAGGCCATGTCCTGCTCGGTAACGAATTGGCGATCCGTTAAAATCTTTAAGAGCCGGCCGCCTTCGTTCTTCTGAATTTCAACCGCTTCGTGCAGTTGATTGGGCAGAAGCAGTCCGTCCTCGATCAGGACATCGGCGATGCGTTCTCCGAAAGATTTACTTTTCATGCACGCTTAAGCCCGCGACTCGAGCCGGTAAATTCCCTGTAAACTTTTTACGATCGCCGCCGGCCGGGCCAGGTACCAGGTCACGGTGTAATCGACCGATTGTTGCACCGCTTCGCGTCCGGCCGAATCGAACGGATTGCAGCACGCCACCATCATCGTGCGACTGACCAGATCGAATGGCACGAAAAGACGACCGAGCGTCAGATAATCAGGCACCATCGGTGCGATCTGCCGGTCGACGTCGTAATATTCCAACGGCACGTAGGCAAACTTCGTCCGGTCGATCAGCGCCGAAAGCACCTTCTCCAGCTTCTCGACGTTCCCCTTGCAAAGCTGATCCAAAAGGGACTGGGCCAGCGCCTGGCCGGTCAAGTTCTTGTTCTGGTGCTCCACCACTTCCAGCACCGGCTTCACTTCTTCTTCGGGAAAGAGCTGTTGCACGATCAAAAATTTCGCCAGTTGATCCGTGCCGCGGTCGTGCAGGTTGGCCAGTTTGCCCACGTGGGAGCCGCCGCGAATGTCGATCAACGCCCCCTCCGTTCCGGTCGCGCCGTTAGTTCCTCCGGCTTTCGCAATCTCCGCGCCGGATGCTTGCAAACGCACTTCGATTTCGCCCAGCATGGCGAGGATATCTCCCGCGTTCGGTTCCTTCACCAGGATCATCTCGCATTCCTCCATCGCCAGCGTGTAAGAACCGGCGGTGAAATAAGCCTCGGCCAATCGCCGGGAAGCACGCAAACAATCGTCGTGCCGCCCCACTTTTTGGTAAGCTTCCTTCAGAATTTCCAGCGATTGATAGTCGTCGGGTTGAGTTTGAGTGATAGCCTCAAACATCTCGATCGTCTGGACGATCTGGTTGTGTTCTTGCTCCGACAGAGGGTGTTCCAGCACAACGGGCTGTAAAAGCCAGAAACATGCCCCGACTGGCTAATCCCCCGAAAATCGCTCTTAAAATTGCGAATTTCTCAGCGCTGCAACCGAATCGCGCAAAAACGCCGGAAATCAGGGAACCGGTGCGAGGTCGCCTGTGTCGGACGCACATCCGCGCTATTTGTAGCGGCGGTGTCTGACCGTCGCACTTAAGTCCGGAACCCGCCTGTCCCATTTATCCCAACTACGTTGGACGCATCCCCGCGTTTCCATTCGCCATGGTTGCCCTCGACCTCCGGTCCCTGATTGCCACTCGTCACTCGTCCGTCCTTTTGATATATTCACGCCGTGGAATCGTGCCGCGCTCGTCACTCTGCCTTCACCCTGCTCGAACTCCTCGTGGTCATGGGAATAATCGCGCTCCTGCTCCTGGCCGTGATCCCGGCGGTCACGTCGATCTCAAAATCCAGCGGGCGCAAAGGCGCGATCAACAATCTGCTGGGGGCCATCGAGCAAGCCCGGACCGAAGCGATCAAGACTGGCCAGGCGGCGTATATCGTTTTCCCTGCGTTCGCCACCGGGTCGCAAACGACACTCGATCGCTACAACTACAAATCGTACGCAATCTTTCAGGACGATCCGGCGAATCCGGCCACGCCGAAACAGCTCGCAAATTGGAAAACGTTCGCGACCGGTGTTGCGCTCAGGGCAGCCGGCCCCACCCCTCTCTCCGACCTGGCCGACCCCGCGACGCTCACTCCGGCGGTCACATTCAAGTTCACGCCGGAAGAAGGCGCGGACACATCAGGGTTTCGTTGCATCAAGTTCAACGCAAACGGCGAAGTGGAAGGGCCCGCCGGCACTGGTAAGATCACGCTGGCCATCTTCGAAGGATATGTAAATGGGGGCACCGAAGTCGTCACATCAGCAAGGACGGGCGGCGAACCAGCAGCCACGGAGTCGATAACCATCGCGCGCCTTACCGGCCGCGCCGAACGCGGACCATGAAACATCGACAAGTTCTCTCTGTAACCGCGGGCGCCGACCGCGGCCCCGTGTCGCATCGATCCGCGTTCAGTCTCGTCGAAGTCGTGCTCGCGTTGGGCGTCGTTTCATTCGCGATCGTTGCGATTCTCGGCATCCTGCCAACCGGCCTGCAAACCGGCAAGTCATCGCAGGACGAGACTCGCGCGACCCAGCTGGCCCAGGCCGTTTTGGCGACCATGGCCAGTCAAGCGCCGACCCAGTTCAATCATGTCCAAATAGAGTTGAATGACGGTTCTCCCGTCCAGTTCGACCTTAGCGGTTCCGAGCCGAAGCCGGCGTTCTACGCCGACAACGATGGGAAAATGATCGGTGCCCCCGCGGGGGCGAGTTACAAAATCGCCGTGACTACCAATGGCACCCCGCCCGGTTTCGATCCTGGAAACGCGAATCAAGTAACCGTCCGGGTATCCTGGCCCGCCAATGCGCCTCCGGCAGCTCAAACCTCACGGGATTATGTGCGAATCATTTCCAAATTCTGACTCATCGGCGATGCGTCGACGGCGATTCTTCTGCGGGATTCACCCTGGTGGAACTGCTCATCGCGGTCACGATCACCGTCCTGATCGTGGTTCTGCTCGGGACGATGTTTGGATCGCTCACGAAAACGACTTCGCGGGCAAACCAGAGAACCGATGTTTTCCGCGATGCGCGCGCCGCCTTGCAGATGATCGAGCGCGACCTAACTGGTCTGGTGCGCGCTCAACAGACTGCGTATCTCGCGCTGGATAACATATGGCAGGCGGGAGACGATCCGTATGCGACCCGGACGAGTGCCACGCCGAACCTGCAACTCTTCGCCCTGATCGCAGCCAGGAACCAGCTGCCGGGCGGTGCGCCTCCGGGCGATGTTTGCGCGGTCGGTTATTACTGCGCCTGGGACAACACAAAACGTGCATATGTGCTCCGCCGTTTTTTTCGCAACAGCAAAGACATTTACGAAGCAATCAAACCGCAGGTTGCCGGAAACACACTTAGCTACACCGGTGCTGCAGCGCTATACGTCCCGGCGGCTACGGACGACATCGTTGCGTCCTATGTTTGGAATTTCAAAATCACAGCTTACAAATCCGATGGAACGAAAGACATTTCTTATCCGGGAAATGCCTTGATCGTTGTCGATCCGGGCAACCCTGATCTCGTGCCACCGGCGGCGCTTGAGATTTCCTTCAACGCCATCAGTCCCGAAGCGGCACGAACAGTAACGAGCGTCTCCACCGACCCGGCGGATTGGATGAACGCGACCTCGTCCAATCACATTCGCTTGATCACACCACACGCGTACGAGTTTCGGACACGAATCAATCTGTAGCCATGCGACGCTTCTCGATCTTACCCAACGCGATCCAGAATGGTTTTGCCCTGATCATTACTCTGATCATGGTCGTGCTGGCTGCTGTGGTGGCTGTCGCCTTTGTCACCAATGCATCGCTGGATCGTCTTACCGCCAATTCCTTCAGCAAGAGAGCACGCGCGGAAATGGCGGCCCAATCCGGATTAGCCGCTGCCTTGAATGCGCTTTCCGGCGCGACTGGGCCAAATGATTTTCGATTTATCACCGCAGTCGGCGACGATGACGATCCCGCACACAGCAAGCCCGTTTTGATTCCGCTCAATTCCGATCCGACAACGGGCAAGGTGACTCTAGACGACGCTGCAAAGCGCGATCTCTATTCAATCGGAGCGGGCGCGACAATCACCCTCTCCGCAACCGCCATTCCCAAGGCGACCCGAACCGTTGGATTTGTCCCCATTACTACGAACGTTAACGGCGTCGATCAGGAGACAGAACGTTACGCGTTTTATGTCGATGAAGCGGGCAGTCGTCAGAATCTCGCCGTGCAAGGCGGAAAGGATCGCGTTTATGCCCGAGACCCGAATGAACTCCCGATCGTTACAGCCGAGGCCGCACCAGCACCATTCGCCGTAGCCCAAATCAGCGCGATACAGGATCAGCGAGCGTTATTGTTCACGCCACCGACGGCGAATCCGGTCCTATCGAATGCCGGCGCACCAACAACCCCGCCGGTTGACGACTACGCCTACAGTATCGCTTCGGGGATAACGAATCTTAGTCCCGATAAGAAACCCCGGGTAAATCTGACGAAACTAAAAAATTACGTGGATGGACTCTCTGTCGATCAGGCGGCAGGCAATCCGAAAGCCGCTCTGGTAGACCGCCTGCTCACCCCGGGAGAGAGCGGACAGCCGAATGGGGCGGCGGCAATTTGTCGATCCTGACCAAGCTCGGTCACTATTCCACCGCGCAATCCCAACAAATCGTGGCGAATCTCATCGATTATCTGGACGACGATCTAATTCCGCACGACCGACAATGTCGATAATCCCACTTACTTTGGTGTCGAGGGAAAAGCGGATGCCCCCGGGAAAGTCGATGGTCATCCTTACATCAATTTCGTCGGCACAGGCTTGGTTTTAAATAAGAGCACGGCCGCCGGATTCCAAGGCGGCCTAAACTCCACACGAGTCCTTGCCGTATTGGGAATCGTGAATCCCTGGAGTCTTCCGACCAAGGACTGGCCGACATTTGATAATTAAGCGCGGAGATCGACATCACGGTTCAGGGAGACGCGTCCGGGAGGGAATCTCGGCCCGCGGGCCAGTGACTATTTTCACGGCGTATTCAATACAACGGACTCGCGGCAATCAATTGTTGACCTTTCCGGTCGCACAGACCGCGGCAAATGCGGGATATTCTTTCCCCGCCCCTGCGAGCGCACCAACAAATTATGCGACCAATTACGATATTCTCGGCACGGTCGGCCGCCAACCCCCAGGGATGGTCTTCAGCGGCCTCGGTTTCAAAATCAACAAACTCCGGTTGAAGTATACACCGAGCACGGACGGCCGGAGCGGATACATTCAGGTCCTCGATAACTTGAAAAACAATCGCGCAGCCTGCCAATCCGAGCACGGCCGATATGGATCATTCTGGAGGGAGTTTGGTCTACAAATTCGCCAGCGGCGCGCCGGACAAGACCGATTTTCATCTCAATTCCGATCCCCGGCTTGGTTTTGTCGCCACCAACTGGCTGTTGTCAAAATCCACTGAAAGCGGTGCGGCACCCCCAACACCCCAAAGCAACGTCAACGTCTTTGCCGGGCATGACGCGAATAACTGGGACTTTGCCGGAGCGGCGCCGAGCACAACAAATCACCTTTGGTACACAAAGACGGACGTCACGGCGAATTTTTACGTCAAGAGTCCTCCCAGCGATGGGAGCAATCCCAAATTCGATTCAGCGGGGGAACTCGGTTATCTCCATACCGGTATTCCTTGGGAGACATTCCGCCTCTATGTGACCGGCGACGAAGCGAGCGGAAAGGAGCGGGACAAGGAACTGCTTGCTCATGTTCAGTCCGGAACATTTACCGATGCCGACTATGGAACAATTCCGACCCACACTGGCCAGGCCGATCCCGGAACGCCGGTTCCGTTCCTTCGCGGCCCCTTGAATGTAAATACGAACAAGCGACCTACGTTGCAGGCGCTCTTTCTAGGCGCCAGCGAGAAAAACGACAGTGATGCTACCGATAAAGCAAGAAATGGCGGAGACGGCCACGCCGTTGCCATCGCGGACGCGCTTGCTGGAAATGGAGCCGGGGCACCGTTCGCGCTCCCGGGCGATTTCCTTTCCCTGGCGGGCGTGAAGTCGGTGACGAATGAGCCCACGACGGATTTCGATCGAGAAGTGCTCGCCCGACGGACGGCCAATGTGCTCGGAACGCAATCGACCCGGTTCACCGTCTATGCTTTGGGCGAAGCCCGCGATAAAGTCGGCGGAACGATCTCGACCACGAGCACGGTAAATCTCCGTGCCGAAGTCGAGCTGCAAACCGATTCCACTGGCAAACCGGTTCCCAAAGTGCTGAGCACCGCCTACTATCTCACTAACTAAACCTCATATGCGTTACATCTCTTCTCGATCCAGCCTCACCTGCTTGCTCCTCGCGATGTCGATCTTGCCAGGTTTTGCTCAACAGCCCAGTCCGACTCCGAAACAGGTCACGATTCAAAATGTCACCCTGGAATCGGCGATCATGCCGGGGAGCACCCAGCCGTGGATAAAAGTCGTAACGCAGTTTCAGACTGCTCCGCGCTGGGCGGACGGAATTGTATTTCGCTATACATGGTTTTACTGGGCGCGGGCGATCAGTATCGAGTGCTTCCCGGAATCGTTCGATACGCCAACGTAAAAGGAGGCGGCAATCGAGCAGTGATGTACATCAGCCCAAATACGGCGGAAAGCTTTGGCGCGCCAATCACAGCGCACGTCAAAGCCTTCTACAAGGATGAGTTGGCTGACGATTTTGTGATGAAGGGCTCAGGCAATATTCCCGCTGGCTGGGAAACGCAATATGACAAGTATCCCGGTCTCTTACTAACGGTCATTCAAACGCCCTGGTTGATCACCGATTACTCGAATTCGCCAGACATTTTCGCCACGCAATAATGGCGGACAACGCTACTACCGACTACGGGACTATACGGGCTTGACGATCGTATTTGTGTAGATTACATATTTACGCATGGCGATTACCATTTCTGCTACCGAGGCCGCGCGCAACTTTGGCGATTGTCTCGCCCGGATTAAACATACCGGGGAAACCTTCATCTTGAGCAAAAACGAAAAGCCGGTCGCCGCGCTCGGCCCGTTGCCCGGCACTAGAACAGTGACTTTTCGCGAACTGTGGGACGCATGGCGAAAATTGCCGGCGGATCCGAAGTTCGCCGACGATCTCGAATCGGTGAACGAGGCCGATCAACCTCCAAAAAATCCGTGGGATTAGTCCTCGACACCTCGGCGCTGGTCGAGCTCGAACGGATGGGTCCAAACGGGCCAACCGGCGACCTGCCTTGGGACGAGGAACTAATTCTACCGGCGATTGTCTGGGCCGAGGCATTGGTTGGCGTGAGGCTGGCCGATACGCCGCTGCGAGCGGCGCAACGCCGGGCGCGTTTGGAGTCCCTTCGCGTTCGTTTGGCGATTGAGCCGTTCTCTATCGAAGTCGCGGAACATTACGCGGATATCTTTGCGGAGTTAATGCAGTCTGGGACTATGATTCCGCAGAACGATATTGCGGTGGCAGCGACGGCTCGGGCCGCAAGTTTCGGTGTCCTTACGGGGCCGAATGATGAGAAACATTTTCAGCGCGTAACCGGTATGATCGTGCGCGTCCTGCGCGCGCAGCCGAGTTGATTCGAAGCCGTTACAGGGCCCGGACGCGCGGAAGCGCGTCCCTCCGGTTGGCTGACTTGTCCTCAGAGTTGCGGCCGACACGGCCGCCTCTACACCGGAATAACGCGCGAAGCGTCAGTGCACTTGCGTTTTGAGCTGTCGGATGGCGTCGCGCAATTCGGCAGCCCGCTCGTAGAGTTCCTTGGCAATCGCGCTTTCCATCTCTCGCTCCATGATCTCGACCTTCGAGAGCGGCCGTTTCGCCCGCACTTCGTTGAGCCATTCGTCCAGGAATGCGATTTCGGAGTTTTTCGCGGCCAGCTCGGGGAAGTTTGATCGCTCAAAGAATTCCGTGATCGCGTCGCGTCCGTGCTGAATTTCGCGCATGGCGTCGGGAAATTTTCCCAGGCCCAGAAGGATCGAGGCCCGGGCCCGCGTGTTCATCATCAAAACGTAGGGACGAAATTGCTGCATGTTCCAGGAAAGATCTTCGCGATCGGTATGGGCGGCTACGAAGTCGAATAGATCGAGGTTGCGTTGGGTATCGCGAACAACGCCGGCGAAATCGTTGATCTGAAACAAGCTGAGATACCGGTGATAATATTGGATCCCTTCCTGTTGCAGCTCGGCGCATTGCTCGATGCTGAGCTCGTAATTTTCTCCCCGCTGCACCGAACGGGCTGCCCGCTGTTGATGAAATTCAAGGAGCGATTCGCAACCGTGCGGGCGCACCCCGTCGGGGCGGCCGGTCATCTCCATTTGCAGCACGCCCAAGTCGACCCGCAGTTGAATTTCTCGCGGCCATCGAGCCCGGCGATCTTGCGGACCTTAACTTTCCCGTTCTCGTGACCCCATTCCCCTAAGACCGTGTTCAAATCCAAGCTCATCCGGCAAGAAGCATCGGATATTTGGGCTTCGCTTGTCAATAACTCCCCGATTTGGCGGCCGGGAATCGGGGCAACGCCTCGACAGAGCGAGGCGGCTACAGCTTCACTTGTCACTGGTCACTGGTCACCTAGCTTCTCCCGTGGAGCAGGCCATCGACTCGTTCATCCGCTTCCTCGCGGTCGAGCGCGGGCTTTCGGAAAATTACCAGCTTTCGACGCAGCGATCCCTCACCGAATTTGCCCGCTGGTCCAACCAGAAATGCAAGATCGACAGGGCCAATGCAGTCACGCTGCCACTCATCAGTGAATACCTGGCCGAGCGGAAACAGGCGGGGCTTTCGGCTTCGTCGATCAAGTTGATCGTGGTCGCGCTCAAGATTTTCTTCCGTTTCCTGGCGGAGAAAGGCGTTGTGAAACGCGATCCGGCCGAGGCGCTGGCGTTGCCGCGAATCGAACGTTACCTGCCCGAGACATTGAACGAATTACAGGTCGAACAGTTGATCGAGAGCATCGACACGAAGGTTCCGCTGGGCTTGCGCGACCGGGCGATGATCGAGCTGCTGTATGCCAGCGGGTTGCGCATTGCCGAGCTGGCCAACGCGCGGCTGGAGAATTTTAGTTCGGAAGAGCGCATCTTGCGCGTTACCGGCAAAGGGAACAAGACGCGCCTCGTGCCGGTGGGCGGCAAAGCGTGCGAGGCGCTGGCGGCATATTTATCGGCGGAGCGCCCCAAACTGGTGAAGCGCCGCAGCAGCAGCGAAATTTTCCTTTCCGCGCGCGGCACGAAATTAACCACTGCGCGGATCTGGCAGATCGTGAAAAGGATTTCGCGGCAATCCGGCCTGGAAAAAAACATTTATCCGCATTTGCTCCGGCACAGTTTCGCCACGCATTTGCTCGGGAACGGGGCCGATCTTCGGATCATTCAAGAGATGCTGGGCCATGCCGATATTTCTACGACGCAGGTTTATACGCACGTCGATCAACAGCGTCTCAAGGCCGTGCATCGGCAGTTTCATCCGCGCGCATAGCGAAATGAAATCTGACTTTCCTGTTTTCCTGGGTTCCTGATTCGTCCACATTCCCGTTCATGAAACGCGCCTTGCTCCTGGTGATCGCCGCAGCCGGGGTGGCCGTCGCCGCCTGGTACGCCGTGCGCCTGGCCACAACGACCTCGACGGAGGCGGTGGCCGCGCTGCTTCCCCGGGAGACAATTCTTCTGCTCCACCTGCCGGACATTAATCGGACACGCGACCGGTGGCATAACTCCGATGTCTACCAGCTGTATCGCGAACCGGCGGTGCAGGATTTTCTTCGGAAGCCGTTGAGCCGGGTCCCAAAAGCAGGCGCGGCTTCACAAACCCTCCACGATTTCGAGCAGCTCGATCCCAAGGACACCTTCTTTGCGCTTACTTCAGTCGATCAAACCAGCCCGAAGTACGTTGCCGGTTTTCGTTTTCGCGGAAGCGAGCAGGAGGCCGAGCGAGTGATCGGCAAGTGGCGATCGAAGTTGCTCGAGAGAAACCCGAATGCCCAAGCCGAGAAGATCGAATACCTGCGGCACAAGATCGACATCGTTACAATTCCGCCGTTTGCTTTCGCCTCCACCTATGACGGTCAATGGTTCTTTCTGGCGAACGACCGTGAGAACCTGAAAGCCGTTCTCGATCGCGCAGACCAGCGCGGCAAGGACCGAACGCCGGCTCTCGACACGGATGAAGCGTATCGGGCCGCCACGGCGCACATGCCATCCAGTTACGCAGCGCTTGTTTATCTGCAGCCGAAAACGTTCGCCGACCAACTACAGGCACTCCGGGCTGCGATCGGATCGCCGATGTCCCCAAGCGAACGTCCGTTACTCGAGCAACTACGCAGTGTTTGCGGGACCATGTATTTCGATAATGGCAAGATCCACGACGTGCTGTTCGTGGGAATGTCAAAGATCGAACAAGCTCCGCCCCTTACCCGCTCGTCTCTAACGCTGGGAACCAAAAACACGGCCTTTTATCTGGCCGCTGTGCTCAATCTCGGCGACAAGATCAATGCGATCGGCCAGGCACCGGGCATCGGTGACAGAATCCAGCGGCTATTTCAAACGTTTATCGAGGGCGGAGTTACGGCGGATGATTGGAAGGCTGCATTCGGCCTGGAGCTCGGGGCGTTGGCGGATTGGCCGCAGACTTCGCACTGGCCGGCGCTGCTTGCGACTCTTCCTGTGCGCGACGTCGGCAAGGCGAGCAAGATCGTGGAAGCGGCGATGCGTATCGACGAGGATTCGTTCTGGGCGCGGACGGAACGCGACGGAGTGCGCTATTTTTCAATGCAGTCGCCGGCCAGCCTCATCGCTATCACTCCGACCATTGCGTTATCGGACCGCATCCTGATTGCCGGCCTGGATGCCAGCGCGGTCGAAGCGGCGATCAACCGCAGCCGCAATTCGGATTCCGAACTGGCGAACGGCGAAACTTACAGAACAGCCGCGCGATTGGTGCCGGCTCCGACAAATTTTTTCGCCTATGTCGATACCGGAATGCTTTATCAGCGGCTCGATACCACCGTGCGGCCCATGCTGTTGATGGCGGCGGCGTTCATGCCGGGCGTAAACGATTATGTCGATCTTGATAAATTTCCGGGGCCGGAAGTGATCACGAAACATCTCAGCCCGATCGTTTCGTCGCAACGATACGACCGCGACGGTTACGTGGCCGAATCGGCCGGGCCGGTCACATTGAACCAGGCCGCCATTGGACTGGCCGTTCTCGGAATCGGAATTGCGAACGACGCCAAGGATCGGGGCAGTTTTCTTGGAACAACCAAGCTGCTGCCACCTTCGCCGAGCCCCAGCGGGACACCGTGAACCGGCAGCCTCTTGGTAAGCCGTAGCTCGCCAAGGGAGTGGGTGAGGGGCAAGGGCCGCTGATTGCGCCATTTCGACCCAATCTTCCGGGGGCAAAACGCGGCTAAGAAATGTGCTGCTAACCGGCGAAAATATGCTATCCTTGCCGGTCTATGGCTATCCTCAAGAAAAACGCATTCTCCCGCCGAGTTCCCGATCTCGTGACCGAGGAACTTGTTGCCGTGCTCTCACGACGCGCGTCGTTTGAGTTTAAGCAACTTTTCGACATTGTTCACGAAAACCTCAGGGCCCGGAACGCCGCCAGCGGTGGCGAGGAAATGCTGCGCCTGCGCGCCTATGAGAAACTGCAAAACCTGGTTGCCCGCGGCGCGGTCAAAAAGAACGGCAAGAAATACAAGGGACTTCCTTCGGCGTTGGCAGCGGCCATTGCACCTCAAAACGGACATTTTCCGACGCCAGTAAGGTAATCGATTCGGACAAGGCCCGGCGAAAAGCTCTCAGACAAATCGCCGATGTTGCGAGAATATCTGCCGATCTTGCTACAGATCGCGGTGGCGATCGGGTTTGCTGCCTCGGCATTGCTGGTGAGCGTCATTGTCGGGAAAAGCGGCAAACGGACTCGGGCTAAGGACACGGCTTACGAATGCGGGATGATTCCACAGGGCGAAGCGCAGCCCCGCTTCAGCGTGAAGTTTTATCTGGTGGCGATGCTCTTTATCCTGTTCGACCTGGAGATCGTGTTCATGTACCCGTGGGCGGTGGTTTACCGGGATGCGATCCAGCAGAGCAGCGTCATCTTTTGGAGCATGCTCAGCTTCATCTCGATCCTGATGGTGGGCTACATCTACGCGCTGAAAAAAGGCGCGCTCGATTTCAGACGGTAGAAGGGCATCCGGCGCAGACGTCCCGTCAGTCCGTCCATCACCTGAGGTCTGGTTAAAACGCCCACCAGCCGCGCACGAACAGGCTGGCGAAGAGGGCCAGGAAAAGCAGCGACCAGACGGTGATGACCGCGTTCCAAAACCGGCTCCTGCCCAGCAGCGCCAGGAAAACGAACATCGGAAAGAGCGAAAGTGTGTAACGCGGCATGCTGGCGACAAAATTCACACAGCCAAAAAGAATCCAGTTGCCCGTCATCCAGACAGCGTAGGCTGGACGCATCTTGATCCAAGCCAGCAAAGTGCAGATGAGACTCAGGATGGTGAACAGAAGTTCCTGAACCCCGACGATTTCTGCCTGGCTGGGAGTTCGGCGCATGCTGCCGAATAATTCGCTGATCGCGTGCCAGGGCGATGTCGGCCAGATCGCGAAGAGCCGGCGCCGGGCGGGAAGAAACCAAAACGGATCGCCGGTGACGTGCCAATTCACGAAGAGGTAGACCCCGAAACCGAGGGGTACGAGCCCGATCCACAGCCAGCGCCAATCCCATTTTCGCGTCGTCCAAAATCGCTGGCCGACCTCGGCCAGAAGAGTCGGCACGAGAATCATACCGTTGGGGCGCGTCATCCAGGCCAGCGCTCCGAGGATTCCGCAGAACTCCCACTGATTCGTGCGCGCGGCCAAGATCGAACCGATTGCCAGCGCTATGAACAAACTTTCGGTGTAACCGATGTGGAGAAAGTACGCCCCGGGGAAGATCAGAAAAAACCAGACGGCGCGCTGCGCGACGGCCCTCGAAAAATCGAGAGCGACGAGCCGCCGCATCACCACCACCGCCACGATAGAAGCGACGGCCGAAACGACGAACGCGCCGACAAGATAATCGCCGGTGAGAAAGGCAAATGCCCGCGTCATCCATGGGAAAAATGGATAGAACCACGATTTGACCGGATTGGTCGCGCGGTAGCCAAACTCGGCAATTCGCTGGTAGTGCAGAGAATCCCAACGGTTCCAGATGTCGAGCCAAGCGTGCGGGGTAGGGAGCTGTTTGTTCTCGAGGATCTTGTAGGCTGTGGCCCCGAAGAGAAGGACCAATATCTTGATCGCCACCACCCAGCCGATCACAATCCGGTCTTGTGTTGGCAATAACGAACGGAAAGATCGAGGCGTCTGGTTCGCGGCAGTATCGTTTGGGATCAGTTTACTCATTAATCGGGCATGAAGCTTAGCGTCGTCATCCCGTGTTTGAACGAGAGCGGTACCGTCGCCAAATGCGTCACAACCGCGCTGGCCACTATGGCGAAGATCGACATCAAAGGCGAGACCATTGTAGCCGACAACGGGAGTACCGACGGATCGCCCGGGGTTGCGGCCGCGGCCGGAGCAAGAATCGTAGCGGTGCCGCAACGAGGATACGGAAACGCGCTGATGGCGGGGATCCGGGAAGCGGAGGGCGCTTACATTGTCATGGGAGACGCCGACGACAGCTACGATTTTCGCCAAATTCCCTTGTTCCTGGAGAAGCTGGAAGAGGGAAACGAACTCGTGATGGGGTGCCGATTACATTCAGGCGGTGGCACGATTCTGCCACGGGCAATGCCTTTTCTGCATCGGCACGTGGGCAATCCGTTATTTTCATTTCTAGCGCGGTGGTGGTTTTCCGCTCCGGTTCACGACGTCAATTGCGGCATGCGCGCGATCACGGCCGACCTTTATCGACGCCTCGACCAGGAATGTGCCGGAATGGAATTCGCAGCCGAGATGGTCATCAAAGCGAGCCTGCTTGGCGCCAAGATAACCGAATTACCGATCGCCCTGCGCCGGGACGGGCGAAAACAACAACCTCCCCATCTGAGAACATTCCGCGACGGATGGAAAACGCTCGGGATTTTCCTTGCCCTTGCCCCCAGAGCGCCGGGTTTTCGCCGTATTTTCAAGGCCACCTCGGCGTGAATCTTCATCCGGCCGAACCTCCACCCTATTCGGACTTGCGCGGCCCGCCGGAACCGCCTAATAGCTTTAGCTTTCAATGATTCACCACATTGTCCTCTATAAGCTCAAACCCGAGGTTACCCCCGCGCGTGTCGAGGAGATGATGATGAACACCCGGATGCAGCTGTTGAAGATTCCGGAAGTTCTGAGCATCAAGTGCGGTAAACGGGTCGATCCGGAATTGCCCTGGCCGTTCTTCATCGCCATCGATTTCGAGTCGATGGACAAATACGCCATCTTCCGCGACGACTCCATCTTCGTGAAGTTCATGGAGGAAATCATCAAACCGAATACGTCGGAATCCCTGACCCTCGATTTCGAGATGGACCCTGGAAAAGACGTGCGGTTTTCCTGAATAACTTTGTCATTCCGAGCGAAGTCGAAAAATCTCGCGGCAAAGCTTTAAGGTAATATCGCGGGATGTCTCGGCTTAGCTCGACATGACCGAAAAGAGGCAATGAAAAAAGCGATTCTCTTGGCCGGCGGCGCGGGAACGCGGCTCTATCCGATCACCAAGATCGTCTGCAAGCAGCTCCTGCCGGTTTACGACAAGCCGATGATCTGTTATCCGCTGGCCACGCTCATGCTCGGCGGCTTGCGCGAAGTCCTGATCATTTCCACACCGAAGGATCTGCCGATGCTGCGCGATTTTCTGGGCGACGGCTCAAAACTCGGTATCCGGATCGAATATGCTGAACAACCAAAACCGGAGGGTATCGCCCAGGCTTTCTTGATCGGCGCCAATTTCGTCGGCAACTCCGGCGCAGCGCTCATCCTGGGCGACAATATTTTTTACGGGAAGCTCGATTTCTTTCGCGATGCGCTCTCAATCGACAAGGGCGCCTGCGTATTTGCCTATCAAGTCCGCGATCCACAACGCTACGGGGTGGTCGAGTTCGACGCCGCGGGTAGGGCGATCAGTCTAGAGGAAAAGCCGGCCCGGCCCAAGAGCCAATTCGCCGTGCCGGGCCTGTACGTTTACGACGAGCGCGTTGTCGATCTTTGTCGAACACTTCGTCCTTCAGCGCGGGGCGAGCTCGAGATCACCGATTTGAATCTGCTTTATCTCAAGGAGAAGCAGCTGCATGTGAAATTACTTAGCCGCGGCATGGCCTGGCTCGATACCGGGACGCAGACCAGCTTGCTCGAGGCGGCTAACTACATCGCAACGATCGAGCATCGACAGGGATTAAAGATAGCTTGCCTGGAAGAGGTGGCTTTCCGTATGGGCTTTATGAGCCAGTCCCAACTTTCGGCCGCCATCGATCGGCTGCCGAACGGCGAGTATCGAGACTATCTGCGCATGGTCTGCGACGAGGGGCCGCGTTCCTAATCGGTCAACCAAGGGGACAGGCAAAGTTGGCATCGATTGCCCTGGATGAACATTCCATGGGATACCAAAGCCACTATTTGGCTATCACTCCTGAGAAAATGGGTCGATTTTGTCTCAAATGTGATTAGAGACTTGGCAAATTCTCACGGGAGAGAAGAAAAACAGCCTGGTAATTATGGAAATTATATATATAGGCATGTCCGGTGCTACCTTTTGTTGGCATCCTCACATGACAGCAATTCGACAAATTCCACCTCGACCAAGCGCGGCGAACGCGACTCGATTCGCGGTATCTAGCTCCAGCCGTGGCGCGGCAGGATTCAGTTTACCTGAAGCGGTAATCGGGATCGCCGTTATGGGTCTCGGAGTGGTTTGCATGGTAGGAGCGCTTAGCAAGTTCAACACCATCGCCAGCGTCGCCCGCAATACCACCGGCGCTTATACGGCGGTGATGAACCAGATCGACCTCATTCAATCCGACGGGCCGTTCAATCCCCAGAAGACAAACACCGACGGAACTCAACAGATCCCACCGGAGCTACGACTTGGTACTCAAACGCAGGCCAACGTCCCTGTCTATAGGGACCCCAATAGCGGAGTGGTCGTGGCCGGAACAATGACCACGACCGTCACGGATATCAGTTCCACATATACCAGCGGGTCCACCACCTTTTCGCTGATCATGTACAAAGCCATTGTCACCATTAACTATACCTATCTCAACAAAAACTACTCACTTTCCATGAGTACAATCCGGACATCTGACATATGAAACTGGTTAAAATGAATCGTGGATACACCATTGTGGAGATGGCAGTTTCAAGCGCCGTCTTTAGCACCCTTGGACTGACCCTCTGCTCCCTCCTGAACGTCACAACCATTCTCGGAGCCAAGAATTCCGCTTTGATCACAGCCCATCAGCAAGCTCGAACGGCCATGGTCGAGATGTTGGGAGATCTGCATTCGGCGATCTCCTTGCCCTACCTGGTCGATGCCGACGGCAATCAGGTTTCCGCAGCGGGTCCGGCCGCCGGCATCGCTTTTCAAACCTGGTCGAGCGGTCCCCACAAGATCAAAACGGATGCCACGACCAATAATAATCAGATTACTCTGAAATTAACCTCTGGCAGCGGTCCAACACCGGTAGTCGGCCAGCGCTTGATTGTTCCCACGCACCAGATTGAGGACGACATCACCGCAGTCAGTGGAAGCGCCGACAGCTTCACCGTCACCCTGGCGCATAATCTGCCGGTGGCGATCGCCGGGACGAGCACCTACACCATCGTCGCCTTCATCGCTGATCGCTGCTCCTACATTGTTTCAAACGGTTCGCTGGAATGGAGGGGCCCGACCACAGCGAGATCCTTCGCTGTGCTGAGCAATGGAATTACCAATGCGACCCCCTTCAGCACGCCGCTCACGCCGGCTGGGGCGCTCTACTACCGGTTCGTTTCGGCAATCGACCTTTCCACCGCAGACTCCAATTACAGCAACCGCGGATTCAAGGCAGCCAACATTTTCCTCAATGGACAGGTCCCCATGAAGGCGCGGCTGACAACCTATCAATGAAAAACCTCAAAACGCACTCAGCCGCCAGTTCGCTCGTCGTTGTCCTGGTGACAATATCAACCCTGATGGTGGTTGTTGCCATCGCAGCAGAATACACGACGAATATCAGCCGGCTTGTCCAGCGCACAAGCAATCTACAAAGTGCCATCTCTGTCGCTGATGCCACCCTCGAACAGCTCTTTACCAACTGGCGAGCCATCTGCCGAGCAACTCCTACAGCCCCCTTGCCGACCAGTTCGTTTTCCGGGATCCCGCTTCCGACTGCTTCGCAGTTAAATCTGCCCAGCTCTCCAACCTTGGTCAAAGCGGGGACAGCTCCCAATTTAACCGACGAATACAATCCGGCCTACACAGTTTCCAACATCAAAGTCGTTGCTGTCGATGGAACCCTGCAACCTGTCGCGTCCGCCGGAACTCCGCCGACACCCGCCGTGGGCATGGGACAGACCGGCACGATCAACACGACAGCCGCGACTTATAATTATATCGCCTCGGCGGATGTCACGTTGTCCGCGGTCACGACCAATATCGTGGCCAAGGTGCGTCGCGTTTTCTCCAAGCAACAGCTTTCGCCGTGGAACTGGGCGATCTTCTATGTTGATCCGCTGGAGATTCATCCCGGTCCGTCCTTTACCGTCACGGGATGGGTTCACACAAACTTCAATCTCTACACCGCACACGATACCCTCACGTTCGCTGACAAGGTTACCTATGCCTCCGATTGGTTCATGAACTTCATGCCTGGGGACGGACAACATTCGGAGACTCCAACCAATCCGCATTGGCTTAGCAATCTCCCGCCGGCAAGAGATATCGCCTTGCAGCCTTTCGGTCTGGATTCGACGGCGATTTTTAGCACGAGTGACAGCAATCCGAATAATGACAGCTATCTCGAGCTCATTCAGCCCCCGGTGTCCGGAGTTGCCGATCCAATGTCCAGCCAGCGTTATTGGAACCAGGCCAGCGTAGCCATCAAGGTGGATTCCGGCAACAACCTGACCATAGGTCAGCCCAATACCAATGGAACAATCACCGCCTTCAACACATCGAATCCGCTCTATCAGATGTTCTCCGGTGCGATCATTACGAATCAAACCATTCAGGACAATCGCGAGGCTGCCCCGATCCGGCTCGTGACTCTGGACATTAACCAGATTGAAAACAATACCAGCGGTCTCTCCCCCACTTACAAGGCATCGGGCTTTAATGGGATCGTGTTTATTTACGACAGCAGCAACTCCTCATCTTCCCGAAGGGGAGTCCGGCTGATCAACGGCTCAAAAATTCCATCGCTCGGACTTACCGTTGTGAGTCCAAATGCGATCTACGTGAAGGGGGACTTCAATACCGGCGGCAGTCCGGCCTCGAACAACCCGGGCGATCCCACCATGCCCCAGGTCTCGGGCTACACGCGAGCGCCCTGCGCCATCATCGGGGATGCCGTCAACATCCTCTCCAACTCCTGGAATGATTCCGATTCGTCCGCCGGACTCAGCTCACGCGTGGCCAGCAATACGACGATCAACTCGGCAATCCTGGCTGGCATTGTGCCGACCGCGCCCGTGGGAGGCGACGGCACCTATAGTGGCGGGGCCGAAAATTTCCCGCGCTTTATCGAAGACTGGTCTCATGCGGTCCTCACTTACTACGGTTCAATGGTGGAACTCTACCAAAGCCAGCAATCGAACGGAAAATGGGGAAGGGCCAACGTTTATAATCCCCCCACCCGTCGCTGGTATTTCGATCCGAACTTCAAGACCAAGCCGCCCCCGGGATCGCTCATGGTCTACAGCTACCAAAAAGGCCGATGGTATTTGCAGTAAGAGTCACATTTGTTCTTCTTCTGTTGGGAATTACCGCCGGCGCGGGTTTGCAGATCGTTCCGGAAACGATCGAGTATGAGCTCGAGGGGATAAAATTTCACCAACTAGCATTTCCGGATAGCGGACAAAGCGCCCCGGTTAAATATGCCCCACCGCGCGGCTGGCGTTATTCTACTCGCGCTTCCCAGTTGTTGCTCGAGCCGCCACGGGTTCCGGAAGCCGAGGGGATAATTCGCGTAGTCAAGCTTCCACATCCTCAGGTTCTTGATGAACCGACAATCAAAAACCTTTGCCAAGAAGCAACCGCTTCGATTCCCGGTGGCGCGACAAATGTCACGATTGTTTCGCAGCAGAAAAATCCAATGCTGATTGAAAGGAAGGAGACTGCTCTCGTCGTGATCAATTATGAATTCTACGGCGTGCCCTACACGCGCTCAGTGATGTTTCTCGACCGTGGGAATGAACAAGTGCAATTCCAGCTGACGTCGCCCCGTGCGAAATTCAGCGAGCTTCAAAAGGAATTCATGGCGAGTCATTTCACGTGGCAAAATCTCTAGGTCCGGAGCGTTATTGGTTCGCTTGAGGACGATCGGTTCCTAACTTCAGGCGCTTACTTTGGTTGCTCGCGCAGGAGATGATTTGTGTCGGCTAACAACTTCGTGATCGAATCGGCCTCGATCGCTTCGTAGTAGCCGCGGATTTGACCATGTCGATCCACCAGCACCATGCGCGTGCTGTGCACCGGAACGCCGGTTTCTTGGCTGCCATCAGAAACCGCAAGCTTGAATCCATCATGGGAAAGCCGGTAGATGGCCGGTTTGGCTCCGGTTAAAAAATCCCAGCGCTTAGGATCGGCTCGCAACTTTTCGGCGTAACTGCGCAGAACTTCCGGCGTATCCTTTTCCGGGTCGACAGTAAACGAAACGAGATGCACATCCGTCTTTTCCAACGGCTTTTGCAGTTCACTCATCCGGCTGCTGATTATTGGGCATGGCCCAGGACAACTGGTGAAAATGAAATCGGCGATCCAAATCTTGCCGGCTAACTGCGCCGAGCCGAACGGCTGACCATTCTGGTTCACCAATTGAAAAGAGGGAACGGTGCCGTAAGAAGAAACGGTGCGTTGTCGAAGCGCGCTCACCTCGACGTAACGCAGCCAGAGCAACAGCGCCAGGGTAACGAAAGGAATGAGAACCAGCATGACCTTCCACATGGTGGCGTTGCGCAAAGGCGGTCGTTTCATCGCTGCGGCGGTCGTATTCATGATTTCGTCAGGACCAAAGCACCTAAAAGAAGTGGCAGATAGATAATTGAAGTAATAAACAGAACGCGCGCGGAGGCGGCCGTCCGCAGTCGCAGAAAGCGCATGGCGATGGCGATAAATGATCCGCCAAGAGCGAGCTCAACGGGAACATAAAACATCGTCACGACTCGGAGAGAGGCGGGCAACCCAGCCACAATGAGAAGCAAAATGCAGAACAACACGCTTTGGCTGGCGCTGCGTTCGCCGGTCTTGTCGTCGGTCGAGACCATTCGAAATCCAGCGCGCGAATAATCATCCCGGTACATCCAGGCGATTGCGAAAAAATGGGGAAGTTGCCACAAAGCAAGGATGCCAAATAAACTCCATGCGCCGGCGTCAATCGTCCCGCGGGCCGCGGCCCAGCCAATCATTGGGGGAATCGCGCCCGGGATCGCACCGACGAGCGTGTTCGCCGTGCTGGTGCGCTTCAGAGGAGTGTAACCAAAGATATAAATTCCGATCGTGATCGCCGCCAGAACGGCGCTAAGGGCGTTGCAGACAACGGCCAGATAAACAACTCCGAAAATTGACAGAGTCGCACCCAGAACGAGTGCTTCGACAGGACGCATCCGGCCAGCCGGGATCGGGCGGGACCTTGTTCGATGCATTAAGGCGTCGAGCCCGTGCTCCCACCATTGGTTAAGCGCGGCTGCGCCCGCAGCCGCGGCGGCCGTGCCGAGGACTGCATGGAAAAGCGCAATGTAATCAACGGGCGGTTCCGCCCCGAGATAGAAACCGACCGCGGTGGTGAGAAGAACAAGCAAAGTCAGCCGTGCTTTCACCAACTCGACCAGATCGGCGGCCAGCCGGTTCCGCGACGGTGTAAGATCGGTTGGTTCAATCGCAGCCGTCTTCATGACGTGAAAGTTTCGCGGCGAGAAACCTGCAGACAAATCGCGGAAATGCTCACCCCGAAAGATAGCATGATCGCGCCGACGGCGACATGGGCGGTGGCGACATCAGCGGCTTTGTTGCTCCAAATCGTCCAGGCGCCGAGAGCCAGCTGACAGAAGAGCAAAACGATCCAGAGGATCGACAACCCCGAAAGCATCGGGGCTCGCGAAGAATTTCGGAGTCGCCTCAACTGAAGAAAGAACATGATTACTCCGATCGCAATCAACACTGCTAGATAACGATGGGCCATTTGCAGCCAGATTTGGAACGCAGTGACATCAGAGAGCGCGCGCGTATCGCGCCAGGCATTGATCTTGGCCAGGGCATTTTCACTTGTATCGGGAATCCATGCACCGTTCGCGGTCGGAAAATCGAGAATGGCCAGGTCGCGGTGCTGATGGCGCATCGCCGCGCCAAGCGCCAACTGTCCGTAGATCGCGATGGTGATGGCGAGGGCCAATCTTCTCGTTGCGGCAAATTTCATTGGATCGACAACCGCACGCGAGAGCGACCGCCAAAAATTTGTGGTCGCGAGCGCGATTACGACGAGCAGACCCAGAAACGCCTGGGCGATGCAGGCGTGGAAAATTCCGATTTCATCTTTCAACATGGTAACGCGCAGCCCGCCAAGAATTCCCTGCAAGATCACGCCGCCGAGAGCGATCACGCCCAGGTTGCGGAGCCATCGTCGATCTTCGCAAAGCCAAAGCCAGACCGCGAGAATGATGGTGAGAAAACCGACCAGCGAGCCCATCAAACGATGGGTATGCTCAAACAAGATTCCTCCGACCCATTTGGAAACGGGAAACAGGAACATGTTGTAGCCGAATGTGGTTGGCCAATCGGGCACGGCCAAACCGACTCCTTTGCTGGTGACCATCCCGCCGCTGCAAATGAGCAACAGGGTGGCGATGCACGTAAACCATGCGAACCGGCTAAGCCATTTGCTGTAGCGGCGGTCTCCGACCGTCGCGTTTTTTGGAAGCGGCGTTGCCACAAGAGAAATTGCGGCGGTCGAAGACCCGCCGCTACAGGAAAGCAAAATTCTACCCGCCCGGAGAGGGTGAGGGCTCAGGCGGTTTGCTTTCCGCGGAGGGCGCCGCCGCATTTCCAGCAAGTTCAGCGCGTTCTTTTAACCACGCCTGATATTCCTCCGGCGCATCGACAACGAGTGTTCCCTTCATTCCGGCGTGGCCCAGACCACAAAGCTGACCACAAATCACTTCATAGGTGCCGGTGCGCATTGGCTTGAACCACATAGGGATGAGTGAACCCGGAATGGCATCGGCCGCAATCCGCATGGACGGCAAACAAAAGTTGTGGATCACATCTTTTGAAGACAGCTCGATGATGACCGGACGATTAACCGGGACATGCAATTCGCCGAGCGTCACGATGTCATCCTTGCCGGCCGGATCGCTCGGATCGACTCCCATCGGATTGGAATTGCTGACCAGCTCGACATTGCGACGGCCAAATAGGCCATCGGGGCCGGGCAAATGGAAGTTCCAATTAAATTGCTGCCCGGCGACGTGGACCAGAATCACGTCGCTCGTCGTGGGAAATTCGTTCACACGTTTCGCCCAGAGCGGAATCGCGAATCCGACCAGGAGCACTGCCTCGATCAAGACAACGGAAAATTCCAGATGGGTCGAAATTCCACTCGTCACTCCCTCGTGATTGGCCACCGGCTGCCGGCCCTTGCGAAAGCGAAACAAAACAAAAATGAAAAAGGCCGACCAGCCCACAAACAACGCCCCCATGAACCAGTGGCAGAACTCGAGGATGTGATCAATCTGGTAGCCGTGCTCAGACACGTTGGGTTGCTGACCCAGAAACTCGTTGATCAGCGCCAGGCTATTCATCGGCGTTCAGATCTTCCTCGGTAAGTTCCTGGTAAGGTTCGATCGGCATTCTTCCGTGACGCCAAAGATGGAAGCTGAAGGCGCCGATCCCACCAAGAACCGACATCACGGCGCCAAAAAGAAACCAGATTGCCACAGCGATGTGCTCGGCCGATTTCCCGTCCTTAGCGCCGTAACAAAAGGGACACGCCGCAACGTGTTGCGCCGAAAATAGGATCGACCCGCCTACGCTCAAGGCTACGGCGCGGCAGGCGAGGGAAAGGATGGTGGCGAGTTTCTTCATGTGATGAGACGCAGCCGTTTCATTTTTCGATAGAACCAAATACCGTAAATCACCAGCGCGATCGCCGCGGCAAATGAGGCGATTGCCCCGGCCAGGAAAATGGGCGCGCCTTCGACGAGATTGGTCCAAACGCACCACACGCCCAATCCGAGCGCGAGCAGCGTCGAAAAAACGATAAAAACGATGTGAAATCCTTTAAGCGACATTTACCGCACAACGGGGTTGTACCACGCCAAAAACGTAAGCCAGAAAAGGCCGAGCACAAAAAATCCGGTGAAGATGAGGACCCGATAGATGAGGCGCTTTTCCGCGGCCAGATGCATGAAAATCGCGGCGACCAAGCCAGCTTTCAGTGTGGCAACGAGCATGGCGACCGCGATGTTCGCCTTTTGAGTTCCGAAGTTCACGTAGGAAAGCGCAACCGTGACGGCGGTAAAGGTGAGCAGGATCGCGCCCACCATGAGATAGCCGCGGACGTGCTTTTGCACATTGTGCGCATATTCCTCGTGCTCGGCCGGATCTTGTGAAACGTCAGGCGGATTGTTCATGGCTTAAAGCAGATAAAAAAGCGGGAAGACAAAAATCCAGACAAGATCGACAAAGTGCCAAAACAGGCCGGCTACCTCGACGCGATTAGCCAGATGCTCGGGGTTGCGCTGGTAAAGCCGTTTGCTGACCGGCAACCACATGTAAATGAAGACGAGCACGCCGCCGAGCACGTGCGCTCCGTGCAACCCGGTGATCGTAAAATAGCTGGCAAAATAGGAGCTGTGTTTTGGAAAGAACATGCTGGCACGCTGGACGTCCTCCTTCTCGATCGTGGCGATCTTGTCGGTGGCGGGCTTGGGCCAAAAGTGCGGCCGATCGGTCTGAGGATTCGTCGGCTCCGCATTCAACGGATCGAGAGCGATTTCATACTCCTTAATGTTCGGATTGGTTAAAGCCTCCTTGTTGTGCAAGTGCCCGGTAATTTCGAGCCGCGGCGCAAGACCTTTGGCGGCGGCGTGCTCGTTGCCGAGATATTTTTCATACTTGGCCAGGGCCTCCGGCTTAATGAAAACGCCGAAGTGGTCAAACTTCTGCGGCCATTCGTAGCTCAGCTTGACTGCGAGGAAGATTACTCCGCATAAGATCGTGATGAGCATGTACCACCAGTAAGCGCGGTACCGGCGCATCTTGAGCGCGGCCCAGGCCAGCACCACCGTGACCGATGAGGCAATGAGGATAGCGGTGTTCATCGTTCCCACCGGAACGTTGAGCAAGCCATGCGGCCATTCACCGGGCAACGCATCCAACCGCAAAAAAATGTAGGCGGAAAAAAGCCCGCCGAAGAGCATCACTTCCGAGGCGAGGAAAAGCCAGATACCGATCTTGGCGTTCCACAGGCCGGTATCGGGCCGGTTGGAGACTGTGTAGGGGATCTCCATTTCTACAAAGGCGTAAGAAGCGCTGGAGGCTCAACCGGCTCAGGAGGGGGGCTCGGTTTCCGTGGCGCCCGCTCGGCTACGGGCTCATTTTGCATCGTGTAATCGCGATCGGCCCCGGGCAGACTGTATTCATACGGGCCGCGATAGGCGACGGGAGTCGTGACGAAGTTTCCGTGGGGCGGCGGCGAAGGCGCGGTCCACTCCAGCGTCGTCGCTTCCCATGGGTTGTCGTTTACTTTTTCACCGTGCTTGATACTCCAGAAGAAATTAATGATGAATGGAATTTGGGCGAGGCCCATGGTCCAGGCCGCCCACGAAATCGGCACGTTCCATTGAAAACCGGTCAATCCCCAAATGGTGTGTTCATTGGCCACGCCCCACCCCTGGCCGCCGTCATACCAGCGCCGATGCATCCCGGCCATTCCCTGCAAAAACATCGGCAGAAAAATCACGTTCATGCAGATGAGCGTCGGCCAGAAATGCACTTTGCCCCAAAACTCGCTCATTCTTCGACCAGTCGCTTTCGGGAACCAGAAATAAACGCCGGCGAAAAGCCCGAAGATTGTTCCCGGTGCCACAATGTAATGGAAATGCGCAATCACGTAATAAGTGTCGTGCAGATAGAGATCGGCGGAATTAAAGGCCAGGGGAATGCCAGTTAGGCCGCCGATGCCAAACATCGGTAGAAACGCGACGACGAACAGCATCGGCACGTTGAAACGGATCGAGCCGCCCCACAGAGAAATGAAAAAGGCGCTCAGAATGATGACCGACGGGATCGAAATCAACAGAGTCGTAGTCTGGAAAAACGCGCTGACCGTCGAGCCCATCCCGGTGAGCCACATGTGGTGGGCCCAAACGATGAAGGACAAAAAGCCGAGCACCAGCACTGAAAAAACGAGCGACTTGTAACCCCAAAGCGGCTTGCGCGAGTTATTGGCCAGGATTTCGCCGACGATCCCGAATGCGGGCAGGATCAAGACGTAAACTTCCGGGTGACCGAGGAACCAGAACAAATGCTGCCACAAAATCGGGCTGCCGCCGCCGCTGTTGTGCAGTTGCGTGCCGTTTACCACCAGACCAGCGGGCAGGAAAAAGCTGGTGTCGAAAACGCGATCCATTATCTGCATGACGATGGCGGCTTCCAGCGGCGGGAAAGCGAGGAGCAACAGGAACGCGGTTACGAATTGCGCCCACACGAAAAACGGCAGCCGCATCCAGGTGAGCCCCTTGGCCCGCAATTGAATGATGGTGGTGATAAAATTAACCGCGCCCAGCAACGACGAGGTGATAAGAAAAATAAACCCGATCAGCCAGAGCGTTTGCCCGTTCAAGATCGGAAGATGGCCCGGGCCGGAATCGGCAATTGCCGCCAGCGGAGTATAGGAAGTCCAGCCGCTCTTGGCCGCGCCGCCCGGCACGAAGAAACTGATCAGCATGATCACTCCGCCGACGTAAAACGCCCAAAAACTTGCGGCATTTACTTTGGGGAAGGTCATGTCCGGCGCGCCGATCTGGAGTGGCACAACGAAATTGCCGAAGGCGGCAAATGCCAGCGGCACTACGCCGAGGAAGATCATAATGGTGCCGTGCATGGCCCCGAGCGAGTTGTAAAAATCGGGCGCCATTTTGCCGTCCGGCATGGTGTTGGCGCCGAAAATGTGAGGGATCCACTTGCCAATGACTGGGAGGGTCTGCCCGGGATAAGCGAGTTGCCAGCGCATCAGCATCATCAGGCAAAAGCCCATGAACAGGAAAGCCAGGCCGCAAATGCCGTATTGGATGCCGATGACCTTGTGGTCGGTGGAGAAGATGTATTTTCGCCACCACCCGAGCTCGTGATGCTCATGGTCGGCCGCGTGCGGATGGTGCGTATCGAGAGAAGCAGAAGCGTCCATTGTGAAAATTACCGTTCCAATATCGAAAGAGAACGGCTCATTGCAAAGCCCGAAATTCGGAAAAAATACATGTCGATCTTGCCTGAATAAACCTGGTTTACCGCATACGCGCCTGGCGCTCCATCTCCCGCTGGATCATCCGTTCGCGGCTTCCCTCTCTCCAGCGATAGGAATAGACACTTATCCCGTGCGCGACCAGCCCAATTCCCCAGCCAAAAACCGACCACTTAAACCACAAATGGTCGGGAGTGCGGATGAGATTGAGGATGGCGAGAAATGAATTTACCAGCAGGTAAATGATGACGTGCCGGTAAAAGGCCAGGCGCATTTCCACCCGGGCGGCCGCTCGCCGATAAGCAATTTCGTCCATAACGCAGACTTCAACATGTCGATCCTAAAATGACCAGCGGAAAACGCACGAAGTAGAGTCCGCCGATTTGGGATTGGTCCGGGCCGGCGATTCCGGCACGATCTCACTCATGAAATGGATTCTTCGAATCGTCGTTTTGATTCTGGCCCTGATCGCAATTGTGGTGGCAATCGGCTACGCATTGCCCGCGCATCATACGCTCACTCGCACAATCAACCTGAAACAAACGCCCGAGGCGGTTTTTGCCGTGCTGGCCGATATTCGGAAGATGCCGGAGTGGAACCACGGCATGGAAAGAGTCGAGATGCTCGACCCGATAGACGGCAAGGAGGCGACGAAACAAACATTCAAGGGCGGAATGACGATGACGATCGTCACCGCGGAGAGCTCGCCGCCCAATCATCTCGTGCGCGAAATGAGCGACGTGGGCGGGCCGATGGTCGGTTCCTGGACTTACGAGATCACGCCGGCAGCGGATGGCTGCCAGGTCGCGCTCACCGAACGGGCAACGTTTAAGAACCCGTTCTTTCGAGTGATGATCAAGATTTTCGGTCCGACCAAATACATGGATGCACACCTTGTCGATCTTGCCCGGCATTTTGGCGAGACCGCGGAGCCACGATAACGGCACGAATTGTGGCTGAGACAGCCGCCTCTACATCTTTTGATTCCACCACTTCGATAACCGGGACTGGGGAATGTTCGGAATGGCTCTGCCGGCCGCGTCGTAATGTGAGGTGTCGTTGAACAAGGTCAATCGCGCCCGCGTCGGGTCGCGAAAATCGACAATGTTCAGCGCCGCCGGTTTTTGATCGAGATTGTCCCGGTACCGGCGCGGATCGAACCCGAGCAGCGAGCTAAGCAGCAGCCGAATGGTGGCCTTGTGTGACGCGACCAGAATGCATTCGCCCGGATGCTGGCGCACCAGATCAATGAGCACCGGCAGGGCGCGGGCAGTTACAGTCAGGCCGCTCTCGCCGCCCATCGGGGCGAACGTGTAGGGATCCTTCTCCCACTCCGCGGCTTCCTCGGGAAATTTTTCCTCCACTTCACGCCGGGTCATTTGCTCCCAGCGCCCGTGTGAAATTTCGCGCAGCCCATCACGCGGTTGTACTTCGAGTTTGTGCGGTGCGGCCAGAATCTGCGCGGTCTCAATGGTACGGCCCAATGGCGAGGCGTAGATGGCCGCGATTTTTTCGTGACTCAACCGTTCCGCCAAACGCCGCGTTTGTTCGCGGCCCTCATCGGAAAGCTCGACATCGGTCGCGCCGGCAAAGCGGTCCTCGGCGGTCAAGACGGTCGCGCCGTGTCTGACCATGAAAACGCGGGTAACAGAAGTCGCCATAGGCCAGCCTGGTCATGACGCAAATTTCGGCAAAACGCAATCCTGTAGCCGTGCCGGGCTACGAAAACGGAATCGAAGTCAGCGCCGGCTGGGCGGCAGCGTCGGAGGCAAGGCGAAAAAAATCACGGGAATAGCTGCCATCGCAATCACCGCCACCGCCATCAGGGCTTTGTACAAGGTCGTAAGCGAGTTTTCCGAGAACTGATCGGCCACTTCGAGCTTGGTCGAAACAATAAGAAGCGCGAAGGCCAGCGCCTCGAGGAAAATGAATCGAATGACCTTGTTGCGACGGCGCCTTTTCGTCAGACGAGGTTCCTCGCCCCAGCCCGGGAATTGAAAGTCGGGAATATCCGCTTCCGCTGTTTCGATTATCTCCGGCGCCAGGCCGGGCTCATCGTAACTCGCGAAAGGCTGGGCCAGTTCATCCGGGACGGTTGGCATCACGGGCGTTGCCGGTAACACCCGTTTGGATGTCTGGACCGGTCGAGTTGGTTGGGCTCGCTGGACCGGCGCAGGAGCAGCCGGTTGCGGTCGCTGGCCCGGTCGTATCGGTCGCACTGGTCGAGCCGGCCGAGGCGCGGCTGCTGGCGGGACCGGAGCTGCCGGCGCGCTGGGAATTGGCGGCGCAACGGGGACTTTCGGAATGACGGGAGCCGATCGTGCGACCGGAGTCAGGGGCACTAGCGGATTCGACGGCGGCGGAAACCCGCTTACATCGAAAGGTTCCTCCGGTCGCGGCGCTTCTATGGGCGCGCTGTTGTTGGTCGCATTCTCCGGTTGCGTCACCGCGGGCAATGTTGGCTGCGACTCGGCTTGCGCGCCCGGCTCCGGTGCCGATTCCTCCTGCCGCCGTTTCTTCGGTACCGCTCCCTCAGAAAGATCGGGGAAACTGTAGGATTCGCTGGGAATTAGAGACATTTGACGGGAATCCGCTGGAACTACCGTAGTTCCAATTGTTATGACCTATTATAGGCTTTTATCTCTTCCTGATCAACGGCTACCCTCCCTAACGCGAGACTCAAGCAAGACCCGAACGGGTTTCATTTTCGTCCGATAAGGAATGCCACGAAAAGCGACGAAGCCAGCAAGAGAATGGTGCGGAGTTGCTTCCTGGTCAGATGCACGCCCATTCCCCCGATCGGGAGCGTAACGCGTCCGTTGTTCTGCACGAGGTCGAATTCGTCGTCGTAAAAAGCCTGCCTCTGCGCTCCGTTACGAGGCTCGCGACGTTTGCCTTTGAGATTCATATCTGCCGTCCAAAACAACTCCAAGCAAAGCATTTCATCTGCCATTTGCCCGACATGCTTTTGGGAGATATGCCCCCGGTGCCACTTCATCACTCTTATGCAAGATTCGAGCGTGGAAGATCGACATCCGCCCCGCGCGATTATCCATCTCGACATGGATTGTTTTTACGCCGCGATCGAGGTGCGGGACAACCCGGCCTTGCGTGGGAAACCGGTGGGAGTGGGCGGGGCGCGCGACCGGCGGGGCGTGCTGACGACATGCAATTACGAAGCGCGCAAGTTCGGCGTGCGCTCGGCCATGCCCACCTTCATGGCGCTGCAACGCTGTCCGCAGCTCATCGTGCTTCCTACCCGATTCGATGTTTACCGGCGCGAAGCCGCCGTCATCCGCGGAATCCTGCACCGGTTCACGCCGTTAATTGAGCCGCTGTCTCTCGATGAAGCCTATCTCGATGTTACCGCACATCCGGGCGCTCCCGGCCCGCTCGCCCAGGTGATCCGCGGCATGATTTTTCGCAAAACGAAGCTGACCTCCTCCGCCGGAATCGGTCCAAACAAATTGATCGCCAAGATCGCCAGCGAAATAAACAAGCCCAACGGACAACTCGAAATCGGTCCGGGCCAGGTGGCCGATTTCATCGCGAAACTGCCTGTCCGAAAAATCTGGGGAATCGGCGAGAAAACCGAAAAGAAACTGGAAGAGCTGGGCGTTAAAACCTGCGGCGAATTGCAACGCTTCTCCCGGGCCAGGCTGGTCGATCTTTTCGGCAAGTTCGGTCTCGAACTTTACGATCTTTGCCGCGGGATCGATGACCGGCAAGTCGAGCCGGATCGTCCGCGCAAATCGCTCAGCACCGAGGAAACCTTCGTTGTCGATCTTGCCACTCTCGAACAATGCGAAGAGAAATTGGAGGAGCTCTTTCAGGATTTGATGGCCGAGCTGGCCCAGAAAGAATCGACCCGGGTCATCATGAAAATTTTTGTAAAACTGAAGTTCCACGATTTCACCCGCACCACCGCCGAACGCGCCGGGCTCGCGCCGACGCTACCCGATTTTCGAGCATTGCTCGCCGAAGCGTTTGCCCGCACAGGCAAACCGGTCCGTCTCATCGGCGTCGGTGTCCGGTTCGCCGACCCCGCGCCGGCCGACGCGCAAATTCCGTTGTTGTAGCACAGCCATCCTGGCTGTGGGGCCGGCGGGCTTCCAGCCTGCCGATTCATTGACAAAGCCCAGGCGAGACGCCCGGCGGCCCCACAGGCTGGAAGCCTGTGCTACGATTTCGCCTGACGGTTATGACCTCGACGCAGCAAAGCAGAATCGCCGCCACCGGTTCCGACGTGCGGTTCGATGATCTGACCCGGCAACTTTACGCGACCGACGCGTCGATTTATCAGATCAAACCGGCGGGCGTTGCTTTTCCCCGCAGCCCGCAAGAAGCGAGCGCAATCATTCGAGCGGCAGCCGATGCTGGTGTTGCGGTTACGCCGCGCGGGGCGGGCACGAGCCTGGTTGGAAATGCAATCGGTGACGGCTTGATCGTCGAGTTTTCGCGGTACAATCGGCAGATCGCCGGCCTCAACATCGACAATCGCACGGTGCGGGTCGGCGCCGGTGTGGTGCTGGATCAGTTAAATGCGTTTCTCCGCCCGCACGGATTCTGTTTCGGCCCCGATGTCGCAACCAGCGCACGCGCGACGCTGGGCGGAATGATTGCCAACAATTCCTCCGGCGCCCGGGTCCCGATTTACGGAACAACGGCCGATCACGTTGTCTCGCTCGAAATCGTGATGGCCGATGGACGGATTGCGACCGTAGCGGCGTCGCTCGAAACCGAGCGGCAACAAATTCTCGGCATTGTTCGGGAGCATTCGGCCGCCATGGCCCAGCGCTGGCCGCCGGGTTTGCTCAAGCGATGGCCCGGTTACGGCATCGAACGTTTTCTGCGCGCGCCGAACGATCTCACCAATATTCTCGCGGGAAGCGAAGGCACGCTCGCCGCAATTTTTTCCGCCGAGCTAAAAATCTCGCCGTTGCCGCACGAAAAGGGACTCGGGCTGATCTTTTTCGCGTCTATCGGCGAGGCGATGCAAGCCACAGTCGAGCTTCTCGATCTTAAACCGGCTGCGATCGAGCACATTGATCGTCCGCTGCTCAATCAAACAAAGGGACAACTTCTGTTTCAACCGGCTCGCGATTTGTTGGAACTGGACACGAACCCATGCGAATCGATCCTGCTCGTCGAATTCTACCACGATGTGACCGAGCGATTGTCGATCCTGCAATCGAGAAAACTGGGATTGCGCACGAAAATCCTGACCGACCCGGCCCAGATGGAGCTGGCCTGGTCGGTGCGTAAAGCGGGCTTGTCGCTTCTGACCGGGTGCGTCGGGCCGGCCAAACCAGTCGCGTTCATCGAGGATGCCGCCGTCCGTCCCGCGCAGTTGCCTGATTACGTGCGCGGGCTTGCAATCGATCATGAAACCGCTCGGCCTCGAAGCCAGCTACTATGGCCATGCCGCCAGCGGATTGTTGCACGTGCGGCCGGTTCTCGATCTGCACGATGCCAACGATCGGAAAAAGCTTCGGCAAGTCGCGGATCAAACTTCGGCGCTGGTCCGGCAATTCAAGGGCTCGCTTTCAGCCGAGCACGGCGTCGGCATCGCTCGCACCGAATACATGCGCGAACAACTGGGCGACGAGCTGCTCGGAGTCATGCGCGAGATCAAGCGGACGTTCGATCCGAAAAACATTTTTAATCCCGGAAAGATTTTCAGCGTATTGGGGCCGCATGAGCGTCAGCACAGGATCGACAATTTCCTGCGCGAAAATTTCACGCGCCGATCGAGCTGCCATTCGAGCCGCGCCTGGCGTTTGCGTTTAAAGACGGCTCGTTCATCGGCAACCTGGAGCAATGCAACGGGTGCGGCGGCTGCCGCAAAGATGCGCCAACGATGTGCCCAACATTCCTCGCCACCGGCGAAGAGATCATGTCCACGCGCGGACGGGCCAACATCATCCGGGCCGCCTTGGAACTGCGAGTAAACGGTCACGACCCGCTCAAATCGGCGGAGTTGGATGCGGCGCTGAGCAATTGTCTCTCCTGCAAGGGATGCACTCCGGAATGCCCATCCAACGTGAATCTGGCGTTGCTGAAAGCCGAGATGATGTACGCGCGACATCGACGCGACGGTTTGCCATTGCGCGAACGAATTCTGAGCAATGTCGATCTTCTCGGGCGCATCGGGTGCGCGATGCCGTCGCTGGCAAATGCGATTGTCGATCTCAAACCGATGCGGCTACTGATGGAAAAGACAATCGGGATTTCGGCGAAACGGTCGTTGCCGCATTATGCGCAAGAGCGATTCGATCGCTGGTTTGCGAGGCGCACACCGGAGGGCCCTGCTTCCGCAGGGCCAGGACGCGCGGAAGCGCGTCCCTCCGATAGAAGAGGCAGAGTCATTCTCTGGGACGATACGTTCGTTCGTTACCACGAACCGCACATCGGAATCGCGGCGGTCAAAGTGCTCGAAGCACTCGGATTCGAGGTCGAGCTAATTCAAAATCGTCGATGCTGCGGACGTCCGGCATTTAGCCAAGGAAACCTGGATGCCGCAGCGGAGCTTGGAAAACACAATGTCGATCTTCTGAGTAATGTCAGTCCGGTCGAAGACTCGCGGTGGCGAGTTCGGACCTCGACCTCTCAATCGGCTCCGATCCTTTTTCTCGAGCCATCATGCTATTCGATGTTCGTGGAAGATTATCGCGAGTTGAAGATCGAAAACGCCGAGGAGGTGGCGAAGCGCTGTTTTCTTTTCGAGAAATTCGTGGATGATCTGCTGGTGCGCGAACCGGATGCGTTCCGATTCAAACATCGCGGAGGCGAACGTCGCGATCCATGCGCATTGCCACGCCAAGTCGCTGATGAATCCGGCATTCATGTCACGATTGGCCGAGCGATTGCCCGGACGAAAAGCGACCGTGCTCGACACCGGCTGTTGCGGAATGGCCGGCGCGTTCGGCGCGCTGACGGAGAAATACGATTTATCTCTTCAAGTAGCCGCGCACATGATCGACAAGATCGACAATCAACCACCAGGGACAGAGATCGTCGCTTCGGGAACAAGTTGCCGGCATCAGATTGTCGATCTTACCAACACGCGGCCCAAACACATGGCCGAGTTGTTAGCGGAAGCGATCGATTAGCCCTTCGGCTTCGCCGCGCTTTGACCCTTTGCCCACTGTCCGTCAAATCAATGCAATTCTACTCTGACCCCTATTCATTCTACGCAACGGCACAGAGCATATAGCGCGTCGTTAGCCGAAGCGATAGCAACCATCACATGAGCAACCAAGTCATGTTATCCCGAAGTGCAACAAGGGATCTAACAGGCGATACGCGGGGTGGTTCGCGGGGTTCTTCGCTGCGCTCAGAATGACAGCCCAATGGCTTTTTTTAATCAACCGACTTTCCTGACTGGCAAGGCTCGACGACAAGGCGGAAGTAATGAGGTTCCTCCCGCCACGGCGGGCAAGCTGTTGCTTCGCTCGGGATGACAAAAGGGGCGCTACTTCTTCGGAGATTCGGCGGGTTTTGCGGCTTCGCCGGGTTTTGCCGGAGCTGCTTCGCCGCCGGGAAGATCTTCATCGGGAGCGGCCAAGAGGTCATGCTCGACGAATGATTCCGGATGATTGGCCAGCTCTTTGCGTAAAGCAGCGATTTGTTCGGCGGTGACGGGACTGGCGTTGTTCCCCCACTCGCTCCGTTCGTAGGTCATCACATCGGCAATTTTTTGGTCGGTCAAAGTTTTATCCCACGGCTGCATCACCGCGCTGCCGTACTGCTGACCCTTGACCGTAACCGGGCCTTGCAACCCTTTGAGGACAATCATCGCCATACGCCGGGAGCCGCCAATGGTGAACTCCGAGCCGGCCAGCGGCGGATATTGGCCGGCGATGCCGAGCCCATTGGCTTGATGACAGGTTTGGCAATTGGCCGAGAAAATCTTTTTGCCGCGATCCCGGGGCGTTAGTTCGGCTTGTTGCGGCTCGCCCTGAGGTCCACCTCCCTTTTTTGCCATTCGCGGCGCGCCGCCTAACGGATCGAGACCGTTACCGCTGAAATTTCCGGAGTAACGTCCGAGATAGGCGCCGCCAAAGAAAACGGCGAGCCCGTAGATGGCGATCAGCCACATCGAAAGCGGTTCAAGGCCGACTCGCGGCTCGCGCTTTTCTCGCTGAACAGCCGCGTGCACTTCCTGGACGTCGGCGAATTCGCTGTAGTCCATTCCCTGGCGCGGGCGCGATTCCGGTGAGCCTTCGTTCATTTTTTGGGCGGGGCCGGGCTAGCGGCGGGCGACGACACAGGGGCAGGCGCCGGTGCGGCTGATTTTACTTCAGGCAAGGGATGCGATTGATCGAGAGACATAAGATAAGCGACCAGACATTTTGCTTCGTAGCTGGGGACAATCTCCCAGTTCTTGCGGGCTGCGCTCGAATTCATTAGCTCCAAGGCGTCGGCCGAGCGTTCACCCGATACTCGACGCTTTTCATAAAGGAAACGATAGGCCGGCATGTTCGAGTCCCTGGAGATGCTGCGCGGTGAGTAAAGATTGAGATGATGCCAGGCCGCCGAATAGGCCGGGGGTCCGGCGGGCGTCGGGGCAGGAACGGATTGGGGTGACGCAGCTGCAGCTGGAGTCGGGGCAGCGGCGGCCACAGGCGCTGACGATGCGACAGGACTCGCCGCCGGCGAAGCGCCACCTGGACTCGGGCCCGCTGCGGCTGCGGCGTTTTCCTCCTCCACGGGAGCGGCTTTCCCAATGTTGGCCAAGTCCGGGCCCAGCCGTTCTTTCCCGAGAAGTACGGGTCGATCGAAAATATAGTCGCGGGGCGCGCTGCGGCGCATTCCCCATTTTGCATGCTGTCCCCAATCGCGCTCTCGATCGAGATCGGAAGCGGCATAATCGGGGCGAAGTTGTTCGCTGTGGCAATAGATGCAGCCGTTGGCGACGTAAACCTGCCGCCCGCGTTCGACCATTCCCGATTGCGGCATTGGATAGATGTCAGTGCCTTCCTCGTCTGATTGCGGACTGAGATGACCGATTTGCCAATTCGGGATCAGAATCAGGCCGACCCACGAGAAAGCGAAGGTCCCAAAGATTCCGAGAAAAAGTGAAGCCAGGCCTTTCATACGTGCGCTTCGGAGTCCTCCGCTTCGACTGGATTAAGGAATGTCGGGACGGTCGAGGTCCTCCCCAGACCAAAGAGCATTAGCCCAAAATGAAATGCGAACCCGAAATTCGCCACGATCAGCAGAATCCAGGAAAGACTCCGCCCACGGAGGTATGGGAGAACGGTTTGGATGGCTTGGCTGAAAGGGAGGGTGGGGTTGTCCATGTTCGCGCCCTGAAGCAGGCCCCCGGTGAACAGCATCAAGACCATAAGGCCAATCCCGTAAGCCGAGCCCCAGAAATGCAATTTGATGAGCGAGGCGTAACGCCATTCCCGCCCCACCAATCGCGGCACGATGTAGTACATCGAGCCGAAAATGATCATGGTGTAAAAAGCGTAAAGCCCGAGGTCCGAATAGGCCGCGCTGGTTTCGGTAAAGTTCGCGTACCGGGCCACGGAGCGCAGCGAAATTAAAACGCCGATCAGACTAAAGACCGTGTAAGACATCGCGCCGAATACGGTGAAGCGCAGCGTGGGGCTATAACGCATCAGCGGAAAATAACCTTGCATCGTCATGTGATGATTCAGGCCGACCGTGGCTACCGGAATGATGGTGAGGATCGTCGCGGCGATGCTGGCCGTTATCATCCAGGCGGGAAACGGTCCATCGACCAGGCGTTGCATTCCCGTCCAGCTCGAAAAAAGGGCGTATGTCCAAAAACCGATAGTGGCGAGATGGTAACTGTAAACCGGACGCCCGATGACCTTCGGGATCATATAATACGCGACGCCCAGTCCGATCGCGCCGAGCCACAGGAAGAGCAGATTGTTTCCATACCACCAGGACACGGCGGCTTGCATCACCCCTTGCACAGGCACGACGAAGAGCATCAGATTGGCCGCGGCATAGAGCCATGGGAACCAGAGGAACGCGCCTACCAAATACCATTGGGTGATGTAAATCTGCTCGCCGTGCCTAAAACGGAACATTAATACCGCCCAGGAAATGATCAGGGTATAGGCGACGAAGAGAACGATCGCCGCGTAGGGCGGAAACTCGAGCCAGTGATAGCCAGTGCCTTCTCCCGCCAGAATTCCGCCAACGCCGAGGAGCACGCCAAAATTCCAAAAACCGGCGCCGGCGACGAGCAGAAGCGGGTGGCGCAGAGTTGTCCGGCACAGCCGGGCCACGATCCAAATTGCGGTGCCCATTCCGGCCAGGGAAGCCCAGCCGTACACCATCACGTTCATCTGGGCCGGTCGCATCCGTCCCCAGGTGAGAAAGCTGATGTTCGAGAGAAAATCCGGCGCATGCATCTTAAAGGAAACGAATCCGGCCATCAGCGTGCCGATAAGCAGCCAGACAATCGCCGACGCGTAAAACATCAACACCGGCACGCGGGTCGAGGCATCGATCAACACGCGTTCGACCTGGTCGACGTCGGTGGCGGTAGCGCTCGCGGGAATCGTCGGTTCTTTCAACGGAATTCCGGGCGCGCTCATGTTTTCGTTTGGAGGATCGACATGTTCATTCGTAACGGACTCAAATTAGTTATGGCGTTTGTGCGGGGAACCGGTGTCGGTGATGCCGCCGCTGGTGATTGTGCAGGCGCCACAGGTTTATTGACCGCAGCGGCGGGTTGTCCGTGCGCTTCCGATTTCGGGCCCGAGACCGAGGTCGCTGTCGGGGTCCCGGCTGGCGTCGGCGAGGCAGTCGGCGCCGGAGTTGGCTTTGGCGCAGCCGTGCGGTCGGGGCCGGCGCCGCCGAAGCCTGAGGTGCAGGCGTGGCGATTGGACCCGCCGCAGCAGGTTGTTTCTGCGCCAGATCGGCAATGGTTAGTTGCATCGCTTGCTCGATTGGCACCCGAACAGTGCCCTTGGCCTTGTCGATCCAACCGTAAGTAGTAAGCGCTTTGGCGTTCTCGTCGCGAAGAGTTTTGAGCTTTTCTTCGCGAGCCTTCGCTCGTTTCTGTTCGTAATCATCGCTGCGCGGCGACGGCCCGATAATTGCCAGCACGATCACACCGAAGATGGCAAACAACACCACTACGCCCACCCACGTGGAAAAGGGCGCGCGCGTTTGCGCTACTTCGCGGAGTTGTTCCGACGTGGTCATGTTAATTTATTGTTTTTAAAGATTCGATCAGGCGCGGGTCGCGGACTGGAAAGAGGGAAGTGCGCGGCAAAATTTGAACGTAAACAAATGCGAGGGTTGTGCCGATCCCGATCAATGCGACGAAATCCCAGATGCTGACGTGGACGCCGGTGCCGTGCAGCGCGGGCAGGACGACAATGTACATGTCGAGCATCTGCATCAGGACGATCCAGCCGGCCATGTAACAGAGACGACCCGGTTGCTTCTTGATCGACCGCAAGAGCAGAATGGCAAACGGTCCAAAGAAACGCCCGATTACCAGGAGCATGGTCAACGTCCACCACGATTGGGTATTCCGGACGATGAAATACTGCGTCTCCTCCGGCATGTTCGCATACCAGATAAGCATGTATTGACCGAAGCCGATGTAGGCCCAGAAAACGCAGAAGGCGAACATCCATTTTCCCATGATGTGGTAATGCTCGACGGTAACGATTTCCTTTAAATAACCGGCCCGGCGCAAAGCTGTAATCACGAGGACAAGCAGGGCCATGGAACTGCCGGCGGTCCCGGCAAAGATGTAAACGCCGAACATGGTCGAGAACCAGTGATAGTTCAGGCTCATCAGCCAATCGAACGCGCCGAAAGTGAGGCAGAGGGCAAAGACCGGTAAACTGGCGAACGCGATCTTGCGCATCCAGATGGTGTGCCGCGGATTTCCGTCCTTGTCCTGCCGCGCCGAAAACCGGAGCAACAACTGCGAAGCGATGATGAACAACCCGAAGAAAATTACGGCGCGGACAAGGAAGAAATTCCAATTGAGATAGGCGCGCTTGGAATCGAGCGCGGCCTCCTGTCCCGGCTGAATATTCATCCATTCGTAAAGATGATGTCGAAGCAATAGAACCGGCACAAAGAACAGCGCCATCATTGCCAGGAGCGAGCCGATGTTTTCCATTTGGCGCCGCACCACCACCGACCAGTTCGCATCGGTGGCATGATGAACGATCGTCCAGAAAAAGCAGCCGGCGCACAGGGTAAAGAAAAAAGCGAAAGCGAACAGCCAGGAGAAACTGAATTGCTGAGGATCGACAAACGCGCCCACGATGCAAAGAGCCAGGGCAATGAAAGCGACCAGCCCAAGAAGGATCGAGAGCCCGGTAAAACGGCTGCTCTCGAAACGCTCGCCTTCCGGCGCGGGCAAGTTATGAGAACGATCGCTCATTGTTTCTCCATCTCAGCGCGATGTTCCGCCGGAACATCGGCAATGGTTGCGTTTTGACTGCGCTGGAGAGCGCGCAGATAAGCGATGATCGCCCACCGATCAGCCACGGTGACGTTCGGTCCGTAGGCCATCATCGTGTTCTTGCCGTGCGTGACGGTGTTAAAAATTTCGCCGTCAGCCATCTTGCGAATCCGGTCGTCCTGCAACGTGACCACGGTGGCGAGACCATATTGTTTGGTGATGCCGTTGCCTGCAGCGCTGGCGCCGTGGCACATCGCGCAGGTGATATCGAATCGGTGACGGCCGCGCTCCATCAATTCCGGCGTGACCTTGAGCGGAATGCCCGTGCCCCAATGATCGCCCATCTTTCCGGTGTTGTAATAATCGGTGCCGGCGCTGAAGGCGACCTGCGAATGGGCTCGAGGCGATTCAACCGAAACTGCCGGTGTTGCGATCGTTTCCGGTTTCGGCATTTCGTAGCCGATCGGCACCGTGCCGGCCACAGGCAGGCGCGATCCTCGACCATCGGCAAAAAATCCGAGCGGGGCCTGCGCGCGCACTTTCATCTGGCGCACCATGTCGGGGAAAACCTCGATCGGCGAGCCGGTGCTTTTTTGTCCGCGAAATCCCAGCACGGCAACAAGCGCGACGGCGCACAGCAGGAACATTACGAGAAAGCCGCGGATCATTCTTCCTCCTCGTGAATAATGGTGATGTGCTGGCCGCCGGTGCGTTCGAGAAGCTCGCGCGCTTCGATTTCGGTAAAGCGCGGGTCGCGCGCTTCAATCGCGAGAAAGAAACCGTCGTTGGTGGCGCGTTTGAATCGTTCCCAGTTAAAAATCGGATGATTCCAGCGGGGCAGACCGTTCATGATCTGCCAGGCGAAAAACGCAGCGAACGCCGCGAACAGCACGGTCAGCTCGAACATGATCGGGAAAAACGCCGGCACGGTGAAAAAGTTCGTCGGTTTGCCGTGAACGACGAGCGGATACAGAAATGACGATGGACCAAATTCGACGAACGCCGCGGTGCTCAACCCGGTGATACCGCCGATCAATACCCAAGTGCTCAGCCACGATTTGCCAAGCCCCATCGCCTCGTCCATTCCGTGGATTGGAAATGGCGAAAAAACATCCCAGCGTTTGAACCCGGCATCGCGCACCATTTTCGCCGCTTCATAAAGCGCGGCCGCACTCGGATATTCCGCTCCCATTGCGTAAACTTTGTGACCGGAAGGCGTTTTCATGCTTGCTCCATTCCTCCGGACGCGACCGGATGACTCTCAGTCGCTCCGCCATAATGCGCATCCGCTTCCGGCAGCACGATCTTCACTTCCGACATCGCGATCATGGGAAGGAAGCGAATGAAAATCAGGAAGAGCGAAGTGAAGATGCCGAGCGTGCCGATAAAGGTCCAGAGATCCACCCAGGTGGGGATAAACAAGCCCCAGGACGAGGGCAGAAAATCGCGATGCAATCCGCCGACGATAATGATGAAGCGCTCGAACCACATGCCGGCGTTCACGCACATGCAGACGAAATAGACGACGAAGATGTTGCGCCGGCACCAGCGGAACCAGAAGAGCTGCGGCGAAAGCATGTTGCAGAACAGCATTCCCACCCACCAGTACCACCAGTAGGGACCGAACACGCGGTTCCAAAACGCGAACCGCTCGTAGTCGCTGCCGCTATACCAGGCGATGAAAAACTCCATGGCGTAGGCGTAACCGACAAACGAGCCGGTCAACAAAATGACCTTCGCCATCTTGTCGATGTGCTGCGGCGTGATGATGTCGTGCAGTTTGAAAATCGCGCGCGCCGGGATCATCAGCGTCAGCACCATGGCGAATCCGCCAAAGATCGCGCCGGCGACGAAGTAGGGCGGGAAAATCGTGGTATGCCACGTGGGCAGGATCGACGTGGCGAAGTCGAACGATACGACGCTGTGCACGGAGAGAACCAGCGGCGTGGAAAGACCGGCCAAAAGCAGATAAGCCATTTCGTAATGACGCCAGTTGCGGTTCGAGCCGCGCCAGCCGAGCGCGAAAAGCCCGAAGAGAAATTTCTTGATCTTGGTGGTCGCGCGATCGCGCAACGTGGCCAGGTCTGGGACCAGCCCGGTGTACCAAAACAGCACCGAGACCGTGAAATAGGTCGAGACGGCAAACACGTCCCACATCAGCGGGCTGCGGAAGTTTGGCCAGATCGCCGAAGTTATTCGGTATCGGCGCGAGATACCACGCCATCCAGACCCGACCGACGTGGATGCCGGGGAAAATCGCGGCGCACATCACCGCGAAAAGCGTCATCGCTTCAGCCGATCGATTGATCGACGTGCGCCATTTTTGCCGGAGCAAAAATAAAATGGCGGAGATCAGCGTGCCGGCGTGTCCGATACCGATCCAGAAAACGAAATTGGTGATGTCCCAGGCCCAGCCGACCGGATGATTCAATCCCCAGGTGCCGACGCCGGTGGAAATTTGATAGCCGAGACAGAAGAGCCCGAACATCGCGATCGACGCGGTGATGGTGAACGTGACCCACCACCAGCGCGGCGCCGGCTGTTCCACCACGCCTGAGATGCGTTCCGTGAGCCAGCTGAAATTCCGCCGGTTCAATACCAGCGGGACACGCGGAAGCGGCGCCTCAACCGAAGCTGTCGCTCCGCTCTTGATCACGTCTGGCGATGTGGGTGTTTCTTCCATACGTCAGAATGCCGTCATTCCAAGCCGCGCAGACGGCCAGGAATCTCGCCCAGGCTGTTGGCTAACGATTTCAAAAAGTGTTATCGCACACGGAGCAGCGTGAGGTCCTTCGCTACGCTCAGGATGACAAGCACAGAGCATCGTTTCCCTTTTAACAATATCGACAATCATCATCACGCTTTCCCCTGCGGGCTGGCTACGCCAATTTCACCTGCGTCGGGCATTTTAGGATTCGGGTTGCGAATGCGGGCGAGATAACTGGTTCGCGTGCGCACGTTCAGATATTGAAGCAATCGGTAATTGCGGTCCTGTTCTTTTATCTTCGAGACACGGCTTTCCGGATCGTTGATGTCGCCAAAAACAATCGCTTCGGTCGGGCAAGCCTGGGCGCAGGCAGTGGTAAACGAGTCGCGTGGAATCCGGGTATCGGCGGAAGCGCCGGCATGGACATGGGCAGCGATTTTTGCTTCCTCGATGCGCTGAACGCAGAACGTGCATTTCTCCATCACGCCGCGCATTCGGACCGTGACATTCGGATTCTTCTGCATCTTCACGATGTCCGGCGCGCCCTTGGTGGTGAGCGGGGCAAAGTATTCCTGATAAACGCTGAATTGGCCGGCGATTTTCTTTTTGCCGACCGGCCGCTGGTTGTAATCGAAAAAGTTGAACCGGCGAACCTTGAACGGGCAGTTGTTCGCGCAATATCGCGTGCCGATACAACGGTTGTAAGCCATGACGTTGAGGCCGTCTTCGCTGTGAACGGTGGCGTTGACCGGGCAGACCGTTTCGCACGGCGCGTTTTCGCAGTGCTGGCACATCATCGGCTGATGCACCATTTCCGGGTCCTCCGGCCAGACACCTTTTTCCTGATTGAACTGTTTGTCGCTGGCGTAATAGCGATCGATGCGAATCCAGTGCATCGCCCGGCCATGGCTTACCTGCAATTTCCCGACAACCGGAATGTTGTTTTCACTTTGGCAGGCAATGACGCAGGCACTGCACCCGGTGCACACATTAAGATCGACAGCCATCCCCCACTGCTGCGGCGCGGTCAACGGGGGATGCTGGTAAATGCTGGGCAGCTTGTGATCGGTTTCTTCGGCGGCCCCGGCCACCGTCTTCACAAACTCGTTATCTTTGCGGTAATTCTCGATCGTCGCTTCGCGAACCAGGCCGCGGCCTTCAATGCTGAAATGGTCCTGCGTAGTCGAAAGCGGATAGGTGCGGCCGACCTTTGTCACCTTCACACTTTCGATTTGCTTCCCGTCGGCGGCGATGAAGTGCGGATTGATCGGCGTGCGTAACAGATAAGCATTGAAACCTCGTTGCTCGGCTTCGGTTGGTTTGGCGTCGGCCGCGCCTCCGGCGTAGGGCAGCGATTCGAAGCCCGGCATCTTGCGGCCATAACCGAGCGGGATCGTAATCGAGGAATCCGCGTGCCCCGGTGAAACAAGAGCGGCGATGACCAGCTCACGGCCGATCGGCTCGCGGCCGGCGCTCTTTTCAGCAATTGCCACTTTGATGAGATCGCCCGTTTCGACGCCGAGCTTCCTGGCGTAGACCGGGCTGATGATCGCCGCATTGTCCCAGGCAAGTTTGGTAACCGGGTCGGGCATTTCCTGGAGCCAGCCGTTGTTAATGTATCGGCCGTCGTCGATCGAGTAACTGCCCACCAAGACGATCTCGGGCGAATCCGCGCTCGGCGCCGGCGATGCGTTCCAGAGATTTTGCATAACCGTGCGTGCGGCATCGGTATTAAACGACGGCGACCGCTCCGCCGGTTTGACCTGCGGCGCGAAACCGTCCCGGAGAAATGCCGACCACGCGGTGGCAAAATCCCCGGATGGATTTGTTGCGCGAAACGTTTCCTGCACCAGTTCCGGGCCTTCCGGCTTTGGTCCGCCCAGTAACGCATTCAGCAGTTCGATCTCGGACAGACCGCCGAAGAGCGGCAAGATCATCGGTTGGATCGACAAGTAACCACCATCGGCTGTAAGCGCGTCGCCCCAGGATTCGAGATAATGCGCCGCGGGAACATGCCACTGGCTCAGCGCCGATGTCGCGTCCTCGTGATAACCGAGCCGCACCACATTCGGCACCTTCTTCTGCACGTCGATCCAATCCAGCGGCCGCTTGGTTTCTCTCTCCTCCGCCACCGCGCGGTGAACGTTGTAAACCGGGTCGCCTCCGAGAACGAACAAGTGTTCGATGTGCCCGTCTCTCATCTCCGCCGCCAACTGCAGGATGCTGTTCGTGCGCGGATTGCGCGCAAAATCGTGCGCGATTAATGTCGTGCCGATATTCCTCAGCGCGGAATTGATCGCGTAGACAAGCAATTGTACCACCACGGGTTGATGCGGGCCGGCCAGCACCAGGCTCGCGCCCGGCTTGGACAAAAGATCTGCGGCCGCTTCACTCAGCCATTGCTCGTCGAACTTCGCCGCCCCAGCCGGTAATTGCACACCTGACGTCAAAGATCCAAGAGTGGCATCGTTGGTTGCCGCAAAAATCTTCCCGGCCAGTGCGTAGGCAAATGCCGATATCTGGCTGGCCGGACAACGCAGGCGATGATCCGCCATCGCGCCGGTGAGCGTGAAACGATTTTCGACAACGTAAAGCCGGTTCATCGTTTCCCGAGCCGATCCGATCCGGCGTCGCGAACTGAAAGCGCGCACCGAAGCGAGATCGCCTTCGCCGCAATCGAGAAAATCGCTGTCCATCGCCAGGATCACATCGGCTCGATCCAGGCGCGGCAGGAGCTGCAAGTTGTTGCCGAAAGCGACCTGAGTGGAATAGCTCTGCGCCTGGCTCAGGAGCGGGTCGTAAACGCACCAGCGCATGTTCGGGAACATTTTTTCCAGCTCGCCGCGTAAACGCTCCCGCGTGGGCGAGTAAGTCTCCTCGACCAGGAACGCCAGGCCGCTCCCTTGCTGCGAAGCGAGTTTCTTGCGCAATTCGGCCAGATAAGTCTCAAACTCCGCGCGATCGCTCGGTTTCCCGTTGTGAACGAAAGACTTCGAGCGCGTCGGATCGTAAAGATCGAGAACGGATGCCTGGGCGAACGCATCGCTCGCTCCTCCACTGGCGGGATGGAGAGGATTGCCGTCAACCTTGGTCGGTCGTCCATCGTTCGTAGTCACAACGAGCGGGATCGCGCCGGCTCGCCGCGGCATCGCGGTGGCGTAGAAAAGCGGTTTACCCGGGATCGTCCACTCGGCGCTTTTCGTAAACGGAACCAGATGCGCCTCGGGCCGGCGGCAACTGCTCAAGCCGAAACCGGCCAGCGCCATCGAGGCGCCCATCAATTTCACAAAACTTCGACGCGACCATTCGTCGCCATTCAATTGGTCGGCCCCGGCCGGAAATTCGTGCTCCAGCCATTCGTGAAACTCCGGCGTGTCGCTCAGCTCATCGAGGCTGCGCCAGTAACGCTTCCCGGTCGCCGAATCCGGCGGATGTTCAAAAACGCGTTTCATAGTAGCACAGGCATCTTGCCTGTGGGGCCGGCGGGCGTCTCGCCTGCCGAAAATTGGCGTGGAAATTCGCTTCTCATCGGTGGCACCCCTGACAATTCGTCGGCGGATTAATGTTCCACTTCTCCTTCAAAGTCTGGCCGATTTCGCTTTGGGTGAGATTTTTCTTCTTCGTCCAATCTTCCTTCACTCCATCGGGCATTCCGTATTTCGCCACAAAATCCGCCGGCTTCACATCGTCCGGTTTCCAATCGAGATTGAAAATCTGGTCATCGGGCCGCAGGAAATTTTCCGGATGCCGATGGCATTCGAGGCACCAGGCCATGCTGTGCGGTTTGGCGTGATAAACCACCGGCATGTGATTGACCTGACCGTGGCAACTGAAACAACTGATCCCGCGGTTCACGTGCGCGGAGTGATTGTAAAAAACGTAATCAGGCGTGCGATGAATTTGCACCCACTCGATCGGCTTGCCGCTTTTCCAGCTTGCTCGCATCGGCTCGAGCTTCGGATTGTCCTTTTGCACCTGGGTGTGGCAGTTCATGCACGTCTGCGTCGTCGGCAAATTCGAATGCGCCGCCACTTCGACAAAGCTGTGGCAATAACGGCAATCCATCCCCAGTTGCGACACGTGGATATCGTGCGGGAACGGCACCGGCTGGATCGGTTGATAACCCACGCGCGTGTACTTCGGCGTGACGTAATACCAGGTCGCACCGGTCAGGCCGCAAACCAGCACCATGGAACAAATCACCGTTTTGAGCGGCAACCAATTGGTCCAACGCGGAAAAAAATTCGCCATAAATCAGAAAGGGCGACTGTGACCAGGCGACAGCCGCCAGACTGAAAACGAACCAAGGTTGTAATTGGAAAGTGCTTCGTTCAGGCGGTGCAAGGGTTAAGTGGGTTTGCTCGTCCGAGGGGAGATCACGATTCTATGAATCGGGTCGGCGAGGGCAAAAGAAATTTCCTTATTCATGTCGATCAAAAAATTAATACCGGCCACTCTTCCGATACAGAAAAGTGACCTGTTGGCAAAATCGATATCGACAAAACTTCGCCAGCGCGTCAAGCCTTGAAAGCCTGTAGGGGAAACTGACAGTATCCTTGACAGCATCCATGAAAACATGGCGAAACGCGCAACCGCTGGTTTTTGCCCTCGCAGCCTTCTTAATTAGGCCAGCGGTCAGCGCTGAAGATGTCGATCTTATCCTGTCCAACGGCAACATTTACACGGTAAATGAAAAGCAGCCCAGAGCCGAAGCGATTGCGGTAAAAGGCGACCGGATCGTTTTCGTCGGCTCGAATGAGGAAGCGAAGAAGTTTCACGCTGGCCGCACTATCGATCTTAAGGGGAACACCGTCGTGCCCGGCCTGACCGATTCGCATTGCCACATCTTCGGAATCGGCGAGCGCGAGATGCGATTGAATCTCGAAGGCACCAACACGCTCGAAGATTTTCTGGCCAAGGTAAAAGCGCGCGTCGCTCAAACCGGGCAAGGCAAATGGATCACTGGTCGGGGCTGGATCGAGACATTTTGGAAACCGCCACAATTCCCCACCCGACAGGATCTCGACAAAGTTGCACCGAATAATCCGGTTTTCCTCACCCGGGCCGATGGTCACGCCTCAATCGCCAATTCTGCCGCACTAAAAATTGCGAAGATCGACAAGAACACGCCGAACCCTTTTGGCGGCGAAATTTTGAAAGATAAACAAATGGGCGAGCCAACAGGAATGTTGCTCGACAACGCGCAGGATTTGGTTTCGAAAAATATTCCAGCGCCGACCCAAGCCGAGCGAGAGGAAGCGTTGCTGCGCGGGATCGATCGCGAGATCGGGCTGGGCTGGTGCGAAATTCAAAATGCCGGCAGCCACCAGAACGATGTCGATCTTATTAAGAAGGCATTCGAATCCGGCAAAGCGAAAATCCGGTTTATCAATGCCGTTTACGGCCCGGGCAACGATGCGGATGCGTTGCTGCGCGCAAGTGGCCTGAGCTTCCAGCCCATGTCCCATCGGCAAGATGCCGAGGCTACGCTCGGTCCCGCAATCAACCAATACAATCACCATTTCACCCAGCGCACGATTAAGGTGGTCTTCGATGGCGCGCTCGGTTCCCGCGGCGCGGCTTTGCTAAAACCGTACAGCGACGCGCCGGAGACTTCCGGCTACCTCACCGAAAAACCGGAAGAGTTGCGACCGATGTTCGCGGAAGCGCTGCGTCGCGGGATTCAGGTCGAAACGCACGCGATCGGCGACCGCGCGAACCGATTAATCCTCGATCTTTACGAACAAGCATTTAAAGCGGTGCCGCCTCAAGAAAGAAAAATTAAAGAGCCGCGCTGGCGCGTCGAGCACGCGCAGATTGGCGATCCTGTCGATCTTCCACGATTCGCGAAACTCGGCGTCATCCCGTCGATGCAACCGTCGCACGCCATCAGCGATCTCTTTTTCGCGCCCAGCCGGCTAGGAATGGATCGCCTCGCCGGCGCCTACGCTTGGAAAAGCCTTCTCAAATCGGGATGCATCATTCCCGGCGGTTCCGATGCACCGGTCGAGCGCGGCGAGCCGATGATCGAGTTTTACGCCGCAGTCGCACGCAAGAGCATCAAAGGCGAACAACGTGAAGGCTGGCACCCCGAACAAGCTGTTTCGCGCGAGCAAGCGCTGAAAATGTTTACCCTCTGGCCCGCTTATGCTGTGTTTGAAGAAAAAGACAAAGGCTCAATCGAACCCGGCAAGCTCGCTGATTTCACCGTGCTTTCACAGGACATCATGAAAATTCCCGAACGGGAAATTTTGAAGACGCGTTGCGAAATGACAATCATCGGCGGCGAGATTGTTTATCTGAATTGGGTCCCACCTGAAAAGGAGGAGAAAGATTGACGATGATAGCGCGACGCAAACAAATCGCGATTCTAACAGCGCAGGCCCTGGTTGCAGTCAGCTTTTGTACAGCGCAATCTCCCAAAGAAATCAGCCTGCAGGAAAAGCGCATGGAGATTCGGGCGCAGCTTCTCAAGCTGACACCGATCGGCTCGACCTCCGAGCAGGTGCGAAAATCAATCCAGCGAAACCTGCTTCACGCCGGTGAGACAGCGCCGCCGTTGGAAAACCATCCCGCAGGCATTACCGAGTCGGATCATTCTGGCCCGCACGGCGTAAAAAGCATCCGTCTGCGTCTCGGCGGATACCTGGCGGATCCAGCCATTGTTCTTTTGACCGCGCCGTTGATTTCCCACAAGGAGGTTTTTGCCGAGTGGGCGTTCGACAAAAAAGATCATCTGATCGAAATCTTCGTGGACAAAACTTCGCGCGTTTATTGACTCTCTCCCACCGGGAGATTTCGATTTTGTCCGGCAAGCGTGAGGATAATATCCGTCTTGGAAATACTGCCGACAAGCCGTCCCCGCGCTGAGCCTTCGACAACCGGCAGACGCTCCCCATCGTGGCGGACAAAGGTTTCGAGGGCTTCGTTCAGCGCGGCATCGGGCCGAACTTTGGGAAAACTTTCGCGCATAATATCACCGGCGATGACCAGCTCGGCCAGCTCGGGTGAATTGAGGAAGCTTTTAATATCGTGCAGTGATATCGCTCCCAGGAAGCGCCCGTCATCGGCGACGTAGAGATAGTTAAAGCGATTTGCGATGAACTTCTCGCCAATTTCAGCAAAGCGCGCCGTTCTCGACACTGTGATTGGATCCGGCTTCATCAGTTGGCGAACATGCAGGTTTTCAAACTGCCCGCGGAACGCGTCCGCGCCTTTGCGCTTCAGCGATTCGCTGTAGATCGAGCGCTTCTCGATGCTGAAGGACGTATAGTAGGCGGTGACGCAAGCGAGCATCAATGGCAGAATGATCTCGTAGTCGAGAGTCATTTCGAAGATCATGAGGATTGCCATGATGGGCGCGTGGGTCGTTCCGGCGAGAAAAGCGCCCATCCCGACCAGCGCGAAAGCGCTCGGTTCTGGATGGAAGGCGCCAAAGGCTGGTACCACAGTTCCAAAGAGATAGCCAAGGCCCGCGCCGACAAAAAGCGTTGGGGTAAAAACTCCGCCAACGGCGCCCGAGCCAAAGGTCGCAGTCGTAGCGAGAATCTTAAAGAGTAGAATCAACGCGACAGTCTGCCAGAGCCAGTGGCCGGCAAGAATATCGCTTATGGTGCTATAGCCGTTGCCGCATACTTCCGGATAAGGGATCGCGAGCGCGCCGACCGCCAGGCCGCCGATGGCCATGCGCACGAACACCGGAACAGGGAGCCGCAGGAACAATCGCTCGCCCCGTTCAAGCAAACGCAGAAACCAGGGCGCGACAAATCCGGCCAGCAACCCGAGGGCAAGGTGCGGGATGATTTCCCAATTGGAGGTCAAACGAAATGCCGGCACCGCATACAATGGGTCCCGCCCAAGAAAGCCGCGCACCGTGAGTGTTGCGATTACGGAAGCGAAAACGAGCGGCCCGAATATTTCCATGGCGAGCGAGCACATCACAATCTCGGCTACGAAGAGCGCGCCAGCGATCGGGGCGTTGTAGGCGGAGGCGATGCCGGCGGCGGCACCGCAGCCCACCAGCAGTCGCATCCGCGGCGTAGACCAATTGCGCATTCTCCCAATTTGGGAAGCGATCAAGGACGAAAGCTGCACCATCGGCCCCTCCCGGCCGATCGATCCGCCCGACGCAATGGAGAACATTGCCGAAAGCGACTTCACCAGGCTGCGCGAGGCCGAGATTTTCCCATCGCCAAGCACAATCGCTTCCATGTAATCGGTGGTGGCCACCCGTCCCCGCCGATATCCAACGAGAATGACGAAGCCCGCGAGCAGACCGCCAAATGCCGGGGTCAGTAACCGCTGCCACAACGGCAGATGAGAAAACGTCTCCACGATTCCGTGCGTGGCCCGTCCGGTAAGAATGCTGTGCATCAATCCCGCACCAAGCCGAAATAGGATCGACGTCAACGCGCCTAGAAATCCGATTATCCCGGCCCACGCCAGAGTACGCTGGAGTTCCGTTGGATGGAACGCCTGTTTGAACCAGACCCATAGCTTGAGCAGGCGCAGCACCCCTGGCCGCATTGCTGCGGTCCCTTGCGGATCGGTCGGTCCCTGCACACTCACCAATTCGACCGATTGGGAGCATGGTGCAATGGGCTCGGCAATTTTTCTCTTCGACTACGAGTAGAGATACTCGTCGTGATATTCGCGTTGGGGCGCGAACTGGACGTTTTCGTTTCCGGTCTCGGGATACTCGAAGATTTTTCCTTCGTAGTTTCGGATCACGATTTTTTCGTGGTCGTGATACAGGACGTAGCCGGGATTGATCGGAACTTTGCCGCCGCCGCCGGGGGCGTCGATGACAAACTGAGGCACGCCGTAACCGGTGGTGTGTCCGCGCAGGCCTTCGATGATCTCGATTCCTTTGGCGACGGAGGTGCGGAGGTGCGACGAGCCGTTGATCAGGTCGCACTGATAGACGTAGTACGGACGCACCCGGCACATGAGCAGTTTGTGCACGAGCGTTTTCATCGTTTCGAGATCGTCGTTCACTCCGGCGAGCAACACGCTTTGGTTCCCAAGCGGAACACCGGCGTTAGCCAGACGTTCGAGCGCTTCTTTTACTTCAATCGTCAGCTCGCGCGGATGATTTACATGCACGCTCATCCAGAGCGGGTGATGCTTGGCCAGAATCGCACAGAGTTCCGGCGTGATCCGTTGCGGAAGAAAAATCGGGACTCGGGTGCCGATGCGGAGAAATTCGATGTGCGGGATCGAGCGCAGTCGGGTAAGCAACTTGTCGATCTTGTCGTCACTGAAAATCAGGGCGTCGCCGCCGCTCAACAGGACGTCGCGAATTTCGGTGTGTTGTTCGAGATAACGAAACGCTTCCTCGAAATCGGTGTGCAATTCCTGTTCGCCGACGCCGCTGACAACGCGGCTGCGCGTGCAATACCGGCAATAGCTTGCGCAGCGATCGGTCACCAGAAACAGAACGCGATCGGGATAGCGATGCACCAATCCCGGCACCGGCATGTGCGAATCTTCGCCGCACGGATCGGCCATGTCGTATGGCGACGCCCAGGTCTCTTCGATTCGGGGGATAACCTGCCGTCGGATCGGATCGTCCGGATTATCCCGGGGAATCAGATTGAAAAAATGCGGCGTGACCGCGAGCGCGAGTTTGTCGCCCGAAAGCAGTACGCCGCTGCGTTCTTCGTCGCTGAGATGGAGATGCTGCTCGAGCTGGGCCAGCGTGGTGACGCGGTTCTTAAGCTGCCATTTCCAATCGTTCCAGAGTTCCGGCGCGACCTCCGGCCAGTAACCCGGCGCATGCGAGACGAACTCCTTGCCGTTGCCTTTCCCTGCTGCAGAAATGTCCATTTTTAGTTGAGGACAAAAACGCTAAGGCGATTAGAAATCGTGTCAACGTGGGCACCGAAAAGTGCGCGGCGCACATGCAGGAAAGATTGCGCCTTCGGCGATTACGTCAGCATCGCGCTCGGAGATCGCGATCCACCTATTTGACGCTTACCAGCGTTCCAACCGGGATTTCGGCGAAGAATTTGCGGGCGGCGTCGCCGGGCAGGCGAATGCAACCGTGAGAAGCGGGATAGTTCGGCACGTAGCCTTCGTGCATTCCGAAATCGAGGCAGCTCAGACGCATGAAGTACGGCATCTCCACCTTGTAAATGGTGGAGACGTGGTAACGATCTTTGTCAGTGATGACGTAATCTCCGGCGCGCGTGGCGTAGCGACCGCCTCGTCCGGTCGAGCAGGTGGTGTTAAAAATTGGGACGCCGTCCTTGATCAGCGCAACTTTTTGAGAGGCGAGCGAAATCTCAATGCGCAGCTGTTCGGGTGATGGACCGCTTCCCAGCAAAATTTGCGCGGAGCGCCAGTAGCCGCTTTGCGCCGCCAGATAAAGCGGCCGCATTTTGTAGCGGGACGAAGCGCGATTGCGATCCGCCCCGGCATCGAGCAAGGCGCGGACGTAATCGGCCTTGCCCAGCCCGGCTGCAAGCATCAGCACAGTGACATCTTTATCGCCCTCGATATAGTTTCGCAGATATTTGGACTTGAGTAGGTCCAGAAAATTCTTGTCGCAGCGCGATGGCAAAACCGTATTCGGATCGGCGCCACAAACCAAAAGCGTCTCGAACAGCGAGGCCTCTTCCGCAGCAATGGCGTGAGCCAGCAGTGGCACGTTACTATTTTCCGGCGTCGGCGGGACGGCGTGTTTTTTGAGCAGCAGGCGAACCTGGTCGTTGTCACCAGTCGCCAGCGATTTCTCCAAGATGCGCCGCGCCCCCGGCGACCATTCCTGGAGCGACGGAGTGCGCTCTAAGAGAGCATTGGCGATCTTCAGGTCGCCGCTTTCGAGCGCCGTTGCCAGAAGATCGCTGCCATGCCTTCCCAAATCGGGAACGAATGGCAAAAGAAAATCAACCGCGTCGGTTTTTCGGGCGTCGATGGCATAATGGAGGGCAGAGCGGCCGCTTCGGTCGGTCATATCCACACTCGTTACGATCCCGACCAGCTCGCGGAGGATGTCGATCCTGCCCTGCATCGCCGCGGCCATCAACGGCGTTACTCCATTTTCATCGGCAAGATCGGGACACGCGCCGGCTTGAATCAATTTCCGAAAAGTTCCCCAATCCTGCTCTAAAGCCGCGGCTACAAGGAGCGGGCGATCCTGGGCCGCCCGGGCGTTTGGATTCATGTGCTCGCGGAGATACAGATCGATGAGCGATGTCCGATGCGTGGCGACGGCCCGGACAAATTCGTCGGGTGAGATTACGCTGCGGACCCGAGGTTGCGGGCCGATCCTTGTGCTCCCAAACAAGGCCAGAAGCGATACCGCGCCAACGAGGATGGCTCCACGATAAAAGCGGTAGAACCGATGGCCAGGCTGCGCGTTCTCGCGGCGCCAATCCAGCCAGGATCGCGACCAAGCCGCCACCAGCCCGAGCGTGCTCGCGCTTGTCCATCCCGCTGGAATTTTGATTGCGCGCATACCCTTAACGCTAGATTAGCAGAAGGATACACAAACAGGCAAAGTTTACGAGCGAAAATAGCCTATCCGCGACGCAGAAAGGCGGTTACGACAGCGCAGTTGGCAACGTTGGACAGGCGGGGTTGAACGTAGCACGTTGATTGCTGTCGAAGTTCCAACTCATGCGTTTATTCTCAATCTTAGTTTCGTTCATCGCCGCAGCCAGCTTGTCGGGCTTTGCCGCGTCTCCTGAAATCGCGCCGACACCGGCCATTCCCGCCGCAGCCGCCGAAGCTGGGAAGGATGTCGTGCATCAACTCAACAACGCTTTTGCCAAGGTATTCGAAATCGTCGCCCCGAGCGTCGTGATCATCGAGGTCTCGAAGGCGAACGACGGCAGCGAAGCTTCGCCGTTTGACGATCTCTTTTTTCCCGGGTCGCCCGACGACAACAACCAGCGAAGGAATCAACGGGGACCACAGCCGATCCAAAGCGAAGGCTCGGGCTTCATCGTCCGCCAGGATGGTTACATTTTCACGAATTTTCATGTGGTCGAAGGCGCGGATAAGATCGAGGTGAAATTGAAGGATGGCCGCTCGCTGCCCGGAAAGATCATCGGCACTGATGAGAAGACCGACATCGCCGTGATCAAAGTCGAGGCCAAAGATTTGCCGGTCGTGCAAATGGGCGACAGCGATGCCGTGCGCGTAGGGCAGTTTGCCTTCGCCATCGGCGCGCCCTTTAAGCTCGATTACACGTTCACCTACGGAGTGATCAGCGGCAAAGGCCGGAGCAAATTGATTTCGACCGGCGGCTATTCCATTTCCGATTACATCCAGACCGACGCCTCGATCAATCCCGGCAACAGCGGCGGCCCGCTCTGCGACATCGACGGCAAAGTGATCGGCATGAACACGCTCATCAACGGTCTCAATCGCGGGCTCGGCTTCGCGATCCCGAGCAACATGGCCAAGGAAATCGGCGCGGAGTTGATGGCCGGTCGCAAGATTGTGCGCCCCTGGCTGGGGATCCGCATCGAAACGCTCGGTGACGACCCTTCCATCCGCGAATTATTCAAAGGCGCCGACAAAGGCGTGATTGTGCGCACCATCGAAGCCGACGCGCCGGCGACCAAAAGCGACCTTCGACCGTTTGATGTGATCATGGATGTCGATGGTAAACCGGTCATGACCGACTCCGAGTTGCAGCATGAGATTTTGAAAAAGAAAGTCGGCCAAAAAATCGAGCTAACGGTTTGGCGAAAAGGCCAGACCATCAAGATCCCGGTGAAGACAGGCGAATTGCCGGACGAAATCACGCGCGCTTCCAACCAACCGGCCCAACCGGAAAAACCGAAGCCCGAGGATTTGGGCAAGTTTGGATTACAGGTCCAGGACCTGACCAAGGAAGTGGCCGAACGTCTGCATCTCGATGTTCAGCAGGGCGTGATCGTTACCGACGTGGCCGACGACAGCATCGCGGCGCGGCAGGATATCCAGCGGCAGGATGTCATCACCGAAGTGGACGGCAAACCGATAACTGATGTGGCCAGTTTTCGCGCCGCTCTCAACAAAGCCGATCCCAAACGCGGCGTTCTTCTCTACCTCGACCGTAAAGGCAGTAAGACTTTCGCCGTTCTGAGGGCGGGCGGCTAACTTTTCCGACTGCCGATTGCCACGAGGGCAATTCCGCCAACCAGGCAAATTCCGCTCACGATGGGTGGGACGGAAAAACCGTGGTCCTCATGGTGTTTGATCTCCAAAGGACCGATCTGCGCGTCTTTCTTTTCTGTCGTCCAGCCGATTCCGCCGTAAGCGAATCCGATGATACCGACGATAATGAGAATGATCCCGACGATTCCGGTTGGTTTCATGAGCGCGATGCTAAAGCGGACGCCGGCCCTGGATCAAATTGATAATGAGCACCACCAGCGCGATCACCAGCAGCAGGTGGATGAAACCGCCCAGCGTGTAAGAGGTGACTAAGCCAAGAAGCCAAAGCACCAACAGAATGACGAAGATAGTCCAAAGCATAGATGTTCCCTTTCGGTTAAGTATTTAAGCAAGTTACAATTACTTCGCGGTGGGCCGCCCGACTGCGCTTGTTTAAGCGCAGAATTTTTGCGGACCTTTCGCATCCTGTAATGCCCGCGGGTAGTCCGTCAAAACAAAACCACCGGCTCAATCGTCGAATTACTGACTCGAGGCCGCAATCTTGTCGACAACAGCGCGCAAATTCCAGCCGTTCGCTTCGAGTTGTTGGCGGGCGGAATCATGATCGCATTCGGCCAGTTCGGCGACCATTCGCACGGCGCGATCGCGCAACTTTGCGCTCGATGTGTGCAGGTCGATCATCAGATTGCCGCGCACCTTGCCCATCAATACCATCGCCCCGGTGCTGATGATGTTCAGCGCAACTTTCGTAGCCGTGCCGGCCTTCAATCGTGTCGATCCGGTGAGAATCTCCGGTCCAACCGCCAGATCGATCGCCAGATCGACAGCTGGTGTAGAGGCGGCCGTGCCGGCCGCGGTCCCAGTTTTTGCGGGCGACACGCCCGCCACTACATCGCGAACCGGATTGCACCTTAGCAAACCGGTCTTCGCTCCCAACGATTTTGCCCGGGCCAGCGCCCCGAGCACAAACGGCGTCCTTCCGCTCGCCGTAATCCCGATAACAAGATCGACATCCTTGATCCCGCGCTCGTCAATCGCCAACGCACCAATGCTTTCCTCATCTTCCGCGCCCTCGACGCTGCGGTGAAGCGCCGTAACGCCGCCGGCAATGATTCCCTGCACCAGCTCCGGCGCGGCGCCGAACGTGGGTGGAATTTCGCTCGCGTCGAGGACTCCGATTCGGCCGCTGCTGCCCGCTCCGACGTAAAACAGGCGGCCGCCGTTGCGCAAAGATTTCGCCGCCAGCTCGATCGCCTTGGCAAGATCGACAGTCGCTCCGCGCAACGCTTCCTGGACAAATTTTTCTTCCTCGACAAAAAGCTCAACCAACGCGCGCGCATCCATCTTCTCCAGATTTTCCGAGCGCGGATTGCGTTGCTCGGTCAGCGCAGCGGCCAAATCGTCGATCTTCCCGAGCGCCGGTTCCGCTCGGACACGGCTGAATTCCTCCATCTCCGAGGCGAGCCAGGCCGCGCCGAGCTCTGGCGCACGCTCTGCGGTTGCCACCCGGGCATCTGGGAGATTCTTTTTCAAACGCCGGCGAAAGGCATGGTTGTAAATCGAGTCGCGATGAAAAAGGCCGCCCATCAACACGACCTTCGGGGCGAGGAGATGAAGACGAGTGGCCACCGCCTCGGTGTATTCGCACAGGACCCTCGCGCCCTCTTCGATAATCTCCATCACAGCCGCGTCACCGGCTCCAGCCGCTTCGAAGACCACCGGCGCCAGCATTGCCACTTCCATCTTGTCAGCCGTTTGGGCCCAACGGACGAGTTCGTCGAGCGTGTTCAATGAGAGCGCATGAAGGATCTTCGCGGTAAACTGCACTTCGCCGCGATGCAGATCGTATTCGCGCAAAATGAGACGAAGCGCCTGGATGACGAGAAAGTAACCGCCGCCGGCGTCACCGAGAATGTGTCCCCACCCGCCGGCCTTCTCGATCTTGTCGCCCCGCCGGCCAGTGACCGACGAACCGCTCCCGGCATTGACCACGATCCCCTCGCCGCGTCCGAGCGCTGCGGCCAGACCGGAATCGCGATCGCTGCCAGTCACGACTTTCACACCTGGCCAAATCTCCCCACAAATGCGGGCGAGCGATTGCCGATCCTCGTCCGTGCTGCAACCGGCCAGGAAAACGCCCGCGCGATCGATCTGCTTCGGCAGTTCGGAAAAAATCGCGCGCAGACGATCCGGCGTGGTCAGACGCAAATTCGCCGGCGGCAGTTTCCCTTGATCGACAACGCGAAGCTCATCGCCGTCGCGTTCGACTAGCACCCAGGCGGTCTTGGTGCCGCCGCCTTCGACCCCGAGAATGCGCTCGCCGGGTTTCACGCTTGTTATGCTTAATCGAGTTCCGGCAATTTGAAAGCCCAAGCACGCAATTCTCTCTCTGTCATCCTGAGCGAAGCGAAGGACCTCACAGTCGCCTGATTACTACGCAAGCGTTCGCCACACCGTGCCAGCGGAGGTGCGTTCGAAATTCCCACGTGAAATGCCGTTTTGCGGGGTCCTTCGCTTCGCTCAGGATGACAGCAGGCGGCGATTGCCGAGCGTCTCTCCGCTTATATCATGCGGAATGGCAATGCCGGAAAAGCACGCCGCGAAGCGCATCGCTCAACTGCGAGATGAAGTCCGCAAGCACGACCGGCTTTACGAAGACGCCGCGCCCGTCATCAGCGACCGCGACTACGACCGCCTTTACGAGGAACTTGTCGATCTTGAGACGCAGTTTCCCGGTCTGGTTACCCCGGATTCACCGACTCAGCGCGTGCGAGGAAAACCACTCGAAGCATTCGCCCAAATCGAACATCGCGTCCCGATGCTCAGCCTGGACAACACTTACTCGGAAGAGGAAGTCGCGGCTTTCTACAAACGGATCACACGACTATTGCCAGACGAGCAAATCCCCGTGGTGATCGAACCGAAAGTGGATGGCGTGGCGGTGTCGCTCCTTTACGAAAACGGCAGGCTTCGTTACGCGGCCACTCGTGGCGACGGCCTGGTCGGCGACGACATTACCCAGAACATCAAAACGATCCGGTCCGTTCCGGAAAATTTGCCCGGCTCAGCGCCGAGAATCTTCGAAGTGCGCGGCGAAGTTTACATGGACAAGAAAGGCTTTGAAAAACTGAATGAGGAAAGGAAAAAGGAAGGCCTGCCAGTATTTGCGAACCCAAGGAATTCCGCGGCCGGATCACTCAAACATCTCGACCCCAGCATCGTCGCCAAACGTCCACTCGGGATCGTTTTATATGGCACCGGTGCGGTGGAAGGATTGGATGTCGATCTTCACTCGGAGATTCTCGCCTTGTTCAAGAAACTCGGTTTGCCCCATAGTGAGCGCACGCGGTCCGCGAATTCCGTTGATGAAATTCTGGACGCAATCCACCAGCTGGACCAAATCCGTTCGGATTTTCCCTATCAAACGGACGGCGCAGTTATCAAGGTGGACTCGTTCGCCCAGCGCGAGCGGCTCGGGTTCACCGCCAAATCGCCACGTTGGGCGATTGCCTACAAATACGCGGCGGAACGGGTTCAGACGCGTTTGATCGACATCGTCATCCAGGTCGGCCGCACGGGAATTCTGACGCCGGTGGCCATGCTCGAACCGGTTGTCGTAAGCGGAAGCACGGTGAGTCGCGCGACCTTGCACAACGAGGACGAAATCAAACGCAAAGACATCCGCATCGGCGATATGGTCGCGATCGAAAAAGCCGGCGAAGTCATTCCGGCCGTGGTCGAAGTCGTGAAATCGAAACGGCCGCGCGACCGCCAAGCCGTTCGATTTTTTCAAACATATTCATGGCAAGTGCCCGGCGTGCGGCGAACCGATCGCTCGCGATCCCGAGTTCGTGGCCTGGCGTTGCGAAAATCTCCAGTGCCCGGCCCAGACCACTCGACGCGTGGAATTTTTTGCGGCCCGCGGCGCACTGGACATCGAGAGCGTGGGCGGAATCGTGGCGGACAAGCTGGTCGAGCGCGGGCTGGTGAAGGAACCGCTCGATCTTTTCGAGCTTACAATCGAGCAGCTCGCCACACTGAATCTCGGCACGGACGAAGCGCCCCGGATTTTCGGCGAGAAAAATGCGACCAAAGCGATTCACGCAATCGAGCGCGCCAGAACCGTCCCGCTTTCGCGCTGGCTTTTCGCGCTGGCCATTCCCGACGTGGGCAAAAACCACCGCGACCCAGCTCGCCCGGTTTCACAAGAGACATCGAGGATGTGGCGGAGTCGGCAACTGCTGCAAGCGTGTTGTAGATTATCACGACAAAGGAAAAAGAACGAGCGCAAGAGAAATCGCGGAGCGACTGAATTAAGGCCGGTTTCGCCGAGCCTTCGAAAAGCAAAGCTCAAAAAGACGCGGGCATCGTCACTGAACGTTGGGCCCGGTCGTCGCCGGAAGCGTTCTCGATTTTTTCGAATCTGCAGCCGGCAGGAAAATTCTGCGCCGGATGAAGCAGCTTGGGATCGAGCCCAGGAGTGAAAAAATTTCGGCCAGAAGAAAGCTGCGGAGTTGGCCGCTTTCTGGAAAAACCTTTGTCCTGACCGGCACGCTGCCCTCAATGACGCGCGAGGAAGCGACGGACAAAATTGAAGCGCTGCGGCGGCCACGTGACCGGCAGCGTGAGCAAGAAGACCGATTACGTCCTGGCCGGCGGCGGAACCGGGCAGCAAGATCGACAAGGCGAAGACGCGTGGCGTTCGCATCATCGACGAGGCCGCGTTCCGGAAAATGCTGTAGGCGGCAAGTGCGACCCCGAAAGCATTCGGGGCCGCTACAATTCTTACTTCTGCGGCGCAGGCATGCTCAAAGGAATGCTGCGATTTGATTCAAGGGTCGCCGACATCGGAAGCTTTTTGCTTACCGGGTGAATCTCAGCCTGAATGTTGACGGTCAATTCCTTGCCATCACGCACGACGGTAATTGGGACAGTGTCGCCGGCGGTGATGAAGAAGGAAGCATCCAGGATGTCTTCCGCCTCGCGCACTTTTGTTCGTCCCACCTGCAACAAGATATCGCCAGATTTCAGGCCGGCCTCGGCTGCGGGCGAATCCAAAATGTCTGTGATCTCTGCCCGCGAACCTTCCGACCGCGGTCTTTGGCTTCGGTCACGTTCGCGCCTACCCAACCATGCCGGACCTCGCCGAAGCGCAGGAAATCGCTGCGAATTTTCTCGGCCGCGCCGATGGGCAACGCGTAACAGGAAGAATTTTCCAAACTGCTGACCAGGATTCCCACAACTTCACCTCTCAAGTTCAAGAGCGGCGCGCCGGATTCTCCGCGCTGGGTGGGCAAATTGACGCGGAGATGCGTCGTTGAAAAATAGCGTCCGAGATATTTGCGATCGAACCCGGCAATCATGCCGAAGCTCGGTGTTTTCGGCAGATCGAGCGGGTAGCCGATGGTGACAACCGGCGTAGCAACTTCCAGCTGGTCCGAGTTCCCGATCGGCAGAGAAGGCGTCACCAGATCGATTTTCAACATGGCTATTCCGCTGCGGACATCAGCTACGAGCTGGCGGGCCGGATATTCCTTGCCGTTAAATTGGACCTTGAAATTCTCTGCTTCACCGCCAACGGCGAAGCAGGTGTAAAGGGTTCCGGTTGGATCGACAAAAAATCCGGTGCCGTAGATGTCGCTGTGCTCGTCGACGCCATGGATTTTCACCACCGCCTTGGCTGAACGCTCGAACACGTCCTTGACCTCGCGACTAATCGAGGTGGCCGATTGTTCCTGGGCAAAAAGCAAACTGGCCCCGGTGAAGAAAACCAATGCTGTCATTCCGATTCCGCAGCCGCGGGAGAGGAATCCGGGACTCACACGGGGGCCGCTCGGACCACAACCCGCGCCGGTATCAAGAAAGCACGTCGCGAGATCGGGAGATCCTTCGCTCCGCTCAGGATGACGTCGCGCAACGGCGCCGTTCCTAGAATCGGATCGACTCATAACTCACAGGAACGCTGTCGAGCACGTAGCGCGGAGGCGTTCCGCCGTTGCGGAAGTGAGTATGGGCGCTCTTATTGGATCTGCCGAGTGGCTGCGTAGTAAAGACCCGCGTTGCTGCCACTGGGGATGCAAGCGTCCATTCTCCGTCCGCATTCACCGCTTCGGATAAGGCCGGGCGGCTCTGCAGAGCGACATTGGCGGGGTCGGGTTGCTGATAAATCTTTAAGGATATGACCGCGGCACAGACTAAAACCGCGGCCGCGACGGCCGGATAAGAAGTCAGCGACGGCACATTTAGCCGGAACATGAAATCTTGCGCACGTTCGAGGCAGATCCGCCAAAGTGGTTGCCGCAACAACTCGTCGCGCTGCCGGCGATGGAATTCGTGCAGGAAATCTTCGAAGTAGCCCGGGGGCGGTTGCTCGTAGCGCTTCAGCCGAAGCAGCTTTCCAATTTCGTTGTCGTCAAATTCTTCCATCTCAGCGGGCCCTAAGAAACCGGGTTTTTCCTGAATTCGTCCAGATAATTTTGCAGCTGCCGGTTCGCGTAAAACAGCCTGGAACGTACCGTCCCCTCCGAAACACGCAAGATCTTACTGATCTCTGCGTGGGGCATCCCTTGAATGTGAAACATGGTGACCACGGCTCTGTGTTCATCTGACAACTTCATCATGGCCTCGTTCAACCTTTTCTGCAGTTCCGAGAGGTCGGCTTCCCGCACCGGGCTGCTGCTGGCCGTCACCTCGAGGAACTCTTTGTCGTTTTGGACGTTGGAATCGACATCGTCCAGGCTCAGATGGAAACGCCGGCCGCGTTTCTTGAGGAAGTTCAACGTCATATTGACCGCAATGGAATGGATCCAGGTATAAAAGGTCGATTTCCCCTGGAAACCGCGGATCGCCTTGTAAGCCTTGGCAAACACGTCCTGCAACAGGTCGTTGGTGTCCTCGTGGTTCGAGGTCATGTTGTAAACCAGGCCGTAAAGGCGCGGCGTGTACTTGACCACCAATTGGTCGAACGCGGCGGGATCGCCCGCCTGCGCTCCCGCTACCAACTGCTGATCTTCGTCGGTTCTGGGCTGATCCATCGCGTGGCGTCTAGACTTAACACGCGATCCGAGACCGGACGACAACAAATCGGAAATCCGTCGAGCAGGTAAGGCGAGCGCTGGATTCATCTTTTTCAACGGCCCTCGCGGCTAGCGGCGGTCACGGATCGACAGCAGCCAGAGCAAGTTGCCCAGCGCCGCGATAAACGCCGCTACGTAAGTGAGCGCGGCCGCGTTGAGCACCTTGTTCACCCCGGCAACTTCGGCCCCCGGTTGCACGATCCCCATTTCCCGCAAAATGATCTTGGCCCTTCGCGACGCGTCGAACTCCACCGGCAATGTGATCAGCTGGAAAACGAGCAGGATCAGGTAACAATAAATGCCCAGCGTGATCAGCCCGGTAATGTGAAATAATATGCCGCCAAAAATCACAAACGGCAGCATCTTCGATGCGAGCATGGTCATGGGCACAATGGCCATTCTGGCCTTGAGCGGCGCGTAAGCTTTCGCGTGCTGGATGGCGTGGCCGGTCTCGTGAGCGGCAATGCCCAGCGCCGCCACCGACGGCGTATTGTAAACGTTGGTCGACAGGCAAAGCTTCTTGCTGGACGGATCGTAATGGTCGCCCAGGTAATCGTTCGTCTCGACAACATCGACATCGTTAATCTGGGCCGCCTGCAAAATCTCTCGCGCACACTCCGCGCCGGTAATGTTGGAAGTGGCCCGGACCGCGCCCCATTTCTTGAAGGCGCTGCTTACTCGAATCTGAGCCCAGATTCCAATGATCAACGGGATGCCGATGTAAAACAGCCAGCTCCCGCCCCCGAACCCTAAAGGATAAAACATACCTGTCTTAAGTGTGTCTAGGAACCTTAGACGCGCAAACGTCAGCTTCGTTCATTTCCGCCAAGCGCTCGCCAGCGGCGATTGCCGTCATCCCGAGGTCGCCGCGGCGACCGAGGGACCTCGCAGTCCACCAATCATTTCGCAAGCGTTGAACACGCCCTCGCAAACAGGACCCGCCATCGAGACCTCCACGCCACTAGCTGTTCTCGCGAGATCCTTCGCTTCGCTCAGGATGACAAGGCGCAAACGGGCGCTCTGTTCTTTTGTAGCACAGGCATCCTGCCTGTGGGGCGAGCGGGCGTCCCGCCTGCTTATTGTCTCGCCTCAAAGCTCCAGCGGCTTCGGAAATCGCGACAGAATCTTGCAGCCCTTCTTCGTAACCACCACGACATCTTCGTGCCGAACGCCGCCAAGCCCTGGATAATAAAGTCCCGGCTCAACAGTCACGACTTGTCGATCTTTCAAAACCACTTTTTGCAGCCGCGGATATTCGTGAATCTCCAAGCCGAGTCCATGCCCCGTGCCGTGAAAGAATCCAACGTGCTTTCCTTTCCGGACTTCGGTGGGATAACCGCGATCGGAAAATAATTTCTGGATCGCTTTGTGGATCGACATCCCATCCACGCCGGCCTTGATCCGTTTCAACGCGAGTTCCTGGCCGTCTTTCACCGTTTTCCAGAGCCTGCGCTGCGCCTCGCTCGCGCGTCCGCGCACGACCGTTCGGGTGAGATCGCCCCAGTAACCGGTCTTGGCGTCGCGCGGGAAAACATCGAGAATGATTAACGAATTCGCGAAAAGCGGACCGGAGCCGCGCTCGTGCGGATCGCACGCCTGATCGCCCCCGGCCACAATCGTGGTGGTCGGCGTCCCGCCTGCGCGCAGAATCGCGGAATCGATTTCCGCGCGCAGAATTTCCGAGGTCAGCGGCTTGCCCGACCAGCGCAGCTTCTTTCCCGGGCCCGGTTTCGACGCTTTCAGGACCTCTATTGCGCGGGCAAGCCCGGTCTCGGTAATGCGCAACGCGTTCTCGATGAATTTGATCTCCTTGTCCGTCTTGGCCTCGCGTTGCGGCCAAAAAAGCCCATTAGTCGTGACAAGATCGACATGTTGACGGGCCAGCTCGCGCGCAAAACCGAGCTGAAAATTCGCCGGAACAACCGCGCGTTTCACGCCGCGCTTTTTCAGAAAATGCGCGAGCACCTTTTCGTAAGGCGGCGCTTTTTTCGCATTTCCCTGCACCTCGCGCTCGAGCTGGTTGAGGGAAACAAATTCGTCTGCCTTCGCCGTTCTACGGCCGCGACCGATCTCCAGATCGCTCAAGACAACTGTGCGCCGGCCGTTTTTCTCGAGAAAAATAAAAGGATCGCCCGCCCAAAACTTCGTCGCGTACAGCATATCGGCATCGATATCGCTGGCCGCGACGATGAGGCGTGCTGTTTTGTTCTTCGTTTTAGTCATATGGTTTGGCCAGTTCTACGCTCAATTGCCACGCTTGTCATCCGCTCTGCCTGTCATCCCGAGCCAAGCGAGGGACCTCGCAGTCCACCGGTGCCCACGCAAGCGTTCATCACACTCTCGCAGCAGCAACGTCCGTCCGAATGATGTAATTTGCCACAGTCCTCGCGGGATCCTTCGCTCCGCTCAGGATGACAGGTTGGAGATGTTTATCCGTAAACTCCGCCGCACTTCGAGCTGCCGGCGGAAAATCCAAATCAGAAGCGCCCTGTGCCCTGCACATCGTGTCGCTGCATCGGCCATGGGCAATCCGCAGGTCCAGTCGGCCCGCGCAACACGCGGATCGATCGCGCATCACGAAGATAGATCGTTCCGTGTCTCGCGATTAACGGACTGGCACCGCGTAAACCCTCGAACGGCCAGACACCAACAAGCGTGTTTTGTCGATCGACGCAATAAAGGTGTTCGTCATTGCTCGCAAACCAAATATTGCCTTTTTCATCAATCGCGGGCGACGACCTTACTTTGTTGTCTGTCTCAAATCGCCATTTGAGTTTACCGTCCGGTCCTACGGCAAAGAGGAAACTGTCGCGCCCAAAGTAGATGACATGGTCACTGCTTACCGCCGGAGTCGAAGAACCCGACAGACCTTTCGTATCGTACAACCATCTTAACTTACCTTTCTTATCAACGGCGTACAAGCCGCGGTGTCCCAGAAAATAGATGGTGCCGTCCTCATCCAGTGCCGGCGGATCGGAGAAATAGTCTGAGTCTATTTCAAACGTCCACTTCAAGCTGCCATCCGGCCGAAAAGCACAAAGGAGCCCGCTTCCCTTGTCTCTCTGGTGGATATGCCCGGCGGCGTATACGGTTCCATCTTTTCCAACAATGGGGGCGATCAGATTCCAGCCTGGCGCATGAATTTCGTTAACCCAGTCGATTGTTCCGTCACTATCGAAAGCATAGAGACTCTGACCAAGCACGACGTGAACCCGATCGTTTGCTCCTAGAGCTGGTGCAGACGCGCGGTCAATTTTTTCCGACCGCCATTTCAGGACACCCTTGTCCGTAAACGCAAGCAATCCTCCGTCCGAGGTTGCATAAATGGTCCCGTTTGAGTCAATCGCAATGCCATTAACGCCACCATCGATTGACGCCCTTTTGTCAGGCCCATCCGTATCGTATTTCCAGCTTTCAGAACCACCGCCGGCAAACGCATGGAGGGTCCCATCCGAACAGCCTACATAAACTGAACGGTCCTGCCCTACCGCCGGCAGACACGACCAACTCAGTTCCAAAAACCATTCTGAACGTAATTTTTGCTCCCAAATAGTAGATAATTCAGGAGTTGTCTGCGGCGGCGCTCTCGCACCCAGCAACAGCAGAACAGACAGAACGACAACCAAGCGCATGATCTTGCGATTCGTCTTGCGAATACGATCCTTGCTCCGTTCTCTACGCCGGGTTCCCGCGCTTGTCATCCCGAGCCCTGGACTTCGCCCAGAATCACGATGGATTGGGTAGCGCGCGCGTCCCGCGTGCTGGCGAACCCGTCTCGGGTTCGCGAACTTTCTGGAAATGGCGCCAAAATTAACATCGAGCAAGGGACTGCTCGAACCACCTCAACTTCGTCGCACTTCGAGCTGCCGGCGTAAGATCCAATGCAGCAGGCCCAGCAAGGCCACGGTGGAAGCGATGAGCACGAATGTGTTGAACACCAAAATGTCGACCTTGATGCCGAGATAGCGCTTTTGCGCGCCGAAGAACACGTTCGGCTTGTTGCCGCGACGATAATCGTTTTGCTCCATCTCGGCGTTCGAAAACAGATCGGACACTTTCTGGTTCACATACATCTGGTCCGCTGTGATCGGCCCGGTCGCATTCTCGAATAGAGCGCGATTGAACGGCTGTTTGCCGTCGAGGACCTTGTCGATCAAGCCCAGATACCGATTGAGCTCCTTGGTCGATTTCGCTTCCAGACCGGAAAGAACCGCCAGCGTCTCTTTTAGTTCGTCGAGGCGCCTGGTCGCAGCGGGATCTTGTCGATGTTGCTCGATGAGCAGATCGATCTCGCGCTGGGTCCGGTCCTGCCGGCGCGTTAACGGATTCAACTTCGCCTGGGCCACGATCACTTCTTCATAGGACCAGCGCATGGCGACGAATTGGCAGACAAATGGCACTTCCAATTTGCTGCTCATTTTCTTGCCCCGCTCAGTGGTGGGATGTTCCGAGAACCAGCGGGTGAGCGTGTGAACAAGCGCCAGATTCCGATTCATGTCCTCATACTTAATGAGCGCACCACCCATGATGATCTGCGGAATCAGCACCAGCGGGACGATGTTGGCCGCGGTCTTGGGATCGGCCACGATCGAAGAGATAATGAGCCCAAGGGACACCCCCGACATCGCCGTCATCAGCATGATGCCGAGATCGATCCAAAACATCCCGCGAATTTGCAGGAGATAATTGCCGATCAGAACAAAGAGCACGCATTGAACGAGGGCGAAAATGCCGAGAGTAAGCGTTTTCGAAATGACGTAATAGGGAATGCGGACATTGAGATTTCGTTCGCGCTGCAACACCGGACGATCGCGGATAATATCGTCCGCGCTGTTGGTCAGGCCGAGAAACATGGCCACGATCAGGCTCAGGAACAGAAACGTCGGGATGTGATAGGCGGATGCGAAATCGTACTGCCCGCTATCGGAGTAACGCAAAATGGTGGCAATGAGCACCGCCAGCACGGGCGCGACGCAAATGGTGATCACCAGGTTGGCCCGATTGCGCAGTTTGCTGATGAAAGCACGCCGAAGCAGGGTGCGAAACTGGGTCCATTCGTCGTGCCACCGAAATGGGAGCCGCTTTTTCTGGGCCGCGGCCGGTGGCAACGCCGTGACAGGTTCCTTGCGAAGCGAAACCTGTTTAACGTCCTGGATCAATCGAAACGCCTCATATTTATCTCTCCAGAACTCCGGCGAGTACCGGCGCGAAGGAACGAGCTGGCCGCGCTTGTTCTCCTCGTAAATGATGTCGCCGCTCAAATCGCGCAGCGGCGTCTCCAGAACATCGAAAATAAATTCGGGGCGCGTCGTGCCGCAGGACGGGCAGGCGCCGAGTTCGGCCCCGAATTGATGCTGATGCTCCGCCTCGGCAAAATAACGCAGCATGTCCGTCGGCGTGCCGAAAAACACCAGGCGCCCGCCTTTATCGAGCAGGATCGCCTTGTGAAACATCTGGAACAGCTTCGAGCTCGGCTGATGAATCGTAACGATAATGATCTTGTTGTGGGCCATGCCCCGAATGATCTCGATCACGTGCTCGGAATCTTTCGAGGAAAGACCGGAAGTCGGTTCGTCGAATAGATAAACGTCCGACATGCCGATCATATCGAGCCCGATGTTGAGCCGTTTGCGCTCGCCGCCGCTGAGAGTTTTTTTGACAGCGCTGCCGACAACGGCGTCTCGGCGTTCCCCCAGACCGAGTTCCATCAATTTCGCTTCCAGGCGGCGGGTCCGGTCCCGTCGGGAGAGATGAGGCGAACGAATCGCGGCCGCGAATTGCAGATTTTCGCCGATGGTCAGGTGCTCGTCGAAAGCGTCTTCCTGCGGAATGTAACTGAGATAACGCTTTAGCCGGTCGAGGTTGGGATAGAGTGATTGTCCGTTAAGAATAACCTGACCACTGGTGGGCTGGAGTTGCCCGGCCAGAACTTTCAGCAGCGTGCTCTTGCCCGAACCGCTCGCTCCCATCACGCACACCAGCTCCCCGCGCGTGACACTGAAAGAAATTCCCTCGAGCCCAACCTCGCCCTTGCCAAAGCGATGGGTGATCTCGCTTACTTCGAGGCTGCGAATGATGTTGCGCTCTTCCTCGATGATCCGCTCGGAAAAATTGCACCGCAGAAACTGGCCGATGTCGATCCTGATGGTGTCGCCGTCCTTGAGCGGCGCCGTCGTGCGCACGGTTGTCTGTCCTACCATGATCGGACGATCCGCCTCCATGACCAGCAACTCGCCAATCCGTTTGTCGTAATCGCAAAAAATCTTGAGCAACACGTCGCCGCTGGTGCCGGGCGAAAGCAATATGTCGTCGGCCTCGAGCAGGCTCGGATTATTCGACACCAAATATTCCGATTTGGACGCTTTCAATTGGAACCGGCCACCCAGCGCCCGCGCCCGCCGGCGCAGGTCCAGAAAATCCATCTCGCTGTCGTTGTGGAAAACGATCCTGTCCTGCAACGTCGCCTCCGCTTCCGTGCCCGCTTTCAGCTTTACCCCGTTCAACACCGCATCGACATCGCGCAACGCCTTCACATTTACTTTCAGGCCGAAAGAAATTTGCAGCGCGCTTTCCCGGGTGCGGGCCCGTTCCAGCGCCACCTCGTCCCCGTCCTTGTTTACCCGCACGAAAATCTGCGGCACGGAAACGTTTTTCTTGGCATTGAAATATTGCGCCAACTCCTGATAACTGAGCACCTGGTCGCCTATCAAAATTCTCTGGCCCGGATAAATCCGGCAAAAACCGCCCCGGGGCAGCGGCCGGCCCCGGACCGAGACGTTCTGCCCGCTGTAATTTTTCAGCAAAATCAGATCGTGATAACGGAAGGCCAGCAGCCGCTCATTTTCGGCCAGGTTTTTCAGGGTCACATCCGCCTTGCCATTGGTGCCGAAGGAAAGCGATTCCAGCGGCGAGGCCCCGCGCTGATAAATGGCCGGATCGGAATCCTCCGAAGCGTTCAACTGATAGACGATGTCGATCGCCTGGGCCGCCATGCCCAGTTGCGACATGAACGAGTAAAACGCGACCACCTGTTCCTGTTTCAAACCGGCCTGCGAGATCAGGTCGTACAGTTGAACCCCGAGCATGATCTTGCGCTCGGTGCTCAACTGCGAGCTGAGCTTCAAGGCCATGGCCGAGAGATCCTGCTGCTCGTAAAGCGCCTGCCGGAATAATTGCCGCAGCTCCGAGTAAACCGCTTCGGGGTAATCGTAACGCAGGAACCCAAGGCTCGAGTCGATCTCTTCCTCCAGCAGCACGCCGTCGGCTTTCGAAAAACTGGCCAGCACCTGGATGAGCAACGGAAGCAGATTCGGGCCTTCCGAAACGCTGCGCGGTTTGCGCAGTGCCCGCCGGACCCAGCGCCGTCCCGTCCGCCGCACCCGGTAAGCCAGCGGGGTCACCCGCTGCATGGCGCGATCGATCTTATCCGCAACGGATGTGACCAGTTCAGTCATGAAGATTTGGAATGAAATTTTACCGTAACCCCCGGACAACGCAATGGACGGCCCTTTCCGTTCCGCGTGATCCTACGGAGGGACTCGCCGAGGCGAGTCCAGGATGCGAAGAATCGCGTCCCTCCGAACATTGATCGCGCCGACGTCCAGAACCCCGCGGCCCGGCCCCTGCTCTTTGCATTGACAATTCGTTCATGTTAGCGTTTTACCACAGCGGTTAATCTCCCGCATTCCTTATGCCCCAACCGGATCGCAATTCTCAACGGGAGAACAAATCCCGCGGAAACGAGCCCAATTTTAATTGGCGCGGCGTGATTCTGATCGCCATCGCCTTCGGCTTTATCGCGCTGGCCATGCTGTTTTATCGCCAGGGAATGCAGCCGGTCGAAGACATCCCCTACAATCGGTTCCTCGAGCTACTCGAGAACAAACAGATCGTAGTGGACAAGAATTATCCACTCCAAATCGTCATCGAAGATGGCCGGCCCACGCAAAGCCTGCGCGGCTTTTTCATCAAGCAGGGCGCAGGTTCCGCGGCGAACCAGCAGCTGCCATTTCGGACTACTATCTATTTGAGCTTCACCAAGAGCCTCGAGGAAAAACTCAAGGCCGCCGGGATTGAGCCCGCGTTTAAGACCGAATCCAATGTCGTTGCTCAAACCGTGATCGGTTTTCTGCCGATCGCGCTTTTCCTGCTCGTTCTCTATTTCCTGTTCCGTCAGCAAATCCGCATGGCCGGCAAAGGCGCGCTCAATTTCGGCAAGTCCAAGGCCCGGATGCTGGCCCGCGACAAGAACAAGATCACCTTCCGCGACGTCGCCGGGGTCGAGGAAGCGAAGGACGAAGTGCAGGAGTTGGTCGAATTTCTCCGCGACCCGAAAAAGTTTCAGAAACTCGGTGGCCGCATTCCCAAGGGCGTGTTGCTGGTCGGGCCTCCCGGCACCGGCAAGACTTTGCTCGCCCGCGCCATTGCCGGCGAAGCCGATGTTCCATTCTTTTCCATTAGCGGCTCCGATTTCGTGGAAATGTTTGTCGGAGTCGGCGCCAGTCGGGTCCGCGACATGTTCGAGCAAGGCAAGAAATCCGCGCCGTGCATTATTTTCATCGACGAAATCGACGCGGTCGGCCGCCATCGTGGACACGGAGTCGGCGGCGGTCACGACGAGCGTGAGCAAACGCTCAATGCTTTGCTGGTCGAGATGGACGGCTTCGACACGCAGGAAGGCGTTATCATCATCGCCGCCACCAACCGGCCCGACGTTCTCGATCCCGCGTTGCTGCGCCCCGGACGGTTCGATCGACAGATCACTGTCAATTTGCCCGACGTGAAAGGGCGCGAAGAAATTCTGCGGGTCCACTGCAAGAAAGTGAAACTGGCCGAAGGCGTCGATCTGGCCGTGGTCGCACGGGGCACACCCGGTTATTCCGGGGCCGAGCTGGCCAATGTGATCAACGAAGCGGCGCTGCTCGCCGCCCGTCGCGGACTCAAAGGAATCACGCTCTCCGAGCTCGAAGAAGCCCGAGACAAAGTCCGCTGGGGCAGAGAACGCCGCAGCTTGTCGATGAGCGAAAAGGAAAAAACCAACACTGCGTATCACGAAGCCGGCCACGCGTTGTTGCTCGAGCTTTTGCCGCATACCGAGCCGCTCCACAAGGTCACCATTATCCCGCGCGGCCCGTCGCTGGGATCGACAATGTGGTTGCCCGAGGAAGACAAATATACCAATCGCAAAAACGAATTGCTGGCCAGTCTCACCGTAAAAATGGGCGGACGCGTGGCCGAGGAAATCGCGTTCGGCGATGTCACTAACGGCGCCGCCGGCGACATCAAGATGGCTACTTCCATGGCTCGCAAGATGGTTTGCGAATGGGGCATGAGCGAACGACTCGGCATGGTCGAATACGGCGAGCACGAAGATTACGTTTTTCTCGGACGCGATATTTCCCGGGCCCGCGACTACAGCGAAGCGACCGCCCAGGAGATCGATCAGGAAGTGCGCCGGCTTTTGGATGACGCCTATCAGGGCGCCAGGCAAGCGCTCCTGGCCAATCGCGACAAACTCGACGCGATTGCCAAAGCGCTGCTCGAATACGAAACGCTCGATGGCGCTCAGATCAAAGAGATCATGGAATACGGCCGTATGCTGAAACCGCCGCCGACCGTCACTCCCACCAGCGGCCACAAAATGCCGCCCGAAAAACCGCCCAAACAAGTCATCGCGCCCGACGTCGCCCCGCCCCTCCCCGGCGCCCTCGGCGGTGCTCCGGCGTAAGCCTGCACACTGATGACCTGGTGGGTTCGCAGATTTACATGCGCGACCGCGTGTATCCTTAGTGCGATCTTCGCTCTGAGCGCCAAAGGGCAGTCGCGCAATAAAACTGACCAAGAGCCATGGCAGCGGGATGTTGTACTAATGGTTAAGCCGATATATCCGCACGACGAACATTCTTGGTCGATAAGGGAAGGTCGAGGAATTTTTCGCCTTTTCATCGATGAAAGCACGGGGAAAGTGACACGTGTCAACGTGCTGAAGTCCACCCGCTACGGCGTACTCGACGGCGCTGCCATCCGCGCCTTGCGCCAATGGCGGCTAAAGCCCAAGACTTGGAAACAAATCGACGTACCCGTGACTTTTAAGCTCGATTCGTCAGAACCTACGCGACCAGCCCCCCCTCCATAGGCTTTTCACACAGATAGCAATCCAAAGGCAGCGAGAATGCTCAGCGGCCTCCGCAATTCGCTGCTCGATTCCTGACCCTCAACTTCTCTACTTCTTCCCGCCCTCAACTCTCAACCCTCAACCTCCCCTCAACCCTCAACCAAGACCCTCAACTCTCACTTGGCAGCCGATTCTTCCAGAGTTAAATCAGAAGGCATGACCCCGTCCTATCCACCGCCCCCCCTTCGAGCCTCAACCTAGTTAGACGAAAAAATGTTCGCCTTTAATTACGAACCTTCGTCTAATTCTCGTTAGGTCTATGGCGCGCGAAACATGATGGGCCGGCTACCGTTCATGAAGGCCCGTTTGTCGGGCATCGCATTGGCTGAGGTTCTCATGATCACAGCAATGTTCCTCCTCGTTGCCTCCTTATTTATTCGGTTCCGTTATGGCCATGCTTGGCTTGCCGCAGAGTATTCGTTCGTCGAGTCGCACGGCATCAGTCGTGGGGTGTATGACACGTGCAAGATTGCTTTCTTCCGCGTCCTCGCTGTATGCTATCTTGCATATCGGATTCGGCAGGCGTGGCGACACCGTTGAATAGTTTGAACCCCAATCGACCTAACCAATCAGTCGAGCTAACCGCCACCCGTCGTGCGCTCAAGCTTTCTATGACCAAAGCTTCTTCACTTCGAACCACACTCGCTCTCGGTGGCGGTAGCTCACTTCTGTCTCGTTAGGTCTCAGACCGAGCGCTCATGCAAGACACCCCACGCGACCATGAATACCGGCTCTTCCGAGGTGCATACATCCTGGGCGTTGGAACCCCTATTATTTTGTTGGCCCATCGATATGATTATGCGCCCACTCTCGAACGATACATTTTTATCTATGGGCACGAAAAGACCCTTCTACGCACTGCCACCGAGTGGCGGTTCTCGGGTAATCGTCCCAGCCAGTCCATCACTCGAGAGTCATTGTTCGCGGAGGAGCTTTCAGCCGCGCAAATACAACTGGTGGATTGGATGTTCGAGAAGAAACCGGACCTCTGTCGAGGACTTGGCTTAACGGCATTGTTTCTCGATATACAGCCGACGGATGACGTGGAACTTTCCCGACTCTACACTTTTCGCGGATTCGATGCGGAGATAGACCGTATTTACGAGGTGACCAAATGCTTTGCGCTGTGCGACACCCTCAAAGAAATCTGTTCACAAGGAAAGTGTTCTCGTCCACCCTTAGACCTGTTCGACAGTTAGACCTAACCAATCGCTCGAGCCAACCGCTGACCGCGCCGATGTTTAGTTTTCATATGACTTCAACATTCAATTCCGCAGCACAGCTCGCTCCCATCAGCGGTGGCTCAGCTCGTTCTCGTTAGGTCTATGCCGCATCGTTTACTCTTTTCTGCTCTTATTACGATACTGCTTGCTTCGTGTGATGAGGACATCCAGGTCATCTCGCCAGAGGGATACGTTGCGGGCTCCACTGAGCTGGACGGCACGGTCCATGCCGTGCCAGACAAGAGTCTCTATCGCACCATGGAAGCTGCCGTTCAGACGCGAGACCCCTCCACTTTGGTATTTCCTGATGAAACCGAGCCATGGTTTACACTGGCTGGTGGAGATCGCATCCGACTGCTTGAGGTGGATGAGGACGAGGCGATTGCCGAGGTCGAAGTCCTTAGCGGGTTACACACCGGCATCACGTGTTGGATATCTGTAGATTGCGTAGTTCTGGACGACGCGACAGATGATTGACCTAACCAATCGCTCGAGCCAACCGCCACCCGACGTGCGCTCACATTTAAGATGATTAAAACGGCTTCAATCGCAGCGACGCTCATTGTCGGCGGCGGTGGCTCAGCTCCGTCTCGTTAGAGGCAAAGACCCGCTGCATTATTTTCTGCTTTTCCCAGATGCTGTCTTTGGTTATCGTCATGCTCGTGAGCGGTGCAGCTCTGGTCCACATACCGGATTCGAGATCATTGTTCCGGGGCGTCAGGACGGCTTCGGCCATAAATCCTGCTCGCAGGAGCGCCAATCTCTTTGGGCGCACCGTCTCACACCTCTTCTTTCGGCCATGCACGTGATGTCGCCAGCCTTTGCCCCTAACCAATCGCTCGAGCGAACTCTGAACTCCGAAAGTTTTCGCGAGCAAGCACGCCTGCCGCTGTAAAATCGACATTTGATTTTATGAAACAGATTTCAACGTTTGCCGCGCCCGCTCCCCGCAGCGGTGGCTCAGCTCCGTCTCGTTAAGTTTGGACCAGGTCCCTGCGAAAGAATGCGATTGGATACGACGTCGGAGCCACTTGATCGACCTTCCATGGAGGCTTTGGTCGAAGCCGGGATGCTGAAGTTTGAGAGCCTCCATCCCGGGGGTTTGGAGTTAACCGGGGAACTGGCTGAGCTATGCAACATCCGGAAAGGCGCCAAGGTGCTGGATGTCGCTTCCGGCACGGGAGAAACCGCTTGCTTTCTGGTCGAGAGATTCGCAGCTCGGGTCTTGGGAATTGATCGGTGCGACCAGATGATTCGGCGGGCCGAATCGAAGGCACGAGCCAATAGCCTGCAGGTGGAATTTAGACGGGCCGAAGCGACGAATCTGCCATTCGCCGACGCCGAGTTCGACGCCGCGATTTGCGAATGCACACTGTGTTTTCTAAACAAGGAACACGTAATCGGCGAGATGGCGCGGGTGGTGCGTCCCGGAGGATACGTCGGCATCCACGACTTGTGCTGGAAAGAGCATACTCCTCGGGCTTTGAAACGCGCTCTTGCGGAAATTGAAAATGAAAAACCGGAAACGCTTGAAGGATGGCAACGGCTATTTAGCGAGGCTGGTCTGGTCCAGGTCAACGCCATCGATAAATCCGAACTAATCGCGCAATGGATGCGCAAATCGAAGAAACACCTTGGGTTGACCGGACAGTTCGCACTGGTCCTGAAGATTTTGCGGCGGTGGGGAATTCGCGGCTTATGGACGATCTTGAAATCGGGGCGAGTATTCTCGAGCAAATTTCTGGGCTATGGAATCATAGTCGGGAAAAAGCGATGATCTCCGCTTTCGTGGAATCCCCGGCGCGGCAAGAATGCAACCTCGCCGTGCTTCCGGTTTCAGGAACGGAACGGGAACTAACCGCTACCCGTCGCGCGCACTGCTCCCTTGCGCCCTTCCTCGGCTACCGCGAGGATGATACAGTCTTTGTGGACATCCAGCCCTAAATAGAGTTCTTTTTTCATTGGTGTGTTTGTTTGTTCGAGTTGTTAAAACTGCAACGCTCCGGAACACTCGTTGTCCCGGCCGTTCGTGCGGCTCTGCTCCTTTACCGGAGTAGCCCGCGAAAAAATATGAACGGCAAACGCACCCTTCTTTTCAACCCCGTGCTCGCGCGCTCATCTCCCGCCCGCAGCCATAAAGTCTAGGCCCATCGGATGAAGCGTCTTCTCGTCATCATCCTTATTATTGTTGCAGTTCTTGTGGCGGCCCTTGGGCTCGCGATCGCACTTGGCGGACCGGGCAAGGCGCCACCGCCAATGTCGAGCATTAACGACCCTTTCACGAACATGGATTTCTCCGATCTACCGGAAGCGAGTTACGTTACGGCTCGCGATGGCACTAAGCTCGCCTTTCGGGCCTACCCGGCTGCCGGTGACGCTGTCAAAGGCAGCGTGGTGCTCGTGCACGGCTCGTCTGCCAGTAGCAGCAGCATGCACCTGATGGCCAAGGGATTTGCCGCCGCTGGCTATGCTGCTTACACGCTGGACATCCGCGGACACGGCAAATCAGGCACCAAAGGCCACATCGCTTATATCGGACAGTTGGAGGACGACCTCGAAGACTTTGTCCATTCGACCAAATTGGCTCAGCCTTCCACGCTCGCTGGATTCTCTTCCGGCGGCGGATTTGTGCTTCGCTTCGCGGGCAGTCCACGTCAGGAACTATTCTCCAACTATCTTCTTCTTTCTCCTTGGATTAGTCAGGACGCAGCAACGTTGCGTCCGGGCAGCGGCGGCTGGGCTACGGTGGGGGTTCCGCGCATCATCGCGATCGCCGTGCTAAACGGGTTTGGAATGCACGCGTTTGACGACCTGCCGGTGGTCAGATTTGCGGTCGCCGAGAGGGACAAAGGCTTGCTCACCCCGCAATATTCCTTCGCCCTCGCACAGAACTTCAGGCCTGAGCGCGATTACCAGGCAAACATTCGAGCGATTAGGCAAACTCTTCGGGTGCTCGTGGGTCAAAACGATGACGTGTCGTACGCCGATCGGTTTGCAGCCGTTTTCAAGACAGCTGGCAAAGATGTTCCTGTTACAGTTCTCCCGGGGATCGACCACATCTCACTCACCCTTGATCCAGTCGCCGTCCAAGCGGCAATCGCGGCGGTTGAAAGCATGGATCACGAAAAGCCTAACCAAACGATGCAGGCAACCGCTGGCCGTTGTACTGAGAAAGTTGAGGGTTGAGAGATGATAGTTGAGAGGTAAGCAAAGCTCGCTGCCGCCAGTCGAAGACTCGCCGTGGAGAGCGGTGGCTGACCTCCGTCTCGTTGATATGGCCTGCGCCATTTATGTATTCCGCGGTTTCTCGCGGGCATGTTCACCAAGGGTATTCCAAAGCTGGAGCGTTGGCAGAAATCTCCATAGGGCGACTTGCCCTGATCCCAGCGCGTTCCAACGGCCCGGCGATGCCGGGAAGTTTTATTCGCGTCTTTGTTTCTCAACCAAATGCCGCAACTGGCGTTCCATGGTTTTGAACGCGTCGTGGATCACTTTTCTGAGCGGCTCGTGGGTGCCGTTGTCCACTTGTTGTTCCTCGGCCACCAGCTCGTGCCGTGGCCGAACGGTCACGTCGATCCTGACCCGGAACGGGTTTCCCTTGTGATGGGCATGGTTCGGCTGCTCGATGGCCACGTCGCACCGGTTGATATGGTCGCAGAATTTATCGAGCCGCGCGGCGTATTCGATTACGAGATTGTCGATGTTGTCCGATTTCTCCAGGCCGCGGTAAGTGACGTTAATAGGCAGTTGCATACTTAAAGAAAGCTTAACCCATTCTGTGCACCGCGCGCGAACAAAAAGTCCAACTGTCGTCCTGAGCGGAGCGAAGGACCTCGCGAACACAGATGCGCCTTTCTTGTATAATCACGCGTTGATCTTGAATCGTGCCTGGCAAACGCTTGCGCGATCCTAAACCTACTGTGAGGTCCTTCGCTCCGCTCAGGATGACAAATCTGAGCGCGCGGACAAATCTAAATGGGCTGCAGCGAACGGAAATGCGTTTGCAGTTTCGCCGGCTCTGTTTTCACCAGGTCCGATTTCACGTGCTCGACGATCTGGTCCCGCACCGCTGCGGGCAGAAGATCGACAACCGCGCCGTGAATCTCGGCCGGCGCGGCGAACGACCAGCCTTGGTTTTGACCAAGCGCGACAATTTTCACGATTTCATCGGCCAGTTGTTTTTCGATCCGCCGATGCGTCTCCGCTTCGAGATGGGTCCGCTCGGCAACAGAGGCCGCTCCGTGATGCGCGCCGGCGCCGTTGGTGACCGGGAAACGGCCGGCCACGTCGGTCAATTTATCGGTCAGTTTCCCGTGGGCGTCGGTCAAATCGAACGCCTGCACCAGATGCAAACTTGGTCCGCGCGTGGGTGTTTCGTCCACCCGATAAGCTTTTAAACTGCCGCGATCTGCCACGATGACGAGAGAAGTTGGGATCATAAATGAAGTCGAATTGGTTGGCCGGTTTGTCGCTCCGAATAAGGAGTAAAGCGATTCCCCAAGAGATAATCGTCTTTAGTCGCGCGATTGCGCTGCTTCACAATTCCACCGTAACATCTCGCTCCGGCAAAATCACTATTCTTCTTGCGCTTTTTCCGGCTCCGCGGGTTTGCCGCCGCCGCCATCGTGGGGAATTTCGATATGGCGCTTTTTCCACGATTCCTGACGGGCCCGTTCCTGCGCGCCGCGGGCGAGTTTTAATAAACAAGCGGCCCGCGCGCCAACATCGACATCGTCGCCCGAGGCCATTTTCTTCGGTTTCTTGAGAAATCCCTGGTCGAGCATCGTGTCGAGAACCAGTTCCCACTCGAGATGCTCCTCGCCCGGCAGCACAAACTGGATCGCTTCGTGATGCGCATTGACCAGAAGCAGAAAAGTCTCGTCCCGGACCGGTTCGCCTTGAAAATCGAGGACATCAGTCGTGTCGCCGCTCAGAAGCATCCCGAGACAACGCACAAACGGCGACGCCCATTCCTCGTCGCTCATTTCTTCGCCACCGGGATTGAACCACATCACGTCCTTGATCTCCGAGCCGTGAACGCGGCGGCCCCGGAAAAACTTCGGGCGTCTGAAGACCGGGTGCTCGCGCCGAAGCTGGATCAATTTCCTGGTAAACTCGAGCAGCTGGCTCTGTTTTTCGTCGCGTTGCCAATTCAACCAACTGATCTCGTTATCCTGGCAATAGGCATTGTTGTTTCCGTTTTGGGTCCGGGCGAATTCGTCGCCGGCGCAAAGCATCGGCACGCCTTGCGAGACGAGGAGAGTGGTCAGAAAATTCCGGCGTTGCCGGGCGCGTAACTTCTCGATCTCCGGGTCGTCGTTTGGCCCTTCCGCGCCGCAATTCCAGGAATTGTTATTGTTGTCGCCGTCCTGGTTGTTCTCGCCGTTGGCCTCATTGTGTTTCTCGTTGTAGCTGACCAGATCGTTCAGGGTGAAGCCGTCGTGCACGCAGACGAAATTAATACTGCCGGATGGCCGCCGGCCGCTGTTTTCGTAAAGATCGGGGCTACCGGTAAGACGGTAGGCGAGCTTCCCGATCCGGCCTTCGTCGCCCCGCCAATAACGTCGCACCGTGTCGCGATATTTCCCGTTCCATTCCGACCAGGGCGCGGGAAAATTCCCGACTTGATAACCGCCGTCGCCAACGTCCCACGGCTCCGCGATTAATTTCACCTGCGACAAGACCGGGTCTTGCCGGATAACTTTAAGGAAAGCGTGAAACTTGTTTACGCCGGTGCCGTCGCGGGCGAGAGCGGGCGCGAGATCGAACCGGAACCCGTCCACGCGCATCTCACTCGCCCAGTAACGCAGGCTGTCCATGACCATTTGCAACGTGCGCGGATGCAACGTGTCGATGGTGTTGCCGGTGCCGGTGTAATCGAGATAGAAACGCGGATTGTCCGCCATTAACCGGTAATACGAAGCATTGTCGGCTCCGCGAAAACAGAGAGTCGGGCCGAGCCGGTTGCCTTCGCCGGTGTGATTGTAAACCACGTCCAGGATCACTTCGAGGCCGGCGGAATGCAGACGGCGCACCATTCCTTTGAACTCGGTGACCTGCTCGCCCATCTGACCGCCGCTGGAGTATTCGGCCTGGGGCGCAAAAAATCCGATCGTGTTGTAGCCCCAGTAATTGGTGAGGCCGCGATCGGCCAGCCCTTTATCATCGAGATGCGCGTGGACTGGGAGAAGCTCCACCGCGGTCACGCCAAGATGTTTGAGATAGCCAATTGCCGCGTCGCTGGCCAAACCGGCATAGGTGCCGCGCAGGTGGTCGGGAACATCGGGGCAGAGCTTGGTAAAGCCTTTCACGTGCATCTCGTAAATCACCGATTCATGCAAAGGCGTTCCCGGCTTCCGGTCGTCGCCCCAGTCGAACCCGGGATCGATCACGACCGACTTGGGCACGCCCCAGGCGTTGTCGCGGAAATCCTGCGACAAATCCGATTTCTCATCGCCCACGACGTAGCCAAACATTTCGTCTCCCCAGTTCACGTTGCCCGCGATCGCTTTCGCGTAGGGATCGATCAACAATTTGGCGCTGTTAAAGCGCAGCCCGCGCTCCGGCTCGTAGGGACCAGAAACGCGATAGCCGTAAAGCTGCCCCGGCCGCGCATCGGGCAAAAAAACGTGCCAGACATCGTCGGTGCGTTCATTGATCGGAATGCGAACGTTTTCCTGCGACGCGTCGGGCCGATCGAACAGGCAAAGATCGACCCCGGTCGCGTGCTCGGAAAAGATTGCGAAGTTCACGCCGTTTCCCATCCAGGTGGCGCCGAGTGGATAGGGATGGCCGAGCCAGCTTTTTACCGAAGTCATAAACGCGCGTTTTCTATCCAGTACGGAACGCGCATTGGCAATCGCGAAGGTGAAAACCAGTTCAACTTTGCTTTTGCCCGGGAGTCATCAAGAGTCCCGATGTGGTCCGCAAGATCATCATTGTGCTCGCCGCAGTCGGTGCGGTCGGGCTGGGTGTTTATTTCTACACCCACCGAAATTGGGGCCCATTACCCGCCGGAACAACGATCGACCGAATCGTGGTCGAAAAATCGGCGCGAACATTGTCGATCTTCCGCAGCGGGAAAAAATTAAAAACGTATCGCGTCGCGCTGGGTCGCAATCCTGCCGGCCCGAAACAAGAGGAAGGCGACATGAAAACGCCGGAAGGCGTTTACACGATCGACAATCGCAAGGCGAACAGCGATTACCATCTCGCGCTTCACATTTCGTATCCTTCGGATGAAGACCGCGCCCGGGCGGCAGAGCGCGGGGTCTCGGCCGGGAGCGATATCGAAATTCACGGATTGCCAAACGGCCGCGGCGCGATCGGGGCCGCTCATCGCCTGAGTGATTGGACGGCCGGCTGCATTGCGCTGACCGATGAGGAGATCGAAGAGCTCTGGCAGGTGACTCCAGTGGACACCGTTGTCGAAATCCGACCGTAATCGGAGGGAGGAGTTTCTGCTCGTCCTGGTCGTGCCGAAGCACGACCCTCCAAACAACTTGCGCTTTCCGCTTGTGGAGATACGGCTTGAGCCACAGAATCTTGCAGACGGAACCTCTTTTTCAGCAATAGTTGCTCATGCGATTGCTCGATCCATTGTGGCTGGGCGCGATTTTCGGCCTGTCCGAGCTCTACCTCGCGATCACGCGACGGGCGCGGACCCGCGTGCTTTCACGCGACCGGCGCTCGCTCCTGATATTGTGGGCGGTGATCATCGTGAGCATTTTCTTTGCGATCCAAATGGTTTGGATGGCCCCGGACGCGGCGCTGCCTTCTCGACGCATATTTTATTTTGTCGGTTTCGCTGTCTGGTTGGGTGGTTTGATTTTGCGATGGTATTCGATCGGTTATCTCGGCCGCTACTTTACGGTCAACGTGTCGATTGATCCGGAACATCAGTTGGTCGATTCCGGACCGTATCGGAATATCCGCCATCCTTCCTATACCGGCGCGCTTCTGGCTTTTCTCGGTTTCGGTCTTTGCCTGGGGAATTGGTTGTCGATCCTGCTTCTGACCGTGCCGATCATTTGCGCGTTTCTCTGGCGCATTCGAATCGAGGAATCCGCCCTTTTGGAAGCTCTCGGTCAGGATTACCGCGACTACACGCGGCGAACGGAACGTCTGATTCCGTGGGTGTACTAGCCTAGCGCGGGTTGTGGCATTGGCCTCTGGCCAATGTCCTCATCGGCTGGAAGCCGATGCCACAGTCTATAGATCTCGGAGTGCTTCTCTGCGCCTTTTCGACATCGGACGGGCGCAAAACGATCAGGCCCTGAGGCGATTTCGCGCTCGTCGCCATGTAGGCGTATTCGATGTTGATCTCGGCTTTGGCCAGCCGATCGGCGATTCTTGCCAGCATGCCCGGCTCGTTGGCGGTATCGATGAGGAGGACGTCGTTTTCCAGCGCCAGAACGCCGCGTTCGCCCAGAAGCATGAGCGCCTTGGTCGGATCGCTCACCACCATGCGCACAACCGAGTGATCGACCGTGTCCGAAATCGAGAGTGCATGAATGTTGATCCCGGCTTCGGCCAGCGACTCGCACACGCGGGCTAGCGCGCCGGGGCGATTGCTGAGAAAAACAGCGAGCTGAGTGGCTGTTGCCATTGAGGGGTTGGATTGCGAATTCATGGCGCTCTCAAAGTGATCGCCGGCAACGCCGTCTGACAACAGACAATCGGGCCCGCACCTGCTGGCCCCGAAAAAAAAATTCGCGAGTCCCGATTATTTCGGGATTGTCGATCCAATTGTGACCCCCACAACCGAGCTCACCGCCGCGCAAACTTCTACTCCTCCGCGCACCATTGGCTTTTTCACCGCTTGCGGGATCGTCATTGCCAACATCATCGGTACCGGCGTTTTCACCAGTCTGGGCTTTCAGTTGCCGGGCATCCAATCCGGGTTCGCCCTGCTCATGCTTTGGGTGGTGGGCGGGATCGCCGCGCTCTGCGGCGCACTTTGTTACGGCGAACTCAGCGCCGCCCTCCCCCGCTCCGGCGGTGAGTACCATTTTCTCTCGCGCATTTATCATCCCGCGCTCGGATTCATGGCCGGCGTCGTATCCGCAACCGTGGGTTTTGCGGCGCCGATCGCGCTCGCGGCCATGGCGTTTGGGCAATATTTTCGCGGCGTTTTCGAGGCCGGTTCGCCGTTGATTTTTTCAATCCTGGTCGTCTGGGGTGTTGCCCTTTTTCATCTTTCCAATCTGCGCGTCGGCAGCGTGTTTCAGAATTTGTGGACGATTGTGAAAGTGCTATTGATTGTGGCGCTCATCGTGGCGGGGTTCCTGGTCGATCCCAAACAACCGATCACATTCTTGCCGCAACCCGGCGATACGATGTCGATCTTCAGCGCGCCGTTCGCCGTGTCGCTCGTCTTCGTGATGTATTCCTACTCGGGCTGGAACGCGTCCAGCTACATCACTGGTGAAATTGACCGGCCCGAGAAAAATGTCCCGCGTTCTCTGTTCTGGGGGACGATTGTCGTCATCGCGCTTTACACTGCGCTCAACTCAGCCTTTCTACTCGCTGCGCCCCGTGAAGAAATGAGCGGCCAACTCGAAGTCGCCCTCATCGCCGGGAAACACATTTTCGGTGAGAATGGCGGACGCATCGTCGGCGGGATCATTTGCATTGGACTTATTTCCGCGATCAGCTCCATGACCTGGATCGGTCCGCGCGTCACCATGTCGATGGGTGAAGACAATCCCCTCATTCGATTTCTCTCGCGAAAAAATCGCAGTGGCGTCCCATTCAACGCCTTGTTGCTGCAACTCGTGCTGGTCAACCTGCTGCTGCTGACGGGCAGCTTCCAGGGTGTGGTCAAGTATATTGGGTTTGCGTTGCTGTTCTGTTCGTTGCTCACTGTCATCGGCGTAATCGTTCTGCGCTGGACGCATCCGGAAATTGCCCGGCCGTATCGAGTCTGGGCTTATCCAATTCCGCCGCTCATTTTCATCGCCATTACCGTTTGGATGATGATCTATCTCTTGCAGTCCAATCCAATTGAATCATTGTCCGGCGTGGCCACCATGATCGTCGGCTTCGTTCTCTATTTTGCTCCCCATTATTTGGCCGAAAAACGGCGCCAATCCATCCCATGAAGAATCTTTATCGCCTCATCCTTATCGGAATCGCGTTGTCGATCCTCGCACCGCCGGCATCGGCCCGACGACACCAGCCCAAGCCTCAGCCGGCCGAAGCCGCGCCCGAACAGCCGGCGTTGCCGCCGCCCAACGACACGGCGCTGTTCCTCGCCGGGATGCCGGTCCCGAAAAATTCGCCGCTCGCGCCGCTCTTGAGCGATCCCGCGTGGCAGGAGCACTCAGCCTTCTTCGAGAAAGCGTTTGGCAAACTCAATACCAAACAGCTCGAGAAACTGCATACGTGGCAGGAAACCTATCTGCCCGAATCGATGGAGCCGATTCCGGTGGCCTATTACATGTTCAGCGGCCCCGATTTTCTCTACGTCGATCAATTTTTCCCGAAGGCATCCGTTTACATTCTGTGCGGCAAAGAATCGATGGGACCGCCGCCTGACCCGCTCCGCATCGCCAACCTGGCCGCCGCGTTTCATAATCTCGAAGACGCGATGAATTCGTCTCTCCGTTACAGCTTTTTCATCACCAAAGACATGAAGGTTGATTTGCACCAGCAACAGCTCATTGGCACGCTGCCGATTCTTTATGTTTACCTCGCTCGCGCTGGCAAGACGATCAAGGAAGTGACCTACGGATCGCTCGACAGCGGCGGCGCGTTCCGCCAAAGCGCGCCGGGCCGGGGCGAAACACCCGGCGTTCGGATCAGTTACATCGACAATCAATCCGGTCTGAACCAGACGCTCTTTTATTTCACCACCGATATTTCCGACAGCGGCATCAGCGCCACGCCCGGGTTCCTGAAGTTTTGCGGCCAGCACGGTGTGGGCGCGAGCCTTCTGAAATCATCCTCCTATCTGATGTTTGAAAGCGGTTTTAACCGGATCCGTAATTTCGTTCTCGATCACAGCAACATCATTGTCCAGGACGACGCCGGGATTCCGCTGGCTAATTTTAATCGCGACAAATGGAATATTCGCCTCTTCGGCACCTACCTCGGCCCGATCGAAATCTTCAAGCAACATTACCAACCGAAACTGAAAGAGCTTTTCCAGCAAAGCAATCCGCCGCCGCTGCGGTTCAATTATGGCTACCGCTGGAACTGGAAGGAAAGCCACATCATCCTGGCCACGCGGAATTAACCATTCGCGAAAGCTTCAGGGCTCAGCAGGGGTCAACAGTGCCCGCGCCATCCGTAACCAATTCGCGCCAGTTCAGAAGCAAATGTCAAATGCGAGATGCGATCCCGATCCCGCCGACCTTATTAATATTCGTTAGCGAATATTCAATGTTGAGATTTGACCTCGTTTTCCGTTCCCCGTTTCCGGGGTCGAGTGAGTAGCGCTGCGATATCACCATGACCATTTCTCCTAGCCCAATCCTCGGCGGAACGGAAATCCTCATCCCTGATAGTCGTACCTGCGCCCGACGCCAGTAATGCCTCAACGATCTTTTTGTTTCCGTTTTCTGCGGCACATATAAGAGGAGTTTGACCGACTTCATTTTGCACGTCTAACTGCGCGTGATGATTGAGAAGAAGCGCAACGATTTTTTCATCTCCCTTTATCGCTGCCCAATGCAGGGCTGTGGCGTTAGCAACGTCTTTCGCGTTAACGTTGGCGCCTGCTTCTATCAAAATCTTTGCCGCTTCGGAACGCTTGGCAGAAGCGGCGAGGATCAAAGGAGTGCGTTTGTAGCCTCCTGAGCCTTCGATGTTTGCGCCGGAAGATATAAGCCGACGCAAGCTTGAAAGATCGCCCCTAAATGCAGCCAAGCCCAATTCAGGACTATCTGGCTGTAAATCCGGTGCAACGCCTTCAGCGAACGAATCTTTGATAGGCTCGGTTTCAGAGCTTTGTGCCAAGCACCGTTCCAGTGAAACTGCCAGCAGACCGATGATTAGAACGATATGTAAAACTGTCTTGCGATTCAAATCCATATTTTCTTAATTCTTATACGGCTCAAAAGGAGGCATTGTCGGGGAAGGCGGGAGACCAATAGGGTCAGTCCTGATTTTCGACACAGATCGCTTATCGTTGTCGCTGCAAAAGATTGAAACAAGAGCATGGGCTTCAGCGAAATCGCCGGAACCAGGAATACGGGAACACGTCGCCCGGACAATCGGTGGACCAACGCGGCGGATTCATTTCACGATGGGGCCGGACAAGGATGTCGTGACCGGCGACTTTGCCGCAGCGCTGGCGCAGATAGCGAATCAGTTCTTCACAAGACTCGAGCTGGGCCCGGGTCGGCTGGTCACGATTGAAATCGCCGACCAAACAGATGCCGAGCGAGATGTTGTTCAGGTAATCGCTGTGGACATGGCCGCCATTGATCTGACGCCGCCAGCGATCTCCTACCTCGACCTGGCCGTTGCCGGTCGAGGTGCCGTTTCCGATCACGAAATGATAGGCGAGTCCGTTCTGCATCCGCCGGACATGTCGATGGTAATAATCGAACACGCGGGCGTTGCCCTGCCGGGTGCCGCTGTTGTGGACGACGATGAATTGCCAACGGCGACTCTGCACCGGGGCGCGCCGGATTTCTTCGATAACCGATCTGCTGAGATAACGATAACTAGTCTGATTGGAACGACCGGACGATCCCCAAAAGAGAAAATGGCGCGGGGGCGGCGACGGCGGAGGCACCAGGGCTTGTTCGCTTTCGAGTCCCGATTTCTCAACCACGACCTGCGCCCGGTCGCCGGGAGAGTTGACCGGGATTGCCCGGGGCAATGGCGCAGTCGGCCGCTCGATCGGAGACGGGGCTGCCTTGGCCGATTCCGCTTTTCCATGGGCGGGCGTTTTCTCCGCCCTGGCAGCTTTTTTTTTCGCCTTTGTCTTCGATGTCGATGTAGAACTCTTTTTGGACGTCGATTTGTGTTTCTTGCTTTTCGGCTTCGGCGTCGGACTTGTTTTTTCTTTCGGCGCGGGAGAGGAATCCTTCGCCTTCTTTTTGCCCGTCGATGTTTTCCTGGTTCCCTTGCGTTTTGGAGTTGCCGTGGGCGATTCGCTTGGAGTGGCTGACGAAGCAGCGCGGGCTTTTAGAAATTCCTTCCGCTTTTCTTCGTCACTGATTTGGGCGCGAAGAACCGTGCCGAGAATTGCGCTCAACGCGACGACAGTTGCAACCCAGAGACGAAGACGGACCACTGCGCGGAGCGTAACAGAGCAAACCGCGCGATCAAGCGGGCTGCGCGTCCGGTGCAGGTCCAGGCAACGTCGCTTGGCGTCTGCGTTCGCGCTCACGACCAAGGATGGAGTTCAACTTGCCGCCCAGCAGCAGCAATAAACAGGTCAGATACATCCAGGTCAGCAACATGATGATGGAGGCCAATGCCAGATAGGTCGGGTTGTACCGATTATATTTGGCGACGTAGAATTGAAATAACTTCGTCACCAGGATCCAGCCGACGGAGAAGAAAATCGCTCCGGGAAGCGCCTGGCGAAGAGTAAGATAATTCTCGGGCGTAAATAAATACAACATCAGGGCAAGACCGACCAGAGCCACAGCCGTTAACGGGAGATTCAACGCCGCAATCCATGCCTGCAACGGAACGGTGAGCTGGAAATTGACCTCGGCCACACCCGCGAGCCGTTCGCCGAAGACGATGGCGTTAAAGGAAATGAGGATGATGATGGCGAACCAGAAAAGCATGAAAAACGAAATGATGTATTTGGACCACCAATGTCGATCCTCATGAACGCCGTGGGTCTGGCTCAACGCGCGGGAAATGGTCGCGATGAAGACGGTCCCGAAATAAATCCCCAAAATGATGCCGACATTGGCCAGCAGTCCGCTCGAACCGGTTACCACCACGCTGGCCACCGCAGTATCGAGAATGTCCTGTACTTTCGGATCGGGCGGCATAAAACTCTTCAAAACGAGAAACATCCCATGCAGCTTTGCCGGGTCGGTCCCGAACAAGCCGAGGAGATGCCAGAGAAACAGCAGGCCGGGAGCGAGAGCGAACAGGAGCAGATAAGCCATTTGCGCAGCCAGCCCGGTGGTGGTGTCGGTGGCCGTTTCCCAAACCAGACGGCGCAAAACGCGCCAGATAAATCCGAGATACTTCATCCCGCGTCAGAGTTTACTTTGCCGGAGACAAATATCCATTAAACTTGCGGCGTTGTTGTAGCCGCCCCGCTCTGTCGGGGCGGTGCGAGAGCCGCACCAGCATTTCACGGCGACAGAGCGCCGTGGCTGCAACGTCTTATTTGCCTAACGATGCGCGTGAAAAAAATCCTGATCCTCACGACCGGTTTTGGTGAAGGACATAACGCCGCTGCGCGTGGTATTCGGGATGGATTGAGCAGGGTTGCCTCCGACCAAGCCAAAGTCGAAGTGCACGATCTGCTGGCCACGACGTATCCGATCCTGTTCAAAGTCATTCTCAAGAGTTACCTCGCAATCGTCAATCGCGTGCCGTGGGTCTGGGGCTATTTTTATCGCTGGCTTCAGAAAAAGGAAGATTACGCCGGGGAGATTCGGAAATTCGGACGTCTGCGGGCGCAATTCGCCTCCCTGCTCGATCGTTTTCAACCGGATGTCGTCGTTTCGGTTTTCCCAACGTATCCCTATGTGCTCGACGAGATCCAGGGAGCGAACAAGAAATGCAAAAGTGTCGTCGTAATTACGGACTCGATCACCGTCAACAAAGTCTGGTACCGCTCAGAGGCCGACTGTTTTCTGGTGCCGAACGAACAAAGCGCCGAAATTTTACGGGCGGACGGAGTCGCGCCGGAAAGGATCAAGACGACTGGGTTTCCCGTGAGTCCGAAATTTGCCGATCTGCCGCAGGATCCGCCTCCGCCAGGCTCCGGCGTGACAAGTCGACAACCTCCTTCCATGTCCGCTCGGCGCGTTCTTTATATGATCAACGCCGGCACCCGAAGCGCGCCGGGGTTGGTGGATAAACTGCTTGATCTGGAGATCGATCTGACCGTGACGGTGGGTCGGAATCAGAATCTGCGATACGCCATCGAAGCAGTCGCGCGGAATCGCAAGAGCCGCCTCCGCCAAGGCTACGGCGGCCAGGTCGACATTGTCGGCTGGACCGACCAGCTCCCGCGCATGCTTGGCCAAAGCCATTTGCTGATCGGCAAGGCCGGCGGCGCGACCGTGCAGGAAACGATCGCGGCTCGTTGTCCGATGATTATTAATCACATCGTATCGGGCCAGGAGGAAGGGAACGCGTTGTTAATCGAGCAGACAAACTCCGGCGTGATCGCTCTCTCACAAGACGAAGTCGTCTCCCAGGTCCAACGGGCATTCGCCGATGAGGCGAAGCAATGGCGCGAATGGTCGGCGAACATCAGCAAACTAAGCCGGCCGCGCGCTTCCATCGACATCGCCGAATTCCTAATGTCGTTGTAGTCGAGGGCGGTGACCTCGGCTGTTTCCAAATAGCGGCGCGCTCTATCCGGGCCGCGGTCGGCGCCCGCGGCTACAGCGGCCCGTTACGGGGAACGCTCAGGCTCGCTTGTGTGCGAATTGGCGACGGCAAATGACCAAGCCGAGTAGACTGAGCCCCAAAAGGGCAACAGATGAGCCATTGTCCGGAACCGATGGGACGGCCGTTCCCGACACCGTGAAATTATCAACTCGGCTGGTGCCAGCGGTACCAACGGTTCCTCCACCAGCACTGGTCGTACTCTGGTCTCTCAAGCGGAAATACACAGCTGAAGTATCGTTCAACGCGGCAATTGAGCTCAGATCAGCTGTGAACGTCGAGCCCGCCATGTAAGTACCCGAACTCCAAGCAATAAGCGGAATTCCATAATTAGCACCAAATTGCGTAAAAGTACCTCCCATCGGTACTCCAATATAGTCCAAAGCTTCCAGGCCCGGTGCTGCTGCTGGTTTGGTCCCATGAGAGCATTATATCTTGGAAACCAGTCGTGCTGACCTGAAATTGCCAATAATCGCCAACGCCCCAATTATTCGAACTCCAGGAATTTGCCGAACCGTTCCCAGCTGGCGTTGTCCAATCCGTCAACCCGCTCGCATGAAGCCCGGTCCCGGTTCCGCTTCCGACGTCGGCCATCGTGGACTGCGTGGTTGAGTCAGATAGATCGGCGGGCGTATTTGTCTCAAAGGTCCACTGGCCCATGGTGGCAGCAAAGACGTGAGCTGAAAATCCGAAAACGACGGCAATTACACAAAGAAGCTTCTTCATTGTATCGTCGATGTTGACAGCATATATTATGCACGACAATGCATGTTTACCCTCAACTTCCTACTATTCAATTGCTTAGGACGGCATTTAGTCTGACGTCAAGTTTGAAACGCTCCTAATTTCGTAAAGTATTCCGACGATCTTGTGGGGCCGACGATCTCCCACATTTGGCAAATGCCGAACAGTGACGCTACGCTTCGCACCGGCAAGCCGCCTACAGTGCCCAAATCTGATCGCTGGCCAAGAATGTCCGCAATACATCCAGTTCTGGCGAAAGAACGACCAGGTCTGCATCTGCGCCGATGGCGAAACGGCCCTTACTCTTGAGGCCGACGGCGTCGGCAGGGTTTTCTGTGGCCATCGCGACGGCTTCGTGCAATGGAACATCGACATCGCGTACTATTGTTCGAACCAAATCGATCATGCGCGATGCGCTGCCAGCGAGTGCGGAGTGATCGGCCAGTAAACAGACGCCGGATTCGACGATGCAATCCGTTTCATAAAGCTTGAACTTCGAGCCATCGGGCAAACCGGCGCCGGGGGTGGCGTCGGTGACGAGTGAGATTCCGGATGCGCCCTTCGCTCGATACAACATTTTCATCAGCGTCGGCGACACGTGATGGCCGTCGGCGATCAGTTCGCAATTGACGTCCGGTTCGCTCATGGCGAACTCGAGTAATCCAGCGACGCGATAGATACCGCGGCGGCGCGCACTCGACATGCAGTTGAAGGTGTGGGTGACACTACGCATCCCGTGCGTGAACGCTGCACGCGCTTCTTCGTCCCAGGCGTCGCTGTGGCCGCCGCTAATGCTCACACCACGCGAATGAAATTTTTCGATGGCATCGAGCGCTCCAGGCAATTCCGGCGCGATGGTGATGCGCTTGATCACATCGACATGTTCGAGCAATTGACCAACCACTTCCGGAGTAGGGTCGCAGATAAATTCTTCGCGTTGGGCGCCGCGTTTCGTTTTTGAAATGAACGGGCCTTCGACGTGAACGCCGGCGATTTGTGGAACCGAGGATCGACCCGCCTTCGCCGAGGCTACAACGGGCAGGCATTCGCGCACCGTAGTCAAAACGTCGACGATCTTATCCAGCGGTGCGGTTGCAGTTGTCAGCAGGAGCGATGTCGTGCCGCCGCTGGCGTGATAATCACAAATGGCGCGAAACGCTTCCGGCGAGGCCTCCATCGTGTCGCGGCCGACTGCTCCGTGCACATGCAGATCGATAAATCCGGGCGCCAGATAATTTCCGCCAAGATCGACAACGTCCTTTCCACTCCGATCAGTTTGCGGTCGCAGTTCCGCAATTTTTCCCGCTTCGACAACGAGCTCGAGACCATCGCGGATCCCGTCGGGGAAAATGCAACGCGCGTTTCGAAGGATCATGAGTCCAACGCTCAACGCTCAACCCAGCCTTCGCAAGGCTTCCGCCTTCGCAACGCTTCGGCGTGACAAGCCGGCGCGGCAGGCGTCCAACTCCGACATTCGTCGCGAGCAGGCGTTCAATGTGAGGGAACTGCATTGCCTTTGGGCGACGCAAAGTCCATCCTCTTATTGTGATGGAACTTGATTACGATGCCGTGATCATCGGCGGCGCGTTTTCGGGCGCGGCGACGGGATTAATGCTCAAACGGAAACGGCCGGAGACGCGCGTTCTGATCATAGAGAAGACGGCCGAGTTCGATCGCAAAGTGGGCGAATCGACCACCGAGGTGAGCAGTTGTTATATGACGCGAATCCTCGGCCTGACCCATTATCTGGGTCATCATCAACTGGCCAAACAGGGGTTGCGGCTGTGGTTTTCGAATCGACCGGATCAACCCTTCGAGGATTGCGTCGAGGTCGGCTCATTTTATCAGAGCCGGTTACCGGGATTTCAAGTCGATCGGGCCAAGCTGGATTCGCACATGCTCGACCTGGCAGTGCAGGCTGGTTGCGATCTGTGGCGACCGGCCAAGGTCGCAAGCTGCGAGCTGAATGGCTCAGCCGGCCAGAGCGTGAGCGCGGTTGTCGATGGCGATGAGCGTAGCGCTCGTTGCCGTTGGGTTGTCGATGCAACTGGCCGCGCAACGATGCTCGCGCGAAAGCTCGGCCATTTCCGTCCGAACACCGAGCACCCGATCAATGCTGTCTGGGCCCGGTTCACCGGAGTGAAACAGTGGGAAGGTTACGAATCGCGGGAACGCTTTCCCGATTACGCCAAGAGTTGTTATACGAGCCGCGAATGGGCGACGAATCATTTGATGGGTCGCGGTTGGTGGGTCTGGATCATTCCGTTGCAAGGCGGCGACGTCAGCGCGGGCATCGTTTACGACAGCCGCATTTTCAAGCTTCCCGAAGGACCGAGCCTGAGCCAACGGTTGCATGCGCACATTCTCGGGCATCCGGTTGGCCGCGAGATTTTTGGCGCGGCGCGGATCATCGAAGGCGATGTGCACGCTTTGTCGAACTTGACTTACCACAGCGAGAAAGTTTGCGGCAACGGCTGGGCTGCGGTGGGTGACGCGACCGGTTTCATCGACCCGCTTTACAGTCCGGGCCTCGATTTTTGTTCCTACACATCCTTCTATGTGGCCGATCTGCTCGCGAAAAGTCTGGCCGGCCAGGATGTCGCCGAACAACTTGCTTATTATAACGAGCAATATCCGGTGACTTACCGCCGCTGGTTCGAGAGCCTGTACAAGGACAAATATTATTACATGGGCGACGCCGAGTTGATGTCAGCCGCGCTCCTTCTCGATGTCAGCTCCTACTATCTCGGGCTTGTTAGGGCGGCCTATCGCGATCCGGAGTGTCAATTTCTCAATCTGCCCTTCACCGGCCGTGGCGGCCGCATCGCAGCGACTTTGATGAGCTTTTACGGACGGCGTCTAGTGACGCTGGCCAACCGCCGATGGGCGGCCGGAGTTTATGGCAAACGCAATAACGGCTGGCGCGAGCTCTATGATGGATTTGTTCCCGACACCCGGATCCGAAAACAAATCTGGAAAGGGCTCCGGCGTTGGTGGAAATGCGAGCTCGTTAATCTTTGGCTGATGCTCACTCCGAAGGCGCGAGTGACGTCGGGCGAACCATCCGCGACTGCTCCCGCAGAGACGTGCCAGGTCTAAGGTAGGATCGACATATGCAGCAGGCGCCAGTGGCAACGGGATTTATCAGCGACCCTCAACCGAGTTCGCCTCGGTTTGCTGTTCGCGGCGTTTTTTGGCGAAACGCTCTCGATTGGGGCGTTGTGAATATCCCGGCCGCCCTTCATCCTTTCTTCATCGCGTTCTGGACCCTCTTTTTTTTCTTCTTCGCCGCGCCGGCGCGCAAAGCGGTCCATCGCCATCTCGCCATCATTTTGCCCGGCTCGTCACGCTTGGTGAATTATCTCCGCGCTTTTCGCGTCTTCTACAACTTTGCCTGGTCGCTGACCGATGCCGCCGCGTTTCGATTGCTTAAGGCGACGTTCACTTACGAGCTCGTGGGAGAAACCTTTCTAAATGAGCTGACTGCGGCCGAACGCGCGATCATCCTCACAGCCCACATGGGTAGCTACGATTTGGGCGCAGCGGTGTTTGCCGACCGATTCAAACGCGAAATCAGAATGATCCGGGCGCCGGAGCCCGATGAAATGGCCGCTCATCATGTCGATCTTTCCATCGAACAATCGAGCAGTGGTGGCGTTAGGATCGATTACAACACGGTGGGGACATCCCTATCGTTCGATCTTTTGGCCGCGCTGCGGGCCGGCCAGGTTATCTCCATTCAGGGCGATCGTGTCGTGGGCGACGTTGCCCGCTCCGTCATCAAACTTTTTGGCCGGGACGTGCTTTTGCCCACTGGGCCATTCGTGCTTTCGCTCGTGGCCGACACTTCGATCTACCCGCTATTCATCGTTCGCGATGGATTTCGACGATACAAGATCATTGCGTACGCACCGATCCGATGCGGCAAGGATCGTTCGCGCGAAATAGAAATCGCAGCGGCGTTGCAGGACTGGTCGCAAGTTCTCGAAGAAACGATCAGTGGCCACTGGCAGCAATGGTACGCCTTCACGCCAGTGTTCGATGGCCAATCGGTGGCCGAGCGGGTTAGAGATTAACCAGACTAAGGTACCAATGCACAAACGCGTCTCCGAAGAACATCCAGGTTAGCGCGCCAAACGCAAGGTATGGACCGAACGGAAGTTTCGCCGACCAGACGCGTTTGCCGACCAACAGCGTCAGTAATCCGACGAGCGATCCCAGAAGCGAGCCGGCAAAAACGCTGAACAAGACCGCGCGCCATCCCAGAAATGCGCCAATCGCGGCGAGAAATTTCAAGTCGCCGCGGCCCATGGCTTCGCGAGGAATTTGAAGTTCGCTCACCACGCCGGAGATGTGGTCCACATCATCGAGCAACATCTCCCGGCCTTCGACGGAGACACGATTGTAGTGGAATTCCAAAGTCGTATTGCCAAATGTGTGATTGTCGATCATGGCTTCATCGCACTGGAGCAACAGCCGGTCCGTCTCGCGCGCGAAATAGTCGCTCCAAAGGCTCTGTTCGCTGCCAACCGCAAACTCGGCATCTTCACCCTGGCGTTTCCAGGTAAATTGCGTCGGAGCTTCGAGCCGAATCCTTTTCTTTCCGAAGGCCACCTTCCCAGCCTCCAGAACGAGCAGGAGAATCACATAACCGAGCGCGGCGGCGAGAACGGATCGAATTAATGCCGCGACGCGGGAATCGGTCTCCATCAATCCCGGAACGGTCAGGCTGGCCACGATTCCCGCAACCGTGCCGCCGATTGTTATTTGATCGGGAATGATGAAATGCTCGAGATCGACAAAAGTTCCCACGATGATGAGAGCAACGAACACCCAATAGGCGAGCGCCATGGGCCACGGAAACGTTTGCCAGATCACCAGAAACAGGAGCGCGGTGAGCAATTCAACGGCAAAATAGCGAAAGGAGATTCTGGCTCCGCAGTTTGCGCAACGGCCGCGGAGGACCAGCCAACTAACCAGAGGCAGATTTCGATGCCAGAGAATCGGTTGTTTGCAGCTCGGACAAAACGAGCGGCGCGGTTTGTTGATCGAAAGATCGAGTGGCAGGCGATAAATGCATACATTCAAGAACGACCCGACCACAGCGCCCAGAATGAAGGCGAAAACACCGAATAGAACTTGATAGGAGGATTCGTCCACGGGATCAGCCGGCGATGGATTTCGATCTGCGCCGCTCCATCAGCCACGCGATCCAGACGCAACTTTCGTAGAGCAAACACATGGGAAGACCCATTGCGATCAAGGTCAGCACATCGGGGGTGGGCGTGATGATAGTGGCCGCGACAAAGATGAGCACGATCGCGTAGGGGCGAGTGCGCGCCATGAATCTGTAAGTGAGCAATCCGAAACGGACCAGGGCCAGAACAACCACGGGCAATTCGAAAGCGAGACCGAAACCGAGGGTGAATCGCGTCACGAACGAATAATACTGCTGCACCGTCCAGGTCGGCGCCCACCCGAGCGACTCGGTGTCGCGAAAGAAAAAAAGGATCGTCTTCGGCAACAGCCAGAAGTAGCAGACCATCACCCCGAGGAGGAACAGCCCAAAACTGACAAAAATCGCCGGGAGCAGGAAACGTTTCTCCACCGTGGTGAGCGCGGGCAAAACAAACTCGGCCACAAAATAGAGAAGCAACGGAAAGGAGATAACGATTCCGGCATAGAATGCCAGATGAAACGAAATCATGATCGAATCCGTAATACCAAGGGCCTTTAGCGTTCCGATTTGCGAACCGACTTCCTGCAAAGGCGCCTGCATGATGCGGACGAGACTCGATCGGAAGGCGAAGCAGAATATCATCGCCACAACGAGCGTGATCGAGATCTTCACGATGGTCCATCGCAGGTCCTCGAGATGCTCCAGAAACGGTTTGGACGTTTCGCTCTCGGCCAGCTCACGAAATTTAAAAATGTTCCGCAGGGCCATGAGATCGATTAGCCGGGCGCGAGGGAAATGAAACCGTGCGCGGCCAGTCGCGCACAGATTGCCAGCGTATTTGCGTCGCGAATTTCATTCTCGGCAATCATCCGGCGAATCTCGGCGACGCTAAACGCTCTGCAATCGACGATCGATTCCGTTTCGTCCTGCCCGTTTCCGTCCGCGCAGCGCTCGACCGGCTTGGCCAAAAAAAGATAACCGTGTTCATCGGTAAACCCGGGCGATGAAAAATAAAAGCCGAGCGCAATTAGTTCGCCGTCCGCCGTCAGCTCATAGCCGGCCTCCTCTCGAAGCTCGCGCAAGGCCACTTCCTTGGCGGATTCCTCGCCGCGCGGGCCGAAATCAGCGATCCCGGCTACAGCGTTGTCGATCTGGCCCGCAGGCATTTCCCAGATCGCCGCGCGAATCGGCACGCGTTCCTGTCGAATCAGCACGATTTTTCCGTCGCCCGTCATTGGCGCAATAATAACGGCCGCTTTCCGGCGCACGATTGTCCACGAGCGCGGCTTGGAGCGGGCTGGCGATTGGACCTGCTCGGTCGCGACCTCGAGATGCGAATTGGCGAAATGCCGTTCGCTCGAAATTATTTTCCAGCCGGTCTCGTTCACGCCGCAAGTGTAGTGGCGGGCGTGTCGCCCGCAAAAATTTTAAATTGCGGCCGACAGGTGTCCGCCTCTATCCCAATTTGGCTCGATTGCGACAACTTTGTGCTTGATCACTGATAGGCAACGGGGGCAAAAAGGGAACCGCCATGAAAACTTCCTCCAAACAGCTTGTCATGATCGCGGGGCTATTGATGGTCCTGACAATAATTGCAATCGCGGCAGCTAAACACGACAAGACCGGCAAGGTGACGTTTCGAGATTCGATGACTGTGATCATTCATCCCGGCACGAACATTTCAAAGCCGGATGAGAAAGCGCTCAACGACGTTCTGAAACATTACGATAAGTCGGTTTATAGGATCGAGACATATCAGAAGGGCAAACGCAAGAAAACGAAAGGTCAACTGATCGACATGTACATCGACAAAGCCACGGCGGCTGAGGTGAGCCGATTCCGAATTGGCTGGTCGTTCGATCAAGACGATTCAGTGCATCGGGCTCACCTCACCTTCCTCGGTAAGTATGGGCAAGCCGGAAGCCGCTGCCTCCCCTACTTCGGTAAGCACTTCCGCGAAGAGCGCTGCCCCAGAGGCTGAGGCATCGCCTACGTCCGTCAGTTCAAATAAACCCAAGCCTTCTTTCTCACCGACTTCGGTTAGCCGGCCCCCGGACGACCCAAGACCTTCATCAGTAAGCAAGCCGCCAAAAATTTCCGAAGAAGAAGCCAAGGAACTGGTAAAACGCATCAAACCAATCCTGGAAAAATACAGTAAGTAGGCAGCGCATTTGCAAAACAGAGTGTGTCTTTAAGCCGGCGCAGAATCTATCTGGTCTGCTTTTGCCTGCACTTTTTCCTTCTTTTAACGGTTTCGTTTGACGCGACTCTGTGGGTTCTTTCCAAGGGATACACCTGGTTCCCGCATTCACTGGATCCGTATTGGGGTAGAGCGCAATCAGTCACTGCCACGGTTTTGGGGCGAACGCTGGAGGCCGGCCATCCGGCGCGAGAAGCGTTATACACTTATCTACACGCCGCCGGCATCGAGGGAGGGTATGGGTTTTTCGGACCGGCCGTTCCCAACAGTTACAAACTGGTATTCGAACTGCATTACCTCGATGGCAGGGTTGAATACGAACTTCCCATTGTCGGCGGAGCCGCCGCTGGAGTGCGATTAGGCAACCTGCTCGATCAAATAGGACGAACTCAGTACGACCCGCTGCGGGAAATGATGGTCAAGATGCTGGCCTATTCGGTCTGGCAGGAACATCCGGATGCCGAATCCATTAGAGCAGTATTTGGATACGTCGAATTGCCCAGCGTGGCCGAGGCAAAGGAAGGCAAAAAAGAAGCGTATACGTTCTTGTATGCATACGATTTTGGTTTTCGATCGCCGGCGGAGAAAGAGGTGCAGCCCTGAACTTCGTGCAACGCTCCTGGCAAAGGATTAACGAATTCTTATTTCGGCCCGATACCGACAAATGGCTGACGCTACTGCGCATTGGCCTCGGCCTTGAAATTACGCTCTACTGCCTCTCGCTCCGAAACGATTGGGTGCATTTATTTGCCGGGAGCGGCAACGGTTTGATTAGCCGCGATCTGACTGAAGCGATTTCGACGATCGACAGCCCCTGTATTCCAATTCTGAGCTGGCTGGTGGAATTGGGCAACCGGGTAGGACTGAGCGAACCATCTACGCTAACCGCGGCATGGACGCTGTTGTTTGGCGCCGGCTGTTTCCTTGTTCTCGGACTTTTTAGCCGCAGCGCGGCGGTCGCGGCCTGGTTCCTTCATCTTTGCGCAGTGAAAAGCGCGGATTTCATGGCTTATGGCATGGATAATTTCACCACCATCGGTCTTTTCTATCTGATGCTCGCGCCTTTGCCGGACGGTCTGGCGCTCGATTCGAAGATCTGGAAAGCCCGGAAACGCGACCCGGCAATCCTGGGCTTTCATCGGCGGGTTTTGCAAATCCACATGTGCGTGATTTATTTTTTTAGTGGCCTAACGAAAGCCTTGGGGACCGGATGGTGGACCGGGGCCGCCTTGTGGCGAGCTCTCACTCGCCCACCGTTTAACATCATTTCGCCGGAACTTTTGGTGCCATGGCGACACCTTTTGCCGGCGCTGGGAATCCTCGTCTTTCTCATTGAGGTAGCGTATCCACTTTTTATCTGGCCCAAAAGGAGTCGCGCTGTCTGGATCGGAGCAGTAGTGGGGATGCATGTCGGCATCGGAGTCATGATGGGCCTTTATCTATTTGCTCTCATCATGATTGTTCTAAACCTGGCGGCCTTCGCTCCTGGGATTGCTTTCATCGGCCGAAGAAATACTTTCGCGGCATGGCTGGGACGCGATTCTCCCCAAGCGCCCTCTTTCCAACCCAGCGGATGAATGAATATTTGCCATCGACCGGGCCCAATAATCTGCCAGTGTTGAAAGGCGCGTGATTCGCCATGTCCGCGGAAACAAATCCGGCAGTCGAGTTAGAGATCGCGCATGTTTTGTTCATCGATACGGTGGGCTATTCGAAACTTCTCATCGACGATCAGCGCGATCTACTCGACCGGCTTAACCGAATTGTTAAAAATACAAATCAAGTCCGAACGTCGGAGGCCGCCGGCAATTTAATCACGCTGCCGACCGGCGACGGAATGGCCCTGGTTTTTTCCGGCGCGCCGGAGGCGCCAGTTCAGTGTGCGCTCGAAATCAGCAAAGCCGCCCAAGCCGATCTGCGATTGCCGTTACGGATGGGGATTCATAGCGGTCCGGTCAGTCGAGTTGTCGATGTAAACGACAGATCCAACGCCGCGGGAGCGGGAATAAATATAGCGGAGAGGGTCATGGGTTTCGGCGATGCGGGCCACATTTTGCTGTCCAAACGAGCCGCCGACGATCTCGCGGCCTACGGACATTGGCGTCCGTTTCTTCATGAGATCGGCGAATACGAGGTAAAATACGGCGTAAAAGTGTCTCTGGTGAATCTTCACAAGGGAGAGGCGGGAAATGCCCAGCTGCCGGCGCGATGCAAAATGCTTCAACATCAGGCCCAGCGCGTTAAGATGCGTCGGCGCGCCCTCTACCTGTCGCTGCCGTTGCTCGTCATTTCGGCGGTGACCGCCGCACTTCTTTTCCCGCGAGCGAATGTTGCGGACCTTTCTCCAAAGAGCATCGCCGTTCTGCCTTTTGAAAACTTGAGCGACGAAAAAGAGAACGCATTTTTCACCGGCGGCGTCCAGGATGAGATCTTGAGCGATTTGGCGAGAGTGGCCGATCTCAAGGTGATCAGTCGCACGAGCACGATGCGATACAAGAGTTCCCCGGATCGCAATCTCCGGCAGATCGCCAAGGAACTCGGAGTCACTTATATTGTGGAGGGAAGTGTTCAACGTGTCGGAGATCACATCCGAGTGAGCGCACAATTGATCGATGCGCGGAGCGACATGCACATGTGGGCAGATCGCTATGATTCCGATGCAACCGACGTTTTTCGCATTCAAAGCGACGTGGCCCAACAAGTGGTCGCACAGCTAAAGGCCAAACTTTCGCCTCAAGAAAAAGCCGCCATTGAGGAGCCACCCACCGATAACCTCGCTGCCTACGATCTCTACCTGCGCGGCCGACGTCTCATCGACTCCAGAGCGTTCGAGGCGCGCCAGAAAGAAAGTCTCATCGAGGCGACGCGGTTGCTCGATGAGGCGATCGCGTTGGACCCTCAGTTTGTGCTCGCCTACTACCAACTGGCCACCGCGCACGATTTGATTTACTTCCAAGGCTACGATCACACGCCGGCTCGGCTGGCCCAGGCCGATGCGGCCGTGAACTCCCTGGTCCGTCTTCGTCCCGCTTCGGGCGAAGCTCACCTTGCGCTGGCCCAACATTTGCTACTGGGGATATCGCAAATACGATCAGGCGCGGGAGGAACTCGTCGCCGCTCGACGGGCATTACCAAACGAACCTCTGGTTCCGCTCCTGGAGGGTTATATTGATCGGCGACAGGGACGTTGGGATGAATCGATTCGGGAACTGGAAGGTGCGCTCCAGCTCGATCCACGCAATGTGTTGATTCTTCAGCAGGTCTCGTTCAGCTACGAGCTGTTACGCCGGTTCAAAGAAATGGCCGCCGTTCTGGATCGCGCTGTCGAACTGGTCCCGGCTGACCTTAGAACCAAGCTTCAACGGACGTTTGTCGATCTTGAATGGCATGCTGATCCGCATCCGGCCCACTCAGTCATGCAAGCAATTCTGGCCGAAGATCACGAGACTGTCGCTTCGGTCGCAGATCGTTGGACATATCTCGCGCTCTACGAACGCGATGCCGCCGCCGGGATGCGCGCGGTGGCGCTGATTCCATCGGAAGGAATCAGCGAACTTGGCGTCAATTTTCCAGCGCCATGGTTTGAGGGATTGTTTGCGCGACTGCGGGGCGACCAGGCGAGCGCGCGCAGAGCATGGACCCGTGCGCACTCTGAGGTGGACAAAGCCGTGCAGAGCCAACCCGCTTATGCCGAACAACTGTCCGTTCTGGGAATGATTGATGCCGCACTTGGGAACAAGGAGGCCGCCATTCGTGAAGGAAAACGCGCCGTCGAATTGCTTCCCATGACGGCAGACGCGCTCAAGAACGGGCTACTAGTCGAGCACCTGGCAATTATCTACGCTTGGACCGGGGAGAAAGATCTGGCCTTCGAACAATTGGCCTACGCCGCGCAGATCCCCTCCGAAATAAATTACGGTCATCTCCAGTTGCATCCTCTGTGGGATCCACTGCGGGGCGATCCGCGTTTCGACAAATTCGTAGCGTCGCTTGCGCCTCAACCGCAGAGCCCTTGACGAACGCGGGAGTGTCAGCTTCCCGTGCGGAACTCGATCATTCGTGTTTAGTCGGCCATGCGCGTGACCGTCACGGAAGCGTATTGGGCGTCGGGCAAAACAAATTTATGCAGTTCGACTTGAACTCGCCGAACCGGAAAAGTCTGCAAGAGATGGGCGGCAAGCTCCGCGGCCAGGGTTTCGATCAATTTAACGGAGCGGTCACCAACAAATTCGCGAGCAGCGGCACATAGAGCCGAGTAGTTAACCGTTCGGGTTATATCGTCCTCCATGTCCTCAAATCTCGCGTTGGGCCAAACGGTCATGGACAAAGTGAGTCGCTGCGGTTGAGCGCGCTCCTTTTCCACGACGCCAACCCGAGCGAACAGTTCAAGTTGCTCGACATGAATGGAATCGGACGGGTCGGCTTCCACGCTGTAGCAGTTGCACGGCGAAGAGATTTCGCAACTGCGACGGGGAAAAAGCGAAGGCCGGGATTGACGCCGGCCCTCGCAGAAAATGATCGCGGATCAACCTGGATTACAAAAAAAGGGCAAAGGCGGCGGCGCACAGCTGGGTCCTAATCCAAGGTAGCCGCTCGAACTTCGGGGAGAACATATCTCGGTGACTCCCGAAGCTTTCGCGGCCCGCGCCAGCCGCCTTTGCAAAACCGATCGACGAACAAATTCTAAAGTAGCACGCCCGAAAGAACCTGGCACGGGCACCCGGCGCTTTCGATATGTGGTCGAGCGTTGTCTCTGCATCTCACCCACCTTCTCCGAGAACTGGAGGCCGTTGTTCGCGAATTTCTTTCGAAAATGTCAAAAAAAATTCGGCCGGCCAGCTACTGCGCTCGGCGAGCGGGGCCGCAATCGGCGGTAAGGCCCGGCAATGGGTCGGCTATTTCGGAGCAAGAGAGGCCACGATCTCTTCGAACCGTGGGTCGCCGCGCAGGGGATCCCATGCTGGATTGAGACGCAACTCTCCGTAGCTGAGATGGCCGGGAAGTTTCACAGCCACGGCCAACTGGTGGCAAGCCGCCTCTTTATCGCCAACTGCAGCATAGATCGCCGCCATAAATTCAAGGCATACCTCTCCGTCGATGGCATCTTTCTCAACCGGCAGCAACTCGACCGCCCGCCGCCCCTCTTCAATAGCCTTGTCCTTGTCGCCGAGCCCGGCATTCACTGAACCGAGGGCGCAAAGAAGCGCGCCATTTTCGCCTTGGTTCCGAATATCTTCTTCTAGCTCTTTTCGCGCCTTGGCGAAGGCCGAACGCGCAGCAGTGGCATCGCCACGGAGAAGCGCCACTCGGCCCTCACACCAGGCACGCGGGAAAACAAGTCCTTCAATACCGTACCCGCTGGTGGGAATCGCAGACAATGCGCGAACTGCTGCCTTGGCGTCACGTTCGGCCAAAGCCAAATCAAACCAATCCCCCGCGAGGGTCGGGGCGTTATCTGGATTCTCAGCCAGGATAGCGTCGATGACCGAATGGAGCGGCCCGGGATCGGCACGCTGGGCGAGAGCGACCATGGCGTGGCGAACGCGCATCGTAATATCCGTAGGCACAATTATAAGGGCGCGGTCCAAGGTGGCCGTCATTTCTGAATAGCGGCGAAGGAATTCATAACTAAGCGCAATCTGGAGAAGGATCATTGGATTGCGCGGATCAAGGTCGGACGCGCGCTTCATGTTCTTAAGGGATTCCTCCCAGCGACCCTGTCGCCGGTCGATATAACCGGTCAACAGGGACGGCCACGGATCATTGGGCATCACGGTTGCGGCCGCGGCGAGTTCTTTTCGCGCGCCATCGTAATCGAGATAGCCCCAGTAAAGGTGCTTGGCCATGGCCAGATGTGTCTCGCCGGAGACGGGCCGAAGGCGGCGAAGCGATTCGATGGCGGCGGCGGCCAAGGCCAGCCGCCGCGGAGTCCGATCGATGAAGCCCCAGTAGAGCTGATCGTGAGCATGGGCCAATTGGTAGTAGGCCAGGGCAAATTTGGGATCGTGCGCCACCGCCTGCTCCAGAAGCCGCACCGCTTCCAACAGACTTGCCTCTTTCGGCTCGTTAAATACGGCGTGGTCGATGAGAACACGCGCCTGCGCGTATAAATCGTAAGCAATCAGATCGGCCGTAGGCTTTTCTTCAATGGCCGCTTTCTCGTTCGGAGACAGGCGCGACTTAAGTTGATCGACGATTTTTTCCGCCACCTCGTTCTCGATGGTGAATACGTCGGCCGCATTCCGCTTGTAGCTCTCTCCCCAAACATGCGTGTCGGTCCGGGCATTGATTAATTGAGCGCTGACCCGCACCAGATCGCCCGCACGCTGAACGGTTCCCTCCAGGATAAACGCGACCCCCAAGTCTTTGGCAATTCCGCGCAGGTTGCGCTCGGCCGCCTTCCTGTATTGCATCACCGACGTCCGGCTGATCACCTTCAGGTCGGCCACCTTGGCCAGGTTGGTCAATATTTCGTCCTGAACGCCGTCGGCAAAGTAAGCGTTTTGTTTGTCGTCGCTCAAGTTCTGGAAGGGCAGAACAGCGATACTCTTCTCGGGAATCACAACGTTCGATTTGAAGAAATGTGAAAAACCTACCGTGAGAGCGATGGCGATGACGCATCCCAGCAAAGCAATCCCGGCCGCCCACTTCGGCCAGCGCGGTCCGTAAATCGGACGAATGGTCGCACTCGATGTTTGCCCCCATCGGCGTCGCCTGAGTTTTTCGGGGACATGCGGGTTGCCCACGCCATCCTTGCACAGATTGAAAATGTGCAACCGCAAGCCGTGCTTCGCTTCGCACTCGCCCAGATCGCGCAGGAATGGCTGCCAACTGCGATACTCGGCCAGATCATCCGCCACATGTTTCGAGAGCAGAATATGTCCGGCATCGCCGCAATCCATCACCCGCTGGGCCACATTAATTCCCGCGCCGGCAACGTTGATCGTCTCGTTAACATCTTTGACTTGGTTGACCGGACCGCTGTGGATCCCCATCCGCAACTGGATGTGCGGCTGTTTGCGCAGTTCATTGCTGATGGCTACTGCGCATTGAACCGGTTCTTCGGGGCTGCGAAAAAAAAGCAGCGCCATGCCGTCCCCCGTGGGCAAGCGAATGAGCTTCCCTGCTTTTTCCGCTTCTTGAAAACACTCGGTCCCGCGCACGACTCGGTTGAGCTCCTGCAGAAGCTCAATCTGCTCGTTAACCAGCAATTTGGAATAACCGACGACGTCGATTAACAACAGGTGCGCGATCTCCAACGGGAGATCCGGCTTGGCTTCAGCGGATGTGTCTTGCGCGCTCAACGGTCGATTCGGGGCAAAAGATACTCCCAGTTCCACGCCCCGCCATCCAGACAAATGGAAGACGCTCGGATTGGCCATTCACCATTCTCCTCCGAAAATCGGGGCGAGAAGTTCGAGCAACGCTGCCGAGAACCAAATCAAGCGAGATCGACTGGGCCTGAGTCGAGCGCTTCATTTTTCAACTTCGATTCGATTCGGGAAATCCAGATTAATTCAGGACCAAACGCGGACAGGTTCAGGACAATCATGATCAGGGAAAAAAGATACATCCCCATCGCGAGTCCGATCGCGGCATGCATTGCCATAATTCCAATCACCCAGACGGACCGCGTTCTCCGGTAGCAAATGAAAAGAGGGTAACCCATTTCCAGTACCACGACGGCGATGCCCGCGACCGGGAGAAGATATTTCCAGCGTATCACTGTTTCCGCGGGAATGAGATCGAAGGGCGGTCTGGTCAGGGCCAGCCAGAGATTCGCTCCGTTCCACCAGCCGCTTCCCAACGCCTTGGATAGACCGCCAAAAAAATAGATTAGACATAGATGGATCTGCAAAACGCGTCGCCAAAAGCCGAGCAACTCCGATCGGCCCGGGCTATTCGGAGATTGTTGCGCTTGTCGATCTTGGGTCCGCCATTGTCGATCCAGTGAAAACCGGTCCGGCAACGGCGATAACATCAAATAGAAAAGCCCGATGGTCATGAAATTGTCGGCGCCATAGGAAACGAGCCCGCCGCTTTTGGCCGCGCAAAGATGAAGGAACCAAGCCAGGATCGCTGAGGATCGACAGAAAAGACCCGTGATCAGGCCGCAACCAGCAGTGAGCAACCCGACCCAGGCCGCTTGAAGCACGGTTTCTTCGGTCAAGCTAACATAATTACCCAGAGCGACGAGCCATCCGAATCTGGGAACCAGAGGGCTCTCCAGCGAGAGAAGTTTCTCCGCCAGATCGCGGCTGATCAGACCATGACCGGTCCCGGCTAACAAATAATTCCAGTCGCGACACAATGAGAGCGCGTAAAGCACAACCTGCACCCCAAGGCCCAGCCTCAAAATAACCAGCCAACGATCCGTTTCCGATGGAAACAGAAAACCCATGAATTTGGCACTGCCCATTTCCTAGTGCTTCCCCGGCTCAGCCGTTTTTTCGCTAAGCGTGAAATCATACGCATACAAAAATTCGTACGAGCCGCGCTTTCCCTTTTCGAACTCGCTCATTGCGGGCAGGGTGGCCGCGCCGAACACGGCCCGGATCGTTATCGCATCGGGATGCGCCCGCCAAACAGAGTGGGCCAGCATCCTGATCATGAGCCTGCGCAACGGTTCGTAGTCGGTGCGTCCAATCTGGTCGAGCAAGCTGGCCAGGCGTAATTCACCGGCCGAGCTGTTAACCCGCGGCACCTCGGCCTCGACGTGTCCATCCGGATAATGCAGCTCAAAAACCAGTTTGTATCCGCCCGGGATATTCGGCGCAAAATAACCGTAACCGGTTTCGATACCGGCCAGGTGCAAATACGTTGTGGTTGCCTGGCGGATCGGATTTGACGAAGACAATCCCCGGCCTAACGGCACGGAGGCGACCGCTTCAGCTTTGCGCCAGTACGATGCGTCTGACGATGGCACGATCGTCAGCCCGTGCCTGATAAGCCAGAACGTTTCGCGGCATGAAACCGCGATGACGAGCAGGAAATGCAGGCAGAAACCGGCGCAGTAAACGCACCTCGTTAGCCGAGCCCTTCCCGAGTTCAGAACGAATCCACGACCTTCTTCAGATCGGCCGCGCTACTGGTAGCCACTCGCTGGGTAACCTGCACACGGCCTTTGGCTTCGGTCGTGCTTTCTGCGCCAGCCACCTGAGTTCCATGCACTGAGCCCCTGATCCCGCTCCCAGCGCCGGTTGTCCCCGAACTGGCCGAACCGCTGGTCACAACACTACTGAACGGGGGGCCACTCGCCTCCCCGGCAGCCTCTTTTATCGTGACCTTAGTGCCATTGGCCCCATCTTTGTCGATCTTGTTAAGTAGATCTTTGAAATCGGCCACAGTTGAATTTTTCAGTTCGACATAAGGGTTTCCCTTTATTTCAAGAACATAGATCGTCCCTTGCGAGGTCGGAGCCTGGGCGAAGGCTCGGAGAGTCAAACCGGCCAGGAGACCGATCACCGCCAAAACAATCAGCTTAAATGCAAACGTTCCAGATAGGGTTTTCATAGCGCCATCCGGTTTGACTCCGCGCTTTGCCTTTAGCAAGCACAAAGTTTGGTGGTCCCGGCAGAGAGACGCGCCGCTACATCGAAATCAGGGGCTGGGCGACGTCGTGGGCGCTGCTTCGTCCGTTACCGCTGAACCCGCTTCGAAAAAATCCAGAACCGCCTTCAACTTCTGAGGATCGTTGCTTCTCACGCTCTGCGTACTGTGAACAGACCGCTTCGGGCCAATTACAGTTTGAGCCTGATCGAACGTATCGTTCTGCGTAGGCCCCTCGATCTCGCTCGCGTCGTCATCCCTTGGCCTGATGTTGACTTTCGTTCCGTTCGTTCCCTTCGAATCGATATCTTTCAACAAATCTTCGAACGCCCCCAATTGGTTCAGATCTTTCAACCGCACCCGTTGGCCGTTGACGATGTTGAGCTTGAGAACGTATGACGTTTGCGGTTTCTTCGGGCCGAACGTGTTATACAGATAGGTTCCCCCAACTGCGACAGCGGCTCCGAGCAGAAATGTGATTACAGTTTTCATAGTGCCGTCCGGTTTGAGCCTGCCCCTACGGAATAGCAAGCACAAAGTTTTAGTGTGGCCCGATTAGGACCGCCACCAGGACAAATTAGCCAACTCGAAACCTCACGTCTCGGATGGTTTTCCCGCCGAAACGTTGCTTCAATTTACGCAGGATGTCGATCTTGGAGACTTGCTCGAGCTCGTAGTGGAGCGCCGGTTGAAGCACTCGGACGTAGAGAATGCCTTCGCGCAAGGCCACCGGCGCGGAGTGGGCGGCGATGAAATCACCGACGATTTGCCCCCATGCTTCGATGACTTCGGTTTCCTTGAGCCGCTCGCGCAGGCCGAGGCGTTGCATCAGTTTCGGGAGCAGGTCGCCCGCCGATTGCCATCGATTGCGCAGCAGCGATTTTTCGGGCAGACCGCGCCATTCGGCGATCGCAGCGGCGCGGAGGGAGCGGTTCATGGTAGTCATGGAATACATGGAAGCTCTGAAGCGTTCGGAATCGAGCAAGATTCAATTGCCGTACCGCTTCAACGCTTCAACGAATCCGTTAGCCGAAGCTTCAATATTTCCGCCGCATATTGCTGGGCAGAATATTCAGTTCGGTGCGGTACTTGGCCACGGTGCGGCGGGCAATGGGAATCCCGCGCTTGCTCAGAATTTCCACGATCTCCTTGTCGCTCAACGGCGCGCTTCCGGCCTCGTCTTTGACCAAATCGAGAATGGCCTCTTTCACGCTGGTGTTGCTCATCGATTCGCCGCTGGATGTTTGATAGCCGGGCGTGAAAAAGTATTTCATCTCGAAAACGCCCTGGGGCGTGGACATGTATTTGCCCGAGATCGCGCGGCTCACCGTCGTTTCGTGCACGCCTACGGCGTCGGCCACCTGCACCATCGTCATCGGCTTCAATTGCGACGAGCCGTGATCGAAAAAGTCGCGCTGCCGTTTGACGATCTGATGAGCAATATTTGAAATCGTTTGCTGGCGCTGGTGAATCGACTTTATGAGAAATTTTCCGCTTCGGATCTTGTCGCGGATGTAATCCTTCACTTCACTTCCGTTGCCATCCTGCGCCATGATGTCTTTGTAAGTGTTGCTGATGCGCAGGTGCGGAATTTGTTCACCGTTTAACATGACCTGGTATTCACCGTTCACTTTCTCGACCGTCACGTCTGGCAGGACGTAGTTTTGCGGCGCGGCGGCGAAAATGGCGCCGGGGCGCGGATCGAGCTGGGCGATGTTGTTGGCGCATTTCTGCACTTGTTCGACGCTAATCCCCATCCGACGCGCGATCTCGGGGAAGCGGCGTTTGCCAAGGTCCTGCATGTGGTCGGAGATGATCTTATACTCCAGGCTGCTCTGGCGGCCCTCGCGTTTTAGTTGAATGAGCAGACATTCCCTCAAATCGCGCGCACCAACTCCCGGCGGATAGAAACTCTGGACGAGGGTGAGGATGTTCTCGAAATCTTCCTTGGGAATGCCGGTGTTGAGAGCCATCTCCTCCGGCGTAGTCTGAAGAAATCCGTTATCGTCGATGTTGCCGATGATCAACTCGGCCGTCTTACGATCGTTGCCGTTGAACACCGTCTGGTTGAGCTGCCCCATGAGGTGCTGCTGGAGCGTTTCCTGGGTTGGAATTGAATCGAAAAAGAATTGTCGCTTATCGTCCGCTTCCTGCGAGCGCCCGGTGTAGCTGTTCGACTGGGCCATGTAGTCGCGCCATTCCTCATCCAGCTTGGCCAGCTTATCGAACTCCTCCTTGAAATTGTCGTCAGGCGTTGCGGCAGGAGCTTCCGGCTCGCTCCCGTCCTCGGACTTGGGCGGATCGGCCAATTCTTCCAGCACGGGGTTGGTCTCCATTTCCTGCTGCACGAGATTGCGCAACTCGAGCAACGGCGCCTGAAGGATGAGAAGGCTTTGCTGAAGCTGCGGGGCAAGGACCTGCTGCAGAGAAAGATTCTGCGATTGCTGCATTCCTTGGCCGGCCATGTGTGGGAGTTTACCGAGTCTGCGGCCGTCAGGCAAGCAATTCGCGCGCCACCGATTCGAGCCCGGCCGGGTCCCGGCAAAAATCCATGTCGGGGAACACGACTTGCTTTTCAAGCCGACGACCCGTCTCCTTCAAATGAAACGAATTTCCCTGGCTGTTTTGTCGATGCTGTCTGTCATTTTATATAGCGCCGCCCAGGCGCCCGACTCGAAAAACGACGCTGAACAGGTCCTGGCCCTCACCAAAGAGGTGCAGAGCCAACAAGCGCAAATCGTCGCCAACCAAAAGAAGATCGAGGCCAAGCTTGCAGAGGTAGCCGAGGCGGTTCGCGTCGCGCGAATTTTCTCGAGTCGAGGTCGTTGATGAACATTAAACCGCCAATTCTCTTTCTGTCGATCCTGGCGGCGATGTCGATCTTCGCCGCCAATGGCCAGTCGCCCATTCCCGTCCTGGTTCCCGCAGCGTCGGCCGCCGCCGGCGCGCCTTCCAGTACTGCGGTGAATATTCAGGATTCCGACACTCTCCAGGCCACGATCAAGGTGCTCGTGGAAATGAAAGCCGCGAACGAGGAAATGTTGAAAAAACAGGAAATGATGCTGCAACAATTGGACGATCTCCAAAAAGCGGCCGAACAGCTCAAGATTTTCAGCAAGCGCGGCTAGGATTCAGAGGTCAGCTTGCCAAGCGTAGCCTTGGCGAAGGCTGGAGGTCCGAAGTCAGAAGTCAGATGAGGCGATCTTCGGTCGCACCGTGAGCCCCGAAGTCCGCCGATTTAATCGACAAATCCATCACTCCACTTCTCCAGCACTCCATTACTCCATAAGACTTTCGCACCCGGAGCGGGAAAGACGAAGCGCACCGTCGTACAGGTAACGCCCTTAACGCGAACTGGTTCCGGGAAAACATAGCCGCGGGCACAGCCATGCCGTCCGCGGCCTCCGATTGCAATGGCGAGGTTAAAAAACCCTCCTCACCCAAACCACCGGCACTGGCCTGCCGCTAAACCACCACATCATATGACCAAGTACATCTCAAAAAAATCACGTCTCGCCGCAGTGATCCTTTTCGCCAGCGGATTTATCGTGCTCGCGCTCTCCACAATCTCAGCGGATTCTCGCAATAATCGGAGCCGCGTATCGGGGCCGGATGCGGTGCCTCCTTCCGGCACCCTTGATCCGACTGGCCCAAATGTCGTCTGGGATGGCAACGCTCTGGGTGGTTCCTCCGAAGAAGGGGAAGCTACCTGCGTCGATGGGGTTAACTGCGACACATTCTTACTAACTCTTTCAGGCACGCCAGCCGACTGGGCGGGCAAAACAGCCCGGGTCACTATTTCATGGAGCGGCGGTCCTGCCGGTACAGACGATTACGACGTCTATATCCACAAAGGAAATACTAATAGCGGTCCGCTGGTGGGATCATCCGCGGCGGGTGGCGCCGGGCCAGAAGTAGTCGATCTTGATCCTAACGACCCGGCTATTGCCACTGGCGTGTTTTCTGTTCACGTCATTTATTGGTTAGTACCGATACCAGATCAATATCACGCCGTCGCCAGTGTGATAGGCGGCCAGCCCACACCCACGCCCACGCCGACGCCAACGGCAACGCCAGCTGCGGGAACGCCTCGCTATTTTAACTACGTCTCGCCGCCGGGAGTTGGCGATGATGCGGGAGAGCCATCCATCGGGATTAACTGGAACACTGAGTTGTCGTTCAACAATAATAACATCGTCACCGGCAATCCAAATCCCCCGATACCGAACGGCGGCACATCGACCTACTACGGCGGGTTCCTCTCCTACATGTTGAAGATTACCTTCGATGATTGTCCTTCGCCTGCGAATGCGACGTGGGACCAAAAACCGGTGACGCTGCCTGCCACTACGCGCGCTTTCGGCGATCCAATTCTTTTCACCGATCGTGGTTGGCCTGCATATCCAGGTATGCCTGCCAGCCTGGGCACCGGTCGCACTTTCGTTTCGCAACTCGAAGGCCTGACGCCAGCGGGCAGCACGATGGAATACACTGATAATGATGGGGACACCTTCAGCCCGAGCGAAGGCGGTGCTCCTTCCGGAGTCGATCACCAGACAGTCGGCGGCGGCCCGTTCCATGCGCCGATTCCGCCTGGCTTGGTTTATCCGAACGCGGTTTACTACGCTTCGCAGAGCATCGCCGACGCAACGGCTCAGCTCAGCTTGGATGGCGGAATTACGTTTCCATTGCAAACTCCGATGTTTACCGCTGCGGATTGCGCCGGGCTGCATGGCCACATCAAGATCGCACCCGATGGCACTGCTTTTGTCCCAGACAAGGGGTGCGCCAGTTTAGGCGTGCCGTTGCTGCTCGGTGGCGAAGCATCCGTTATTGTGTCGGAGAATAATAACGTTTCTTGGAGCATCAGGACCATCTCCGGCGCGATGACCAGCGGGAACGATGATCCATCAGTTGGCGTTGCCACTGACAGCAATACCATTTTCCTTGGTTACCAAGCCGACGATGGGCACGCACGCATCGCCGTATCCCATGACAAGGGTCTGAATTGGTCCACGCCAGTCGACGTAGGCGTTAATTCGGCGACTGTCACCGGAGCTCCGCCAGAGGGAATTAAGAACTGCGCATTCCCGGCGGTAGTAGCAGGGGATGGCGAACAAAACGGACCTAACACCAGCCGCGCCGCTTTTGCCTTCTTCGGAAGCACTACGGGCGGCGACGGGACGCAACCGGCGTTTCCCGGCGTCTGGTATCTCTACATTGCCACCACCTTTGATGGCGGCCAGACTTGGACAACAGTAAACGCCACGCCCGGCGATCCAATCCAGCGCGGCGGAATCTGCGGCAGCGGCACCTGCCGCAACCTGCTCGACTTTTTCGGCGCGGAAATTGACAAGCAAGGACGCGTTCTCATCGGCGGGGAGGATGGCTGTGTCGGCAGTTGCGTCAACGGGCCCCCGAACTCCTTCACGGCGAAAGCATTCATCACTCGGCAGTCGGGAGGCAAGCGCATGTATGCTGCGTTTGATCCGGTCGAGCCAGCCCTGCCCGGCGCACCATCGGGTACGGCAATCCTTAGTGCCGCACAGATTCAAATATCGTGGCCAGCGCCCGATAATGGCGGATCAGCAATCAGCGCATACAAGATCTACCGGCGCGAGGGAGGCATCGGAGCGTTCGCTCTGCTTGCGACGACCGCGCAAACTAATTACGTCGATACGACATTCAACCCGGATCCGGGTGTGCAAAAATTCTATCGTGTCACTGCCGTAAACACGATTGGCGAGGGTCCGTACTGCCACGACATCACCACCGGTGCTCCGCCGCCAACTCCGTGCGACCTGCCCGATGGTCTGCTTGTCATCAGCGATCTTAACCCTGATGGTTCGGATAATGACGTGGCCCCGAACACGCCCGTCGATGGCAGTGTCAACGCTCGACAGTTGTGGATTGCCGAACCCGGCGACCTGGTGAACAAACTCGTCTTCACTCTAAAGGTAGCGCCCTCTGCCTTAAGCTCTCCGCCTCCAAACAGCCAGTGGTTCATCATTTGGAACCGACAGATGCCGGACGCGAGTTTTGATCGCTGGTATGTGGCCATGAGGACAGACGCCACTGGTGTACCGAGTTTTGAATACGGAAAATTCGGCGTGGCGCTCGATCCAATGAACCCGAATCAAAATGCCAATACGCCAGTGATGCTCGGCGCCGCGGACAGCGGCAGCTACGACATGGCGACAGGCATTATTAAGATCACGCTTTCGGACAGTAATGCCGAGAATGTGATGGCGGGCAATACCCTCGGTGGGATAAACGTGAGGACCTACTTTAACCGGCCCGATCCGGGACAGCGTTCCCAGAATAACGCGTCCGACATCACCGCCGACAGCAGTTATACGCTGGTCGGCAATGTCGCCTGCGCGCCGGCCCTGGACTTGGTCAGCGCTGTCTCGCGCAAAGTACACGGAGCATCCGGACCCTTTGACATCACACTCTTTCCGATCGTGCCTGCCGGCAACGTCGGCATCGAATGCCGCAGCGGCGGAAGCAGCGGTACTTATCAGGTCGTGATGGTATTCGCCTCACCGGTGACATTCACATCGGTTACATCTGATACGGGAAGCGTCGCCAGCACTTCGGTCAGCGACAATATCGTGACGATCAATCTCACGGGTATTCCCAATGCACAGGTCACCCACGTTACCGTGGTCGGTGCAACCAGTGGTGGCGCGCCCACGAATATCACCGTCGCGCTCGGCGTTTTGATCGGCGACACCACGGGCAATAGCACGGTCAATTCCTCCGACATTTCGGACACCAAGGCGCAATCAGGCAACGCGGTTAGCATGGACAACTTCCGGAATGACGTGAACGCCAACGGCGAGATCAACAGCTCCGATATCGCTTTGGTGAAAGCAAAATCGGGCACAGCCCTTCCACCGCCACCGCCCTCACCGGGCGCTCCGGCTAAATCCGAAAAGAAATAGACAAATCAAGATGGAGGGACGTGCTTCCGCACGTCCGGGACCTGCGAAAGCAGGTCCCTCCGATTGGCGGGCAACGTTCTCTTTTTGCGTGCGGCACTGCCCAGCTCGGATTAGGATCGACATCGACCTGATGCCGCGAAAAAACAATAACGCCGCCGTTGCCGTCCGTGAGGACTCGCGCATCGAGCCACATCGTGTTGCCCTTCCGCTCGGTCAGCGCCGCTTGAACTTCGGCGATCGTTGGAGTTACGCACCCGCCCCGGAATCGAGCAATTACATCAAGCTGCAGTCGCGCTACAAACTGTTCATTGGCGGCAAATTCGTCACGCCGCGCTCCGGCAAACATTTCGATTCCATTAACCCGGCCACCGAAGAAACATTGGCCGAGATTGCCGATGCCAGCGCGGCTGATGTCGATCTTGCTGTAAAAGCCGCGCGGCGCGCTTATAAGAATGTGTGGAGCAAGATGCCGGGCCGCGAACGCGGCAAATTCCTCTACCGCATCGCCCGGCTCATCCAGGAAAAATCCCGCGAACTGGCCGTGCTCGAGTCGATGGATGGCGGCAAAACCATCAAGGAATCGCGCGACATCGATCTCCCGCTGGTCGCCGCCCACTTTTTTTACTACGCCGGTTGGGCCGACAAGCTCGATTATGCTTTCCCGGGTCGGACCGCGCGGCCGCTCGGCGTGGCTGGCCAGATCATTCCCTGGAATTTTCCGCTCCTGATGGCGGCCTGGAAACTCGCGCCCGCTTTGGCCTGCGGAAATACCTGCATCCTCAAACCGGCCGAGACCACCAGCATCACCGCCATGCATCTCGCCGAGATCTTCCAGCAAGCGGAACTCCCCGACGGCGTCGTTAACATTGTCACCGGCGCGGGCGAAACCGGGCGGGCGATTGTCGATCATCCCGGCATCGACAAGATCGCATTCACCGGCTCGACCGAAGTGGGCAAGCGCATTTTGCAGTCCGTTGCCGGAACGAAAAAGAAATTGACCCTCGAACTCGGCGGCAAGGCGGCCAATATCATTTTCGAAGACGCGCCGATCGATCAAGCCGTCGAAGGCATCATTTCCGGAATTTATTTCAATCAAGGCCACGTCTGCTGTGCCGGCTCGCGTTTGCTGGTCCAGGAAGGAGTTTTCCCTGCTGTTATTCGCAAATTGCGCGATCGCATCGCCACGTTGCGGGTGGGCAATCCGCTCGACAAAAACACCGACATCGGCGCGATCAATTCCCGGATGCAGCTCGATAAAATTTGCGAGCTGGTCGATAGCGGACTCAAGCAAGGCGCGGAGCTGGTTCAGTCGCGGGTCCGGTTGCCGGCAAAAGGTTACTGGTACCCGCCGAGTTTTTTCACCGGCGTAACCGCTTCCCACCGCATCGCCCAGGAAGAAATCTTCGGCCCGGTCCTGAGCGTCATGACATTCCGCACGCCTGAGGAAGCGATCGAGCGCGCCAACAACACGCCCTACGGCTTAAGCGCCGGCGTCTGGACCGACAAAGGGAGCAAGATTTTCAAGATCGTAAACAAGCTCCGGGCCGGCGTGGTGTGGGCGAACACTTACAATAAATTCGATCCCACATCTCCGTTTGGCGGCTACAAGGAAAGCGGCTTTGGCCGCGAAGGCGGCTTGCACGGTCTGTTACCTTATCTCACTTTGACCTGACCTGACTTGACCAAACTCAGTCGCGCGGATTGGCCCGATCACTTCGAACGTCGCGCGCCAATCACCAGCCAAATCTTCCGCGCGATGAATAACGCGACCTGACTCAGGATAGCCGCCCCCACTCCAGAGAGGTAGTAGGCACCGAGCCACACCGCAACGCCAATAATGGCGAAGAATACGCCTGCATACATCCAAAATCCCGAAAGGATAAGTACAGGAACGAAGACAAACCGAACCAGGGGAGCGTAGTTTGGAATTTCTTCAAACGGACTATAAATATAACCGAGTATCGGAATGCTTAGGACAAGGTGAATGCAGCGAAGAATCGTGCGTTTGGTGGCAGCATTCATGATTGGTTTGTAAAATGATGAGAAACTCCGGAATCAGGGGCGTCGTTTTCCGGCCGCAAGCATCGAACAGGCTTTCTCGATCCGGCGGTTATGTTTCTCCTTTTCCTTGGCTGAGTCCATCCAACTTATAAAGTCCCTGCGCTCAACCGGCGTGAGATCACTCCACTTAGCTTTCGCCTTCGGGGTAGCCGCGAGAGCAGTGTAAAGATCGAATGACACGATTGAATAACAGCAGGGGCGTCGCTTTCCGGCCGCAAGCATCGAGCAGGCTCTCTCGATCCTGCGTCTGCGTGTCTCCTGCTGTTTGGCGGAGTCTATCCAACTAATAAAATCCCTGCGCGCGATCGGCGTGAGATTCTTCCACTGAGCCTTCGCCTTCGGGGCAGCCGTGAGCGCTCTGCCAAGATCCGTCGGCATTCTCGGTTCTGATTCTTTTCCAGCCGGGCTAGCGTTCATTTGGTCACTGAAACCGCGCGTCTTCATCTTTCAACTTTCTTCGAAAGCGTCAAGCTTGCGCGAGATCAATCCAGCTAGATCGGATTGAAGGCGCCTCACGGTTCGCCGGTGTTGCCACCATCGAGGTAAAGCAAGACAAAAGCGATGCCGAGCAAAGGAGTGAGTAATTTTTGCACCAGGCCGAGCCCGAGGATGGTGAAATTGAACTGTACCGATGGCGGGTTTGCTCGCAGCGCCTCCAGAACGACCTGTGGATCGGTGGAAGTCGTAAGCGCATGATAATATTGACGGATGAATGCCCACTCGGGGCCGATGTTGAGCGCTACAACGAATGCGATCCAAAGTGAGGCGATGAAAACACCGCGCCACATCGGGCGTTGATACCAGGGAAGATCGCGCCGGCTCCGGGCGAACTCTTTGCTTTGGCGCAACGCCGTTCCGGGGTCCGAATCCGCGAGAACGGCGAACTGCTGCCAGAACAGGACATTGATGTAAAAGCGCCCAAACAACCAAACTTGAAGCCCGAGTAAGCCCAGCGAGATAGGAACGACCAATAGCGAAGACGCTCCGACGACAATCATCGCCAGGATGCCGACCGCGAACATGATCAACAGAAAAAAGACCACGTAGACGAAAATGCAGAGGATTGCTACGCGCGGCCAAAATCTCAGGATCTCATGAAGCAGGCCGGAGATTCGCGCGTCACGGCCGGCGGCCAATTCGGCCGTCAGGATCTGAATGCCGGCGACGAATACTGGCCACGCAACGAGTCCGAGCAGCAGCATGCAAAGAGTGAACGCCGCAGCCGCGGCCGAACGCAGATCGGGAGTAGCAGTCGTCGATGTATCCACGGCAAAAGCGCTCAACTGGCCGCAAATCCAAGGCAGCGTCACGAGCAGCGTTAAATAAAAAAATTGGACGAAGCCTTTGCAGTAAATCCGAAATGTGGCGACTAGAATTTGCGCGAAACTGTGCCGCGGCGGCGTTGTGGGCATTGCCGCTGGCTGCGGCTCGGGATCAATGCTGCCGGGGGTGTCTGGCGAGCCGCGGTCAACGTCCGCAGCTACAGTATCGAACAAGCCGGGAATCTCCGCCGCGGTGATCCAAAGATCCTCATCGGAGCGGCGCGCCGGATTTTGGGCGAGCACGCGCCCTTCACGCTTCCATTCCTGAAGCGCATCGAGCTCGGCCGGGCCGTAATCTTTTCCGTCAACTTGAATGATCCACTCGTCTGACATCGCTTGATCATCCCGCATCCCGCATCCAGAATCCAGTGCCGGCATTCGCGGCCATGAAACTTCTTCTCATCGACGGGCACTATTACGTTTACCGGTCGTTCTTCGCGATCCCGAATCTGTCCAATTCACGCGGCGAACCGACCAACGCGATTTTCGGTTTTACCAAGACGCTGCGCCTGATGATGAAGCATCTCCAGCCGGAACTGGCTGCGGTGTTTTGGGACGAAGGGATGCCGGAACGCCGGGTCAAGTTACAGCCCGCTTACAAGGAAACGCGCAAGGAAATGCCCAAGCCGATGGTGCCGCAACTCGATTTTATCCAGGAAACGCTGACCGATCTGCTTGGTTTCACCGGCATTTCGCTGCCGAATACAGAGGCGGACGATTTGATGGGCTGCTACGCGATGGCGGCAGGCAAACGCCCCGGAATGGAAGTCGTGCTGGCGACCAACGATAAGGATTTATACCAACTGGTCGGCCCGCGCGTGAAAGTTTATACTACCGCCAAGGCCGATCTCCCTTCTCCCAAGGATGCTTTCGCCCTGCTCGGGGAAGCGGAAGCCACCGCAAAATGGGAAGTGCCGCCAAAGCTGATCGGCGATGTTCTGGCTCTCACCGGCGATTCGGTTGATAACATTCCGAGCGCCGGCTTCGGGCGCAAGACCGCGGCGGCGCTCATTCGCGAATTTGGCGGCCTGGAACCGTTGCTGGCCAACATCGACAAGGTAAAGAGCGCGCGTAGCCAGGAAAAACTGGCCGCCGCGCGCGAACAGATTTTGCAAAACCGAGAAATGGTCGATCTCGATTGCCATCTCGAATTGCCCGTCCCGATCGACGATCTCCAAATCAAGCCGAACTATCCCGCGCTGATCGCAGCCCTGGAAAAATGCGAGTTCAAATCGCTTCTGAAGGAGGTGCAGGAGGAAGCCGGCTCGGATCGGAATAGCCGAACAGGGCAATCTGCTGTAGCGGCGGTCTCCGACCGTCGAACCTGAATCGATCGTCGCCTCCGAAGTTCCGCCTAAACGCCTGAACACCTGCGGCTAACATCGACACAAAATTTCCCAAAAAAAACCGAACACTTCCCCTTCCTGCACTGTCGAACTTAGCAGGTTAAGGCGATTTGGGCGGTTGCACGTTTTTCGTATTTGTTGTTTCTCCTTGCGTGCGCCGCCCGAATCTTTTTCCGGGTATTCGCGGGCTCGACTCGCCCTACCATCTAGGGCGCCTCGTAACTGCGGGATTGCCAGTCTCCTCGCGGTATGATGTTTTCATGGAAGTTCCATGGAAAATCAGCTGTTTGGCATTCGCGGGTTCCTGATCGATTCGCCGGAATTCGGTACAGTCCGGGGCCGCCGGAACGGCGCGATCGTGATCGAAAACGGTCGGATCTCGACGATCGGCGATTACGATGATCTCCGCCGGCTGCAACGCCAGCCCGTTCATTGGATCGACCACGGGCCGGTGGCAATTTTCCCCGGGCTGATCGATTGCCACACCCATCTGCCCCAGTACCCCGTCGTCGCCCGCGGCGAGAGCGAACTGCTCCCCTGGTTGCGCCAGCACATTTTCCCGATCGAACGCGAGTTCACCGGCCCGAAAGCGCGCATCGAAGCGCCCCAGTTTTTCCACGAGCTCGCCCGGCACGGGACAACCATGGCGATGGTTTACACGGCAATTTACGAGGACAGTTGCGAGATCGCTTTCGAAGCGGCACGCGAAAGCGGGCTGCGCGTCATCATGGGAAAAATGATGATGGACATCGGTTCTTACGGTCAGCTCCAGCCCAAGAAAGTCCTCTCCGTCTCGCTCACGGAAAGCGAGCGACTCTGCCGGAAATGGCACCGGAGCGAAAATGGCCGGCTCGAATATGCCTTCAGCCCGCGCTTTGCGGTTACGTGTTCGGAAAAAATGATGCGGAGCGCGGCCGAATTAGCGGTCCGCTACAACGCCTATATTCAAACTCACCTGGCCGAGAACCGGGAGGAGATCGAAAAAGTTCATCATTTATATATGTCGGCCCGGGATTACACCGATGTTTACGAAAAATGCGGCCTGCTCACGCCCAAGACCGTGCTGGGACATTGCATCCACCTTAATCCGCGCGAAATCGCTGCCATTGCGGCCGCGCAATCGAGCGTCGCCCATTGTCCGACCTCGAACCTTTTTCTCGGCAGCGGCCTGATCAAGTTGGAACAACTCGTGTGGGCCGGAATTCCAGTGGGACTTGGCTCCGACGTGGCGGCCGGGCCGGAGTTGAACATGTGGCAAGTGATGCGGGCCGCCGTTGACGTGCAAAAAGCGCGCGGCGCTTACGAACCGAATTTGCGTCCGCTGAAGCCGGGCGAGGCATTTTATCTCGCCACCCAGGGCGGCGCCCGGGCCCTCGGAAAAAGCCAGATGATTGGGACCTTCGACCTTGGCAAAGAGGCGGACCTGATCGTTGTCGATCTTGCCGCGTTGCTTCCCTACTCGAAAGACCGGGACGCGCTGCGGGCAATGTCCCCGGACGACGTTATCGCGCTGTGCGTTTACCGGGCCGGACCCCACGCGATCCTGGAGACGTACGTTCGTGGTCGATGCGTCTATCGGGCAGCGAACTTGCCCCTGGCCTGATGAATGCGCTCAATTTCGATCCGATCGGCGTCGCGCTCGCGGAAGACATCGGCGAGGGCGATGTGACCAGCGAGTTCTTTGTGCCGCCGACGGTCCAGGCAACCGCTCAAATCGTTGCCCGTGAAAAAGCGATTGTTGCCGGGACGAAGACTGCCGCCGAAGTTTTCCGCCGCGTTGATCCCGGAGTCAAAATTCAAATCGTCCGGAACGACGGCGCCGCGATTGTTGCCGGCGACACCATCATCGAGCTCCGCGGTCCCGCCCGCTCGATTTTGAAAGGAGAGCGCGTTGCCCTGAATTTTCTGCAACGCCTTTGTGGAATTGCAACGCTGACTCGAAAATTCGTCCAAGCTGCGGGGAAAAAACGAGTAAAGATCCTCGATACCCGGAAAACTACGCCCGGTCTTCGCGCGCTGGAGAAAGCGGCCGTGCTCGCGGGCGGCGGCGCGAATCATCGCTTCGGCTTGTTCGACATGGTGTTGATCAAGGACAACCATCTCGGTGCCCGAATGGGAATGTCGGGACTGGCCGAGGCGATTCGCCGGATGCACCAGGCGCGTCCCGACGTGCCCATCGAAGTGGAAGCGGATACTCTCGATCAGGTGCGAGCGCTGCTGAAAATGGAAGGTGTCGATGTTGTTTTGCTCGATAACATGAAACCGGCGGACATGCGCAAAGCCGTCGCGTTGGGCCGGCACTGTAGCGGCGGCCGTGTCGGCCGCAGAGTAAAATTCGAGGCGAGCGGCGGCATCACGTTGAAGAATGTCCGCCAAATCGCGGCCACCGGTGTCGATTCCATTTCCGTCGGTGCGCTCACCCATTCCGCCCCGGCCATCAATCTTTCACTCGAAATCAAGAATGTCGCCTCTTGATGCCGAGGCGCTCCGGCACGCGCTGGGAGAATGCGTGATCGGTCGCGAGATTGTCGTTCTCGAAGAAGCGACTTCGACCAACGACGCCATCTTGCAACGCGCGTTACCAACAACCCCGGAAGGCCTGGTCGTTTTCGCCGAACATCAAACCGCCGGCCGAGGCCAGCGAGCCAACCGCTGGGAATCGGCCGCGGCCAAAGGCCTCTGGTTCTCCATTCTCCTGCGACCGAAGATCGACATCGGCCAATCGCCGCGTCTCACCGCGTGGGCGGCAAAAGCCGTAGCCAAAACGATCCGCGATGAATTCTCGCTCCCCGTAACGGTCAAGGCGCCGAATGACGTTCAAATCGAAGGGCGAAAAGTTGCCGGCGTTCTGGTTGAGATGCGCGCGCAACCAAATGCGCCGCATCTGGCCATTGCCGGAATCGGTATCAATGTAAATCACACCCCGGAAGATTTCCCCGAAGAATTGAAAAAGACCGCGGTCTCGCTGGCGATAACGCTGGATCGACAAATCGATCGACACCAATTTGCCATCGCGGTCCTGCGAAATCTCGACACTAGTTACGCAGAGGTTTTCTAAGGTGGATCGAGCAGTCCCTTGTCCGCCAGTCGGACGGACTCGTCCCGTGGCGAGCTCGATGCCAATCCAACGGCGCAGCCGCAAACTGAATTGCCCAGAGAGATCTCGGCAAGTTGCGGCTGTTTAGCATCGCCCGCGGAGCGGCCGATCCACCTTGCCGTCGCGCTGCTTGCGAAAATCTCGATCGAACGCACGCGCAGACTTTCCTAAATCATGCGCTGTGCTTGAAACTTGACTGCTTAAAGCAGTCAAGTCTAACGACTTCTATCGCGCTTCTATGTGGTCGTCATTTGCCGGAGCCAGTCGCGATAAACACGCGGCGAGATCTCCGATGGCTTAATTTCGCTGCGGCCGCCCCAGAAACACGTTCGTGTAGGAAACCGGGATGCCGCTGGCCTGAAGATGTCGATCTATCGCGGCTTTGTGCTCGAGCAGGAGCGCTTTGTCAGTGCCGTGGGCCACGGCCATGATGTTGACGTTCTTGAATTCCGGGCCCGCTTCGCGCCAGTAGCAATGGGTGAGAATATGATGCCGGCCGACTTCGCCGCCCGCTTCGATCTCGCGCCCGGGTGGCACCGCCCAGTGAAAGAGCGCGTTGAATCGCGTCACCCGCACGCCGCCGGCCGACGGTTTGACATGCTCGAGAAAAGTTGAGAATCGCCCGACGATTTTCCGCGCGTTCAAGCTTTCGGCCACGCGATAAAATTCTTCGAGCGAAACACCGGCTTCCTTGGCGCGCGCTACCCACGGCGAAGGCTTAATTTCGTCCGGCAGTAAATTCGCGCTTGAGCGCGAGCAGAACGTTCCATTCCTGCTCATTCAGATCGACAGCCTGCACCGGAATCATCTTTGCCGGCGTGTCCGATTTGCTTCCCGGCTCAATCGTTTTCCGGCGAACATGCCCTACTCCAAGCGTGAAAATTCCCTTGGCCGGCATCAGTCGAAAACGTTCCGCGCCGACTTTCTGCGCCAACAGTTCGCCATGCGCTTGCAAAGAAAATCCGCGCGGCACTTTGACGCGTGGTCCAGAGTTTGTAATCCGATCCTGCGGTGACGGTATCGGTCGAGCGCAAGACGACGTGACCGGAAAACGGATCGCGTTGAAACATCCAATCGAACGCGTTGTCGATCTTGTTCTCGGGAACTTTCCAGGCCACCAGCGCGCCATCGGCCAGATTGGTGGCCAGCAGCGTCTGCCGGACACGCCGAATCGTTCCCGCGCGCAGCATGGCCGCGATCCGCGCCATCACTGCATCGACATCGACGCCCGAACGCCGCGCGATTTCCTCGAATGGTTCCCGCACGAATCCTTCGATTTTGTCCTCGGAAATCGCCAGGATCTTTGCGTTAATCGGATCGTCGTGTTCGACCGGGAGCATCATGTCAATGTGGCACAGGCATCTTGCCTGTGTATAAACAAATCATCGGCTGGAAGCCGATGCCACTTCGAATGTTCAAGGCCATCTTCTTCGACGCTGCCGGCACGCTCATTTATCTCACCAAGACCGTGGGCGATCATTACGCGCTCGTTGGCCAAGAGATCGGATTGAAGCTCGACGCCACCAAACTGGATCGCGCTTTTTATTGTCGCCTGGAAACAAATGCCGCCGCGAGCGCCCATCGACGGCCCGCGCGAAAATGACGACAAAGACTGGTGGCGACCAGCTGGTCGATCTTGTTCTCGATCAAGCGGCGCCATCTCTTGAACGCGTTCGATCGCGATAATTTCTTCGAGATCGCCTACGAACATTTCGCCGAGCCTGGCGTATGGGCTTTGTATCCGGAGGTTGTCGATGTTCTGGAGAAATTGCGGCCCCGATTTCAGCTTGTCGTCATTTCGAATTTCGATGGCCGTCTGCGATTCATTCTCGATCATCTTGGCATTTCGAAATTTTTCTCTCATATTTTTGTCTCCAGCGAGATCGGCGCCGATAAACCGGACCCGGAAATCTTCCGGCGCGCGCTTAAGTTCCTGAATCTGAAGCCCGACCAGGTTTTGCATGTCGGCGACGATCCCGAACGAGATTGGAGCGCAGCTGGTGCCGCAGGAGTGTCAATTTTCCGATTGGATCGAGAAAAGAATTCCCTGCGGGATTTGCTAATCCAGCTGTAGCCGCCGCCCTGTGGGCCCCGCGCCCGCGTGGCACGGCGATGCGGCTACAACCTTGCGGTGCTGCACGATCTGGATTAAAAAAATACCTCTTCGCGGGTCGGTAGCTCAATTGGTAGAGCAGCGCCCTTTTAAGGCGTTGGTTCCGGGTTCGAGTCCCGGCCGACCCAATCTCCCAAGGAATGGAGTGTTGGAGTGATGGGGTGTTGGAGTAATGTTCCCAGAGTTTCACTACTCCGATAGCCAGCGCGAACCTGCTGTGATCTCCCACAAATATAAATGCATTTTCGTTGAAGTGCCCAAGACCGGATCGACCAGCGTCCGGGCCATTCTGGGTAAGGCGTGGAAACCGCATCTGAACTTGTGGCAGATCAAAAATCATATGGAGAACTATTGGACGCATTTCGGCGGGACAAAAAACCGGATTCTCGAAGTGATCTATCCAGCGTTGTCGAAGGAGCGGCGAAAAGAAATCGGCCAAAAACAATTCGAGACCTATTTCAAATTTGGATTCGTTCGCAATCCGTGGGACCGGGTGGTCTCGTTGTACGAGCGCAACGAGGCCGGCACGCTCAAAGACAAGATGACCTTCGAACAGTTTGTGGATTGGATCCAATACAGCAGCGCTACTTGCATTCACTCCTCGCCGCATCGCTATCAACTGGACTGGTTCGTCGATCCTAATGGCAATGTCCTGGCCGATTTCATCGGAAAATTTGAGCGCCTCGAAGAAGATTGGGCTCGGGTCGCCCAAAAACTTGGGATCGCGGAAAAACTGCCGCATCGCCGGGCCAACCCTCGGGCCCGACATTACACCGAATATTATAATCCTCGGACACGAGAGGTGATCGCGAACAAGTTCAAGGTGGATATCGAACGATTTGGTTATGAGTTCGAAGGGTAGGATTAAGGCGATCGTTCTGAGCTGCGATCGCTATCGGCCGATCGCCGAGCACATGATGCTTCAATACGAACGCTTGTGGCCGGAACATCCGTTTGTTTTTCATATTCCGTATCAGAATTTGGCCGGGCAGGAATCTGAACGGACCCGATATTTCGAGACACCGGAGGAAATCAGGCCAACGGTTCTGCAATTGCTCGCGGGGATCGACGACGAGGAGTGGGTCTACTGGTGCGTAGACGACAAGTATCCGATTCAGCTTGTTACCGGCAAAATTGACGAACTAATCACCGATGCGATGAAATCGTAAGTTGGGTGATATGCTGGTGATTAGTTCGTCATTTTGCCGGTACAAGCTGAATCGGATACTTGTCGTCTACGCACCAGTAGACCACTCCTCGCCGCTCGCTATCAACTGGACTGGTTCGTCGATCCTATGGCATGTCCTGGCCGATTTCATCGGAAAATTTGAGCGCCTCGAAGAAGATTGGGCTCGGGTCGCCCAAAAACTTGGGATCGCGGAAAAACTGCCGCATCGCCGGGCCAACCCTCGGGCCCGACATTACACCGAATATTATAATCCTCGGACACGAGAGGTGATCGCGAACAAGTTCAAGGTGGATATCGAACGATTTGGTTATGAGTTCGAAGGGTAGGATTAAGGCGATCGTTCTGAGCTGCGATCGCTATCGGCCGATCGCCGAGCACATGATGCTTCAATACGAACGCTTGTGGCCGGAACATCCGTTTGTTTTTCATATTCCGTATCAGAATTTGGCCGGGCAGGAATCTGAACGGACCCGATATTTCGAGACACCGGAGGAAATCAGGCCAACGGTTCTGCAATTGCTCGCGGGGATCGACGACGAGGAGTGGGTCTACTGGTGCGTAGACGACAAGTATCCGATTCAGCTTGTTACCGGCAAAATTGACGAACTAATCACCGATGCGATGAAATCGCCCGATATGAGCGGTCTACTTTTCTGTCGATGCCGGGTCACCCTGGACAGTCCCAAACTCACGCTTTATCCGAAGAAACGAGTCAACGCATTTGGCGATATCTATTTCGAACGCAAAGCTTGGTATCAAATTTGGATTCATCAGCTTCTGCGGGCCAAGGTGCTTCGCCATCTCTTCACTCAAATGCCGGCCGATATTCCGTCGGCGAAAGCAATGGATAAGTTAAAAGATGATGTGGAGAAACTGACCGAGCAGCGGCTGTTTGTGACCAAGGAGAACTTTGCGATCTTCGGGGAAAGCACCAACCGCGGATCGATCACGCAAAATTGCTACGAGAGCATCCGACGCACGAACATCGAGCTTCCCGATTGGTTTCAAAATCCCAACGGCAAATATGTGACGCTTGGGAAACTGTAGGCAAACATGCGACAAATTCTCAGGAGTATAACCTCCCTGTGGCCGGGCCGGGAATCCGGGAACAACGGTCAGAAGGTGATTGTGTTTACCACCCATCGAGCCGCTTCGATGTTGCTCCATCGGGTCTTGCGAGACGTCTGCGCGAAGAATGAGATCCCATATTATTCCCCGAACCAATCGCGCGATAAGCAATTGCCATTTGAACGCATCTTCAAGGGCGAGGATTTTATTGCCCGGCGCCACGGCTGCTTCGGACCGCTCCGTTTCTTTGTCCCCAGCGCGGCCCTGACCACGGCGAGAATCGTGCTTCATCTTCGCGATCCAAGAGACGTGCTGACCTCGATGTTCTTTTCCTACTGCTTCATGCATCCCGGGGAAATCGAGCCCAACACCGGGTACCGCAAGGAGGTCGCCGAAGCCGGGATCGACAAGTTTGTTCTCGATATGAGTGACGATAATTTCACCCGTTATCGGGGCAGTTACGGCACCGGTTTACGCCACGCAAAATATGCCGGAAACGTTTGTGACAGATACGCCGCTTATGTTCGGGAGGTCGTCGGCAAGCCGAATGCGATCGTGATCTCCTATGAAGAAATGGTCCTCGATTTCGGCAGTTGGCTTCGCAAATTCTTGTCCGCATTTGAATTGAACGACGCGGATGAGACTTATCAATTCGTCATGAGTCGCCGGGCCGAAAGCGTCAAACCCGGCGATGAGGATATGTCGAAGCATAAGCGAAAAGTGACGCCGGGTGATCACAAAGAAAAGCTGAGGCCCGAAACGATCGCGGAACTCAACCGGCGCTTCAGTGACGCGCTCGACGCGCTCGGCTATTCGAATCCGAAACGCGAGGCTCAGCAGGCGCTTTCTAACAAGTGAGCACGCGTTCCTTCAAGTCAGCGTCGGCGCCGGAAAAGAAAATGCCGGCGATCCGGATTCGGCCCGACGACGTGTTTATCGTGTCCTACCCGAAATCGGGAAACACCTGGGTCCGTTTTATCCTGGCCAATCTCCTGGCTCCCGGGGAGAAGATCACCTTCCGCAACATCGACAACTATGTCCCCGACATCTACCGATGCGCGGCGACCCTGGAAGATCGACAGGGGCGCCGCTACATTAAATCTCATCATCCCTCCTACGATCTTTACCCGAAACTTATTTATCTTTTTCGGGATGGCCGCGACGCGCTGGTTTCCTACTACCAATACGTCGCCGGGAAAAAAGGCTTCGATGGCACGTTCCGGGACTTCGTGTTTTCCTCTTTTGCCAAGAAGTTTTCATTCTGGAGAGAGCATGTCGAGGGCGCCCTCGATTTCGCCACCAAACATCCGGATCGGATTCTGATGCTTCAGTATGAGAAAATGCTGGAGGACTCGCGAACGGGCGCTGCCAGCATCTCGAAATTTCTGGGATTGAACTGCGGCAACGAGGCCATTGCCAAAGCGGTGGAGGCAACTTCATTCGATCGGCTGAAGACAATGGAGCAGAACGTCGGAAGCGAGAATTTGGCCAAGCCCGTCACTTTTTTTCGCACTGGCCGGAGCGGCCACTGGCGGGATCACTTTGATGCAGACCTTAACCGAAAATACTGCGAAGAGAACGGCGCGACGTTGCTTCGGCTCGGATATCAGCTGGAATGAGTATTAAATTCGCGCACGTCGTGAATCCGGTGAAGGTCGCCTTCATCATCGGACCTTCACGTCGCCCAGCCCATCACATTCGAGAGCATGCGGGTGGCGCAACAAGTAGCGGCGAGCTTCTCACTCGAAGTCGAATTAGGCGCGGTGAATTTTCCGGAAGATGACGAGATCGTTCCCCCTTTTTTTGGGTTCCGAGAACGCTTGGAGCGATCGGTTCTGGATGTGGGAGATTTTCCAGTCCCGAGAAAGTTGCCGTTGATCAAAGATATCCTCGATCGGGCCGTGGCCGCGACGCGCAGCGAGTATCTCATCTACAGCAATGTCGATATCGCTGTCGTTCCCCACTTTTATCTTTCGCTGGCCAGCATCGTCGATGAAGGCTGGGACGCGTTAATGATAACGCGTCGCACATTGCCCAAGGCTTACACGGCAACATCCCAGTTTTGGCGGATGTGCGCAGACATCGGAGATCGGCATCCGGGCAACGATTGCTTTATCTTCCGGAGGGGAGCCTACGCAAATTACGATCTGGGCGATGCCTGTATCGGCGCTCGCAATTTTGCAAAAGTGCTGGGTTTAAACCTGATCGTTCACGCCCACCGGTTCCAGCATTTCAAGGATCTGCATCTTACATTTCACATCGGCAACGATCGTGTCTGGCGGAGCGACAAATGGATCGATTATTCGATGCATAATCGAAACATCATGCGGCGGCTTGTTGAATCAGTACCGCGGAGAAAATTGGCAAGCTGAAGGGAAATCCGTTAATCGACCGCTGGGTCCCGAAGATTGCCCCGGAAATTCGCGCAAAGTAATCGCTGCGGCGATCAATCGAACTTATAGCCAAAACGTTCGATCTCCGGCGCGAAACGCTCCCCCACCAGATCACGAAGATCGACATCGTAATACTGCGCATAATGTTTGCGCGCTGATCGGTTGTACTTTGGCAAGGGCGCTGCCGGAATTTTCAGTGCCGCGCAAACCGAGCGAAAATCGTCGGCCAGATTTTCAAAGCGCAACAACTGCTGCACGTTGGAAAACGGATCGTCATTCGGTTGATCGAGCCGCAGATAGTCCACGATGGACGGAGTTTTCAAAACCATCTTCCGAAATTTCTTCCGGTCCCACATTTCCGGCTTCTGAGTCGGCTGGAAAAAAAGCGACACCATCCGGTCCCACGGATTGCGCACACAGGTAAATTTGAACAGCGCGCCAAATGTCTCTTCCCCCAGCGCTGCGCGGTATTCAGCCAGGGTCGAATGTTTTCTCAGTTTGTATTTGGGATTGCGCAAACCAAAGCGCTCGATGCCATCCTGTTCCTGGCGAAGAACAACCAGCTCATCCTCCGAGTAATGCCGCAGGACGCTCTGGATCGAATTGCCGGCCGTTTTCGGGATGTGCACGAAAAGAAATTGATTCCGCAACGAGATCATGACGCGGCCCGGATGTTCAGCGTATCGCGCGTGGCTTCCTGCCACTTCAGAATTTCGTCCCGTAAACGCGAAATTACCGAGGCGTGTTTTGGATCCTGATAAAGATTGCGCGTCTCGAGGGGATCGTCGGTCGAGTGATACAGCTCGTTCAAGTCTTTGTCGCGTAGACAGAGTTTCCATCCTTCGGGCGAAATGACCGTGCGGGTCGATTCCTCGATCGCGCGTTTGACCTCGCGTCGAGGCGCCAGAAAAGTTCCTTTCTCGATCTTCGTCCGGTTCGGCGCCCACTCAATGAACACATTCTCCGGCGGCATGGGTTCGCCGCGCATCACCGGGGCAAGACTTTTCCCCACGCATTGTGTTGCTGTCGGTTTGCCGAGCAGATCGAGCAATGTCGGTACAAAATCGATCTGACTGACCGCCTGCGAAATCATTCGTTGCTGTCGCTGACCCGGAAGGCGCACTATCCACGGAACGCGCACCGCTTCCTCGAACATCACTTCCTTCCCAAACAATCGATGTGCGCCGAGCATGTCGCCATGATCGCTGGTATGAACGACGATCGTATCATCGGCAACGCCGGCTTTTTCCAGTGACGTGAGAATGGCGCCGATGCTCCGGTCGACCAGCGTCACCAATCCCAGATAACGTTGTTTGATGCTTCGATATTCTTCGGGTGTGCCTCCGAAGAAGAGCTGTTTGCTCAGACGTTTCCGGTCCAACGCCGCTTCGGCCTGCTGCCATTCCCGCATTAACCGGTAGCGCAACGGGATGTTTTCGTTCTCTGGAAGCGTCGCGGTAGGATCGAGATCGATCTCGCTCAGCGGATGTTCGTCATTGAACGGCCCGTTGTACGGCGAGTGCGGTTCGACAAATCCGACAACCAGAATGAACGGATCGCGCCGATGTTTCTCGATAAATTCGCAGGCGTGGCGCTCCAAAAATTTCGGCTTGGAAAGTTCGAGCGGGAGACCGCTGACCATGACTGTCGTGTAACCCCCATTTTCCTTGTCGGGGGCGATCCCTTTTGCTTGCAGGAACGCATGGTAATCAGTTCCCGGTCGATTACGGACCGACACCCAATTCTCAAATCCGCGTTGGGCCTCCGTCTCGTTACCCAGATGCCATTTACCGAAATAAGCAGTGCGATAATCGCTGTCGGCGATCAGCTCGGTCAGGACCTTGAACCGCGGCGCGAGCGTCACCGTGTTTCGGGTGCAGCCGCTGTTATGCGGCCACATCCCCGTCATCAGCGCCGACCGCGAAGGCACGCAGACCGGATGCGTCACGTAAGCCCGCTGAAAGACCACCGATTCGGACGCGAGCTTGTTCAAATTCGGCGCATGAACTTTTTCTCCGCCGCAACAAGCAATCGTGTCTGCTCGCTGTTGATCGGGCAGAAAGATGACCAGATTGGGTTTTCGTCGACGCGCTCATGAATCTTGCAGATTACGAACTAAACCAGTCTCCTGCATCGCCCGCAATCGTGGACTGACTTTCCACCATGATCGCGACGGTCGGAGACCGCAGACTGTAGGGCGTCTGTGTCAGACGCCGGAGTTTTGTTTGGCGTTTCACAGAAACGCCCTACAGCACCGAATCAGCGGCCTCGTAAACTTAGCTCGCCATCGATAATTTTCGCCGCCGATGTGAACGGATGCGGTTCCGTTTTATCAGCATCGAGAATATGTACCACATCGATACCGCGCACTTTCAGAAAATCCGAAATCAGCGCGCGATGGCACCGCCACCAGACTGCTTCCGCGCACATGATTGCGGTCGGACCAGCCTCGTTGGCAAGATCGCGAAGTCGCTCCACGCCTCTGCCAAATTCTTCCGTCTCCATGTAATCGGCGTAACCGCGGAATGATTCATTACGCCAGGCCGTATTTCGCGAGTCCTTCCGGGATTTTCGTCGGCCGCCCAGTTCGGAAAAATGTTCGTAGCGAATTCCGTGTTCGGTGAGCGTCTTCGCCAACGATTCCCGATTGAACTGCGGATACCGTTTCGATCCGGGAAACATCCTAACATCGGCAACAAGTTTGATCTCGCTTTCCTCCAGCAACGAAATGAAGATGTCGATCTTGCGTGTCGAGTGTCCAATCGTCCAGATTGACTGCATTAAATGATAAAACGATGGCTCGCTGTAATTGCAACGCTGCTAGTTGTCGCTTTTGGGGCAATCTATGCGCTCGGGTGGTTGCTAGCCAAACCAGTGCAGATGCGCATTGGCGAAGCACCGCCGGATTTAAACGCGCAATCAATTACGTTCCGCAGCGATTCCGGCGCGACAATTCATGGCTGGTGGTGCCTCACTCGGAATAGTTCCGGGGCAATCCTTCTCCTACCGGGAATCCGCGCAAATCGATTGAGTATGATCCGCCGGGCGCGTTTTCTGCGCCGCGCCGGCTATTCGGTCTTGTTGATCGATTTCCAGGCAACGGGCGAATCCAAAGGCGATCACATCACATTTGGCTGGAAAGAAAGTCGCGATGTTATTGCTGCTGTCGATTTCATTCACCATGTCGATCCTATGGGGCGCGTTGCGATAATCGGCAGCTCACTGGGAGGCGTCGCGAGCTTGCTGGCGATGCCATCACTAAAAGTGGATCGGCTCGTTCTCGAAGGTGTCTATCCGACTATCGAGATCGCAACGCGCAATCGAATGGAAAATTATTTTGGAGCAATTGGCCGAATGGTAACACCGCTTCTCCTGAACCAACTCCATCTTCGTCTCGGCGTTTCTGCCTCTGAATTGCGCCCAATTGATCGCATTACCGATGTCCGGTGTCCCGTCCTCATCATAAGCGGGGAAAAGGATGGGAACACGCGACCCGCTGACACACGACTGTTGTTCGAACGCGCGCGACCACCGAAGGAATTATGGTTTATTCCAAACGCGGGGCATGTCGATCTTCACCAAGCTGCTCCGCACGAATACGAAACCCGAGTCTTGAAGTTTCTATCGGATAATGCGGCCCTGAACTGAACAAATTCATTGCAATCATTTTGATCGCAGCGAATCCCTGTTACGTTTCGTAAACGAAGCAAACATGAACAAAATATTCTTATCAGCGACTATCGGGCTCGTTACATTAGCTCTTATGCAAGCAACCGAGATGCAGAAACAACCGGAGGCGGGAAAACCGGCGCCGGATTTTCGTTTAACGACCGGGGACGGTTCGCAGGTGAGCCTGAAGGATTATCGAGGCAAATGGGTCGTGCTCTATTTTTATCCGAAAGATTTCACCAGCGGTTGCACCCTGGAAGCGAAGAATTTTCAGCGCGACTTGTCGAAATACGAGCAGGCCGGCGCAGTCGTGCTCGGGGTGAGCGTCGATACCGCGCAATCGCACAAGGACTTTTGCGCCAAGGAAGGGTTGAATTTTAAGCTTCTGGCTGATACCGACGCGACGGTGGCAACCGAATACGGCTCGGTGATGGATTACAAAGGGGCGAAGATGGCCGCGCGCAACACGTTCCTGATTAATCCCGAAGGAAAAGTCGCCAAGGTTTACACCGGCGTGAAACCAGCCGACCACAGCGAGCAGATCCTGAAAGATTTGGCTGAATTAAAGAAGAGCTAATCAACCTGGAGGCCACAATGGCCACTCAACGAAAATCGATCGATTGCCGGGATCATCCGAGTGAGAAGAATTGCTCGCTCAAACTTTCGGGGACAGAAGATGAAGTTCTCGATGCGGCGGTGCAGCACGCCGTTTCGGCGCACGGACACAAGAATTCGCCCGAACTGCGCGAGCAGATCAAATCAATACTGAAAGACGAGAACGATTGATTGGGCCGGTCACTGGAAAGAGTTAGCGCCCCAGCGACACCGCCACTTTCCGTATATCCGCCAAAAAAGTGGCCGCCGGTTCGGAAAGATCGCCGCTCCACATTGCGGCGATCAATAAGGGTGAAAAGTTTCGCAGAGACAACGTTCTCAAGCCATGCTTTCTCCGTAACCCGGGCACTGCTACCGAAAGACCTACGCCAAAACCCAGAGACGCGTAGAGGTCTACTAAGTCAAGCGAGCTGACTTCGATGGTCGGTGCCCAAGCGAGCCCCAGCTTCCTCAAGCCGGTGTGAAAATGTTTCGAGATTACTTCATCCGGGGGCAGCGAAATCAAACCCGGCGATGGATTATTGCCGCGGAAGAAGTCGCCAATCTTGCGAAATTTAGAGCGTTCGGGAACGATTAGAACCAAAGGCAGGCGCAGGAGGACGCAGGAGTTGATCAGTGCCGCTGGCTTTCCTTCCAATTCGGTAATGGCAAGATCGATTTCCCGTTTATGAAGCAATTCTTCGGCGATCGCTTGATTGGCGTCATGCAGAGTGAGGTGGAAATCAGGATACCGCCGTTTGTATTCGACGAATATCTTCGGCAAGTAGTCTCGGAGGATAATTGCAGGCGCAGCCAGGCGTAAGCGTTGACCTGCGTGGCCGCGGACTTGATGCGGAAGTTCGCTCAATCCGGCAAAGAACCGTTCAATTTCGCTGAAGAGCTTTACGCCGCCGGGGGTTAAGCCAAACGGACGGCGATGAAACAGCCTGATTCCAAGAGTCTTCTCCAATTGGGCCAGCTGGCCACTAATCGCCGGTTGCTGAATACCGTAAGGCATCTTGCGCGCGGCAGCAGTTATACCCCGGTGCCTGGCGACGTGATAAAAAAGCTCGAGATGGTGGATATTCATCTGTGCGGGATCATCGTCTGTATCAATGATTAATCCAAGCATTATCGATTAACACAATTCTCCGCTAACGAGCGATCATAGGCGCATGAATCTTTTCATCATTATCGGAATCCAGCAGGTTGCATCCTGGCCGAGCGTTTATGGCCCGCCATGGACCTCCCTCGAATCAATGCGTGGTGGGGCCGGGTCATCCTCATCAACTCGATCCAACTCGGGATCACCGTGCTGGCTGGACAAACCTGGAACCGCTGGCTCAATCACATGTCGATCTTTCATTTGAAAGACCACTTCAGCGATTGGTCGTCGGCGTTGATCATCTATCTCTTCTCGACGTTTGTTTACTATTGGTGGCATCGGTATCGCCACGAGTCACAGTTTCTCTGGCGAACACTTCATCAGATCCACCACTCGGCTCGGCGGTTGGAGATCGTCACCAGCTTCTACAAGCACCCGGTAGAAATCTGGATCAACTCCGTACTCAGCAGTCTGATCGTTTATCCGCTATTCGGCGGTAGCGTGCGTGCCGCCGGCTACTACACCGTCCTCATCGCGGTCGGAGAATTCTTCTATCATTGGAATATCAAAACTCCCGCCTGGATCGGTTTCATCTTTCAACGCCCCGAATCGCATCGCGTGCATCATCAATTCCGGCACCACACGAATAATTTCGCGGATATCCCGCTTTGGGACATGCTCTTTAGAACCTTCAAAAATCCGAAAATATTTAGGGGACGCTGCGGTTATGAGAATTGGCGCGAGGATCGGTTCGAGGACATGCTCGTCTTTCGCGATGTTCATGCGCCAGGCGTAGAAAAGCTCGCGCCCTTGCATTTCTTGCCGACGTGTATCGGATGCTCCAAGAGGTGGGCGTGCACCGCTTCGAGACAGATGGCTGGTTAGGATGTTTACGATGAAACGATTTCTGATATTCGCCTCAACAGGGATGGCTGCCGCGAAGCGCAGAATTCTGCCGGGACCTCGAAGTCTGCTTGCAATCTGTGTCGTATATTTCGCTGTGATTCTTTTTGGACGTCTGCCGGACCATCTCATTCTATTTCCAACGACCGCGCCGATTGAGACGCATGGAGCGGTTCGCACGATGATACCGTTCCAAACCGGCGAAATAGAATTGTGGACAGCGCGATCACGACTCGAGAAAGAAAAAGGCGGCCCGGAGATTTACGTTTTGCGGTTTTATGGGAACGCGGACCGGGCCGACCGCTGGGTGGTGGCGGAGGCCGAGATGTGGAGTGGTCGCGCGGTTGAGATCTGGGGAATGAACTATCCGGGGTTCGGTGGCAGTACCGGGCCGGCCCGATTATCGCGAATGGGCCCGGCTGCGCTGGCGGCGTTCGACGAGTTGAACCGCGAAGCGAATGGAAGGCCGATCGTCGTATTCGGCGCCAGCATTGGCACCACCACGGCTCTGCATGTTTCGGCAAATCGATCCGTTGCCGGCTTGATCTTGCACAATCCGCCTCCCCTGCGGCAAATGATCCTTCAGCAACATGGCTGGTGGAACCTGTGGCTCCTGGCGGGGCCCATCGCGCTGCAAATCCCGCCGGACCTGGACATCATCAGCAACGCGAAACGGACGCACGCATCTGCGATTTTCCTGCTGGCAGAGAAAGATGAAGTGGTAGCGCCCCGTTTTCACCGAATGGTGGCCGATGCTTATGCCGGTGAAAAACGCGTGATCGCATTGCCCGGCGCGTATCATAATAGCCCGATCGAAAGCGCAGCCCTGGCCGAGCTTTACCACGCGCTCGATTGGCTGTTGCCGAAAACGACGCCGTAGTTGGCCGTGGATTTCGTGGAAAACTCAAACAATACGCAGGAGAGGTGTGCCCACGAAACACACGAAATAACACGAAAAATTTAGATAGAGACTTCGGCGGCTCGCCGGGTCATTGCCGCGGTGGGTTCCAACTCATGGGGACCGAGGCGACTTGTCGCTCCGCATAAATAGCTGGGTCGCCTACGGCGACCGTCTCCATGACCTTTCGAGTTTTCCGTGTGTTTCGTGGGCAAATCTTTTCTCCGATCCGCGTTATCTGCGTAATCCGCGGTTTTTATAAACTTTGTTGCCTTCGTTATCTTCTGTAAAAGACAGATCGGTATGAACCAGATGGGCAGCTTCGAATTCATCGCTGCGCTGATGTCGATCATCGTTGGGTTGGGCGTGACCAATCTTCTGGCCGGGGCGGGGCGCACGCTATTTCGACGGCGGCAGAATCCGATCGATGAAGTCCATGTCGTCTTCACGGTGGCAACCCTGCTCCTCCTTGTCTTGCAATGGTGGGTGACGTTCAAGTGGAATTCGCAGGTCAATTGGAGTTTCGATGAATTCCTGATCCTGATCGCCTGGACCATCTCGCTCTACATGATGACCGTTTTCCTTTACCCGCCCGACCTTTCGGAGGAGGAAGAGCAGCGGGACCGATTCCATCGGAACCGCACCGGATACTACTCGACTTTTCTGGCCATGTGCCTGCTCGACATCGCCCAGACAGCTATTCGCGGCGACATTTTCCACCCGGTGTGGTACTTCCCGTTCGTCGGCCAGTACGCGCTGGTCGCCGTTGGGGGTCTGGTGGCCCAGCGGCGCAGTTACAACCGCTTTTTCGCCTGGTACCTGTTGATCACGCTGCTAATCTGGGCGCTGGTGGTGCGACGATATCTGGTGAGCGACGCGATCAGCGGTTAAACGCTCAGCCGCAGCGAGATTCCATGACCACAAGAAGAAGTCGGCCAGTTATTCACAAATGCGGTTGACACTTGCGGAGTCCATCGGCTAGAACCACGGCAATGAAAAAACTCACCTTAACCTGTACAATCTTGTGGGCAGCTTGCGCCTTCACTTTCGCCGGCGCGCCGGAACGCTATCAATCCAAGGAACCGATCGTAGAACTTCCGCAATGTGCTCAGTTCGGAGGCTGGGAGTTCGGCGCCAACGTTGGCGGGGCTGTGCTCGACTCGACCTGGAACGATAATGACAATTGGATCGACAACTTCTCGTCCGATTTTAACACGTCCAACCCGAGCAAAAGCCGGGAGGGCGTGACCCTTGGCGGCTCGGTTGGCTACAACTTCCAAAGGGGCTGCGCTCTCTTCGGGCTCGAAGCCGACGGGAGTTGGACGAGCATCGAGGGCACGGACCATCACAGCCCGTTCCCTGATGGGACCGAACTGAGAATTCACGATGCACTCAACTTTTGGGGATCGGTCCGGGCCCGCAGCGGCGTCGTGGTGGACAATCTTCTCCTCTATGTGACAGGTGGTTTCGCATTCGCAGACATCGACCACGATTGGTCGGTCGGAGACAGATCTCCTGACGCCGTCAACAGTCAATCCTCCGCCGTGAACGCTCCAGATGGTCAGTTTTCGGGGATGGAATCCTTCTCAGCGGATTCGTTCCGCTGGGGTGGAGTCGCCGGAGTAGGTGCAGAATGGGCTATCAACAAGAAATGGAGTCTCAGGTCCGAGTTTCTTTACATCCATTTCATCGAGGATAACACCAGCGGCTTCAGCGAGGCTGGCAACCAGGAAGTGCACTTCGATACTCAAGACGCAATGTTCGTGAGCCGATTTGCTCTCGTCTACCGGTTCGGTAGCGGGAATTAGTTTCTGGCGTTCGTCTAGACCGATAACTTTGAAAGGGCTCCGGCATAATGCCGGGGCCCTTTTTTTCATGCAGTTGCTGCGTCGAGCGTCTTGGCCGGCGCAATCAGCCGATCTTCTTTCGAAATAGCAACGCGCAGACTGAGAAAAGCACGATCGACATCACGATGAGGATCGCGAGATTCGGCCAGTATTCGATAAAATGCGCGCCACGCAGAATGATTGCGCGCATGAGCGAGATGAAATAGGTCGCGGGCAAGAGCGTGCTGAGGGCATAGAAAATCGACGGCATTGTTTCGCGCGGGAAGACGAAACCGGAGAAAAAAACACTCGGCAACATGAACGTCATCGACATCTGGAGCGCTTGCATCTGGTTCTCGGCTTTCGTCGCCACGAGCAAGCCCAGGCTGAGCAGCGCAAACACGTAAACGAGAGTCGCGAACAGCATCGCGAACACGCTGCCGGCGATGGGCACACCAAAGAGAAAACGCATGATAAGGAAAAGAAGAATCGCCATGGCCATGCCGATGCAGAGATACGGCACAAGCTTGCCGAGCATTAACGCCCAGCGGCTCAATGGACTCACCAGGAGTTGTTCCAGGGTCCCCTTCTCCCGCTCACGCACCACCGCCATGGCGGTGGCGAAGGTCGTTCCGATTTGCAGCACAATGCCGATCACGCCCGGAATATAAAAGTTCGGGCTCTTCATTGCCGGGTTATAGAGCATTTGCGGCCGAATCTCGATCGGGACACTGCGTCGTCCGGTTTCTCGCAACAACGTTTCGATCGATTGGGTCAGCCCGACGGCCAGCGCAGTGTTGAGCGCCTGCAGCGCGGTCGTGGAATTAGAACCGTCCACCAGCAATTGCACCTGGGCCGGATTGCCCGCGCGCACGTCGCGAGTGAATGTCGGCGGAATTTCCAGGCCAACATAGGCGCGGCCTCTGCGGATTTCGCTGGCCAGCTCGTCAACGCTCTGCACTTCGCCGACCACGCGAAATGTTTCCGTGTTCACAAATCGATCGATGAACTGCCGGCTCTCGACTGTGCGATCCTGATTCAAGATCATCATCGACATGTGTTTTACGTCGGTGTCGAGCGCGTAACCGAATGCGACCATCTCCACCAATGGTGGAAAGAACATGAAGAACAACGTCATCGGATCGCGCCAGACGATGATGAATTCCTTGAACAGAATCGCGCTAAGGCCGCGGAAAGGTTTACGTTTCATTTTTACTTTGCTCTGTCATCCCGAGCGCAGCGAGGGACCTCACATTCGCACTTAACGGGATCACACATTCCTGATTCATGATCGCTTCGTTGCTCCCGGGCGTTGTCTGTACTCCCGGGGTCCTTCGCTTCGCTCAGGATGACAAGCATGTCATGCCGCTTTCTTCTGCTGGCCAGCATGTTTCTCGCTCAACGTAACGAAGACATCCTCGAGCGACGGCCCGATCTCGTGAATTTCGGCGCGGCCGATTCCGACATTGCGCAGTTTCCCGTCGATCTCAGCCTGCTGGACGCTCTCATCGACAAGCAAGTGCATCGATTGGCCGAAAACCGTGGCGCTGCGAACGCCCTCCAGTTGACGCATCGCTTGCAATGCGGTCGTGACATGATCGCAGGTGACATCGAGACGCCGCGTGCCGGCCGGGCTCACTTCGGGCATCCGCTTCAATTCATCCGGCTCGCCGCACACAATCAACTCCGACATGTAAATGTAGCCAACGTGATCGCAGCGTTCCGCTTCATCCATGTAATGCGTCGTGACGAAAAGAGTCATGCCTTCGCCGGCGAACTCGAAGAGGAGATCCCACAGTTCACGACGCGCCACCGGATCGATGCCCGCCGTCGGTTCATCCAAAAAAAGAACAGTTGGCTTGTGCATGAGAGAACAGGCCATGGCCAAACGCTGCCGCCAACCGCCGGAAAGCATATCGGCCCGCCTGTCGAGGTAAGGCTCCAGGTGAGTCAGAGTGATCAGCTCGTCACGCCGCTGGGTCAAAGGACGGCCGTTCAAACCGTAAAGCTTGCCGGCAAAGAGCAAGTTTTCGTTCGTGGTCAATTCATCGTAGAGCGAAAATTTCTGCGACATGTAGCCGATCATTTCTTTGATCTCGTCGCCTTGCTTGATGATGTCGTGCCCGCCGATGCGCGCGCTTCCCTCGGTCGGCTCGAGAATTCCGCACAGCATCCGAATCACTGTCGATTTGCCGGAGCCGTTTGGACCGAGAAAACCGAAGATCGAGCCTTTGCCCACGGAAAACGACACATGATCGACAGCGGTAAACGCGCCGAAGCGTTTGGTCAGGCCTTCGCACTCGATCATTGGTTCGCTCATCTTGTCATCCCGAGTTGCGCAGGCGCGTGTCGTCATCCCGAGCGAAGCGAGGGACCTCACAGTCGTCGTTCAAGGACAGAGCCACACTGGAAGCCCGATCGCATGATTGTTCGCGAGCGTTGCATCTTCTCGCGGGGTTCTTCGCTTCGCTCAGGATGACACGCATGGAATATCGCTTCCTGTTTCGCGCAGACTCATTTCACATTCGGAAAATAAACATCGGCCGACATGCCGGCCCGGAGGCGCTCTTCATCGCTGGGCAATCGAATCTTTACGCCAAAGACCTGGCGAATCCGGTCGGCGACAGTTTGGACATTGCGCGGGGTAAACTCGGCCTGGCGATTGATCTGTTCGACCACGCCGTCGAAATCCTTGTCTGGAAACGAATCGACCCGCACCCGAACATGTTCCCCGACCTTGATCCGGCCCAGCCACGGCTCCGGAACAAACACGCGGACCCAGAGATGCGCCGGCAGGAGCAAAGTGGCCACTTCGCGATTAGCCGGCAACACGTCGCCAACCTTTACGCTCAAGACCTCGAGAATGGAATCGGCCGGCGCGGTGACCTCCATCTCAGCCATTTGGGCATCGATATCGGCCAGTTGCGCCCGCGCCATCGTAATTCGCATCTTCGCTGCTTCGACGCTTTTCTCCTGGGCGTTCGCTGCGCTGCTGGCGCGCTCGGCGTCATTCGGGGAAACAACCTTGCGCTTAAGCAAGTCCTGCTGGCGCTTGGCGTCATCGCGCATGAATTCGAGCTGGGCCTGTTGGGCGGCCGCATCGTGAATGGCAGTATCAATTTGGGCGGCGGCAAGGTCGCGCCGCGCCAGCAACTCTGTCGCTTCCAATTTCACGATCGGCTGACCGGCGCGCAGCTTGTCCCCTTCCCACGCGAAGATTTTCTCAACCCGCCCACCGGAGCGCGGCCCGACGTGCACTTCGTCCACTTCGATCGTTCCGGAAACGGCGTCGCTCCGGGACCCGCAAGCGGCGAGGAGGATCGACAACCCGATGAGAGCGGTGGCACAACATTGGATGTCGATCTTGTTTCGCACGAACAACGTTAAAGAACGGGATTTCGCTGTCTTTCGCAAGCGATTGAACCTTTACTGCTCGGCATGGCCGGGTATTCCGAAACTCCGCTCGCCCAGAAACTTGGGATCAAGCCTGGAACAACCGTGGTGGCGTATGAATGCGCCGGCCAACTACCGGAGATTACTGGGCAAGGCAGCCGACGATGTGAAGTTCTCGAATCGAAGCGCCGCGCAGTCGAATTTCATCCATTTGTTTGCCACGCGTCGAAAGGAACTGGAAAAGCAGTTGGAACGCCTCCGGCGCAAACTAGCCGACATTGGTATCCTCTGGGTCTCCTGGCCAAAAAAGGCTTCCGGCGTGACGACCGACGTTACCGAGGACGTGATCCGCGCGGTCGCCTTGCCCATCGGGTTGGTTGATATCAAAGTCTGCGCCGTCGATGAAACATGGTCGGGATTGAAATTGGTCGTTCGGCGAAGTAATCGAAAATAAATTCAGCCTGTTTTTTCAATCGATCCGCTTAGCATCGAAAGCGAGAAGCGCTCCGGCAGCAGTTACTGCCTCTTTCTCCGTTCTTGCTTGCGAACGAGCGACACCATCACTCCTTGAATCTTCAGCTCGCGCGCTGGAATCAGATTCGGATAGCGCGGATTTTCCGCTTTGAGATAGGGCCGGCCGCGCTCGACCACGTAACGCTTCAGGGTTGTTTCACCGTCGATCAAGGCGGCGACGATGTCCCCGCTCTGCGCTTCTTTGCTATTCTCCAAAATCACGATATCGCCATCGACAATATGCGCGCCGATCATCGAGTCGCCCCGAACCCGTAGCGCAAATGTGCCGCGATTTTTTGAAACGTTGGCCGAACGGGCATCGAGCGAGACGTGTCCTTCGATCGTTTGCTCGGTCAACGCCGACATTCCCGCGGGGATCTGCCCGTAAATCGGAACATCGGTGATCCTGACTTTCATGGCCGGCGTAATCAGCGCTCGCGCCTTGCCAGCATGTCGATCCAGAAAACCTTTGCGCTCGAGCGCAGCGAGGTACTGCATCACGGACGTCTGGCTGGCGAATCGGAAATGACGTTGGATTTCGCGCGTGCTCGGTGTAAACCCTTTCTCACGCTGTTCGCGCTGGATGAAATCGAGAATGTTTTGCTGGCGCTCAGTGAGCATGATGAACAATTGCGCGTCCATTGATATGGCGCAAGTTCAAATGAACAGTTACGAATTAGTTTGGCGCCGATGAAGCCTCTTTTCTTGTTTGCTCCCGGCGCGGGCGCTCCTTCATCGCATCCCTGGATGCAGCGATGGAAAAATCGGCTGGGCGAAATCGGAAATGTCGAGACGTTCGATTATTCCTACATGCGCGACGGACGGAAACGGCCCGACCCGTTGCCGCAGCTCATCGCCGCGCATCGAGAGGCGTTGCGTCAAGCGCGCGAACGATTTCCGTCAGGATCGACAATATTGATTGGCAAAAGCATGGGCGGACGCATTGGTTGTCACGTCTCTCTGGAAGAAAACGTCGATGGAGTGATTTGTCTTGGCTATCCGCTCTGCGCGATGGGCGATCGGACCAAACTGCGCGACGAAGTCTTGCGCGCGATGGGAACGCCGATCCTCTTTGTGCAAGGGACGCGGGATTCGCTTTGTCCCTTAGATCTCCTTGAACAAGTTCGCCCTGAGATGAAGGCGACGAATGTCTTGCACGTTGTGGAAGGCGGAGATCACTCACTGCTTGTTCCGAAACGGCAATTGAAAGCAAACGGTGAAACACAGGACGATGTCGATCAACGAATCTCCGAAGCAATTCACCGGTTCCTGGCGGAATTGAAGCGCGAGCCGGTCGAGCGCTAGAAAACCTCAGCTCATTATCTGGTAGCGGTTCATCAACTCTTCCCGCGCTTCCATTGCCAGTTTCGGATTTAGGCGGCTGATCACTTTCTCGCGCCGTTCCGGGTCCATGGCGGCCAGTTCCCGCACGAGCTTGTCGCGCATTTGCCATTTCGAATAGCGACTCCAGCCGACGCCCGCGGCGAGAACCGCGGCGATCGCCCAAACCGTGATGTCAGTTCCAGTAACCATCAGGCGAGGAGGAAATGAGGGTGCAACGTTCAACGGTCAACTGTTGACGAACAAGGTCAAACGAAAGCCGCTGGTGCTCCCCGCCTCTCGATCGAGATAACTTCTAAGACGCAATCGCCACCGCAGCCTCGCCGGCAGTGCAAATTTCGCGAGCGCGCCCTCGCGCTTCCTGCTCAAACCAGCCGACGGTAAACTTGGCGCAGTCACGACGATCGCTCAGATATGCCCGGATATACTCCTCGAGGCTGCCGCTTCGCTCACATTGAGCAACGTGAACGAATTGGTGGATGAGTAGCTCCCGGTCGTTCCAGGAATCGGCCCGCACGATAATTCCGTGCCCAATGGCGACGCCGCGGGAAGCGTCAGTGATAATGTGGCTGTAGCGCGCTGCCCCGGCCAGTTCCTCATCTTCGGGCAATGGAATTCGATCGACCGCCAGGATTCGAATTTTCGAATAATCCCGGACCCCGGCCTGGAGCGCATCGACAATGTGTGTTGCCCCCAACGGCATCCCTGTCGCCAGAATAAATTGCTCCTGCGTATTCGCCCAGGCACAGGCTCGGGGCAAAAGAGATTCGAATGTTTGCTGATCGATCACGGGGTGGCAGAAGCACCTTGGTGCTACCGGGAAAGAAGCAAGAGGCGTGCAAGATCGAAGTAAAAACAGAACCGAAAAGCGGCGATTAATCCGCGCCAGCAAATTGTTCGGGATGATACTTTTTCCAGTAACGTAGAGAAGCGGTAACGGCCATGTGGCTTGGATCGGCCGCCTCGTAACCTTGCGCTTCCTCCTCGGTCGCGCCGCCAGCGCGAAGTTGATCGTGTTCGTATCTGGCGAAGTCGGCCATCAATTGCTGTTCGTCTGCGCCGGCGCGAATTTTGTCGCGCAACCACTCGGCCCAGCGTGTTACCCGTTCGTCCAGCGCATCCAAATAGGCCGTGACTCCCTTATCAACCAACCCGAAGTGCGGCAGATAAATTCGAGCCGGATTCAACTTGCGGATTTTATCGATCGATTCGTGCCACGATTCAATATGCAATTCCGGAGGAACGAACGGTGGTATTGGCGGTCCGCCGCCAATACGAACACCGGCGATGTCGCCGCCGAAAAGATTATTTTCCCAATGATAGACATGATGGTGGCTGGCGTGGCCGGGAGTGGCAATGGCTCGCACTTCAAATGGAGGAACCCGCACGATTTCCATGTCTTGCACAATCCTGACCCGATCGGCCGGGACCGGCGCGATTCGACCCCAAAGCCTTTCCATGTCGTCGCCAAAAATGCGCGTGGCGGACTCGATCAATTTCGCCGGATCGATCAGGTGCGGTGCGCCGCGCGGATGAACATAAACGTTTGCGCCCAGATTCCGCAAAACGCCACGCCGCGCCGGCGTGATCGAAATGAATGTGACTGAGAAAGACATGACGAACGTCTTTGGGATCAAAGCCAATCTTCCCAAGATCGACAACGACATTATCGAATGTCGATTCCGGGCCGGTATCGAAAAGGGCAATGCCGTCATCGGTCTCAAGAGCCGTTGCGGCAACAATGCCGGAGCGACCAAGCTGGCGAGTATCGAGGATGTGAATTTTCACGGCCGATTGGCCTTCGACGCAGCGACGATGTAGGCCGCCTTTGGGAATGGCAAAGCCATCATCCCTCGCGTAATCACGGACCGCGGTTTCGATCGATGACTGAATTTTCCGCAATGCCTCCGGTGTTTGGCGGGCCAGCAAACCGGCGGTGCGAACTCCGGCATGGCGCTCGGCCTCGAAAGCGAAGCGCGCGGTCGGCACTTTCCATTCGATGGTGTGAAGCTTGAAAATCATCGACGCGCCGTCGAACCCGGCGCGCTCCAGCGCCTGGCGAAATTCGTCGCTGCCGGAATAAAGATGATGCGGCGGTCCTGTCGGAACATCGACATCGAAGTCGGCGTGCGCCTCGATCGCGTCGTCGATGATCTTTGCGTAAGGACTTTCGGCGGCCGGCGCCCAGATTGTGAACCCGAATTTTCCGCCAGGCTTCAGGACGCGGTTCGCTTCGGCGCAGGCGGTCTCCGGCTCGGCCAGATGAAGCAACGCAAAATTTGCCACGACCCGATCGAAAGTAGCGTCGGCAAATGGAAGACACTGGGCGTCGCCTTCGCGGAACTCGAAGTGCGGAAACATTCTTTTTGCGATCGAGATCATTTCCCTGGAAAAATCCAGACCGACCGGAATGGCGCCGCGTTCCGCCGCCGCGGCCGACACATAACCCGGACCGCAGCCGACATCCAGGATCGACATCTCCCCGGAGACGTCTGCGGCGTCAAGCAGACGGGGGGATAAACTGCCGGGTCGAACTCGACCAGACCGAATCGTATTTGTTCGCGACGCGTTCCCAGCCTTCGTGTTCGAAGGCAGTGAAGGCATCGGCCATCAACGCGACGGAACTGGAATTAAGCGGTTTGCGAAGTGCGCTTGCCCATCGTGAGTGCGGCGACAATGCCTACGATAAGGAAAGCGACGACTTGGATGAACATGTAGGCAGCGGTATATCTTTTCGGGAAGCCGTACCAGTTCCAATAGGGAACATTCGTGGCAATGGCTGTGAGAATTCCAGCAAAGAAGACGAAGCTAACGCGCCCAAAAAAGCTGTCGATCCTCGTTTGAGCCAGAAGGAAGACGACGAGAATGGCTTCGACAAGTTCCGTGGCGAACTCGACGCCCAGCAGCTTACCGAAGTTAAATTCCCGGCTTGGATGATAAAGCAATAATCCCGAGGGACCGGTGGCGGCTTTGTCCATCGCGCTCTTCATCGCTTCCTCTTTTTCCTGGCGCGTGGCATTTCGGCCAACGTGGTGTCCCGGAAACATGTAAAGACCGGCGGATTCGCCAATATTTGTTTTCATGGCGTCGAGCATTGCTGTTTCATTGTGAAACTGGTCAATGCCGACTTCGCCCAGCGGCAGCAAATCGTGCGCGACAAAGCTCCAGATGAACATGGCGATGCCTCCAAAAACACCGGCCAGAATGATGCGGGTTGTTGTCATAGTTACCTCCGTTGAATGAGCGGGGATTATGAGCAGGAAAACAGGGCGGCGGGAAGCAGTAAATATGGCCCCGAAAAGGCCGGATCAAGCCCAACAAAAAGGCGTAATTCTACACGGCAAAGCTTTCGCCACAGGAGCAATGGGCCACCGCGTTCGGATTCGTGACTTTGAACCCGCCTTTTTGCAGGTCTTCGCTGTAATCGAGGACCGAGCCGCTCACGAAAAGCGCGCTTTTTGGATCGACAACCAATTTTACGTTGGAGGTTGGAACCATGATGTCGCGCTCCTTCGGCCCGTCCACCAGGTCCATGGTGTATTGCAATCCCGAGCAACCGCCGCCCACCACAGCCAGCCGAAGCGCCCCGTCCGGTTTGCCCTTTTCCTCAAGAAGCGACGCCAGTTTGCGCGCCGCATTCTCGGTGACTTGGATCAGGCGTTCGTTACCGACCTTGAAATTGATTGAAGATTCGATGCTCATGAAATCAGATTGTGATATTGCGCGCCGCTGTCATCCCGAGCGCAGTCGAGGGATCCCGTGGAATGACCTTTTGATGATTCTGCGGGATTCTTCGACTCCGCTTCGCTCCGCTCAGAATGACAGCTTTCCTGAGCAATCTCCTCAATTTCGCAATCGTCGAGACATGCGAAAATTTTTCCCGCAATCGTTTCGCGTCGGGCATGAGACTTGCGAGTAGGCCATCAATCGCGCGCGCATCGATCGGATGGCGGGTTCCTCTTCGCCCCAGTCGCGAACGACCAACTCGCAGTGCCGCAAAATCAATTTCCATCGCTCGGCAAACACGGGCGCATCGGCAATTTCGCCGGTGGCCAGATACTTTTTGGTCTGTTGGAAAATCCACGGCGCGGTCATGGCGGCGCGACCAATCATGGCGCCGGCAATTCCTGTCTGCCGGCGTTTTGCGACTACGGTTGCGCTGGAGAGGTCGCCGTTGCCGATGACCGGAATCGCAACCGACGCGGCAACTTCGCCAATCACATTCCAGTCGGCCTCGCCCGAATAACCCTGCGCGCGGGTTCGCCCATGCACCGTAATCGCTGCGATCCCGGCATCGGCGAGAATTTGCGCGACGTGCACCGCGTTAATCGAATCGGCATCCCACCCGATCCGAATTTTTGCGGTGACCGGCATCGGCGCGATCGCGCGCACCACTGCCGTCGCAACGCTTTGCAAAGTCGGGCAATCCTTCAGCAACGCCGAGCCGCCGTTTTTGGAAACGACTTTATTGACCGGGCAACCAAAGTTTAGATCGACAAAATCGGGGCGGACCCAATCGACGACCTGCCGCGCTGCCTCTGCCATGTGTTCGGCATTCCCGCCAAAGAGCTGCACGCCGATTGGCCGCTCGATCTCATCGAACTCGAGATATTCCCGGGTGCGCTCGTTGCGCCGAAAAATTCCTTCGGCGGAGACGAACTCGGTGGTCAGAACATCTGCGCCGTATTCTTTGCACAGCTGCCGGAAAATCTTGTCCGACACCCCGGCCATGGGCGCGAGAAAAAGCGGGAAGCCTTCCCGGAACCAGGGCAGGGCGGTGTTCATAGGCGGGTATTCTCTCACAAGATCGACATCGGCGCACGGGCTGAGGCGATTCGGCAGGCGAGACGCCCGCCGGTCCCCACAGCCGGATGGCTGTGCTGCGATTACGCCGCGGTGCGAAGCAATTGCGCGACTTCGTTTTGCACGCTCTCCAGTTCGTCGAGACGTAACCCGGGGTCGGACACGATGAACACGTCGCCGGTCGCGCCGTGTTCGTAGATCAGCACGCGTCCTTTTTCCGCATTTTCGGTTTTGATTTGTTTTACCACGCGTTTGCGTTCGAGCATCGCCGCCAGAACATAACAGGCGTTGGCCGGCGGATTCTCCGACGCAACTAATCGACGGAAAAGCTCCTCCGCATTTTCCTTGGCCAACGGCTCGGCCGGTTGAGGCAAAGGTTCGTAGCGCGTTTTCCAAAACGAAAACGGTTGAATATTTTCATTCCGATTTTGCCAGGCTTCTTCGCTCAGATCTTCGCGGCGATAACCATCGGCATCATGATAGAGCAGCGTGTAGAAATATTCGCCGGGCGCGAAAGGCCGTTGCGTCACCGCGCACGTGTCGGCGCGATGTTTGATGGCCCATTCGTTGGGAAGCGGATTCATTTGGCAACCATACGCCGCGGCGCGAATAGATGAAAGCCGAGCGCTTCCCGATTGGAAGCGCGCAGATAAAGAAGGTAGAGACCGATCGCCGCGAATAGGACGTTGGGGGTCCACGCGGCAATCCAGGATGGAATGCGATCGCCTTCGCCCAGCGCCAGAAAAAGATGGGTGAGAAAATTCATTGCGAATACGAGAAACACCGCGGCCGCAACGCTGGATAAAACGCCGCGGCGCGAGTAACCGATCCCGAGCGGGGCCGCGAGGCAGACCACCACCAGACAGGTCCAGGGCAGAGCGAAACGGTATTGCAGATGGGTCTGAAATGGCGCGAGCCGGGTCGCCGGAAAATCGGAATTGAAATGCAGATATTGGCGCAGCTCCGGCACACTGAGATATTCCGCGCGCACATTCGCGCTGCCCAGGCGAAAAGGCGTTTCGCTCCAGTTGTCGATCTTAAGCGATGGAAGGATTTGCTCGTCCAGGATGTTTCCCACGCGATCGTAATGAACAACCTTTACGTTTTCCAATTCCCACGTTTTTGTTTCCGGAAGATAAACCGCGCGGGTCGGCCAGATAATTCGTCACAATATTATTGTGGCTGTCCTGCTGCAGCACCTGGACGTTATTAAACTTGTTGTCCGCCAGGGCGGAAACTTTGGATGAACCAGGTGCGCGCGTCGGTCCGGTTCCGAAAGATTTGCGCTTCGATGGCAGTCTCGGAGCGCGAGCGCGCTTCATCGAGGAGCCGCTTGCGGGCCAGCTCGGCGTGCGGCGCGAGCGAATAATTGAGCGCCATGGTTGCCGCGACCGTAAGAAAGCCGATGGCAATGAGCGGCGAGAGGATCCGGGGGAGACTCAGGCCCGCCGTGAGCATGGAAACGATTTCGTTGGCGCGGGACATTCGCCCGAGCGAAAACAGCAGCGCCAAAAGAAGCGATACCGGGAGCAAGACGATCAGGACCTCGGGAATCTGCGTCACGTAATACCGGAACGCGATGACGAGACCGACCTGCTCATCGAGGAACGTCGAGATATTGTCGCTGATGTCGAAGATGAGCCAGATCGAGATAAAGCCGACGATGCAGTAAAGATAGACCTGCAAAAAATTGCGAATGACGTAGCGATCCAGCAGCTTCACGGCTTAAACTAAGACCAAATTCGATGATCGCGCTCAAAGATTCGCTGGAGACGGAATTTGTCGAACGAATTCGCGTATTGTTTTCGGAGAACGGTCCGCTCTCGAAAGCGACGAATTTCGAATATCGGCCGCAGCAGCAGGAAATGGCCGTGGCGGTGGCGCGGGCACTGGAGGAAGAGCGGCATCTGGTTGTCGAAGCGGGCACCGGCGTGGGCAAATCGCTCGCTTATCTGGCCCCGGCGATCCTTTTTGCACTGGAGAAGAAAAAGAAGGCGATCGTTTCCACCCACACGATCAATCTTCAGGAACAGCTCCTGAACAAGGACATCCCGATCCTGAAAAAGATTTTGCCGGTCGAGTTTCACGCGGCGCTGGTCAAGGGACGGCAAAATTATCTGTGCCCCCGACGATTGGAACGCGCGCTGGCCCAGGCCAACGAGCTTTTCACCGGGCCGGAGAAAAATGAATTGAACCGGCTGGCGGAATGGGCGGGCAAGACGCGTGACGGCTCGCTCAGCGATCTCGCGGTCGAGCCCGATCCGAAAGTTTGGACACAGGTCTGCAGCGAGCCGCACATCTGCACGGCGAAAACGTGCGGCCTCGGGCCGGGCTGCTTTTATCAACAGGCGCGAAAACGCCTGCTCATGGCAGATGTGCTCGTGATCAATCACACGCTGCTGTTCATGCTCCTGGGCGGCCCGGAGGAACAGGAGGGGCGCGAGAGCGGTTTTCTTTTTCCCGAACGATTTTCTGATATTCGACGAAGCGCACACGGTCGAACAAACCGCATCGCGCCAGATCGGGATCGGCATCTCGCAGTACGGATTAAGATCGACAATCCAGCGGCTTTACAATGCGCGCACCAAGAAAGGACTCTTCACCATCACTCGCGATGCCGAAGGTGTGCGGCTGGCCGCCGAGGTCGTCGATGAAGTGGAACGTTTTTTCAGCGCGATCGAATCGAAATCCGATTTTCGCAAGGGCCGGGAGTTTCGAGTGCGCGATGTCGATCTTGTCCCGGACACGATCACCGGCCGGCTAACGGCGTTGCAAGTCCGCATCGCCGAGGTAGTCAAACGCGCCGATGATGAATTTTTAAAAGCGGAGTTGCAGGAGTATGGCCGGCGGCTCCGGGACGCGCGAACCGGTATTGCCGTTTTCCTGGAACAGAGCGCGCGCGAACATGTTTACTGGGTCGAGCGCACGGGCAAGACGGCGCAATTTCTCTCCCTCAACGCGTCTCCGATCGACATCGCACCAGTGCTGCGCCGCATGATTTTTCGCGAGGATTGTTCCTGCGTGATGACGAGCGCAACGCTCGCGGTCGGCCGCCCCGACCTCGCCTATTTTCGACAACGCATCGGGGCGGACGAAGCCGAAGCAGTAGTGCTCGGGAGTCCGTTCGATTTTCAAAAGCAGATGAAGATTTTCATCGTGCAAAAAATGCCCGATCCGCGCGACGCCGGTTACGAAGAAGCGCTTGAGCATTGGATCGCGCATTTTGTCGAAGAAACGGACGGACGCGCCTTTGTCCTTTTCACCAGTTACCGCGGCATGCAGCAAGTGGCCGAGCGGTTGCGGGAGTTCTTCGCGCGAACAAAAATGAATTTGCTGGTGCAGGGCGGTGGCGCGCCGCGCGGTCTTTTGCTGGAGCAATTCAAGACAACACCGCGCAGCGTTCTTTTTGGGACGGATAGTTTTTGGATGGGCGTGGATGTTCCGGGCGAAGCGCTTTCCAATGTAATTATCACCCGGCTGCCCTTCGCCGTGCCGGATCATCCGCTAATTGAGGCGAAGCTCGAACTGGTTGAGGCGCGGGGAGGCGATGCCTTTACTGAATTTTCCCTGCCGGAAGCGATCTTGAAGCTTCGACAGGGAGTGGGCCGCTTGATTCGAACAAAGAGCGATACCGGCATCGTTGTCATTCTCGATAACCGGATCATAACTAAACCGTACGGGCGCGCATTTTTGAGCGCTTTGCCGAAGTGCGCAGTCAAAATACTCTAGTCCATGAAAAGACTCACCTGGCCGATCGTCGCTTTCGCCTTCGTGATCGGCCTCGTTTTCGGCAGCCAATTCTTCCCCCGGACGAAATTATCTCGGGCGCCGGCGATCCCCACCAAATCAGTCCAAACGACTCTCGTCGCCAAGCCGGCTCTTTCCCAACCGGCGGTTGCTCCGTCCGGATTGGGCGCTCCCGAAACGCCCGGTTCTTCTTCCAGCGGAGAAATTATCGAGAGACTTAAACGAGCGTTAACAAATTCGGGGAGCCGGCGCGTTTACCTTCAGCTGGCCAAGCTGGTTGACTCAGTTAATGCCGATAATGTGCGGGAGCTCGTCGCTTTCGCGGAGGCTCTCCCGAAACCGCAGGACAAGACCATGCTCGTTCAATTGTTGGTCGGGCGATGGGCCGAGTTCGATCCGAAATCAGCCATTGAATACGCGCAAAGCAGGCCCGGCAACGCTTCGCGTAATTGGGTCCTCACCAGCGCCATCGGCGGATGGGCCGAACAGGACATGACGGCAGCGATGACTTGGGCCCGGCAGATGCCACCGGGGCCGGTGCGCGATCAGGCGATGCAAACACTCGTTGGCTCAATGGCAGAAAAAGATCCGCAGGCGGCAATCGCTCTGTTGCAGAGTCTGCCCGCCGGCCAAAACCGGGAAAATCTTTACTTCCCGATTTTCAATCGTTGGGCGGCGAACGATGCCGCCGCGGCAGCCGGAGCAGCTGTCCAATTGCCACCCGGGACTGGTCGCGACCGCGCTCTTCAGGCAGTCGGTTTTACGTGGGCAAATCAGGATCCGGAATCGGCCTTTGCCTGGGCCAACAACCTGCCGCCGGGGCAAAACCGCGACACGGTTTTGCAGAATATCTTGTCGGGCTGGGGCAATAAGGATCCGCAGAAAGCTGCGACCATCGCCTCCACATTGCCGGCGGGCTCTGTGCGTGACAATGCGATGGCCAATATTGGGCGAGAATGGGGCGGGAACCGATCCCCGCGCCGCTGCCGATTGGGCCCGCAGCTTGCCTGGGCAAGCCGAGATTAGCGCGCTGCGCTCCGTTCTGTTCGTTTGGGCGCAATCGGACCCGACCGCGGCGGCGCAGTATGTCGAAGGTTTGCCAGCCGGTAAGGTGCAGGAGGATGCGATCAATGCGATTGCGGCGCAAATGGCCTCGGCCGATGTGCAAAGTGCCCTTGCCTGGGCCCAAAAACTTCCGGCCAGCACGGCCCGCCAAAATGCGTTAGGCAACATTGTTTCGCATTGGGCGGGGAACGATCCGCGGGCGGCGGCCGAGTTTGTGTTGCGCGAGGCCGATGCCGGCCGGCGCAACGACATGGTTGAAAAGGTTGCGCGCCAATGGGCCGGACTTGATTCCAATGCCGCCATTCAATGGGCCCAAAGCCTCGACAGCAATGCGCGCGACGCGGCCCTTCCCGCTATCATTGAAGGGCTGGTAAAAAACGATCCCTCCACCGCAGCGCGCCTGGTCACGCAAATTTCGTCCGACCAGGCGAAGGCCGACGCGGCCGGTTCGATCGTGGCGCGTTGGAGTTCGCAGAATCCCGAGGAGGCCGGGCGCTGGGCCGCATCGCTTCCCGAAGGGCGCGCGCGCGAGCAGGCGTTTCAAAGCCTGATCAATCGGTGGTCGCGGAGCGATCCGGCGGCCGCGGCCGGCGTGGCTCGGCACTTTGCCCGAAGGCGCATCGCGAGATAGCGCCGTGAGTAGTTTTACCGGACGGATTGCCAGTTCCGATCCGCAAACGGCCGTGCAATGGGCGGAGTCGATTGGCAATGAAACCGTCCGGGGCAGCCAACTCGAATCAGTTTTTCGCAAATGGCTCAAGAGCGATCCAAACCGCGCGCGGGCATCGATTACGAATTCGTCGCTTTCCGAAGAGGCAAAAGCAAGGCTGCTTTCGCCGGGAAAATAAGGGCACAGCAATCCAGCACGTCATCCCGAGCGCAGTCGAGGGACCCCGTTGCGGAAGCGTAAAGGAAGCGCTTGGGGATCCTTCGACTCCGCTTCGCTTCGCTCAGGATGACCTGCAAAGTGTTCACTTGAACATATCCACATCTTTATAGCTAAATTGAGCCCATGAAGCGCTCTGCTTCCCCAAAGAAAAAGCCGCTGGAAGATCGACAGCGTTCCATTCGGCAAATCCTCGCCATCCTCCATAAATGGGGAATTCACACGCTCGGGCAATTTGCCGCGCTGGATAAGGAAGAAATCGCAGCCCGGCTCGGCCCCGAAGCCGTAGGGATGTGGGAGCGGGCCAATGGAAAATCGAAGCGGTTACTCAAGTTCGTCCAGCCCCCGGAGTTATTCGAAGAGAGCTTCGAGTTCGAACACGAGATTGAAACAGCCGAACCGCTCCTCTTCATCCTGCGGCGGTTTCTGGAGCAACTCGCCTTGCGACTGGGCGGCATCTATCTCGTGACCAAAGAACTGACCCTCCGGATTGCTTTTGCGGCGAACAAGAAGACTTACCAGCGCGTTTTCAAAATTCCGCAGCCGACCAACGATGTCGATCTTCTTTTCCGTATGCTTGCCACGCATCTGGAGAATTTTCGCTCGGAACATCCGATCGTGGCCGTGTCCTTGCAGGCCCAGCCAATCCGACCGGCATCGCAGCAATTCGGTTTATTTGAAACCGCCCTGCGGAATCCGCAGCAACTTTACGAAACACTCGCGCGACTGAGCGCGTTGCTCGGTTCCGAGCGTGTCGGCACGCCCGTTCTCGAAGAAACGCATCGGCCGGATGCATTTCGAATGGAGGCATTCAGGTGGCATGGGCTTCCAGCCCATGTCCCATCGGCAAGGATGCCGATGCCACGACCCGCGCTGCGTCGTTTTCGGCCGGCGGTGTCGGCATCGATGTTCACTTCGAAAAACTCGGCATCTTCAGAGTGAAAAGATTCGCGGTCGGATCGCCGAGCAATCCGGACCTTATCGCGCTTCCGGCAATTGGTGGGACGAAAAATCCTGGGAACGCACCGAATGGGATCTCGAGCTGGAGGACGGAACTGTCTGCCGATGTCATCGGAGCGGAAGCACCTGGGCGATCGATGGGATTTATGATTAGGAGCCAGTCATCCTGAGCGGAGCGAAGCGAAGTCGAAGGATCCCGGTGCGCTGCCTTTAAGGTTCGCGACGGGATTCCTCGACTTCGCTCGGAATGACGAGAATGTCTTATATCGAGCTTCATGCCTGCAGCGCGTTCAGCTTTCTGCGTGGCGGTTCATTTCCCGAACAATTAGCCCAAACCGCGGGCGAGTTGGAAATGCCGGCGCTGGCGCTTGCTCGATCGGAACGGTGTTTACGGCGCCCAACGATTCTCCGTAGCCGCGCGCGAGCAGAATGTCCGGCCTATTATCGGTTGCGAACTGGAGATGGAAGACGGCGGAATTCTGCCGGTGCTCGTCGAAAATCGGATCGGCTACAAAAATTTATGCGAGCTTCTCACCCAGGCGCATTTGCGCAGCGAGAAAGGAAAATGTGCGGTGAGGTGGAGTGAGTTGCCGCAGTTCGCGGAGGGGTTGATCGCATTTTTGGGATTGGGGAGCACAGGCTGCCAGCCTGTTGGTTGCGGCAGCTTGCCGCAACCTTCTTCGAACCACACGCACACAAACACCCCCGGTGTCCGGCAAGCTGCCGGACACTACAGGCTGGCAGCCTGTGCTCCCCAGAATGACGCGCACCGCGTCAAACTGTTGATCGACGTCTTCGGTCGCAAAAATGTTTTTGTCGAAATCCAACGGCATTTCATTCGCGGCGAAGAGCGGATCAACCGCGCACTTGTCGATCTTGCCCGGGCAAATCGCTTGCCGATCCTGGCCACCAACGGCGTCCAGTATGCCAAGCCCAACGGGCGCGAAGTGCTGGACGTGTTCACCTGTATTCGCGAGCACACCTATCTCGATGCTGCGGGCAAAATGCTCACCCAAAATGCGGAGCGCCATCTCAAGAGCGACCGCGAAATGCGCGAACTCTTCCGGGATTTGCCGGAAGCGATCGAAAATACATCGCGCCTGGCCGAGCGTCTCACGTTTTCGCTCGAAAACATCGGCTACGAGTTTCCATCCTATCCGGTGCCGGCCGGTCACAGCATGGATTCGTTTCTGCGCACGATCGTCTGGTTCGGCGCGCAACAGCGTTACGCCGCGGTCAGCACCGCGGTGAAAAACAAACTGGAAGAAGAACTCGCCCTCATCACCAAGCTCGGGTTCTCCGGTTATTTTTTGATCGTCTGGGACATCGTGAATTTCTGCCGCGAACACAACATCATGGTGCAGGGCCGGGGCAGCGCCGCCAATAGCGCGGTCTGTTATTGTCTCGGGATCACACCGGTTGATCCGGTGAGCAATCATCTGGTCTTCGAGCGTTTCTTAAACGAGAGCCGGAAAGGCTGGCCCGATATCGATCTCGATCTTCCCAGTGGTGACCGGCGGGAGAGCGTGATCCAGGAAGTTTATCGCCGTTACGGCAAACACGGCGCGGCCATGACCGCGAACGTCATCACTTATCGCGGACGGAGCGCGGCGCGTGAAATTGGGAAAGCACTAAATTTTTCGGCGACCATTCTCGATCGGTTCTCGCACTTGTTCGCGAACGGTGATTTTCCGCACACGATGGAACTCGAATCGCAAATCGAACAGGCTGGATTGCCCAAAGCGCATCCGCGCATGCCCGCGTTCGTGAGACTGTATCAGGCGATCTACGGTTTGCCGCGCCATCTCGGCCAGCACTCCGGCGGGATGATTATTTGTCAGGACAAGCTCAGCTCGTTTGTGCCCTTGGAAAATGCGTCGATGCCGGGTCGCGTCGTGGCCCAATGGGACAAGGACGATTGCGAAGATCTCGGGATTGTGAAAGTCGATCTGCTCGGGCTCGGCATGATGTCGGTGATGCAGGATGCGTTTGAGCTCTGCCGCGAGCGCGGCCGCCCTCTCGATCTTGCTCACATTCCCAAAGATGACGCGGCCACGTTCGAGATGATGCAACAGGCCGACACGATTGGCGTTTTTCAAATCGAAAGCCGCGCTCAAATGGCCACGCTGCCGCGGATGAAGCCGAAATGTTTTTACGACGTGGTCATTGAAGTGGCGATTATTCGGCCCGGCCCGATCCAGGGCGACATGGTCCATCCCTATCTGGCCCGCCGGGCCGGCCGCGAGCCGGTGACCTATTTCGATCCGCGTCTCGAACCGGTGCTTGGCCGCACCCTTGGCGTTCCACTTTTTCAGGAACAAATGCTGAAGATCGCGATGGTGATGGCCGATTTTTCCGGCGATGAAGCGGAGGAACTGCGGCGGGCCCTGAGTTTTCACCGGTCAGAAGAACGAATGAACAAAGTCAGCGTGAAATTACGCGCGGCGATGGAACGGAAAGGCGTCGCCCCGGACAAGATCGACAAGATCATTCAGTCTATTAGCTCATTCGCGCTTTACGGATTTCCGGAGTCGCACGCGATCAGCTTTGCGATTCTGGCTTACGGAAGCGCCTATTTGAAAGTGCATCGCGCGCCGGAGTTTTACGCCAGCCTGTTGAACAATCAGCCCATGGGTTTTTACACCTCGGCCACGATTGTAAAAGATGCCCAGCGGCATGGACTAAAGATCAAATCGGTTTGTGTTTCGCAATCCGATTGGCGCTGCGCCGTGGTCGATGACAACACAGTGCGTTTAGGGTTTTGCGTCGTAAGCGGATTACGCCGGGAGCACGGCGAAGCGATCGAGCGCGAACGCAAAGATCGACAATTTGTTTCGTTGGAAGATTTCAAACGGCGCGTGTCGCTTTCCAAAGATGAGCTGCGAACGCTGGCGGAACTGGGCGCGCTGAATTGTTTTGCGAAACATCGGCGCGCGGCGATGTGGCGAGTGGAGGAAGTACAGCATGACGACCTGCTGGGTCACTCGCGATTGGGGAGCGCAGGCGGCTCGCCTGCATCGTCCGGCGGCTCGCCGGACGAATATGGTTTGCAGCGAGCCGCCGCAAACTACAGGCCAGCGGCCTGTGCTCCCCAGAATCAAGAGTCGCCGCTCGTTCCCATGACCGTCCAGGAACGCGTCACAGCGGATTATCAAACCATGAATCTCACTACCGGCCCGCATCCGATGAAGTTACTGCGCAAAACTTTGCCGAACATCTGGCGGGCATCTGATCTTTCGCAAGCGCGACACGGCACGATCGTTCAGATCGCCGGCAACGTAATTTGCCGTCAGCGCCCGGGGACGGCGAAGGGATTTGTTTTTATCAGCCTGGAAGACGAGACCGGCGTTTCCAATGCGATTGTCGATCCTGATTTGTTCGAGCGATTTCGTCTTTTGATCACCGAGGAAGCATTTCTGCTCATCGAAGGCGAAGTGCAAAACTCGGAGAATGTCGTGCTAATCAAGACGCGTAACATCCGGCCACTTGCGCATGAACGACTCGTCGGCAGCGAGTCACACGACTTCAGGTAGGGACATCTCTCCGAGATGTCCACGGCTTAGTTGAAGAGTGGACTCACAGCAACAAATCGGACGCCTCGGAGAGGCGTCCCCAAGCCGCGATTGAGAGCCGGAGGCGCCACCTCGGAAGTCAAAGCCATGATTATCGCGGGCTCCTCTGGTCTTGGCATCCCATCAGAAGTGATGTTCAGAACCGGATTCGACCGGGTTTGCCCGAGCGCATTCGGGCTAACGATGAGAAGGACAAAGGCGACGCTGAACAGCAACGTCAGTTGAGCAAATCGAGAGAACGGCCCTAACACAAAGCACCCCCAGGGGAGCTTTGTACCGTGCCCGTTATCCCTGGGATGTTGTTTTTGTTTTTCATCTTAGTTTGTTTGAAGCTACCGCTAATCCGTTCCGGATTCGTGGAATGGATGATCCCGATGCGGTTTTTGTCAAACGGAAATTATTCGCCGGCGTGGCGCCGGGATGGTTCTTTTGGCTCGGCCGCTTTTTCGACTGGTTTGTGATCGGCTTCCATCCACTCGGTGTGAAACACTCCCGGCTTATCGATGCGCTCGTAAGTATGGGCGCCGAAGAAATCGCGCTGCGATTGCAGGAGATTTGAGGGCAACCGGGCCGAGCGGTAACTATCGAAGTAGGCCAGCGATGCAGAGAACGCCGGAACAGCGACGCCATATTGGACCGCGGTGGAGACGGCGATGCGCCAGTTGTCCTGTGTTTTCTTGACGATGTCGGTGAAATAGGAATCGAGCAGCAAATTATGCAACGCCGGATCTCGCTGATAAGCTTCGACGATCCGGTTGAGGAACTTTGCCCGGATGATGCACCCGCCGCGCCAGATGGTGGCAATGTCGCCAAAGTTCAGGTTCCATTTGTATTGATGGCTGGCCGCGCCGAGCAGCTCCATTCCCTGGGCGTAGGAAACGATCTTCGACGCGTAAAGCGCGTCGCGGACGGCATCGATGAGTTTGGCGGGATCGCCACTGAATTTCTTTGGGTTCGGGTGGGGAAGAATCTTCGAGGCCGCGACGCGCTCATCCTTGCGCGATGAAATGACGCGTGCTTCCACGGCGGCGTTAATCGTCGAAATCACAACCGACTGCGCGATGGCGGACTGGAGCGTCCACAGACCGGTGCCTTTTTGCCCCGCCTTATCGAGAATTACATCGACAAGCGGCTTGCCGGTGTCGGGATCGATCTTGCGGAAAATCTGCGAGGTGATCTCGATCAAGTAACTATCAAGCTCGCCCTTGTTCCATTCCGTGAAGGTATCGGCCAGTTTTTTCGGCTCCATTCCGATCACGTCTTTCAAAATGGCGTAGGCTTCGCAAATGAGCTGCATGTCGCCGTACTCGATGCCGTTGTGGACCATCTTCACGTAATGGCCCGCACCGTCCGACCCCATGTAGCGGCAACACGGTTCGCCATCCACTTGCGCGGCGATCTTGCGAAAAATGGGCGCGATAATTTCCCAGGATTCGCGCGGGCCCCCGGGCATGAGCGATGGCCCCTTGAGCGCGCCTTCCTCGCCGCCAGAAACGCCCATGCCGACAAAATGAATTCCTTTTCCCTCGAGATCCTTGCAACGGCGTTGCGTATCGGTGAAAAGCGAATTGCCGCCGTCGATTATGACGTCGCCCTTTTCCATCAGCGGCGCGAGCTGACCGATGACCGCGTCCACCGGTGCGCCGGCCTTGACCATGATCATGGCTTTGCGCGGTTTCTTTATGGCTCCGACAAATTCCTCCATTGTGCGCGTCGGCTGGATCTTCTTTCCCTTGCCCCGGCCGGAGGCAAATTTATCGGTAATGTCGGTGGTGCGATTGAAGACGGCGACGGAAAATCCCTTCGATTCCATGTTGAGGACGAGGTTCTCGCCCATCACCGCCAGGCCGATCAGGCCAATATCGGATTGATTCGCGCTCATTTTGGGTCTCCTTTGTTGGCGCGGCGCAACGACCGCACCTCACTCTACCGACTGACCGGAACACATGGCAAACTCCCTTTGTGAAGTTTTATTGACGGAAGCGCGCTTGGAAGCGCCGAAGAAGGATGTCGATGGTAACGCCGGGGCCATTATCGATTTCTGGGGCGTGGTCCGGGAGCTCGAGGATGATCGCGAGATTGAAGGGATCGATTACGAGGCGCACGACGCGATGGCCGAGCACCAATTACGATTGGTGGCGGAAGAGGCGATGGAGAAGTTTCAGTTGAAGAAAGTCATCATTCATCATCGGATTGGTTTCGTGCCGGTGGGAGAAGCTTCACTGTATCTGCAAGCCAGAGCGCCTCACCGCGCGACTGCTTTCGATGCCAGCAAATGGATCGTCGATGAACTAAAGAAAAAGGTGCCAATCTGGAAGCGGCCCGCCTTCGCCAAGGCTACGGCGCGGCAGGCCGCCGCAGCGAAATGAATTGGGCCAATCGATTAACGTTGAGTCGACTGGCGCTCACGATTCTCTTTGTCGTGGCCCTTAATTCCACCTGGCCTTATGCCCGCACAGTCGCGCTGGTTCTTTTTCTCATCGCCGGCATCACCGATTTTGTCGATGGAGAGATTGCGCGTCGCTATGGGCACGTCACTAATTTCGGGATGTTGATGGATCCGCTGGTGGACAAAATCATGATTGCAGCAGCGTTTATCTCGCTCGTTCCGCTGAAAGCAATTCCGGCATGGGCGGCAACGACGGTCGTGGCCCGCGATTTCCTGATTACTGGTTTACGCCTGATGGCGAGCGCGAAAGGCCGTGTCTTGCCGGCGGAGCGGCTGGGCAAACAGAAGACGTCGTGGCAGGTCGTAACGGTGATCTTTTTCCTCGCGCTGCTTTCCGCCGGCGAACTTAGCCCGGAGAATGAAGGCCGGGCATGGTGGCTGTATGGCTGGGTCAAAGCCGGCCCCATCCTGGTTTGGATCACGGTCGCGCTAACCGTTTACTCGGGCTTGGGCTATGCCTGGCGCCATCGCGAATTGATTGCGCCCGACCAATAAACGACCGGCGAGCTGTTTCTAGAAGAGGCTTTGGGGCACCTCGACCTTGTCGCCCGGCTGAAGCCCAACGTCTTTCGAGGGATCGCGCCGAAACTGGCGAACGTCGTAAATTGTGACTTCGCTGCCCCGCAACAAACGGACACGCTTTTGGTCGGCAAAATCATTGAACCCGCCCGCCGCATTGATCGCCGTGAGCAGCGTCATGTCTTCGGTGAACGGAATCCGGGAAGGATTTCGGACCGCGCCGCCGACGTTCACGAAACGAGCAGTCGGCTGCATCAAGATTGTGATCGTGGGATTGGTGTAGATTCGGCCCGTGCGATACGACTGCTCGATCGACGCGGCCAGCTCGGCCGGCGTCAACCCCTCGGCTTTCACTTTATTGATGTAAGGCAGATTAATCGAGCCGGTCACATCGACCATGTAAGTGTTGTTGACTTGAAGCTGTTCGTCCTGCGGCACGCCGCTGATTTTGAGCTCAATCGGATCGCCGACTCGCAGGATGGCCTGGCCAAAAAGCCCGGAGGCGAAGGCGAAGGAAAGAAAAAATCCGAGGGCTATCGCGCGCATTAGTATTCCTCCAGTTCGGACGCGCCGTTGGTTTTCGCTGTGCTGGCGGTCTTACGTTTCCGGCTGCCGCGCCCCTTATGATCGTCCTTTTCGCGCGGTGAGTAATAGCCGTAGTAATTGGTGTAGTAATAGTAGTTCTGATCGTGCTTCAGATCGACGTTGTTCAGCACCACGCCCAGGACAGTTCCGCCAACTCCCGCGATGGCCTGCTTGACCCGGAGGAGCATCGCTCGCGGGAACCGCCGATGTTGCACAATGATGATTGTTTGATCGACTTCGCTGGCCAGCACCGAAGCGTCGCTCACGCCGAGAACGGGCGGCGAATCGAAGAAGACCATGTCGTAGCGCAATTTTAGCTCGGCCACGAGATCGGACATGCGCTGCGAGTTGAGAATGCCCACCGCGTCGGCCGGAAGAATGCCGCTGGGCATAAGGGAGAGGTTTTCCACTCCAGTCGGGACAATCACCTCTTCCAACCCCATCTCGGTAGTGAGATAATTGGTTAGCCCGATTTGATTGCTTTGGTCGAACAAGGTGTGTTGAACCGGGCGGCGCAAGTCCGCATCGACAATGAGCGTTGAATAACCGCCCTGGGCGGAGATAAAGGCAAGATTGGCAATGGTGGTGGATTTGCCTTCGCCTGGTCCGCCGCTGGCCACTGAGATCGTGTTAGCGGCGGGATTTTTTCGATTGAACTCGATGTTGGTTCGCAGAATCCGATAGGCCTCGGCATCCGGCGTGTCGCCCGTTTCCTTATGGAGGACTTTGATGTTCTTCGGAATGATGGCCAGCACGGGCACGCCGAGCAGGCTTTCCACGTCCTCCATCGTCTTCACGCTGGTATCGAGATATTCAATGAAGAAGGCCAAGCCCAGTCCCACCACCAGCCCAACCAGCGCCCCGAGCATCAGGTTCAAACTGACCCGCGGACGCGCCGCGCGAGTGGGCGGCTCGGCCGGTTCTTTGACGCTAATAGCGACGCGCGGCATAGCCAATTCCATCGTCTGCGTTTGCGCGCGCATCCGGACGCTGTCGAGCAACAGCTTCTCCTTGATGTAACTGTTCTTGGCCCGGGCATAACTCGCGCTCAGGTTTTTCGAATTGAGCTGCTTCTGATTGATCTCGGTCAATCGCTTCGACAATGAATCCCGGGTCGTTTCCGCGCTCTTTAAGTTTTTCTCCATTGCGCTGCGAACGATGGCGACCTGCTCTTCGAGTTGTCGCAGATAAACCTGCTTCGTTGCCCGCAGCGCTTTCACCCGGGGATGATTTTCATCCAGGCCGGAATTCAACAGTTGCGCTTCCATGGCGACGGCCTCCTGGAACATGGGCAGGATCTTGAGAATCGTCGGGTCTTGAATGCTGAGGGTGGGCAGCATCCTCATCAGGTCTTCGCCTTTGAGAGTTTCGATTTGTTGAAGCTGGTTCTTGAGGGTGGCGGCTTTTGTGTCCGCGTCGTTGACCTCGCCCTCCTGTTTCATCACCATGCTGTTTAGCGGCGTCACCGCGTCCTCAGTGCCCTCCGGATTAAGATCGATAATGTGTTCCTCGTCCCGAATTCGCGCCACTTCGACTGAGGCTTCGTCCACTTTCTTCTGCTGCTTCGCGACCTGCTCGTTCATGGTCCCGATGGCGCGGTTCATGATTTGTTTTTCTTCCTCCACCCGCTTGTCCTGATAGACGGAAACGATCTTGTTCGCGATATCGGCCGCTTCTTGCGGATCTTGATCGAAAACGCTGATCTGAAGGAGATCGGTATTGCGGACTTCCTCCACCTGCACCCGGTTGCGCAGCATGGCAAAACAGTTCTCGCGGGAGACACGCGGCCCTCCCTTGGCCCACTTGTCCTGCAACTTCAATTCGTCAATGACTGGGTAGAGAATGCTCGTTCGCTTGATCACTTGGAAAACAGTCGGCGCCAGTTGCGGATCGTGAATCGGCTGATTGGAATCGCCACTGAAGATGCGCGGATTTTCGGCGGTAGACTTCACCTCAATAAACACCGAGGACTGATACTCCCGCGGCTGGAAGTAGGTGACGACCGCGGAGGTCATCAGGACGAGCAGAAAAGCAAGAAGGATCAGGATCCAGCGGACCTGAATAACCCGCCAGTAGTCGAGAAAATGCAGCTTAACTTCGTCATTGTGCGCCATAGGGGACCCCAGAGAAGGGAAGGACTCTAGCAAAAGCCCCGCCAAAAGTAAAACCCGAAAGCGGGATACTTCAGAAACTCACGTTCAGCCCGCCGAAATAGCGATTTCGTGAGTATTCCCGAAAGGAGAAATCGGAAGAAATCTGGGTATGGCCGTAGCCCACATCGATGGCAAGGTTGCGCTTGATTTCGTAGCGAAGGCCGAAGGCCAGATCCACCGAATCCTCGGCGAAAGCAGGCGGCCCGGCGAAAACAAAGGGACCGAATACGACAGGCGGCCCTTCGTCGTATTCGTCGTGAACGTAATAGAATCCCGCGGTGGCACTGATACGCCGGGTAAAGCCGTACCTGGCCTGGAGACCGGTCCGGAACGTGGAGCGCGACTGGTTTCCCGCCACCCCCGGCTCCTCCAACGAGTACCGGTTTGTCCAACTGACGGAAGTGCGCTTGCCGACGGCGTAACTCAAGGTCCCCTCGAAATAAGGCTGGCTGCGATCTTTGCTGTCCTTGAACGAGCGAAATTCAGCGCCGCCGCGAAGCGAAACCGTCGTGCGCGGATTAAAATTGTGCTCTATCCCGCCAAGCACCAGTTCCGTAATTGAATCTGACGATGCCTGATCGTAGCTGACAATTTGCAATCGGAGATCCGCGATCAATGTCGTTTCGGGTTTATACAGGAAGCGAAACTCGTTACCCAGAAGGTGCTCGGATCGATCGAGAAACGCTCCAAACGCGCTGCTGTCGTATTTCACCACTGTTAGCGTGTAACTGGTGGAGGTGGCGAAGCGCGGAAGCCATGCGTAATTGCCGATGAAGCGGTCCTGCGAATAAAAGTAATTTCCGTCCCGGCGATTGGTCCCGACGTTGGCGCTGAAATCGGGCTCAGTCTGATATGAGACAAGAGCCACTGCGCTAAGGTTCAGTCGCGCACTGGCCTTGTAGACAAGAGAAAGGCCCACAGAAACATTGACGTCGTACTCCTGAAAGCTCGGGGCGGGAGTTGGAACAGGCGTGGGTCCCGGGGGCGGAGTCGGGGTTGGCGCCTGGGCCGGCGAGCGGTCGAAATAGTAGACAACCCCGGCGCTTACCCGAAGACCCATTTGCAGACGGGGATCGCCAAACTTGTAATCCAGGTCGGCGTTGGGACCCACGTAGCCGGATCCGTTGCCACGAACATTCGTCGTGATGACATTGTCATCATATCCGCCCCGCACCGAAACCGAGAGCTGAAATGGAAACGTAGCGAATTTGCCGATTCCGAGATCGCTCCCCTCGTGGCTCTCGTCGGTTTGGCCGCTCCCAGGGACCGGAGTTGCCGCGGACTGCGGGGCCGCGCTCGCCTCCGGCGCCGGGGTTTCGTTAGGGAAAAAATTACTGAATACCCGCGCCGGCCTTGTCTCTTCATCCTCCTCGGCGGTTGGGTTTCCCTGTTCGTCTTCCGCCCGGCTGATCGCCGGCCCGGCCACCAAGGTCGCCAGCACCACCGCGATAAATCCGACTCTCGAAAACTTAAACAATGTCACAGGTAAAATCGCGGTTTCTGGATTGGGCTAATGAAGGCACAAGCATAATTTGCGCTAAAATCCGCGGCAATAGTTTTTACGGCACTTCTCATCACGCAGTACTCCGGGAAAAACCAGCCGATAACGACGATTGCTTTCCGCTTTCCTGCCAGTGTCGAAGATGGGCCTCGTACATCTTTCGCAGCACCCACGACTTCGGATCCAGCGCCATCGCCTCCTGGTACATCCATTCTCCCTCGGCAAAACGGCCCATCGCGTCGTAAACGCGGGCAATCTGGATAAAGAGAATTTCATCCAACGGAGCCAGGTTGTGCGCTTTTTGCAGTTCCACCAGCGCGGTCTCCAGAAAACGATCACGCAGCAGAGGATCTTGAGCCGCGCCGCCCTGGAGCGCCAGCGAACGGCCGAGATAATAATAGAGGTTCGGATTGCTCCGTTCATGCTTTAGCCCTTCCAAAGCCAGGAGGGCCGAATCCGCCGCATACATGTCACGGAGGGCCGTGCGCGAACGTTCGGCGAAATATTCGCCCGGGAGCAAACGGACCGCTTGAATCGCAACCACGGCGCCAATCGCCGGAAGAAGCAGGCGCCATCCCAGGATCGACATCGCCGGCCGCCGCAGCTCGCCGCCACGCTGCCTGCCACCATTGGCGAGGATGCCAAACACGAACGCGAGAAGCAGGGCATTGGCCGGAATGTGCAGACTGAAATCGAAAAGCGAGTGAACTGCCGCGGCTGAGACAGCTGCCAGGGCGCCCAGATTGAGGGCCAGCCCGTTGCTGCGCAGCGCAGGAGAAGGCGACGCCCCAATGCGCCTCGGGCCAAGGCGTTGAAATGTTTGCCATCCGTGCCGGAGGTGAAGGACTAGAAACAAAAGCAAGCCGACTGCGCCCGCCGCGCCGTACTCAGCCAGAAGCTCCAGATAATCGTTATGCACGTGGGTTGGGTCCCCCTCCACGCGCTCGCTTCGGAACAGCCGTCCATAATACAAATACGTCCCGCTGCCGGTGCCAAAAGCTGGCTGCAACCGCCATTGCTGCACCGCCGCGTCCCGCAGGTCGGCTCTCAGTGCCGCCGAAGGATCGTTCAGGTCCTGGCCCAGGACGTTGTCCGCCCGGGCGCCGAGATAATCGCTTTTGTGAATTGTCGAGACGACCAGCGCGCCAATCACAATCGCGCCCAGCACGAGCGGCACGCCTACCCGCAGGAACACCTTCGCGCTGGCACGGCGCAAAACCGTCAAGCTCAACAGACCAAACACCAGCAGACTGACGATTGCGCTCAGATACCCAGTCCGGCTCCCGCTCAGCACGACGCCGAGATAGCAAACACCGGCGGCATACGCCACCAGCAGTTTTCCCCACATCGGAGAACGGCTCCAACAGGCGATGCTCACCCCAAATGCGCCGAGAATTTCCAAGAGCCCGGCCAGATGATTGGGGCAAACGTAAAAACCACTCGCGCGCCGGCCGTAGTCGAACCTTTGCAGGAAAACAATGGGCATGAAATTATTGCCATCGGTAAACTGAATCGCGCCGACAACGACATGGGCCATTGCCAACACGAACAGCGAAATTAAAACGAGCATTCGCGGTTTGGCGTCCGTTAGGATGCACGAGGCAAAAAGATAAACCAGCAGTGCGGCCAAAACCGAATAGAGGTCCGTGCGCGCCAGATAGGCGTCCGGCGAAAAAAAGGCCCGTCCTAGGAGGTAACCGAAAAACAGTATGGAACTGGCCAGGCAAACCTGGTCCGGCGTCGGTCGGCGGCGGCGAATGGCAAAGAGCGTCAGAACGCCGGCCAGACCCAGCAAGCCGTAGGCCGGCAGGCTAAACAACAACCGGGTGCCGCCGATCAGCACTTGAATGACGCCCAATGCGGCGACGAAGAGCGCGATTGAAACCGCGTTAACAAACTTTCCCGGCAGGACCCTTAACGCCGCAAGTCCTCGCGACGTTGAAGCGGAGGGCGCGTCAATGTCGATCGATCGAGTGTCAGAGGATCGCAAAACGGGGAAAAAGAAAAGCCGTTGCACTACTTGCGCAACGGCTTTTCGGAAAAAGTTGGTTTCGAGTTACGGATTCTGTCCCGAGGTCGGGGGATTAATGATCGCGGACCCGCCCGAGAGATCCAGGCCGTTATTGATGACCTCGCCGTAGAGAATGCTGCCACCGCTGATCACGACTTTGCGCTGGGTGGCCATCAGAATACCGCTCATCACGTTGGAGCCACCGCTCAGAGTCGGGTTCTTGCCGGATCCAACTACGTTAAACAGAACGCTGTCCCAGGTCAGACCGCCCGACAAAAGGATTTTCGAGCCGCCGGACAGTGAGAATTGGTTCGTCACATTGATGATAAATGCCTGGGTTGCCGTTCCCTGCAGGGTCACTGTCGAACCGCCGCTGAGCATGAAGTTAGTCAGTCTGAGCACGGTGCACGATCCGGCTGAGGCCAGGATGGTCATTCCGTGGCCCGAAAGGTTGATGTTGGTCAGGCCAGCGTATTGAGGCGAAACCGGCAGAGCAAAAGCCGCGGCCGAAGCGTTCATGGCATCCATGACCGCCTGGTCCAGCAACGCATCCGTGGCCGCATCTTGAAATCTGTTACCGGTCAAGTTGCCGCCATTATGAAATGTGCCGCCCGTGTGATGATAAAGGTCTCCGTAAATGCTCGCGCCGCCGCTGAGCGTGACGTTGCCGTTTCCAGCCGCGCCGACGTCGCCCTGAATGTAAGCGCCGCCACTTTCGTTGTGGATCGAGGTGCCGCCGCCCAACGAGAATGCGCCCCAGGTCTTCGTCCGTCCGGCCAGACCCAGATCGATGCCGCACGAAGTGAACAGATCGGCCTTCGCTTCAAATGCAGTGAAGGCAGAAAGCAGCGCCACCGCGGCCAAGAGTCGTTTGCTAAGTAAAGATGTCATAGACGTTTTTCCCCCGATTGATTTGATGCCGATTCTGGTACCTGCGTGTCTAAAGTCAAGAATAAAAAGCACTCGTTTTTGAAAATCCAAAGCCCTTTTTTCCCTCGAGAATTTGCCCTTCTCATAAAGCAATTTTCGATCCTCTGGCACCACCAGCGGGCAACGGGAATCGAACCCGCATGGCCAGCTTGGAAGGCTGGAACTTTACCATTAAGCTATGCCCGCGCGTAATGCCAGTCCGGCTCGGACCTAAACTGCCGCGACCACGCTCAACTGCCAAGTGCTTTTTGTGTAGCTGTAGCGGCGGTCTCCGATCGTCGCATTTTGGATTTCCCCGTTTGGCCGAGGAGAGAATGCGACGGTCGGAGACCGCCGCTACAAGATGCGATGCCCCAAAATCCCGGGCCGGCTTGCTTTTCGACGGCTGCAGTCTCTACTTCGCAATATGAACCCCTGGGTTGTTCTGAGTCTTTGCCTGCTTCTCCTCACCGGCCAGATCGCCCGCGCCGATCTCACCATTGTTCAGAAGGTCGAGGGCCTCGCCCAGCCGGGCGAGATCACCATGAAAATCAAAGGCGACAAAATGCGCATGCAGCTCTCGCCCCAGGTCACCATGATCTTCGACGGAAAAACGGGCGAGATGACCAGCCTGATGAACGATGAAAAAAAGGCCATCCGCATTTCTGCTGACAAAATGAAAGCCGCCACCGAGATGATAAAAAAGTTTAGTCAGCAAAAAGAGACCGCGGAGAAACCGAAGTTTGTCGCCACCGGCCAAAAGGAATCGGTTAACGGCTACGAGACCGAGCAGTACGTCTATGACGGCCCCGACTTCAAGGCCACCTACTGGATCGCGCTCAACTATCCCAATGGCGCCGATATTTTGAAACAGCTTCAGTCCATCAAGTCCGACGCCTGGAGCGCGGCCAACGCCAAATTGCCCGATTACAATGATCTGCCCGGCATCCCTCTCCGAAGCCACATGATTCTGAAAACCGGCGATCCTTCCGGCCAGGGCAACGAGATTACCACCACCATCTCTTCGATTAAGACCGATCCCCTCAGCGATGCGGAATTCACCGTTCCCGCCGATTTTACGGAGATGAAGATGCCCGATATTTTTAGCGGCAAACACGCTCGGCCGTCGAAATCGCCCAGCCCGTAAACGCGCTGGCCGTGGCGACCTCGTTCCTGCTCGCCTCCCGGTCGCCGCGCCGGATCGAATTGCTCGCCGCCGCCGGTTTTCGGTTCGACATCGTCGCCCCGAATATCGCCGAACGCGACGATGTCGATTTTACCATGCGCGAGCTGACCGCCTGGAATGCGCTTCGGAAAGGGATTTCCATCGCGCGCGCGCATCCAGACAAAATCGTCCTCGCCGCCGATACTCTCGTCGCGTTGCATGACCGGATCATCGGCAAACCGGCCGATCTCGATGAAGCGCGAAAAATCCTGCGCCGTTTGAGCGGGCGAACCCACCAGGTTTGTTCCGCCGTTTTCATTTGTCATCGGGCCGCAGGAAGATCGACATCGTTTCACGAAATTTCCCAGGTCCGTTTTCGTCGCCTCACCGATGCGATGATCGACAACTATTTCGCCAAAATAAATCCGCTCGATAAAGCCGGGGCCTATGCCGCCCAGTCTGCCATCGGACGGACTCGCCGTGGCGAGGGAAGCGGCGCCGAGATCATAGAAAAAATCGACGGCTCGTTCACCAACGTCGTCGGCCTGCCCATGGAAAAAACCGCTCTCGCCCTGGCCCAATTCGGCGTTCACCCATCCAGGTAGGGACGCGCCCGTTCGACTTCGCTCAGGGCAGGCTCTCCGGTCGAAGACTCGCCGTGGCGAGCGCGTCCGACTAATTCTCCTCGTCCCGATCCGTGAAATCCGCCTAATCAGCGGTTTCCTCCGTCTTGCCACGCAAATGTCACCAAAGAGCCCGCAAAAAACCTTCGAAAAGGATTGACTTTCGGGCCCGAGTTTATCAATCTCGGCATCGATAAAAAAGAACCGAGGCAAGGAGTGTCTTCCAATCGGGGGAAGCAGGAACCACAACGTTATTAATCTTATGAGGAAACGGACAATGAATCAGAAATCGTGTTTCACTTTGGTCGCGTTAACCGCGCTCGTTCTGGCCGGCAGCGCCAATTTCGCCGCCGCTCAGCGTATTAACGAGGACCGGAACACCACATCGCATCACCGTGAGGACACCCTCCCGCCGATACCAGTTGTGCCGGCGGATTCGAACTGGACAGGTGGATCGGGGAACTGGGACAGCGATGCCAGTCCGGGATGGAACGGGACTGGTGTTCCGAACGCCATGGGAGCGGTCGCCAACTTCGGCGATACAGTTACCGGAACTACGACGCAGAATGTTGTGGGCGGCGTGACCGCAGGAACAATCTCGCTCACAAATAATTCCAATAACTCCCGAACGATCACCAATACAAACGGCATCACGATGAACCAAGACGGAGGTGGGGCCGGATTCGCGACGATCAGCAATGCGAACGCTGATACTGGTACGAACTCTCTGCAGATTAACACCGGAATTCTCACACTTGCTGATGACCTGCTTATCAGCAACACAGGGGGTTCGACCAACACAACCGGAGCCATCCAGATTACTTCCTCGATAGTGGGCGCCGGCAATGTAACGTTTAGCAATGCGAGCAATGCCGTATTGCAAGCTGGATCCATACGACTGCAGACGGGCGTCAACACGTTCGTTGGCTCGGTGCTTATCCAAAAAGGAACAGTAAGCTATAACCTGGCGACTGCGTTTGGTGGCGTCGGCAATGCTCTCACGCTGGGTCAAGTCGGTCAGGGCGGCGCAACCTTGATTTCTACGACGGGAGTGGGTGCCTCAAATAATATCACTGTTGCTTCGGGAACCGGGGGAACGCTAACTTTAGGTACGGTAAGCACCGCAGCGTCCGGCGGAACATATTCAGGCGGCATTACCCTCAACGGCAATGTCAACATAACGAGTCAAAATACGAATCCCACGAATGGACTGAAGTTTACCGGTAATATTACCGGTGCGGGCGGAATTACGAAGGTTCAAACCGGCGTGGCCGTATTCAATCCTACAACAGGCGTGAATGATTATGCTGGCGGCACATCGATCAGCGCCGGACAACTCACGGTGTTGAAGGATAGCGCTCTTGGAACGGGCAACGTTAGTCTTCTGGCCAGCGGCGTCACTCTCCTACTACAAGGCGGTGTGGCCAACGACTACATTTCCGATAACGCGACTCTGAGTATCGTCAGCGGTGCTGCGGCAAACCTGAACTTCACTGGCTCGGACAGCGTTAGTGGCTTGGTCCTTGGCGGTGTGGCGCAGACCGACGTGGGCGCCACTTACGGCTTTACCGGCAGCGGCGCGACCCATGAATTCGCGGATTTCTTCCTCGGCGCCGGCACGCTCACTTTGATTCCCGAGCCATCGACCTGGGCGATGACGATCATGGGCGCGGGCTTGCTCCTGGGCGTCCAGCGTTTCCGCCGCAAGAAAAGCTAATTTCACAGGTTAGGTTTCAAACGCCTCTTCGGAATTCCCGAAGAGGCGTTTTTGCTTGGTGTAGAGGCCGGCGTGCCTGCCGCGCCGGAGTCTGGCGAAGGCGGGTCGCCCAAAGGGAAATTGCGCCCGACACGGGCGCCGCTACACCGGCTTTGCCGGAGAATGGTGTAGAGGCGGGCGTGTCGCCCGCAAACCAAGACATTGCGGCCGGCACGGCCGCCACTACACTGGCAGAATGATCAAGGGACGACCTCCCCGGCTTGATCAAATTTATCAATCTTACGATCCGCCGCTGTTTTTCGTGACGATGGGAACGTTGCATCGCCGCAGGATCGCGAAACTGGGCAAAGCGCATGCTGCGTTTCGCAAGTATGCCCAACGCGCTATCGAATTCAATGTGGCTGTCGGCCGATACGTGATCATGCCAGATCATGTTCATTTTTTCGTCCAGGGTAATCAGAGTTTCGAGCTGACCAAGTGGGTAAACGGATTGAAACGCACAATCTCGGTGGCGTTGGGCGCGACCAGCGACCGCCCGCTCTGGCAACCCGGCTTCTTCGATCATCTCTTGCGCAACGATGAGAGCTACGCACAAAAGTGGGACTACATTCGTGAAAATCCGATGCGGGCCGGCCTCGTGCAATCCGTGGATGAGTGGCCTTATCAAGGCGAGATCGTCCTGATCGATCGCGCCTAAGTGTAGAGGCGGGCGTGCCGCCCGCAGAACCAAAATAATTGCGGCCGACACGGCCGCCTCTACATCCTGCGCCCGACACGGCCGCCTCTACACTGAAATGACCGGCTTTTCCCGGCAGCAGATTTCCAGCTTGTTCCCGTCAGGATCCTCGAAAAAGAACGCGTAATATCCGGGACTGTATCCCTGGCATACTTCCGGGCCTTCCATTGTTTTGCCGCCGATCTTGGCCACAAACTTCGCGATCCGATCGACTTCGTCGCGCGTATCCGCCCAAAACGAGATTCGGGTCCCGTTCGGTTGGTGCTGTCGATCCTCGGTAAACCCAAAAAATTCCGATGGCTTGTCCGGGCCGACCGAATAAAACGTGGCCCATTGGTTATCGGAGCGATTGCAGGTAAACCCCAACTCAGGCAGGAGCTTCTCGTAAAATTTCATTGCCCGCTGAAAATCTTTTACCCGCAGATCAATATGATCGAATCGTCGTGTTTTCATTTTCGTGATTGTCGATCGCCCGGTTGAGTGATGTCAACGAATCCCGCGTCGGGGGCAAGCGGCGCAAACACACTCCGACATCCTGAGCGGAGCGGCCTGCCCGGCCGTAGCTTTATGCGAAGGCGGGCCTGCCCGGCCGTAGCTTTATGCGAAGGCGGGAAGGACCCCGCGAGTCGAGGCAACGTTCGCGAGCAATCATGCGATCACGCTTCCAGGGTGGTTCGATACGCTTCAGTGCGACTGTGAGGTCCCTCGCTGCGCTCGGGATGACACCGCATCGCGCTCTTTTCTGTCATCCTGAGCGCAGCGAAGGACCCCGCGAGGAAAGACAACGTTCGCGGGCAATCATGCGATCGCGCTTTCAGAGCGGCTCGGTACAGTGAAATTCGTCCGGGAGGTCCCTCGCTCCGCTCCCGCCACGGCGGGCAGGCGGGATGACAGACGAAGAGCAGCGCGAGACTCGCTGAGTCGCTTAATGGCTGCTTTCCAGTGCGGTCGGGCTCCGTTAAACTGCGCAAACGCCTTCGCGAAATGAACAAGACGTTCTATGTCTACGTCATGACGAATCGCAGCCGGGTCGTTCTTTATACCGGAGTCACGAATGACCTGGCGCGCCGGACATGGGAACACCAAAACGCGGAGGTCAAAGGCTTCACCAAGACTTATCGGGTGAATCGGCTCGTCTATTACGAAGCGTGCGACGACCCCCGCGTCGCCATTAGCCGGGAAAAAGAAATCAAAGGCTGGCGGCGTAGTAGGAAAAACGCACTGGTGGAAGCAGCTGAATCCAAAATGGAATGATCTTTCTTCGATGCTTTTTCAACCGGCGCCAAATCCCTCGTCTGTTGCGCAAACGCACAAAATCGAAATGAAGATCTACGCGCTCTTTTTCCGTCATCCTGAGCGGAGCGAAGGACCCCGCGAGTCGAAGCAATGTTCGCGAGCAATCATGCGATCACGCTTTCAGTATTGTTCGGTGCCGTGAACTTCGACTTTGAGGTCCCTCGCTAACGCTCGGGATGACATCCCATCACGCTTTTTCTGTCGTCCTGAGCGAAGCGAAGGACCCCGCGGGTAGAAGCACCGTTCGCGAGCAATCATGCGATCACGCTTTCAGAACGGTTCGGTGCATTCAAGTGCGACTGTGAGGTCCCTCGCTACGCTCCCGCCACGGCGGGCAGGCGGGATGACAGAGCGACAGCACGGAACGTTCGCTTGAACATATTTTAATTGCTGCCAAAATACCGACATGCCGGCGGCACATCAAATTGTCGATCTTCGGAAGTTTCTGGCCGAGCGATTTCCCCAAACCCAGGCACCCCGTGCCCCTGCTCGTTTAACTACGGGATGGGATTGTTTCGATCGGGCAACGGGCGGCGGCCTTTCCCAAGGCGCGATCACGGAAGTAATCACCCCGCGAATCAGCGCCGGCAGCGCATCGCTGATTCACACACTCCTCCGAGGGGCCCAGCGCGACGGCTATTTTATCGCCCTCATTGATGGCAGCGATTCTTTCGATCCTCAGTCGCTGGACAACGATTGCTTGGGCCATCTCCTTTGGGTGCGCTGTAGCAAAGCCTTCGAAGCGGTCAAAGCGGCCGATCTCCTTTTGCGCGACGGCAATTTTCCCCTGGTGATTGTCGATCTTGTTTTCAATCCGGCCGAAGAACTCCGCAAAATTCCGCAGACGAGCTGGTACCGGTTGCAACGGCTCGTCGAATCAGTTCCCACGGCTTGTCTGGTCCTGAGCCGTCAAAACATGGTCAGCAGCGCCCAGCTGAAAATCGTTCTGGAAAATTCTTGGCGACTGGAAACTTTGGAAAAAGACTCCGCGATTTCGCAAATGCAATTTCGTGTCCGGCGATCGCATCGCAGATCGGAGGCCAGTTAAACGAATGTTCGCCACGATTTATTTGCCTAATTTTTATTTACAGGCGGCCATTCGACATCAACCAAAACTCCGCGCCCACCCGGTGGCATTGATCGATGCCGCCCAGGCAAAAATAATCCAGCTCAATGAGGCCGCCGAAACAGCAGGGATCGGCAAGGGAATGGCCCCCAGCCAGGCGCTGGCGCGTTGTTTGCAGGTCGTCATCAAAACAAGGGAACAGGTGCAGGAAAATGTGATCGCCGAAATTCTGCTTCAACACGCGTTCACCCTGTCGCCCTATGTGGAGGCAACTGCACCCGGGGTTTGCACCGTCCAATTTACCGACCAGCGCAATTTGGGAGCGAAGGTGTCTCGAGCGATCGATCAATTGGCCCGTTGTGAAATTACCGCCCAAGCCGCGATTGCGCCGACACCGGACATCAGTTTTCTCGCGGCCCACCTGGCTCATCCTCTCCTGCAAATCGAAGAGGGAAAAGAATTCCTCGCTCCGCTGCCGATCGAAACGCTCGCTGTAGCCGGGATCGTTGATCCCGGTCGTTGAATCTTTACTCGGCCACCGTCGCCGGTTTGGTTTCGATTAGCAGCCGGTAAACCAAGCCGCCCAGTGCCCCGCCCAGCAACGGGCCGAGCCAATAAACGTAATGCGCTTTCCAGAAACCGGCGACTATGGCCGGGCCCAACACTCGCGCCGGATTCATAGCAGCGCCGGTGAGCGGTCCCCCGAATAGAGCGTCGAGCGTGACTGTCGCTCCTATTACCAGCCCGGCCACGCGACGCGGCCCCCGCTCATCCACTGCTACACCGTGAACGATGAAGACCAGAAAGAACGTCAGGATCGCCTCCACCAATATCCCCTGTCCCGGCGTGAGACCGATCGCCAGTTGCGGCGTGCCATTCACAACCACATCGCGTCCGAACATCCCGAGGCAGATCAAACCCGCGGAAATTCCACCCAGACATTGTGCCATCCAGTAGCGAATGGCGTTGCCCACGCTCATGTGACCGCCGCAGACAAGACCAAAAGTCACGGCCGGATTCAACTGGCCGCCGGAGATGTGCATCGTCGCGGAAACGAACGCGGCAAACGTCAAACCATTGGCAAGAGCGATGGCGAGAACGTCGTGCCCAGCGGTTTTCATGGCCCCGATACCGACAAAAACGAATGCGAACGTTCCGATAAATTCTGCCAGAAGCGGACGAAACTTCGTCATCCTTCGATCCAAACAAATTAGCCGCGCGCTGACAACTGTGTTTGTCGCCCCCGTGCGTCCCACCGGGATACAGCTATAGGACGCGAGACAGATATCGATTTAACCGCCAGCGGCGTTGTTCCCAGCGCAAGCGCGGAGCGATGGCGGGATCATCGCAGGACCTTCCCAAGGCGGTTCTACAAATGAAAAAAGCGAAGACCTCTCGCGCATCTTTTACGGTCGAAACGCTCGCGATCGTGACGAGATGTTGCTAGATTCGGACCAGGAAAATTTATGCGAACTGATCAACGCAAACGTCTGGATTTTTTTGAACGCTACCTGACGGGGTGGGTCTTCGCCTGCATGGTCGCGGGCATTGCCCTCGGGAAATTGTTGCCCGGCCTCACCCGGCATCTCAGCGTGCTGCAGTTCGGCAGAAATTCGCACGTTAACATCGCCATTGCCGTGCTCATCTGGCTGATGATTTACCCAATGATGTTAAAGATTGATTTTGGTGGTTTAAAAGACGTGGCCAAAAAACCCAAGGGGCTGCTCATCACCCTTTTTGTTAACTGGTTGGTCAAACCGTTCAGCATGGCTCTGCTCGGGTGGTTTTTCATGCAATGGCTATTTTCTTCGTCTCTGGGTTGGATCACGATGGAGGACGCAAAGAATTACACGGCCGGCCTGATCATCCTGGCTGCGGCGCCTTGCACCGCGATGGTCTTTGTTTGGAGCTACCTAACGGATGGCGATGCTCCTTATACGTTGGCCCAAGTTGCCATTAATGATCTGATCATGATCTTCGCATTTGCGCCGATTGTGATGTTCCTGGCCGGCGTGAGCGGCGTCGCCATTCCTGGTGAAGTTCTTCTCGTCTCAGTTCTGATCTTCATCGTCATCCCGCTGGGGGCGGGAGGAATTAGCCGCGTCATCCTCATTCGGGCCATGGGGCTGGCCTGGTTCGAGAGGAGCTTTCTGCCAAAGTTCCGTCCGGTGACCATCCTTGCACTGCTCGCGACTCTGACTCTGATCTTCGCATTTCAGGCCGAGAACATCACCACCAACTGGTTCACCGTGGTGCTCATCGCCATTCCTATCCTCCTTCAGGTCTACTTCAATTCCGGCCTTGCCTATGGACTGATGCGGCTATTCAGAGTACGGCACAACGTCGCAACACCCGGCGCTCTGATCGGAGCCAGCAACTTTTTTGAACTCGCGGTGGCAGTTGCCATTACTTTGTTCGGACCCACCTCCCCCGCCGCCCTCGCTACCGTCGTGGGAGTACTGGTAGAGGTGCCTGTGATGCTATCGGTCTGCAAAATCTGCATCAACTCGAAGAGATGGTACGAGCAAGACTCGCTCTCCCTTGCCAACGCTTGAATGACCTAATATGAACAACGTCGCGCGTGCCGATGCAGCGAATGCCTGCGAATCCAGCAAGGCGCCGTCTAGTTCGTTCGAGGGAGTGATCTCGATCTAGCCGCCACCGTATTTCGGATACTTTTCTCGCAATTGCCGGCTCACGCGATCGGCCTCTTCAGTCTGGCCGGCGCGTTGATACGCCAGCGCAGCTTTTTCCAACGCCCGCGGTGTGATCGCCGGATCGTCGTAAAGCAAAGCGACACTCATAAAAGCTTTGCCGGCCTCAGTAAAATTTCCGCGCTCGATCTGGACCTCGCCGGCGAGCAGGCGCGCTTCGGCATTTACCCGGCCTTCCGGTTGCAACGTCATGATTTGCTCGGCGATCTTCTGCGCGTCGTCCGGCTTATGCGCGCCGATTTTTGCCGCGCCCAGCGCCAGAAGCACCTTCGCCTTCCCGGCCGGGTCGGTCGCTGTCTGCAAATATTTGGCAAACGCGTCCTCCGCTTCGCCGAAATGTTTCTGTTTGAAAGCGGCGTCGCCGAGATAGAACAGGAAGTCCGGCTTCACGTTGGCGGGATTGTCGATCTTACCGAGCGCGCTCAGATATTTTTCCGCCGCTTCGTAATTTTTCTCGTTGTAATATTCGATCCCGAGCCACTCCAGAACTTCGGCCGGAACATTGGCGTCCGGGCTGGACTCCATGAAATTGTTCACTTCTGTGGTCAATGCGGGCCGGTCTTTCAAATAAAAACGACACAGAATGAGGCGGAGCGTGGCCTGGCCGTAATATTGTTCGTGGTTGAGCTGACGCGCCTTCTCCAGCGCGGGCATCGCCGCTTTGTAATCTTTCGCGTCAAACAAACCCTTGCCGATATAATATTGCGCCTGCGCGGCGACCGAGCTCTTCGGATATTCTTTCAAGAGCTGGCGAAATGTTTGCGCCATGCCTTTGGCGTCCTCCTGTTGCCCAAGAATCAGCGCCTTCAATTGCAGGGCCGCTTCCCGCTCGTGGGCCTTGGGATATTTTGACAGAATCGCGTTCAGGTCCGCGACCGCGGAGCTGTAATTCTTGTCCTGTTGATAGGCCAGCGCGCGCTGGGCCAGAACAGTAGCCGCTTGCGCGCTGTCGGGAAACGCCTGCAAAAAATAACTGTTGGCCTCGATCGTGCCGGAAACATTCTTGGTCTGCACGTAACACAGACCGAGCTTGTAAGCGCATTCGGCCCGCAACTTTGGCGACAACTGCGCCACACGCAGCTCGGAATAAATCGGCGCCGCCTCGGTGTAATTCTGTTGTTTGTAAAGCGCTTCGGCCTTCAAAAGTTTCGCCTGATCCGCGCGGTCGGCCGTTGGGTTCGACTCCAGGAAATCATCGACCTCGGCCAAAAGCGCGGACGGATCGGAGTTATAAAGATTGATGAGTCTCTGGTAAGCCGCTTCCTTGGCCTCCTCTCGATCCGGGAATTCGGAAATGATCTGGCGATAAATTTCCTCCGCTTCCTCGGCTTGACCAATCTGGCGCTGGCTGTTTGCCGCCAGCAACATCACTTCGGCCTGACCCGCCTCGGGAAGTTTGGAAAGTTCCTTTTTGTATTCGGCCAACAGCTTCTCGTACTGGCCGGTCTGGTATTGCAGCCGGCGAAATGCAACCTGCGCGATTGCTCGAAACTTTCCCGCATCGGCCGAAGCTCGCCCCTTCTGCAGCAGATTGGTCGCTCTTTCGAGCATCGCTTTGTCGATCTTGTTTTTGTCGGACTGGACAAGATCGAGGGCGATCATTCCGCCGCGCACAGCCGCCTCCGCTTTCGCGGCCGGCTTTTGCGCTTCGCTTGCCAGCGCTTCGTATTGTTTGAGCGCCTCCGCTTTCTTCCCGCGTGACAGAAAAATCGATGCCGCCGCCATTCTTGAGTCTTCCCGATATGGGTTCGGATTCTTGGCGTCGATTACCTGCTGGTAAATACCGGCGGCATCATCTTTTCGATCGAGCGTCTCCAGACAACGCGCCTCGAAGTATCTGGCCGAAAGGGCCACGGCGGTTTCCTTCGATTTCGATGCGGCCTTGTGAAAAAGAGGCAGCGCTTCACCGTAGTTTTTCTGCGTAAACGCCGTCTCGGCCAGGACGTAGGCAGCCGGGCCGGCAAAATCGCTATCGCCGTGATCGTCGAGGACGTTTTGAAAACTCTTTCGAGCAGCGGTGTTCTTGTTTAGGGCGCGATAAGATTCGCCTAGAAAAAAATAAGCTCCGGCCCGCCCGGACGCGCCCGTGTATTGGTCCAGATATTTTTCGAACTCAGGAACAGCGAGATCGTAGAGTTTGCGCGAGTAGAGCGCTTTTGCGTATTCGAGCTGGCGGCGGTCGGGCGATTCCGCTTCCGCGGGCGCGGCTGGCGGGCGTTCGCCTTCACCGGGCGCGATCTGGGGTCTGGCAGCCGAACCCGGAAACGCGGGCTCAGCCCGCGGCTCCGGAGTTTCTCCGACCGGCAAGGCCCGCCGAACCTCGGGCGTTTGAGAAAGAATGGGACTCGCGCTCAAAACGAGCGCAACCAGTCCCGCGAGACTGTTCGCGCTGCGCGCCGTTTTCATTTTGCGGTGGCGAAAGCAACGTTCGTAATTCCCGCTTCGGTGCAGATGTTCAGGACGCCGACGATGTTTTTATAAGCGCCCTCCTGGTCGCCGCGGATCACCACCGCCTGTTCCGGGTTGAGCTGGACCAGACCTTTGAGGAGCTCGGTCAATTCCGCGTTCGCGAGCGTCCGCCGGTTCACCACAACAGTGCCATCTGTTTTCACGTTCACGACCACGTCGCCAATGGGCGCGACCTTTTCCTGTGCGGCCGACGCCTTTGGTAATTTCACGTCCAATTCGTTTTCATTGCGAGCCGCGTTCCAGGTGAGCAGGAAGAAGATCAACAACAGCAAGAGAACGTCGACCAGCGGCGCGAGCTGAATGCCGGGGTGATGCAATTGTGCGTGACCACGAAGATTCATAAGGCGGGATCCGGGATGCGGGATTCAGGATGCGGGGTAGCACGTTTCTCCACGCGGTGCTCGCGTTCAACAGCCGCGATAAAAACATTTAGCTTTCGGCCCAACAAATCTAATTGAGTTTTCAGTTCATGATGAATGGATTCGTTCGTCAACGAGCCGGTCTCATGCAGAGTGTCGAGATGATCGATCGTTTCATCACACGAAGCATGAGCAAACACCAGAAACCGGATAAATTCCTGCTCATAGCGCCTACGCCCATAGCCTTCGACGATGTTGCTGCGGATCGATTTTACCGACCGCCGAATCTGACCACCCTGCTCGTGTATCTCAAACTTTGGCAGATCGCGAAGAGTCGTACGATGCACATCAATCGCGGCCTGCCGCGACAGCTTCCACACCTCAAGATCACGATGGTTCATCACAATCATGCATCCCGCATCTCGCATCTCGCATCCTGCATCCGTCTAAAGTTCGTCCTCGATCAGCACCGGCGTGCGCTCCGGCCGCCGGTCGAATTGCAAGGAAAGCAACGCCAGCACGTGAGTGGTGGCGGCTTCCAATTCCGAAATTAATCTTTGGGCCCGGCCGCGGAAGAAAGCGTAAAAAATCATGGCGGGAATGCCAATCGCCAAACCGGCAGCGGTGTTGACCAGCGCTTCGCTGATTCCCTGCGAAAGCGCGACGTAACGGGCGGACCCGATATCGGCGCCGAGCGCTCCGAAGGAATGGATAATGCCGAACACGGTGCCCAGCAGACCAAGCAAAGGCGCGATCATTCCAATGTCGGCGAGATAAATAACGCGATTGTTCAGACTGGCCGCGACCCGTGTTCCTTCTGTCTGCGCGATCTCGCGGACCTGTTCGAAATTCGCGTTTGGATTCTTGGTCGTGAAATCCAGAATTTTTTGGACGACCCGGGCGATGGCTTCGCCGTGCCGATTCGACACCGCCAGCAAACCCAGGTAATCGCGTTTCCGCAAAAGCGCGTCTGCGGTTGCCATGAATCCACTCGAAACCACGGCGCCGCGCCGAATCGTCATCAGATACGTGATCACCAGCATCAGAGAGAAGATCGACAGCAGAAACAGCGGGATTATCACCGGGCCGGACTTGAAGAGCGCGTCGAGCACGGTTTTCTGATGCGGCAAATCCGGACCGAGCGCGGGCGCGGCATTTTGTGCCAAAACAGGAGTTGCCAGGGCCGCTGCGATCAGCGTGGAGACGATTTTCATGCCGAGAATCCGATAATCATAGGCGAGCCAGGAAGGGATGCAATAGCCGCGCACAAAGGTAAGACCGCCTAATGGCGAAGTTGCTCAAACGAATCGGTCGCCGCCGGCCCAGCGCCGGACCCGAAAGATATGGGCCGGTTGTATTTCCGGATCGAGCTCAACGTAATTTCGGCGCCCGCGCCAGATGTAACGCGCCCCGCTGAGAAGATCGTGCACTTGATATGTATCGCCTTCCATCTCGCCGAACTCATCGATCGGCACATCGACATAGGAATCCTGTTTGCGATGCGGGTCGAGGTTGACCACCACCAGAATGATGTTGTCCCGGGCCGCGGTCATCTTCCCGTAAAAGAGGATCGAATCATTATCGGCCTCGAAGAAACGAAGATTGTCGTAAAGCTGCAGCGCGCGGTTTTCCTTCCGGATTTGGTTTAAGCGCGTGATCCAGTCCTTGATATTTCCGGGCGCATCCCAGTCGCGTTCCTTTAACTGATACTTCTCGGAATCGAGATACTCCTCGCGTCCCGGAAGAGCGGCGTTCTCGCAAAGTTCGTATCCGCTGTAGATGCCGTAAACACTCGACATCGTCGCCGCGAGCACAACGCGAGTCATGAATGCCGGCCGGCCGCCATCCTGCAAAATAGGCGGCAAAATGTCCGGCGTGTTTGTCCAAAAATTCGCGCAGAAGTATTCGCTCATCTTGGTTTGCGTCAGCTCGATTCCATATTCGGTGAGCTCGAGTTTCGAGTTTCGCCATGTGAAATAAGTATAGCTTTGAGTGAAACCGGCCTTGGCCAGGGCTTTCATCATCTTCGGCCGGGTGAATGCTTCGGCGAGAAAAAGCACATCACGATATTTGGCACGGACGTTCGCGATCAGATATTCCCAGAAGGCAACCGGCTTGGTGTGCGGATTATCAACGCGAAAGATGCGCACACCGCGATCGGCCCAAAAGATGATAATGCTTACCATCTCGGCCCAAAGTTCGCGCCAGTTTTCGCAACGGAAGTTTAACGGATAGATGTCCTCGTATTTTTTGGGCGGATTCTCGGCATATTTGATCGTGCCATCGGGCCGTTTGTAAAACCATTCGGGATGCTCGCGAACATAGGGATGATCGGGCGAGCAATTGATCGCGAAATCAAGCGCCAGCTCCAGGTTCCGCTTTCGAATCTCGCCCATGAGCCAATCGAAATCCTCCAGCGTGCCGAGCGACGGCTCGACCGCTTTATGCCCACCGGCTTCACTCCCGATGGCCCACGGCACGCCCGGATCGCCCGGATCGGAGGTAATCGAATTGTTGCGGCCTTTCCGATTGGTGTGACCGATAGGATGGATGGGCGGGAAATAAATGACATCGAACCCCATCGCTTTGGCATCATCGAGTCGCGGCAAACAATCGCGGAATGTCGACCCTCGATCGCCCCAGCCTTGAGCTGAGCGCGGGAAAAATTCGTACCAGGCGCCGATACGGGCTGCCGATCGATCGACAATGACGCGCGGATATGGAGCGTATTGGCTGGCGTCGGTGCGGTCGGAATACGTCGCCATCAAGACCTCGAGCTCGCCGGAATGGATGATGCTGTTTACCTTCGCGCTCTTCACGGTGCTGATTTGTTGCGACAGCTCGACCAGGCGTGCCGTGTCCGTGGGATCGAGCGCGCGTTGCGCGGCGGCGCCGACCAGGGCGGCGCCTTCCAGGGCCTCGCTCGTGAGATCAGCGATGCCGCTTTCGAATTTTTTGCTGAACTCGACTTGCCATCCGCGAAACGAGTCCGTCCAGGCTTCGACCGTGTATTCGAAGGTGGCGCTTTCGTAAAGCGTGCAGACACCGCGCCAACGATCGTTGTCGACCAGCGTCATGGGCGTTTCCTGCCAGCGATTCTCCCCGAGCATTCGCCACTTCAGCACCGCGGCGACAACGTCGTGCCCATCTCGAAAAATATCTGCCTCCACCGCCAGGTCCTGGCCGGCAATCCGTTTGACTGGATAGCGCCCGCCGTCGACTAACGGCTGCAAATTCTCGATAACAACGGATGGAAAGGCCCTAAGCATGAGCCATCAATCAACTGAAATTCGCAGCTAGCGAAAGCGGAAATCGCACCCGGCGGCCGGGATCGGCATTGCCCCTAGGTCGCGAAATAAAAGGCGCACTCGAACAAGCCGGAGTTGCGCGACTCCTCCCGGCGCACTTGAGTGCCCAGAATGGCCTGGAACATCTGTTCTTCGAGCCGGCCAATAATCGGATAGTAATCGAGCAGGTTCATGATCGGCGAATGGCATTCCAGGATGTGCGGGCTGGCCTCTTTCTCGCCGGCAACGAACTGGGCCATGTAGCCTTCGCCATCGCGGGTGCGGGCAAGCCATTTGGCGCGCTCAGCCACCGTTCCACCTTTAACCTTGGCCTTGAGACCAGCGGTCCTTTTCTCGAAAAGATTATAAAGAAGTTTTTCTGGCGCGTTGGTTCCGTGAATTTCCTGAATCGATGTCAGCAGTTCGAGCGTAAATTGATTGCTATCGACAGTGAAAAGGTCGTGGCTCCGGCGGGTGAGCCGGTAAACCATTTCAGGACGGCCCATCTTTTGCGGGCGCCGCCAGGTATCAAGGTAGCCGTCGCGCTGGAGAGTCACGCAATGCTGCTTGATCCCCATGTAGCTCATCTTCATTCGTTGGACGAGCTCGTTGACCGACATCCCCTTGGTCCGCTTAAGCGAATTAAGAATCTCAAGCCGCTGGGTGCGGCCAATTTCTGCAAGCAATCGTTGATTCATAGCCAGTAAATTGAAACGCGGACTTTACACGCCGACCTCTTCAAAAGGCAACATCGAAATTACGCAACTTGCCGAGAAGAAGGAAATTACGACACCTTCGATGTCGATCCTGGCCGGAAAGGGAGTGCTACGATTTCGACCGGCGCCCGCGCAACATCCGCTTTCTCCGCATCAAACGCCTCCAACTTGCCCCCGACATCGTTGAACCCACGCTTGACGTAGCCCAGCGCAATTTCCTGGCCTTCGCTCCGCGTGGCGCTGGTGACCCAGCCTGCTTCCTTGTCCCCCCGCTTCAGTCTCATGCCGGGCGAAAGCGGGAGGGCATTCAAAGAAACCAGACCGCATAATCGCTTGTTGGTTTGCCCCGACATCTTGATTCGGGAGATCACCTCCTGCCCGATGTAGCAGCCTTTTTCATAATCGACCGCGCGGCTCTCGAGATTCGCTTCAATCGGAATGATCTCTTCCGTCAACTCCCGCCCCCAACGCGGAATTCCCTGCTTGATTCGGAAGACCTCCGCGGTCGCGTCATCAAAAAATCGAAAGCTGTCCGATAATTCCTGCAGAACAGAGTCGTGGCGCGACGAATCTATCCATATGTCCCACCCGGATTCGACGAACCGCCGGACGGACACGACGCGACAATCGCTGCCGGCTTTGGGCGGGGCCGGAGTCAAAACGTGGAAGATCGACAATCGCTCGGCGATGCTCTCGATTTCAACGTCGTCGGCGATTACGTAACGATCGAGCCTGGCCGGGAGGGTCTCTCGCAACTCGGAGTCGGCATCGACAAAGAAACTGTCGTGGGTGCTGGAGGCGAAAACGTGGGCGTTCATTTTGCCTTTCGCGCCCAAGATGCAGGCTTCAATCGCGGCGGATTCAGTCGCTTTGCGCACGTCGTTGGTGAGTTGTCCGTTCAGAAAACGCAACCGATCGCTTCCGGTGACGCGGATTTTGGCTCGCGAAGACAGATCGAAAAGCGAATCGATCGAGCTCTGAGACGGCGCCGTCATTGTCTCTTGGCGCGAATTTCCGATTAGTAGTCGCTCTGACGCCGCAACAAGCGGCTTAGAAAACCGCGTCGGGGTTCTGATTCCTCCGCGAGGTCTTCCTCAGGCAAATTTGTGTTATCTGCCGCATCGCTGTTTTGAGTTCGCGGCAGGTGTTCTTCAGCCACAGGGGCAATAGGGGTGAATTCAGGAATCGCGGAAACGACCTCGGCATTACCGCCGGGGACCGGCGCCGCAGGGATGACCGGAACGACCGCGCTAGCGTGCTCCGGTTGAGGAGCCTCAGGCGAAGGCGGTGGGCTCGGTGGTGGCGGAGCTGGCGGTTGTTCGAACAAACCCAATCCAGCTTCATCACGAGGCTGCGCTTGGGCCACAGCGAAATATTTCCGGGCGATGGCCGAATAATCTTCGTCTCCATAACCATGCTGCATCTGCTCGAGCAGCCGGTCCCGGGTGGCGGTCGTCACCGCCAATTCCAGATGATAGGACAACCCCATCCGGGTCGCGATCTGAATGTCTTTAAGCATGTGCTTGATCGAAAAATGCGGATCGAAATTCGTGTCGATCATTTTCGGCAGCTTCATGGCCAGAGTTTTGGAATTGCTGGCATTGCCGCGCACCGCCTCGACCAGTTTCTGCAAAGGCAGGCCAACCGTGCTGACCAGCGCAAGCGCCTCCGCCCCGGCTTGAACGCTCGCGGCGGTAATCATGTTGGTGGCGATCTTAATCGCCGTGGCCTGTCCAATTTCGCCGATCAAAATAAATTCCTTGCCGCTGGCTTCGAGAATCGGCCGCGCTTCCTGAAGTGCCATCTCGTCTCCTCCGACATAAAAAATCAGCTCGCCTTTTTCCGCTGCTTTCTTGCTCCCCGTGAACGGTGCTTCGATAAAACGTGCGCCCCGCCGTTCCACAATGTCAGCCGCCTCCCGCATCGTATATGGGGCCACGGTGGAGTGCGCGATGACTACGTGCCGGGGCGCCAGTGCCGATGCCAGTTGCTTGCAGACCTCAAGGAGCGCCTCGTCGTCGGACACAAAAATTTGCACGAAATCGCACATCTCGGCGATCTCCGCCGGCGCGCCGACGAAGTTCGGTACCGGCCGCGGGGTACGATTCCAAACGAAAACGTGAAACCCCTTTTTGCGAAGGTTTTCCGTCACTCGGCTGCCGATAATACCGAGACCGATCACTCCTACATTTTTTCGTGTTCGACGGGACATAAGCCTTAGGTTCCCAGCCGAAGCGGGAACCTCCAAACGACCAGACTGCAGGCAAAGTCGCTTCCAAGCAATCCGGAAGTTTATGAATTTTACAGAGGCCGCCAGCCCCCTATGGCTAAAGCGAAAGCCGCACGAAACGGGCTTCCCGCACGAGTTTATCCGCCAGGCGCTGAACGATCTCCCGTCGCCTGTCGTTCTCCAGCTTTAGGCGAATTTCGCCCTTCGCTTCCTCGAAATTCATCTGCCGTGCCGGACGGGAATCAGTCAATTTAACGATATGAAATCCCAGTAGCGTCTGGATGGGAGCGCTAAGTTGCCCGAGATGCATTTTGTCGATGGCGGCAATAAAATCGGGCGGCATCCGGGACGACGAGAAAAATCCGAGATCGCCACCTCTTATTTTGGTGGCCTCGTCCTCCGACATCAGACCGACAAGCTCGGAAAAATCCTCACCGTGACTTAACCGAACGGAAACGGAGTCGATGGTCCGCCGTTTAAGATCGACAACCGGCGCTGGAGTCTCAGCCGGGGCGGCCAGGAAAAGATGGCTGGCTCGAAAACGCGCCGGCAAGGCAAATGCTGCCTGATGTGCGTCAAAATATCCGGCGCACTCGTCTTCCGTGACTCGTGTTTCGTTCCCAAGCCGCCGCTCGATCCATTTCTGCGCTCGAAGATTGTCCGCGATATACGCGCGCAAAGATCGAGGCGACAAACGATTCCCTCCCAGCGCGGCGATCCAGACGTGCCGGTCGCGAAATTGAGACCGAATGAGATCGAATTCACGATCGATCTGTATTTCTGAAATCTCTTCCGTTTTCGAATGCTGTTTTACGGCAACTGTTGCGATCAAGCGCGCTAGAACCGCGCGTTTCGCATCGACATCGTCGGGATCGACAGCGTCCCGGCCCTTCGCGTAATCCAATTCCTCGATCTCGCGTTCAACATCCGTTTCGTAGATTCCCTCCCCACCCGTCAGCGCGAGCAGATGGCCCCGCCCGAATCCGCCTCCGATGACATCACGGCACGTAACCGAATGGCAGATCAATTGACCGAGCACGATTCCCGCGGCGCCCGCCGCCACGCACAATCCGGCCACCAGACCAGCGCGGTTCATTTCAACGCAAATTCCTCCAGATAATACGCGGCGACCGTTCCAACGATCTGCAAACTTTCCGCGCTGATCTTGTCCATGGTGTCACCGGGCGTATGCCAAGCGGCGAAATCGAAGTCGATAAGATCGATCGTCGGAATTCCGATGGCGTTAAGCGGTGTGTGGTCGTCGGTAATCTCGAAATCGAAATAGGTGAAGTAACTGCGCAATTTCAACGCTTCGGCGGCGGCGAAAATGTCGTGCACCATTGCGGCGGGCGAATCCGGCGGCACCGTAATGTTCAGATCACGATCCCCCACCATGTCGAAGAGGATCCCGCCGCGAAATTGCTTTGCGGCTTTGCCTTCAAGTTGCTGGGCAAAATAGCGGCTGCCATAAAGACCGTCCTTGGCCGAAAAACTTTCGTAGGCCTCTTCGCCGTCAAAGAAAACCAGCTCAACCTTTGCCGCCAACCGCGGGTGCTGGCCGAGAACTCGCGCCAGTTCCATCAACAGACCCGTGCTGGAGCCACCGTCGTTCGCTCCAACGAAACGCTTATTATAAAGCGTCTTGGTGTCGTAATGAGAACACAACAAAAACGACGGCGCTGTTTTCTGCGCCGCCGCAAAGCGGGCGATCAGGTTAACAAATCGGACTTTTCCCTGGGGCGTGTCACCGGTGAATTCCTGGCGCTCGACCTTCCAACCCGCCTGCCGAAGCTGATTGTCGATGTAACCGCGAGATTTCTCGATGGCATCGGAAGCCGGCGGACGCGGCCCGAAATCTACCAGCTGCTGGACGTGGGCGAGCGCTTTTTGGCCGGAAAATTCGCGCCAGATTTTCTGTTCCGGCGCGACCGGCGATTGCGGACGACGGCAGGACACGAGGAGCAGAGCAAAAAGGAGTAATGGAGCAATGGAGTAATGGGGTAAACGTTTCATTCTTAGACAGCACTCCATCACTCCACCGAGAGCGCTTAGCTTTCGCTCGCCTCTAGCCCCAAGGCGGTGACGACCCTTTGAAGATCGTCGTTCCCGTAGTATTCGATCTCGATCTTTCCTCGCTTTTCTCCATGATGGATTCTCACATGCGTGCCGAGATGCTGTTGCAAACGATTCTGCAAATCTTCGATTGCAGCGGAGCTCGAGGCCGGTCCGGTCGCGCGCTGTTTTCGACGACTCTTGCCAATTCCTAGCTGTCGCGCCACCAGCCGTTCCGTCGCCCGAACGGTCGCGCTGCGTCGCAAAACCGTTTCCGCGGCCAGGAGTTGCTCCTCCGGTATCTTTAACGCGAGCAATACCTTGGCATGTCCGACCGAAAGGAGATTCTGCGTAACCCAAATCTGCACCTGTGGATGCAGATCGAGCAGCCGCATCGCGTTCGCCACCGCGGCCCGGCTGCGCCCGACTTTTTGGGCAATGTCTTCCTGCCGCAGCCGAAATTCGCCGGCCAATCGCGCGTAACCCTGCGCTTCTTCGATCGGGTTCAGGTCGGCCCGTTGCAGATTCTCGATCAGAGAAATTTCAAGCACCTCGAGATCGCTGGCGGTGCGAATGATCACCGGTACCTGGCTGAGCCCGAGTTCCTGGGCCGCGCGCCAGCGGCGTTCCCCCGCGATCAACTCCAATCGACCGCCCATTTGGCGGACGATGAGGGGTTGAATAATGCCGTGCTGCTTGATCGAATCGACCAGTTCCTGTAGCGCTTCCCGGGCAAAATCCTTCCGCGGTTGTAACGGGCTCGGCACAATACTGGCCAGGCCGACCTCGTGAACTTTCTCCCTTGAATCGGCATCGACCTCGGTCCGAAGCGGCGCAGGCCGGGTCCCGATCAGCGCGCCGAGCCCCTTGCCGAGACCGGTTTTAGCCATCTTCGCCATCGTGCTGAGGCTACCGGAACAGCTCTCACAACGCAAATCTGTAGCGGCGGTCTCCGACCGCCGTTCTCCTCGCCTCTCTGCGCCAGCGCCACAACCCTGCTGTAGCCGCGGGCGCCGACCGCGGCCTCTTGGTTCAAATCCGTAATCGCTGACCAGCCTTCGCTCGCGACAGCATGGCAGGCACCTTCCTCACCCGGAATCCCCCTACCAAATCCGCCAACAAAAAAGCGGAGACTTCTCTCCGCTTTTTTGGTAAAGAAACGCTTCGGTTCGAATGTGCTTTCACCATCAACTCTCAACTCTCAACGGCTTCTGAGTCCGCCTGGCGAATAGGGAAACGGTCTGCATTATCTAACTTTGTCGCAAATGCGCTATAGCCTCTCCCAATCTTCAAGGTTGATTTTGCGTTCGATGATTTCTTCAACCTGCCGCACCAGCATTCGGACTTGAGGCACTGAGTATTCGGTGTTGGTGGGGATCGTCTGACGGTTTGAGCCCAATGTCATGAACTGATGGCGCGTGCCGGAATATGGGCCATCAAAGCAGCGCGCGAAGTTTACGGATAAAATCGCGACTTAAGTGGGCGCCAGCCGGCCATTCTTCACCTTGTTCAGATCAATACCGGCAATGACCGGCAGCTTATGACCGAGCCTCAGGCCAACCAGAATCCAATCTTCCAAAGTCGAGCGCAATTCGTTTTCGCATTCCCGAAGTGACTTTGCGAAAGCAATTATCCCTTTGAGCTTTGGAATTTCTCCGGAGAAAGAGCCGTCTTCCAGCTTGTCGTAGCGCGCCAGTCCGAGCGCGGCTTCGAGGTAGGCAGTTAGCGGAAACGCCATGTCAACAGAATAGGCCACTCAATTACGGAAACAAGCGCGTTCACAACGGCGCCCCCGGATTTGATTGAACCCGGAACCCTAAGCGACACGAATGGGCACGCCGCTGCGAGGTTCCTTTGCGCAGATGACCAATTGCCCCAACAAAAAAAGCGGAGACTTCTCTCCGCTTTTTCGGTAAGAAACGCTTTTGAACCGATGTATCTGACTAGCAGATAGGGAAACGGTCTGCGTTATCTAACTCTTGAATCCCCCAATATGAATCGAATCTAACCCAAGCCGGCCTCGAAGCGCAGCCCCGAAAGCATTCGGGGTGCGCCGGTTGCACAACTTTAGCTATTGTCCATGGCTGGTTCGCCTACCGGAACTCTTCAACATCCAATCCACTTCCGCGCACAATGTTTTTCAATGTGCCGATCGGAATCGGTTTGCTGCCGTGCATCGGAACAATGACTTGCCGGCCATCTGGATGACGCCATTTCTGATGACTGCCGCGTTGGTCGAGGAAAACGAATTCGTGACGACGAAGAACGCGAACCACGTCGTGCGCGTTGCAGACGGGAAAACGTCGGCTCACGGAAGAGCCACTTCCACCACCTTGGCTCCGTCGCGTAACTCAACCGGCGATGGTTCAAACCACAGGGCCAGAGCTTCCTTCGCATTGGCGATGGCTTCATCTTCCGTATCGCCAGCGGAGCCGCAGCCGGGAAGCTCGGGGAAAACCGCTGACCAGCGTTCGGTCTCGGCATCGTGTTCCACTACCAGCCGGAATTTCATGAAGCACAGGATAACTCCATTCAAGGTGCCCGGCAATCTTCCTTTGTGAGCGACGCACCGATTCAAACCCAAGCCGGGCTGGAAACGCAGCCGCTTATGCCGGTGCGCCGTTTGCACAACTTTATCTATTGCCCACGGCTCTTTTACTATCAGTGGGTCGAAAATATTTTTCAGGAGAACGCGGACACGATTGAGGGGTCGCACGTGCACCGGAATGTCGATGCGCCTTCGCGGTTGAGCGAAGAAAAAGCAAAGGCGCTCAACGAAAGTCTTCCTGAAGGCGCGACCCTGCGCAGTTTGCGTCTGCAAAGCGAATCGCTCGGGCTCATTGGCGTTGTCGATCTTATTGAAGGCGGGCCGGACGGCGCCGAGATTATTGATTACAAGAAAGGTTCCGCGCGTCGGAACAGCGACGGCGAACGCGTGGCGAAAGAGCCGGATGCGATTCAGGTCGCGACGCACGCGTTGTTGTTGCGCGAGCATGGGCTGAGGCGGGAGGAAGCGGTGGCGAATCGGATCGATGCCAGCCGGCTCGCAGTCATCGCGATTTCAGAAAGGCTGAGGCGGGAGGGTTGATCGAGCGAATTCGGCGGAGCCGAATTCGGTTTAGAAATCAAGTTGTTGCATAGCCCGCTTATGCGCGACTCCTTGCGCAGACTAATCCCGAGGATACGGTTTCGCTCATGTCGCCGGATGGGCAAATTTTCACACTCGGACATTCACCCGATCCCGATGATGCGTTCATGTTCTATGCGATGGCGGAGAACAAGATCGATCTCCGCGGGTACCAGTTCGAACATCGGCTAGAGGATATTCAAACGCTGAACGAACGCGCCCTGCGGGGTGAGCTGCATCTCTCGGCCATTTCGATCCATGCCTATGCTTATGTGAGCGACAAATACGCATTGCTGCCGTGCGGCGCGAGCATGGGCGATGGATATGGACCGATCCTGGTCAGGAAAATTCGAAACTCGAAATTCGAAATTCGAAATTCACATCAGGATGTCGATGTTCGCGAGTCGTTACGCGATAACGTGATAGCCGTACCAGGCAAAATGACCAGCGCGTTTCTGGCGCTGCAACTTTATCTGGGCGAATTCAATCACGTTGTCGTCCCGTTCGATCAGATTTTCGACGCAGTGAAAGAGGGCCGCGCCGATGCCGGACTGATCATCCACGAAGGGCAACTCACCTATGCGCGTTCGGGTTTTGAGAAGATTGTCGATCTTGGGGAATGGTGGAAACGTGAGACCGGTTTACCGCTTCCACTTGGCGGGAATGTCTTGCGCAAAGATCTGCCGCCGCCTGTTCGCAGGGATATTTTGGAAATCATGCGGGAAAGCATCGATTACGGTCTGGCCCATCGCGAGGAAGCCGTGCGCCATTCTCTTCCCTACGCGCGCGATATGGACGCTGCGCTGGCCGGAAAATTCATCGGCATGTACGTAAATGAATTCACCCGCGATTATGGGGAAACCGGCCGGGCTGCCATCCGCAAATTCCTCGGCGATGCTGGCGCGGCCCGTTACATCGACAAGGAAGTCGATCTGGAATTTATCGAATAACGCTACTTCTTCGGCTTCTGGGCCTTTTCCGTTTGCTTGACTACGAACGACTTCAGCCGGGTAAATTCCTTTTGGAATCCGTCCGCGAAATCGTGCGTGCCGTACTCGAAAAGCACGACGAAGCAGAAGGTGAAAAAGACGAACAGAGCGAGCCAAAACAGGCCGCGAATTAATGCCATGGGCGGAAGGCTAACGCAGTCAGATTGCCGGGTCAACGCTTGAACCAACGGGCGAAGCTGCCATGCTCGCCACTGGACGAGTCCGTCCAACTGGCGGACTTTTCGGGCCATGCGGGTGCCAATGCTCGATCTCAGCGAACAGTATCGCGTTCTCGCCGGGCCAATCCGGACCGAGATCGAAGAGGTGCTGGCCAGCCAGCGATTCATTCTAGGGCCAAAAGGTGAGGCACTCGAGCAGGCGATAGCCGCGTACTGCGGTGTTCCGCACGCCATCGGGGTGTCATCCGGCACCGACGCCTTGCTGGCCACATTGATGGCATTAGAGATCGGGCCCGGCTATGCAGTCATAACCCCGGCCTACAGCTTTTTCGCCACGGCTGGTTGCGTGGCGCGCGTCGGCGCCACTCCCCGCTTCATCGACATCGACCCGGACACTTACAATATTTCGCCGTCAGCACTGAAGCGGTACATCCATGAGCACTGCAGCAGGTCCGACGGAAAGCTGGTTGATGGAAACGGCCAGATAATTTGCGCGATCATTCCAGTCCATCTCTTTGGACTGTGCTGCGAAATGAACGAGATCATGGAGGTCGCGCGGGAAAACAATCTCCTGGTGATCGAAGATGCCGCCCAGGCCATCGGCGCGGAATACCCCGGATCAAAGGGGACCGCGAGAGCGGGATCGATGGGCGACGCCGGTTGTTTCAGTTTTTATCCGTCAAAAAATCTCGGAGCTGCGGGTGACGCCGGTCTGATTACGTGCCGAAACGATGATTTGGCAAAGCGACTGCGGATTTGCCGGCAGCACGGAATGGAGCCGCGTTACGAGCACCACTTCATCGGCGGAAATTTCCGCCTCGACGAAATACAGGCGGCGATTCTCAAGGTGAAGGCACCGTATTTGGATGGCTGGTCGGCAGCGCGCCGGACCGCGGCCGATTTTTACCGGCAAGAATTGACCCGGGCCGGCCTGACGAAACGAATCACGCTTCCGGCCGAGCCATATCGTGATCGCGGTGTCGCGAACTACCATATCTATCATCAGTACGTCATTCGCACACCGGATCGCGACGGGCTGCGGAAGCATTTGGCCGACCGCGAGATTGAGACTGCGATTTATTATCCGATTGGGTTGCCCCAACAAAAATGCTTTGAATATCTGGATTACGAGCCGGACGATTTTCCCGAGACCGAGCGCGCCACCCGTGAGACATTGGCGCTCCCGATCTATCCGGAAATTTCGCGCGAAGCGCAGCAATTCGTAGTAAAGTCGATCGCGGAATCTTTCGGATAGGATCGACAACGTCGTTTCACCGGGGCACGGGCAAATTACTTGCGGGGGCGAGTCCGTGCGCTATATCAAAACGCTCGCACTGACGGGTAGGTACCGAAGTGGCCAAACGGGGCAGACTGTAAATCTGCTGGCTTACGCCTTCGCTGGTTCGAATCCAGCCCTGCCCACTCCTTTTCTCAATATTGGAGCGCCGTTGCGGAGCTTCCATTCAAAAAAAAACGCCCGCCGAAGCGGGCGCTTTTGATGAAAATTATCTTGGGCTTAGCGGCCTCGTCTTCCACCGCCATCCCGGCGACCGCCGCCGTAGCCTCCGCCACCGCCGCCGCCACCACCGTAACCGCCGCCACCACCACCGCCGCCGTAGCCGCCACGGCCGCCACCGCCACCAGGCGGGCGGGCTTCGCGCGGGCGCGCTTCGTTCACGGTCAAGGGCCGGCCTTCCACGGTCTTGCCGTTAAACTGGGTGATTGCGTTCTGGGCCTCCTGGTCCGAACTCATCGTCACGAAAGCAAAGCCTCGCGATTTGCCAGTGAATTTATCCTGCATGAGTGTGACCTCCTGGACGGTGCCAGCTTGCGCGAAGAGCTCCTGCAGTTCGTTTTCTGTCGTGCTGAAAGCAAGATTTCCGACGTATAATTTAGTTCCCATTGAGTTTATTCTACAAACGCAGCTAGGTCACTGTTCCCGCTTATCGGATTTCAAATCGTCGCTGAATAAACTCAACTGACAATTCACCAACTTCCGAGCTACTGTTTTCGTTTGGCCTCATTAGTAAATGCTTCTTTTGAGAAAGCAACAGGAATCGCGGACGAATTTATGTTGTAGAAATGCCCAAATCTAACGTTACAAACGGAAAAAAGATCAGGGTCGCAATTGTGGCTGCTGGGGTGGTCAGTCCGCTTGGATTTGGCCGGGACGAAACGATGGAATCGCTCCGGCTGGCCCGGGATTGCGTTACCCCAGTGACACGATTTTCGGTCGATCAATGTCGCTGCAAAACCGCCGGGCAAATCCCGGACGAACGTCTTGGGGAGGGCAACGGCGGTCGTTCTCAACGTTTGCACCGGGCATCCCACATGATGATGTCCGCCTTGCGCGAAGCGCTGACTCAGGTTCCCGATTTCGATCCTGACCTGGCGGTAATTGGAACGACCAGCGGCGGCATGTCCTACGGCGAGGATTACTACCGATCGTTGCATCGACATGGCAATACACGCCACGCACCGACCTGGATCGCCAATTATCCTGCCCAGAAACCAGTGATCGACGCGCTGGAGGATTCTGAGGTTTCCGCCCCTTGCCGAGTGATCGCGAATGCCTGTGCTTCGGGGACAAACGCCATTGGTCATGCCTTCGAGTGCGTTCGTTCGGGCCGCTACCAACGCGTTTTGACCGGCGGTTACGATGCGATCTCCGAGCTGGTCTTTGTCGGTTTCGATTCGCTCCAGGCATCGACGCCGGAAAAGTGCCGGCCGTTCGATCGACAGCGCACCGGTATGGTGTTGGGCGAAGGCGCAGCGGTCCTGGCCCTGGAAAATCTCGAGACCGCCCGCGCGCGCGGCGTGCCGGTCCTGGCCGAGATAACCGGTTACGGCATTTCCACGGATAATTTTCATCTTACTCAGCCGAATCCGTCCGGCGCCGGGCCGCGCCAAGCGATGGAGCAAGCGCTCCAGAGCGCTGGTCTGCCCGCCAAAGCGGTCGATTATATTAATGCGCATGGAACGGCCACGGCGTTCAATGACGCGGCGGAGGGCAAGGCCATCGCCGAGCTGTTCGGTCGGGTTCCGGTGAGCTCGACCAAGAGCATGATGGGACACTCGTTAGGCGCGGCGGGCGCGATTGAAGCGGTTTTCTGTCTGCTCGCACTCCGGGATCAATTTCTCCCGGCCAACATCAATTTCCGCGCGCCGGATGAAGATGTCGATCTTGATATCGTCGCGAACGAAGCGCGTCCGGCGATATTGAGCACCGTCCTTTCGAACTCGTTCGGTTTTGGCGGAACGAATGCTTCAATCGTTATGCAAAAGTTTGAGGCATGAGCCTGAAGATTGCCGGAATGGGGTGGGCCACACCTCTGGGCAGTGGTGTCGATCCTGTCTGGCAACGGCTGCTCCAAGGCGATGAGCCAATCGCAGAAAAGATCGGAGAACAGTTCAGCGACCGTTCGTATTCGGTTTTTCGCGTGCCGGAGTCCGCGCTCACCAAGTTGACACCTCATTCGCGCCTGCGCCGGGCCAGCGCCATTTCCCGTTTCGCCGCCGCGGCCGGACTGGAGGCGCTCGAAGACGCAGGAGTCACGCTTGATCCGGATCAAGCGAAACGGATCGCTCTGGTTTTCGCCGTCTCAAATGGTGGTGTGGTCTACACGAAACGTTTTTACCGCGACATCGTCGAATCAGGCGCGCAATCAGCCAGCCCGCTCCTCTTTCCGGAAACGGTTTTCAACGCGCCGGCGAGCCATCTGGCGGCAATTCTCGGCATCACCGGCGCGACCTACACACTAGTTGGTGACGGCGCGGTCGGGCTCCCGGCTTTAAGCATGGCCGAAGATTTGATGGCGAACGAAGAACTCGATCATTGCCTTGTGGTGGGAGCGGAAGAAGTCGATTGGGTGCTCTGCGACGCGTATCGAAAATGGCGGCTTCTTCGAATGGACCCGCCGATCGAGCCATTTAGCGAAGTGCCGCGAGGAACGATTTTGAGCGAGGGGGCCGGCGCGATCGTATTGGCCAGGGACGGCTCGATAAGTATCGAGCAAACTCACGCGAGCACCCATTACGGCAAGCGCACCCAAGTCGAACCGCTCTTAAAGAAACTGCTTGCCGATCTGGCGGGGACCAGGATCGACATCGTCATCGCGAGTGCCAACGGCACATTCATCGACAAGGCGGAATCGGGCGCAATATCGCGGGTCGTCCCAGATGCGTCGGTTTACACGGCGAAGCCGGCGCTTGGCGAAAGTGTGGGAGCGGCAGGCTTGTGGCAGGTCATTTTGGGAGCGAAATCCTTGCTCACGGGGCAACTTCCACCCTCGCTTCATCTCAAGGCAGAGCCCCCGCCGCGCGCTTCAACGGCGATTCCGGCCGCTCAACAGGCGCTCGTCCTGGCCTGTGGCCTTAATCAGCAGATCGCCGGGCTACGTCTCCGGGGCGGCCAGTGAGAATCCGGACCGGTTGGGCAGGGCCTGGGGCCCCAATCACAGCAGGCGCACCCGGTTTTAGCTTTGCAAGGAGACCCTCCTCCGGGTACCTTCGGCGACCGCCATGGGAAGCCCGGTTCGTCTGTTCTTTGCCTTAATTCTGATCGCCAGCGTTGCCCGGGCGGCGGTCAAGACCCCGGAAGGATCGCCGATGGAAATTACGTCAACCGGGGAAACCAGTTACGAGAGCGGCCTGGCCACAGCGCGAGAGAACGTGGCTATTCACGTGGGCGATACGGATATTTACTCCGACTACGCGCAGTACAATTCCCGCACCCACGAAATCCTGGCGCGAGGACATGTGCGCATCTACCGCGATACCAAGCTCTACCTGGCCGATAGCGGTATTTACAACACGGAGACGAAACAGATTCGGGCCAGCCATCTGCGCACCTCTTCCAATCCATATTTCGTCAGCGGTGAAGATGTCACCGAGATTTCCCAGAACGGCTACGTCATCAAGAACGGCACATTCACCACGCATGATGCGCCGGTGCCAGATTTCCATCTTCGGGCTCGAACGATTCGTGTTTACGAAAACGACCGCGTGATTTTCCAAAATGTGACGTTCTTCGTCGGAAAGACGCCGGTGTTTTGGTGGCCTTACCTTTACCAATCGCTCAACGACGCGTTCAGCTTTACCGTTTCACCCGCCTATCTCACCTCGTGGGGGCCGTCCCTTCTTACCCAGGTCCTCTTTCCGATCCGGGAGAATATCAAAGGTCGCATTCGGCTCGATTACCGCGAGCGGCGCGGTGTAGCCATCGGTTTCGAATCGGACATCACCTACGGAAAAGACGAAAGCAGTTGGGCGAAGATCAAGACTTACTACATCCAGGACCAGGACCCGTTGGTGAATCGAACCGCCTTGCCCCGACATGAGATTCCCACCGGCCGCTACCGGGTCGGTTTGCAAGACCTCACCAACTTTACCAGCGACATCTACGGCATCGTGGATGTCACAAAGCTAAGCGATCCGTTCGTGATGCAGGATTTTTACCAGAGCGAGTTCCGGGTCAATCCCGCGCCCGACAATGTGACTGCGCTAACCAAAAAAGACCCGTTCTACACGCTCACCGCCATCGCCCGTTTTCAGGCGAATCAATTCTTCGAACAAACCGAGAGACTGCCGGAGGTAGTATTGGACATCAAACGCCATGGACTGTTTGGCGGCCCGATTTTTTATGAGGGCGAAAGCGGATTGGCCGATTTGCGGCGCCAATTTCCTGCTGACTCCGGGTTTCAAAACTACGGCGCGCTTCGACTCGACACGTTTCACCAACTGCTTTATCCAAATACCTACTTCGGCTGGCTCTCTGTTGTCCCGCGAGTTGGCTTTCGCGGAACCTACTACGACGAGACGCGCGATCTCGGGCGAACGATTTTTCCATCGAATTCGAACCAGTTTGTCCCCGATTTCATTCTGCCGGATCCGACGGCGGACAATCCAATTGTAAACGGCGGCACCGCCTTTCGCGCCATCGTCAACGCCGGCGCAGAGGCCTCGTTCAAAATTTCCCGGACGTGGGAAAACGTCGAGAGCCGCACTCTCGGCCTGGATGGCCTCATGCACGTCATTCAGCCGTTCACCAATTTCTCTTATGTCGCGGATAACGGACTCAATCCGGCGGCGATTTTGCAATTCGACCGATTCGAGCCCAGCACCCAATTGCGGCCGATCGATTTTCCGCAATTCACCACCATCGATTCGATCGACGACTGGACGATCTGGCGGGTGGGTGTCAGAAACCGCCTTCAAACCCGGCGTGATGACCAAACGGTTACCTGGCTCGAATTGGACACGTTTTTCGACGTGAATTTCGACAGCCCCTACGACAAATCGAGTTACTCAAATTTCTTTAACAATATTCGCTTCTCGCCGCTCCCGTGGATGACACTCAACATCAACTCGCAGGTGCCGGCCTTCGATCGAGGCTTCACCGAAGTGAATACGAATTTGACGGTCCAACCGTTCCCAGGTCTTCAGGTCGGCGTCGGGCATCGCTATCTGAATGAGAACCCATTTTTCCAGAACAGCAGCTTGTTTGTCGTTGGCGGATATTACCGGTTGAATGACAACTGGGGCATTGGCGTTCAGGAGCAGTACGAAGAAAATAGTGGGGTCCTGGAGCAACAGCGCTATGCGATTTACCGCGATCTGTCCAACTGGGTGGCGTCCCTGGGAGCCGTGGTGCGCGATAATGCTGGAGTGAAGGAATACGGCGTGCTCTTCACTTTTACCCTCAAGGCGTTTCCAAAGTTCGGATTCGATCTAAATTTCGACCCCGGCAGCACCGGCGACAACCAATGATTGCAATCGAGCAAAGCATGCTACCGTTTTCAGCCCTGGCCCACCGGTTGCTTCGTTGTGACTGAGGTGCGACGGCGCTTTTTTTGCTATGGATCTTTCGATTGTTGGCTCTGGTTACGTCGGACTCGTCACGGGGGCGTGCTTTGCCGACGTCGGGCATAACGTAATTTGCGTCGATAACGATCCGCGAAAAATCGAAACCCTGCAGGCGGGCAAAGTGCCGATTTACGAACCGGGACTCGAAGACCTGATTCATCGCAACGTCTCCGCAAACCGGCTGCGTTTCACCGGCAGCATCGAAGAAGGCGTCGATAATTCGCAGATTGTTTTCATCGCCGTTCCCACGCCTCAGCAAGAAAGTGGCGATGTCGATCTTAGTTTCATCGAAAAAGTCGCGCGCGAGATCGCCCGGGTTCTGAAGAGCTATCGCGTGATCGTCGACAAGAGCACTGTTCCGGTAAAAACAGGTGAAAAGGTCGCCGAATCGATCAAACGCTACAATCGTCATGGCGCGGAATTCGATGTCGTCAGCAATCCGGAATTTCTCCGCGAGGGCTGCGCAGTTCGCGACTTGATGCATCCGGATCGCATCGTCATCGGGGCCCAAAGCGAACACGCCATCGCTCTCATGAAGAAAGTCTATGAGCCTTTCATGGCGCCGATCCTTGTTACCGATATCAATAGCGCTGAGCTCATCAAACACGCAGCGAACTCGTTCCTGGCATTGAAGATTTCTTATATGAATGCAGTCTCGGCCATTTGCGAGGCCAGCGGCGCCGATGTCGAAAAAGTGGCGGATGGAATTGGAATGGATCGGCGCATCGGACGCGATTTCTTGAACGCAGGGATTGGATACGGCGGCTCCTGTTTTCCGAAGGATCTGGCCGCCTTTATCACGATTAGCGAGCAAATCGGCGTTCCGTTTCAATTGCTCAAGGAGGTGCAGCGCATAAACACCGGCCAGAAAGAGCGTTTCCTGAAAGCGATCCGGGACACGCTCTGGGTTTTGCGGGAGAAAAAAATTGCCGTCTGGGGCCTGACTTTTAAACCCGATACCGATGATATCCGCTCGTCCGTCGCGATTGATCTTGTGGCCGATCTTTTGCGCGAAGGCGCGCACGTCACTGGTTACGATCCGAAGGGGATGGAAAAGGCACGCGAAGTAAAGGCCATTGCAGGTGCGAAACTTACAGCCTCCGCTCTCGATGCGGTGGAAGGCGCCGAAGCGCTGATCATCGCCACCGAGTGGAGCGAATTTGCCAACGTCGATCTCGCGGTGGTGAAAGCAAAGATGACGACGCCGATCGTGTTTGACGGACGCAATCTGTTTGATCCCGAGACGATGGGGCAGCTCGGCTTTCGGTATCATTCCATCGGCAGACCAAGCGTGAAACCACGCTAAATTAACGGCAATAACGTATGGCGCAGCTCTCTGCTCGCCGCGCGGCCCTCGCCGCCCTTCGAACATGGCGCACGAAGACGCGCTTTGCCGATTCAATTATCTCGAAGCTCCTCGACGAGACAAACCTGGCAACGCCAGACCGCGGCTTCGTGCTCGAGCTGTTTTACGGCGTATGCGCAATCTGACTCTGCTTGATTTCTGGATCGACTGCCTGAGGCCGACTGCTGTTGATGTCGATCTTCGAGACATCCTGCGGCTCGGGATCTATCAACTCTTCTGTCTCAAGACGCCGGAGCACGCCGCCGTTTACGAATCGGTCGAACTCGCTCCCAAGCGCGGTCGGACAGTAATCAATGGAATCCTTCGCGCGGCAGCGCGCCGAAAGACCGAACTACGCTCGCGGGCGCAGGCGCAACCGCTGTTTGTCCGCACTTCGCATCCGCAATTTCTGGTTGAGCGCTGGCGGCAACAATTTGGCGCCAAGGCCACCGAAGCATTGTGCACGTGGAATAATGAACCGCCGTCGGTCTATGGCCGCATCAATCGATTGAAGATCGATCCCGAAACATTCCTGCAGCGTCATCCCAATGCGAAGGCGCTGTCAAACGATCCAGATTTTGTCGAGTTTCATGCTTTCCCAAGTGATGCGCTTAATCGCGGCGATTGCTATATTCAGGACCCGAGCACCGCGATTGCCTGCCGGCTTCTCGATCCACGGCCCGGAGAAAAGATTCTGGACGTTTGCGCTGCTCCCGGCGGGAAGACAGGTCACATCGCGGAATTGATGAACAACAGTGGCCTAATCGTAGCCTGCGACCGCGGACCCGATCGCCTTCGCATCCTTACTGAAAACGTCGCCCGGCTTGGTCTCGGAATCGTCACTGTCCTTGAGAGCGATTGGGAGAGCGGTTGCGTGCCGGAGGCAATCGCATCGCTTGGTCCTTTCGATCGCATCCTGGTAGACGCGCCGTGCAGCAATACCGGGGTAATGCGCCGTCGCGTCGATGTACGGTGGCGGTTACAACCCGCGGATTTCGCCCGCATGGCAAATCGGCAGCTCAAGGTATTGCGCGCGATCTTTCCTTTATTGAAACCTGGCGGCGTGCTTGTTTACAGCACTTGCAGTCTCGAGCCTGAAGAAAATGGGGAAGTCGTGCGCCATCTTGTTACCGAATTGCCAATCTTGCGCTTGGTGACGGAAAAATGTTCCCTTCCGTTTCAAGACGGATTCGATGGCGCTTTCGCGGCCAAACTTATTCACGGCGCACAGGCGTCCCCCTGATTTGCATCCGACGCAGCTAGTGGAATCATAAACCCCTATGCACGACGCCCGCTTTGATAAGCTCGCCAAAGTTCTGGTGGAATACTCCACCCGGCTCAAGCCCAACGAAAATGTCTTAATAGAGGCATTTGATGTTCCAGATGAGATGACGATTGCCTTGATTCGCGCGGCACGGAGAGCGGGAGCCTCCCCGTTTGTTCAAGTCCAGCGCGGCCGAATCAGTCGCGAACTGGCGATGGAGGCATCGGATCGACAACTGAACCTTGCCGCCCGCCACGAACTGGCCCGGATGAAAAAAATGGACGCATATATCGCGCTGCGGGGGAGTAACAACATTACCGAGCTATCCGATGTGCCGGTGGAGAAGCTCAAGCTGGTCGCGAAAAAAATGCGCCCGGTGCAGGACCATCGAGTCAAGAAAACGAAGTGGGTGGTTTTGCGCTGGCCGACACCCTCGATGGCCCAGCTTGCCGGAATGAGCACGGAGGCGTTCGAGGATTTTTATTTCGATGTCTGCACACTGGACTACCGCAAGCTTCAACCCGGGATGAAGACCCTGAAGGCGCTAATGGAAAAGACCAATCGGGTCGTCGTGAAAGGACCGGGCACCGATCTCCGGTTCAGCATTAAGGGAATTGCCGCTATCATTTGCGGGGGCGATCGCAATATCCCCGACGGCGAGGTTTTCACCTGCCCGGTAAAGGACTCTGTTCAGGGACATGTGACATTCAACGCGCCGAGCATTTATCAAGGAACCGGTTTCGACGGGATCCGGCTGGAGTTTCGGGACGGCAAGATTGTCGATGCAACCAGCAACGAGACGAAAAAGCTGAACAAGATTCTCGATTCCGATCCCGGCGCGCGTTACATCGGAGAATTCTCGCTCGGATTTAATCCGCGAATCCTGCAACCAATGCGCGATATTTTGTTCGACGAGAAGATTGCCGGCTCATTCCACTTTACGCCGGGACAAGCCTACGAGGAAGCGGACAACGGAAACCGCAGCCAGGTCCACTGGGACATGGTCAGCATCCAGCGACCGGAATACGGCGGCGGCGAGATTTACTTCGACGGCAAGCTCATCCGGCGAAACGGCGAGTTTCTGCCGAAGCAATTGCGTTCGCTAAATCGAAGCAGATGGTAAGCGCTCTGTTCGCTTAACCGCGTCTCTGGCCGTGTCCCGCCAGATTAAGCTGCATCATTCCGATATCCCCGCTGCCAGTCAGCTGGAGGTTGGCGATTTCGAACATCGGGGCACCTTCTCCGGCCGTTGGAGCCGGGCCAGGCAGCTGCACCAGGACCTGTTTCGAATTCGAATTCAGGACAATGGAAGCAATCTCAAACGAGGGCGAAAATTCGACCGTTGTGATCTGGAAAGGCGCCGTTACCAAAACGGAAGCAGCTTGTCCTGACGGAGTGAGTTGGACCGGTGCAGCCTCGAAATTTACGAGCTGCAACCCAGCGACCGTAAACGAAGGCGAACCAGTTTGGGTTGGACGTTGTGCTTGAGTTGGGGTCAATCGGATGCTGCCAAGGGCTCCGCCCGCTGGCTGAATTTTCCCAATCTCGAATGTCACTTGCAGATTCATTCCCGGCTGTGGCTGCTGCGAAGGCGCCAAGCGCATGGTAACGATCTTGGACGTCGGTCGCACTTGCAGCGCACCCATTTTGAATGTGGGTGTCAATTGCATCGAGGCGATCTCGAACGTGAAAGTGAGCTGCACGGCAGTGTGCATTGCGCCAGCAGGCTGCGGCGCGCCACCAGCGGCTGGTCTGACGGTTGGGATTTGGATCGGTTCAGGCATGGTTACAGTTGTTATTGTTTGCTCTATTAAGGGCTCAGTGGAAAGGACACTCGTGTCAAACGCCGGGGTGTCAACTACCGCTTCGGCCGCGGACGTTTCCTCCCAAACGGGCATTTGGTAGGGGATTGGCTGCCCCTGTCCGATCGGTTCCAGTTCCGGCTCGATCGCGGGCTCGAAAACAGGCGACGCAATTGCCGATTCAACGACCGGCTCAGGCTCGATAAAAGGCGAGGGCGCAAATTCTGTGGCAGCCGGCATCTCGGTAGCCCACGAAACCGGCTCAGCCACGTCTGAAACTGCGGGCCATGTCGCCTCCAGCGCTTGGTCCACGACCGGTCCGACCGACTCGACCGCCAGCTCCTCGGCCGGCGGCATTTCGACGGCAGGCTCGGGCGCACGATAGGCGGGTTCTACGGTCCGACGAACAACCGGCTCCGGCGCGCGATAGGCAACCGGTTCCGCAACAGCACCAGCCGCAGCCGATGCGCCCCCCAGAGCGCGAGTAGCCTTGCCGGAAGGCAAAACACTGCGCCGCAAAGAAGGCTCCGACGCTTTCAATTGCAGCGAGACCTGGCGCGGTCCACCGCTCAGACGCTTGGCCACCGCGGGTCGATTCCCGGCTGCCGCGACCGGCAACGAGCCAACGCTAGGCCCCGAGGCCGGGGCAGTTTGGCCAAAAACTGGCACTTGTATGACGCCACGGCGATTCAATTCGGGAATAATTACCCAGGCTAACAAAAACGTAGCGGCCAAAAGCGATCCGACGATGAGCAGCGTTCGTGGCGCCGTCATTCGATTCGCAGTCGCGGCAGCCTGTGACGGTTCTGCCACGCGCGCGGGAGCGAGCGTTGTGGCGGGCGTGGCCGCGACCGGCGGCGCGGATTGCTCGGCTGCGGGGCTCGATTCCGCCACCGCCAACTGCTCAGTTTCCGCCGCTGGCGAGGCTTCCGCCGCAACAGGAGTCGTTTCCACCATTGGCGACAAAGTGGGTGCGGGAGCGGCTGGCACCTCTTCCGGACTTGCCGGCGTGCCCGCGGCTGAAGCGCTTCCCAGGTTTAGTCCCAACGCGGGAGATTCGGTTGCTTGCGATGTCGTTCCCTCTTTCCAGCTAACCAGCGGACTCACCGAAGATGCAGCTTTTGTTTCAGGCTTAGACTCCGGCTTGGATTCGATCTTCTCCGCTGTTGCCTCCGCCTTCGTTTCTTTCGGCAGTTTATTGGCCGCCAAAGCCGCGCCGGGAATCGGGCTGGGCTCGATCGCCGGGCTGGCTTCAGTTGGCGCCGACATGACAGTCGCGGCTTCGGCCGCAGGCGCGGGCCCTGCCGCAATGGCCGGCGTTTGCATCCAGCCCAAATCATAAAACGAATCCGCGAAAACATTGTTCAGCGCCGGCGAGTAAATCTTCTTGGCCGATGTCACCCAGTCGCTCGCCTTGTTGGGATTGTTGTGCTTAAACTCCCAGGCCGCCTGCGCATAATAAAGAGCGGGCGTGTCGCCGGTAAATTGGAACTGCTCCATCATCTTTTGCGCCCGGCTGTCCTTGCCTTCGAGCAACAGGGTCATGAAGATTTTGAACTTGAGGATTTGCGATGCCTGGTTCTTGTCGCCCCCTGGAGTTTGCTTCAACAGCGCTTCAAACCGGTCGCGGGCCTCCGCGTAGTCTTTTTTCTTGAATGGAATTTGCGCGAGATTGTATTGCGCCTCCCGGAATTTTGGATCGATCTTGGCCGCCTTTTTGAAACTCGATTCCGCTTCGTCGAATTCGCTCTGCTCCACCAAAATTTCGCCGCGCAAATTTAGCGTGGCCGGCTGATTGGGTTCCGCCGCATCGGCTTCATCGATAAATTTTCGCGCCGACGTCAAGTCGCGTTGCTGAAAAGCTTGCTGCGCCTGTTCGAACCGCGACCGCGCAAACGCTTTCGTTTTTTCCGTCCGCTCCGCTGCGCTCGTCAACGGGATCGACGCGCGGGCCTGGCCGGCCGGCTTTTCCATCCAACCCACTTCGTACAACGATTCGGCAAACAGCTTGTTCAATTGCGGCGAAAAATTCTTCTCCGCCGCCGTCATCCAATCTTTGGCTTCTTTGGAATTGTTATGCTGAAACGCCAGGGCGGCATTCGCATAGTGAACGGCCGGTGTATCGGGCGAGAGTTCGAACTTGGCCAGAATCGAATCGACCATGTTCTCTTTGCCTTCGAGCAAATACGTTAGCAAAATTTTGTACTGAATCAGTTGGGCCGCTTCCCCTTCCAAATCCGATACGTTGCTGGAAAGCAATTTCTGAAAACGATCCCGCGCTTCCGGCCAGTCTTTTTTCAGGAACGGAATCTCAGCCAGGTTAAACCGCGCATTCCAAAACTTCGGATCGATCCGGACCGCTTCCTGCAGAGCTGTTTCCGCTTTGTCGTAAATGCCCTGCCGCATCAAAATAACGCCGCGCAGATTGTGCGATTCCGCCACGTCGGGTTGGCGCGCATCGATTTCGTCGAGTTGCTTTAAAGCCTCGGCGAAATTGTTCGCGTCAAACTCGCGAAACGCCTTCCCGTACATCGACTCCAGTTCCGATTTTGACGGAGCCACATTACTGGCCGCGAAGGAACTGAAAACCAATACCGTGATTGCCGCGATTTTCCGAATCTTCATAGAACGTCTATTACAACCCTTTCGCCCGACCCCTGACAAGCCTAAATTTGCCCTCGGGGGCAGGAAATTTTGGGTCCATTATAGACAGCACAAAACAGGCCTGCAACATTTTTACCATCCCATCATAAAATCGGCCCTTTCTTCCCGGCGCTACCCCCTCCATCCCCATTGGCACTTAAGAAGTTCAGGTTCGCCACAATCCGTAGCCCTTCCAGCGTCAGATTCGGCCGAATTACATCGATTTCCGGCAGCTTCGCCGCGAGCAACTTTGCGTAACCGCCAGTCGCCGCGACGTGGACTTTTTGCCTCGGAAATTCCTCCGTCTTGATCCGCGTAATAATCGCGCGCACCAGCCCGCGATAACCAAACACCGCACCGGATCGCATGGCCTCGATTGTCGATCTTCCAACCGCCCGGCGCGGCTCGCGCAAGGACAACCTGGGCAACAAGGCCGTGCGCTGATAGAGAAAATTCGTCATCGCTTCCAACCCGGGCGCGATGACTCCGCCGATGTAATTCTTGCGATTGGAAACAATATCGAACGTCACCGCCGTACCGAAGTCGACCACGATCGCGGGCCAGCCATACAGGGCCGCAACCGCTGCGGCATTCGCCAGCCGGTCCGCCCCGATGGTTTTCGGCGCCGGATAATCGATCCCGACGCCAAGCTTCAGTTTCCAGCCCAGCCAAAGCACTTTCGTTTTTCCGGCACCTTTTTTAACGACGCGATTTTTTTTCGGCACGACCGATGAGACAACAAGCATGTCGATCTTCCGTCGTCTTAGGATGCGGCGAAGATAATCGGCCGTCAGGTCATCGGTCGCGATCCGGACTGGGGGCGCCAGCCGCCGGCGAGAAGAAAAGGCCAGTTTCGTGAATGAATTGCTGATGTCGATCAACAGGTAACTCGACGCGCGCGCCATCTGTGCAATGCAGACACGGAACGCGGCACCACGTCAAGCCCGGTCGCCGCCGCGGAACACGCTTACCTGTCAGCAAACTTGCAGCGCTTGGACGCAACGCGTAGCCTCGATGCCGTGAGAAAATTGGTTCATCGGCCGCGCCGGTTGCGCCGCTCGCCGGCTTTGCGCAATCTGGTTCGCGAGACGACTCTGACCGCTCACGATTTTATCCTGCCCCTGTTTATCAGCGAAAAAATCGATAAGCGCCGCCCGATCGCCAGCATGCCAGGTGTTTTTCAATTTTCAGTAAAGGAAATTGTCGATGAAGCACAACGCGCGCAGGACCTCGATCTCCAGGCGGTTTTGCTTTTTGGAATACCGGAAAAAAAGGACGAGCGAGCCAGCGGGGCCTATGCGAAGAACGGCGTCGTTCAACAAGCGCTGCGGGCGATCAAATCAAAATGTCCCGACCTCGTGGTGATCACCGATGTTTGTTTGTGCGAATACATGAGTCACGGTCACTGCGGCGTGACGCGCATCGACGGCGACCACTTTCATGTTCTAAACGATGAGACTGTCGATCTTCTCGTCAAAACCGCGATCTCCCACGCCGAAGCTGGCGCAGACATGGTTGCGCCGAGCGACATGATGGATGGTCGCATCGGCGCGATTCGCCAGGGCCTCGATGCGAGCGGCTTCGATCAGACCGGCATTTTGAGTTACGCCGCCAAGTTTGCCTCGGCATTTTACGGTCCATTTCGCGAAGCGGCAGAAAATTCGCCGCAACTTGGCGATCGCCGTTCTTATCAGATGGACTATGCCAATGCCGACGAAGCATTGCGCGAGGTCGGTCTCGATGTCGATGAAGGCGCGGACATCGTGATGGTCAAACCGGCGTTGCCTTACATCGACATTCTCTGGCGCGCGCGCGAGCGCTTCGGCAAACCCACCGCCGTTTTTCACGTCAGCGGCGAATACGCAATGGTCAAAGCCGCTGCCGAGAAAGGCGTTGTTGATGAACGCGCGGCTGTGCTCGAGATCGCCACTGCGCTCAAGCGTGCGGGCGCCGATATTATTGTCACCTATTGGGCCGCGGAGCTGGCGGAATGGACGCGGCAATAGAGATCCGTCGCGGCGAAACAGCCGCCCACAGCCGTCTAAAGCGGATCGCGTTTCTTTGGGCCCAGGCTCAGCGCTATCGCGCGTGCGCGATTGAAGTGAGTTTACCGCAATGCCGCTATCGCGCTGACGTTGCGGCTTATCGAGCTGACCCGAACGGATCCGACTTAACTGCGATCTTCGAATGCAAACAAGCGTTGCCTGACTTGCGCCGGGACAATTGCCAGAGCGACGCGACGCGTCAGCGTCTCGAGACCGTTTGCCAGCGCCGGCAAGTTCTCGAAAAACATCTGCGAATACACTTTCCAAATCTGCGCATCGCCGATTCTCTCTTCCCCGAATTTGATTCGCACGATTTCGCCGCGATTCAGCACCACGGTTACGCTCGTGTCTTGCGCGAACTGAACGCGCTGCAAAATCGGCTATACGATTGCACGAAGTTCGACAAGTTAGTTCGTTATCGTTGCGCCAATCTGTTTTTTCTGGTTCTGCCTCACGAACTGTTTCGCGATTCGGAGATTCCAGTCGGCTGGGGAGCACTCGTCGAATCCGACGGCACGCTCACGCTGGCTCGCAAACCTACGTTTCAGGAAAACACTCCCGAAGCTCGCTTGCGCCTGCTGCAACGAATCGCCGTCACCGGTACGCGCGCTTTGAATCGACAATTGGAGATCACGTTCGACGACGTGGTCGCGGTCCGTTCTCGATGTTGTTGATGTCGACGCTAAACGCGCACTAATAAATTGCGGCCGGTCATTTCCTTTGGCGGCGCCATCCCGAGCAAAAACAACAATGTCGGGGCGACATCGGCCAGGATCCCGTTTTCAACTTTAAACTGCGCAGCGTCCTGGGCCACGTAAATGCAATGCACGAGATTTGTTGTGTGTGCTGTATTGGGTGAGCCGTCGGGGTTGCGCATTTGTTCGCAATTGCCGTGATCGGCGGTGACGAGGCATTTTCCATCGAGCTCAAGGAGTTTTGGGATAATTCGGCCACAGCATTCATCCACCGTCTCGACCGCTTTGATTCCTGCTGCCACGATTCCGGTGTGACCGACCATGTCGGGATTGGCGAAATTTAAGATGATGAGTTCGTAATTCGCCATGCACCCGATGAGTTGTTCGGTAAGCTCGCGCGCACTCATTTCCGGTTTGAGATCGTAAGTCGCGACTTTGGGGGACGGGACAAGCTTACGGTCTTCGCCAGGAAATGGCCGCTCGATCCCGCCGTTAAAGAAATATGTAACGTGGGCGTATTTTTCCGTCTCGGCGATCCGCAGTTGCTTCTTTCCAGCTGTGCTCACGACGTCGCCCAAAAGGTGAACCAGTTTTTCGGGCGAGAAAATGAACGGCGAAGGATAGGTCGAATCATATTGCGTGAGCGTAACGAAGTGGACTTGCGGCCATTTCTCTCGATCGAAGCCATTGAAATCCTTGAGTAGGAAAGCTTGAGACAGTTGTCGCGCGCGATCGGCGCGGAAATTGAAAAACAAAACCGTGTCACCGTCGCGAACGCGTTGTTCGTTCGCGTGAGCGAAAACCAGCGGCGGAAGAAACTCATCGGTCTTCCCGTCTTTGTATAGTCGATCCACCGCGGCCGACGGCGACGACTGGCCCCTTTCGCCCCGGCCCAACACAATCGCATCCCACGCTTTTTTGGTTCGATCCCAGCGGTGGTCTCGATCCATCGCGAAGTACCGTCCTACCACGGTGACGATCTCAGCGCCGCTGTTCCGCAACTGTTCCTCGCATGTTCGCAAAAATCCGGCCCCCCCGGTCGGCGAGGTATCGCGTCCGTCGGTAAAGGCGTGGACGAAAATCTCGGTAACGCCCGCGGCATGTGCCGCGTTAGCCAGAGCGATAAGATGGGAGTAATGGCTGTGCACTCCGCCATCGGAAACGAGACCTAACAAGTGGAGGCGTCGGCCACGCGCCGAAGCGAATGCTTCCTGAACCACTCGATTGCGCTCCAATTCGCCTTCCGCGATCGCCTTGTTTATCCGGGTCAGGTCCTGGTAAACAATCCGGCCCGCGCCCAGATTTAGATGGCCGACCTCTGAGTTGCCCATTTGTCCATCCGGCAAACCCACATCCGCTCCGCTGGCGCTCAATGTTCCCCCGGGATATTCGCGATAGAGCCGATCATGAAATGGCGTGCGGGCAAGCAAAGTGGCGTCGCCGTTTTCCGTCCGCTTCTCTTTTCCGCCCGGATTGATGCCCCACCCGTCTCGAATCAAGAGCATTACCGGAGCTGCCATACCGAGGCACTCTGCCGACGATTAGCATTATCGACAAGGCGTTCTTTCGTTTGACAACGCCGGTGGCGCGCATTCACATCGCCTTCGTGAAGTGGCGCAACCAGTTACTGGCCCTTTTTTGTCTCATTGTCTTTGCCGGATTGGGAGTTCTCTATTTTCAGCACTGGGTCGTCCAAAAACCTTTCGGCATCATCTTGTTCGTCGGGGAAGGCCTGGCTCCAGGCCGGCTGGCTGCGACGCGTCTTTATCTGGGCGGGAGCGACACGCGGTTGGCGCTCGATTCGATGCCCCATGTGGCATTGCTCCGGAATCACTCAAAAGATTTTGCCACACCCGACCAGGCGGCAGCCGCGACAGCGATTGCGACCGGGGTAAAAGTAAATAATCGCTTGCTTGCCGTCGATGGCGATAAAAAGCAACTCACCAGCATTATCGAATTGGCCCGCGAACAAGGACGTGCCACTGGACTTGTCACCGATGCAAAGCTGACCAACCCGACGAGTGCCGCGTTCTACGCGCATTCGGCGGACCCAAACGACGTTGACAGTATTGCCAGCAGCTTTGTCGACGGCGGGAGGATCGACATCGCCATGGGCGGTGGGCTCGCCCAATTTCTTCCGGCAGAAAAGGGCGGTTCGCGACAAGACGGGCGCGATCTTCTGCTCGAATTGCGCCGGGGGGGGTTCGATGTCGTCCGTACCCGAGCGGAACTGGAGGCGATTCCGGCGTGGCGGCGGTCGAAATTGTTCGGCGCCTTTAGCGACACCGAGCTGGCGTTCACAAATGAGGTCGAAGAGCGGGGACAGCAACCGAGCCTGTCCGACATGGTTAGGCGAGCGATTGAGCTACTTCAGTATAATCCCGGCGGATATTTGCTGGTAGTCGATGCGGGATTGATGCGCAATGCTGCGCAGGAGAACAACGGCGAGCGAACGCTAAGCGAAACAGCGGAATTAGATCGCGCCGTTGCGGTGGCGCGGCGTTACGCCGGGGAAAGATCGACAATTGTTGTTTGTGGCGACATGGCCATTGGCGGCATGAACTTGAATGGTTTTCCCTTTCGCAACGATAGCGGTATCGCGGTGTTCGGTCTGAATTCCGCGGGACAGCCTTGGATCACATGGGCAGCCGGGCCAAATGGGGCACGATCGTACGGTGCGGCAAGGGTTCCGAATGAGCCGGCTAACGATCAGGAAAACGTGGAACAGCCCGAGCCCGGATCGTTTTATACGAGGTGGGCCCTGCCAACTGTCGATGATACCATTGCCTTCGGCAGCGGCCGAGGAACCGAGCAGCTGCAAGGCTCACTGGATAACACGGCTGTCTTTGAGATCCTCCGCGACGAGCTTTAGGCAACGGCATTTCGCCAATCGCAGAAAAACAAAAAGCCCGTCGACCAGATATTCCGATCGACGGGCCTTTGGAAAGGAAACTGTTATGGGCCCGGGCTAACCGGCGTCACCAATGGAACAAACGTGAAGGGCGGTGGTGGCGGCAGCGGCGTCAGCGGGCCTTCGGCCGGTGCTGGCTCTTCAGCCGGAGTTTCTTTGCTATCTTTGAAATCCTTGCCCTCCGCTACCTCTTTGCCGTCGCCGAAATCCTTGCCCTCATAGGTCTCAGAATTTTCTCCGCGACCGGTGCTGGTCATGTTAGCAGCGATGAGATTTTGCGGTTCGCCGCCACCAAAGCCGGCGATCTCCGCAACTGAGAATGTCGTATCCTCCTGCGCTGCCGGAGTCCACTTCACCATGATATAACGACCGGCTGTAACCGGAAAATCGACCGCTGCTCGTCCGCTGCTGTCATCAACGACAGAGCCCACGGGCTTCAATTCCGCCAGCAGGTTTTCATCGAGATGAAGCGTCTTAGGCGCAGCGTCCGAACCGGGCAGTGACTGGAGCACATAAAAATCCATGGTTCCCTGACGTCGCGAATACAGCGCGGAAATTCGGCGAACGGGCACCACCTTGCCCAGATCGACGATCGCGATCGGCGCGCTATCGGTAGACGAGAACGTAAAACCCGTCGCCGGTTGACTGTCGATCATGTTATTGGCCAGGTTCAGATCGTCGCCCGAGCTCACGTAAAGCACGCGAGACTTTGAGTGCAGATCGGTGAGATTATAGCTGATCAGCGCGAAGCTGTCGGACCGGTTTTGCAGACTGACCTTGCGCAACCGCGGCATGGTAAAATCAGACACGGCCGGCGTCGAGTACACACCCAATCCAGCCATGCGGCCGGGCTCGGTTATATCAAACGTCAGTCGAACGTACTTCGCTTCGCTTGGGCCGATTTTCGCCTTCACGATATCAGAGTTCAGTTCCTGCTGTGAAACGTCGTGCCATTGCGGGCTGTCCGCCGGCAGTTTCGCGCTCGCCGTGGCAATGTTGACACTGCCTTTGGCGCCGCGGTTCAGAAAGGAAATGCTGTCGACGTTTTCGATTTTTGGAAAGGAAATGAGCAATCTAGTCGCGCCGCTTGGCAGCGCATAACCAACAGTCGGGTCGTCGCACAGGAGCGCTGCTTCAGCCGTATTGGTGTCTTCAGAATTGGAGCTGAGCTGCAAACCGGTAATCGAAGTGCTTTGCGGGGCGGCCTCAACTTCCGCTCCGAGGTGGTACCGGGCCAGATTTTCCGGATATGCCGGGGCTTGAGCCACGGTAAGCGGGGGAACCTTTTGCAACACTAATTCTGCCGCAATTAGTCCAGAGGCGTTCGCGAGAATCACGCCGCAGAAAAGACCACCGGCCTTGACGAAGAAAGAAGAAGGTGCGTTCATAATTTCCATAGTTTCAAAAAAGATGATATTACGCCGGTCTTCCTTTGGCAATACAAATCTTCGTCACCCCGGGATTTTTTTTCCGCCCCATCCCAACCCCAATCCTCACTCGCCTTTTGTAACTCAAATGGCCTCGCTTGTCGATCTTTCAATGACGCCAGGAGTGCAAAAAACCAGCCCTCAATTGAATCAATGGGGACGAACAGCTAAAGCCAGGTTTCTAGACGGACTCGGCGTCCGACCAAAGTCTAATTGCTCGCGTAAAGCCCGGTGCTAATAGCGCGATATTTCCGGGGACCGGAATAGGCGTAGAGCGGAATGTAAGATCGGGTTCCCAAGCGATCGGAGCGGCAGGCCGCCCGTTTAATGGTAGGATCGAGCACGTACTTTCCCGAATCGGTCGTCCATTCCAGCCAGGCGTGTGTCTTGCGGCTCGTCCATGAGCGCTTGCCAATGACCAGCCGCACATTCTCGGCGCCTTGGGCTTGCATTCGATAATAGAGGGCAACCGCCTTGCCCTTGCAGTCTGCCGCCGGGCTCGCTTCAACCTCGGAGGGGGTCTTCCACTGAGGGCTAAACCCGTAAGGAATCGCCCGGAGATCCTTGATCCAGTGATTAACAATGGCCAGGGAAAGGTTGTGGTTAGGGGCTTCAGGCTCGGTAAAGAGGACCGGTCGGATTCGAGTCATTTGCCTGTCGTAGGGTGTAGAATTCACACTGAGGTAGAAAGCGTCCGCGAAACAGGAAGCGGAGAGACAGATCAAACCGGCGATAACGAGGAGGATCTTTTTGACCGGGTAAGGATAGATGCTTATTAGAATCATAGAATCTATGGTTCTTATAAGCACCGCCCGTGCCAAGCCCTTTGCCGTGCCCGCGCGACCAGGCCTATTCGACAGGAAGAACGGCTCTAAACCCCGAGCCGGCGCTGCCGGGCCCTACCAATAATGCGACTGTTGCTCGCGATGGAAGAACGGCTCTAAACCCCGAGCCGGCGCTGCCGGGCCCTACCAATAATGCGACTGTTGCTCGCGATAATAGGCTACGGTCCGAGGCAGCCCCTCTCTTAGAGAAATCTCTGGTCGCCACCCAAGCGCCCTGTCGATCTTCCGATAATCGCTGTAGTAATCGCCGATATCGATCGCTTCTCTGTCGGCGGGGAAGGGAACAACTTCATAGTCGCCGCTTCCGTTTAGCTCGATCAATAGCGCTGCCAACTCTCGCAAGCTGATCTGCTCATGGTGACCCAGATTGAAGACGTGACCTTCCGCCTCCCTCTTTGCCGCCGACATCAGCAGCGCTTCAACCACGTCATCGACAAAGTTGAAGTCGCGCCGCTGCTCGCCTGTTCCGAAAACCTGAATGGGCTTGCCTTCAATTAGATTGCGGATCCAGACTCCGAGAAATGTCTGGCGCGCATCTTTCACCCTCATGCCGGGCCCGTAGGTGTTGGTCAGGCGCAGGGCGCAGGCGCGGATTCCGTAAACATGATTGTAGAGCAGGTGGTACCATTCGCCGGCGAGTTTGTTGATGCCATTCACATCGATTGGGTTGAGAGGATGCTTCTCGTCCACCGGCAGATACTGTGGACGGCCATAAACTTGCCGGGTGCTGGCGAATACAATTTTTACGTTCCGATTGTGGAGGCGGCAGGCCTCGAGGATCGACAACTGCGCCGCCGCGTTGATGTTCAAATCGGTCAGCGGATCGGTCATAGAATCCAAATGGCTGGTTTGGCCGGCGAGGTTAAAAAGAAAATGGCGGCCCTCGATCAGGGAGGACATGGCCCGCGCATCCCGAACATCGGAAAGCTCCACGGTTACATCCTCTCGAATGTCGTGAATATTGAAGAGGTTGCCGCCGTACTCCGGGATCAAGCTGTCCACCAAAGTAATTTTCGCGCCCAGACCGAGAAGACGCCGCGCCAGCGAAGAACCGATGAAACCGAGGCCGCCTGTGATGAGCACATCCGCCTCGGAAAATATCTTGTCATCGAAGGGCACAGTGAATTGTAGGTTTGAGATGAAAAGATTTTCGATAACTTTTTCGCGCTTTTTTTGCGAAAATCCGCCAAACTCGCTCTTCGAGCCAATGAATCACCAACCAGCAGCCCAACGGACTCCAGAGTTGTCCCTGGTAATTCCTGTTTACAACGGGAGCCAGACTATCGAATCGCTGGTCGAGCACATCCACGTCGTTTTCGCCTCGATGGAGATCGAAGTCATACTTGTAAATGACGGTTCAAAGGACGACAGCGAAGGCGTTTGCGCGGCACTGGCTCGGAAATTTCCGGCGACAATAACGTTCGTCCATTTGAGTAGAAACTTCGGCGAACACAACGCGGTTCTCGCGGGGCTGAGTCTATACGCGGGGCAAATATGTAGCGGTGCTCGACGACGACGGTCAGAACCCGCCGGAAGAAGTGCAGCCGATGCTACTGGAACTGAAGCGAGGAAATTACGACGTCGTTTATGGCCATTACATCGACAAGCAACATTCGTGGTTTCGTAATGCCGGAAGCCTGTTCAACGACCGGATAGCCTCTCTGATGCTGGACAAGCCCAAGGAGATCTATCTTTCCAGTTTCAAAGTGATGACTCGCTTTGTTGTCGATGAAATCGTCAAATATCGAGGGCCATTTCCCTACATTGATGGCCTGATTTACCGCACGATCCGCAAGATCGGCCAGATACCGGTGGAACATCGGGCCAACACCAGCGGGCCATCTCGCTACACGTTCCGAAAGCTGGTCGGGCTTTGGTTAAACATGTTCCTGAACTTCTCCGTCGCGCCGCTGCGGGTTGCAGTTTACGTCGGCCTGACCACCTCGTGCCTGAGCGTCTTAGCTCTCCTCTACATCTTGATCGACAAGCTTTGGATCACCCCGGGCGTAACTGTAGGAATTCCGACCGTGCTTGGCGCTATTATTTTCCTTTCCGGCGTTCAATTGATGGTGCTCGGTCTGGTGGGCGAATATCTCGGCCGGCTCTATCTGGATCAGACCGGCACGCCTCAATATGTCGTACGCTACGCGGCCGGAGCCAATGCAAAAAATCGGATGTCGCGAGCCGTGCAGGCAGATGTCGACCCTGTCGGAGGATGAAGAGCGGATTGCTGTTCAACTGTATCCAAGAACTGTTTTCCAAGGGATACGGTCTGATAACAGGAGCCGATCCATACCCGTTACGTTCTCTCCTAAGGAAAGAATATGAAGAACGTCGTCCGGAAAGGATCCTCGATGTCGGCTGCGGCAGCGGTTGTTACGCTGTGTCCGGCTATGATTATCTCGGGATCGATCCGAACGCACACTACGTCGCCTTTTGCCGTCGTAACCGGCCCGGCCAATTCGAGCAAATGTCGGCCGAACATCTCGATCTTCCCGACCGAGCGTTCGATGTCGTGCTCTGCCTGAGTGTGGGCCACCATCTTCCCGACGATTCACTTCGGCGCGTATGCCGCGAAATTAAGCGAGTCCTGACCGATGACGGCGTTTTGATTTTTCCGATCCCGTCCGGCCAATTGTGCGATTACGGCCGATCGCCGCCCTTCTCGAATGGCTTGATGAGGGGAATTGGTTTCGTGAAGAAAAGGATTATGTCGATCTGCTTCGCCATGAATTTTTGATCGAGCGGAAACAAAAGATTACCGATCAGTTCTATCAAACGCTGGTTATTTTCTGCCGAAAAGAAACAACCTATGCGACCCGCTGAATACGAAATCATGTTTCGGGGGAGGAAACGCATTGGTGGTATCGTGCCTTGCATCGGTTGATTTTTGACATCTGGACAAAGAACTCCCTCTCTGGCGCGACCACGCCATTCTGGACGCGGGCTGCGGCACGGCATGATTTTGCAACAGCTCGGGAAATCCGGTAAAAAATGTCGGGGATCGATCTTGCCCCGGAGGCGATTGAGTTCTGTCGTCGGCGCGGGTTGACCAATGTTCAACAAGCCGATATCTGCGCCCTGCCTTTTGCGAAGCCACCTTCGATGTCGTTATCTGCTCGAGCGTGCTTTACCACCAATGGGTGAAGGACGTGGAGGGTGCATTGCGCGAGTTTCGGCGCGTCCTTCGTCCGGCGGATTATTGCTTGTGAATGTCCCAGCTTTTCGGTTTCTCTACAGTGCGCATGACGATGCCGTAATGACGGCGCATCGTTTCAAAAAGACCGAAATACGTTCGTTGCTGCTTTTGAAGAACCAGATTTGCGATTCGCGAATTGACCTACTGGACGACCTCTTTTCCCATTCGCAGTCATCGCGCGGACCCTGGGTGGATCGAAGCACGGGACGGGACTTTCAGACATCCGGCCGTTGACAAATCGTCTATTCGCGAGCGTTATGGCGGTGGAGCTCTGGCTCCTGCAGCGGATCGGTCTGCCGTTGGGAGTCGCACTTTTTGCATTGCTGAAAAACGGAACGCCGCTTCTGCAACCGTTTGATGATCGGCGACCCGAAAGACGAAGATCGAATCGCACGGGACTACCGCCGGAGGTCGCCAACAGATCGGCGATCGACTCGCTCTCGTTCGCGAACCTCCCGCTGAGTGCTCTGCTATTGCTTCTCCTCGGCCTGCTGGTCTTTCGCGATTTCGTCTTTGGAGACAAGGTCCTCCTGTATAAGGAAGTCGGCAGCGACTCTCTGAACGATTACTTCCCGACTTTCGCCCATCTTTCTGATTACCTCCGCACAAGCGGGCTTCCCTCCTGGTCTTTTTCGGTCGGGATGGGCCAAAATCTTATCTATCTCATCGGTTATCTCGTGTTGGACCCGGTGGTGTGGCTTCCAAAAATCGATCATTCCCCTATGCTCTCGTGTTTCAGCATCTGGCAAAGAGCGTCGTCGCTGGTTGCTATTTTTGAGATTTCTTCAACTGCGTGGCCTGATCTTTCGAGCCTCGCTGGCGGGTTCTCTGCTGCTCTCTTTTTCGGCTTTCATGTGCATTGGAGCTGCTGGATCGTTTTTGCCGACGAAATTGTTTGCTTTACTTTTGTGCTATTCGCCGTGGAAGACGGCAATTCGGGCGGCCGATGGGTTCTGTTCGCTACGCGGTCGCGTCTTGTCAGCTTGATCACTGTTTTTCATCTTTATCTTTGCGCCGTATTGCTCAGCTTCTATCTGCCAGCTTCGGCTGATCGAACTATATGGCTGGAAACCGGCAGGGCTATTATCGCGTCTTGCGCTCAGCTCGCGGCCGTATGCTTTCCTTGGCGATTGGTCTGGCGAGCGTAATCTGTCTTGGACAATGCCTACAGCGATTCTGAACAGCTCCTCGCGGTTCGGGTCACAATTGCCACACAGCTGGGCAGTCCCCGCGCTCAGTCTCCAGCTTGAATCGGCCAGCTCACTACATCACAGCCGGCTTGAGGGCATTCTCCAACGATATGTTGGCCGGGAATGATTTTCACGGCTGGGGAAATTATCTCGAAGCCCCTATTCTGTATTGTGGCCTCTTCTGTCTGCTCATGCTTCCGCAGGTGTTCGTTGCTGCAACGCACGGCAGCGCCTTCTCTATGGCGGATTCCTCTGCTTCATGATTGTGCCTATTCTATTTCCCTGGTTCCGATATCTTTTTTGGCTTTTCCAAGGCGGATACTTATCGGACATTTTCGCTATTCTCGGTCTTCGGGCTCATCACTTTGAGCATGACGGCCTTCTCACGCTATAGCGAAGGCCGCGGCTTCAATCTTTGGGTTCTGGGCGTCACGTTGTTGGTCTTGGTTGGATTTCTTTACCTGCCGGTGGCTCAAATACAGAGCTTCATTGATCCAACCCTTAGGCAAACGGCGGCGATTTTTCCTGCTTGGATATGGCGGCCCTCCTGGCGGCAGGTCAGTTACTCAAAAGACAAGGCATTGCTGCCTGGATCATCCTGGCTCTGATCGGCGGCGGAACTGATTCATTTTGATCAAATCACAGTTTCCAGTCAGCCAACGGTCACCAAACAGGAATTAAAACAACGCGTCGGCTACAATGACCAAACCGTCGATGCCGTTCGCGATCTCAAGCAGAACGACAAGAGCTTCTTCCGAATCAGGAAAACGTGGCCTCCGAGTCCGGCAGATCTATCCGAGTTTCAATGATGCAATGGTGTTCGGCTACTACGGAACTTCCTCCTACAGCTCCTTCAACAATGTCAATTACATCAAATTTCTGATGGCCGTGGATGCCGTCTCCAGGTCGGACCTCGCGACCGAGACGACAGTGGTCGACGCGGATTGATCGGTCAGCCGCTACTCTCGACTTTCGCCTGCGAAAAATATGTGCTCACAAAAAACCCGATTCCCTTCAAAACTGCGGATTACTACGAATTGGTTCGATCGCTACGGAGACGTATATCTTTTCCGAAATCAGCTCTTCTTACCCCTGGGCCTGACTTTCAGCCATTATATCTCCGAAGGAGATGTTTATGCAGTTGCCCAGCGACTGGGCCAAGCCGTTGGCCTTGCTTCATTCCGTGGTGCTTTCGGATAAAGACGCCAGAGACGGGCAAGGTCTTTCACCGCTGGGCACGCAGGAATTAAAGCGGAAGATGATCGAAACCCCACTTCCGGACATTGTCGCCGGAGCGCAGGAGCACGGCCCTTAATACTCGCTCGTTCAGCCAGACACGAATCGAGGGAACCGTCCGCGCCGATCGAGAAAGTATTCTGGTGCTTCAGACCCCATTCGATCCCGGCTGGCACGCCTTTATTGATGGTCAGCCGGCGCCCACGTTAAGGGTGGACATCGGACCTGCTCGGTGTCGCATCGGTCAGGGCGAGCACACGAGTTGAACTGCGCTATCGCCCTCCCTTGCTTTACGCCGGGCGCCGCCGTGACACTGCTCTCCTGCTGTCATCTTTTTCTGGAGCTTGTGGAAGTGGCCCCGGATTCGCCTGCCTTCATCTCCGAAAATGAAAATTGTTAAGCTGGCAGAGTGGATCGTCGCGAGACTGCTGACCATTACGGTTCTGGCCCTTTTGATTGTCCGGGCACAGCATGCCGGGGGATTGTGGCGGGATGAATGCGCCTCCGTTCAGGTGGCAGTAATGCCGACAGTGGACGAGCTGCTTCAAAAATTATCAACGCGAGTCTTTTCCGGCCTTTTTCTATCTGATCCTGCGCGGCTTGGACGGCAGATATTTGGAACAGGTGACGCGGCTTTTCGATGCTTCGGTTTCGCCGTCGGTATTATTCTGCTGGCAGCCATCTGGACTAATTCGAGACTTTTGGCCGGAGGAGCCCCCCCTTATTCGCTCGCGCCTCCTGGGATTGAACACCACGTTTCTGTTCTGGGGAACAACCATTCGAGGATACGGCATAGGAAGTGCCCTTATTCTTCTCACCTTCGGCCTTATCCTGAAAATTCTGCGCGATCCCAGTCGATTGGGGATTATTGCCGGGCTTACCGTCGCCTTGCTGAGTGTGCAGGTGCTGCTCTACAACTCGGTCATTCTTTTCGCGATCGGCGCCGCAGCGGCCGTCTATTTGTTTGATTCGTCGGAGATTTGCGCCCGGGCTCACCATCATTGGCATCGGGGTTGTTTGTGCAATTTCAATCCTTACCCTACGTCGCTCCATTTTGGAATGAGAGCCAGGCGACCGTTGTCTTGCGAAGTGATGTAGATCTACTCTGGTTTTGCAGCCAGCTCCGATTAGCTCTCGGAAATCCGTCCACCGTAATGACTGCTGCATGGGTGGCCCTTTTTTTGGGAGCAATCACCGGTGCCCTGTTCTGCGGCGGAATCCTTCCATCCAAACTGACCATTCCCGACTCAGAACGGCTTTTCTTCGGATGTTTGGTCGCGGTTTTTTCGGTAATTGCATACCTGGGATTCCTCCGGATCGTCGCCTACGGGGCGAGGGAGTGGTGACTATCTCGCACTCCTGGCGATCGTTGTTGCTGCCATCGATGTGTCCATTGCCGCGCTAGCCCAGGTCAAGTGGGTTCGTCTAGCCCGCCTTGTTCTGGCGATCATTGGGTTGATCGGTCTGCCGATCGTCGCGTGGCCCCAAGTGTTGCAACGCCAGACAAACATCGATCTAGTTGCGAAAGAACTGGAACAAACCGCGCAGCCGCGGGATCTGATTGTTGCCAATCCGTGGTATTTCGGCGTCGCCTTTAATTGGACTATCACGGCCAGACGCTCTGGGTCACTGTTCCGACGATGCGCGATCATCGAGTACATCGCTTTGATCTGCTTAAGCAAAAAATGGCCTCGCCGAACACGATCGATGACCTGCAGGAACTGATCAGCGGCACGCTCAAAGCGGGCGACCGGGTTTGGTTTGTCGGCGGCGTCGAGTTCAGACCGCCGGAGGAAGGCGCGCCCTACTTGCCGCCTGCGCCCTATTCTTACTTCGGTTGGCAGATGGACGCGTATGCCGAATTATGGTCGCAGCAAATCGGTGTCTTTCTACGCCATCATGCGTCTGGGGGTGAGCTTCTCCGCGTCGGAACCGGCGGCCGCGTGAATGAACTAGAAAAAGTCGATCTTCTGGTTATTGAGGGTTGGCACGAATGACCTCGGCCCGAGCAGGGAGGAGAGATTTCGCAGATGGCTAAGATGGGAAACAAATGCGAAAGCGCGAAAGGCCGTTGCCTGGCAACTCGCGAGATCGGCGCCTTCAAACGCGAAATCTCTTCATCATCTGCATCGGTCTTATTACGATCGCGTGGCTCGTCTTTGGCCAAACGCTTCGGCATGATTTCATAAACCGCAGAAGAGGCGCGAGAATTGGCAACCGCCCCATGAGAATTCCCAATTAGCTGATGAGTTTGAGAAAGAAATCGCTCTTTATCGGGACGGCCTCCCCGCTGCGCGCGCCTCCCGTCCCGGCGGTGGCGTTTCCGGGCAGTAATATCAGAAACAACACGCGATCAGCGCCGAGTTTTGTGATACGATGATCCGCTTTCGTAAAGCGCGATCTCCTTCTCCAGCGCAGCAACGAGAGTCGCGTCATGGGCGGACTCCGCTAGCTGGAGCGCGTGACGCGCGACCTGCCTTGCATTTGAAAAATCACCAGCTTCAGCGTAGGCGGCGGCGAGGATGCGAAGCACCACGGGCTGATTTTCCCCAGAGAGATAATTCGCTCTTTGAGCCGCCCGAAGCGCTTCCGCCCCGTTTCTAAGAGATGAATCGGACGAAGTTGCCAGCAGCCAGGCGAGATTGCTCAGCGCCGTCATATCGTCGGCTGATATCTGAAGAGCGCTCTTGTATTCCGCGATCGCGTCCTGCGTCCGGCCCGTCTGAACAAGAGCATTTGCCAGTTGTGTGTGAAGTTCCGCAACGCCGGGACGCAATTCGAGCGCCTTTTGATAGTAAACGATTGCCTGCTCGGGTTGGCCGCTTCGGCTCAACGCCTGCGCCAGATTAGACGTTGCATCCATGTAATCGGGTCGGATGGCCAAAGCTTTTTGGTAATGAGTTATTGCCTCCGCAACCCGACCAGCTCGAAAAAGGGTTGCCCCGAGATTGTTGTGCGCTTCGGCATCATCGGGGTTGACCGCCAACGCTTTCTCGTAATGGAGATCGCGTCCTCTAACTCGCCTTTCTGAACCAGGAGGCGGGCCAGATTGTAATGCGCTTCCCCGTAATCGGGTTTTAGCGCGACGGCCTCGCGATAATGGCGAATTGCCTCGTCGATCTTCTCGTCTTCGCGAAGAGTAATGGCCAGATTGTAATGCGCCATCCAGCACGCGGGGTTCTTTTCCAGCGTGTCCTGATAAAGGGTGACGACGTCGCTGTAGTCGCAGTTTGTCGCCAGGTCAGACGGCACCCAGAAAGCAACAGGACACGCGCCAGCCGCGGCCTTCACGGCTGGCTGCCATTCCAGCGCGGCCAAGCCGGATGTGATTCCGGCAGCCGGCCAGAACAGCGGTCCGATGCTGGCGAGATACTGAAAATGATCGCTGACAAAGGAGTAGCGGAAAAAATAGACGCTGAACAGGCCGAGAATCGGAAACAGTGAAATTACAAAATATGCGGCGGCAAAGAATACCGGGCGGAGCCATGTCTTGCGTTTGAACCACAAGATCGACAAAGCGATCATCGCTGCCAGCAGTGGCAAGTAAGCGACCGGTCGCGATGAATCGATGGACCACCGCGGGTAAATGAAAATGAGCGGATGCGGCCAGACGAGTTTCCCGAGATAAAACCAGATTCCGTGTCCGGCGATGATGAGTCGCTCGGGCCAGGTTTGCGCCCATTCCAAGCCGGTCGCGCCCGAGTGAACTCTCTGTTCCCAAATTGTCCACCCACTGGCCGCAATCGAGAGCAGAAAAAATGGCGCCAGGCTCGCGCGCATCGCGCCAGTGCCAGCGGTGATTGCGCCACCAAAGACAGAGCACGAGGACAACGGGCATCACGACAGTGGACGGCTTGCTCGTGATCGCCATGGCGAAGAGAGAGATAAACAACAGCACGGTGCAAGGCCCCGAGAGCCGCGACCAAGCTTCTCCGTCGCCGCCTCTCCGCTGCCGGCAAGTCCAGCTTCAAGAACAATAGGATCGACAACAGATAGAAGAGACACGATTCGGTATTCTTTAGCTCGGTCACCCAGGCGACCGATTGCACCATCACCGGGTGCAGAGCCCAAAGGGCAGCGCCCAGCCACGCCGCCGCGAACCCCAAGCATGCGCAAGACTCGCCAGAGCAATACGGCGTTCGCTCCGTGAATCAACACATTCAGGACGTGATATGGCAGCCGGCGTCAGGCCGACGATCTTGTGCAGGCCCAAAAGGTCGTCAGCACCAGCGGATAATAGACCGCTTGCGGGCTGGTCCAGATTTCTTCAGGCCGGCGGCCCAATAACGACCGGGTTCTCCGTGTCAGATGTGACTCGTCGTCCCAGATGAATCCGGCATGGCTGACGCGCGCGTAGGCGATGAGAACAAGACCGATCAGGAAGAGACCCCAGAGCAACTCCGAAGGCTTCCTTCGAAGTTCAATCCTCTGCTGGGACGCCATGTCGGAGCGGTCGCACGCACTCAATAAAAAGCAAACGGCCGGGCCCCGCTTTGGGACCCGGCCGCTGTTAGTTAAGCTTTCAGATTCGGTTAGAACTTTTTCGTAAGCGCGACGTACCAGAACCGGCCTTTAACGTCCGCAGCGGCTTCGTCGTAGCCGTTTTCGAAGGAGCTGGCCACGAACGGCGGATCGAGATCCATCACATTGTTCATACCAAGGGTGATCGAGACCCCATTCAGCCACGCTCTGAAGCCGCACGGGTTGTACTCCGCGGTTGAGACCGGCATGACGTTCTTCTCCTTGCCGTCCTTCATCATCACGCTCTTGCCGCCGTCCTTGGAGTAGCCGGCGACCTCGCCTGCAGGCGCCGGCGGAGGCAGATTGAAGGTGTAGCTGACCTGGAGATCGAATGGTCACCCATTCGCGAACCTTGCGATCATCGGCTAGGTGAATCCTTGCCTGCCACGTTAAGGGATACGATCCGCATGCCCGGAGGTGCAGGTTTGAAAAGCTCCGACGATGAAGCTCGGTCCCTGGTGATCCTTCCGCCATCGTATACTGTCCGGTGTAGTGAACAGTGACCCCGAGCTCGAGGCCTTCCATCCAGGTGCCCTTCGGGCCATTCCAGAAGACGTTGGCGTAGCCGCGCCAATGCGGCAGCGAGCCGAAATCGGCGTAATCACCCGCCACATTGAACGCGTCGTTTCTGGTGGCTCCATCCCCCTGCGGGCCGAACCTGGAACACGAATCTCGTTATGTATGTGCGTTCGCGGTGAGCGTGAGGGTTCCGAAATCGCCGTGCCCGAAGAGCGTGGTATCGATGATTTGGGAGGCTTCGAAATCGAAGTCCTTCAGTCATCACGCTGCCCAAATTGAAAGCTCTGATTGTTGACTTGAACAACCGATTGCCCGCCACATGCTGAACACGTACTGCCGTCTTCGAAAAGAACCTTACCGGGGAACTGGTCGCAGTTCATCGCGATAAAGTTGAAGCTGAACGGCGAAACCAGATCGCGCTCGTGAATGTGCCAGTACTCGGCGGACAGGGTCAGCCCCTTCACGAAATACTTCGGCGTCCAGACAGCGCCATAGCTCCAATCGTAAGCAACTTCGGGCCGCAGCGCCGGATTACCGCCGACCAAGTCCGCGGAACTGATACGTAGCCCGAGGTGGAGTTTACGTTGGAGGCCGGGAACGTCTCGGCGCCCTGCGGGCTCAACTCGTTCAAGTATGGCACGTGGAACGCCTCGCTATAGCTGGCCCGAAGCGTCAGGAATCATCGAACGGATTCCAACGGACCGAGAACTTCGGCCGTTGCGTGTTGTTCTGGCTCCGCTTCGGTGTGAACTGCCCCTGAATGCCATACACGCTCGAGGCATACCATTCCTCGCGCTCGGCCACATCGAACTCCAGGTTGTAGAGAACGTAAGGAATATTCCAGGTAGGGCTCGTGATCGGTATGCGCACTTCCTGAAAAGTGCCCCACACATCTCGATTGCCCCTGGACGCCTGAATATCGGTCGAGCCGATGGTGCTGAAGCTGGTGTTCAGCGAATCGGGGTTATTCTTGTAGCGCTCCCGGCGGTGCTCCACACCAACCGCGAAGCCGATCTCACCCGCCGGCAGTTTCCAGAGGTCGCCGGTCATTTTCCAGTCTTCCAACTCCAAAGTGGTATTGGCGGTGTCATGCAAAGTGACGAACACCCTGTTCTTGGCCGCAGGCGTGTTGCGGAACGGGGGACCCGCGGTGCCCTTCGGGATCTGCACTGTCGAATTGCCGGGGGTTCGAGGGTATTCCGAAGACATTGAACGCCGTCGCCGGGTCGGTATCGGCCAGAGCGTCGCGCAGACCCGGTCTTGCTGACCGCGTTGATGAAAAGATTCGACCATTGCACGTCGTTGTATCGGAAGTTGGTCTCCCAGTTCCAAGTCTTAAAGTAGTCGCCCATCCAGCCCATCTCGCCCTTCAAGCCAAAATCGACCATGTAGGTGTTGGTGGTGTCCTTGGAAAAGCGGCGCGGCACATCGCCAAGACCGCGGTATTTGACACCCGTGGTCACTGGCAGCCCGGCATAAACCCCAGCGCCAGCAGGCAGAACACAGTCCCCCCGATGTAAACGGATTGAAGGCGTTCTGGGTCGGCACACTAACGCCAACTGCCGAAAGCGGCGTGCCCAGCGAATTGGTGACGAATGGATCGGGCACGAACGGCACCGGCGCCAACGCCGCGTTAAAGAACGAGCGCGAGAAACTGAAGTCAGCGAAAACAGTCAGGTATTTGTCGCAGATATCGTGCGTGTATGAAGCATACAGGTTTTCCTTATCTCCACCCGGGATGGCGGGAGTGAGACGAGCGAAATTGAAGAAAGCCCGGTCGCTCTGAATAACCATTGACGGTACTGCGATGTGATATTGAGTGCCGGCGGCCACGCGCGGATGGCCGAGATTCACAAAGGAATGCGGGTTGGGTGTGTTAGGCCCGTAGATCGATGTGCCCGAGCCCGGAATGAAGAGGGCGCTCTGAGCTCGACGAGACAAATGGCCAGTCGTTGATGAGACCGGGATGGTTGCTGCTACGAGCGTCTTTAAGAAACGCCGCCCCACTTTTGCTTCGTTGCCATTGGCCGAGATGGCGCGGTCGACACTGTAAATGTCGGCCCGATCCTCGTATTTGGCGAAGACAACGATATCGGTCTTGTCATCTCCTGTGCCGGCGAGCATCCAGGCGGTCTTTTCCGCCGCGTCGTTCGACGCGCCCGCGTTGGTATTGCCGTAGCTGGTTCCAACTTCAAGCCCGCGGAATTATGCTTATAGAAGAAGACGTTAAACACGCCCGCTACCGCGTCTGAGCCGTAAATGGCCGAAGCGCCGTCCTTCAAGATATCGACATGATCGACCAGCTCAAAAGGCAAAGGACCAATGTCCACTGAGGTTCCGCCCAAGGCGGTGCCGTTCAAATTCGGGGCCACGCGCCGGCCATCAACCAACACCAGGGTCTCTTTAGGCGAAAATACCGCGCAGGTTAATTTCCACGCGGCCGTCGCCACCGTTGGAGATGTTTTGGTTGATGCTGAATCCGGTAACGCCGGGAAGTTTCTGCACCAGGTCCGTTGTCGTACGGACACCGATTCGGCGGATGTCTTCCGAGCGATAAGTATCCACCGGATTCGGCCCGACCTCTTCGGCCGTAGGGATGTTCGAGCCGGTCACGATGACGCGCTCGACTGTGGCTTCGCCACCCGCTGGGGCGGGAGCGGCGGGTTCCTGAGCGAAGGCGCTCACAGCGGTGAGGAAAGGAATTCCAGCGACGACTACGAGAGCCGCGCGAACGAATCCTAACGTTTTAAGGTACGTTGTTGGTCATTAGTTTCTCCATGGGTTGGGTTAGGTTTGCGCTACCGATTAGTGAAGATTTCAAGGTCTGACAAGGTTTTTTTTCAATTTTTTGAAAATAATTTGAACGGGCAAGACCGGGGTTTGTCCCCGGCATTCCTCGTTTTTTGCCTTTTTAGCTAAAATCCGAGGGCTTGCCTAGATAAAAATAAAAGAATTTTTAGGCCCTTTTTTGGGGGCGCTAGGGGCCCGAAAATCACAGCAAAACGTGGAAATTTTTGTTTCGCATGGTCCGCGGCGGGGTGGAAATGAAATAAATTATATCGGCTCGAAACACCGCACAATTAACAACGAATTGAGATCACGATCAAGACGACGATTGCGCCGAACAAGATCAGCCGCAGCCGATTCTGGCGAATGTGTCCAAAGCAAAATCCAGCGCGCAGGCGTAAAAAAGAAGAACGGAACCGTGGCGGCGCAAAGCAGTCTGCCGGAGGTGAAATACGGATGTTGGTTTGAAGGCATGGGCCAAAATCGAATGCCGATCGAGAGCCAGGGCCATGAACGCTACCAGGGCCCCAAAGCTGAGCAGCGCCAGCCAGGCCCTGACGCTGCAAATCGCGAGCGCACGAGAAGCGCTGTTGCCGTCAGGCCAAACGTCAGTCAACTCCGGCCAAAATTCTTTTGCGATGCCGAGTTCCAATTCAAAATGCCCAGTCCCGAAACAATCCCGAACAAGAAAAACAATGTTCGCCTAGGCTTCGATCGAATCAATCATGAAACCATAAAAAATGTGTGTCTTCGAGTCATATGTGTTCGCCCTAAAAGCGTAATGGTTCGCCGCGACGAAATAATTCCGCGCAACGGCGCAGACTGTTGGCCATCGATTCGTCTCTATTCGCTTCTGCCATGCGTTCGCCGCGTTCCGCGACCTCAGCTGCTTCGGTGAAATGATTATTTTCGGCAAGAGCGGCTGCCAACGTGCGCAACGCCCGAGGAGTTTCGCCACCGAATAGAATTGCGCGCTGGGCCAAGTTCCGAGGCCTCCTTGCCGTCGCGAAATTCGGGATCGGAAGCGGTGGCCAGCACCCAGGCCAGATTGTTGGCCGCGTCAACGTTTTCCGGATCGAACGATAGTGTTTGCCGCCAGACCGCGACGGCACTGCGCAGTTCGCCTTTGTTCGCGAGCAGAGCGCCAAGATAATTGCTGGCCTGAATATTGTCCGGTTGAATGCTCAGAGTTTCTTGAAAGTGCTCGATCGCGGCGTCGAACTTTCGTTGGCGGGCCAACGCCATAGCCAACCCATAATGCGCGGCCACATTTCCCTCGCGCAAACTGAGGGCACGCTCGTAGTGTTCGATGGCCGCATCCGTTTGACCGCGAACAAATAGGATTCCAGCCAGGCCTGCGTGAGCGACGTCGTTATCGGGCGTGACCGCCAAAGCATGGGTCCACAACGCTTCGCTGTCGCGCCAATGTTGTCGTCTGTTGCCAAGACAACATAAACAAGCTGCTAAGAACGAGCACGGCGACCGAAGAGAGGACAGCTGCTTGCCGTCGCCATGATTTCGTCAGGTCGCGCACGAGCCACACCAGCATGATGTACAACCCGATTTCCGGAAGATATGTGTACCGATCGGCATGTCCTTGCAGGCCCACTTGCACCAGCCCAATCACGGGCAGCAACATGACGCCGTACCACAGCCAACCAGATTAGAATGTACGGATTTTTCCGGCGCCGCAGGAGGGCGATGATCGTAATGGCGACGAGCACAGTCGTCGTCGCCAGCAGGCGCCAACCCGGGAACCGATTTTCGGAATGAACATAGAACGAAATGAGATGGACCGGCCAAAACATCTGCCAAACATAATCAACGTAGCTGACTACGGCGTTGGTAACCCGCCACTGAAACGGCAAATGTTCGGTTGAGCCGAGCGCCAAATCTTGGGCCACAACGTCGCCAGACAGGAGCCAATCGACAGAGCGAACAACGGAATCTTCTCCGCCAGCAACGTGACAATTGCGGATCGTGCTGCGGCACGGCCTCTAATAATCTGAGCGGCCAGTAGTCTATTAATAAAGATGATCGGCGTTGTGACCAGCATCGGTTTCGACATCAGGCCGCAGGCCAGCAGGATCGACATCGCCACGTAACCCCCAATCGACGGCCGCCGAACGTATCGGCCGTAAGCGATCAGCGTGAGCATGAAAAACACGCCACTGAGCACGTCTTTGCGCTCGGATATCCAGGCGACCGATTCTACTCGCAGGGGGTGAATTGCAAAAACGGCGGCGACGAATGCACTCATCCATAGACTGCCGGTCATTTGCTCGAGCGCGATAAAAAGCAGGACCGCGGCGACGCTGTGCAGCAACACATTTACGAGATGATGCCAGCCCGGTTGGAGCCCGAACAACTGGCAATCCAGCATGTGCGAAATCGTGGTGAGCGGGTGCCAGTTTTGGGAATGAACGTGCGTGAAAGCCCAACCCACGCCGTGCCACGTCAGCCCGGCGTTGACGTGAGCGTTTTCGATCACGTATAGCGGATCGTCGTAATTGACGAATTGAAATCCAAAGGTCTGCCCAAAGACCGCCCAGGTGATCGCGACAAGCGCGAAGCAGATCGCCAGTTTCCGATTAAATTTACCGCGCACGATTGCGGTTGAATTAAGATGTGTGCGCGGCTCGCGCAAACGAGATGTCGATCCTGCGGGTTGGAGAGCGGCTGATAATCATGCCTTGGGGCCGGCGATTCTAAGAATAGCTGCGCCGATGATTCCGGCGGCCAGCGAGCCGGCAAGGATGCCAAGCTTGGAAGCGGGAACCAGGCCGCTGTCGCTGAAAGCGAGCATGGCGATGAAAAGCGACATGGTGAAACCGATTCCGGCCAGCCAGGCATAACCGAACAGCGACATCCAGCGAACTCCAGCTGGGAGATTCGCCAGACCGGACTTCACAGCGACCAACGCGGCGGCCATTATGCCGAGCGGCTTTCCGATAATCAGCCCAGCCAGAATCCCCAGCGCGATCGTCGCGTGCTCGATCGGTCCCCCAATTCGAACCCCGGCATTGGCAAACGCGAACAGCGGCATAACGACAAACGCCGAGAAATTATGCAGCGCGTGCTCCAGCTTGAGAATCGGCGCGGTCACGCCTTCGCTGGCGTGCTCGAGCGAAAAGAGCGTTTCCTGTTGTCCCTTGCTGGTCAAAACGAGGAGGTCGCCGGTCTCGGTTCGGTCGAATTCGTCCAGCAACCTGCGCGCTTCGCTGGAAAATTCCGCTGCGTTGATTCGGGTGTGGGCAGGAATCGTGAAGGCAAGGATCACTCCGGCCAGGGTGGCGTGAACGCCCGATTCGTGCACAAAATACCAGAGAAAACCTCCGGCCAACAAATAAGGCCACAAAGGCCGAACGCCCAATCTATTGAGTCCAATCAACACGACCATGACCGCGGCGGCGGCGGCCAGCGCGCCCCATGCGATGTGGCTCGAATAAAAAAGCGCGATGACGAGAATTGCGCCCATGTCGTCGGCGATGGCCAGAGCAGTAAGAAAAACTTTGGCGCCGATTGGGGCGCGCGGAGCAATGATATTCAGCGCGCCCAAGGCGAAAGCGATGTCGGTCGCCATCGGAATACCCCACCCGCGCGTCCCGGCACCGCTGGTGTTGAACATCAAATAGACCGCAGCGGGCACAATCATCCCGCCCATGGCACAGGCGATCGGAAGAGTTGCCTGTTTCCGAGACGATAATTCGCCGGCGATCAGTTCGCGTTTTATTTCCAGCCCGACCAAAAGAAAAAACACGGCCATCAATCCGTCATTGATCCAGTGGTGCAGGCTTAACGAAAGCGTACGATCGACAATGCCAATCGCGAATGATGTTTGCCAGAAGCGCTCGTAACCTTCGGCCCAAGGGGAGTTGGCAATGGCCAGCGCTGCTAAACCGAAAACCAACAGAACCAGACCGCCGAAGATTTCAGTTCGAAAAAAGCGCTGAAATATCGTCAGCGGAATCTTCTGCAACGGGATCGGCATTACTTGTTGCCCTTGGGATCGGGAGTGACCTGCGCATTCTGTTCGGCAGGTGGATTGTGCCGGTGCCGCCATTTTGGCTCCGGATGCCAACCGATCAACGCCAACATGACAACGAAGCCAGCCACATAGGCGACAACAACGAACCATCCGTGCTTCAGCCATCCGCCAACCGAACGCACCTCGGGAAACATGCTGGAGAGGGCCACGCCGGCCGACGACCCAAACCAGATCATCGATCCACCGAAGCCCACCGCATAGGCGAGCGGTCCCCAATCGTATCCACCCTGTTTTAGTGCGAGCGCGGTCAACGGAATATTATCGAATACAGCCGATAAGAAACCGAGGCCGAACGCGGTTCGAGCAGAGGCAGCCGGCAAACGCTCCACCGGCATCATCGACGCGATCAGGACGAGCGAGAGCAGAAAGACGGAGGTCTTCAGCGCGCGGGGAAGAATTTCCCAATCGGGGCGGCGCATTCCCGAGGAAACCAGGATTGCCACCCAAACCGCGGCGCCGATAAATGGAAAATGATCGCTGTACTTCAGGAAACTTCAGATTCACCGTCACGTTTGTTATCATGGCCAGCACCAGAATCAGGCCGACGATGCCGATTCGCATCCAGTCCACCTGAGTGTGTTCGTGGGCGTGTTCCAGGATCGGCGAATATTTATGTTGTTTAATCGCGGCCGGTATCCCGAAGACGAAAAGGGCGACGGTGGCAGCGATGATTGCTTCAAAAACTTGCAAAGGCGAGACGCCGGCAATCCACATCATGGTCGTGGTGGTGTCGCCTAAAACGCTCCAGGCCCCGCCCGCGTTCGAGGCCGCGACAATTGCGGCCAGATAACCAATGTGGACTTTTGCGCGGAAAAGTTGATGTGCCATCGCGCCGCCGATTAACGCGGCAGCGATGTTGTCGAGAAAACTGGAAAGAATCCACACGATCACAAGCAGGAGGAAACCGCCCTTCCAATCGTGCGGAAGATATTTGGGCAGAACCACCGGCAGGTGGCTCTTCTCGAAATGGCGCGACAACAGAGCGAACCCCATCAGCAAACAAAGCAGGTTCACCAGGATGACCCATTCGTGCTCGAGGTGAGAGGTGAAGCCCGGGATTCCCTGGCCAGTTTTGAAACCGGTGAACAGAATCTTGTAAGTCGCGATTGTCACCAACCCGGTGAGCGCCACCCTCATCGTGCGATGATGGAAGACCGCGACGCCAAGCAGCGTCAGTCCAAACAAAATGAAATCGATGGAAATGCCGAACACCGCCGGATCTTTCGGCATCGCAGCAATGGCGTGAGATGGAATGTCCACAATTGATGTTTGTAGCCGGGAAATGTGCCTCGGGCCAGTGCGAACAGGAGAACAGGCCAGGGCGCGCGGCATTTCCGCAATCGTCAAACGCTGCGCCTCTGGACATTGTGAGGCAACATTCCTACGATAGGCGTCATGTTTGCAGGCCTGATCGAGGATATCGGCAACGTGCTTTGGATTCGCGGCTACCGACAAAGGGACGGAACTGCAAATCGCCGCGCCGCGCATTGGGAAAAAACTTCGCACCGGAGACAGCGTGGCAGCCAACGGTTGTTGCCTCACTCTGAGCGCACATCGGGCCGAACAGCTCACCTTCGATCTGCTCCAGGAAACGCTTGATCGCACAAACCTCAAGACGGTCCGGCGCGAAAGCCCGGTAAATCTGGAGCGCGCGCTCGCTGTCGATGGTCGTGTTGGCGGACACTTCGTCCAGGGCCACATCGATTGCGTCGCGCCGATCGTGGCCTTCGCGGAAAGCGGCGCCGATTTCCGCCTTGAAGTCGAATTACCCGGCGAATTCGCCCATTACGTCGTCCCTAAAGGATCCATCGCCCTCAACGGGATCAGCCTGACGGTGGCCGAAGTATTGCCTGCAAGCTTCGTGGTCTGGATCATTCCCCACACCAAGCGCCATACCAACCTCGACCGGGCTCGGGCAGGCGATTCGCTCAACATCGAGTTCGACATTCTCGCCAAGTACGTCGAACGGATGTTGCCGAAAACTGAACGCTGACTTGTTCTGCCGGTCATCCCGAGCGCAGTCGAGGGATCCCGTGGTGATACGGGAATCTAACGCAACGGGATCCTTCGACTCCGCTTCGCTCCGCTCAGGATGACAAGCATTTTCGCTCTCTACTCTACTATATATATATGGAGAGAGCGTGCGCGAACTCACTTCGCCCCGGAGCCAAAGATCACGGCGGGAACTGTCCGCAGCAAAATCTTGAAATCGAGCGCCGAGCGACCAGTGATCGATGTAATCGAGATCGAGTTTTACCCAATCGCCAAAATCGCGCACCTGATTGCGTCCGCTGATTTGCCAGAGACAAGTTAGCCCCGGCTTAACGCTTAAACGCCGGCGCTGCGCGGTGTTCTCGAATCTTCTCGACCTCGTACAACGGCAGAGGACGCGGCCCGACCAGGCTCATCTCGCCCATCAGGACATTAACCAATTGGGGCACCTCATCAAAGCTCGTTCGCCGGAGCCAGTGCCCGAACGGCGTAACACGCGGGTCCGCTTCAACTTTGAATACCGGCCCGCTCATTTGATTAAACGGTTCCAGCTCGGCCCGACGCATCTCGGCGTCGTTCGCCATCGAGCGAAACTTGTGCATGACAAATGGTTTTCCGTGCTTGCCCGCCCGGCTTTGGCGAAAAATGACCGGCCCAGGCGACGTGATCTTTATGATCAAAGCGACAATCGCCATCGGAATCGCCAGGAAAACGAGCGCCACAAACGCGCCAATCCAGTCGATGACTTGCTTGATCAGCAAGGTCCAGGAAACATCCGGAGTTGTTCGAAACACGAGCATTGGCCGGCCGCCAAAGGCGTCAAAATCCGGCTTGGCAATCGCCGTGCGAATGAAGTCGGCCGCTAGCCATGCCGGCACACCCTCGACCTCACAGGCGCCGATCGCTTCCTCGACGCGATTAAGCTGGCTATGGCCGGCGGCAAAGATGACGCGCGACACGGCGTGCCGATGCATCGCTTCCACCAGATCCGACAACGGCTGCTTGTCGATGTCGATCCTGGCAACGACAGCGATCAACAATTTCTGCTCCGGCGGAAACGAACTCTCCAGCGCAGCAATATCTTCGGGAATGCCGGCCAGAACACCGGCTCGCGCAGCTCACCCCGCAGGGCTTTCCCCGAATCCGACTAACAATAATGCGCTCCTTGATCAGGAGCACCAGCGTTCCGATCAGAATAAAGAGCAACGGCACCGATCGATTGGCCAAGGGTTGCCGGAAGAAAATAACGCCTGCGCTCACCATGATGCTCAACCCGATCATGGCGCGGACAATCTGGCCGAACGATTTCCATTTTCCCTTGTTAAGCGGCGATTGGTAAAAACCTTGCAGCTCCAGAAAGATCGGACCGAACGGCATGATCACGATTAACAGCCAGTGATAATTTCTGAACGGATCGATGGTGTTGCTTAGGGCAAACCATTCCGTGCTGTAAGCGCGCAAGGTGTGCGCGAGCCAGAGTGAGATGGCCAGAAGGAACGCATCAATGATCTGCTGCAGCTGCGTGTTTAGTTCCTGTCTTTGTGTGAGCATGCTAGAAAAGAGCGTGTTTCCGGCTCCCTAATTTCCAGAATCGCTAAGTATATGACAATGCCCAGATCGGTCAAAAGCCGCTGCTACATCGTCGGCGTAATCGCCACGCGCGCCGATTTGCAACGCGCTCTCCGAATGCGCAAGCCGCCCGACCTTTTCGAACTGCGCCTGGACTGTCTCGTCGGGAACCTCGACGAATTGGAAGCGAAATTGTCGATCTTGTCCGCCCGGGCCAGGCGGACGCCGCTGATCATCACCGCGCGCGACCCGCGTGAAGGCGGCGCCAATAATCTCTCCCGGGCTAAACGCCGCAAGTTGCTTTCCCGCTTCCTGCCACGCGCCGGCTTTGTCGATGTTGAGCTGCGGTCGGTGGCGGCTTTCCGCCCCCTTCTCGAACTCGCGCGCCGGAGAAATGTGCGTCGGATTATTTCGTTTCATGATCTCAAATCCACGCCTGATTCGCGCAGCTTGCGTGCCAGAGCCAGGGCAGCCAAATCGGCCGGCGCGGACATTTTCAAAGTCGCAACCCGGACCGATAATCCCCGCCAGCTCGCACGTTTGCTCGATTTCATCGCGACCAACGATGTCGATGTTGCAATAAGCGCGATGGGTATCGGCAAACTTGGCGCAATATCGCGCATGGCAATTTTGCGCTGCGGTTCCGTGCTCAATTACGCTTCGATCGGTCGATCACTGGTCGAAGGTCAATTGTCGATCCAACAATTGCGTTCCGCGCTGGGGCGTTGAAGATTGCACGCAAGGGACGGAACTGAAGGTGAAAAATGGGTCGATGAAATTACCTGCCGAAGTGCCGGTGATGCCGCTGCCGGGCGCGGTGCTTTTTCCTTACGCATTGCTTCCTCTTTATATTTTCGAGCCGCGCTATCGCGACATGCTCGAAAAAGCCCTGCGCCAGCACCGCATGTTTTGCGTGGCCCTGATCAAGCCGAGTTGCCCCAGTGGTCGGCGCCGGAAGATTTTTTTCACGTGGCAAGCGTGGGCCTGATCCGGGCCTGCGTCGACCGCGGCGACGGAACGTCCAATCTCATCTTGCAAGGACTCGAGCGGGTTCGCTTCACCAGCTTCGAACAGGAAGAGCCGTTTCCAATCGCGACAATCGACCGGTTAAAATCCGAGGCGGCCGCCTCTGTCGAAACCGATGCCCTCGGCACAAAAGTCCTGGAGATCTATTCCAAGTTCAAAGGCAACGGAAAAAAACTGCCTCCGAAGGTGGATCGATATCTCTCCGATCTGAACGATCCGGAAATGCTGGCCGATCTGGTGACCTCGACCTTTGTGAGCGATCCTTTGCGTCGCCAACATGTTCTCGAAGAACTTTCGGTAAACGAGCGGCTCCGCCTCGTCATTCGGTATCTGCAGGAAGAGAACGGCGCCGCGGCGTAGGCAAAGGTCATCGACCTAACTACCCGTCATCCTGAGCGCAGCGAAGGATCTCGCGCTCGCACTCAAAGGTTCACACAAAACTGAAGCATGATCGCATGATTGCTCGTAGCGTTGCTTTCTCCCCGGGGTCCTTCGCTTCGCTCAGGATGACAAGTATGCGATGCCGGTTTGTGGCGCCTCGACCCATTTCAAACCGTCACCCCGCGGCGAGGGACCTCTCAATTAATCTAAGTTGGCCGCATCGCCCACAATCCGTTGATGTTCCTCCAACAAATAGCGATCCGTCATTCCCGCGATGTAGTCGCAAACGGTGCGCTGCAAGCCTTCCTTCTCGATCCGTTTGGCCGCAGCTTCACCCAGCATGGCAGGATCGACCATGTAGGCTTCGAAGACGCTCCGGAGCATTTCACACGCGCGCTGGTTCACCTCCGCCACCCGTGGATGATAATACACGTTCTTATACAAAAATTTCCGCAGTGCGCGATTCGCTTCCGCCAGTTCTTCGCTATAACGAATCAGTGGCGCCGGCTGGCGCCGCACGCCGTCGGCACTTTTCACCGCGGCATCGGCGATTGATTTGGCGCTGTTCGAAACCAGGTCGCGGACTTCTGTGTCAATGATGTCGCGAATAACGAACTTGTGCAGGTCGGGCTCCCGAGCGTCGGGGTAACGGGAAATGACTGCGCGCAGACTCTGTTGCCAGACCGCGTTCTCCTCCAGTTGCGCAGTGCTCAGGATTTCAAAATCGACCGCATCATCGAGATCGTGGCTGTAATACGTGATCTCGTCCGCCAGGTCGGCCACCTGCGCTTCTAACGATGGACAACGATACTTCTCCGCCCCTGCTTCCGGCATTTCGTGAGAGAGCTCGTGCTTCTGCAAACCTTCCCGGACTTCGAACGTGAGATTTAGTCCGGAAAAATCCGGATATGGGTTCTCGAGCAATTCGACCACGCGCAGGCTCTGCTTGTTGTGATCGAAACCGCCGTGGTCGCTCATGCATTCGGCCAGCATCTCTTCGCCGGAATGCCCGAACGGCGAATGCCCCAGATCGTGCGCCAGAGCGATTGCTTCGGCCAGATCTTCGTTAAGCGACAATGCCCGCGCGATGGTCCGGCTGATTGATGCAACCTCAATTGAATGCGTCAATCGTGTCCGCAAATGGTCGCCGGTCCCGTTCAAGAAAACCTGCGTCTTATATTCCAACCGGCGAAATGCGCGGGAATGAATAATGCGCGCCCGGTCACGCTGAAATTCCGTTCGATAGGCGTGACTCGGCTCGGAATATTTCCGGCCGCGGGAATCGCCCGATTTCTGCGCGAATGGAGCGAGAATGGAGCGCTCGGTAGCCTCCATCTGCTCGCGCGTCTTCCAACCTTCGTTCACGGCACGATTCCTAATCGACTGTCGATCCCCGCGATTCTGGCTTCACCTCTTCCTGCAACCGGCGTTGCGCCCGGCGCGATTCGAGTCGAACCATGAGAAGATCGAAAAGGGCAAGGAAAAGCGCGGTCAAAGTCAGCCAGCCGCAGGCGATCCAAAACACCAGAAACCCCAGCGGATGTTCGCGCGGACTGAGCGGGGCCTCCAGGAATGTCGATCCGGCAAGCACGAGCGCCATCGCAGCGATCAGGAGCGCAATCATCGTCCTGCGGCGCGCCTTCTGATCGCGAATCACGCCACGCGTGGCATGCACGACGAAGGACGCTGTGCGCAAAGGCTTTTCTTCCGGCTCGGTCACAGTGATGATCGATGCTCGCCGACTCCAGGAATTCACGCAAGCCTGGACGCGCGCGAATCAGCTTCTCAGAAGCCGGGCAAACTGCTTCGATAGGGGCGATGAAGAAAAAGAAATCGCGCGCATTGCGCAAGCCAGCACGGGCTTCGACCAGGGCCAGACCGCTCGGGCCGCATCAGAAAGCCGCGCTCCGAAGTGAAGCATTCGCTCGGGCACTGGAGAACGCGCAAGCCAATGCCAGTGATCCCGAACGGTTGCGCGCGCTCTTTGCCCAGGCAGCCGGAAAAGCTGCGTCCATTCCGCGAGATCCGTTCAAGGAGAACTGGCCGTATCTTCAGGCGATGCTTCGTCTGGTTCGCGCCCATTCTCGCGGTGATTATCCGCGCCAGGAAATTTCCGACGACGCGTTCCTCTGGATCATCGCCGCGCTGAACTATCTTGTCGATCCGTTCGATCTGATTCCGGACGACGTTCCATTTCTCGGCTTTGTCGATGACGCGACGGTGGTCGAGTTTGCCGTATCACGAACGCAGCAAACTCTGGACGATTTCATGATTTGGGAGACAACAAGTTCGCGGTGCGAGTGATATTCCGGGGAGCGCAGGCTGCCAGCCTGCTGTCGTCGGCAACTTGCCAACGACGCCACACATGCTGTTACAACAAGTTGTTGGTGCCGAACGTTCCAAGGGCTTTTCGGCAAGCTGCCGAAAAGGACAGGCTGGCAGCCTGTGCTCCCCAGACCGGGAAACTACACCATCAGCAATGCCGGATTTTCGAGAAGACGGCGAAGTTCTTTTAAGTACTCCGCGCCGAGGGCGCCGTCAATGACGCGATGGTCGCAACTCATCGTGATCGACATCGTATGGCCAACTACGATCTGCTCGGATTCATCTACCGCCGGAACTTTTGTGATCTTACCGATCGCAAGGATAAAACCCTGGGGCGGATTGATCACGGCCGAAAAACTGTCGATGCCCATGCCGCCGAGATTCGATACGGTGAATGTGCCGCCCTGAAATTCCTCGGGCTTCATTCTCTTGTTGCGAGCGCGTTGCGCCAGATCCTTCGCCGACTCGCTGATCTCGCGCAGAGATTTGTTTTGCGCTGCGCGAATGATCGGCGTCAACAATCCATCTTCGATCGCAACCGCAATGCCAAGATCGACATCGGCGTATTGCACGAGCGCGTCGCCGTCGAATGAGGCGTTTACCTTGGGAACTTTTACCGCTGCCTGGACCGCCGCTTTCAAAACAAAATCGTTTACGGTGATCTTGGAGGTATCGCTTTCTTCTCCCGCGGTTTTCAATTCCGCGCGCGCGGCCATGAGCGGTCCGGCGTCGATGTCGATGGTGAGATAAAAATGCGGAACAGGACCGAGGCTCTCGGCCAGTCGCTGGGCAATGATCTTGCGCATCCCCGAGAGTTGAATGCGGTTTCCTTCGCCGGGTTTGACTGTAGGCGCGGGCGCCGACCGCGGCTGGGAAGGACCTTTAGCTGCGCCGCGGTCAGCGCCCGCGGCTACAGATCCGGATTTCGCAGCGCCGCGCACATCGGTCTCGGTGACGCGGCCTTCGGGGCCTGTCCCCTTGACGCTGGCAAGATCGACACCGAGCTCCGCTGCAATTCGACGCGCGACCGGCGACGCTTTCACTCGCGCCGTCGTGGCATCGGCGTCTCGCCGATGATTATCTTTCGGAACATCGGCCGGAGGCCGATGCCCCTCTTTTTTTGCAGTCGGCGCAGGCTTGTCAGTTTCCTTTTGCGGTTTCTTCTCTTTCTTTTGTTTCTCGTCTTTTTTGGGCGCTTCCTCGCCTTCCTCACCGATGAACCCGATTCGGTCGCCCACATTCACCTTCCCGCCTTCTTCGACATAAATTTCAGTAAGCGTTCCGTCCTCGGGCGATTCCCATTCCATCGTAGCCTTGTCGGTTTCGATCTCGGCGATCACTTCGCCGGCCGAAACTTTGTCGCCTTTCTTTTTCTTCCACGAAACCAGAGTTCCCTCCGTCATCGTGTCGCTCAACTTGGGCATTTGGATCTCAGGCATGGAAGAAGTTGAGAGTTGATGGTTGAGAGTTGAGGGAAGAATCGACAATCACGCGTAACAGACTTTTTTCACGGCGGCCAAGAGTTTGTCGGCGTTTGGCAAAACGAATTTCTCGAGGCGCTCGTTATAGGGTATCGGCACATCCTCTTGGGACACGCGCATGATCGGCGCGTCGAGCTCGTCGAAAATATTTTTCTGGATCCGGTAACAAACTTCCGCGCCGATTCCGCAGAAGGGGCGGTCCTGTTCCACGATCACAGCCCGATGCGTTTTCGAGATCGAATCGTAAATCGTTTTCTCATCCAATGGCTTGATCGAGCGAAGATCGACAATCTCCGCCGAAATGTCCTCCTCCTCGAGTTGGGCTGCGACCGCGAGCGCAAGATGGACGGTCTGCGCATAACAAATGATCGAAACATCGCTCCCTTCACGCTTCACTTCCGCCTGGCCGAGAGCAATAAGGAGCTCCTCGTTCGGCGGTTCGACCATTCCTTTCGAGCTGTAAAGCAACTCCGATTCGAGGACGAGCACCGGGTTGTCATCGCGCACCGCAGTCTTCAACAAACCTTTGGCATCGCGTGGCGTGGCCGGCGTGCAAACCTTCAGGCCCGGCACGCTGGCGAAGAAATTTTCGGTGGCGTGGGAATGGGTCGCGCCAAGTTGATGGGCCGGACCATTCGGGCCGCGGAACGTAATCGGAACATTGAATTGGCCGCCCGACATCATGAGCATGTTAGGCGCGTTGTTTACAACCTGATCGAAAGCGACCAGCGAGAAGCTGAACGTCATGAATTCGATGATGGGCCGCAGTCCCACCATGGCGGCGCCGATTCCCAACCCGGTGAAACCGTTTTCGCTGATCGGCGTATCGATGATGCGTTTCGCGCCGAAGCGTTCAAACAAACCCTGGCTGACCTTGTAGGCGCCCTGATATTCGGCGACTTCTTCACCCATGAGAAAGACATTCGGATCGCGCTCCAGTTCTTCGGCGAGCGCTTCGTTGAGGGCCTGGCGATAGGTGATTTCTCTCATTCTTGTGCGCCTTTGAAGTAAACGTAGTCGAAAACTTTTTCGACCGGTAGCTCCGGACTTTGCTCGGCAAATTTCACTGCCGCGAGCACCGTTTCTTTTGCTTTCTTGTCGATCTTATCGAACTCCTCGTTGGTCAGCTTTCCCTCGCGGGTCAATTGCGCGCGGAAACGGGTGATCGGGTCGTCCAGTCGATATTTCTCCAGTTCCTCTTTCGTCCGATAACTGGCGGGGTCCGACATGGAATGACCGCGGTAGCGATAAGTGCGAACCTCGACAAACGCCGGGTGCGGATCTTTGCGGATCGAGCCGGCGATCTCGGCCAGCTTGTCGCGCACTTCGCGGAAACTCATTCCATCGACAATATCGCCGGGAATATCGTAACCCTCGGCCCGATCGACGATTTGTTTCAACGATGTCGATCTTTGCACGGATGTGCCCATGGCGAAGAGGTTGTTTTCGCAAATGAGAATGACGGGCAATTTGTAAAGCGCGATGAGATTGAGCGCTTCGTGGAAAGCGCCTTGATTTATGGCGCCGTCGCCGAAATAGCAAAGCGTCACCCGGTCTTCACCGCGATATTTTGAGGCGAACGCCATTCCTGCGGCCAGCGGCACGTGGGCGCCGACAATTGCGTGCCCGCCGTACATGTGATTTTTCTTGTCGAAAAAATGCATCGAACCGCCGAGCCCGCGCGAGCAGCCGGTTTCCTTGCCGAAAAGTTCGGCCATGCAGGCGTTGGCGCTGGTGCCGCGGGCCAGAGCGTGGGCGTGATCGCGATACGCCGTGATGATGTAATCATCGTCGCGCACCGCCGCGACAGAACCGACCGCAACAGCTTCCTGGCCAATATAAAGGTGGCAAAAACCGCCGATCTTCTGCGCTTGATATTGCTGGCTCGCGCGTTCCTCGAAACGGCGGATCAGCAGCATCAGCGCGAGCATCTCGACCTCGTCGCGTGGCTCGGGCCGCTGCATCGGAAATTTATACGACGCGCGGCAAGGCCGTTCTCGCCTGCGAACGCGCGGGATTTCGGCCAAAGCTCATGCAGATGACAAAAAGAAACGTGAAGAAAAGATCGCTCACGAGCGAGTTACGGAAAAACATCCAGCTCGGCGTGGCGCCATAAGCCGGCAGACCCACTGTCAGCGCCTGGAGCAATCCACCAAAGTTCTTCACGTAACCCGGATCGAAGACCCAGGAGACGGTGTTCGTAACCACGTAAAAAACGACGGAGGCTGCGATTGAGGCGGGCAGCAGCGTCTTGAGCGAGGCGCGATTCTGCAAGAGCAGCCCCAGCCCGCCCACGAGGGCAAACCCGAGATAATGCGAAGCGACAAACGGACTGAGCAACGAAAAGCCGTAGTGCATGTTGAGCACGACATCCGAAATGAGGAGCGCGATCATCGGAACGGCGAATTTGTATCTCATCGGGAAATAAGCGGCTGCGCAAAGCGCGATCGCGGCGAGCGGCGCGAAGTTCGACAACCCGGTGGAACCGGAGGTGATCAGAAGCCCCGTCGTGATGCGATAGCCGACGGCCGAAAAAATGAGAAAAAGCGCGGGAATCATCGCCAAGACTTTAGCCGTCCCGCGAGATATGCCAAGACCTCACTTCGCGGCTGTGAGCATGCGATTGAGTCGCGCCTTGCGCCGCCTGGCCGCGTTGCCGTGAATGATTCCCTGCTTGGCCGCCTTATCGATCGCGGCAACCGCAGCGCGAATTTGGTTCGGGTCGGGTTTTGTGGCAGCGAGGGCCCGCTTTTGCGACGTCCGGATATGGCTGAGAACGGAACGGTTCCGCAGGGAGCGACGGAGAGATTGACGAGCGCGTTTGCCGGCGGATTTCGTGTTGGCCATTCTTGAAAGAAGCCGTCGAAAGCCCCGGGGTCAAGCACCGCGGCCTGAAACGCGGCTGGCCAAGGCGTCCTTGGCTCGAGGTGGCTTAACCTGAGGACGGGCCGACGTCACCCAATCATCTTTCTCGGCGTCGATTTCTTCAGGGGGTTTGGCCCGCGAACGAGCGGCGTTCTTTGAAACTTTCGGCAACCGGTCCGGGATGATTTGCACCATGGTCCCGATGGGAACTTGATTGTATAAAGTCGTGATGTCGCGCGACCGCATCCGGATGCAACCGTAACTGGCCGGCCGCCCGATGGTGCGTTCTTCGGGGGTGCCATGAATGTAAATGCAGCGATTGTAAGCGTGCACGTTCGAAGCCTCGAGGCCACGCAACCAAATGATGCGGGTCACGATAGGGTCGCGTCCCGGCGCGTTAGGACGAAGAACTTCTCCCGTCCAGCGACGGTTGTGAAACACCGCGCCCACCGGCACATTATCACCGATCTTTTGCGCAACCTGCAAAAATCCCAGCGGCGTCGTCATTCTTCCGCGAGAATCGCCCAGGCCGAATTTGGAAGTCGAAACCGGAAAGGTGGCAATTCTTACTCCGTTTTGGAGGAGCATTAATTTCTGATCCCGCACGCTGACAATGATGCGGTTGTCGGGAATGAAAAAACCTGCGTGCAGTGTCGTGGCGCAGAAAAGCAACCCTAAAACCCCGGCCCAAGAACGAAACATCCGGCCCTTCTTACTCGAAAACTGCGCTTTGTCACGCAGGAAGTGCGGCCGGGGCCCGGGAGCCGCCGAGAGTGAATTTGGGCCACCACAGGCCAAGCGACGAAATAGCGACATAAAGAAAGCCGCCTTGGAACATGAGCAGGAAAGGTACCGAAAGGAATTGCTGGTGGACGATGGCGAACCAAACGAAGTAACTAAAATAAAGCGCGAAAGCCATCTCGGCGATGGGCAGAAGCGATTTCAACGATTTGTACTTACAATTGCGCCAGGGCTGCGATTTGCGGTCGATGCCGTATTTGGGGGTGCGCGTAAAATCGGACCTGTGATTAAAGATGGCCTCGAGCACGGCCCGGGCGTTGTTGAGCGACAGTCCGACGCCAAGAGCGAGCAGACACGGGAGAAGAAGAATCTCTTTCATCCACGTACGGGGGTGCAATTCACGCTGCGCGCAAAAATAAAAGACCCCCACTGACACGGAGGCAGCGAGAAAGATTGGGATATCCACAAGGAACGTGCGCGCCCAGCCGGGGGCCGGACCGCCCACGGAAGGATGCAACAGGACGCATAGGCAAGCCAGCAGCAGGTAAGCGAAGTTCGACATCAAATGGCCGGTCGCCTCGATTTTGATCGGCAGCGGCAATCTGCTTCGCCAAATCCTGGGCAAAAGCTTCTTGCACGTTTGAACCGAGCCTTTGGTCCAGCGATGTTGCTGGGACTTGAAGCCGTTCATGTCCACCGGCAACTCGGCCGGCGTTACGACATCGGAAAGAAAGATGAATTTCCACCCGACTAGTTGAGCCCGATAGCTAAGATCGAGATCTTCAGTGAGCGTATCGTGCTGCCAGCCGCCGGCTTCTTCAATACAGGAACGGCGCCACAACCCGGCCGTTCCGTTAAAGTTGAAAAACCGTCCGCTACGGCTCCGCGCCGTTTGCTCCAGAAGCAAATGCCCATCCAGAAACATCGCCTGCACGCGCGTGAGCACGGAATACCCCCGGTTCAAATGTCCCCAGCGCGTCTGGATCATGCCGACTTTGGGATCGGTAAAGAAATCGATCGTGCGCCTGAGTAAATCCGGCGGCGGGACGAAATCGGCATCGAGGATGCACACAAACTCGCCCTCGGCGGACTCGAGGCCGGCCGCGAGCGCGCCCGCCTTGAAGCCGGTGCGATCTACGCGATGGATGAGCTGGACGTTGAACCCGCGCTGCCGCAGCTCTTTCGTGCACGAGGCAGTGATCTCGCGGGTTTCATCGGTGGAATCGTCCAGGACTTGGATCTGAAGAAGCTCCTGAGGATAATCCAGTTCGCTCACGGACAGGAGTAGACGTTCGGCCACATAAACTTCGTTAAAAATCGGCAACTGCACCGTTACCTTGGGGAGGCGATCGAACCGGCCGGCCGGCACCGGCGCACGCTTCCGGTTCTTAAGGAACAAATAGACAATAAAATAGCGATGGATGCCGTAGGCGGATAGCCCGATCAGCACGCTTAAGTAACAGATTGTCCAGATAAGATTACCGAGGCTTCCTTGCATGGGCTTCGATGGCTGCGCTAAACAGCAGCAAGGGCGACATGATGACGTTTCCCTTGTCTCCGTCAATTCAAAAAAAAATGCTCTACAAATGGGAGTGACTCCACCACTCAATTATCCGCTCCTATCTTCCCCTTGCTTGAGGCGGCGGTCGGGTTCATTGGTGATAAGCCGATTTTTTCGCAGTCAACAGGGATGCAATTGCGAGACATACTTCAGAAGCGGCGGCGCGACCGGTTCGAACGCTTCAATATCGCTTTCCCGATCCTCCTCGCGGGCTGGGTCCCCTCGATACTAACCCTGGTTGTTTCTTACACCATTCTGACCAAGACGTTGGAATCAAGAATCCTGCGCGACCGGCAGACTTTTATTCGATTGATCGGCCACCTGGTGGGCGACGATCTGAGCCGGACCGGCGGCATTATCGAATATTACCAAACGTTGCCCGAGATCGCCAAAATGCTGACCGGGCCCGACCCACAAATCGCTGCGCAACAGTGGCTCGGATCGGCCTTTTACTCACATCCACGGATCGACGGGATGTTCGTTACAACCCCTGATGGTCGCCTCATCGCATCAGTCCCGAACATTCCGGAGATGATGGGCAAGGATTTTGAATCGGCCCTTTGGCGTGAAGAGGCCAAAACATCGAGCGGCGTATTCGTCTCGGCCGTCCATCGCCGCTTTCCAGACCAGCGCATGGTGACCGACATCGTCGGCGCGGTGCGGGGCCCGGATCGAGCAATTGTGGGTTATCTCGGCATCTCGGTGTTGGTGGAGAGAATTGGGCGCCGGCTTTCCACCATCGAGTTTGCCGATCAATCGCTCTGCGAAGTGTTCGATCAGAAGGGCACCGCCCTTTTCGACAAGGACTTCCGCCCAAATCTGGGGTCCGTTTCGCCGCCGAGTTCGCTTTTAATGGAGGAGATCGGCAAAAGACAGCGCGGCCATTTCGAGCTCCAGGGAACCGTGTATCTCTTTTAGTCCGGTGGAATCGACGGGCTGGGCAGCGGTCGTGGAGCAACCGAAGGCCGTCGCCTACAAACCGGTGCACGATTTGCTGGCCCGAATGACTTTCCTCGCCGCCTGGTTGATCGCGCTCACGGGAGTCTTCGCCTGGCTGGCGGGCAAGTTTTACAGGCGGCAGACGGAAGCCAGCCGGCGAATCGAACGCGAAGTCATTTTCAACGAAAACATTCTGGCGAACATGCCGAGCGGCATCGCGTTTATCGATCCAATCTCGCGTCGATTCCTACAGGCGAATGAAGCTTTCACCCGAATGGCCCGGCGTTTTGGCGAGCTGCCGGACAATCGCGACATCACGGAAGCAACCTATGACGAGGTTAAGATCGCCCCGGCAACGGCAATCGAAAAGGTCCTCGCTTCCGGCGCGCCGTTCCAATTGGTCGAGCACCCGATCAAGGACAAAACCGGCATGGCCCACTTTGCGGATATCCATCTCATTCGGCTCGAAGGCTCAAAAGGGAATGTGCAAGGCGTGCTCTATTTGGTTGAAGACAAAACCCGCGACATGACTCTGCGTCAGGAGTTGATCGGCGCGAACGCGGCCAAAGACCAGTTTTTGGCGCTGCTCTCACACGAGTTGCGCAATCCACTCTCGCCTGTGATCGCGATGGTAAGCGAACTCGAGCTGAGCATGCCGGCTTCGCCGAGCGTTCGGCAGGCACTCGAGGTTATCCGTCGAAACGTGGAACTGGAAGCGCGTTTGATTGACGACTTGCTTGACGTCACGCGTATCGCCAAGGGCAAGCTGCAACTCACCTTCGAGATTGTGAGCGTGCACGAAATCCTCCAGCGCGCCTACGAAATTTGCCGCGAAGACATTTCCGCAAAGCAGCTGGAAACGGAATTCCGGCTTCGCGCCGGCGAAGCCCACGTCGAGGGCGATCCCGCCCGTTTGCAGCAGGTTTTTTGGAACCTAATCAAGAACAGCGTGAAATTCACTCCGGCCAAAGGCCGCATTATTATAGAGACGCACAACCCGGCCCCGGAACAGATCGAGATCGGGATAAGCGACAACGGCATCGGCATCGAGCCGGAGAAGATCGACAAGATCTTCAACGCATTCGAGCAGGGCCAAAGCTCCATCACCCGGCGATTTGGCGGCCTCGGTCTTGGGCTGGCCATTTCAAAGGCAATGGTCGACGCGCATGGGGGACGGATCCGGGTCCAAAGTTCGGGCAAGGACAACGGCGCAACCTTTTCGATCACTCTGAAAACTGTGCCGGCGCCGGCGAGCGCAGGCAATGGAGCGCAAACAACCGAAGCGCCCGCCGCTGGAAGAAAACGGCGCGAGCTCAGACAACGGCGGCTTCTGGTGGTGGACGATCATCAGGACACCTGCACAGGAATGAAATTGATGCTCGAACGCCGGGGCTACGAAATTACCGTCGCCCATTCCGCCGAGCAGGCGGTGGAAAGAGCGCAAAAACAGGATTTCGATCTTCTGATCAGCGACATCGGTCTGCCCGATCGGAGCGGCTACGAGCTAATGCGCGAATTGCAGAGTAGCAAAGGTCTGCGCGGAATCGCCCTGAGCGGTTTTGGCATGGAACACGACGTGAACAAAGCCAAGGCCGCTGGATTTTCGGAGCATCTCACCAAACCGATCAACTTCGAGCGGCTCGAGGAAGCGATTCAAGGCCTGCTGGCGTAGAAAATTTTCCGCTTACTCCAAACCGTTATCCGCCGGCGGAGATGGCTTTCGATTTGCGTTCTTCCGATTCCTTAAGCTCCCGGGAAAGTTTTTCCACCCGCTGCCGCATCACTTTTCCGGCCTTGAATTTCACCGTGGCCCGCGAAGGGATCACGAAACTGCTGCCCGGTTGGTTCGGGTTTCGCCCAACACGAGGCTTGGTCAGGCGCGGCTGAAAAATGCCAAAATTACGCAGTTCCACTGGGACGTTATTGGCCAGGCTATCGGTAATCTTGTCGAGCGTCCGCTGGACCACGTCGAAGACCTGGTGCTGCACCATCCCGGTCTGATTGCTGATGGCGACCACGATGTCGCGTTTAGTTAGTTTTGCCATATCCACCTAGTAATCGGTCGTCGTCAGCGTTGCGGAGGTCAATAAACAGAAAAAAAATGATGAACTATCGGTGTAACCTCTTCCAATAGAGGCGCAAACGCAACTGCCCAGCTCTGCTCTGGCGGACCAGGCGCAATTCCCAGGATCTGCGGGAAATCAGTGCGCGGGGGTGAGAAGCCCGAAAAGGCGGCTGATGTGGTAACCGATTACGGTTCTACCGGCCAAGTCTTTCCGTTGGGCTTTGAGCTGTCCCTGCACGACGCCAAGTTTGGTGAACACGGTATTCCAATCGGTTTCCAGTCGACGAACCTCATCGTTGGTCAACTCGCGAACACCGCGCACGGAAGAGGCGCGCTGCAAGACATTCATCACTTTGCCCGACAACTCGGCCACTACATTCAGTCTCGCAAAAACGTGCTCGGTCTCTTGCAGGAGATTGGCCCGAGTCTCGGTAAACTGCCGTTCCTGCTCGGTCGAGATAATCGGCCTGGCCTTATCGAGCCCATAGGTAATGAGGTCGTGCAAACGCTTCCAGTTATCCAATTGAAGCGTGAGCAGGCGCAGTTTTGTTTCGAGCTCCTTATCTTTCATTGTGGGATTGCAGGTTCACCAGTTCGAGCGTCTCGTCGAGTTTTTGCAGGTTATCGATCAACAAATGGGCCCAGGGACGATCGACGGTTTGCACATGGCTGATGATCCCCTCTTCAAAATAAAAGCGGCCTTGCCGCCACCGGAAAAGCTCCGCCACCGCCGCTTCGCCCTCGAGCGATCCGAAAACAGCGTGACGCACAGCTCCCTGCTGCAAATAAATTTCGCTCGTCGCCGCGGCTCGACCTGAACGTGAACCGCCCGCTTCGCTGGCTCAGGCAACTCATCTGCAAAATCTCCGCAGCGGTAAATTGATTGAGGTTGCCGATTAGTGAGTGACACGGATCGATCCCCTCCGCCGTTGTGCCTCCCGGTTTTTCAAGCGAACGAACGAGGCTCCTCAACTCGCGGTCCAGTGCACTTGGGCGTTGGCCGCTCAGGATCAAGCCGATCTCCTGTTGCTCGGCCACTGCGGCGATCGTTCCTTCCTCCAGTGCCGGCACCAGGCACGTTATTTTGAGCGAAGGAAAATGCTGTCTGGCATTCGTCGCTTGTTCCAGCGCCAGCACAGTTTCCCCTTCCACCACAAAAGCATCGAAATTTTCGGTCAATAGCACCGCCACGGCCTCGGAAAGCGTTCGCGCGACCCTGACTTCGACTCCGTCGATCATGTCGAGGATGGCCAGCGCATCGTCTTGAAAGACTGGGTCCGCGTTTAAGATTAGTAACCGGGTTTCCACGATTGCCATAAGCCCGGCGGCTTTAGAGCAGGAACCTTGCCCGCGGCCGGGGTCCAGGCTGTTCCCTATTTTCGCCACTCCCGGCGAGGCGGCGGGGCGGCAAATGCCTCGGGCGCAATCTCGTGCGCCGTCCGGAAATGGACCTTGGCCACCTCCCGCAGCGCTTCCGGGCCACCTTTTTCCACCACCTTTTTCGCCGTCTCTTTTACGGCAGGCGATATCCCTCGCTCCAAGCTTAAACCGAGCTCCTTGCCCTTGCGATCCAGCCAGTTGATGAAACCCTCGCGCGCCAGAATCGATGCCCCAGCCACCGCAATGTCCGATTCCGCCTTCGTGCGTTGTTGGATGTCGATCTTGCGCCCGTGCCCAAACAGCGATTGCTCGATTACTCGCACGTCCGCGAATTGATCCGACAACGACCGCGGACAGTCCGGCTTTTTCGCCAGCAGATTCTCGATTACCCGGGCGTGTCCCCAGCCAAGCAGCTTGTTGAGATTGCCGAATTTCTCGTAAAGCTCGTTATATTTTTTCGGGCCGATCAGGACTGTCTCGACCAGGCCAAGCGAAGTTTTTCGTATCGTATCGGCCAACGCGCGAATCCGTGCATCGGAGGTGATCCGTTTGCTGTCTACAACGCCGGCATCGAGAAGGTTCCGGGCGATCCCACGATCGACATACATCCCGGCGATTACCAGCGGCCCAAAAAAATCGCCCTTCCCGCTCTCGTCCACCCCGAAATGCGGCTCGAACATTTCCGGCGAATGCACTTCCTCGTAGCCGAGCTTGGCTTCTCCCAGAATTTTCGGCTCGAGCTCAAATTGCACGAACTCCTCCAGGCCCTTTCCCTGAAGCAGAATCTTGGGTCCCTTCTCGTAAACCGCCACGCTCAGCTTGTTTTTCTGCGCGAAAAAAATCGTGTAGGGCTTGGGCGAGAATTCAAATCCGAGTTCGTCGAGCAACTCGCGAAGTTTCGTCACCTGCTCGCTTGTGAGCGCGTGGGTATAGGAATTCAACGCTCAACGCTCAACGTTCAACGCCCAACGTTCAATTATCTTCTGCATTGCCCATAGGGACGTTGGGCGTTGAGCGCTTCGCCCCACGACATCCGAAAATTCCGCTTCCCGCCGCCCCGCTGGCATCGCCGAACCGGCACTTGACCCTTGCTACAGGAAAAAAATCGGCTTGCCATATATTAGATAATTATCTAATTATACAAACATTGAACCTCCTCTTTAAAGCCCTCCGCGATCCTACTCGCCGCCGCATCCTCGAAATGCTCAAGGAACGTGATCTCAACGTGAATCAAATCAGCGAGGCCTTCGCCATGACTACCCCGAGCATCTCTTATCATCTCGATCTGCTTAAACACGCCCGGCTCGTCTCCGCCCGCAAAAATGGCCAGTTCGTCATTTACTCGCTCGAAACCACCGTGCTCGATGACTCGCTCGGTTGGATTCTTGATCTGATCAAAAAAGGGAAAGGAAAACGAAAATGAAGAACAAACTCAACTGGCTCGAGGCAGCTCTGCTGGTCGCGCCTTTTCTCGTTATCGCCGCATTCTGGAACAAACTTCCGGCACGCCTGCCAGTTCATTGGAATTTGCATGGCGAAGTCGATCGGTGGGCATCGTCGAAACCAATCGAGATTTTTATCTTGCCGCTAATCGCTGTTGGAGTGGTCGTGCTCCTGCGCGTCGTGCCCCGGCTCGATCCCAAGCTGCGGGCCGGGCAGCAAAACGAACGGACGCCCGCCGTCCTCCAAATCTTGCGGCTCACTCTGGCGGCTTTTTTCGATCTGATTTTTTTCATCCAAATCGCCACGGCACTGAATTACACCACCGCCGGCGGCCGGGCGATTATCTGGGGCGCGCTTGTTTTGCTTGCGATCATGGGCAACTACCTGGGTAATTTGCGCCCGAATTATTTTATCGGCATCCGCACACCCTGGACGCTGGAGAGCGCCGAGACCTGGCGAGCGACCCATCGGCTCGGGGGACGGTTGATCTTTTTTGGCGCGCTCCTGCTTCTGGCCGCGGAATTCTTTCTCAGCCAAAGCGCATTCGCTTTTCTTTTTGTGACCTTGATTGTTTTGCTCGTGGCATGGGCATTTTATTATTCCTGGCATCATTTTCGAACGCATGGCGCGACGCACTAGACGCTCTCAGCCGCGGATAGATCCCGCTCTTTTTCAACGGGAACTTTTTCTCTGGTTTGCGCGCAACGGTCGCCGTCTCCCCTGGCGCAAGACTCGCGATCCCTACGCCATCCTCGTTTCCGAGTTCATGCTCCAGCAAACCCAGGTCGCCACGGTCATTCCTTATTATCATGAATGGCTTCGCCGGTTCCCGACTTTCGAAGCACTCGCCCGCGTCTCTGAAAACGATGTCCTCCATGCCTGGCAAGGCCTCGGCTACTACGCGCGCGCTCGAAATCTGCATGCCGCTGCAAAGACCGTTGTGGATCGACATCGTGGAAAATTTCCGCGCCGGATCGCCGAGATCCGCGATCTGCCAGGAGTAGGAAAATACACCGCGAACGCCGTCGCCAGTTTCGCCTTCGACCAATCGGTCCCAATTGTCGAGGCAAACACCGCCCGGGTCTTGGCCCGACTCTTTGATGTGCGAATACCTATCGATCAAGCCAATGGTCGTGCTGCGCTGTGGGAGCACGCCACCTCATTGATCCCAAAGGCTTCTTCTCGAATTCATAATTCGGCGCTGATTGATCTCGGCGCGCTAGTCTGCTTGCCCAAGCCAAAATGCGGGGTTTGTCCGGTCAAAAAATTTTGCGGGGCCAGCGACCCCGAACTCCTTCCTCGCAGGAAAAAGCGCCCACGGTTGAAAAACCTCGTCGAGACCCACGCCTTCGTAATCCGTCAGGACAAAATCCTGCTCGAACAATCGCGTGGCCGGTGGCGGGGAATGTGGATTTTGCCGCCACGACTGACAGGCACAGGCAATCATCGTGGCAACTAGCAAAGGCCGATTTCCCCATTCGATCGATCTTTCCTTTTACGCACCATCGGGTGACGCTTCGCGTCTTTCGACAAACTCGACAGAGGACCGACAACGATCAGCGGCACTGGTTCCCGATTTCCACTCTGGACTCTGTTCCCGTTCCCTCTCCGCATCGCCGGGCTCTTGTTGCTCTGCTCGGAATTGAACATTGAGGGTTGAGCGTTTCTCTGCGATAACTTTTTCGGTAGCGCGAAATTTATGCGAAGCATGACCGGTTACGGCCGCGGCGAAGCGGATGTCCGCGGCACAAAATTCAGTGTCGAGCTCAATTCCGTGAACCGGAAGCAAAGTGACATTGTCATCAATGTCCCGCGCGATCTGGCCGAGCTGGAGCCGCGCATTCGTCAGGCGATCAATGAGAATATCTCCCGCGGCCGCACCACCGCGATTGTCAATTTTCATGCCGGCGCCAACGGCGCCCGACCGCTCGCTCTCGACACCGAGCTGGCCCGTTCTTATCACGAAGCGATGCGCGCTCTGCAAAAAGAGTTGAGCGCGCCGGGCGAGATCACCATCAGCACAATTCTTCAGGCGCCCGGCGTAATGCGGGCCCCGGAACAAGTCTTGAGTGCCGAAGAAGCATGGCCGGCTGTCGATCAAGCTTTGCGCGCCGCGCTTTCCGCGCTGATCAAAATGCGCGAGCGCGAAGGCAAACATCTGGCCAAAGATTTGATTCATCGCCTCAAGGCCATCCGAAAGACGCTCAAGGAGGTTCGTGCGCTGCACCCGGATGTCGTGAAAAAATATCGCGCTGCGCTCCTGGATCGCATTCAAAAAGCCGGGCTGCCGATTGCCACCGATGACGAGCGATTGTTAAAAGAAGTTTCATTCTTCGCCGATCGCTCCGATGTGTCGGAGGAATTAACGCGCCTCGAAAGTCACATTGCTCAATTCGCGCACCATCTGCGCCGGACCGAACCGATCGGGCGCACACTTGAATTCATCACCCAGGAGATGGCTCGCGAGCTGAATACCCTCGGCGCCAAGGCAAATGACGCCGGTATCTCCCAGCGTGTGGTAGCATGCAAGGCGGAGCTCGAAAAAATTCGCGAGCAAATTCAAAATCTTGAGTAAACAATTCAGTCGTTACGGCATCCTCTTTGTCGTTTCCGCTCCCTCGGGTGCGGGAAAAACAACCCTGGTCGATGCCCTGCGCCAAACGTCCAATTTCGTTTACTCCGTTTCCTGCACAACGCGTCCCCCCCGCAGCGGCGAGGTCGAAGGCGAAGATTATCAGTTTTTGTCCGCACCCGAATTTCAAGCGCGCGCCAAAGCCGGCGAATTTCTCGAGCACGCGCAGGTGCACGGCGATTATTATGGAACGCTGCGCCAGCCAGTACTGACGAACTTAAAGGAAGGCGTCGATGTCTTGATCGACATCGACACTCAGGGAGCCGCCTCGATTCGCAGCTGCGACAACCCATTTATTCGGGAGGCGTTAACCGATGTTTTCATCATGCCGCCCGATCTGGACGAATTGCGCCGGCGGCTGAGGAAACGCGGCACCGAAACGAACGAGCAGATCGAACGCCGCCTCCAGACCGCTGCCCGCGAGATGGAACTGTGGCGCGATTATCGCTATACTATCATCAGCAAATCGATGGAGGAGGATTTGCAAAAGTTTCGGAGCATCATGAGCGCGGAAAGTTATCTGAGTCGCCGATTGGTCCAAAAATGACGTAACGCCCCGGACGCTGTCGATCTCGCATGGAAAGAAACGCAAAACGTAAGCGCGACAAAGCCACTGGGCAGAAAGTGGTCGCGTTGCGCCGTGGCGCGCGATGCATCGTTCTTGGCGTCACGGGATCGATAGCCGCTTACAAATCCGCCGAGCTGGCGAGCCTGCTCTTTAAACAGGGCCACGAGATTTTTGTCGTGATGACGAAAGACGCAACGGAGTTCATCACGCCGTTGACCCTGCAAACGCTTTCGAAAAATCCGGTGATGACGAGTTTCTACGATGAAAAGGAAAACTGGCGCCCGGGCCACATCGAACTCGCCGACCGGGCGAATCTTCTTTTGATCGCTCCGGCCACAGCGAACATCATCGCCGAGCTCGCGCACGGTTTGGCCGGTCATCCCCTGGCCGCCATCGCTCTCGCCACTCGCGCGCCGATTCTGATCGCGCCGGCCATGAACGGCAAAATGTGGGAGCACCGCGCGACACAAGAGAACGTTGAGAAATTGAAAAAGCGCGGAGCGGAATTCATCGGACCGGAAGAGGGAATGCTCGCCTGCGGCTATGAAGGCGTCGGCCGGCTCTGGAAAGTGGACGACATCGCGTTTCGAGCCGAACTCATGCTGGCGCGCCAGGAAAATTTGATCGCGTGAGATTTCTTATCACGGCCGGCCCGACCCGCGAGCCGATCGACCCGGTTCGTTACCTGAGCAATCGTTCATCCGGCAAAATGGGCTACGCCATCGCCGAAGCGGCAATCGAAGCCGGACACGACGTCGTCTTGATTTCCGGTCCGGTGAATCTAGATCCGCCAACCGGAGCACAGCTGGTCTCGATCCAGACCAGCGACGAGATGCACGATGCCGTGCATCGACATCTGCCCGCCTGCGACGTTCTGGTCATGTGCGCGGCGGTGGTCGATTACAAAGCGGCGAACGTTTCAAAGCAGAAAATCAAAAAGCGCGCCGGCGCTTTTTCTCTGGAGCTGATTCCAACCCGGGACATTCTCGCATCGCTTCCACAGGATCGACAATTTCTCGTGGTCGGTTTCGCGGCGGAAACGAACGACATCGAAAAATATGGGCGAGAAAAATTGCGCGAGAAAAATTGCGACATCATCGTGGCGAACGATGTGGCGATTGGAATGGAAAGCGATGAAAACGAAGTGATGGTTCTGTTCCAAAACAGTGAATCGAAGAAAATTTCGCGCGCTCCGAAAAAAAATATCGCGCGCGAGCTCGTAAAAATATTTTTAAATTCGTGCGAAAAACGTTTGACAAAAAATATGAGGTGATTACTTGACGGGTGTAAGTGAAGTTATTCCCAACTAAAAAATTTCCGCGATTGCGGATTGAAAGGGGGGAATTAGTCGATGGCTAAGAAGAAAAAGAAAGCAGCAAAGAAAAAATCAGCGAAGAGAAAGAGGCATTAAGGCCCAACTCTCGTTAACGACTTCGGAATCTTTCGGAGTCATAACCCCAACCTTAACCCGGGAGGAGAATTCAGTTTTTCCTCCCGGTTTTTTTGTACTCAGCCCGCCGTCATTTCGTTGTGCACTTCCCGGCCTTTGTGCGAAATAACCTCTGGCCATGAAGCATTATCTCGACGCGGCCGAGAAAGCCGCACTCGCCGCGGGCGATCTGCTCCGGGAAAATTTCCACCAGCCCAAGCGCGTGAATCTGGCCGAGGCGCATGATATTAAACTTGAGATCGATGTGCGGACGCAGGAACTAATCACGCGCCAGCTTCTCAAACAATTCCCGGAACACGCGCTTTACGGCGAGGAAGGAATCGTCGGCGACAAGGCGAGCGAGCAGCAATGGATTGTCGATCCACTCGACGGCACGGTAAATTATTTCCACGGCATCCCGCACTTTTGCGTGTCGATCGCGTTTCGATTGCGAGGCGAGATCGTCGTGGGCGTAATTTACGATCCGATGCGCAACGAAATGTGGTCGGGACAGAAGGGCGAGAAGCCGCGACTCAATGGTCGCGAGTTTCGCGTCAGCGAGCGGATCAACCTGGCCGAAGCCGTTATCTCTGTCGGCCTTTCCAAGACCGGCCAGATGATCGATTGCAATCTGCCCTTGCTCGGCGAGATGGTCCATCGCGTGCGCAAATGCCGCGTGCTCGGCAGCGCCGCGCTGGACATGGCTTATGTGGCCTGCGGGCGTTTCGACGCTTACATCGAGCTTGGAATCAGTTTATGGGATATCGCCGCGGGCTGGCTGTTGATTGAAAGCGCCGGCGGCAAGGTCGATCTGAAACCGCGCAAAGATATGAAGGACAAATACAGCATCGTCGCCACCAACGGCGTCATCGATCTGAAACTCTGATGACAACAACTCGATGCGGCATTGGCTACGACATTCATCGTCTGGCCGATGATCGACAATTGATTCTGGGCGGGGTGGAGATCGCGCACTCGCACGGACTTGCCGGGCATTCCGATGCCGACGTTTTGTCACACGCGATTGCCGATGCCTTATTGGGAGCGATCGGCGCGGGAGATATCGGCCAGCATTTTCCGAACACCGACGAATCGATTCGCGGAATGAGCAGCCTGGACATTTTGCGGCAAGTCGCTGCGCTTCTGGCCAAAAATAAAGCGCGACCGATCAACGTGGACGCGACGCTGATCGCGGAAGCGCCCAAGATCGCGCCCCACATTTCGGCGATGCGAAAAACGCTCGCGGATGCAATCGGCATCTCGGAGGCGCAAGTGAGCGTGAAAGCGACGACAAACGAGGGTCTCGGGTCAATCGGGCGCAATGAAGGCATGGCCGCGATGGCGGTGGCGACCGTCGAGATGGAGTGAATTTCTTTGCGCTTCTTTAACACTTACTCGCGTCAGCTCGAAGAGTTCGGGGCACGTGACGCGGTTTCGCGCAAGATCGACATGTACACATGCGGACCGACCGTTTACAGCCGGGCCCACATTGGAAATTTTCGCGCTTACGTATTTGAGGACCTGCTCCAGCGTCATCTCGAACTGCGCGGCTACAAGGTGCATCGCGTGATGAACATCACCGACGTGGACGACAAAACGATCCGCGGCGCGCGCGAATCGAAAGTTCCGCTGGCAAAATTTACCGAGCCGTTCAAGCAGGCGTTCTTCGAGGACATCGACACACTGCGGATCAAGCGGGCCGACGAATTCCCCTCGGCGACCGAGAAGCGTTACATCGATCGGATGATCGAGATGATCGGCGCGCTCGTTGAGCGCGGTCTCGCCTATCAAGCCGAGGACAAATCGGTTTACTTTCGGATCAACAAGTTTCCCGAATACGGGAAGCTGGCGCATTTCGATCTCACCCAATTGCAATCGACCGGGCGGGTGAAACATGACGAGTACGATAAGGAACACATCGGCGACTTTGCGCTTTGGAAAGCGTGGGATGAAGAGGACGGCGATGTGAAATGGGAATCGCCCTGGGGACCGGGCCGGCCCGGCTGGCACATTGAATGCAGCGCCATGGCCACAGCGCTGCTGGGCGACCAGATCGACATCCATTGCGGCGGCGTGGACAACATTTTTCCACATCACGAAGCCGAGATCGCCCAAACGGAAGGCGTCACTGGAAAACAATTCGTGCGTTTTTGGCTGCATTGCGCCCACCTGCTGGTCGACGGGCAAAAGATGGCGAAGTCGCTCGGCAATTTTTACACGCTGCCCGACATTCTCGAAAAAGGATATACCGGCCGCGAAATGCGTTATGCGCTCATGCGCGTCCATTACCGCATGCCTCTCAACTTTACCTGGGAAGGGATGAACGAAGCGCGGGAGTCTCTTGGACGAATCGACGAGTGGCTGCAACGTTTGCGGGAAATTGCCGGCCGGAAGATCGACAACGGCAAGAGCGACTCGAAGGTCGCCGATCAGTTCGAGGAAGCGCTAGACGATGACTTGAACGTTTCCGCTGCGTTAGGGTTCCTGTTTGAATCGATCCGCGAAACGAACCGCGCGATGGATCGGGGAAAACTCGGCGCCGCTTCCGCTCAAGCGTGGTTGCAATGGTGGGAACGAGTGAACCGCGTGCTCGTCCTGGACAAAGACGCACCCGAAGGGATCCCCGCGGAAATCTCGAAACTGGTGGACGCGCGGATGCAGGCGAGGCTTGCAAAAGATTTTAAAAAAAGTGATGAATTGCGCGACGAATTGAGCGCGCGCGGCTGGACAGTGCGCGACACCAAGGACGGCCAGAAGATTACGCAGCGCGCCGGCGCTTGATTCGCACACCATGTTTGCGCCAGCTGAATTCCTCGATCTCGAACACACGGCCCATCCGAAACTGTTCGAGGGCCAGACTTACGTTTGGGATGCCCTCAAACAAATTGCGAGCTATTTGCAATTTCGCCTGAAACCGGCCGTACATGGCGAGCTTTTGGGAAAGCCGTTTGTTGGCAGCGGCGTATTTGTCGGCGAGGGAACGATTGTCGAGCAAGGCGCGGTCTTGAAAGGGCCGGCTTGGATCGGCGCACGATGCCACATTCGCAGTGGCTGCTACGTGCGGGAGAATGTGATCGTGGGCGATGGCGCGGTAATGGGCAACTCGTGCGAATTCAAGAACTGCATTCTCTTCGACGAAGCGCAGGTCCCGCACTTTAATTATGTGGGCGACTCTGTGATCGGTTATCGCGCGCACCTGGGCGCGGGCGTGATTCTCTCAAACGTGAAGCTGGACCATCGCGAAATCGCCGTGGCTGGACCCGAAGGCAATATCGCCACCGGGCTCAAGAAATTTGGCGCGATCGTGGGCGACCGGACCGAGATCGGCTGCAACGCCGTGATCAACCCCGGCTCGGTCATCGGGCGCGATTGCATCATTTATCCCGGCGCGAATTTTCGCGGTGTGCTGGCGGCCTCGAGCGTGGTGAAGGTGCGGCAGCAAATCCAGATCACCAGCCGTCGCGATATGGGATAGAGGTTCCGCACGCGTCCGATGTCGATCTTCACTAGAAAAACGGATCGACGGATGGCGGTGGCTTTTTCTTGATCCAGCCGAGTTGATACAGCGCCCGGTCGAACCACGCCGTCTTGCCGGAGTCGAAGATTTTCTTGGCTGACCCAATCCATTTTTGAGCATCGGATTTTTTCCCGTGGCCAAACGCCCAGGCGGCCTGCGCATAATAGTAAGCGGGCGTTTCAGTGGGAAAAAGAATCTCGGCATAAACCCGTTTGGCCAGGGCTTCCTCGTGCCCGCCCAAATAGGCAAGCAAAAGACCAAAGCGGGCGTAGTCCGGCCACATCGGGGATTTTACTTGTATCAGACGCTCGTATTCGTTGCCGGCTTCGGTGAATTTTTTCTGCGCAAGCAAGGCGTCGGCGTGATGAATTCTGGGAGCAAACGCATCGAACTTGAAGGCATGAGACCCATCGAATGCCTTTGCTGCCTCTTCGAATTTTCCCTGCTCGAGGTAAACACAACCCCGGAGATCGAGCGACTCCATCGACGGACGGGATGATTTCTCCAAGCGATCGAGGACGGCGAGCGCGGCATCGAATTTTCCCTGCTGGAATTGCGCCTTCGCCACGCCTAGCTCGTTTGAGAGTCCGGAAAAGTCTTTCTCGGCAACCAATGGATCGCTGATCGCGAAAAGCAGCAGTGCGAAAAAAAAGCGCATGCCGGGGAGTCGCATCAGTCGATCAAATCCGATTCGGCAGCATGGGGCAAGACCTAGTTCGTGGCCTCAGCGAGTTTCCTGGAACTGGCGGATGGGAGGGGATTCGAACCCCTGGTGCCTTGCGGCACACACGCTTTCCAGGCGTGCACAATAGACCGCTCTGTCACCCATCCGTTTCAATGCTGTTGTAGCGGCCGTCCGCGACCGTCGCGCTAATTGCAGGAAGAATAATGCGACGGTCAGAGACCGCCGCTACAAAAAAAAGCAACTAAAGCTGTAATCGCCGGAACAGTTCGTCCAGCGGCAATTGGATACCGATGAAAAATTCGCCAAAATCGGCGTACTCGGCGCTGACGGGGTCGAAACGCATTTCGTAGACGATGGCTTTGATCTGAAATGTATCGCGGGCAAACAGCGTCACCCCCCACTCCGCATCGTCCAGACCGGTCGAGCCCGTGATGAGCTGCTTTACTTTCCCGGCATACTGGCGCCCGACGCTGGCGTGTCCTTTCATCAACTTGCGGCGCTCATCGTAGGGAAGCGCGTACCAGTTGCGATGTTCCCCTCGGCGTTTGCTCATATTATAGAAGCAAACGATCGGCCAATCCGGCAGCGTGGGATAAACGCGGTCCTGCCGGTAATGCTTTATCCGGTCGTGAAAAGCCGCCAACGCCGCTTCCAGTTTGGCCGGATCACTTCTGGTCTCCTGGTCGAGTGTCTGCGTGTATTCCTCCTCTGTCGTGATGTATTCGCTCTCTTCGGTGAGCGAGAGATAACTGTAAACTGGCGTTAGAACATCGGAGCCCAGCGAAAGCGAAAGTCGCTTCTCGATCCTATTTGCGGTTTGCAGATCGGGCGTAACGAGCATGAATCCAAGATCCGCTTTCGGGGTAACCACGCTGAGGGTGAGCAACTGGGTCGAATCCATTGCCCGCACTTCCTGCACGAGCGACGACAGATTGGTCTTGGCGGCATTTTGCTCCTCTCGGCTGAGCAATTGCCATTGGCTGTGCTCGATCCGGTAAAACAAATGCAAACAATGCCAGCCCGCTTCGGGGACGAGCGCGGTATTCTTATCGGTCATCGCGCCATTTTAAACCACGAACACAGGATGTCGATACGCAGTCACTGCGCCGGCGTTGGCGCTTTCGGCAAATGGGCGACGCAATACTCCTCGCCGTCACTGGCAACCCGGAAATCAAGATTCGGGTCGCTTACTTCGGTCGCGCCGCAAACGGCACATTTGTGCAGCGGCTCGGCATCAGCGCGAGTATCCGCCTCGAACCGCTTGCGACGAGCCGAGACTTCGCTGCGATGCCTGGCTTGGTAAATGATTTCCGGTCCGAAGAAGAGCAGGTAATTGCCGAACGCAGCTACCATCGCCATTCGGTACGAATTCCCATTTGTCACAAATCCCAGAAGCAAAAATGCCGCCATGACCCAGGCCACCCATTTGATCTTGGCCGGCAAAATGAAAAAGATATAGATCACCTGGTCGGGATAAAACCGGGCAAAGGCGAAAAACAACGACGAAATCAGCATCGAGTTTGAGAACTTGGTGCCGAAGAAGAATGCCGCGACGGTGGTGCCGAGCATGCCGACGAGAAAATAAAGAGTGAGCCGGAACGGACCCCACGCTCGTTCGAGTCCCTCGCCGATCCACCACAGAAACCAAAGAACCAGAATGACCCAAATGCCAGTTGTGTTGGGCAGAAAAATGTATGTCAGCAGCCGCCAGAATTCGCCGTGACGGATGCGGACCGGATCGAGATCGAGAAAGGAAGCGAACCCGGGGTTGAGGAAGACCAACGCGAAAACGAGGGCGGTAAAACCCACGAGGATCCGCGGTAATCCCGGGACGCCGAGAAAACCAATTCGTCGTTCGAGTTTGTCGAGAAAAGTCATTCGCTTGGGGAGCATTGCGCACTCCAATTGCGAAGTCTAGGCTTGGCGCGTGAGCGGCGGCGCAGAAAAACGGACACCACTTTACGACGAGCACGTGCGGCTCGGTGCGCGGATCGTGCCATTTGGCGGCTGGCTGATGCCGGTGCAATACACCAGCATCGTCGAAGAACACCAGGCCGTGCGAAACAACCTCGGGATCTTCGACATCTCGCACATGGGGCAATTGATCGTCGATGGAAGCGGCGCCCGCAGCTGGCTCAACACCATGCTCACCAACAACATCGACAAACTCGATGTCGGCGCCGGCCAATACACGTTTTTGCTGAACGAGCGCGGCGGAATCATCGACGATCTGATCGCTTACCGGATCGGCGAAAACAAATTTCTGCTCGTGGTCAACGCGTCTCGCACAGACGAAGATTTCGCCTGGTTGAAAAAGTGGCATCGGCTTCCAGCCGATGGTCTGGAACAACATCGGCAGGATGCCGATGCCACTACCCTCATCAACCGCAGCGCCGATTTCGGCGGCGTCGCGATTCAAGGACCGCGCGTAGTCGATCTTTTCCCGGATTTGCCGCCGCGAAATCATATTGTCGATCTTGAGTGGCAACAGATACCGGTATCCATCGCCCGCACCGGCTATACCGGCGAAGACGGTGTAGAAGTTTTCTTCCGCGCCCAAGATGCCGCCAAATTTTGGAATCTAGTTTTGGAAAAAGGAAAAGAATTCGGGATCAAGCCGTGCGGCCTCGGCGCGCGCGACACCTTGCGCCTCGAAATGTGTTACCCGCTCAACGGCTCCGATTTGTCGCCGGAGCGAAATCCGATCGAAGCCGGGCTCGGTTTTTTTGTCGATCTTACGAAACCCAATTTCATCGGCCGCGATGTCTTGCTGCGAACCAAAGAAAACCGGGCCGCGCGAAAAGCTTGTGCCGTTTCGAATGAAAGAGAAAGGCGCGCCGCCGCGGCCGCACTACGGCGTTTTCCAAAATGGCGAACGCATTGGCGAAGTAACCAGCGGCACGCTTTCTCCGAGCTTGAACTGGGGCGTGGGCATGGCGTATGTCTCGACGCCGCACGCGAAAATCGGCAATCGAGATCGACATCGAAATTCGCGGGCAGAAATTTCCCGCCACCATCGAGAAAAAACCGCTCTACAAAAAATCATGAATGTTCCCGACGATTTGCTTTACACCGAGAGTCACGAATGGATTAAGCGCGAAGGCGACAACATCCGCATTGGCATTACCGATCATGCCCAGGCGGAATTGACCGATGTGGTCTACGTCGAGCTGCCGAAGAAGGATCGACAAGTGAACGCGAAAGAAGCAATCGCCGTGGTCGAATCAGTTAAAGCCGCGAGCGACATCTACGCGCCGGTGAAAGGAACCGTCGTCGATGCAAATAAAGCGCTCGAATCAAATCCAGCGCTCATCAACACCGATCCATTCGGCGAAGGCTGGATTTTCGTTCTCAAGATCGACAAACCGGACGATCTGAAACACTTAAAAGATGCGGCCGCGTACAAGAAGCAAATCGCGTAATTCAAGCCATTACGCCTGATTGGCAGGCGAGACGCCCGCCGGCCCGACAGGCAAGATTCCTGTGCTACAACATTATCAATCTTTGCCGAAGAGGATGTTCTCGACGCCGCGGAGGACTTCTTCGATGCGCACGGGCGCGGCGAAGAAGCTGTAGCCGCTTAGGATTCCGCCGGAAACCATCTGGCTCTCGGGCTTGAGGCTGCTCAAACGGACAACGGGCGTGTCTTTGAGAACGGCGTCGTTGTTGAACTGGCGCTCAAGGATCTGGCCGTCCGGGCTGGTGGGCAGAGTATCGAGCAAGATCAGATCGGGTTGGAAACCGCGGGCGGTTTGAACTGCCGAGCTGTCATCGTGCTCTTCCTGGATCAGATATTTTCCCGCTTTCTCCAGCGCCTGCCGAACCAGCCGGGTAACTCCCGGTTCATGATCGATCAATAGAATTTTTTTTGGAAACTTCATCATAGGTTGATTCGTTCCCAATGAGAGCATCGGATGTGCCACCACTGGGGAGTTCCCAGCTGGTAAAGAAGTCGCGCTTTTCCCGGGAGCCGCGCTATGCTTAATTGCGAGTTCCCCATGAGCAACAAGCCGAAGCCCGCCGGAACAGAGCCGAACTTTGAAAAGGCGATGGATCGACTCGAGGCGATTGTCGAGCAAATGGAGGCGGGTAAATTGCCGCTCGAGGATCTGATTGTCCGTTACGAGGAAGGGATGGGGCTGGTAAAAGTTTGCCAGGAACGGTTGGCCAGCGCCGAGCAAAAGATCGAGATCATCGCCCGCAGCAGCGCCGGAAAACCGGTAGTGAAAGATTTTGAACCGGCGACGGAGACAAACACGAACGATCAGCGAACCGAAAGAGAAGAAAAACAAAATGACGAAGTCAGACTCTTCTGAAACGACGACCACGGCAGCGCCGAAACCTTTGCTACCCGGAATTCATTCGCCTGCGGATATCAAGGCGTTAAGCGAAGAAGACCTGCCCCAACTTGCGCAGGAAGTGCGCGACGAATTGATCAAGGTGCTTTCGCAAACGGGCGGGCATCTTGGGCCGAACCTAGGCGTGGTCGAGCTGACGATTGCGCTGCATCGCGTTTTCAACACGCCGCAGGACCGTTTTGTGATGGACGTGAGCCATCAAGGCTACGTGCACAAAATGCTCACAGGCCGACTGGATCGCATCTCAACGATGCGACAGTTCGGCGGTCTCAACGGTTTTCTCCTGCGCACAGAAAGCGAGCACGATTGCTACGGCGCCGGGCATGCCGGCACGGCGCTTTCCGCCGCCCTCGGGATGGCAGTGGGCCGGGATCTGCGGGGTGGGAACGAACACGTTGTGGTCGTGGCGGGTGACGCCGCGTTTACCTGCGGGATCAGTTACGAGGCGCTCAACAATGTGAAAGCGCAAACCAAGCGTTTCATTGTCGTGCTAAATGACAACGAATGGTCGATCGCGAAAAACGTCGGCGCGATCGCCAATTATCTGAACAGCATCGTGACAAATCCCACCTATGCGCATTTGCACGACAAGGCGCGCGACTTCGTTCAAGCGATTCTCGGGAGGACCGGCGTGCAGATCGCGCACAAAGTGGAGGAGAGCGTCAAAGGTCTGCTGGTGCCGAGCGTAATTTTTGAAGAACTTGGGCTGCGCTACTACGGCCCCATCGATGGTCACGATATTCCGCTGCTCACCCGCACGTTCGAATTCCTGAAAACGCAGGACGAGCCGGTGTTGCTGCACATTTTGACCAAGAAAGGCAAAGGCTACGAGCCGGCCATCAAACAACCGGACAAGTTTCATGGGCTCGGCAAGTACAAGATCGAGAGCGGCGAGACCGCGCCGACGCCGACGCCGACGTATTCGGAGATTATCGGCAAGACACTGGCGAAGTTTGCGGACACGAATCAAAAAATTGTCGCCATTACAGCAGCGATGCCGAGCGGCACCGGGCTTGGGCATTTCGCCAAGGCGCATCCGGCGCGGTATTTCGATGTTGGCATCGCCGAAGAACACGCGGCCCTGTTCGCCTGCGGATTGGCTACGCAAGGCTTGACGCCTTTCCTGGCGATCTACTCGACATTTTTCCAGCGCGCCTACGACATGGCGATTCACGACATGGCCATACAAAAATTGAATGTCCGGCTTTGCATGGACCGCGCCGGGTTGAGCGGCGACGACGGCCCGACCCACCACGGTCTGTTCGACATCGGTTATCTGCGTCACATCCCGAATTGGGTGCATATGCAGCCGAAAGACGAAGATGAATTCGCCGACATGCTTTGGACCATGGCCCACTACAACTCCGGGCCGATCGCGGTCCGCTATCCGCGCGGTCCCGGAACGGGCGCGCAAATCAAATCGGAGCCGAAGCTGCTCGAGATCGGCAAGGCCGAAGTGGTGCAGCACGGGCGCGAGGTGGCGATCTTCGGCCTGGGCAACATGTTTGAAGTAGCAGTGGAAGCCGCGCGCAAACTGGAGGAGAAAGGCGTCTCGGTCGCGTTAATCAATCCGCGCTGGATCAAACCGTTGGACACCGGCACGCTCGAATTTTTCGCGCGTAGCGTCGACATCGTCTGCACGATCGAAGATCACGTTTTGCACAATGGATTCGGCTGCGCGGTAATGGAGCATTTGCATTCTCAAATGATTAACACGCCGGTGGTGCGGATTGGTTGGCCAGATGAATTCATCGAACACGGCTCGGTTCCGATCCTGCGCAAGAAACACGGCATTACCGCCGACGCGCTGGTGGAAAAGGTGATGCCGCTGTTGAAGAAAAAAGCCGCGGCACGAACGACGGCGGCGTGAGTGAAGGATATTGGCTCGATTTGCTCGTCGAGTCAGGAGCAGTAGGCGAGAAGAAACTCACGAATCGACGAAACCTCGCGATTGACCGCCATTTTTATATCAATTGCAAAGACCGTGCGATTACGTCTGTAGCATTTCGTCCTTCATCGCTCATCCTTCATTCTTTCCATGTCCGCCATCGAAGCTCGTGATCTAACGAAGATTTACCGCACCTATCGCAAGGAGCGCGGCCTGTGGGGCTCGATCAAGGGATTGGGCAGGCGGCGCTACGATCAAACCCGCGCGGCAGACGCGGTGTCGTTCAAGATTGAAGAGGGCGAGTTCGTCGGATTTCTCGGGCCGAACGGCGCGGGAAAAACAACCGTGCTCAAAATGCTTTCCGGATTGCTCAACCCGACCTCGGGCGAGGCGCGCGTGCTCGGCTTCGTTCCCTGGGAGCGCCGAAACGAAATGAAACGACAGTTCAGTCTGCTCATGGGTCAGAAAAATGCGCTCTGGTGGGATTTGCCCGCTCAGGAATCGCTCGAACTGAATCGCGTCATCTACGGAATCGATCGCGATCGTTTCAAAAAAGTGGTGGGCGGTCTGGCCGAACTTCTCGATGTGCGGGACAAAATGAATGTGATGGTGCGCGAGCTTTCGTTGGGGGAGCGAATGAAAATGGAATTGATATCGGCTCTCATTCACGAGCCGCGGATCCTTTTCCTGGACGAGCCGACGATTGGGCTCGACGTCGTGAGCCAAAAACGGGTGCGCGAATTTCTGCGCGTCTATAACGAAGAACGCCGGATCGTGACCCTGCTGACAAGCCATTACATGCAGGACATCGAAGAGCTTTGTCACCGTGTGCTGGTTATCGATCACGGCAAGATTTTCTTCGATGGACCGTTGGACGAGATCATCGACCGCTTTTCGCTGCACAAAATTCTTAGTCTCACCTTCGACAAACCGGTCACGCGTGATTTTTCGGGATTTGGAGAGGTGATCGAGCAGACTCCGGTTTCGGTGCAATTGAAGGTTCCGCGCGCCACGGTTACCGAAACATGCCGGCAACTTCTTGAGGCTTGCGACGTGAGCGACATCAACGTCCAGGAAGTCCCCGTCGAAGAAGTAATTCGCCAGTTGTTTGGAGAACGACAGGAGACCAATCGCGCCGCTGACCTGGCCGATTCAGCAACCGCCCACGCCGATTAACGCCGAAGAATGGCTTCCCGCAATTCGTGCACGTAGGCCGGGTTCACTTCGAACGCCGTGACCGGCACTTCAGCCAGGTCGATTTGCTCCTGGAAGGGAATGCATTGAACAAAGCCGGCGGCCATCAACGCGTTGAGGGTGTCGGCCATATCCTCGGGCTCGAGTCGTGCTAAATCCTGAACCTCCGTCCCAAGCATCGATTCGCCGAAGCCAATCGCCCGCACAATACTCGCCTCACGGCCAGTCAGTTTGATCTGACGCATGCTCAATAAAAAGCAGCTTTTATACCGATATTTCCAACGGCCCGACTGAGATTTGGCCGCGCCGGGATCGCGCTCATTACCTGCCGAAGCTGGGGAGAATGCTCTTCTCCATCGCGTCCGCGAACGTCGGATATTTCGGAATCCAGCCGGTACCGCGCAGTTTGGCGTTGCTCACCCTTTTGTTGGTTACACCGCGTTTTTTGCCCGCTGATGTCGATCTTCCGATCGGCGGGACCGGTCTCCCCAGTTTCCTGGCCAGCCAGCGGTAACATTCGCTTTGCGAGATCGGTTGATCGTCAACCAGGTTGTAAATTTGTCGCCCAGGCGTTTGTCGATCCAGCAACAGGAACAACGCAGCGGCGATGTCGTCTCGGTGAACCTGATTAACGAAGTGGTCGTTGTCCGGATCGATCGTCGCTTTGTTTTCCAAGAACTTACTGAGCAACGCAGATCGCCCGGGCCCATAAATGCCTGCCAGCCGCGCCACAATTCCGCCACGACCAAGCACGAGCGCCTCTGTTTCGAGCAGTATCCGGCTCGTTTCGCTGTCCGGTTTGGTTTCGCTCTCCTCGGTCACCCACGACCCGACGTTTTGCCCGTAAACGCTGGTGCTGCTGGTAAAAAGAACGGTCGATCCGATGAAGCGATCGAGAAGCTGGCGCGCACCCTCCAGATAAACGCGCCGATAAAGATCGACATCGCCACCGCGCGTGCTGGCGCAATGAATTACGGCGTCGAAATTTCCGGGGCGCGCGCCGACCTGGCGCGAGCTTGTGATATCAACCGCGATCACCGGATAAGGTTTTTCCGAAAGCGCGGTCGCGGTTTTCTCGGAGCTTGTCCAGCCTTGCACTTCCCAGCCGGATTGATGGAACAAATCCGCCGCAGCCGTACCGACGTAGCCGCACCCAGCAATCAAAACGCGAGACATTGTCGATCCTTACGCGGCGGCAGACGCGATCTCGATTTCTTCGAAAACATTCTTCTGGATCGCCCGAACTTGTTTCAAACGAATTAATTCCAGCAGGGCCAGGAAAGTGACCACCACTTCAACGCGCGAAACCGCCGAGCCAAACAAATCCGAAAAACGCACCGACCCGCCGTCCGACACCCGCTGAAGGATGATCTCGATCTTGTCCGAGACGGAGAAATGCTCGCCGAAGATTTCCCGCACATCTTCGCGGGCCTCAACTCGTTTGATCACGATTTGAAAGGCGCTGATCAATTGAAAGATCCCAACTTCTCCGAGGCGGAGCGGCCCGTCGGCAATCGGTGGTCCGCTTGGTTCCCGGGAAAAGATGCGCTCCTGTTCGAGTTCGCGCACGTGCAGTTGCCCGGCTGCTTCCTTGAATTTCTTGTATTCGATCAACTGACGAATCAAATCCCAGCGCGGATCGTCGTCCTCGGCCTCTTCATCGGGCGGTTGTTGATCGGCCGGGAGCAGGCTCCGGCTTTTCATGTAGATGAGATTTGCCGCCATCACGATGAACTCGCCGGCAATGTCGATGTTCAGTTCCTTGAACGCCTGGAGATATTCGAGGTATTGGCGGGTGATTCGTTCAATCGAGATCTCGTAGATGTCGATCTCATCGCGTTTGACGAGGTAGAGAAGCAAATCAAGCGGCCCTTCGAAGATTTCGAGCTTAACCTTGTAATCGGTTTCCATACGTCGCAGTTGGCGATTCTAAGTGCACCTGGATAATTGTCGATGTTATCGCTCGTTTTGATGTTACGAGGCAACCGCCCCCAATGGGGCGACGAACGTTAGCCGGTGGTGCAAACCACCGGCCACGAAGTATAAGGCATCCCAAGCCCCGGCAGGGGCGCTGGACCCACACACATATGCCATCAACACATTTGAGTTTGCATTACCACATTGTCTTCGGAACCAAGAATCACGAACCAGTGATCCAGCCCAACTGGTGTCCCAAATTGCATGCTTATCTCGGTGGAATCATTCGCGCCGCAGACGGAGTCGCCGAATGCGTCGGCGGTGTGTCTGATCATGTTCACCTGCTTGTTGGACTTCGGGCGACACACCGGTTGGCCGACGTGCTTCGCGAACTAAAGGCCGTTTCGTCCGGCTGGGTGCACGATGAGATCGGTGCCCGTGAGTTTGCGTGGCAGGAAGGCTATGGCGCGTTCACCGTGAGCGCCTCTCAACGCGGAACAGTTCGTCGTTATATCGAGCAACAGGAGGAACACCATCGCACCCGCACGTTTCGTGAGGAGTATTTGGAGTTGCTGCGCCGCAGCGATGTGGAATTTGATGAACGGTATGTCTGATCCGACGCCCCGCTGGGGCTGGTGATCTTATGGATTCTGCAACCGGTGGTTTGCACCACCGGCTAATATCCAGACGACCCTTCGGGTCTGAATGAGTTCAGATCATTCATGATGGGATCAATTAATTCACTAGCCCCAACCGGGCGTCGCACATTAGCCGGCGGTGCTAGCCACCGGCCGCGGGATCAATCAGATCCCTAGCCCCAACTGGGCGACGGACGTTAGCCGGTGGTGCAAACCACCGGTGCGCGGAGCGCCAAAGCATCAGCCCCGGCAGGGACGACGGATCGCGAGGCGGAACTCAGTCCGGGTATTTTCGATGAACCCAGACGCTGTTCACGATTCCCAGGCCGAACATGATCATGAGAACAAACGAGCCGCTATAACTGATGAGCGGCAACGGCACGCCCGTGATCGGTAACATCGAGATGGTCATGCCCACGTTTTGAAAAACGTGGGTGAAAATCAACGCAGTGATCCCGATGACGAGAAGCAAACCGAACTGGTCCTCGATAAAAAATGCGACGAACAGACACGTCATGAGAAGCAGGGCGAATGCGCCGATGAGAAACATGCCGCCGACGAATCCCCATTGCTCGCCGATGGCGGAGAAAATGTAATCGTTATGCACGGCTGTAGCCGGAAGAAAGCCGAGCTCGATCTGGGTGTTGGGCGCTTTGAACCCTTTGCCGGCCCAGCCGCCCGATCCGATGGCAATGAGCGACTGATTGATTGCCCAGGCCGACCCTTGTTTGTCAATCGACGGGTCGAGGAACGCGGTAATCCGCTGCTGCTGGTACGGTTTCAATCCCAGATGAATTGCGATAGGGATAAAGGCAACCCCGATGAGAATGATGCAGACCAGGTAGCGCAACGGCAGACCGGCGACGAACAACAACGCGAAAAGCACCGGCACCCAAATGATGACTTCGCCCAGATCGGGCTGCATCAGGATTAACAAACACGGCGCGCCGGCGATGGCGCCACAAAGCAGCAGCCGCAGCATCGGATGCATATCGCGGAACTGGCTCAGGAACAGGGCCAGCACCATGATGCCGGCAATGACCGCGAGCTGGGCCGGTTGAAAATTGAGCGGCCCCAGATGCAGCCAACTGCGTGCGCCGTAGACTTTCGTGCCCATGAACTTGGTCAGAATCAAAAAGAAAATGCCGGCCAGATACATCGGCAGCGCGCCCCACCGGATCCAGCGATAGTCGATCAGGCTCGTGATCATGAAAGCGAAGAATCCGACCGCGACCCAGTTGGCTTGCTTGTGCCAAAAATCCGCCGCCGCCATGTCCTGTCGCATATAAGTGGCGCTGTAAATGGCGATCACGCCGAAGATGGCCAGCGCCATCATAATAAGAAACAGCACCCAATTGAGCCCAAGCAGCTTCCGGAGGAACGGCGTCATGTCGATCTAATTTCGAAGTGCGAAGATTATACGCGCATTACGTTCCCTGTCACGTCGAGCCCTCGGGAGCGCCGCCCAAACATCGCCGCGCACCGATCAGCGCTATTCTCAATCCATAATGGAACTAGGCTGAGAAATTCTGTATAATCCTAGTTAGATCTCATGAATGCTCGGCAAGTATTCTCTGCGGTTGCATCGATTGCGCTTGCCTCGTGCGCTGATCTAGCGCCGGGCAAGTTCTATGTTGATGGGAAATAGAAGGCGTCTCAGCGAGTGACATTCAAGCCGCGATCGCTGCTGCAAGACGGGGTTTCCTGGGAGCGCACCCTTCGGGACCAGCTTACCGCGTCCACGTTGTTGGCGCGTACGAAATCGAGGTTCACTTCGGAGAGCATTACGGGCGGGCAGGTCCAGCCGGAGAGGTTTATTATTCGGTAACGCGAGTTCGCGGGAAATGGCAGGTATCCCGTCTTGAAAGTAGATATGTGGTCTTGTAGTTGGACCGTTGGCTTCCGATCTAACCAATCGCTCGAGCGAACCGGCACCCGTCGCGCGTCCACATTTCAGATGACTAAAATAGTTCCAGCCCAAGCGGCGCTCGCTCTCGGTGCCGGTCGCTCAGCTCCATCTCGTTAGACATATGCGCACGGCGATAGCGATGATGTTGTTGGGAGTCACATCCGCATTCGCCAATTCAGGGCCAGACGCAGAACCGATTGATCTCACGAACACGCCTCAGCGAGCGTACCGCAAGCATGTCGGCAGCTTTGTGACCATTCGGGGGCGCTTCACTCTAAACGGGGTCTTCGGCGCCATGCTTACCGCTAAGCACGGATTTGTCTATATCGTTAGCCCCTCAATGAAATCATTTGAGTGGGACCGAGACAGTTACGGCCTCCTCGAAAATAAGCGCGTGGCCGTTACCGGCATTTTGCACTTTCAGCCGTCGCCGCCACATACTGGCGATGACTCGGTAGCTCGGACTCCCGATTATTATTATTTCGAGCTTGCCCATTGTCGGATCGAGCAATTGTTTGGACAAAGCGCGAGTGAGCATTCCCGATGACGTCTAACCAATCGCTTGGGCGAACCGGTCACCCGTCGCGTGTCCACATTTTTCCATAACCAATACCTTTTCACTTCAAGAGTCGCTCGCTCTCGGTGGCGGTAGCTCATCTCGATCTCGATCTCGTTAGACTTTTCAAGAAGAGCTTACCTTCGCGCGCCACGTGGATGACTGGCAATGATGCGGCCGTCTTTCATTTCGTGAATCCAGTCGCAGGCTTCGGCGATGGCGGGGTTATGCGTGGCCAGAAGCAGGGCTTTCTCGCCTTGCTGGACAATTTTTTGCAGCAGCTCAAACGCCCGCTCGGAATTTGCGGTGTCGAGGTTACCGGTCGGTTCGTCGGCCAGTATCACGCGCGGATCGTTGGCCAGGGCGCGGGCAATGGCGACCCGTTGTTGCTCGCCGCCGGAGAGATGGCGGCTCGGTCTTCGCAGTTTTTCGCCCAGGCCAACCGCGTCCAATAAGATTGCGGCGCGCTCGCGCATTTTTTCCTCGGGTAGACGCGCCAGTTTGCGCATCGGGATCATGACATTTTCCTGGGCGGTAAAATCCTCCATCAGGAAATGGAATTGAAAGATGAAGCCGATGAACTCGTTTCGCTTGTGGGCCAGCTCGTCGTCGCTCAGGTGCGACATCGGCGTAGAAGCGATTGAGACCTGGCCGGCATCGGGCTGGTCGAGCAAACCGAGAATGTAAAGCAACGTGCTCTTGCCGCAGCCGGACGGCCCGACCACGGCGTGAACGCTGCCCGGTTTGAGATCGAGCGAGACACCTCGGAGCGCATGGACCCGCTCTTCTTCTTCGCCGAGAAAGCGTTCGAGATCGCGGCAACTGAGACAGGTTTCGCCGTTCATACACTCGATCCGCGTAATGTGGCGACCGGCGGCAGTTCGGCGGCGCGCCGGGCCGGGACATAACTCGCGATGAACACGGCGAGGATCGCGAGCAGCGTTCCCCAAAAATAATGCCGCCAATCCCACACGACCAGAAAGTGATCGGCGTAAAGCAATCCGCGGATCCGGATCGGGATGTGCGAAATTCCCACCGTCATCAGCGCGCCGAGCAAACAGCCGAGGAACGATCCCGCGGCGGCGATCAGCGCGCCCTGCCAGAGAAAAATGGAGGAGATGTCGATCCTCCGGTAGCCCATCGAACGCAAGATCGCGATCTCCTTTACCTTGGCCAGGACCGACATGGTCAGAACGTTGAAAATTCCGAACCCGGCCAGCAAAATAATCAGCGAGACCGTCACTGCGGCCGAAACGCGCAAAGTGAGAAAAAGCTGGAGCGTCGATTCTTCCCGCTCCTGCCAGCTGGCCGCGTCGTGCTGAAATAATTGCTCGAAGTGCGCGGCCAGCGCAGGCGCGCGGTCCGGATCGCGCAGTTTATAAATGATGCTTGATGCACTAAACGGCCTTCGCAGTAGCATTTGGGCGACACGCGCGTGGGCGTAGACGCGAGTGGAATCGATGGCGCCGACCCCGGCGCGGGCGATGGCCGCCACGGTGAAACGCCAGTACTCGCCGCCGGGCGAAAGCAATTGCACGGTATCGCCAATCCCAGCGCCAAGATTTTCGGCCAGGCGCGAACCGAGAATCACAGCACTGGTGTTGTTGCGAAAATCGTCAAAGCTGCCGTCAACCAATTGGTGCAGTAGATCGGTCGTTCGCGCGTGGAGAGCCGGTTCGATCCCGTAAAGATCGATCGTGACGTCTTCAAACCCAGCGCGCGCGCTTACTGTCCCGCGCAACACCGGCGAACACGAAACGACGTTCGAGAATTGCCGGCTCACACGCATGATTTCACTCGGGTTCGTGATTCCGTCGAAATAGAGCCGGCTATTCGACTTGGGGTTCGAACCTCGCGCTTGCACCATCAGGTCCTCATAACGCGGACGAAAACGCGACCGAACCACCAGCGCCCCGTTGCTCCCGATCGTGGAGTCGATGAAATATTGGGCAAAGCCTTGCGTCTGCGCTTGCGTGCCAATGAAAATTCCGACGCCGAAAACGACGCCGCTGAGGCTGAGAAGCAGGGCGCGCTTGCGATGAGTTAAAAACCGCAGCGCAATATATAGCGGCGGCGTCACGGCTTCGTCCTGACCCGTGGCATGTCGATCTTGCGCTGCCGGACCGGTTGTCCGGGCCGGAATTTGTCCTGGTCGGACACGATCACCCGATCGCCTTCGGAAAGTCCGCCCATCGCTTCAGCATAATCCAAAGTCCGATAACCGACCTTGACGGTGCGACGCCGGACGATGTTTCGCCGTACCACCAGAGCTTGATCGACCAGCAAGGCGCGCGTCGGCACAAGCAACACATTTTCGTGCGTGCCGGTGATGATGTTCATTTCGCCCGTCATTCCGGCCATCAAATTGTCGGGCGGATCGTCCATATCGAGCACAACCGTGTAACGCTGCGTCGTCGGGTCGGCCGCAGGCTGAATCGAAGTGACATGCGCGGCAAATGTCCTGGTTTGGTAGGCGTACAGCTGAACTTTGGCCGGCATTCCCGCTTTCACTTCGCCCACGTCCTCTTCATTCACTTCGCCTCGGACGTAATTCTTGCGCGAGGAAACGGTAAAAAGCTCGTTGCCCTCCGAGACCACTTCGCCGTCGATGGTCTGAACATTGGTGAGAAGCCCGTCCATCGGCGCCCGAATTTCGGAGTTCTTCATCTGCGCCTCGGCCTTTTTGCGGGTTTCATCGAGCGCTTCGAGATTTCGATCGCGCTCGATCCGCTCCGTCTCGACCAGGCCGCGCAAACGGTTAACCTCGCTCTTCGCCTTTTCGTATTCCACCGCCGGCACACTGCCGGTGCCCACGACTTTTTCGAATCGGCGCAAGTTGTCCTCGGCGGCCTTGAGCAATTCCGCAGATGGCAACGGCAGCTTGGCCCGTTCGCGCGCGGCTTCCAAATCCGCCGCGGCTTGTTTCAGCTGCCGCGCCGTGGTCTCATCGGCAATGGTCGCGAGCAACTGGCCTTTCTCGACCCGCTTGCCGATCGCGCCGCGTCCGGCGGCGAATGCTTCGGCCAGTTGAATGAACCCGGAATTTTGCGCGCGCACATGCACCACGAACGCCGGCTCGATCCGGACCGTGCCGTAAACCGCGGAGATGGCCGTGCCGCGGCGCACCGTGGCCACCTCCGCCACTGGCATCATAAAATAATACGCCAGAGCGAAAAGGAGCACGAGCGCGGCTCCACCGCCCCACAAAACCGCCTTTGATTCCGGCAATTTCAAACTGCTGGGAACTAATGCACGTTTTGGGCGGTGTCTTCGGAAAATTGAAAATAACGCCCGGTGGCGCGGTCCCATTCTGCCAGGGCAACATTATACTGGTAAATGGCGTTGAGCAGCCCGCTCCGGGTCCCAAGGTAACCGCTTTGCGTCAGTCGGTACTCGAGCTGCGAGGCCAGACCGCCGGCCAGATTTTCCCCGACGGTGCGTGAGCTTTCGTCCGCCGCTGCGGTAGCCGAGGCCAGCGAGTTTTGCCGCGCCTCGATTGACTCGAGATCATTGTGTATCCGGGAAAGTTCGCGACTCACGCCTGCCTCCAATTTTCTCAAAGTGATCTCGTTGATCTCGCGCGTTGCCCGCTGTTTCCTGGCCGCGCCGATCACTTTGCCGTTATCAATCACGCGCCAGGTATACCCGGCACCACCGCGGACTTCGGAAGAAATGAAGTCCTCCGTCCGGCGGGTGGAACCTTCGCGATGAATCCCGGTGACCGGAACGTAATGGCCGGAAAGGTTGGCCGTGAGCAACGGATAATAACCCGCTTCGATGATGCGCTCGTCTTCCCGCGCGGCCCGAACCAGTAAACGCGCGAGCTTGAGATCGGCCCGGCGATCCAACGCGGCTTTCGTTTCCTCTTCAAGATCGACAGACATCGGCGCGAATTGCAATTCGCCTTCCGGCTCGGGCAACAACGCATCTTCGCCGAGATCGACGCCCATCGCTTCGGCCAATTTCAGTTGGGCTCCCAGATATGCGCGCCGAGCGCTTTCGATCTGCGGATCGAGTTCGCGCGCTTCCAAGGTCGCGCCGGTGAGCGCGCTGCGGTCGGCCAGACCAGCTTCGTAACGATCATTCTGGCTCACCACGTTGTCTCCGAGTCGCTGCCGTTGATCTTCTCGCAACGATTGGAGCCCGCGATTGTAAAGCGCAGCGTAAAATGCCAGACGGGCCGCGTGAAGCTGTTCCACCGCCGCGACGTTGAGCTGCTGTTCCGCGATGAGAAGATCGACATCGCCGCGCCGGAGCGATGGCGGAATGGCCGCGTTAAACAATGGCTGACCAAAAGCGCCGCGCACAAAGCCAAAACCTTTCGTGCTTTCGCCCGCGCGTTTGCCACCCTGCACGCCGCCCGGCGCCTGCAACCTGGCGCTGGGCCAGATGATCGAACGAAGCACCAGGCGTTGACCCGCCGCTTTTTCAAGATTCGATTTCGCCTCCTGAATCGCCGGATTTTTTTCCAGAGTGGTTTGAAGAACGTTCTCCAGCGTGATGGCCTCGCTATTACTCACCCAACAAAAAATTAGGAGCGGAATAAGCCAGCCACTGGGTGGATCGAGCAGTCCCCTGCTCGATGCTAAAGTTAGGCGGCGAAGCCGCATATTTTTTAACATCGCCCGGCGGAGCGGTCGATCCACCGACAAAAGGAAATCTCTCGCGCACCGTTTCATCGTTTGCTCAATTTCTTCGGCGGACGCGCCAGATCTGTCGCGCGCGGTTCGTTTCCATGTTTCTTCCCGGCGTCTTTGAGCTTCGGCTCGAAATCGAGTGAAGCTGGTTCACTCGCGCAAGCCCGAGCCAGCCGGGCCAACGCCACGTTGTGCAAGTAGATCGCGCTTAATCGTGTGGTGCGCGTCCGGGTGACATCGGACGCCGCCTGCAAGATGTCGAGCTGTGTCCCAAGACCAGCAGAAAGGTTGGTCTTGGCAATCTCCAGGGATTCGTCCGCGGTCTGCACATTTTGCGTTTCCGTTTCCAGCACACGCTCAGCCTGGTCGAGATCAAAAAAAGCGCTTCGGACTTCCGAGGCGACCGCGCGCCGGGCGGCGTCGAGCGCTTGCACCGCGGCTTCCCGGCGCGCCCGGGTGGCTTGGAGCCGTCCCTTGGTGGCAAACCCGTCGAACACATGCCAGTTCGCGTTAACACCCACCAGGTAACCATGGTTGAATTCCTGGCCTACCGCGGGGTCCCGTTCGTTGTAAACTTCGTAACCGGAAAAAAATTGAACCTGCGGTCGAAGCTCGCTTCGCTCCAGCGTGTATTGTCGATCCTGTATCGCAATGTCCTTCTCCCTCGCTTTGATTTCCGGCCGGTTCGCATCCGCCCGGGCGAGGCATTCATTTAGATCGGGATGGCGCGGATGATATTCGAGCCGCCCGGAAACTTCGAACGGCGCGTCCGCTGCGGCCGGTTGAAAATCGATCCCGCAAAGTTCTCCAAGCTTTAGGTAGGAATTTTTCAACTGCGTCTGCGCGTTGATTAGTTCCGGCCGCTCGTTGGCCAGGGCGACTTCGGCGCGGCGAACATTGAGCGTGCCCACGATCCCCGCGCTCAGTCTTTCCTCCTGGCTCTTGAGTTCCTCATCCAGGACGCGCACCGAATCTTCGCGTACGTGAATTCTGGCGCGGTTCAAAAGCAGTTCGTTGAAGGCAATTCGCACCTCCATCGCCACGCGATTGGCGATTTCCTGAAACTCGTATTCCTGCCGCTCAATGCTCAGCCGCGCAATCGCCATCTGGCTGGTGACCGCGCCGCCAGTGTAGAGATTTTGCAACAGCCGCACCGACGCGTTGTAGTCTTCATCGCGCAGATTTGTTTGCTGCTGATGCTCTCGTTTGTCGAGCAGCCCGGTGGACGTTATCGATGGAAGGAAACCGGAACGCGCCGTCATCAGATCTCCGCGCGCGGCCTCAATTTTCTTGCGCGCAATCGCTATTTCGGGATTCTGAGTTTGGGCCAGCGCGACCGCTTGGTCGATGGTATAGACCGGCGGAGCCGCCCGCGATGCAGCCGCCGAAACCACGGCTATAAGCGGCGCAATGACCCATGACTCCAGACGCATTTAGCTTATCTCCTCACCATGGCTTGCCTTTTTCAACAAAAATCCCTCTGGTTTTTATGGTTATATCAGTTCTTGCGCGCAGGCCAAACTCGGTGCAAACTCCGCACTTTTGAGGGTCTACCCTCAACAAAAACCTCTAACTTGATTCTTGCACCCGCCGCTGTGACACGGCTAGCCTTAGCAACCTTAACCCCGAAATGAGAAAAATTAGAATCGCGATTGTCGGCGTCGGAAACTGCGCCAGTTCACTTGTCCAGGGAATCAATTTCTACAATGGCGCCTCCCCCAATGGCACCAGCGTCGGCCTGATGCACCGCCAGATCGGCTCTTACAAGCCCAGCGACATCGAAGTCGTGGCCGCGTTCGACATCGACCGGCGCAAGGTAGGCCTCGATGTCAGCAGGGCGATCTTCTCGCCCCCCAACTGCACTAAGGTCTTCTGCGACAAGGTTAAACTCACCGGCGCGATCGTGAAAATGGGCTGCGTATTTGACAGTTTCGCCCCCCACATGGCCGAGCAGGACCCGCTCCGCACCTTCCTCCCGCTGGAAAAGGAATCCACCCGCGAGGAAATCATCTCCGAGCTCAAGAATTCCTCCGCCGAAATGATGGTCAATTATCTACCGGTCGGCTCCGAGGAAGCGACCCGTTTCTACGCCAGTTGCGCCCTCGAAGCCGGGCTCGGTTTCGTCAATAACATCCCCGTTTTCATCGCCAGTGATCCCGTTTGGGCAAAGAAATTTGCCGATAAAAATCTCCCGCTGGTCGGCGACGACATCAAAGCGCAGCTCGGGGCCACGGTTTTGCATCGCAGCATTGTCGATCTTTTCCGCAAACGCGGAGTCAAAGTCGAACGGACCTATCAGCTGAACACCGGCGGCAACACCGATTTCCTGAACATGCTCAATCGCGCCCGGCTGGCCTCGAAGAAAACTTCAAAGACTGAATCGGTGCAATCGGTCATGGGCGAACGCCTGGCCGACGAGAACATTCACATTGGACCCAGCGATTACGTTCCCTGGCAGCTCGACAACAAGATCGCCTTTATCCGTGTTGAAGGCCGGCTCTTCGGAAACGTCCCGATGGAACTCGACGTTAAGCTTTCGGTCGAGGACTCGCCCAACTCGGCCGGAATCGCCATTGACTCCATTCGCTGCTGCAAGCTCGCACTCGATCGCGGGATCGGCGGTGTCCTCCATTCGCCATCCGCATTTTTCTCCAAGCATCCGCCCGTCCAGATGACCGACGACGAAGCTCACCGGTGCGTCGAGCAATTCATCCGCGGCGAGCGCGAGAACTAGCCGGTTAGATCTCGCAGACGTTTCCACTCGCGGAATAGTTCGTCCGGTTCAAAGCGGACAATTACGCCGGTTGCTGTTGAATAAAGCGCCGCTTCGACGGGTAAATTGGCCATCTCGCTCACTGCTTTCCAATAGGATGCGAGCTGGGGACGATATAATTTACGCAATTCGTCAAGTTCGTTAGGCCCAACGCGATTCGTTTTCCAATCAAGGATTAACGCTTTGTCGGCCGTCCGATCAATCAGGGCGAGGTCGATCACGCCTTCGAGGCACGTGCGTTCGCTCATTCGCCAGAGAAATTGCATCTCTGAATGCGCGGCCAATTCAGCGCGGGAGAGAAGCTCCGAGAAATCCCGGTCGTTCTGCAGGCATAGCAGGAAGAGGTTCCATTCATCCGCGGACCGCTTCGGTTCTGGCGATGTCATCTGGTGTTTTTCGAAAGTTTGTTTCCATGAAGTTTTGTCACGCCACGATACCCGTTGCATCAAGTCATGCCACCAACGCCCATACAACGTGGCGGGCGTGTCCGCAGTCGATTGGCCGATGCCGAGCCAGGACGAACGTTCATTGATTTCACCGGCCGGCGCCCGGATGATCTCCTCGTCGTAGCCGCTCGGATTAAACTTTCGAACGAAGGCTTCTGCGCGTCGTTGCGCTATTTTCAGTCCTTTTCGATCGATCCGCAGAAGCGGTTGCGCATCCACCTCGACCGCGCGGGCAGTGGCCAGCTCTCTTGCCTTTGCTGTCTCCTGGCAAGTCCCCGGCTCGAGGCTGAGAGCGTCGAAGTGCGGTTGGTTGATGTTCTTTTCACCGAGCAGGCATTTCAGTTGCGCGTCGTTTTGCGTGCCTCCACTGGCGCGCGCGAAAATTTCTTCATCAAGCGCGAGGACTAGCGTGTGGCGCGCGCGGGTAATGGCGACGTAAAGAAGTCGCGCCATCTCCTGACGCACAGCCATCTTGGTCGCGTCGCGGTCCTCGCTTTTGAAATCGTCTTTCGTCAACGCCACCAGGACTTCGCTCGAACCCGGGACCTTGATAATACTGGGATAACGCGGTGACGGCGGCGGGACATTGCGCGCGAGGAAAGGCAGAATGACGGCCTGCCATTCCGATCCTTTCGCTTTCTGAGCCGTAATGAGGTGAATGCCTTCGTCGTGCGAACGGCGGACCTCGCGCGGGAGAAGAAAATCGAGGCGCAGCTTTTCTGCGAAATCGGCGAGTGTGCTGCCGGCGGCCTCGGCCTCCGCCGCGAATGCGAGGAGGCGATCAAGATCGCCTTCGAGATCATCAAAATCTTCCCGTGGAAGAGCGGTAAGCTTTTGACGTAATTGCGTTTGCTCGACCAAAAATTGTACGGCGTCGAACAGGGCGCGGCCCTCCACTTGTCGCTGCGTTTCGGCGAGCAAACGAAGCGGCGAAGAAACAATGCCGGTGGCGGCTTGCCGTGCATCTAGTTGAAACCGGCTCCCTTGGCCTTCACAGAAGATCGCAAGATCACGATCCGCGATGCCGAAGACTTCGCGCAGAACGCCCACGATTTCGTAGCTGTTGCTCGGATCGGCCATGATCGTGCAAAGCGCAGTCAGCCAGGCATAAGCCGGGTTATCTCCCCTGAGATCGCTTTCCGATTGCATCGAAACCGGGAGATCGACGCGGCGCAATGCGTTAGCCATGGTGCGGAGCCACGCCTTGCGCGGGCACAGAATCGCCACATCGCGCCAGGTGTCGGCGCGCAGGTTCTCGAGTCCCGTCTGTTTGATCCAATCAGCGAGCTCTCTTGCTTCGATCTGCGCCTTGCGATACTCCTTCAGCTTTTGTCCGGCCGGAAGAAGGCCCGCGCCGAGCGACACGCGAATGACCTGGCCGGGAAGAACATCTTCACGCGGCTGAAGATTAACGAATTTCACCTGCCCCTCTTTTTCGTTCAGGATATTGCCAAAAATATCGTTCACGAAATCCAGCTGCTTTTGGTCGAGCCGGAACGTGACCGAAAATTCGAGCGTGTCACCGGCATCGGTTCCAACAAGCGCGTCATGAATGGCCTGGTAATTTTTCAAATCCGCGCGGTCGCGATAGATCGATTGCTGGAAATCGCCCACCATGCAGAAGTGCCCGGCCCGCGGCGGCGCGGCGCCTGTTTCCAGCCAGCGACCGGTCGCCTGGGGTGGGCGTGCCAGTTCAGCCAGAACCAAGAATTGCACGGGATCGGTATCCTGCGCTTCGTCGAGAATCACGCGAAAATTTTCCTCGCGCAATCGTCGGCCGGCGTCGGGATGCTGCAATAATTCGTCGGCCAGAGCGACTTGGTCCGCGTAGGTGACCAGTCCACGGGCGACGCGAAAATTCCGGAAATCGCGCTGCACTTCCGCGGCCACACAACGGGCCGCGTCGGCTACCCAGCCGCGCAACGGCGCGAAGATCGCGGTCCACGTTTCCTTGAATTTCTCTGCTTCGCAGCTGCGGATGGGCCAGCGGACAAACTCCCACCCGGATTTGCGACGTGCCTCCCATTCGGCCAGCTCCGCTTGTGAATCGGTAATCGTGTTGAGCGATCTGCCGGAAGCAACGACGGCGTGAATCCGAGCGGTATCGACCTCGGGACACGGGCCGATTTCGGTCGTCGCCGCAAGCAGCGAGCGCGCATTGCGTCCCAGCTCCATGAGTTGCCGCGCCGGCGCGAGGCGAAAGAGCGCTGTGCGCGTTTCCTCGCTCAGGCTACGCCCGAAGTGATGATGTTGTTGGACGAAAGCCTGCCAGATTTCCTCATCATCTTCCGCTACCAAATCCAGCGGAAAAGGCAGGCCGAGATGGTGTCCGTGACTCATGAGCAGTTTCATGCAGAAGCTGTGAATCGTGCCGAAGAACGCGCGATTGAAAGCCGCCTGAATATCAGGTGAGCGATGCTCTTGGAGAATGCGTTGCCGGGTGCGCTGTTGCATCTCGTCGGCGGCCCGATGCGTGAACGTGACCACGACCAGCTTGGGCAGAATTTCCCGCGCGTTGGGGCCCCCCGCCAGATGGACAATGCGCTCGGTGATGGCGTAGGTCTTTCCCGAACCGGCAGAGGCGACGACGGAGAAATTGCGATCCAATTCCTCCGCGAACCGCCGCCGGGCTGCATGATCGCGCGGTTCGCTCACGAGTAGAAGTCCTCCTCATCTTTAACCAGCGCCGGATGGGTGAGCTCCCAACGTTGCTCAAGAATGTCCTGCTCCACCGCGAGGGTGGCCAGCGGATAGGCATCGATAAATTGATAGTCGGAGCGCAACGGTCCGTGCAGGCCGAAAACGCCGGTCCGTTGCATTTTCGCCAGCTCGGCAAAAATCTCGGCCTCGCTCGAAAATTCATTTCCCGAAATCTGCGGGGCAAATGGCCTAACGCCTGGCGAAAGCAGACTGGCCTCGGTCTCTCTCGCGCCGAGCGCGCCGGCCGCGATGGAGTAAAGGCCAAGCTGCAGGGCCGTGCGATCGAGCAGCCTCTTCTTGAGGGCGGGGCGGCGGCCATCCGCATCCATTTTCCCCGCGAACAGGGCCTTCTTGGCGCCGATTTTGTAATCGATAATCCAAAGATGCTCGCTCGCGAGCGACCCGGCGGATGGCTCGTCGCGCGCGAGAAGGAGATCGATGCGGCCGCGCAAAGAAAGGGCTTCAGCGTTGACAGGGAAACTGCCTTCGATACTCCATTCCGTGGCCATCCAGGGCCAGTCGGCCACCGTCGCCAGTTTTTCGGCCAGAACGCGAGCGAGAAAGAGCGCGTGTCGCCAGCCACCCATCCACCAATCGGGCACCGATCTCCCGGCTGCGTCGCAAAGGCGCTCGATCTCCGAGCGCTTTGCTTTTGCGGCGGCGCATACGCATTCCTCGATTTCGGCAGCCGACGGGAAATGAGCGAATTTCTTCTCTCCGCCTTGGGCGATAGCGGCGAGCCAGCTGTGCACCCATTTTCCAGTCGAGGTGTTCCAGACATTGTCGCTTTCCTCGGGCGCCTCGACGCCGAGATATTTTTTCATCCAGACAAGTGCAGGCGCGAGGAGGAGCTGCTCGAAATCGCTCACACTCAAGACGGGAACTGCCGGAGGGTTCGACGAGAACGCGAAGTCGTACTCTCCGGAGCGTGCAGTCGGATCCCGGCGGGCATCGTAGGCAATCCGCGCCGGCTCGGTTTTCGGCGACGCCGCATCGTTTTTCTTTTTATCGCGCGTCTCGAGGATCCAGCGACGGGTCCGCATTTGCAGATCGCTCAACGCCGGCTGGGTCAGCGCCCGGCGATACGTTTCCTGATAATGCCGGGTAAACAATTCGCTCGGGTTCCAAAGACGTTCCGGGGCAGATTCCTGGATCAGACTCGCGGTGAACGCGATTCCCTCAGTGGCTGATTCGAGCAAATTTTGAAATTGCCGCAGCGCCATCTGTCGCTGCTCGGATGGGCCGAGATAAAGCGAATAGCCATCGCGGACGCTGGTATGTCCCTCGCCCTGGCGGCCTTGTTTTGTGGCCCGGCGGTTCAGTTGCCGGATACTGCGATTGAATTTTTGAATTTCCTCTTCCCGCGCAAACTCGCCCCGGTCGGGAGGCGGCCAGCTTCCTTCGTTCAATCCAGCAAGAATCAGATGGGACCACTCCTGTCCCTGCGCCTGCGGGATGGTCATCAGCTGAACCCGTGCGTAGGGATGATCACCTGCCGGGTCGCGGCCCACGCTGAAGGTGGAGGCAATTTCTTCCAGCCATCGCAAATACAATGCTCGCGAGAAATCAGCTTTGACCTTGCCGGCCCAGTCGCTGCTTCGACTCGCGACTTCCATCCAATGCTGTTTCCAATTCAGCCGCGAAAACGCACTTTTCGTTGCGTCGAGGAATACCGAAAAAGTTGCGTGCGCCGGAAGAAATTCAATCGTCTGAAGCGCTTTCGCGACCTGTTGATTCCTTTGGTTCGGCTCGTCGGTGCAGAACTTTTGCAAGATGGCCAGGTCGTCGATCAGGACGTCAGCGTAGGCGGAGCGGAGTGTCCGTTCAAAGCGCTGGAGAGGCACGTCAGGAAATAGCTCGTCGCGATTTCGAAGCGCACCGAGAAATCGAAGGAGCGAATTGACCCGTGGCCCATGCTGAAGCTGCAACCAAGCGCGCCATTCGGCCGATTCAAACACGCCTGGAACAGGATGCCCGAGCCCATCGCTGTGCGGAATGGCAAACTTTGAAAGCGCGCCGGCAACCAGACGAGGCAGTGCTCCGCTATCCGGGAAGATGATACCAATATTTGTGCAACTTTTCTCAGCCAGGAATCGCAGACACAACAATGCAATCGCCTCGGCCTGCTCCGTGGTATCGGCACCGACGACGAACAAGGATGTCGCCCGCGGAACGCCGGTCCCTTTCATCTCCGCCTCGGTAAACAGGCTGTCGCCGACTGGATTTGCCGGCCCCGATATCGGTTTCGCTTCGCCAAACCTTTCTTCCCATGTGCCGACCCACGTTTCGTCGATGTCGCGCGCTTCATCGCGCGGATCATCGAGAAGGACTGTTGCTTCTTTCGCCGACGTGACTGCCGCCCGGAGGAGAGGCCAGAGCGGCCAGTGCGTGCCGTTAAATCCGGTCACGAGAATATTGGAAATGATGGGCGGACCGCCACTTGCCTGCTCAAGCGCCTGCCGATCGGCTGTGTGGATCAATTCGAACCCGCAATCCGCGAGTTGCTGTTGAAATCGGGCCTCCACCTTTCGCAACGCCGGAAGTTCGACTGCCGAAAAATCCCAACCCGCCGCGCCCAGCTGATCGATTGCCCGGAGCAAGTGATCGGGAGCGCGCGCCACAGATTTTGCCGCGAGAAAATCGGCTTCCAACATGCGCTTCTCGCGCAGCGTTGGATCTTCCGGGAGTTCCATGCATTCCTCCGCGGCAATCGAGAGGAGAAGACGTAAATGTTCTCGGAGCGCAAGACGGGTCTCGGTTTGCGCTGCCAGCAGCTCCCGCAGTTCGGCCGGTGCGACGAATCGGATACCGAGAACCGACACGCCGTGATCGAGCAGCCGGCTCTTGATCGCGTAAGCATGACTGCGAAGCGGCACCGCCACCAAAGTGGGCAGTTGCTGCTGCCACGCGACGCGACTCGCGGCGTCAAACCATGGCGCCAAAACCGATTCCCACGCCGCGGAAGGCGAGCAGCCGAAGTGGAGCGAGACATTCATGGGACGAATGGAACTGATGAGACAAATTGAGCTATGTCGAGCGCCTGCGGCTCTTTTTTGCGCGGTGAGTCAAACGCGCCCGGGTCATCCGCTCGCGGAGACCGCCTTCCTCTAGGAAATCGTTTTCCAGCCTACGGAGCAGTTGGTCGAGGAGAAAGTTTGCCTGGTGAATCAAGCAAATGAGAATATTTGCCACCACTTCGGGCGGGCGCGTTTCGACATACGTCTCATAAGTCCTATATGTCACATCCTCTTTTCTGCCAAGCCTTCGCACAAACAACGCCTCCCGGCAGTTCTTCTCCCAAAGCCGCATCTTTCGCACTCTTAAAAAATCCAAATAGTCCTCGATAAGTTCTTGCAGGCTGGCTCGAGCCACACCGGTTAACTTAATCTCCGCTTCTTTGGATGTCGCCGAAGCCAAGCTACCCTCGATAATATTTTGTTTTCCCGAGCGCGCGGCTTGCACCATCTGGTCAACTGTGCGGTCCCGTTTGTCCAAAAACCGCTCGCAGAATCTCACCGTGGCCTGAAAAACGATCAGCGCTTTTTGGTAAGCAACAAGATCCTCATATCCGCCATGCGGCGGGATAAAACCTTCAGGCTCACCAGGCATATGTCCCATTTGTCACATAGGTCCCATCTATAGCAACCGTCGCTTATCGCCCACCCGTCGGGTAACGCCATCGCGGTCCAGCAATTCGAGCAACGGCACAATGATTCGCCGCGATGTTTGCAGTTCCTGGCGCAACTGGCTCACGGTAGCTGCGCCCTGCCCTGAAATAAATCGCGAGATCGCACTTTTCATTTGGGCGAAGGCTGACCGCGTTAGGAAGGTTTCGGGGACAAGTTCAACAATCTCGCCCTGTTCGATCAAAAATTTCATCGCTTTGCGCGATTCCGGATCGTCTTGCTTTTGATTCGGCGGATCGAACGGTTTAACCGAGAGACTGGCGACGATCTCCTGCGCGGCGTTCTTAAGCGCGGGCGGCAGCGCCGGAGAATGTGTGCGCAGCGCGATAGCGGATCCAACGCGAGCAATATCTTTGCAGGCAAGATCGACAAGCAGGGCGTCGAAAGCCTCCTGCGAAAGGCCGGGAAGTTTTGCGCGCAGGTCGCTCAGTTCCATGCCAACCCGCTCGGGATACGTTTGATGCTCGGCTTGAACGAATGCGAGGACGCGATCGCGAAGCTCTTGCCACACACCAATATCGGCGGCGATCTTTCCGTTCGAAAAAATCTTTCCGCGCTGTTGCAGCCGGGTCAGCGCCGCGCCCACTTCCCCGGCACTGAAATGCGATCTGCCCAGCAGATTTTCAGACACGATCGCACCGCGGCGCGCGATTTCCGTTTCCAGGCAAGTGTCAACATCTTCAAACGCAGTCGCGCGCGCCGTGAGCAGTTCGCGTTGCGCGTCGCTCCGGAATTTTCTTTCGTCCCCATCCGGATCGAGCACGACTCCGCCGGCGATCGTGTGTTGTTCGGAGGGATCTCGCAGAACGAATTGATCGCCGAGAAAGGTGAGAACGGGCGAGCCCAGCCGCAGCTGCGCCAGGGCATTTTCCCCGCCGGGCAACGCTTCCCTGTCGAGAAAAATCACTTTTGCCGGCACCCGCGACGTGCCGTGGTGCAAATAGGCGGACGCGCCGGACTTGAGTGGCGCTGCCCGCCGCAAACGGGGTGATCGGCTTAGAACAACATCAAGCGTTGCAGTCGGCTCGAATCCTTCAATCGCGACAACGTCGCCACGGACGACTTGTTCGCCGACGGCCACGTCCGGAAGATTGAGTGCCGTGCGCATCCCAGGTCCGGCAAGATCGACATCTTCCCCATGGGTTTGAATCGAACGGATGCGCGCGGCAAAGTTACGTGGCTGTACAACGACGGCATCGCCGCGACGGAGAGTCCCCCCGGTTAAGGTGCCGGTCACGACCGTGCCGATTCCGTGAAGCGTGAACACTCGATCGATGGACAAGCGCGGTTTGCCGATGTCGCGCTGCGGTTGCATTCCCGCGAGTTCGACGGCAAGCGCGCTTCTCAGATCCTCAATTCCTTCGTCGGTTCGAACCGAAGTTGGAATGATCGCAGATTGGGCAAGAGCGGTCCCGTGAAGTTGTTCTCGAATTTGTCCAGCCACCGAGTCGATGTTCCCCAAATCGCTTTTTGTCAGCGCGATCACTGCGCGTTGAACACCTAAGTATGTCAGAATCTGCAAATGCTCCTCTGTTTGCGGCATCCAACCATCATCCGCGGCGACAACCAAAAGCGCGAGATCGATCGAGCCAACCCCAGCGATCATGTTGCGGACGAAGTCCTCGTGACCGGGAACATCGACAATTCCTGCGTGAATGCCTTGGCCGAGATTCAACTCCGCAAAACCGAGGTCGATTGTTATTTGCCGCGCCCTTTCCTCAGGCAGCCGATCGGGATCAGTTCCCGTCAGCGCTTTGACCAACGCGCTCTTGCCATGATCGACGTGACCGGCAGTGGCGATGATGTAATGACGCGCTGTCACACTGTGCACGCCGCCCGAATCGCATCGACTACGAGATCATCCTGGTGCGGGAAAATTGTGCGCAGATCGAGCTTGAAACGATCGTCGGCGATGTAACCGATGACCGGCGGACTTGCGGCACGCATGTTCTTTGCGAAATCTACGACCGAACCGTTTCCAGGAAGGATGTCGATGGTAATCGAGGACATGATCGACCGCGGCAATGTCCCACCGCCGACCTTGGCTTTGCCTCGCCCGACCGCAATTTGCAGCGGTAGTCCCTTCAACCGCGAAAAAATGGCGGCTGCGCGGGCGCGCAGTTCATCTTTAGAAATCTGCAACAACGCGAGCGCCGGGATTTCGCCACTCGATTGATTGAGATGAAGATCGACGGTGGATTGCAGCGCGGCCAGGCAAAGTTTGTCGCAGCGCAGCGCGCGAAACAACGGTTCGCGTCTGAGCGCGGCAACGAAGCGCCTTTTCCCGGCGATGATTCCCGCCTGCGGTCCACCGAATAATTTATCGCCGCTGAAACAAACGAGATCGGCCCCGTTCTTCAACGCTTCGGCCGGCGTCGGCTCGTGTTCGTCAACTCCCAGTCGTTCCGATTCAACGATCGCGCCGCTTCCCAAATCCTCCACGAACGGGACGCGCTTCTTTCGCGCGAGCGCAACGATCTCCGCCGATGAAGGCGATTCCACGAAACCGCTCATGAAAAAATTGCTACGGTGAACTTTCAGAATCATTGCGGTGTCGCGTCCGATAGCGCGCGCATAATCGTTCAACGTGGTCTTGTTGGTCGCCCCGATCTCGCGCAGTTTGCCGCCGGCCGCTTCGATGATTTCCCCAATCCGAAAACCGCCACCGATCTGGACCATTTCACCCCGCGAGACGACAACATCGGATTTGGTCCTGGTAAAATGCTGCACGATCAGAACCAGCGCGGCGGCGCAGTTATTTACGATGGCAACTGCTTCGGCGCCGCACAGTACGGCAATCGCATTCTCGATGTAGACGCCACGCTTGCCGCGTCCGCCCGTCACGAGATCGAATTCGAGATTCGAGTAACCGGCACCGGTCTCGGTGAGCGCACGAATTGTCTCCGGAGCGAGCGGCGCCCGCCCGAAGTTGGTATGAATGACGATGCCAGTCCCGTTGATAACCGGTTGAACGCGTCCGGCTCGAAGTTCCTCGAGCGAGCCGCGGACAAGATCGACAATGGATTCGACCGCGGGAACTTTCCCCCCGGCCCGAATGTTTGAAAGCTGGCGGCGAACAAGATCGACAACCAACGGACGCGGCAAGTCGATCGGCCCCATCGCGTCCAGCACTTTGGTGACCGCTGGAATATCGCGCCGCGTTGCTATTCGCTTATGCATAAGAGCGGCTCCCTCGCCGAAACAACTTTGCCGATCACTGCGGCACAAGGCACCCGACGCCGTTTCAAAAGGTTCCGCACTTTCTCCCAGCGGCTCGGCTTCACGCACAGAAGCAAGCCACCGCTGGTTTGCGCGTCGGTAAGGAGAATTCGTCGGATCGAAGACGTTTTTCCCCAATCGACAATCTTGTTCGCAGCTTTCAAGTTGTCGCTGCTACCCCCAGGAATACAATCGCGTCCGATCAACTCGAAAACTTCTTTGTCGATGGCGGGAACTTGATCTGCGGAAATTTCAGCACTCACCCCGCTGGCCCGGCACATCGATCCGAGATGACCGAGCAATCCAAATCCGGTGATGTCGATCGCGGCTCGAATCAGGTCGCGTTCCGCCAGATCCGCGCCCACAGAATTAATTTTTGTCATGAGCGAGATGGTTTTCGCCGCCAGCGCGCGCGAGGTGACACCGCGTTTGATTCCGGTGGTGACGATACCGGTTCCAAGCGGTTTGGTCAGAACCAGCAAATCGCCTCGTCGCGCGTTGGCATTGGTCAACATTTTGCGAAGATCGACAATTCCAGTGACGGCGAGGCCATAGATCGGTTCCGGGTTTCTGATGGAATGTCCGCCGATAATCGCGCAGCCGGCTTCGGCCGCTTTTTTCAAGCCGCCGCGCAAGATCGAGACAATTGTCTTCTGCGAGACCAGATTGGCTGGGAATCCCATAATGTTGAGCGCGGTGACGGGGCGCCCACCCATTGCGAAAACGTCCGAGAGCGCATTGGCGGCGGCGATCTGTCCGTAAGCAAACGGGTCGTCCACTATCGGCGTAAAAAAATCCACGGTCTGCACGAGTGCGCGGTGTCGATCCAGACGATAAACGCCGGCATCGTCGGCCGTATTCGAATTCACGACGACGTTCCGGTTGGCGGGAAGCGGTAGCTGACGCAAAACTTGCATCAGGGCCGGTTGGCTCAGCTTGGAAGCTCACCCGGCGCAGGATGAAAGCGCAGTGAGTTTACGGATTTGTTCGCGCGACATCGCGTTCACCTCCTTTCAATTGCTCGAGGCGTTTCCGCGGGATCCTTCGACTTCGCTCAGGATGACAAAGCATTTCGCGGAGAGGATAGGAATCGAACCTACCTCGCTCTCGCCGTGGCGGGATCGACAACGGTTTTGAAGACCGCGAGGGCCACCAGGCACCCCTCACTCTCCCGAGAAAAGAAAACGTCCAAACCTCAACGTCCAACGCCCAACGCCCAATCCCAGAGAAAGCAAAACGATTACTTAAGCTTTTTAATCGCGCTGACGACCTGATCGAAATCGGGCCAGTCGCCGGAATCGAGTTTGGAATGGAGGAGCTTGCCATTGGCGCGGACTTCAAAGGCGCCGCCGCTCGAGGGAATAAGCGTAAGCGATTTGATGCGCTCGCCGAGTTCGAGAATTTGGGTCGCCAAACTGACGGCCTTCGGCGTGTAGTTTCAAACCACGCAGTATTCGATCGATACTTCGGTTTTCACATTGGGCTCCTTTCCGGAGCAAACGGTATCGATGCGACCAAAAGCGGTCAAGAAATGTAACTGCGTTTGTCGATCCTAGAAGGCAAAGTTAATGCCGCTGCGAAAACCTCCGAAGTTGTTTTGGTTTCCGTCGACGACGTTCCAACTGTAATCGGTCATCCAGCTAATGTGTGGAGTGATCCGAACTTCAAGGCCGCCGCCGAATTGACCGACGGCTTCGGTGTGCTCGCCCCGGTGTTTAGTGTGAAAGACATCCCCCTTTTGATCAGGCACATCCTGCGGCTCGACTTCGAACCCGATTTTGTCCTGTTCGCCGCCACCGAAAATTGCGCCACCGCCGGCCCAAACATATGGGGCAAACCGGGTACAGGGAACCGGATAACGAAGTGTCAATGTGCCGAGGACTTCGCCGATGGCGCGGTGACGAGTAAATCGCTCGTGAATGAAAATGTCCTCGCCATCTGATTCGAGGTTGAAGGCTCCTTTTCGCGCACTGAGGACAAATCCCTCGACCCCAATCCCGAAGTAACGATGGAAAAAGTATTTGATGTCCGCTCCTCCGCCCCAGGCGTGGTCGTCGCCGATGTACTTGTCGAATACTCCGTAAACGGGATGACCCTCGGAGGCACTCTCAACAATATCACCGAGGTCGGGATTGGGGGCGTATTCAGTGCCGGTGAAGACGTAGGTGCCCCACAAGCTGACGTTCCATTCGTTATCGGCATACCATTGCGGACAGGGCGAAGGCACTATCTGCTTCATTTCCTTTCCCGAATACGAACCGGCCAGAGCGAGACTGGCGGGAAATGAGAAAATTGTCAGAGCCAAAATCAGTCGTTTCATAATCAAAAAGATTGTGTTCGTCGGTTAACGGTTGCGGGTGGAAACAGGCGCCTCGACTTCCTGCTCGCCGCCGGGGCCAAGCAGCCACGAGAAAACGGCAAAGACTTGCACGCGCGGAGAATCATCCGTGCACCCGATCAAGGTCGAGACATCGAAGCGCGTGTTCTTTGTCGTGCGAAACGCGACCGTGGGTCCGATGACAAAAGTGTGCATCGGATCTCCGCGGGTGTCTTTAACAGTGAAATTTTTGTACTCCATCTCGACACCGACTTTTAGTTGCTCGCGCGGAAGCGCCACTGGTGTGACGACGCTTTGAGCGAATCCCCATTCGCGACCGCGGTCACCGGTATTTTCTTTTTCAAAAAATCCGTTCAAGGCCCATTCAAAGCGATGACAGAATTCATCGGATAAGAGCAGCCGCAGTTCGTAGGCATCCGGAACCTTGGGCGGACCGCTTTCTTCTTCCTCTTTTTCGCCGGCGGGCGGAGGCGGACCTTCCTCGTGCCGAATTGTTCCGACACCGAACTTGTATTCGGCAAAGATGGTCGGATTGAGCGGAATCTTGCCCCAATTAGCGAACGCATAGCGGCCTTCGAGACTCACCGTGGAAGGGCCACCGCCGCCATTGAATCGCTCGAAGTTCGCCTCGGCCGCAACGCCAAACCGGTAGGGCAAGCCCATTTCGGCTTCCTGAGTGAAAAGATGATCGGGCGGACCGTGCCGCAACGCGTCGCCTTCGTAAATCTCGCCAAAATAAAAGGTCCATGGCGGCAATACATACGCCGTCGTAAGCGGGGCAAAGCGGGTGCGCGAAAATCCACCCGGCGCACCGTAAGCACTTCCAATATCGTCCCCCGTTACGACGACATCTTCGACGGCCGTCTGTGCGCGGCAAAGCGTGCGGGACCACCAGGAGCGAAAGGAAAGCGAAGGCTGCGACTGGTAAAAACCGCGGTCTGGTCATAAAAATCTCCTCGAGCGTTGGCAAACGAAACCCGCGAATCATTACAGATGTGTAATGTTTGGGCAAGCCCTTTTCACTGGACAATCCCGCCCTATTTTTGAAGCCTTGCGCATAATAGAAATGGGAACGGCGGCTGCCCGCTTCGACTTCCTCAGCTGCGACAATCCGCCAAGATCGCGAAAGCTGCGGGATTGAAGGGTCAGCCGCCGTTTTTTGGCACCACCCATGAAGGGCGCCTCTGAAATCATTTCATTTTTAGTCTCCTTAAAATTCTACCGAGATGCCCGCATAACCGGTGCGACGCGGCGCAGGCTCGATGCCGTTGCCAAAGATGCGATTGTAATATTTTAGATCGGCTAGATTAGAGATGCCCCCGATCAAACGGACATTCTTCGTGATGTACCAGAAACCGGAGAGATTGAAGACCTTATAAGGCGGGACCTTCGGCGGAATGTTGGTTCGTATTGTCGTCTGACTAAAAGCAGATCGAGCACCGACATTTGTATCCGACCAGAATTGCGAAGAAACATACACTGCCGAGAAAGTCAGATTGAAACACTTTTCCTTTTGGAAGGAGATTCCGCCCTTCCATAAAAACTCCGGCGCGAAGTTCGGCGTGTTGCCGACAATCGTTTTGCCATGTGGCGGCGGCAGGAGATTTGCCTGAGGCTGGGGCAGGTCGCTTTCGATAAATTCGGCATCGAGATACTGGGCGTTACTGAAAACGATCAGCTTAAACGGATGATAATCCGCCAGGGAGACGCCGGGAACAGCCGTGGATTTTGAATCGACAACGCCCTTGCCGGGCTCCGGCAACGGTTCGGGCACGGGCGGGTGTTGAAAGCGGGACAGAAAATCGTAGGAGATTTCGCCTTCGAAACCGCGGTGACGCGAACTGCCCGAGTTCAGGATGATGAAATCAGTGTTGCTAATGTTGAAGCTCTCGGTGCGATTATCGAATAACATCCAGAACGCGCCCACATCGTACCAAAAACCCTTAAATGGAGTGCCGTGGACGCCGAGTTCGAAATCGAGAGAATGAAATGGATCAGGAATGTCCTCACCGGGCGCGATGGTTCGAGTCGTTCCGGCGATATCGAAGAATCGTGTCGGTCGCCAACCGGTTGTGGCACTGAAGTAGGTTTCATTCCTGTCCCCGAAATCATTGCCCAAGCCAACTCCCCAGAGCGGAACCCAGTGATCGGCACTGATGTGATCGGGACTGATCAAGGGGGAGCCGGGAGCAAGCGGAGGACTCAGCCACGGCGCGTGGGCCGAATCGACTTCCACGGTTTCGTGATCCAACCGGAAGGAAGCAACCAGGTGAAATTTTCCGAGCCGGACAAGGTCCTCAAAGAAAAGCGCCTGGTAATCGGCAGTGCGATCCTGGTCGAGAGTCGGTCCGATGTCCGTGTCAACCCCAGCGATCCGCAGGATGGTATTGGCTGAGGATCCGCGGGGCGCGTAGAGAAAACCCGGGCCAAAATTGGCGATGGTCAGACCATTTGAGGTGTTGATGTTCGTCGCTTGGAGGGTATAACGTTGGAACGGCGCTTCGCCGTGGTAAACGAGTCCGCCAAACGTCAGAGCGTACTGCCCTTAAACATGGTGCCATCGCCCCAGTCTTTGCGGACGCGAATATCCGCGCCACCGTTATAGAACGTCTCATATCCGAAAGTTGTGCTTGTCGGAAATCCGCCGAGCCTGGTGATGTTCCCGCCGGCGCGGGCGTCTAGCTCCTGATGGGTAAACCAGCCCTTTGCTTGTAACAGCCAGCCGTCACCAAATGTATGTTCGTGACGTAGCACCGCGGTGTAACGATCCACCCAATCCTCGATTGTACGGCGTGAGCGTTTGATTTTGGTCGGACTGAAACCGATAACGACTTGGAAGGCGTCCCGGAGTCGCCGCCTTCAAATCGACTGGCATAAAAATCAAGCGCCCACAGTTGATTCTCATCCGGCCGGTAACCGAGGTAACCATCCGCCTGCCACAAATCGTACCAGCTATTATCGCGCTGGCCGTCGGAATGGACGTAGCCCGAAGCAACCGCAGCTCGACCGGGCCGGAGGCATCCTGGACGGAGCCATAGGTCGAATAGAATCCGTAGGCGCCGCCTAGAGCTTCCAGATATGTGCTCCATGGCGTGCCAGGATGCGGGATGTTTCGTTACGAAATTAATTGCCGGGGCCGGCTCAGGACCGTAAAGCAAACTGCTCCCGCCGCGGATCACTTGAACTTCGCTGACACTCTGCGGCAGCGGAAGATAGTAAAGCGTCGGGAACCCGATCCAATCGCTCATCAGCGGAACACCGTCCCGCATCACAAGGGTGTATTCGGATTCCTGCGGATTGCCCAAACCCCGATAACTGAAATTGAATTGCCCCGGCGTGTGCTGTTGCTCGGAAATCAGCAACCCCGGCGCTTTGGTGAAAAGCTCCTGGAGATTGTTATTTTCGACTGGCGGCTGTTGATCGAGTTTGATGACCGTTGCCTTTTTCGTGACGGTGATCTGCGTACCCGAGACTTCCGGCATCAGGTGATCGCGCTTTATCTTCCAATTGTCGTACGGTGTCGGGGTAGGCAACGGTTCTCCCGTCACTGTCACTCCTTCGGTTTGCATTGTTTGCCCGTGAATCAGCTGCTGGTTGCAAAGCAAACAACGAAGCCGGAGCAAGAATCGGAGGAGCGATTCGAAGCGTTAGAAAACCCAGAGACAAACGAAATTTTTGTCGAGAAATGAAGAAATCATTTCAGAACATTACAGTATTGTAATGTTTCGACTGCAAGCTCTTTTTTGCCGACTTTAAACGGCTGCCTGGATTCCGCGATCCGGCCGTGCCCGGGAAAATGAGAGTAATGGACGTGCCACGACCGATCTGACTCTCGATCCTGGTCGAGCCGCCGTGAAGATCGACAATCGATTTTACCAGGGCCAGCCCCAGCCCGGCGCCGTGGGAACTCCGCGACGAATCGGCCCGGTAAAACCGATCAAACACTCGCGGCAAATGTTCCGGCGCAATCCCGGCGCCATTATCGGTGACCGTGACTTCGGAACGCGCCGCGCCGACCGCGAATGCTATTTGGATTGCGCCGCCATCAGGCGTGAAACGCAATGCGTTATCGACCAGATTACTGACGGCGCGCTCAAATAAAACCGGATCGGCATAGAGCTCGCCGTCGCCGGTGCAATTGATGGTGACATGTCGATCCTCGGCCACGGTTCGATAAAACGTTGCAATTTTTTCCGCCGCAACCCGGCCATCGAACAATTTCCGCTCAATCGGTTCGCGCGCCGCGTCGGCCCGGGCAACAAAAAGCAAATTATCGACGATCCCGGAGAGCCGCTCGCATTCGGCAATCGCAGATTCAAGGGTTTCGCGATATTGCTCCGGCGCACGGTCGCGGGTTAATGTGACCTGCGCCTCACCCAGAATGTTGGCGATCGGCGTGCGTAGTTCATGGGCAAGATCGGCGGAAAATTGGGAAAGCCGGGTAAATGAATCCTCCGAGCGGGCGAGCATCGCATCGAAAGCGATCGCGAGAGGCTGGAGTCTCGCGCGGCCAACCGGCCGGAGCGATCCGCTCGTTCAGATGGGTCGGGCTGGTTCGCTCAACTGACCGGATCCATTTCTCCAAGCGGCCGCAAACTGCGCCTGGTCACGGTGATGGCGATCGCAGTCGAGGCCAGAACGCTGCCAGCCAGAACGAGGAGGAGCAAAGTACCGAATTTTCTCTCGACTTGTTCGTCGCTGGTCCGGTCTTGTGCGACCTGAATTGTGTAGGATTGGCCACCGGACTCCTCGCGAATCGTAACGAGCGAAAACAGTTTGTTGTCTCCTTGGAAATCCTGCGGGCTTTGAATGGACGTTGTCGATGCTTGCGGCGGCGGAAAAATATCTGGTGGCAACGACGCGATTCATTCCGGGGGTCTCGCATTAACGTGCGACCTTCCGCATCCAGGATCCGGATCCAATAAGGCGCATGCTCGCCGGCATGATGGCCTTTCAATTCCGCGCCGAAAATTTGCGGCCCGCCCCCAGTTTTGAAGTCGGCGCTCAAAGCTGAGATCTTATCGGCCAGGACGGCATTATCCTCGGCGAATGCGTGTCGAACCACGATCCAGTAAAAGACGCCGAGGCCGCAGGAAAGGAGCAGCGTCGCGGCCAGCGTAAAGAACAGCACGAGCTGCGACGCGATTGAGCGCGGGCTAGTGCGCTTTGAGAACATAACCTATGCCGCGGATAGTATGGATAAGTTTGGTCTTGAACGGATCGTCCACCTTCGCCCGCAGCCGGCGAACCACGACATCGACAACATTGGTATCGGTCTTAAATCCGATTTCCCAAACCTGCTCGGCAATGTCCGCTCGCGAGACCACTTCGCCGGCCAAACGGACAAGATGCGCAAGCAGAAGAAATTCCTTGGGAGTGAGATTAAGTGGAACGCCGGAGCGAACCGCCTTGTGCCGCTGAGTATCGATCTCCAAGTCGCCTATTCGCAGATGTTCTTCCGGGTGCGCCGGCGCGCGGCGCAGCAGCGAGTGGACCCGGGCGAGCAATTCCGAAAAGGCGAACGGCTTTACCAGATAATCGTCCGCGCCGAGTTCGAGTCCTTTCACCCGGTCGCGCACACTATCGCGCGCGGTGAGAAAAAGAATGGGCGTGCGGAGCCCGTCGCGGCGCAGCTCGGCTACCACTTCCCAGCCATCTTTGTTGGGCAGCATGACATCGACAATGAGCAGATCGAACTTGGTCGCGCGGGCCATTTCCAAACCAGTCTCGCCGTCCTGGGCAAGATCGACATCGAATTCGGCTTCACGAAGGCCCTTGGCCAGAAAAGCGGCTGTTTTCTTTTCGTCTTCGATTACCAGGATTCGCATTGTCCGACCTTATTATGCCATCGGTGCTTCGTGAAACGCAAAAAGGCCGGTTTTTGTAAAGCGACCTTTCTGAAGCGTTCCTGGAATCTTATTGTTTCGACCTTCCCGGGCTGTTCGCTGCCGGCAAAGCCGTTCCGGACTTGGACTTGATCAACGCGATGTCCGAAGCGTTGATCGAACCATCTACGGTAACATCCGCCCGGAAATTAGTCCCGGTCACCGGAGTGCCTGATTGTGACTTACCCTGACTAACGTCGGAGGAATTGACGACGCCGTTGGCCGTGGTGTCGCCGATGACAATGCTCATCGGGATCGCGAAATTAGTCGAACCATTCACGCCATTGAGCGTGATCTGAATGGTCTGGGCATTTGCTACATTTGTTAGCGGGATCGTCACAACGTTTCCGGCAATCGTGACCGTTCCGCCATCGCTGACGCCGCCGGTTCCGATTGAGCCGATGCCCGAAGTCACTGCGGCTTGCGGATTTCCGTTAACCGATACGTTGGCCATGAAAGTCAGGACGATTGTGTAATCACCGGTAGCGCCACCGCTACGGCATTCTACTCCTGGTGTCCCACTCAACGGCAGGTTGATGTCGAAACTGCCCGCGCTCGCGTGCGTTTTTCGAGACACGACGCTCTGCGCAATCGGCGTTGACGGTTGCGCACAGTAGTGTCCCCCGGTGTTCATTTCACCGCTGTCCGTTACGCCGCCCCAAACGATCATCTCAATGCCAGTCCAGATTGCTGTGGGAATGTTTCGGCCGCCAGGGGCGTTCACCGTCGTAGTTGGTATCCAACTGTCGCTGTCAGGACGGTATCGCCCACCGGTGTTGAAAAAATTGGTGGTGTCCTCGCCTCCCCAGATAATCATCTCGCTTCCAGACCATGCCGACACGTGACCGCTCCGCGGGGAGGGCGCGTTGTTTAGACTGGTAGCGGCCCAGCTGTCATTGACGGGGCTATATCTGCCCCCGGTGTTCGTGTCATTAAAGTTCTCGTCTACTCCACCCCAGACAAACATTTCATTCCCCGTCCACACCGCGCCGTGACCGACCCGTCCGAGCGGTGCGTTCGCCAGCGCCGTGGGTGTCCAGCTGTCGTTAGTGGGATTGTATCTGCCTCCGGTACACAAAAGATTCATTTGGTCGCTCCCACTCCAAACAATCATCTCTCCCCGGTCCCACACCGCACTGTGGCGGAAGCGTGCGACAGGTGCGTTGTTGATACTCGTGGGCGTCCAACTGTCGGTACCGGGATTGTATCGCCCGCCAGTGTTTAGCCTGCAGTTACCGTTGCACCCCAATCCACCCCATATGATCATCTGGCTTCCAGTCCAAACCGCAGTGTGATACTCCCGCGCCGCAGGGGCGTTGACCGCGCTGGTAGGGATCCAAGTGTCATTAGCTGGGTTGTATCTGCCACCCGTGTTTAACAACATGTTGTGGCTAAATCCCCCCCAAACAATCATTTCACTACCATTCCACGCCGCGCTTTGATTCGATCGGTCGCTGGGCACGTTAGTAAGACTCGTCGGTGTCCAGCTATCCGTGCTCGGATAGTATCTGGCGCCGGTGTTCAAAGTCACGGGATTCGAAGAAAAATTCCACCCTCCCCATATGATCATTTCGGTTCCGGTCCATACAGCTGTGTGAAATTGTCTTGCTTCCGGCGCATTCATTGTAGAAGTAGCAGTCCAAATATCGTCGCAGTCGGGCGGAGTTGCGATTTCCGGTAGCCTATAGGCGGCAACGCCCAAATTTGTCGCTGAGGGAATGCGGTTCTCTGTGGACGCAGCTGTGCCGGCTGCAAACAGTTTCTTCGACGCAGGCCACACGCCTGCCGCTACAGGATTGCTATCATTTGTCAGATCGGCGACCAACCGCTCCGCCAAGATCGGCATGGCCAGGCATTCCGCAATCACGAAGGGATCGTTACCGAACGCCGCAAAGAGTTCGCGCAAGACTTCGGGCTGCCTCGTGTGAGTCGCGATTCGATCCATCTCGGCTTGAAGCTCGCCTGCAGTAATTGGCTGTCCTCGTTGATCTGCGACCTGCTGTGATTTTCTAAGATAGTCCTCAACTTTTTTTTCGATTTCGCGTCGGGACACAACTGCGTCCAATGAAGGCTTTGCCACTGCATTCTCCTCTGGCCAAATCCGGTGCCGCCAACACACTTCTTCGATCGCATATTGGTAGGCCACTCGCTCGGCAAGAGTCAGCGCCGTATCGAACCTCTCTGCGGTTTGGCTGCGTGAGACAGCGTCTAGCGTTCCTAGTCCGGCGAGGTAACCGATGCCCACGACCAGACGAAAAAGAGTCACAACGCGCCTAGCGGAATAGGGGCGCTGTGAGCTGTTTGGAAATCTCCTCATCGCTTGTACCACTAAAGCGAGTTTTACCCTCAATTCATCCCGACGTTAGGGGTCGACGTTGGCATCATATATGCGATCGAGGTAAATGTTATTATCATCATGCGTGATTTCCGGATGCCAGCCCTCATCTGTTGGGTACTTAAATGAAATACTAAAAAACCCGGGATTCAGGGTGCCGCCGACGTGTACTAGAGTGTAACGCGATGGAGCCGCTCTAAAGTCGCCGGTCATAATAACGGACAGACGGCCGTCAAGAATCGCATTGCCCCCAACTTCGATGTTATCAGCGGACTCCGGAGTAACATTACAGATCGTGTTGGCCTGTAGCGTCAACTCCAAGTTATGAGTGAAAGTGAGCGTTCCTGCCGACGGTATAAGCGTGCCTTGGATATAGGTGAGGCCAGTGCCTAGCCCGAGCGGCGTCGTTGTAACAGTTCCATTACCGGTGATTGTCCCCGAGGCATGCACGGTAATAGCCCTTGTGAAGGTGTGATCGTTCAGGACAACAACGCTTCCTCCATCCGTAACATTCAACAGAGCAGTACCCCCCGGGTTAACACCGTCTCCCCCGATGAAAAGCCGGGCACCTATATAACCGATCCCTGGAAAGTAGTGACTAATGAACCAACGGGAACCTTCGCCAATCACAGTTACCGAGCCAAACGAGTTCGCTGCCGCACCGATGTACGAGCCAATGTTGTTCACATGAGCCCCACCTTTGATGATGAGATCGCCTTTGCCGTAATATCCGACGATAACTGTGCCCGGAACGTCCGGATTAATGATATCGGGATTTACCTCTTGGACGCCAGGGTCACCGACCGTCAAGGTCGTGTTCGAACCAGAGACCACGGTAGAACCCGACTCTCCAGCACTGTTCCCGAGAACTAGACTATTAGCGCAAGTCGCAGACGTGGCAATGCTCGGCCTGCCACCGTTATTGACGTAAGCGGCCACCGGAGGCGAACAACTTGGAAGCCCCATGTCCCATTTCCCAGCCTCAAACCAGTCGGCATCGCCATCAAGCCAATGTGTGGCTGGTGTTGGCGTGGGGCCTTGGGCACGCGCAGACGCGCCGAAGAACGTGAAGGTTAAGCTGCAAATGCAGCTGATGAAAATTAATTGCGCTAAGGGAGTTGTCTTCATGCCTCGGCTTTTAGCCGCAAGAAGAAATGGCTTCGAGATATTTAGTGTGACAATTGTGCGACTGGAAATCGCGGCCAGATCGAACTTGGTCGCCCGCGCCATTTCCAAACCGGTCTCGCCATCCTGGGCAAGATCGACATCGAACTCGGCTTCACGGAGGCCCTTGGCCAGAAAAGCGGCCGTTTTCTTTTCGTCCTCGATGACCAGGATTCGCATTTCGGGCGACGAGTCCCGCGGGACCCATCCGACTCATGTTTCGTCCGCAGGCGGAAGGGCAATGATAAGTCCAGCCAACAGAAACGTGACTGCCGCCGAAAATAAACAGAAGCGGCAGTAGGCGTGCAGCACGAAAGCTTGCAGATACAAAAACCAAAGTGTGGCGAGAAACATCCCGCCGATGGTCAGAGCAAGAAATTTTTGGGCGCGTTTGGACCCGAACGCCGCGAAGGTCGCGAAACTAAACGCGCTGAAGTAGGCGAGCAGGCCGAATGCCGCCACCGGTATCCCACCTATGCGGGCGTAGGGGCTGCCCAAAACCCGGAAGCAATCGGGCGAGCCGCCGCAAATCAACGTTTCGCCGGTCAATCCCTGCACCGTGAGATAAGTCGCGTCGGCGAGTCCGGCCAGGGCTACAACCGCGGCCACCGCGCAAAGCGTGATTCGGAATCCTGAGATGGTCATTTTTTCTCCGTTTTTGAATCGCTTGCTTTGAGCGCCGCTTCAATCGCCGCACGAACCCCTTCGGGTGTTCGTTCGGTCGGACCGATCTCACGATTATTAACAAAAACCGTTGGCGTGCTTTTTACTCCCAGCGAGGCGCCTCGCTCCTGATCCGAATCGACCCGTTCCTTCACTTTGTCCGACTCCATGTCCTTTTTAAACTGCGCCAGATTCAGGCCCAGCATGCCCGCGGAAGCGTCAAACAACTCGTCGGCACGCTCGCTCTTGCTCCAGGTGTCTTGCTCGCGATAAAGCAAGTCGTGCATTTCCCAGAACCGGCCTTGAAGCCCGGCGGCTTCGGCAGCCATCGCAGCCTGGCGAGCGTGCTTGTGTTGGGCCAGCGGGAAATTGCGAAAAATGATTCGCAAACGCGGGTTAAACTCGGTCGCGAGTTCGTCCAGAAAAGTTGAGATGTTGCGGCAGGGCGGGCATTCAAAGTCGCCGAATTCTTCGAGAGTGACCGGCGCATCCGGATTACCGCGGATGTGCATCAACGCGGTGTCGCCCTTGCCCGGCACTACTTTATCCTGGGGGATGGTCAGCAGATGCGGCCGCTTGGCCCGATAGAGCATCGCCCCGCTGCCCAATGTGGCCAACCCAACGACGGCAACAATAATAAATGGCAAATAGCGTTTCATAACCGGCTGGAGAGCGGAAAGGTTCAGCGCAAGCGAAGAATGGTCAAATGCGACATATCCGGCGCGATCCGATTACGGCAATCCGTGCCCGATCATGGACTTGGTCAATGCGATGTCCGAACTGCTCATCGATCCATCGGCGCTGATGTCTTCGCGGAAATTTGCGTTTGTCACGGGCTGGCCGCCCTGCCCTTTCACGATCGCAACATCCGTTGCGTTAACCACCTTGTTTCCTGTGGCGTCGCCCTTCAACATATTCACACTCACCGCCGTGTCGGGCAGAACCTGCGAGAAGCCGTCGATCACGTTGCTCAAAGTAACAGCGATCTTCTGCACATCTGTCACTCCAGTTAAATGAATCGTCATCGTGTTGCCGTTGAAGGTGGGACTTCCCGCGACGCTGCCGATGCCGTTCGTCACGCTCGCGTTGCCACTCGCCGGCGGGTTACTAAATGTCACAGCAATGGTGTGATTCCCGTTGCCGTTCCGGCATTCCAGGCCGGGTTCGCCAGCCAACGGCAAATCGATATCGAAGTCGCCCGCACCTCCATGCGTCATCCGCGAGACCGCCGACATGAGTTGCAGCGGGTTACAAGGTGCCGGGCCCTGAATTCCAACGGTGATCGGGCTCCCGGTCTTGAAGAAGCCGATCGTCGCGTTCGTGCGCCTGCGGCGGACTGTTGGAATCGAAACGGAAATTGTACGTCGTGCCAAAACGAATCGCGTTCGCGTTCTGGTTCTGGGCAAAGGTCTCCGTGCTCCAGCTCAGGGCGTTGGAAGTTTGATTCGAGATCCAGGCCGCATTGCTAAAGCCGGCGTTTCCGAGCGTTCCATCGTTTGGGAATCCGGGATGATTCGGCGGCGCGTGAAAGCCGAGGTTGCTGACCGTAATTCCGCATCCCAACGGCAGACTGAAAGATTGGATCGAGCGATCAAGATTCTGATTATGAATCGCGTATTCATAATGCCATACGCCGGCAGATGGGTTTGTTACCTTATAGACAACGAAAGCCCGGCCATCGATTCCCGGCTGCGGGTTCAATCGTCGCGCTGGTCGCCCCGGTCCAGGCATCCGTCGCGGGCATCATTCGCACGGTGGCTCCGACTTGCGCGAAGGTGAAACTAGTCGTGCCGGTAACACTGTAGCGGCGATAGGACGCGTTGTTATACATGTTGCATTGCCCGGGATGGGCCTGGCACCAGGCATACTCATGCGGTGTGTCGTATTGGACCTCGGCGTAATAGGTCGCGCCCGGATTTAGCGTGGTATTCAGGTCGCTCATTTCCACCAAAATCCTGTGCGACGTACCGGTGTGAGTGTGGCCCGCGTGGCTCTCTGGCCTGGGACTCGCCCCTGGAAATGCGCCGGTAAACGGATTGACCCATGCCCGCGAACCCATGGCGCCCACGTGATCCGTCTGGCTCGCGTTTTGACTCGCGGAGTAAGGATCGGAGCATCCCACTCCCAGAGTCGTTGAGTTTACTGCGGGAGTACACCCCAAGCTGCAGTCGTCATCCTGGTTTGCCCCAAACGTATGCTTCACCCACGACTGGCCAATTTGTTCGAAGCGATCATTGTTGCTCGGTCCGCCGCTCATTCGATAGAGATTTTGGCAAAAAACGGAATGGTCAGTGTTCGGCAGCTGAAAAAAATGCAATTCCTGGTCACCGTTGTTGCAGGAGGTCGTTCCAGTCCCCAGGCCGACCTGGGTTCCACTGCTGCCAAATTGCGCCAAACCCGACATGTCTCCCACGATAACATCAGGCCCTTGCACAAAGGCCGGCGCATTCGGCGAGCCGCCGCGTCTCGGGGGCATGATCGACGATCGGGCCGCACCGTTAACGAATGTGACGATCTCGATCGGATACACTGTCGCATCGACAGATATTTCCCCGACGACCGCTCTTGCGTCCGCCGGACGTCCCATTTTGTTGGCCAGCTCTTCTGAAATCAGAAGTCGTCCGCCCTTGATCCTAAAAAAATGCGCGGCCGGATCGTAATCGTAGAGGTGTCCTTCAATGTTGAAATAGACGAAACCCGTTTTCCCGTCGCGGATAATCAGCTCGAATGGCTCGCCCGGAGCGGTTTTTTCGATCACGAGCTGGTTCGAAGACGCAGTTAACGGCTCGGGAAGAATCGTGGAATTTCGCAACGCTATCGAGCCTGGATCGGGGTCGCGAAAAACATGGTTGAAGACACGGATCGTGAAAAACGAATTCGGACCAATCTCAAAACGGACGGTGTTCCGTTTCGATTCTCCGGCCGCGGCCTCGCTCCCATTTAATCGACTCAAATCGAGATCGAGCGCGACGTGCCCGTCTCCAACGATCATTCTTTCCAGAGTTCCGGTCTGGCTTTCCGGGCTCGTCTCTGGCGATTGCCGCGCGGAATTTCCAGAGCTATCGCTCAATAGAAAAAGCAACGCGAACGTAAAAAAACAGAGTATTTTTTTCATGATGATCGCGGCTTCCCGACGTCTTGGATACGCCGAAGGATTGTATACAGATTGGGCCGAAAGTAGACTGTTTTTTTCATGGGCTAAAAGCGTTTCAATCGCGCTCGCCTCGATCCGTCCACGTTGATTTGTCGAGCCACGGATGCTAGGTAGCCGCGCCGCCATGGGCCAGAACTACAAGGACACGCTCAATCTGCCGCGCACGGATTTCCCGATGAAGGCGAACCTTGCTTCGCGGGAGCCGGAATTGCTCAAAGCGTGGGAGGAAACAGGCCTCTATCGGCAAATTCAAGAGTCACGACAGGATCGAGAACTGTTCGTTTTGCATGACGGCCCGCCCTTTGCCAACGGCGACGTCCACATGGGCACCGCGCTCAACAAGATTCTCAAGGATTTCGTGGTGAAATCGCAAACCATGCTCGGCAAACGCGCGCCGTATGTGCCCGGCTGGGATTGTCACGGACTGCCCATCGAATTCAAAGTGGTCAAGGAATCACGCGACCTTTCGCCGCTCGAAGTCCGCAAAAAATCCGAGGCGTTTGCCCGCAAATATGTCGATATCCAGCGCGAGCAGTTCAAACGGCTCGGCGTTCTCGGCGATTGGGAGCACCCCTACCTCACTCTCGATCCGAAATACGAAGCTGAGATTTTGCGCGCGTTCGCCGTGTTCGTCGAAAAGGACCTGGTTTATCAATCGCAGAAACCGGTGTTCTGGAGCACCGGCGCGCAGACCGCGCTGGCCGAGGCCGAGGTGGAATATCAAGAGCGCGATGACACGACTGTTTATGTGAAGTTTCCGATCGCCAGCAATTCTGTAAGGGAAGCTGACAGCTTCCCAGCCGGAACCAGCATCGCCATCTGGACAACAACGCCGTGGACGTTGCCGGCCAACCTCGCCATCGCTGTCGATCCTAAGGAAACCTATGTAATCCAAAAGTTTTCGCGCGATGGCGCTTCTGAGACGCTCCTGCTGGCCGAAAAACTCATCCCGCAATTCTGCGCCAATACCGGATTCGCGCCTCTCGGCAAACCGCTCGCATCGTTTCCCGGAGCGAAGATCGACAAGATCAAAGCGCGCCATCCTTTCTTGGATCGCGAAGCAATCGTGCTCACGGCGGATTTTGTCACGATGGATACTGGTACCGGCGCCGTGCACATCGCGCCCGGCCACGGCGAGGACGATTACAAACTCGGCCGCGCAAACAATCTGCCAATCTTGTCTCCGGTGGACGATCACGGCCTGCTCACGGACGAAGCCGGTCTGCCGAATCTTACGGGCAAGTACGTGTTCGACGCCAACATCGACATCGTCAATTTGTTGCGCGAACGCGGGATGCTGCTGGCCGCGCAAAAATTCCATCACTCTTATCCGTACTGCTGGCGCTCGAAGACGCCGATCATTTTTCGCAACGTCGAACAATTCTTCATCCGCATCGACGCGCTCCGCGAAAAAGCGCTCCAGGCCATTCATAAAGATGTGAAATGGATTCCGGCCTGGGGCGAGAACCGCATCGCCGGCACCGTCGAATCGCGGCCCGACTGGGTCATCTCGCGTCAGCGCAGTTGGGGCGTGCCCCTGCCGGTTTTCTATTCAGCCGAAGGCAAACCGATTCTCGACGCGAAAATCATTCGCAAACTGGCCGATCTCGTTGCCGAGAAAGGTTCAAACATCTGGTTCGAATTGAACGATGTCGATCTTGCTAAAAAGCTCGGGCTTCCCGACGGCACAACGAAACGCAACGACACCATCGACGTTTGGATCGATAGCGGCGTGTCGCATAAAGCGGTTTGCGCCCTTCATCCCGAACTGCGCGATCCCGCCGATATGTATCTGGAAGCGACCGATCAACATCGCGGCTGGTTTCAATCCTCGCTCATGACCAGCATCGCGCTGAACAATCGCGCGCCTTACAAAACCTGCGTCACCCACGGGTTCGTTGTCGATGTGGATGGCAAGAAAATTTCCAAGTCGGGCACTTACGATAAACCGATGGATGCCGGTCATTTCGTGAACAAACACGGCGCCGATCTGGTCCGGCTTTGGGCGAGCAGCATCAATTACACGGATGACGTCCCTTTCTCGGAAGAAATGTTCACCCGTCTCGGCGATACCTATCGCCGGATTCGCAACACGCTGCGGATTTTGCTGGGCAATCTTTTTGATTTCCCTGTAGCCGCGGTCGCTGACCGCGGCCCGGGGTCAACGACCCCGGCTACAACATTAGTCGATCGCTGGATCCTGGAGCGGCTCGATGAAGTGATCCGCGATTGTCGAACCGCCTACGAGTCGTTCGAGTTTCACAAGGTTTATCACACGCTCAATCAATTTTGCGCAGTCGATTTGAGCAGCCTCTACATCGACATCACCAAGGACCGGATGTATTGCGATGCGCCGGATTCTCCCCGTCGCCGGGCCACGCAGGCGGTCATGCGCGAAGTTTTCGACGCGCTTTGCAAATTGCTTGCCCCCGTTGTGGCCTTCACCGCCGAGGAAGCCTGGCGACATTTCGCTGTAGCCGCGGTCGCTGACCGCGGTCCGGCGTCAACGACCCCGGCTACAACATCGATCCACCTCGAAGAATTTCCGGGGCAAAGTGGCATGGGCTTCCAGCCCATGTCCCCTCGGCAGGATGCCGATGCCACCAGTCAAGTCGGCGAACTGTTGAAGCTGCGCGGCGTAATCGGCCAGGCGATCGAGAAAGCGCGCCAGGAAAAACTCATTGGGAACGCGCTGGAGGCCGCTGTTACTTTGAATTCAAACTCCGATGTAACAGCAAAAATCGACAAGGCCGAGCTGGAAGAATTTTTTATCCTCAGCGATCTCACGATTGAGCAGGCGACGGAAGCGAGCGCATCCGTCACAAAAACAGCGCACAAGAAATGCGCCCGTTGCTGGCGTCACCGCGAATACGTCGGCAAAAGCAAGGCGCATCCGGAATTGTGCGACCGGTGCGAACAAGTAGTGAACGCGCGTTAGCCGTCATGTCGAGCGAAGTCGAGACATCCCGCGGCGCTACCATTCAGTGTTGCAACGGGATTCCTCGGCTTCGCTCGGAATGACAAGATTATGAAATTCATCTTCTGCCTTTCTCTGCCGCTCTACCTGCTGGATCAATGGACGAAACAGCTCGTTCTACGACACATCACCGAGCCATACGATGTCGGAGAGCAATTGATTCATTTGAAGAATTTTTTTCATTTGGTGAATGTGACCAACACCGGCGCGGCGTTCGGCTCGTTTAAGGATAACAACGCGTTCTTCGTGGCGATCTCCTGCATCGCGATGCTCTTTGTCTTGATTCTCCTCCTCCGGCGCGGGACGCCCGACACCTGGCGCGACGTCTCGCTGGCCCTGCTCCTGGCCGGGATCCTGGGCAATCTGACCGATCGCCTTCTTTACGGACACGTAATCGACTTTCTCCTTTTCGATTTCGGTCCAAACGCGCCGAAACTGTTTGCTCCCTGGCCGGCATTTAACGTGGCCGATTCCTGCATCACCATCGCCGTGATTTGCTTCATCATTCATTCCTTCTGGGAGGGCAAGAGAAGAGAGCAGCCGGCGCAGCAGCCGTAGCCGCAGTTCGAACGCCTCTAACAGGTCGCGCGTTGCGCTTCGCACAGCGAAGCGGCTACAGTGGCTTCCGGAAGTCCTTCGGGTTTTGATCCTTTGCCCACTGTCCGTCAAATCGATGCAACCCTAGATAGACTCCTTCTATCCCAAAGGTCCCTATTCAGCTGGGCAAACCAACAACACGGAATTACTTCGCAAATGAGGCGGTGGTCCAATTTGGACGTAAACCTCAAGGAGATCGCCTGGTTGCGCGTAAATGTCGGGCGTAATCCTCTTCCATTCCACGCTGTTCGGTGTCAGAAAGTGGTTTGCAGGCGCACTGGTGCTTGTTTTGCCCTGAATCTCTACCGGAGCGGGCGAATTTTTGCCGGAGAGTTTTTTCGAAGACGAAATCGTGGAGATGAACTCCAGCGAGGGCACCTTTGCCCTTCGAGGACCAATGTTACAAACGTAAACATCAAAGCTGATCTTGGAATGCGGCTTTACTGTGGTCTCGACTGGAATTAAGAGCAGACGGGGCTCTTGCGCTTGGACTGCCGCCAAGATAAGGATTTGCGAGAGTATGATTAGGACAATCTTCATCGATTAGATCATTAATAGTTTTTTTAGAAATGTATGATTAGTGAATAATTTGAATGAAAAAGCGCGTACCTGGTGACTCGAACCTTGACGGCCGCTCATTGGAGCTAAACCTATGATGGGTATTCCCGTCATCCTCTCTTTTTCTGATGTCGCTCCACTCTTTCTTTGGTTCATGGGATTGGATCTTAGTGTCGAACTGATCGGCCAATCGCTTGGCCATGCGTTCCGCAGCTTTGTCTGGGTTTTGCCCTAGTTCGAAATGACCCACCGCCTTCCCAATCAAGTTATGATATTGCCCCTCAAGCACCTTCGCATCGGCCACGTGTTTATCTTCGTGTTGCTTGGTAGCTTCGATCGCTTTTTGGTTTCGTAGTCCCCACTGGTCTGTTTTGGTTGCAATATCTCTCTTACCGACGGTGACATCATATTTTGTCAGTCTTAGTTCTCCGTTTGTATAAGGCGTGACCCCAATTTTGCGGTCTATATGAGTCTCTCCATATCGATCTCCTCCTGGATTCTTTATTACGTCGACCGGATTGAAACGATTGGGAGACCCCTCATAGGGGTCGCTGTAGTCTAATCCCATTGGGTCGGTTCGATCCAACGGATCGTTGCCGCAATAGCGATAGAGATTAGTCGGATCGGCGTCGAAGCTCTTGGGATCGCTCTGGAGAAAACGGCCGAACTCAGGTGAATACGCGCGGTTCCGATAATCGTAGAGCTCGAGATCGACCATCCATTCGCGGCCGGTGAAGAGGAAGCGATTACCAAACAGTGACGAGGGACGAGGGACGAGGGACGAGTGACGGGTCAAGAATGGTCGGCTTGCCGAAGATGTCGTATTTGTAGCGCTCGATCACATTGCCGTTCGTGTCAGTCAGCGCGACCACGCTGCCTTCGGCATCGGTGTGATAATAGACCGTGCCGTAGCTGTCGATCTTGGCGATCATTTCGTCCTGCCGCATCGTAAACGAAAACAATCCAGCCGAATCCATGCTTTGGAGGATGGCAGACCATTGCTAGAATGAACAAATGAAAGGCAACGATCTGTCGCCCATGGAAAAGACGGCGCGCGAAATCGCTGCGCAGTTGCGCAAGGCCGGTCATATCGCCCATTTCGCCGGCGGTTGCGTGCGCGATATGATCCGCGGATTGACGCCGAAGGACTACGATATTGCTACTGATGCGCGACCAGAAGCGGTGCAGAAGCTTTTTCCACGGACCTACGCGGTCGGCGCGCATTTCGGAGTAGTGGTCGTCGTAGAAGGCGAGATGAATTTCGAAGTTGCGACTTTTCGCTCCGACGACGCGTACATCGACGGCAGGCGCCCGGTCTCAGTGCATTTTTCTTCACCGGAGGAGGACGCCAAGCGGCGCGATTTCACCATCAACGGAATGTTCTTCGATCCCGAGAAAAACGAAGTGATCGATTTTGTCGGTGGCCGGGCCGATCTGGAGGCGAAACTTGTGCGCGCGATCGGCGACCCGGCCCAGCGTTTCGCCGAAGATCGTTTGCGGATGCTGCGGGCGGTGCGCTTTGGCACGGTGCTCGATTACAAGATCGACAATCAAACCTGGGACGCTCTCCTGGCCGATGCGTCGTCAATCACCCAAATCAGCGCCGAGCGAATCCGCGACGAGCTGGTGCGTATTTTTCTTTCGCCCAATCGGGTGCGGGGCTGGGACCTGCTCGACCAAAGCGGACTGATGCGCACGATCTTGCCCGAGATTGAGCCGATGAAAGGTTGCGAACAGCCCGAGCAATTCCATCCCGAAGGCGATGTCTTCACCCACACGCGCCTGATGTTACAGATGCTTCCCGGAAAAGTTTCGGTGCCGCTGGTATTCAGCGTGATCCTGCACGATGTGGCCAAGCCGGTCACGGCGACTGTCGATCCAACCGGCCGAATTCGTTTTAACGAGCACGATCGAATCGGCGCGGCCATGACCGAGCAAATCATGGAACGCCTGCGATTTTCGCGCGCGGAGATCGACGCCACGGTCGAGATGGTCCGGCAGCACATGGTTTTTAAGGATGTGCCGAAAATGCGGGTGGCGAAATTGAAACGCTTCATGGCGCGGCCCACTTTCGACGAAGAACTGGAGCTGCACCGGGTCGATTGCCAGAGCAGCCATCGGATGCTCGATAATTACGAATTTCTCATGCGCAAACGCGAAGAGTTTGCCAACGAGCCGATCATCCCGCCGCCGTTTGTTCGCGGCGACGATCTCATCGCGCTTGGTTTAAAGCCGAGCCCGAAGTTCGGCGAAATTCTCGAAGCGGTGGAGACGCGTCAGCTTGAAGGAACATTGCGCACGCGCGAAGAAGCGCTCGACTGGGTGAAAAAAGAGTATTCGTTAAATGGTTAAACGGCTAAATCGCTAAGTTGATGAGAATTCTAATGATCAGCGCGGAAGGACCGCCCTTGCAACGCGCCGGAGCGCTGATCGATGTGATGGATGCTTTGCCGCACGAGCTGCGCGACCGAGGCCATGATGTTAGTGTGGCCCTGCCATTCTATCGCGAGATCCGGGAAAATTCCGCGTTCAAGGAAAAGGACACGGGAGTGACTGTCGATGTTCGCGTCGGCGAGAAAACATACGTCGCCGAGTATCTCGAGGGACGCAGCCCAGAGGGCGTCCAGTTGTTTCTCGTCCGGTGCGATGAATTTTTCGATCGCCCGGAAATTTACGGCGAGCACGGCGAGCCCTACGAAGATAACGCGGCCCGCTTCGTCTTTTTCTGCAAAGCGACCCTGGAACTGGCGCGCCGGTTGACGCCGGCGGTGCAGATTCTGCACGCGCACGATTGGGCGGCGGCGCTCGTGCCCGTTTTTGTGCATGCCCATCGGTTGCCGTTCAAAACCGTGCTCACGATTCATCATCTGGCCGAGCAAGGCAGTTTCTGGGGACTCGATTTCGCGCTAACGAATTTACCGGAGCGCTTTTTTACGCTGAACGGCCTCGAATATTTCGGGCGAATGAATTTTCTCAAAGGCGGAATCCTCTACGCCGATAAAATCACAACGGTGAGCGAGCATTATCTGCGCGAAATTCAGACGGTGTCGGGCGGTTGCGATCTCGATGTCGTGCTCCGGGAAAATGCTCATCGCCTTTCCGGAATTCTGCACGGCGCCGATTACGAGCGATGGGACCCCGAAACGGACAAGCTTCTTCTCGCAAATTACAGTGGCCATTCGCTGGCCGGCAAAAAATTTTGCCGGGAGACGCTCTTGAGCGGTTCACATCTGGCGCCGGAACCGAGCGGCCCCGTTTTTGGAATGGTCACCCGCGTGGTCCAGGAAAAAGGATTCGAGATTCTGGTGCCGCTTCTCGACCGGCTTCTCTCGGCCGACGTGCGCCTTATTATTCTGGGCGAAGGCGATCCGGCCTACGAAACGGCGCTGGCCATCATCGCGCGGAAGTTTCCTTCCAAGTTCGCTTATCGCAAAACCTACGATGAAAAAGTCGCGCACGTAATCGAGGCCGGAATGGATATCAGCCTGATCCCGTCGCGAATCGAACCGGCCGGGCTAAGCGCGATGTACAATCTCAAATACGGCGCTTTGCCGGTGGCGCGTGCCACCGGCGGCATCCACGACATCATTGAGGATTACGATCCGACGATGGACAGCGGTTACGGCTTTCTTTGTTACGAACATTCCACCGAGGCGTTCTGGGATGCGATCAAGCGAGCTCGCGACGTTTTTCAAGATCGCGATCTCTGGACCAAATTGATGAAACGCGCGATGGCGAGAGATTTTTCGTGGGATGAATCGGCAGCGCGATACGAAGAGCTTTATCGCGAGCTCGTCGGCCAAGAAGACGAAGCGGCGGCCTAGCCTTGCCGGTCAACGCTGCCGAATAAACACGCGGGCGGATCGTCAAAACTCCTGCCGCGGAAAGCGGCATTTTGGTGACTTCGTTCAATTGCGATCCATGACCGCGCTCTCTCTGGGACCGACAAGTTCTTGCAATAGAAATGCCTTTGGTATCTGCTCGGCGATTCCTACCAATGGCGTTATGACTCGCTCGCAATCGCCGTTTAAGCCGATGCTGGCGGGTTTATTCCTTGCCTTGGCCCAGATCGCCCTGGCGGTGTTTCTCCTCGCTCCGGAGGGACCGTTTTCCTATCGATATTCCTCTCTTATTCAGCACGACAGTCTCTGGTTCATGAACATCGTCGACCGCGGCTATGGGACCACGGTGCCGCCGATCGATCATAAAGTGATGGAAGTTTCCAACGTCGCGTTTTTTCCAGCCTACCCGGCGATTGCCGCCGTCCTTCGTTACGCTTTGCACTTCGATTCCGGTAATGCGCTGCTGATCACGGCGCAGACCGCGGCCTGGGGCTTCTGGACCTACTTCTTCCTGTTTTGCGAACGCTGGAATCTTTCGCCCACGCTCCAATTTTTCGGCGCGATGTCGATCTTCGCCCATCCGGCGGCTTTCTTCCTGATCGCGGCATATTCGGAATCGCTTTTCCTGATGGCGTTGCTCGGTTTTATGTATTGGAGCAGCGCGGAAGGGCGATCGGCCAAAATCCTGGCCGCAATTCACGGCATCGTGATGTCGGCGACACGAATTGTTGGAATCCCGTGCGCCGCTTTTCCAGTTGTGCGCTCCGTTATTGCAAAAGGTCGGGCCGGTTTGCGCGACCCACGGGCGTGGCTCCGCCAGCACACGCAGGCGATTGCTTTGATGCTGGTGGCGACGCTGGGCGCACTCCTGTTCTTTGCCTATTGCCAACTGCGCTGGGGCCACTGGGATATTTACATGCTCACGCAAGGAGCTGGTTGGGGAATCGCTCCGGATTATCTCGCGCTGTTCAAGCCTTCGAGTTATCGCTGGTTCGTTCCAGCAATGGATGATCCGATCGAAGCGAGCCAGATGTCAGTCACACTCGGCGCCCTGCTCTTTCTTGCGATTGCCATCTGCGAATTCTTCCCCCCGATTCGCAGGCTCACGAACTGGCCCACTCGCGCCGGAATCTACTTTTGCGCAGCCGTGATCTTTTACGTCTCGTTGAGCGGGGTCGCGGGCGTCTCGATGCAAAGCATGCTTCGCTACGAGCTTTGCGTCCACGCGCTGATCGTGCTCGCGCTCGTGAATTTTCTGCACCAATTTCATACCCCGCCCGTCTTCGCACGCGCGCTTGGAATGGCCGGAGTCGCTTTGACTTGCGCAGCCGGGCTCAGTCTGCAGGGATGGTACATTTGGAATTTCACGCGCGGACATTGGGTGGCCTAACATCGAAATGAAAACAACTGTTGCCATAATCGGCGCCGGACCGGCGGGACTCACCGCCGCCTATCTCCTGGCCAAAAACGATGTCGATGTTGTCGTTTTGGAAGCCGACCCAGTTTACGTCGGCGGCATTTCCCGCACCGCCACCTACAAAGGCTTCCATTTCGACATCGGCGGACATCGCTTCTTCTCAAAATCGAAAGCAGTGGAGGATTTTTGGACCGAGATTTTGCCTAACGATATGCTGGTGCGGCCACGCTCCTCGCGCATTTTCTACGATGGCACATTTTTCTCGTATCCACTCAAGCCCTTCGAAGCTCTTTTCAAGCTCGGCATTCTCAGGTCTGTCCTGTGCATTTTCTCGTGGTTGAGGTCGCGCTTCAATCCGGTGCGAAACCCACGCAACTTCGAAGACTGGGTCAGCAACCAATTCGGCAAACGGCTATTCAATATCTTCTTTAAAAGTTACACCGAAAAAGTCTGGGGAATGAGTTGCCGGGAAATCTCCGCAGATTGGGCGGCCCAACGCATTAAAGGTCTTTCGCTTGGAAGCGCGATCAAGAACGCTCTCGTGCCGCAGCGCTATAACGGCGATCGCGCAAAGGTGATTAAGACACTGATCAATTCATTCCGTTATCCGCGCCGCGGACCCGGGATGATGTGGGAAACCTGCGCTGAAAAGACCAGGGCGCTGGGTGGCCGGATCGAAATGGGCTGCAAAGTCACTCGCTGTTCCTACGATGAAATTTCCCGAGCATGGGCGCTCGAGTACCAGGATCGGCAAGGCGCGGCGGCTACGATTGAAGCCGAGCACGTCGTTTCTTCCGCGCCAATGCGTTCGCTGATTTGCGGATTAACTCCACCCGTGAGCGATCAAGCCAAACGCGCCGCGGAAAGTTTGAAGTATCGCGACTTCTTAACGGTCATGCTCATTTTGAAGGAACGAAATCTGTTTGCCGATAATTGGATTTACATCCACGACCCGAGTGTAAAGGTCGGCCGGATCCAAAACTTTCGTTCCTGGTCGCCGGAGATGGTGCCCGATCCGGACAAGGCCTGTTACGGTCTCGAATATTTTTGCTTCGAGCACGACGGCCTGTGGAATTCGACCGATGCCGATTTGATCGAACTAGCCAGGCGCGAATTGATCCAGATCGGGCTCGCCGAGGAGAGCGATGTTGTCGATGGAACGGTGGTGCGCCAGAAAAAGGCCTATCCGGTTTACGACGATGATTACGCGCGCAACGTGGCGACAATTCGCCAGGAACTCGAAAATCGTTATCCGAATCTTCATCTCGTCGGCCGGAACGGGATGCACAAATACAACAACCAGGACCACGCTATGATGACCGCGATGCTTTGCGTGGAAAATATTCTGTCCGACACCAAGCTCTACGATCTCTGGCAGGTGAACAGCGACGCCGAGTATCACGAATCCGGCCCGGCTGCACGTGAAGAAACCACAGGCACCGCGTTGCGCCTCGTCCCGAGTCGCGTCGTCGCCACTCCCGAGCTCGCGCCGGAAAGCTAATCCAGCCAGCGCCGGATTTTGCTCGCGCCTCTTTAGTCTGTCATCCTGAGCCGCGCAGACGGCGAAGGATCTCACGAAACGTCCTGCGCTTGCGTATCTCAAAGGCACCACAACACGAGTGCCTCGCACGTTGATTCTTCAAAGCACGAAAGCATCTCACGCGCACGGGAGATCCCTCGTCGTCTTCGCGACTCGGGATGACAACAGCGGAATACGCTCCCGAACTCGCACCCGAAGCCAAAGAGATTCCAGTTTTTTCCTTGCTCTACCAAATATTCTGAGGCGTTTATTCCCTCATGCCAACGCGGCGCAACCGGCCGAAAGCGGAAAAATTCAACCGTGATGCCGAACTGCCATTTCAATTGCGACTCAAGGATTTCGAGCTCGCGATGCAGGACGTTTACGACTTATTCTTCGACGTAAACACGAGCTTGCTCGAAAAGGGTTTAGAACGTCTGGATGATTTCTTGCGGCCGGCGATCATGTCCGGTCTGCTTTCGGATCTGCTGACTGCAAGTGTCGCCAAGCATTCCCGTACGCTAACGCAAAACAACTACTTTAATGGCCACCCTGACTTGGTGGTGAAAGGAGTTTATCCGAACGACTCAATCAAGGCTGGAACGAAAGGCGTCGAAATCAAGACGACGCGCAAGGCTGGCGGTGCGGTGGATACACATGGCGCCCGGGATCAATGGATGGCGGTTTTTGTCTACGACATCGACAATGTCACTGAGCCCGCGCGCGAAAGAGGCCCTATGAGATTCACCGAGATCTACCTCGCGCACGTTTCAGTCGAAGACTTTCGAAAAAATCCCGCGCGGCGAACTCGGCACCCGCACCGCAACGTTGCATCGCGAAGGAATTCAAAAGCTCCGCGAGAATTGGATTTATCGGGATGTCCTAGTCAAATCTTGAGCGCACAAAGTTTCGGTATGGCGGCGCGCGCTATCTCGAAGTAGCGCGGGTCTTTCTCGATGCCGATGCTCTTGTAACTGAGCGCTTCAGCGGCGGCTAACGTCGATCCTGCGCCAGTGAACGGATCGAGACCGTTCCTTCGCCCATGGGCAAGACCGCGCGCACGATTTTTCGGACAAAGGCCTGCGGCTTTAAACTCGGATGCGGCGCGAGAGCGCGCTCTGTCTTACGCGTAGGCGCCGAGGAGATGACATCGCCAAATGGTTGATCCCTTGATGGGCGGCGAAAGCCGCCAGTTCTCCATCGTCGCAAATTGTCCTGCACGCGCCCCTCAATCGGTTTGCGGAAAATCAACCACGGCTCCCACATCGAGCGCGGCATGACGCTGATCTCCGCGAATTCCGTGTGCGCTGCTTTTGGTCGATCACCACCGCGCATGGTCATCGTCAGGCGAATAACTTCGCCGCGGCGTTCAAATCCCGCGCGCGTCACTGCGCCCGCAACAACGAACGACAGAAGCGGATTCGATGCGATCAAAACGTGCGCGCCTGGAACGAGGATCGGAAACAGCAAACGCGCCCACGCAGAAAAAAATCGTTCCAACTCGCCGATATCGTCGCGCGACAAGACTGTAAAACGTGGGAGCGGTGCGCGCTTGTTCCCGTCGAACGAAGGCGGGATTCGCCAAACTCCACCGCGGCCGGCTCGCAATTTCGCCTGTTCTTCATCGCTATATTCCACCAAGCCGTATGGCGGATCAGTCACAACCGCTTCGATGCTGTTCGTCTGGGCGTGCGCCAACCAATCGAAGCAATCGCCATGAATCAAAGTCGCTTTACCGAACCGAAACGCCCCGCGCAAAATTGGAGTATGTCGATCTTCGCTGGCCGTTTTGCTCCACGAGGGCCAATGAGGTTTGTGCTTCCTCCCGCACCACGTAATGCCCGCGATCCATTTTCTTAAAGAGTTTGGGCGTATTCAGCCGCAAGTAAGATCGAATCGACGAGGCTGGTGTCGTCCCGATCCGCTGACTGACTCCCTCCGTGATCTCCGCGACCGTCGCGCCGCTCGTTCGATAGGCCAGCGTCTCCATGATCGCATCACGCACGGCCCCAGGTTTACGCTTCGTTGGTTTCGAATATTTCAATATTCAAAATTAAACGTTTGAAGCGTCTTTCGGCAATAAATTATTCGGGCTACGTCAAATTTCAACCGCCGGACACGAACAAAACAAATTCCGGTCGCCGTAGACATTGTCGATCCTCGCCACCGCGGGCCAGAACTTGTGGTCGCGTGTCCAGGGCGCGGGAAACGCGGCTTGCTCGCGCGAATAGGGCCGGTCCCATTTGTCGGACGCGATTTGTCGCGCGGTGTGCGGCGCGTTCTTGAGCAAATTGTTTTCTCGATCCTGTTTGCCGCTGGCGATTGCTTCCATCTCGGCGTGGATCGACATCATCGCTTCGCAAAAACGGTCGAGCTCGTGTTTCGGTTCGCTCTCGGTCGGCTCGATCATCATCGTGCCCGCGACCGGGAACGAAATTGTCGGCGCGTGAAAACCATAATCCATCAGGCGTTTGGCCACGTCTTCCACTTCGATTCCTGCGGTCTTCCACTGGCGAAGATCGACAATGCATTCGTGCGCCACGAGGCCGTGTTTTCCTTTAAAAAGAATCGGGAAATGACGATCGAGTCGCTTCGCGATGTAATTGGCATTTAGAATTGCGACCTCGCTGGCGCGCTTCAATCCCTCCGCGCCCATCATGCGGATGTACATCCAGGTGATTGTCAGAATGCTCGCGCTGCCGTAAGGCGCAGCGGACACAGGACCGGGAGTATTTCCGATTTTCGATTTTCGATTTTCGATGGTGGGGACGCCTGGCAAAAACGGCGCGAGATGTTTCGCTACGCCGATTGGGCCCATGCCGGGACCGCCGCCGCCGTGCGGGATGCAAAACGTCTTGTGCAGATTCAAATGGCAAACATCGGCCCCGAAATCGCCGGGGCGACATAGCCCGACCTGCGCGTTCATGTTCGCGCCGTCCATGTAAACCTGGCCGCCATGAGAATGAACGATGTCGCAAATCTCGCGAATGGTCGGCTCAAAAACGCCGTGCGTGCTCGGATACGTCACCATAAGCGCAGCCAAATCTTTTGCGTGCTCGTCCGCTTTGGCGCGGAGATCGGCCAGATCGACATCGCCATCTTTCAAGCAGGCCACGGCAACAACTTTGAAGCCGGCCATGACCGCGCTGGCCGGATTGGTTCCATGCGCCGAAGTCGGGATCAGGCAGACGTTACGATGCGCTTCGTTGCGCGAGGCGTGATACTCACGGATTGCCAGCAGCCCGGAGTATTCGCCCTGCGATCCGGCATTCGGTTGCAGCGAGACCGCGGCGAATCCGGTGATTTCAGCGAGCCAGTCTTCCAGTTGCTTGCACATGTCGATGTACCCGGGCGTTTGATCGGCCGGCGCGAACGGATGCAGCTTGGCAAATTCCGGCCACGAGATCGGGAACATCTCCGCGGTCGCGTTGAGTTTCATCGTGCAGGAGCCGAGCGGAATCATCGAATGACAAAGCGACAAATCGCGCGACTCGAGCCGGCGCATATAACGCAGCATTTCCGTCTCGGTGTCGTGCGTGTTGAAGATCGGGTGAGAAAGAAATGACGAATGACGAATGACGAATGACGAATCCGAGGATGAATGCGAGCTGTCGGCAAGCTTCGTCCCGAAAATTTCGCAGAGATCCGCCAGATCTTCTTTCTGTGGTCGTTTCGTCGAGTGAAATGCCGACGGCGTGATCGCCGAGTTTTCGCAAATTGATTCCGGCTTTTGCCGCGCGTCCCAAAATGTCATCAGCGCTCGTGCTGCCAAGATCGACATGAAGGGTGTCGAAGAAACCCTGGTGAACGATCTTCAAACCGGAATCCGTCAGGCACGGCGGGTCAGGTTGTGCACGCGTTCGGCGATTGCGCGCAGGCCGCGCGGTCCGTGATAAACGGCGTACATCGCAGCGATCACTGCGAGAAGGACCTGGGCCGTGCAAATGTTGCTGGTCGCTTTATCGCGCCGGATGTGTTGTTCGCGCGTTTGCAACGCGAGCCGATACGCGGGGCGGCCTTCGGCATCGTGCGAAACGCCGACCAGCCGTCCCGGCATGTGGCGCTTGTATTGATCGCGCGTGGCAAAATACGCCGCGTGCGGTCCGCCGAACCCGAGCGGTACGCCAAATCGTTGCGTGTTACCCACGGCAACATCGGCGCCGAATTCGCCCGGCGGTTTCAACAATGTCAGCGCGAGAATATCGGCGGCCACGACGACCAGCGCGCCGGCATCATGCGCCTGCTTAACGAATTTGGCGTAATCGTAAATCGCGCCGTCGGTGGCGGGATATTGAACTAGCGCGCCAAAAATCGTGTCGTCGAATTTGAATCGCGAAAAATTGTCGATCTTGATTTCGATGCCGAGCGGTTTCGCCCGGGTCTGGGTCACTTCGATCGTTTGCGGATGACAATTGTCGGCCACGAAGAAAGTTTTTCGATCTGAGGCGACGGCATGACAAAGCGTCATCGCTTCGGCGGCGGCGGTCGCTTCGTCGAGCAGCGACGCATTGGCGATGTCCAGCGCCGTCAAATCCATGATCATCTGCTGGAAATTCAGAAGCGCCTCGAGCCGGCCTTGAGCAATTTCCGCCTGGTACGGCGTGTAAGCGGTGTACCAGCCGGGATTTTCGAGAATGTTCCGCTGAATTACCGGCGGCGTGACGCAATCGGAATAGCCGGCGCCAATGAACGAGCGCGCAAGTTTGTTCTTCTTCGAAATCGCGCGCAGCTCAGCCAGCGCTTCCATTTCCGATTTCGCTTCCGGCAAATTCAGTTCCCGATCCAACCGGATATTTTTCGGGACCGCGGCGTCGATCAGGCCATCCAGATCGTCGAACCCGACTTCGCGCAGCATCTGGCGCACTTCCTCGTCATTCGGCCCAATATGCCGGCGCGCAAAGTCCGAGTCGGACTGGCATTGCCGATGCTATTTTCGCGCGCATGCATGGCAAGAGATATACGAAGCGCAATCCGCATTCAAGCGTTCGTGCGTGATCAAGGCGTAAATGCTCCTATTTCACGTCGCGCGTTTCTACGCCGTGAGTTTTCAGTTGAGCCAGCAAAAGGGCCAGATGGTCGCGGTCGCGTGTTTCAACAGTGCAAAGGACGCGCACGGCGGAAACGTCACTGCTGGCAAAGGCCCGGTCGTGGACGACTTGTTTAATACTGGCGCCGGCCTCCGCGATCTGGCCGGAGAGATCGGCCAGGCCGCCGGGGCGATCGCTGATAATTGCGGTGAATCGGCAGAGGCGGCCATCCGCGACGAGGGCGCGCTCGATCACCCGGCTCAGGACATTCGGATCGATGTTGCCGCCGCAGAGCGCAAGCACGACGCGTTTGCCGGCAAACTCTTTCAATTTGCCAGACATGCAGGCAGCAAGCGGCGTTGCCGCCGCGCCTTCGACGACGCTTTTCTCCAGCTCAACCAGACGCAGAATCGCCAGCGCGATCTCTTCCTCAGTCACGGTGACCGTAAGATCGACATTCGACTTCGCGATCTTGAACGCGTTCGTGCCGACCTGGGGAATGGCGAGGCCGTCGGCCAGCGTGGGGTGCATGTCGATCTTTACCGGCTTGTCCGCGCTGAGCGCAGCGGAAAAACTGGCGACGTTCTCCGCTTCCACGGCAATGATTTTCGCGTTTGGTCGCAGGGTCTTTATGGCCAGCGAAACGCCGGCAATTAATCCGGCGCCCCCGACCGGTACAACCACAGCATCGAGATCGGGAACTTGCTCGACAATTTCCAGCCCCATCGTTCCCTGTCCCGCGATGATCGCGGGATCGTCGTAGCCGTCGATGTAAGCCAGACTTATCTCATTCGCGATCTCGTGCGCGCGCGTCTTGGCGGCGGCGAAATCTTTTCCCCCCAGCACGACCGTCGCGCCGAGTTTCTGGCAATTATTTACTTTGATCAGCGGCGCAAATTTCGGCATCACCACCGTCGCCGGGATGCCGAGCAGCTTCCCCTGATAAGCGAGCGCCTGGGCGTGATTGCCGGCGGAAGCGGCGATGACTCCGCGCTTTTTCTGTTCGGGCGAAAGCTGGACGAGCGCATTGCGCGCCCCGCGCTCCTTGAAACTTCCGGTCCTCTGCAGGTTGTCGAGCTTGCAGAAAATTTCCATGCCGGTGATTTCGCTCAGGGGAATGGACGACGCGCAGGGCGAAAAATAAACCGCATCGGCAATGCGCTGGCGCGCTTCTTCGATGTCCTCGAACGTGATCACGCGCTGCAATCTTGGCGCAAGATCGCCAATCGACAACTCCGGCCGTCGGTGCGGTGTCGGTTTCTACGAATCCAGCGCCTGCCGAATGGTGTTGGCAAGTTGCTCCGGGTCGAACGGCTTGGGGAGGAAGAACATTCCGTTGTCGATCCTGTCTCCGGGATTGAGCGAATCAGCCAGATAACCGGAGACGAAAACGACTTTGGTATTTGGACTGATCTTGCGCAACCAGTCGGCGAAATAACGGCCACTCATTTGCGGCATTACGACGTCGGTAAGCAGGAGATGGATGTTGCGCCCGGCGACCTCGGAAATCATGCGCTGGGCATCGTCGCCAGTGGCGGCCTCGATGACCTGATAGCCCAGTTTGCGAAGGACCCGCACGGAAATGTGTCGCACACTGACGTCGTCCTCGAGAACGAGAATCGTTTCCGTGCCGGTGGGAAGTTTTTTTAGATTCGGCTTTTTATAAGAGGGCAACGGCGGAGCGGCAACCCGTGGGAAGTAAATCTGCGCGGTCGTGCCCTTGCCTTCTTCGCTTTCAACGCGGATGTGCCCGCCGCTTTGATGCACGATGCCGTAACAAGTGGCGAGGCCCAGGCCGCTTCGATCGTCTTTGGTGGTAAAAAACGGTTCAAACAGATGCGACTTTGCTTCCTCGCTCATGCCTGTGCCGGTGTCGGCCACGCTGATGACGACATATTCGCCGGGAACAAAATGCCCGCAGAGAAAAGCCGGATCGGTTTCGCCAGTTAACTCGACAATTGCTGTTTCCAGGGTGAGCCGGCCGCCTTTCGGCATCGCGTCGCGAGCGTTCACAGCAAGGTTGAGAATGATCTGTGAGATCTGGCTGGGATCGACTCGGACGTGAGCGTCTTCTTTAAAAGGATGCAAATGACAAACGATGTCTTCGCCGAGCAACCGCAGCAACGACCGCTCCAGATTGACAATGAGCGAATTGACCTCGATGACTCGCGGTTCGAGAGCCTGCTTGCGACTGAACGCGAGCAATTGGCCGGCCAGATCGGACGCGCGACCGGCGGCTTTTCGAATCTCGGAGATGTGGTTTGCCACGATGCCTTTCGCGCCGGGCTCGGCCAGGGCGAGATCGCCGTAGCCCAGGATGGTCGTGAGAAAATTATTGAAGTCGTGCGCCAGACCACCGGCGAGCTGGCCAAAGGCTTCCATCTTTTGTGAACGGCAAAGCTGATCTTGAAGTTGTTTGCGCGCGGTAATGTCCATGAGCGATCCGATAAATCGCACAGCCCGCCCATCGCTACCGCGCTCGATCAGAGCGCGCTCGAGCAGGTGAACATAAGTTCCATCGGCGCGGCGGAAACGGTACTCGCCACTCCAATGTGGCTCCGCTCCAGCCAGCGCGTCGCGAATGCCGGTTGCGACGCGGGTGCGATCGCCGGGATGGAGCCGTGCCTGCCAGAAACCGATCGTGCTGCTATTAGAGGCGGCCGGATCGAAGCCGAGCAGGCTTTCGAACCCTTGCGGCCAGGACAGGGCTCCCGTTGCTACATTCCAATCCCGAACTGCATCGTTTGTAGCCCGGGCAACAATCTCAAAATGGTCCGAAGCCTGGGGCGAGCGATTCTCAGATAATATGCAATTTTCGTCTTCATTGGTGGGTTGTCCGTTGTAGGGGTTCGCGTCATAAACGCCCGGCAATTGCGCTAGACTGTTTTCCTTCTGATTCCCCGTAGCCAATTCCATGCGTCACGACATCTCGAATCCCGCAGGGAAAAATAGCTAGTTCCATGCCTAGAGTTGAAGATGCGCAGAGCGAAGAAAAGTGTGGATTCATTTCGCAAAAATCGCTGCCACAGACTTCGTTTTTGGCGCGATCGAGCAGCAGTTGAGCATGGTTTGATTTTTCAAATCGTGATTTCGTGAAATTGTGTTGCCGGTGCGTGATCAAGGAATCTCGGGGCAAGAACTCCTGTCACTAACTCGATCAAAAAATTCGACCTAATCGCGCGCAGCGCGCAGGACAGAAGGCGCCTCGAGACGGACGTAACCGAATCTGAGGGCTGTCGATGGATTCACGAACCGCACTCGATTTTCCCGATTTGCCGCAGCGGTGGACCCGGCCACGCGAAAGGAGAGTTTCACAAACCGCGCTTCGACGCCGATCATGGAGAGATTGAAAAGTCGCTTGCGAGCAAACGGAATCGCGCCATCAACCGCTGTCCAGGCCGGGCTATCCGCCGGGAGAGGAGAATTCGAAACGGCAATATCGAGCTCGCCCTGAGCTGCGGCATTCTCGTTCACGAATGTAAACCGATCGAGCAACGCAATTCTGGCAAAGCTGATAATGAAAATCGTTTTACCCTCACGCAATGGGCAGCTGATCGTCTCGTCATCTTTGATCGTCGCCGGCGCGTTTTGCGCCGAACCGTCGGCGTCGGCTACGGGCGAAACACGGCCGTCCGGCGTGATGCATTGAATCTGGGTGACAGCATGCAGCGGTTTTGAATTAACCCCCGGATTTTCAGCCTCCGCCGCGGTGGCCCGGCCGGCCGGGACGAAACCGGGCACCAGCAGTCCGGCGGCCAACGCCAGGGACAAAAAGTGAGATTGAGAGCGATTCATGACCCCTCATCCAACAGCTTAGATTGGGCCAAACTGGACCGCTTTCCCAAGTTCGCCTCCCCGGTGGCAGAATCGCCGAACTCTGCCACTGTCTCCCAGTTGAGATTCTTCGCCGTCATCCCTTAGGAAATGCCCGTCGCCGGGCCCCAAAGAGGCAAAGCCAGACCGGTCCGGCATCGGTCAAAGACCACAAGAATTGGCCCCATCTCCCCTCGGAGGGCGCCCGGTTGCACCGGGCCAAGCGAAGGCGATTCTTATGGGGGAAAAAATGGGCGTTTTTTTTGGGCTGATTTCGCTTGCTAGCTCCTTGAAGCATTTAGTAGAAGTAGCGGGACAAGGAGAAATCTGTAGTCAGCCAGCATTATTATATCCATGGAAGACGTGTCGAAAAAATCCAGCCTTCCCAAACGAAATTTATTTTGGTACCACAACTGCTATCGTTCAAACTCGCCTGACCTGTCTATGAGCCGCCAAACCATCTCTTGCTCGCGTTTTCCAAAGCGGATCGCTTTGGTCTGTTTACTGCCGCTTCTTCTTGTGCCCTCAGTGGTTCGGTCGCAAGACGCGGTACGTCCGTCGCTGGCAGGCGAAGCAGCCAGCGAAGCGCGCCGGCAGGATGTCGATCGAATTCCCTACAATCTTCTCGTCGGCCCGGTCCGTCTCCGTGTCGGCGCAAGCGTCGGTGTGGAATACAACGACAACATCAATTACGCCGATGACGGTTTTGCCGAGGAGGACGTCATCATCCGGCCGCAAATCAATTTCGACGCCATCTGGCCGCTCACCCAGCTGAATACTCTGCGGCTGGATATCGGGATCAGCTACGCCGCTTATCTCGATCACTCGGAGGCGAACACGAACCAGATTCTGGTGGCCCCGAATTCGCAGTTGGCTTTCGATATTTTCGTGGGCGATTTCCGGATCAACTTCCACGATCGCTTTTCGGTCCAGCAAGACCCGATCGCCGAGGTGGGCCTGAACAATGTGACCGATTATCGGACGCTTCCAGAACTATGCCGGCGTCTCGGTCCTGTGGGATCTGAACCAGATTTTGATCACCCTGGGATACGATCATTACAATTATGTTTCCACGACCGATCGGTTTGATTATCTGGACCGTAACGCGGAGCAGCTGTCGGGAACGGCCGGCGTGAAGGTCTCGGACGCCATTTTCACCGGCGTGGAAGGAAACGCCGTCTTCACCCGTTATAACAAGAGCGTTTTGAACGATCAGCGAGAATTACAGCGGCGGCGGATTCATCGAAGCTCAATTGAGCAATAATATCCGGGCGCGCATCGCGGGCGGCTATCAATGGATCGATTTCGATCACAACTTTGTGACGTTTGATTTTGGTTTTCCCTTCGGAGTGGTCATGCTTCCCGACAAGAAGGACCAGGCGGATTACTACGCCAACGGTCTCCTGACTCACCAAATCAACGAATCTATCAGCCAATCGATCAGCGCGGGTCATGAGAATCAGCTGGGTGTGAACTCAAACTCCATCCGGCTCAATTACGTCCGGCACACGGTGAACTGGAAGGTCTTGCGCAATACGCTGCTCACCACCGAATTCTTTTACGAAGATGCGAAAGATTCGGGCGGTCTGGCCGCGTTTCCGTTCTCGGCCAAGGGCGAACATCTCCAGCGTTACGGCGGAGCGCTCACTGTTGGCTATCAATTAACACCCCACGTAACCCTTGGCTTGCGTTACCAGTACACCCGGAAAGATTCCGACGTGCCGCTGCGTGACTATGAGCAAAACCGTGTTTCATTAGACGGAACCTACAGTTTCTAAAGGGATGAAGTGGGAATGTTAATGAGAGTTCGTGTCTATGCGTTAATCTCCGCTGTTTTTGTCTGGGTTTCGCCGCCAGGGAATGCCCAGCACTCTCAGCAATCGCAGGACGTTGCTACGCCCATTCCGTTAACGACCAGAACGCCCTCAAACGAAGCTTCTTCGAGGCACGAGCACCGTCATGCTCACCAACTCGATGGATGTCCTGGACGATAAGAAAAAACTTGGCTCGAACGATTTCGTCAGTTTCCGGGTTGTCGAAGACCGCGATAACGAATCGCAACGGCTCCGGGTAAACGACAATGGGGAATTGGAAGTCCCCTATATTGGCCCGGTGCCGGCCTCGGGGAAAACTTGCAAACAGCTCGCCCGCGATATCAAAGGCGCCCTGGAGAAAGAATATTATTATCACGCGACGGTGATTCTGGCCCTGGACCGGGTCAGCGAAAAATCCCGCGGGCGCGTTTACGTTTACGGTTCAGTCAGGGCCCAGGGGCCGCAGGAGATCCCACCGGACGAGGTTTATACCGTCAGCAAGGCGATCATTCGCGCCGGGGGCTTCGGCGATTTCGCAAACAAGCGCAAGGTCAAGCTCACCCGCCTGGATGGCAAGGATTACACTGTCGATCTTAAACGCGTGATCGAAGAAGGACACTCCGACGAAGACGTCGCCCTTCAGCCCGACGACACGATCTACGTGCCCCAGAAGTTAATTAACATGTAGCCATGCAACTTCCGACCGCTGAAAAATACACGGCGCCTTCCTGGTCCACCAGTTTCGTTACCCGGCTCCACCGCTACAAGACCCTCCTGCTCAGGCGCTGGTGGATCCCGGTGCTGACCATTTGTCTCGGGCTGTTTGTCGAAGCGTGGATCACCGTTCAAACGCCGCCTTCATTTCTCTCGACCAGCAAAATGATGATGCCGGGACAACTGCGAATCCCCCAGGGCGCAATTTACAGCGAGGAATCGCAAAACTTTTTCGGCACCCAAATCCAGCTGATGCAGAGCGCCGAAGTGAAACGTGGCGCGGAAGCGCTCGTCCGCTCGATCCATCCGGAAATGCAGCCGGTGCCGGTCATACTCACTATTTATCAGCGCCCGCGCACTTCGATTTTTGAGCTCCAGGCCATTGGCCGCTCGCCGGAGTACACCCAGGCTTATCTCAATGCGGTGATGCAGAAGTATCTCGACTTCAAAAAAGGGGTGCGGGAGGGCCAGGGCCAGACGGTGATCACCGGTATTACCGAACAGCTCATCCAGACGGAAAAGGACTTGAGGACGGCCGAAGATGAAATGCTCGAGTTCCAGAAACAGAACAACATCGGTTTTATCCAGGAGGAAGGAAACAGTGCCGCCGCTTATCTGGTAAAATTGAATCGCGATTATGCCGCGTTCAAAACCGAATACGATTTGCTCGATTTGCTCGACCTCGATCAGACCCTCGATCGGGCCAAGAACAGGTCCGAAGGCGGCGCCGCCACGGAAACCGACCAGCAAGTGATGCCGTTTTCCGGCGTCGGTCCGGAAGCGGATTACTTGAAGGCCAAACAGCAAGTCCAGTTGCTTAAGGCGGAGCGGGACATTCTGGCGAAAAATCTTCGCCCCAACCACCCCAAGATCATCAAGATCGCCGACGAAATCTCGAAGCAGGAAAAATTGATCGATCTCTACCGCGGCGACGCTTTGGAAAAACTGAAGACTCGCCGCGAATCCATCGGCAAGCAGATGGAAAACCTCCAGACGAACATCAAGGAGTGGGAAGCAAAAGCGCTCGACCTCAGCCAGCGCCTGGCCCTGTTCAATCGGGTCAAAGGCAAAGTTGATCGTCTAAAAGTTTTGTATGAACGATTGGCCAACAATCTCAAGGAAGTCGATGTCTCACAGGTGGTTGATTCGGCCGATCAAATCGCCATCATGGAAATGGGCACGACGCCAGTCTCGGTGCATCCCGGGTTGGTTAAAAGTCTCCTGATCGGTTTCGGGTGCGGCCTGTTCGCCGGTATTGCCATTCTCATCCTGCTCGATCGCATCGACGATCGCATGGCGTCTTTGAGCGAATTTCAGCGGCAGTTCTCCGAAAGCGTGCTGGGCCAAATCCCCAAAGAGAGAACCAAAGGGAAAGTCACGTTGCTCCAGCCCGATGATGCCCGCCATGTCTTTGCCGAATCGTACCGGAACGTCCGCTCGTCAATTTTCTTCATGCCTTACGATGGACCGAGGCCGAAAACGCTGCTTATCACCAGCGCTGTTCCCAACGAAGGGAAATCAACCATCGCAGCCAACCTTTCCATTACCATGGCGCTCTCCGGCGCGCGCACGTTGTTGATCGATGCCGACCTTCGCCGCGGCGCCGTTCGCGAGACTTTCGGCATTTCATCGAAGATCGGTTTTTCGGAAGTGCTCAAACAGGAAGTAAACTGGCGGGAAGTAGTCGTCCCGACCTCCTATCCGAATTTGTTTATTCTGCCGCGCGGGCGCACGTTGTCGCAGCCGAGCGAACATCTCCTGCGCGAATCCACCGATGCGTTGCTGCAAGAGATTTACAACGAATACGACTACATCGTGATCGACAGCTCGCCGATCCTGGCTGCGGACGATACCACGAGCCTGGCTCCCAAGATCGATGCCACCCTGTTCGTTGTCCGCCTCGGTTACACCTCCGGACGGCTCACCCGCAAATCCCTCGAATTACTTTACAATCGGCAGGTAAACGTTCCGGGCGTCATTCTCAATTTCGTCGATACGACGCTGCCCGAATATTATTACTACCAGTATTCGGAATATTACAACACGCCTGCGCCTGCAGCGACTAATGGTGAAACCATGACGCCGTTGCCGCCGCGTCGTGGCCAACCCAAGCACGCCCAGACTTCCTAGCGCAGGCAGCTTGTCTGTGGCGGGGTGGCGCCGGCAGGCATACTGCCCGTAAAATTCTTGGAATTCATCTTGGCACTTCGATAGCTCATTGCTCTCTTGAGCAGATGATCACGCCATGAGTTTCTTCGGCCCCATTCCAACGCCGCTCGAGGATGAGACTTCATCCCCTTTGATCCGGCGCGCGTTATATCGGGCGAAAATCGTCGGTCGTTTCGCAATCGTTCAAGCAATAGTCCAAATCATCGGCTTTGGCAGCGGCATTTTGCTCGTTCATAAACTGAGCCAGCAGGAATACGCCTACTTCACTATCGCCAATAGCATGCAGGCGACGCTGCAGATTCTTGGCGACCTCGGGATCAGCGTAGGCTTGATCTCGATTGGCGGTCGCGTTTGGCAGGATCGACATCGATTCGGCCAGCTCATCAATACCGCGCTAAGCCTCCGCAAACGACTGAGCGTGCTGGCCATTCTCGTCGTAACGCCGTGTCTCTATTTCCTTTTGGCCAGGAATAACGCGCCGATCTCTTACGCCGCGATCATCATCGCTCTGGTTGTTGGCGGCATACAAATTCAACTGTCGATCGGCGTCCTGACCGTTGTTCCTCGTCTGCACTCCGATATTCGCAAGATCCAGAAAATCGATCTCACCGGCGCGATCATTCGTCTCACTTTGCTGACCGCACTGATGTTTCTGTTTCTCGACGCGGCCGTGGCCATCGCGGTGACGGCGGCAACCTGGCTCATTCAATACTTCATGCTTCGCGGTTACGTCAGCGAAACGATCGATCGCAGCGCGCCGCAAAATTCAGAGGATCGACGTGAGATTTTTCGCCTGATCAAACATCTGGCGCCCAATTCGATCTTTTATTGTCTGCAAGGACAGATCACGGTTTTTCTCATCAGTCTTTTCGCCCGCCACACCACTTCGATCGCCGAAGTCGGCGCCCTCGGCCGATTGGCCATGATCTTCACCATCCTCAGCAATCTGCTCGCCAATATTTTTGTCCCCGCGTTTGCCCGATGTCAGGATCCGCGAAAAATGCGATGGTTCTACGCCGCGATTGTCGGCGGCGTGACGGCATTCAGTTTGGTAGTCCTGGCCGGCGCGCGATTTTTTCCGCGGGAATTCCTGTTCGTGCTCGGAAACAAATACGCCAATCTTGATCACGAATTGTTCTTGATGATTGCGCTTGCCATCGGCGCAGCGATCACCGGCACGCTCTGGTCTTTGAATGCGGCAAAGGCCTGGGTCACCGGCTCCTGGCTCTATATTCCTCTGACCTTGGTTACGCAGATCGCTCTCATTCCCTTCACCAATTTTTCCAGTGTGTCCGGTGTTCTTATTTTCAATCTAATCTCGATCGTGCCGAATTTGTTTCTCAACGCTGTTCTGACCTACCGCGGCTTTCGATCCTTGCCGCAGCCCGCTGGATGATCAACTTCCCCTACCATCTCGCCCGTGCCGAAGGCCACGCCAGTCGAGATATCTATCGGGCCGCTCTTCCTTTGATCGTTCGCCGGAAAATCGAGTCGCCTCGCAAGATCGACATCGATGTCTATTCCTATTCCGGCGAGCGGGCGCTGCCCGAGCAAGTCGCCTCCATTCGTTCCTTTCTGCGATTTGCCGGTCGCCCCGCTCGTTTCACTGTCGTGTCCGACGGAAGCTACACGTCACAAAGCAGCGGCCTGTTGCAGCGAATCGATCCCGTTGTTCAGATCCAAGCCGCAACTCCTCCTCCCTCTGTCGATCTTCCCGAAAAACTTCGGAATTACCTCTCCCGCCATCCGACCGGCAAACAACTTGCGCTGATCATGTCCTTGCCAAAAAACAATCCGGCGTTGTACATCGATTCCGATGTTCTCTTTTTCGCGGGCGCCACCGATCTGGCAGGTCGTGTGGCCGTTCATGATGCGCCGGCTTATTACCTCAGCGATTGCCAATTCTCAGGCGACTCCCGTCTTCTGCACGATGCGCAGGAACAACGAGAACCGGTGAACACGGGCGCATTACTCCTCTTTGAAAAACTCGACTGGTCGCTCAGTATCGATCGATTTCTCAAACTCGACGGCGATCCCAGTTTTTTTACCAACCAAACAATGACGCACTTGACGATGCACGCGAACGGAGCGCAGCCGTTCGATCCGGCGAAGTACGTGCTTCAGCTCGGCGATCAGTTCGGTTACGGCGATCGCTATGCCAACAAGTCGCTCGTCATGCGCCATTATGTAAATCCAGTCCGTCACAAATTCTGGACTCGTCTTGCCCGTGGATAAGCCGCTGCGAATTCTGGTCATCGTGAACCTCCCGTGGGACCCGCGCCTGGGCGCCTCTCGCGTTTACATCGAACTCGTCAAACAATGGAAAACCGCCGGACATCATGTCGAAGTTTTCTGCCTCACCGATGCCTTCCCGCGAGCGACCAGGTCTTCCGGCCGGGCCGCGGTGCGCCAAATTTTCTTTCGCTCGCATGCCGCTCGCCATGTTCGCCAGAACGCTTCTCGATTCGATGTCATCGACGCGACGATCGGCGTCCTTCCGTTTCCGAAGAAACGATTGAACTTCTCTGGACTTCTCGTTGCCCGTTCAATCGGTCTTTATCGCGCGTTCGATGACTTTGTGCGTTTCAGCCGAAAACGCTGGCCCGATGAATCCAGCGGCAAATTTATCGGCCGCTACTTTCATCGACTAAAGCGGCGCTGGCTCGCTCGTGAATCTGATCGTGCCCTCCAATATTGCGACGTAATCAATCTGCCTAACGCCGACGAGCGCGACTTGCTCCCAAAAACGAAAGTCGTTGGAAAAAAAATATTGATCCAGCCTTACGGCCTCAATGAAAACGATAGGACCGCCCTTGCTGCCGCGGCGAAATCCCCCGAGGCCCGACTTCAAGGCAAAGAAATCTGCTTCGTTGGGATGTGGAGCCTGCGCAAAGGGGCGCGCGATTGGGGCGAGATTGTCGATCGTGTTCGCAAGATCATTCCGAACGCCCGATTTAAATTTCTCGGCACCACGGCGACCGACCAGAAAGTTCTGAACGATCTCCGTTTGTCGCATAGCGAGTTTATTTCCTGCATTTCGACTTACGATCCAGACGAACTTCCCAGGCAGCTCGGTTCTTGCGCAGTCGGCCTTTTCCCAAGCTACGTGGAAGGTTTTGGTCTCGCCGTTCTCGAACAGTTAGCCGCGGGAATTCCCACCGTCGCCTACGATGTCCCTGGCCCGCGTCACATTCTCGAGCCGCTTCGCAGCAAGCTTCTGGTGCCGGTAGGCGAAGCCAGCGCAATCGCTGGACGCGCCACGGAGATTCTGCGCCTGGCTCCGGACGATTACGACGTTCTTGCGAACCGGTGTCGATCCATCGCAAACGAATTTCAGTGGGAACGAATCGCGAGCGATACCGCGCAGCAGTATCAAGCCGCCTTACAAGAACTGCGGCCCCCACAATGACGCGATCGTCAAAAATTTTGCAGATCGTGCCGCGGCCGCCGGGAATGCAGGACGGCGTGGGAGATTATGCTTTGACCGTCTCCCGTAAACTGCGTGATCGTTTCGATTGTCAGACAATCTTTGCTGCCCCGGCAACGTCTGTAGGGGAACCTGCTTGCCACGCCGAAGCCGAGCGAAGGCGGGACAGCTTCCCCCGCGATTTCGAGATCCTGCCGCTATCTGGTTCGCTAGCCGCCAAAGAATTCGATCACGTTATCCTCCATTACGTGAACTACGGCTATCAAAAGCGCGGCGTTCCGTTTGGATTATTGTCGATCCTGCGGCAATTGCGCCGCCAGTGCTCGGGTCGTTTGCTCACAGTTTTTCATGAGCTCTATGCCTCCGGCCCGCCGTGGCGCAGCGCCTTCTGGTTGCGCCCGTTTCAAAAGCACATCGCGCGGCGGATCGCTCAAATTTCCGACACAGCAATCGTCAGCAGTGAAACGATGCTGGCACAGCTCCAGAACTCGACGCCGGTCGCAAACGCACGCGTCCATCCCGTTTTCTCGAATTTTGGCGAACCAACGCTGACTCGCGAGCAACTCGCAGATCGGTCGCCGCATCGCTGGGCGATTTGCGGCGGCACAACATTAGTCGAACGCTCCCTGCGGTCGTTTCGAACGATCTCGAAGCGAATTCCCGAGCAATCTTTTCCACGCCAATTGTTCGTGCTCGGCGGGAAGCCCAATCCAGCAATTCGAGCGCTCATTGTCGATCTTCCAAACCTGGAAATCGATTACCGTCCTCAAGTTGCCGCCGCCGAAGCATCGGAGATTCTTTCATCCTGCGCATTCGCCTGGCTCGATTATTTCCACCGCGCCGATGTGCCGACCGATGCGGTGCTCAAGTCCAGTGCTTTCGCCGCGGCCTGCGCGCATGGCGTTATCACGATTTTCCCGAATGTCAGTTCAGCGATCGGAATCGATAACGATCGATTACCCGGCCCATATTTTGTCGACTCAACTCGGGTCGAATTGCCACGAGACCAATCGAAAGCCGCATCGGAAACTTATGACTGGTACCTGCGCCGCGCGGCGTCATCTCATGTTGTGCGCGGCATTGCCGGCGCGCTCGGCTTAGGCGCATGAAACAGAACCGAATCGAATTGGTTGCGGTCATTAATTCTTTCAACCGGAGGGAACTGCTGGAGAAGGCAATCGCCTCGCTCACGTTCGCTTTGCGAAAGGCGCCTTTCCATTCGGCTATCGTCGTGTTTGAAGCGGGCTCCACCGATGGCAGTGCTGAGTTTCTAAATAATTGGCGTGACCAGAATCCCGAGGACAATCTCGCCGTCGTTACGGCTCCGCCGCAGACCTCGTCTTTCGCGGACGGCGCAAATGCCGGATGCGCCACCGCTATTGCGCGCTTCCCCGATTGCCGCTGGCTGTTCCTTTATGAGACCGACAACTGGCTGGCCGATGTCGATCCTCTCATCAATGCCATTTCGCTTCTCGAAGCGCAGCCACAACTCGCGGCCGCGGGTTTTACCGTGAGATTGCACAATGGCCAACCGTGCGGCTACGGGATTCGTTTTCCAAGCAGACTGTCGTTAGTGATGGGGCAGAATCTTTCGCTTCACTGGAATCTCAATTCGCCCAACGATTCGCCCTGGCAAATGACCGATAACATTCGCTGGCGCACGTGCGATGTCGTGTTTACCAGCCCGCTGGTTATCCGCCGTCTCGTCTGGGAGAAAACCGGCGGATTCGACGCGAAGTCATTCCCATTCTCGGATAGCGACGTCGATTGGGCCTGGCGCTGTGCAGAGGCCGGATGGAAAATGGCGGTGCTCGAGACCAACGCGGTGATTCACGATAATTTGCGACAAGCATCCCCCTGGTCGGCGACGCGCGTAATTGATTTTCACCGTGGCCGTCTTCGGGTCCTCAGGAGTCATCGAAGAAGCCTGTATGTCCTCATTAAGCCGGCGCTCTTTCTCCGGCACTGCGCTGAAACAATAGTCCTCGCATGGAAGACCCGTTCAGATCCCAGTGCACGGCAGAAACTAGCGAGTCGAAAGCAAATGTTGCAAACCGTCTGGACTGATTATTCCGGGCGCCCTCGCTCATGATTTTTTCGCCTTGTCAAAGGGTTGGCTTTCTACTCAAGGCACTCTGGCCATGTGTGGTCGATGATTTTGCGACTCATTTCGGCTGGCGCACCATCTCCGAGAGATGATCGCTTCCGCGCTACGCGACCTGATCCGCCGCGAAAAGTGGCGGCTACGGTCCCTAAAGACGCTCGTCTTGCCCCTCCGGAAAATGAAGCGCGGGATTGTGAAGTTTTCTCGCGCGCTACGCGGAAAACCAACACTGCGAATCGAAAGATCGACAATCGCCTATCTCGAGTCGCACCTGTCCGGCTCGGTGACCAAACTCCATTCCGCGGAACACGTCATTGCTCTGCCGCCTCCGTTTCCGCAATCCATCTCTGACGCGGAAAGCAATTTAGCGGAGCCCGCCTACCTCTTCGAACTTCGCGACATTGACTTTTGGGCGCGCTATGGCGGATCCGTTGCGACTCCTGATGGCGCGCTGCTCGCTGACCTTTCACCGGAAGTCTGGGGCGTTGAGAATCATCCGATCTTCTCCACATTCCGACTCCCGTGGGCGAGGTCGCTTGATGGGCGTACGGCAATTCTGATCACGCCGGAAGCGCGGGGGAATTACTACCACTGGCTTGTCGACCTTCTGCCGCGTGCGCTTCTCCTGCGAACCGCGTCGGGAGGTTTTCAAGGTTTCGATCGCATCCTCATCAATGGCTCGCATGCTTCTTACGAGGAGCACTCACTCCGCGCGGCCGGGGTGCCGCTAAATAAATTGGTTTACGTCGATTCAAGAGATCGTTTCCAAATCGCACAGGCCGTGATCCCATCCATGGATCATTCGTCCAAAATCGTCGCGCCCTGGAAAATTCGTGATCTCCATTGTGTGGCGGATGCAATCCGAGAGGTTGACCCCGGCCTGCGGCGTTCGGGGCCCGCAGCTAAAAAGATTTATGTTTCACGCAAACGCGCGGCTGTCCGCCGGTTGTTGAATGAAGAGGCGTTGATTCCCCTCTTTGAGAAAGCCGGTTTTACCGTGATTGAGTTGGAGTTGCTTCCGTGGGTCGAGCAGATGCGGTTGTTCTCGAATGCAGAGATCATCCTGACTCCCCATGGCGCAGCCCTCGCCAACATCGCTTTCTGTAGGCCTGGCACCATGGTTGCAGAAATCGGAACCCGGGCAGGTTATCTTGATTTCTACCTGCATCTCGCCGCGTCGGCGCAGCTGCGATACCATTTTCTCGAAGCACACCCTCGGAGTCCGGTGCGCAGGGATTCCCTCCGCGCCTACGAAAACGAGGACATGATCATAGACGGAGCTGATCTGAAGAATTTTCTACGCGAACTGTAACGATGAATCCGTGGAAACAATTCGGCCGGAAATCATTGCGCCGGATCTTGAAATCGTTGGTCGAACATGCGCTACCAGCGGGGGAACTGCTGACTGGTTTTCAAACTGCGAAGGGCGATTATTTGCCTAATCGGCTGCGCATCCTATTTGGCAGTTATGAAGCAGAAGAAAGGCGTCTGATGCGTCCGTTCCTCCATCCCGGCCAGACAATTCTGGATGTCGGAGCAAATGTCGGTTACTTGACGCGCTTCCTGGCTGGCACCACGGGACCAAACGGCAGAGTTTACGCCTTTGAGCCTAATCCACTCATTTTCCCCATGCTCGAAAGGAACACAGCGTCGTTTCCTCAAGTCAGGGCGATGAATTACGGTCTTTCCATGAAAAGGACAGAGTCCACGCTTTTTTTTGCTAATGCTCGACATTCGGCCGGCTCTTTCGCCGCAGAATTCCCCGCCTCTCATGTTTTTCATGAGGAGACAACAGTGCTAACTGCGGTGCAGGCGCAGTTGGTCAATGGCGATCAATTCATGGCCGAGCAGGGAGTGGATAAAATCGATATCCTCAAGATCGACGTGGAAGGCTGGGAACTGAATGTGCTGCGCGGATTGGAAAAAACAATCGCGGGGTCGCCCCACATCGCGATCTTTTGCGAACTTAACCGGGCCGCACAAAAGTGCGCAGGCTATCGACCCGAACAGTTGCCCGCCTGGTTTTGGGACCGGAATTTTACCCTGACCGCTCCGCAACATCATGGCTTACACGAGCTGTCTCGTCACACGATCGCTCAATGGATTGAGCAATTGCCGGCGCCCGGTTACACGACTCTTTTTGCGTCGCGTGGTCCGGGCCAGTTTCCCAACTGATGAAGATTCTTTTTTCATCTTACGCCTATCGCGCCTAATGTCGGCGGCATTGAGTCGGTTTCGGCGATCCTGGCCGAGAAATTCGCGGAGGCGGGGCACGACGTAGAACTCATCACTGAGACTCATGAAGAAGAAAACGCCCAACGATCCAACACAATGTCCAACGTCGAACTGAAGACGCTGGACAGGAAATATCGCATTATGCGAGAGCCTTCATTATCGGAAACTGCTCCGGCTTCTTTCCGGGTGCGACATGCTTGTTTCAAAATAACATCAGTCTGCGCAGCTTGATTCCCGCGTTGCTCCTGCGAAAACGCGTCATCGTGGTTCATCAGACCTGGTTGCGCGGCCCGACCGGTAAAATCGGGTGGAACAATCGGATCAAGCGCGCTCTGTTGCCGCGCGTCACGAATGTCGCGATTAGCGAGGCCATTCGCGAGCACATTGGTTTGCCAGCTACTGTTATTGGAAATCCGTACGACGATCGGGTTTTCCGATTGCTTCCCGTCGCCCGAGATAAGACGCTCGTGTTTCTCGGACGCCTCGTTTCCGATAAAGGCGCCGATCTCCTTCTGCGGGCGATGAAGATTCTCTCTGACGACGGAATCAGGCCCGATCTGACAATCATTGGCCGCGGCCCCGAAGAGCAAAATTTGCGGAACCAGGCGCGCGATCTCGGGTTGAATGGACAGGTGACTTTCGCCGGTCAGAGATCTGGGCACGAGCTCGCCGATCTGCTCAATCGGCATCGAATAATGGTCGTCCCGTCGCGCTGGCCTGAGCCATTTGGAATTGTCGCTTTGGAGGGAATTGCCTGCGGCTGCGCGGTGATTGGATCGAAAGATGGCGGACTCGCGGAAGCGATTGGTCCCTGCGGAATGACTTTTGAAAACGGAAACGAACACGCCCTTGCCGAATGTTTGAAAGAAGTGGTGCTAGAGCCGGAATGCGCCGGGAGATTTCTTCGGGAAGCTCCGGCCCATCTTGATCGATTCACGGCACAAACGGTGGCGAATGCCTATTGCCAACTGCTGAAAAGCGCCGCGTCATGAAAATTAAACAAGTCCTGAAGAAATTGGCTCCGCCGATTTTGCTGGAAGGTTACCGGAAATTTCAGCGGCGACGGCAGAAGAACCGGAATGCCGGGAAAACCACGGAGCAGATATTTACAGAGATCTATGCCGCCAATCAATGGGCGCCCGACTCCGAAGGCTTCGACTCAGGGGCTGGCTCGTCGGACCAACGGATTACCGGCGCTTATGTTCGAGCAGTGCGCGACTGGTTGAAGACCATCGATTCAACCAAGCTGACCATTGTCGATCTTGGCTGCGGAGATTTTCACGTGGGACGGCAGTTGGTCGACTGCTGCGCGCGGTATGTGGGAGTCGACATCGTGAAACCGCTGATCGATTTTAACACTGCGCAATTTGCTTCGCCCACGGTTGAGTTCCTTCACCTAAATATCTTGAAGGATCCGCTCCCGGACGGAGGCGTCTGTTTCCTGCGCCAGGTATTGCAGCATCTCTCCAATGATCAGATTCAAACCGTTCTGAACCGGTTGAATAAATATCGATGGACGCTGATCACGGAACATCAGCCGTCCACGGCGTATTTTCGCCAGGCAAATCGGGACAAACCTCACGGCGCGGATATTCGCCTGTTCGATCATTCCGGCGTTTTTTTGGATCAGCCGCCGTTTAATGTGCCGCGGGAACGTCTCAAGCTCTTGCTCGAAGTGAATGGCCACGCCTTTCCCGCCTGGCCCGATCCCGGCGTGATCCGAACCTACGTGCTTACGCAAGATACCGAGACAGCGTGATGATCCTGCTCTCGCATCCTACCGGAAATGAAAATGTCCGACAGGCCCTGGTGGCTTTCGAGAAGGCCGGATTACTGGGCGAATTCTGGACAACGCTGAATTGGAATCCAGACGGCGTCATTCATCGGTTTCTTCCTCACGCTCTCCAGCAGCTATTGAGTCGCCGCTCATATCCGGCATCGATCCGGACGCGCATTCACACGGTTCCGTTGCGTGAAATCGCACGACTGCTCGGCGGCACGTTTAGCATGGATGCCGTCTCAACTTCATTGGACGACAAAGTCGCCGCGCGTCTTCGCAAGATCGACCGGATCAAAATGATTTATGCGTACGAAGACGCCGCGCTGCGAAGTTTCCGAGCCGCGGCGGAGCGGGGAATTTCTCGCGTTTACGATTTGCCGATCGGTTACTGGCGAGTGGCCCAGCGCATTTTCGCCGAGGAGAAAGAACGCGAGCCGGAATGGGCGTCGTACGTTGACCGGAATCCGCGACAGCGCTGAAAAGCTCGCGCGCAAAGACGAGGAATTGAGCCTGGCGCAACGGGTAATCGTGGCCAGCACATTTACCAAGACCACCCTTTCCGAAGCACCAGGCCATCCGAAGATCGACATCATTCCGTATGGCGCGGCGAAAACGGTCTCCGTCCGAAATCCGAAAACCGGATGGTCCGCTAAAAGTGCTTTTCGTGGGCGCGTTAGGCCAGCGCAAAGGCGTGTCTTATCTTCTCCGGGCGGTCGCGCTCCTGAAAGACTCTGTCGAGCTGACATTGCTGGGCCGGAAAAGCTGCCCCCGATTGTCGCCCGCTGGAGGCGGCCACGCGAAAATATCGCTGGATTCCGAGTCTGGATCACGCCGGTGTCTTGCACGAAATGCACAACCACGACCTCCTCGTTTTTCCCTCGCTGTTCGAGGGTTTCGGACTGGTCGTTCTGGAAGCGATGGCCCAGGGCACGCCCGTTATTACCACCGGGCACACCTGCGGCCCGGATATCATCGAGGACGGGACCGACGGATTTATCGTCCCGATTCGATCCGCCGAGGCGATTGCCGAGAAGATCGACATCCTGGCCGGGGACCGCGAACGCCTGATGGCGATGAAAATCGCCGCCCGCCGCAAAGCGGAATCGCATCCATGGGAAATTTATCGTCAACGGCTCGTTAAAATGGCACGAGAAGTGATCGCAGAGTAAGATGCCCAGTTCATGAGAGCAGCTTCTACAAATCGCGCCCAAGGACCGTTCCCGTCGTTCCGCGCTCTTACTGTCGATCGCAGCAAGAAGGTCCGCCTCGTGGGCTGGTTAATCATGGTTTACATCGTCCTGCTGATGATCGAAGGCGCGTTGCGCAAATGGGTCGCGCCGGGGTTATCAAACCCGCTTCTGGTCATTCGCGATCCGGTTCTGGTCTTGATCTACTTCATGGCTTTTCGGGCACGCGTGTTCCCGCGCAACAACTACGTGGTTTCCATCGCCATCATCGGCTTTCTCTCCCTGGCCATGAGCCTTTTTATTCTCTCCGATTACATCATGTCGTTGTCGCTTTGGGTAACGGTGCTTTACGGATTCCGTTCCAATTTTCTTCACATGCCGCTTATCTTCTTAATGGCAAACGTTTTTGACGAGGACGACGTGAAGCGAATCGGCTGGTGGATGCTCCTCGGCATGATTCCGATGGCTCTTCTCATGGTGGCGCAGTTCCAGGCGTCGCCTGATTCGTTCATTAACGGCACCGCCGGCATGGAGGAAGGCGCGGAGCAACTCTCACCGGCCGGAGGCAAAATACGGCCGGCCGGCACATTCTCCTTTATCTCGGGTCCGATCTTTTATTGCAGCGTAGTCGCTGCGTTTTTGCTCCACGGAATGCTTTCGCGCGGCTCCTACAAAATCTGGCTCGTTGCTTCCGGCGGGAGTTGCATTGGCGGTTGCCGTTGGCGTTTCCGGCAGTCGGGCCTGCGTGATGTCCGTGCTTTTGGTTGTTGCCGCGATGCTCATTATTTTTGTGCTTCGGCCACAGGCGGTCAATCAGTTTGGCCGGCTTTTTCTCATCGGCCTCGTTGCCGATGGTCGTTATCTCGAGGCTGCCCGTTTTTAAGGAAGGCATCAACGTTCTTTCCGAGCGTTTTACCTTAAGCGCCGAGGTTGAGGAAACCACCGTAGCCAAAGGCATGATCAATCGTGTGCTGGAAGGATTTACCGAATCGCTAACCAATCTCGATAAGTTTCCGGCCGGCGGTTACGGACTTGGGATCGGCACGAACGTGGAGCTCATTACCTCATTGGAGGCCCCGCATTTCTTCTCTCCGAGAAAGAGTGGACGCGAGTGTTATACGAAAGCGGCCCGCTTTTGGGGCTGGCATTCCTTTTCTGGCGTGTCGCGCTAACCGTTCGCCTCGGCTATCTCAGCATTGTTGCCCTCCGAGACACGAAATTCCACTCTGCCGCTTCTTTTGTTTAGCTCGGTGTTTTTCATTTTACTGGATGGACAGCTCGGCCAGCCGACGACTCTTGGTTTTGTCGTTGTTCTAAGCGGTCTTTGTTTGGCCTCGATGCGAAAAGCCGAAAGACAAGACTGAAGAAGCTGGGCTTTCGGCAGACGAATCGCTTATTCCCGCGCCCACGCCGAAACCTCTCCCGCGTCGTTCGCCCTACGCCACCCGGCTCCACGGCCCGAACCTGGATCCCGACCCAAACAATGGTTTTGTTGATCGGTAATTATTCGCCCGATCAGCAGCAAAGCATGCAGCGCTTCAGTTCCATGATGCTGCATGGTCTGACAACCATCGGCCTCACGGCCGAATTGATCCAGCCCGAGTCGGTCCTGGGAAATTTCGAATCAGCCGGCCGGTTTATTGGCAAGTGGCTCGGTTACATCGACAAGTTCATTTTGTTCCCGCGCCGGTTGAAACAGGCCCTCGCGAAAAATCCGGCGATCGTTCACATCTGCGATCATTCCAACGCAGTATACGTCAGCCGGTGCCACAATGTGCCGGTTGTGGTCACGTGCCATGATCTCCTGGCCGTGCGCGGCGCTCTTGGCGAAAACACCGATTGCCCGGCATCGCTCACCGGTCGGTTCTTGCAGCGCTGGATTCTTAGCGGTCTGCGGCACGCGACAGTTGTCGCTTGTGTCTCGCGTGCAACCGCCAGCGATGCCGAGCGTCTGGTCAAGCGCCGAAGCGATCGGCCCCGGATCGACATCGTGTCTCTGGGTTTAAACTATCCGTATCAAAAACTTTCGCCCGAGCTGGCGCGTGCCCAACTCGCGAAGATCGACCGATTCGATGTCGATCTTCCGTTTGTTCTGCATGTCGGTTCAAATCAACCCCGCAAAAATCGCGACGCGGTGTTGCGCATTTTTGCGCGGTGCAAGGAGAAATGGAACGGCCGGCTGGTTTTCGCCGGAGATCGCCTGAATGCGGAATTAATGTCGCTGGCCCAAACACTGGGCGTAGCCAACCGCGTGACTCAATTGGAAAATCCCGACAGCAGCTTACTCGAAACTCTGTATAACTGCGCGGCCGCGCTGTTGTATCCGTCGCGCTTTGAAGGATTCGGCTGGCCCATTATCGAAGCGCAAGCCTGTGGTTGTCCGGTGATTTGCAGCGATTCAGGACCGCTTCCTGAAGCGGCGGGCGAGGCCGGACTTTTTCACGATGTGGCCGATGAAGAAGGATTCGCCGCCGATCTGCTCCGGCTCACCGATCCCCAAGAACGCGCGCGTTGGCGTGAAAAAAGTTTGCAGAATGCGCAAAGATTCTCGACCAAGAACATGATCGCGCAGTACATCGACATCTACCGAACCCTGGGAGCGAAGTTGTGAAACAGATCGTGATACTGCTCAGTTTTTTTCTGCCCTGGGCGATGCGCCGCTCGTTTCTGGAAAAGCAATTGGGCTACAGGATTCATCCGACTTGCCGGATTGGGTTTTCCTGGGTTCTGCCGACTCGCCTGATCATGGAAGAAGGCAGTGCCATCGGTCATCTGACCATGTGCAAAAATATCGACCTGCTCCATTTGCACGCCCATGCAACAATCGGCCGCGGTAATTGGATCACCGGGTTTCCCCTCGGCCCCTCGCGCCATTTCGCCCAGGAAAAGGATCGACTGCCACAGCTGATCCTGGGCGAACATTCGGCCATCACCCATCGGCATCTGATTGACTGCACCAACTCGGTCATGATCGGCAAGTTCACCACCTTCGCCGGATTTCAATCACAGATCGTGACTCATAGCATCGACATCGAAAAGAATTGTCAGGCTTCGGCCCCGGTCCGAATTGGCGACTACTGCTTCGTCGGCACAAACTGCGTTTTGCTCGGCGGCAGCGCGCTCCCGGATTTTTCGGTGCTCGGCGCGAAATCCTTGTTAAACAAAAGTTTTACCGAATCGTATCAGCTCTACGGCGGCGTTCCGGCGCGGCCCATCGAGAAATTGTCGCCGGATTGCGCGTATTTTCGGCGGACGGAAGGTTTCGTTATTTAGCGTCTTGAAGATTTTACAAATGGCTCACACGCTCGACCCGAGCGTGGGCGGCGTGGCGCCTGCGATGCTCGCTCTCAGCCGCGGGCTGGCCCGGCGCGGCCATAAGCATCGACATCGTCACGCTGGATGACGAGCCAACCGACGGGCCGCGGTCGGCGCCCGCGGTTACAACCGGCAATTTAACCATTCACGCGCTCGGCCCCGGCCTAACCAGCTATCGGTATTCAAACAAACTCTTGCCCTGGCTGCGGCAACACGGCGAGGAATACGATCGCGTGATCGTCAATGGACTCTGGCAATACTTAAGCTTCGCCGCCTGGCGCCGCTTCCATGGATCGCCCATCCCATATTATGTTTTTCCGCACGGAATGCTCGACCCCTGGTTCAAACGGACTTTCCCGCTTAAACATTTGAAAAAATGGCTGTATTGGCCGTGGGCTGATTACCGCGTCTTGCGGGACGCGGCCGCGGTGATTTTTACCTCGGAGGAGGAGCGTGTCCAGGCGCGCAAATCTTTCTGGCTCTACAAATGCCGCGAGCGGATTTCCCCGCTCGGCATCGAGGCATCTGGTCCGATTTCCGCGACGGCAAAAGAAGCTTTCCTGGCCCGTTACCCGCAATTGCAAGACAGGCGGATTCTCCTTTTTCTTGGCCGGCTCCATCCGAAAAAGGGATGCGATCTTCTCATTGACGCGTTACCGCGCGATCCGGAGAGCAACATTTCGCTGGTGCTGGCCGGCCCCGATCAGGTCGGCTGGCGCCGGCAGCTGGAACTGCAGGTGGAACGGATCGGCATGTCACGTCGAATCGTCTTCACCGGCATGCTCGAGGGAGAAATGAAACAAGGCGCCCTCGCCGCCGCCGATGCTTTCATTCTCCCATCGCATCAGGAGAATTTCGGGATGTCGGTCGTCGAAGCGCTGGCGGCCGGATTGCCGGTCCTGATTTCCGATCGGGTTAACATCTGGCGCGAGATTGATGCCGATGAAGCCGGGTATGTCGAAAGCGATGATTTAGCCGGAACGACGCGTCTGATCGAACGCTGGATGAAGACATCGCCGGAAAAATGCGAACAGATGCGAGCGAATGCGCGCCAATGTTTTTCCAAACGGTTCGAAATTGAACATGCGGTCGATTCTTTGCTGAAAATTCTGAACGAAGCTCGCTCCCAGGCATGAAGATCACGATTGTGAACGGCGCGTTCCTGCCGGTGCCTCCCGTCATGGGCGGCGCCATTGAAAAGGTGAGCCTCGCTCTGGCCAACGAATTTGCCCGGCGTGGCAATGAAGTGACCAGTGTCTCTCGCGCTATCCCGCAATTTCCGCGAGAGGAAATGCGCGACGGCGTGAAATTCGTGCGCGTTCCCGGTTTCGATACTCCACGTTTCCTGCGTCTGGTTGAAATTTCTAGATCTTATCTACTCGCTTCGAGTGGTTCGCGTTTTACCTGTGGCCGATATCATCGTTACCCACACGTTTTGGCTGCCGATACTGCTTCGAAACACGAAACACGGGCAGGTCTATGTCCACGTCGGTCGTTATCCGAAAGGCCAGATGCGGCTCTACCGGCACGTGGCCCGACTACAAGCGATGACCCACGCCCTGGCCCGCGCCATTGCGAAGGAAGTCCCCGATCTGCAATCGAAAATCTCCGTCATTCCCAACCCGGCGCCTGAACCACAAATCCCGGGCCTGCCGCCCCCACTGGACGCGCGCGAACGGGAGATTCTTTTTGTCGGTCGCGTTCATCCAGAAAAGGGTGTTCATCTTTTGATTGAAGCTTTTGCGGGCAAGCCGGCTGCTCTGGAAGGCTGGAAACTTGTGATTGTAGGCCCGGCAGAAATCAAATTTGGCGGCGGTGGCGAACCGTACCTGGCCGATCTTAAGCGGCAGGCAGGAGATGCGCCGGTGGTCTTTCGCGGCCCGATCTTTGATTCCCTTGAGCTGGAGAAGGAATTCCACCGGGCCCGGGTTTTTGTTTATCCATCACTGGCCGAGTGGGGTGAAACTTTCGGCCTCGCCGCCGTTGAAGCGATGGCGCATGGTTGCGCCGTCTTTGTCTCCGACCTCGGCTGTTTTCACGATTTTATTCGCGACGGCGAAACCGGCTTCATTTTCGATCATCGCGCCAAAAACCCAGCGGAATTGCTCAACCAAAAAATCGCGAACGCCATTGCCGATCCCGCCCTGCTCGCGCGCGTGGCCGAGTCGGGTTATCGTAAATCGGCCGACTTTTCGATTTCCAAGGTTGCCGATCAGTTTCTGAACGACTTCAATTCAATTCTATCCAAATCAGATGCCCGAAACCCAAGTCGTTAACCCAGCCCAAACCTCCGCCTACGAATCGCCCTGGTCGGGCTCCGACCGCTTCATGCGCGTGCTATGGGAATTTTGCTGGTTCGTTTTTTGCGCGTGGACGCCCAAGCCATTGAACGAATGGCGGCTCTTTTGGCTGCGCGTGTTCGACGCCAAGATCGACGGCAAACCATTCGTGCATCAACGCGCCCGGATCGCCATTCCCTGGAACCTGACGCTGCACGATCACGCCTGTCTGGGCGATCGTGCGAACGCCTACAGCCTTGGTGAAATCGAAATCGGCGCCCGGGCCACGGTCGCCCAGGAAGCGTATTTGAGCACAGGCAGCCACAATTTCGAACAACCGGGAATGCCGTTAGTAACCGCCAAAATCACCATCGGCGAAGACGCCTTCGTCGGCGCGCGGGCGTTCGTTATGCCCGGTGTCACCGTTGGCGCGCGCAGCATTGTCGGCGCCTGCTCGGTGGTGACGCACGACGTGCCGGAAAACGTGATCGTGGCCGGCAATCCCTGCAAGGTGCTGCGGACGCGATGACTTCGCGCGTTCCGGTTTCAGTCCTGGTTCCGATCAAAAACGAGGCGGCGAACCTGCCGCGTTGTCTCGACTCGGTGAAATGGGCTGACGAAATCTTCGTGGTCGATTCGAAGAGCATGGATGGTTCCATCGACATCGCCCGGAAAAATGGCGCGGCCGTTGTTCAATTCGAGTTCAACGGGACCTGGCCGAAGAAAAAGAATTGGGCGCTCGAAAATCTTCCTTTCAAGAACGAATGGGTTTTCATTCTCGACGCCGATGAGGTTCTGCCTCCGGAAGCAGAGATCGAATTTGCCAGCGCAATCAAAAATGCCGGGGCCATTGCCGGTTATTGGATTAATCGCCATTTCATCTTCCTCGGCACGAAAATTGCGGCACGCTTATTATCCAAATTGGAATCTCCGCCTGTTCCGGCATGCGCTCGGCCGCTACGAGAAGCTCACGTCGGCGGAGACAGCGAGCGGTGACAACGAAGTGCACGAACACGTGATCGTGAACGGTCCGACGGCGAGGTTGCAATGCGAGATGGAACATCACGCCTTTCCGTCAGTCGATGTTTTCATGGAAAAACATCAGCGTTACTCGAACTGGGAAGCCCGCGTGGCGGTCGCAGGCGAACCGGCGGAAGACCTCGCCCATGAACATGTCGATCTTAAACGGCGGCTAAAAAGAATTTCGCAACGGCTGCCCTTTCGACCCCTGCTGCGGTTCCTCTACATTTACATTTGGCAAAAAGGATTTCTCGACGGGCGCGACGGGTATTACTTCGCCCGACTCCACGCCGTTTACGAATTTCTTTCCGTCGCCAAAACTTATGAGTTGCGGCGACGCGCCGGACGCGACTGATGCGGATCGTTGTCTGGGGAATTAATTACGCGCCCGAGATCACCGGGATCGCGCCGCACAATGTCGCGCTTTGCGAGTTTTTGCGCGGACACGCCGTCGAAGTCGAGATGGTGACGACGTTCGCCTACTACCCGGCCTGGCGAAAACGCGACGAAGATCGACATCGGCTTTATCGCACGGATGTAATCAACGGCGTGCCGGTTCACCGTTGCTGGCATTTTGTCCCGCGAGCGGTTTCTGCCTGGAAACGGATCATACACGAAGGCACATTCATCGTTACATCGACCTTGTGCATCCTGTCGCTCGACCGAGCCGATGTTTATGTTGTCGCTTCGCCGCCTCTGCTTCTCGGCGCAGCGGCGTGGTTCGTCACCAGATTCAAGCGCGCGCCATTTGTCTTTCATGTCCAGGATTTGCAACCGGACGCGGCCGTCGGTCTCGGAATGCTTAAAGCGGGCTGGTTCACCCGAGCGCTTTATTGGCTCGAGGCCCTTGCCTACAAAAAAGCGACGCGCGTTTCCGGGATCAGCGAAGAGATTGTCGATGCTTTCCGGCGCAAAGGCGTGCCGGAAGAAAAGTTGATCTTGTTTCCAAATGGGGTCGCGATTCCAAAAGAATTTCCACCGCGAGGCAGATTCCGCGAGAAACAGGGGTTCGCTTCCGATGAGTTTCTCGCGATTTACGCCGGCAATCTTGGAGTCAAACAAGGACTGGAAATTCTACTCGATGCCGCCGAACAATTTCAGAACGATCGAATCCGCATTGTGCTGTGTGGCGACGGCGCCGCCCGCCCGGCGCTGGAGAAAAACCTGGAGGATCGACATCTCACCAATGTGACGATGCTGCCGCTGCACTTTGGCCGGGATTATCAGGAATTGCTCGTGGATGCGGACGTCTCGCTCATCACGCAACAAAGCGGCTCAGGGAACGCATTTTTTCCCAGCAAACTTCTGGTCACGCTCGCCCATTCGAGTCCGGTTGTTACCGTGGCCGACGAGGAAAGCGCGCTGGCTCGTGCTGTCGAGCAAGGCGGATTTGGCCGAAATGTCCTTCCCGGTAAGCCCGGAGAGTTGGCGAAAGCCTTAAGCGACCTGGCCCAGGATCGACAACGGTTGCGCGACTGGGGCCAGGCCGGCCGCGTTTATGTCGAACGGTTCGAGCAAAAGCGATTGCACGAACAGTTCGCGAAAGAGATTGAAGCGCTGGCCCGAGGATGAGGTGGATCGGTCGCTCCGCGAGCGATGGTAAGACGAATTGCGCTTGGCGCCACTATATCATCGCCCGCGGAGCGGCCGATCCACCTTGCCATTTTCACGGCACGTTTGCACGATCGCGCGTGCCATATCGCGGATTTCCAGCCAAGCTGCATCATGAGGTTCCGGGCTGGGTCGAGTCCGGTGCAATATTTCATATTCGCATGGCTCTCGATCATGAGAAAAAACAGCGATCGCTCGTTGCGCCCTCTCTGGCAGCGGCGTTACTCGATTCCGCGCGATTCTATGAATCGAAGGGACGTTGGTACATCACGATCTTCATGCTAATGCCAGATCACATTCACGCACTTCTGTCCTTCAGAAGCGATCAGGCAATGAGTCGCATAATTGGCGATTGGAAGCATTTTCACGCAGCCAACAACTCAGTGAAATGGCAGGAAGGATATTTCGATCATCGCTTGCGTGATGACGAGCGGGGCGAACAGCTCTCTGCGAAAATCGAATATATTCGCCAAAATCCGGTAGCCGCCAGATTGTGCGCAAGGACTGACGATTGGCCGTGGAGGATTGACCCGTTCGCATAGGTGGATCGGTCGCTCCGCGGGCGATGACAAAAGATCGGCTCCGCCGCCAAAGTAGCATCGAGCGACGGAGCGCTCGATCCACCAGCCATCGCTGGCTAGTACGCCGTTCGCGGTGGAAACATTAGTTGCGCGAATGTGCGCAGGATGATTCCGCACTCGAGAGAGAGATTCCAGTTTTCCAGATATTCGAGGTCGCACGCGACTCGATTCTCGATGTCGGCGCTGTTTCGCGCTTCGCCGCGAAATCCGCGCACCTGGGCGAGACCGGTGATGCCTGGCTTCACAAAAGCTCGGACGTGATAACTTGCCAGCAGGGTTGAGAATTGGTTGTTATGTTCGACCAGATGCGGGCGCGGTCCGACAATGCTCATGTCGCCGCGCAGCACGTTCCAAAATTGCGGCACCTCGTCGATGCTCAGTTTGCGGAACCATCTCGCAAGCGGGTACACGCGCTCATCGTTATCGCTCGCCTGTCGCGCGACCTCGGAGTGATCGGGCCGCATGGTGCGGAACTTGTAGATCGTAAATTGCCGGTTTTGCATGCCGGCCCGGACTTGTTTGTGAAAAAGCGGACCGGGCGATTGGAGCCGTTGAGCAATCCAAACGACGATCGCCAGCACCGGAAAGACAAACAGCATCACCGGAAGCGCGATGACGAGATCGATCGCGCGCTTGAAGAAACGGTTGAGCGGATTCTCGAGCGGCTCTTCCCGAAGACCGATGAACCGAAAACCGTCATCCTCAAAATGGGTGATCGAGTGACGCAGCTTCTCCTCCAGATCGCTGACAATAAGCAGCCGGATGCCGAGCTGGTCGCAGGCGTGAATAACATTGCGATCCATTTCGGTAAGGGGAAACTCCAGGAGAATCACCTGGGTGATCCCCCGCTCCCGAACAATTTTCTCGAGATCGTTGGATGCGCCGAGAACCGGAATCCCGTCGTGGATCTTTTCGGTTGGCTCATCGCAAATGAGGCCAACGGCATGAAGCCCGATTTTGTTCTTACGGCGGAGCCACTCGCCGAGCTGAGTCGCCTTTCGAATGGAACCGACAAGGAGCGTTTTTTCTTCTCGCTTAAAAAACGTCCGGGCCAGGATCGACGGAAAATAATGGTGGGAGAAAAGCAACCCGACGTAAAGCCACGGAACAAAGTTGAAGAAAAATATTCGAGAGATGAAAGCGTCCTTGGTGGCGATCAGGTACAACACCAGGGTCCCGGTGCTGGCGATGGTTTGCCGAAGACTAAGGCGATGCTGCCGGAGCAGTTCGTTTTGCAGAAAATAGTTTTTCGAACCATCGCGGCTGAGCGATTCCAAAAACATGCCGAGCACGAGCATCGCGCAGTAAATGCTGTAACGGCGCCAGGTCAGTTCCGCACCCGGCGAATAGAAAGTGACCATGATCCAGACGCCGGTCCAGAAGAGCAGAGCGACCAGGATGATCTGGCAGAACAGGAAAAGGCGGTACAAACCTTCCGTGCGTTGTGTGACCATGACTATTGCGCTCCGAGCGAACTGAGAGTACGCGATGGCTGCGCGGCTTCAACTCGTGCTAAACTGTGAGCGAACATGGGATACGCACCGCAGAAAGCCATGCGCGCCAGTCTAATTAGCTATTCTCATACCATGGTAATCCACTTCAGCTGATGCGAGACCCGGCGCACTCTTCCCGCCTCCAGCGCAGGCGGGCAATCTCGGCCGGCCAATGGGCCGGGAGCGGCTTGATTGCTCTCTTGCCAGTCCTGGCTTCTTTCCTCGGCGGTGGGTCGCCAAAATGGGCCGAAGGAATCGTGCTCGGGCTGCTGGGATTATTGTTGCTCGTCCGGCCGCCGCGAGCATCGCTCGGCCTGTTAACGAATTGTGTGCTGGTCGCGCTCGTTGCTTTGGCAGGCATTGCATTTCTGCCGGCTGATTGGTTCTTTGTGCCAGCCTGGCGTCACGCGGTGTTGAATGATTTTGACATCCACCTGCCGCCGACCCTTGGTCCGCAACCCTGGCTCACCGCGGGTTGTCTGGTCAGTCTGGTGGCGGGCGTCGCCTGGCTCTATGTCGTGAGCACGCAGGAAATCGGGCTTCGCTCCGCCCGGTTCCAACTGCGGCTCTTCGTAGTGGGCATCGTGTTCCTGGCGGCTTTATGCATTGCCATGTACTGGGCGCATGCCGCCTTTCCTTTTTGGAAAAATGAGCGTGGCTTCGGGCCGTTCCCGAATCGAAATCATACGGCCGATCTTTTCGGCGTCGCTGCGATCATGCTTCTGGCTTGTGGACAGGACGATCTTCGGCACGGCCGGAAAACCTGGCTGCTCTGGCTGGCCGGTCTGGTCATCTTGATCGGCGCGATCATTCTGGATTATTCGCGGGCCGGGATCGGTATTTTAGTAGGCGGAAGCGCTCTCTGGATCGGCACGGTGGCAGTGCGGCAGCGATCTCCCGCCCGGCTGGCGCTCGGTCTTTCGTTTCTCCTGATCCTGGCAACGGCGCTCCTGCTTTTCGGCGGACAAACTCTGGAACGTTTTCATCTCCGCGGCCTCGAGGGGCCCGGCATTTCGACCGATTTTCGCTGGCGGATATTTCACGATGCCTTCCAGCTGATCCGTTCCTCGCCGTGGTGCGGGATTGGATTGGGAAATTTCGATTCCGTGTTCGCGATCTTTCGCGCGGCATCGCTCGGCAATACCCGCGCGCTTCATCCGGAGAGCGATTGGATTTGGTTGTGGGCCGAGCTCGGCTGGCCGGCGGTTGCGTTTGCCATTGTCGGGGCCGTGCTTCTGGTTCGCCGTGTCTTCCCGTTGCGAGAAGGAACCAATCAGCGCTTTCGCCTGGCCGCGATCATCGGCGCACTCATCGTGGCGGCTCACGGGCTTGTCGATGTTCCCGGCCACAAGATTGGAACAGCGTTCTCAGGAATTTTCCTGCTCGGCCTGGCCTTGCATCGGCCGCTCAATTTAAAGGCAAGCCGCCTTGCTCCGGTGGTTTTTCGTCTGATCGGACTCATCCTGCTGGCCAGCGGGATCGCCTGGACGTTTGCGGGAAATAGAATGCTGCTGCCCGGATCGTCCGGGGTGGATCGGGCTCAACACCTGGCCGAAATTTCGACCCGAGGTCGCAATTTCACCGAGACGATCGCTCTGACCTCGCGCGCGCTGGAATGGGAGCCTCTCAATTGGCAGCTTTATTTCCTGCGTGCCATCGGAGAAGTGGGATCGAGGCAGCCGGCGAAAGCGCTCGAAGATTTCCGGCGCGCTCGTTTTCTCGAGCCAAACGCCTATGAGGTTCCGCTGGCTGAGGGCAACGTCTGGATGTCATCGAATCCGATTTTGGCGACAACGGCGTGGCGAGAAGCGTTGCGTCGGGCCGGCAAAGAAAGGACCAATGTTTACAACGTTATTCTGAGGAACGCGCCCAAGAACAACGAGGTTATCGGGCGTCTCCTGGAGGAGACCGCGCTGCGTCAGCCCGACCTGACGCTGGCTTACCTGGGCGAAGTTTCCGGCCCGAGCTTTAATCAAACTCTCGCGCGTTTCTTGAAAGGCGACCCCGATTTGAAGTCGTTGAGCGAGCCGCAAAAAATAGCCCTCTTCGCCATGTGGTCGAGCAAGGGCCATCCGGAAGAGCTGGCCCGCGCGGTCGAACAGCATCCCGATTGGCTCCAGTACGCCTGGCTCGGCATGGCCAAATATCACGCGAGCAAAAACGAGTTTCGCGCCGCTTACGAATTGACCCAACGCTACGGCGAGCCCGTGGCGTTCCCGCGGGTCACCGAAGCCGGCCCCTTCGAAGAACTCAAAAAACGTTTCGCCGTCGCGCCAGACAACTACGGAGTGGGTTATGCGCTTTTTCACGAGCAAATGAAACGCGGCCTCGTTACCGACGCGCTCGTGACGATAAGACGCTTTAACGAACGCGGAAACGCCCCGCCGTACTTTCGGTTCCTGGAAGCGCAGAGTTGGGCTGCCCAGGGAGACTGGGAACACGCCTGGAACGCCTGGCTTGCCTACCGGGAGGCTGCCCGCCGGTAGGTTTTACGCGAACGAATGACCGAACATCGCCATCCCGGTCGCCGCCGTTGGCTGGTCTTTACGATTGGTTATTCCCTCGGGGCTCTGTTTCTCGCCGCTTTTATTTTAATCGGCGGCCGCGAGCTATGGACGAGCGGCCAGGGAAAATTCATCGCCCCGGGTCGGTCTGCCTCCGTCGATGCTCATCTGCAAACGCTCCTTGGAGTTCAAAACGCCTCTGAGAAATGCCTCGCGGCAATGACCAAAGTGCGGAGCCCAAAGCCTGTCGTCTTTGTTTGCCCTCGGGACGATGCGGCCGGCGATTTCATCTATTACCTGCTCGCCTACTTAACCTGGCCGCAAAAGATAGAAAAAATCGACATCGATGACGCGCAACTGAGTTCGAAAGACTTTGATCGCACCGCAAAATCGGCGTTCGTATTTTTCAAGGTGTCACCGCCGCCCGGTTTGACCCGGGGTTGGCCGATCGGTTCGAGTCTTTTGATCGTGCCGCTCGAACCCACGCCATGATCGCGTTTGTGGCGACGCTGACCGCGTTGCTGATTATTTTTGCCGCCGGCTTTGGTTTTGTCAGTTTGTTGCCGCGCGATAACAGACGCGTGGCCACGACGGAGTTGATTGTCCTGTCCTGGCTGCTCGGCGCGGCAACCGTCTCCCTTGCTCTCTGGCTGCTCGGAACTTTCCTGCACGGCATTTCACTGCAGATCGCGGTAACGATCGTTTCGCTTGCGCTTGCTCTTTGCGGCATTGTGCGGCGGCCGAAAAACGAATTATCGATTCGAATTCCATGGCCCCGAGGCTTCCTTGAGTGGCTCCTCGCCATTGCGCTCGGCTTGGAAATCGCGCTCGTCGTTGTCGTCACATTCAAACACACGCTTGGCTGGGATGGGATTCTGGTCTGGGAGATGAAAGCGCGGTATGCCTATCTCAACGGCGGCGCGTTACCAGCCGCCTATTTTCACGATGCGACCCGCTCCTTTAGTCACCCCGAATATCCGTTGTTCCTCCCGATGCTGGAAATGTGGATTTATTTCTGGATCGGCGATTGCGATCAGTATTGGGTCAAACTGCTCTTTCCGGTTTTCTATGCCATCGGAATGCTGATTCTCGCGCAAGCCGGTGCGTGGTGGAGCGGGAAACGCTGGGTCGGTCTGCTCGCCGCCGATCTCTTCCTGTTCATCCCGGCGCTTACCGCCATGGCCGGCGGGATTGCCGGCGGTTACGCCGACGTGCCGCTGTCGATCATCTACCTGGCGGGGTTCTATTTCCTTGCCGTTTTTGTTCGTGAGAATTCCAAAACGGCGTTGTCGATCTTCATCGCTCTGGCCGCGCTTCTTCCCTGGATGAAACGGGACGGCATTGTCCTCTGGTTCATCCTTTTCGTTATCGGGGCCGTGGTCATTGTGCGGCGCCGGGGAATCTTGCCCGCGTTAATGTCGATCCTGCCCGGGGTCTGCATGGTCGCGATCTGGAAAATCTATCTGCACGCGATGCACGCGTCTCCCGCTCACGATTTTCTTGCCGTCAATTTCAACACGCTCTGGCCGAACCTTGATCGGCTTGGACCGGTGTTGAGTTCATTGGCCGTTGAGACCACCGATATTTCGCTTTGGAACCTGCTTTGGTTCGGCCTGCCGATTGCACTCGTTCGCCTCGCCTTTCGCTATCGAACTCATCAAGCCGGGCTCTTTGCCATCTGCATTCTCGCGCCGGTGGGTCTTTATTGCTCGACCTACGTGTTCAGCGCATGGCCCGATTATCTGCATCACGTGCATTCCTCCCTGCCGCGTCTCCTCCTGCATGTTGCGCCGTTGTCGATCCTGGCGATCACCCTGGCGCTAACTCCGAAACGGGAAACTCGAGAGTAAAGGCGATCCGCTAGTTTTCCAGCGCGGCCTGGGCCGCGGCCAGCCGCGCAATCGGGATTCGGAACGGGCTGCAACTGACATAATCCAGCCCCAGCCGGTGACAGAACTTGACGCTGGCCGGTTCACCGCCGTGCTCGCCGCAAATTCCCAACTTGATGCCGGGCCGCGTTTTGCGTCCGAGGTCGCGGGTCATCTCCATCAAGCGGCCCACTCCCTTTTGATCGATCGTCGCGAACGGATTCGCCTCGACAATATCGAGCTCGGCATAAGCCGGCAGAAAACTTCCGGAATCATCCCGGCTCATTCCCAGCGTGGTCTGGGTCAGATCGTTGGTGCCGAAGCTGAAGAACTCAGCGTCACGCGCGATCTCATCGGCCAGCAACGCCGCGCGCGGGATCTCGATCATGGTCCCGACCAGATAATCGAACTTGGTTTTCGTTGCCTTGGCCACTTCGCCGGCCACGCGTCGGACGATGTCGATCTGCAACTTCAACTCGCGCGGGAATCCCACCAGCGGGATCATGATCTCCGGACACACCCTGATTCCTTTCGCCTGAACTTCCGCCGCGGCTTCAAAAATTGCCCGCGCCTGCATCTCGGAGATTTCCGGAAAGGAAATGCCGAGCCGGCAACCGCGATGGCCGAGCATCGGATTGAATTCGTGCAGCTCATGCACGCGCCGGGCGATCTGTTCCACCGGCACGCCGAGCTTGTTAGCCAGCTCGTTCTGCTGGGCATGATCGTTGGGCAAAAACTCGTGCAGCGGCGGATCGAGAAAACGGATCGTGGCCGGCAATCCTTTCAGGGCGGTGAAGATGCCGATGAAATCGGCGCGCTGATAGGGAAGCAATTTCGCCACCGCCTGGGCGCGCTCGTCTTTGCTGCCCGCCAGAATCATCTCCCGCATGGCGTCGATCCGGTCGCCCTCAAAAAACATGTGTTCCGTTCGGCAAAGCCCGATCCCTTCCGCGCCGAATGCGACCGCGTTCGTCACTTGCTCGGGAGTATCGGCGTTGGCGCGGACCCCGAGCTTGCGGAATTCGTCGCTCCACTTCATCAACTTCGCGTACTCCTGATAGGTCACGCTCTTTTTCGGATCGAGCGATCGATCCACCAGCACTTGCACGATCTCGGATGGCGCAGTGGTGACTTCACCGGCAAAAACTTCGCCCGCCGTACCGTCGATCGAGATGTAATCGCCCTGTTTTAATGTCGTGCCGTTGGCGCTGAGCGTCCGCTTTTGATAATCGATCTGGATCCCGGCGGCGCCGCACACGCACACTTTTCCCATTTGCCGGGCGACCAGCGCGGCATGCGACGAAACACCGCCGCGCGCGGTAAGAATTCCTTCCGCTGCGATCATCCCGCGCAAATCTTCCGGCGACGTTTCAATGCGCGCGAGCACGACCTTTTCCCCTTTCTCCGAACGCAACACCGCTTCCGACGCGCTGAAAACAACCTGCCCCGACGCCGCGCCCGGCCCGGCTGCCAAACCGGTGCCGATCTTTTTCGCCTCGCGGGCCGATTGTCGATCGAAAATCGGCGCCAGCAAATGAGCCAGCGAATCCGCCGGGATACGCCGCACCGCTTCCTTTTTCGTGATCAACTTCTCGTCCACCATATCGACAGCAATCCGGACCGCCGCGTGCCCGGTCCGTTTCCCATTTCGCGTCTGCAGGATGTAGAGGCGATTTTCTTCCACCGTAAATTCCAAGTCCTGCATGTCCCTAAAATGCTGCTCCAGATTTGCCCGCACTTTCATCAGCGCCTTGTGCGCCGCCGGCATCTCCTTGGCCAAATGAGCAATCGGATGCGGCGTCCGCACACCGGCCACCACATCTTCCCCTTGGGCGTTGATCAAATATTCGCCGTAAAAAACTTTCTCGCCCGTAGCCGGATCGCGGGTAAAGGCGACGCCAGTCGCGCTGGTTTCGCCCATGTTGCCGAACACCATCGTCTGCACGTTGACCGCCGTGCCCCAATCGTGCGGGATTCCGTATTTCCGCCGATAAACCATCGCCCGATCGTTCATCCACGAGCCGAACACCGCCCCGATCGCGCCCCAGAGCTGTTCCTTCGGATCTTGCGGGAACGATTTCCCGGTCCGCTCTTTGATCAATGCCTTGAACCGCTTCACCAGTTCCTTCAAATCGGCTACGGTCAATTTCATGTCCGGGAAATCGTGTTTCCCGTATCGCTGATCCTTTAAATGTTCGATCGCGCTCTCGAACGGCTCATGATCTTCGCCCGGCCGTTTTTGCACCCCCATCACCACGTCGCCGTACATTTGCAGGAATCGCCGGTAGGAATCCCAGGCGAACGGCGCGTTGTTGGTTTTCCTGGCCACGATCTCGACCACCTCATCGTTCATTCCCAGGTTCAGGATCGTGTCCATCATTCCCGGCATCGAATCCCGCGCCCCCGACCGCACCGAGACCAGCAACGGCCGCTCCTTGTCCCCGAGTTTTTTGCCTACCGATTTCTCGATCCGGGCCAGCGCGGCCGCCACCTCCGTCTCCAGGGCCGGTGGATAAGAGCGTTTGTGCTCGTAAAAATAGGTGCAAACCTCGGTCGTAATCGTGAATCCCGGCGGCACCGGCAACCCGATCCGGGTCATCTCGGCCAGGTTCGCACCCTTGCCGCCCAGGAGCGGTTTCATCGTGCCCCTGCCATCGGCCCGACCGTCCCCAAAATAATAAACGTACATGCTTCCGTTTCGTTCCCCTGGTCTTCGCGCGTTTCGGCGAGGTGCGAGCTTTCTTGTGCTTAGCCATAATCAATCCAGCGGAGAACCCAGGGGCGCGCGCCGGAACCGCCAAAGTAGTTCCCCCTATTGGTGTGTCAACGAACCGTCTCCATCCGCCAACGTAGCACTGGCCTCCGGCCTGTGGGGCCGGCGGGCCCCCGCCTGCCGAGTAGCTCGATTCCTCCCGGAAATGGAAAAACTGCTGGACCGGACGCGGTGGCAGCTACGTGCGAAACATTATTCCATTCGAACGGAGGAAGTCTACGTCGACTGGATTCGCCGCTTCATACTGTTTCACCGGAAACGCCACCCAGACGAGATGGGTGAACGCGAGATCAGCAAGTACCGCAACGCCAATCGTTCCTGGGTATGGCAATATGTATTTCCGGCCGATAAATTGTCGATCGACCCGCGTTCGGGAGAACTGCGTCGGCATCATGTGTTAGAAAAGAATCTGCAAAAAGCGGTCAAGATTGCCATCGAGCGAGCGGCCATCAAGAAGGCGGGCAGCTGCCATACCTTTCGGCATAGTTTTGCTACGCATTTACTGGAAAATGGCCAGGATATTCGTACTGTGCAGGCATTGCTCGGGCACAAAGACGTATCCACCACCATGATATATACCCATGTCCTAAATAAACCCGGATTGGGTGTGAGAAGCCCCTTGGACTACGATGCCCCTCCTATTGAAATGAAACCCAACCCCGCTCGAAATAGGTGAACAATTGTTCCTCTACTTCTCGTTAGGCCCATGCGCCGCGCGTTTACAATCGCCCTACTCTGCGCACTAGCAACTGGATGTGCGGAGCTTCCGTCTCGGGAAGATCGAGCTGTCTCTCAGCTTGACCGTGTCATCATCGCATGGATGCGCGCCAATTCAGTTCGTCCATTTCCAGTGCAGCAAGAACGTATCGTGGCTTTCGCAGCGGCTTGCCATATGTCCCTCGATTTATCACCATTTAGTCGGCTGGACTGGCAGACCGGAGCGACTTATTTGATCATCACATGGCACGTCTCCACTCCAGCTTACCGTGAAGGCACGCTCACATACAGCACCGGGACTATTTGATTCGACCCGGTCTAACCAATCGCTCGAGCGAACCGCCACCCGTCGCGCGCCCGCATTTCAGATGATTAAGCCACTTCCACTTCGAGCACCGCTCGCCCTCACTGGCGGTCGCTCAGCTCTGTCTCGTTAGATCTATGAAGCGTCACGTCGCTGTCATCATGCTCTTCGCCGCGGCTTATTTGCATGCTGAGCTACCGCCAGAGATGCAAGGCGCAGAAGCAGTTCGTCTGAACTTGCTTTTACGTCATCCGCCGCCGGAATTTCCATATGAGGTGCGCCGGACGCTTAAGACCTATAGCGGGGTCTTTCTGCTACGGTTTGATTACGAAAGCGGCCAGCCACGACAGATTCACATTGCCAAGAGCAGCGGCAATGAGACTTTCGACGCTTCCGTCGTTGCAGCATTGAAGCAGTGGCAGGCAAAGCCTCGTTCACTGAAGGTTATCCGGGTTCCAATTACCTTTACCCATAGTGCGCCACGGTAGATCTAACCAATCGCTGCAGCCGACGGCTACCCGCTGCGCGTTCACATTTTTTATGACTAAAACAGTTCCAGAGATTCTCACCCTCGCTTCCGGTAGCCGCGGCTGAGCTTTGTCTCGTTAGGTGCTTCATGCGACGCTTGCTCACCATCGTGATCCTCCTTGCAACCGTTTGTGTCGGTGCGGGGGCATCGGCACCGCACCAGAAAGCGCACGTACTGGATGCCACCGCCTCGCATCCGGTGCGGCTCTCGTATCTTCTGTTCGTTCCCGACAGCTACGCGAGCACGCCGGATACACGTTGGCCCCTCATTCTTTACTTGCATGGCGGCTCACTGCGCGGCGCCGATGCAGAGCGCTTACGCACGCTAGGACTTCCCCACATCCTGGAGGACAAGCCGGATTTTCCCTTCATCGTTGTTTCCCCGCTATGTCCCGCGGGCGAGATTTGGACGGATGCGGACGCTATCGGCGCGTTGATGGATCGCGTGCTTCACGATTACCGCATCGACGTGAGTCGTGTGTACATCACCGGCCACAGCATGGGCGGTCGCGGCGCACTCTATTTCGCTTATCGGTTGCCCTCGCGGTTTGCCGCCGTCCTCGCGCTGAGTCCCTATTCTCCGATTACCGCTTGGGGCGGCGAGCTCGCCCAGACTCCTCTTTGGCTTTTTCATGGCACAGCAGATACGCTCGCACCCATCGCAGATACGAGGGAGATAGTTCAGGCCGTCGAGTCTGCGGGCGGGCATCCCAAGTTCAGCATTCTGGAGGGACGCGATCATTTCATTTTGGACGTTTATGATCAGCCGGATATTTACGATTGGCTTTTACGGCAGAAGCGACGTATCCGGTCCCTCAGCAGCCACCCCGCACCTAACCATGCGATGGAGCGAACGGCGGACCGCTCCGCGTCTACATTTGAGATGACTTCCACACTTCCACTCCGGGCGAAGCGCGCCCTCGTCCGCCGTCGCTCATCTTGTTCTCGTTAGGTGCAGCTCGCGTTATGGTCTTTGATCGTCTCTCTCAGCCGATTCCCCGCGCAGACCGTCATCGACTTTACCTCTACAGGATTGCCGCTCTATCTCCCAACGCGCGTTTCATGGACTACCTGCTCAACTTCATCGAAGAGCGCTTCGAGCTCCTGCCACGCGAGTCTCCTTCGAGGCAGATTTGCTTTCGCCCGCAGTTCACTGCGTTCGTATCTGCAAACAAGACAAAAGGCGGGCTTCACGTTTCACTATTCGGCGAGGAGTTTCTTACTGGTACGGTTCAGCGCGCCAAGTTTCCCAACTGGCGAAAGTTCGTTGTTTCGCATTCGGACGATCTCTTTACCGCACGTTGCCTCATAGAGGAGGCATATCAGCATCGTGTGTCTGCGGACGCCGAGGGCAAGTGGACGTTCCAGGAAGAGCTTGCTCGACTCGCCGAGTTCCATGTGTAAAACCGCCACACCTAACCATGCGATGGAGCGAACGGCGGACCGCTGTGCGATCTGCTTCTGAGATGACTCCCACACTTTCACTCCGAGCGACGCGCGCCCTCGTCCGCCGTCGCTCATCTTGTTCTCGTTAGATCCAAACAGAGCGGATCACGATCAGCGCGCATCAGTTCTTTTTCGCATCGCCCGTTTGCCTCTCTCGTGATACATTTGGTTTCTCCTCGATTTTCAGACCAGCCCGATGAGTGTCTTGAACTTCCCCGCACACTTCGAAGCCAGATCGAACCGCTGTCGCGACATGGAACGGTTTCGATCTAACCAATCGCTGGAGCTCCTATGAGGGTTGTCAACCGTGGAACGGGTATTGTTTGTTTTTCTTTAGTTTTTTCCTTTCCCGGTTTTTCCAGCCTTTAGTGGTTTGATCCGCAGGGTGCAGCTTCCCTCTGTCGTGTTGTCTCGCCGGGGCGAGTCACCAGCTCCTATTCGAGCATCGCTTTTGTTGTGCGAGCCCATGATGTCGTGCCTGACTTTGGGAAGCCGCTTTGGGCGGAACGCGCCCCATCTAAGCGATGATCCCTTGGTTTCAAAGGACCAGCTCCAGCGCCGAGCAGCGTTCCACCCTGCAGCCAAATCAAACTTTGCTTGGAAGTTCCGTTTCGTAAAAGCTGAGGGTTAAATCTGTTTGTTAGGGTTTCACCTGGGATGTAGACAGGCTCCAGCCCAGTTCGGCGGCACTGGCCCGGCCGGTTCGCCAGCGCCAGATGTCTATGGCGAGTTGCCGGGCCAGGGCCACTGCGATTTTCTTTTTCAGCGAGGCGCCGTGCCTTAATTTCTCCAGATATTTCTGACGAGCATGCCAATTAGGCTGCCAGCGAAGAAGTCGCCAGACCGCCTCGACCAGGAGCGTGCGCAAATGTTTGTTGCCGTGCCGGTCGATGCTTCCAAAACGCTGGATCCCGGCCGAACTGTATTCGCTAGGACAACACCCAGTGTAACTGCCCACGGCTTTGCGATGCTTGAAGCGTTGCCAATCGCACACCTCCCCGTCGATCAGCGATACCGTTAGCGCACCCAATCCCGTCGGGATTTTTTCTTCCCTCACCAGCGCTTCAATCTCCTGGGTCAACCGATCCAATTGCGCTTTGGCCGCTCGGATCTGTTCCATGACCGGTTCAAGCTGCCCGCGCACAAACTCGCTGCACTGCGGCCCGATTCGTTTCCACTTCCGCGGTCCGCCCCACCCAGCCTCCAGCGTCTCATGCTCGTGCTCGATCCGCAGCGCTCGCCCGTGATTCTCCAGCCGCCGCACTTGGCGTTTCCAAAACTCCCGCTGCCGCCCCAGCTCCCGCCGTTGTTGCTCCCCCCGGCTCGGGATTCGGATTGGTCTTAATTCCTCTCTCTGCCCATCCAGGTAACGGCTCAATCGCACACACAACTCGCGCGCATCCATCCGGTCGTTCTTCCGCCGCCGCTCCAAATTTAATCGCATCGGGGTCGTCCCGACGCTCTTTGCTCCCGCTTGAGTTAATTGCTCGTGCAGCGTATAACCAAATCCGCAGCATTCCCACACCGCGTAGACCACATCGCCTACACCCACTTTTTGCTTCACCCACTCGAGCAACTGCTCGCGAGTATACTTCCGCGCCGGCCCAATCGTTCCCCGCCCACACTGGATCGCCACCACCATAAAACGCAGGTCCACGTCCAGCCCAAGCTTCCACACCCGCCTCACTGCCCCATTGCCAGGGGCGCTTGAATTGTTAAACTTCTCTCCGCCATGAAGGGTTGTTGTTGTTTTGTTTTTCATACAACGCGTGTGCCCGTTTTGCCCACGCTTTTCAACCCTTCATGGCATCTAACCGCCACCCGCCGTACGCTCCGCGCGACAACATGACTACTGACCACCGACTACGGACCACGCTCGCTCTCGGTGGCGGTGGCTCAGCTCCTTCTCGTTAGATATTGAACCCCGCGGACTCGGGTAAACGCCCGTTTGTGGGAGGTCAGCCAACGTCCTTACCGTGCCGCTTTGGTTCGGCCCAAATAGAAGGCGATCGAAGCTGGGATCCCAATGAATACGACAAGAAAACCGATTACGAGCATATGTTCACATTTAGCACCAATCGTGCCTTTGTTACAACTGTGTTACAGTTGTGTGACGATCATGTAAACAAAAATCGTCGATTAAGTGAAGATTTTTCGGCCGCGTCCGAAAACGGCTGGCCCAGCCATCCGATAACGGATTCAACCCAACAACCTAGCCAACAAGGTAAGAGGAAACACGGGGCCAGCTCCGAAAGTGTTCGCCCCGCCACGATGGTATCCCCGCGTGAATAAAGTTCGTCACCGCGAGGACGCGCTCACCAGACACGCCAAACGCCCGAACCGGCGGGCAGGCGGTGCGCTACCCTGAACTACGGCAGCTTAGCGGCTGCCGGTTCGCGCGCCGGGCGTCGGGCTGGGCCGGGATTTTGTTTTCGTGCTTTTGCGTACGGTGATGGTGGCTTCGCCGGCCGCTTGTTCTTCAGAAGATTTCTTGCTGCCGCGCCAGATCAGACGCCACGGCTCCGCTTTTATGGTCTCGCTGAATTCCTTGATGTTCGCGCCGACCGGTTCGAGATCGCGCATCGTAATTTTTAATTTTTCCGACGAGTCCCGGAAGTTATCGAGCGTCACGGCGAGATTATTGTTGGCCGAGAGGTCGTTGCTGATTTTTTCTATGTTCCTGAGCGAGACCGAAAGCGGGCTGTCCGGCGCGGAAAGATCGACAAGGTGCTCGCCGAACTTCTTGAACTGAACCAGGGCAAGGTTGAGCTCGGAATTCTGCTCGGTGATACGGCTGAGATTTTGCGCCGTGGTCTCCAGCTCTTTCATGGTGGAGGTCGCTTCGGCCGCGACCGGCTTGATGATTTCGAGCATCTTGGACGCCGCTTCGCTAAAATCCGGGGTGCGTTCGCCGGCGAAAATCTCGCCGTCGTGGGCCTGCCCTGACGCCTCGGTGCCCTGGGTGAAGTCGATCGCCATTTCGCCGAGCAAGCCGAGCTGCATCAGGCGCGCGTAGGCATCGCGATAAACGATCCCGCTCTTGTCCACCTGGACGTCGATGCGTGCTTCATATTTCGGTTTGCCATCGGGCCGCGCCGGCGTCGCGCCTGGCTCCGGTTTACGATAAACAGCGGCGGCTTCCTGCGCCCGCTGCTCTTCTTCACGCGACACGGGCGAGAACAATTTTGAAACCTGGCCGATCTTTCGTCCGGCCAGCATGACCGGCGCCCCCAGTTTAATTCCGGCGGCGTTATCGACGTAAATTCGATAGGTCACCAGCGGGCGGAAAAGCCCGGGCGCGCCGAGAAGGATGAGCACAAACGCGAGCGCGGCCACGGTGCCGACCACGAGCAGTCCGGTCATTATTTCATTTCGTCGTAATTGCATCTTGGCTGCCTTCCAGAATGGGACCTTCGGTGCTGCCGCTCAAGAACTGAGCGACGACCGGGTTTTGCGATTGTTTGAATTTCTCGGGCTCGGCATCTTCAATGATTTTTCCCTGGTATAACATAGCCATTCGCGTGCCGATGCGAAAGGCGCTGCCCATGTCGTGGGTCACTATAATCGAAGTCACTTTCGATTTCTCGGTGAGACTGATTATTAATTCGTCGATGACCGCGGTGATCACGGGGTCGAGCCCGGCGGATGGTTCGTCGAACAGGATCAGCTCCGGCTCGAGAACGAGAGCGCGGGCCAGGCTCACGCGTTTCCGCATACCGCCGCTTAACTCCGAGGGCATTTGTTCTCGCGCTTCCAGCATGCCGACGAGCTCGAGTTTGTGATCGACAATTTCATCAATTTCTTTGCGCGATTTATCGGTCAATTCCTCGAGCGGTAAAGCGACGTTTTCCCGCACGTTGCGCGAGCTCAATAGCGCGGAGTATTGATAAACCATTCCGATGTTCTGACGGACCTGTTGCAACTTTCGCCGGCGCAGCCGGGTGACTTCGAATTGTTTAAAGAACACCGAGCCTGCGTCGGGTTGAAGAATTCCCAGAATAAGCCGCAGAATGGTGCTTTTGCCGCTGCCGCTTTGGCCCATTACGACCAGCCGATCGCATGAGTTCACATCGAGCGACATGTCGTCGAGCACTTTCTTTTCCTCGAACTGCTTGGTCACATCGCGCAGCTCAACCACGTGGGAATTGGTCGCGTTCACAATGGGAAGAAGACGATGTAAACAATGTTATAGAGCGTATCGAAACCGATCACCGTGGTGATGGCGGTAACCACGCTCGATGTAGTCGCCGTGCCGACACCGGCGGCACCGCCTTTCACGGTTAGCCCCCGGTAACACGCAATTCCAGCGATCAAGAAACCGAAAATGAAGCTCTTGAGGATGCCGGTGATGATATCGCGAATGAGCAATGCATCGGTCACCAGATCGATAAAATAAGGGAAAGCCATGCTAAAGTAAGCCCGACAAACCAGACTGCTGCCGGCAATCGCGGCCACGTTCGCCACCGTGGAAAGACACGGCATCAGGAGAAACAGCGCCAGCATACGAGGCGCAACCAAAAATCGCAGCGGACCGATTCCCATTGCTTCGATCGCTTCCACTTCCTCGGATACCTGCATTGTGCCCAGCTCGGCCGTGAAAGCCGCGCCGATCCGGGCCGCCAGCATGATTCCCGTGATCAATGGGCCGAGCTCGCGGGTAAACGCGATTGAAACCAGGCCAGGAACCAGCCGCTCCGTGCCAAAACGCTGCAATTGATAGCCGGTGAGCAGGGCCATGGTCAGGCCAAGCAAAAATGAAACCAGGCCCACCAACGGGACCGAATCGACCCCGGCCCGTTCGGTATGCCGGAAAAAACTGGACGCGCGAAATGGGACGCGGCCGTTGCGAATACGCTCGAACGTTTCGGCAAGCGTCTGAATGACGAACCAAAAGATGCTCCCAACTTCTATGAAAAAGTTGTCGCCAAACCGGCCAAATTCGCGGACAAAAACAAGCGGATTCGCCGAGAGCGCGTTCTCGGATTCGGATTTGTCATTGTCGATGCCGGGCATGTTCAGGGGAAGGTGGCCCAGTAATCAGGCTGGAAAAGCAGAAAATTGAATGCTCGACGCTCCTTTCACGAAAGCTTTCGACACGGCCGACCGGGCAAGGTTAGATTCGCGTCCATGAATTCCGCGATGGCGCTCGTGGCGATGGCAGCACTGGCGCTGGCCTCCGCGCAGAAAGCGCCGGGGAAAAACCGGAGGCGCCGGAGAAAAACATGAAATTGGATAAGGCAAAATTCGGCATAGCCGTCCACGGCGGGGCGGGGACGATCGACCGGACCAAAATGACGCCCGAACGCGAGCGCGAATATCAGCGGGGCTCGAGCGAGCGCTCACTGCCGGTTACGAAATTCTTAAGCGTGGCGGATCGAGCCTTGACGCAACCGAAGCCGCCGTCCGCGTTCTCGAAGACGATCCCCATTTCAACGCCGCGCGCGGCTCGGTGTTTACGAATGCGGGGACGAATGAAATGGACGCGGCAATCATGGACGGCAAGAGTTTAAAAGCCGGCGCGGTAGCGAACTTGCGCCATATCAAAAGTCCAATCAGTCTCGCCCGCTTGCTCATGGACAAGGCGAAACATGCATCAAAGTCTCCGCGGGTCGGTCCGGTTTTGATGGCTGGAGAAGGCGCGGAAGTGTTCGCGAAACAGAACGGTGTCGAGCTTCTGCCCGATCAAAAATATTTTTACACTGAAGAACGCTGGCAGGCATTACAGAAGATCAAGACCGCCGAGGAGAGCGGCGCGGCGGGCAAGAGTTATATTATCACAGATGAAGATCGACACGGAACGGTCGGCGCGGTGGCGCTGGATAAAGACGGCGATCTTGCCACAGCGACTTCCACCGGCGGCACCACTAACAAAAGAGCGGGCCGCATCGGCGATTCACCTGTGATCGGCGCCGGGACGTACACGAACAATGTGGCTTGCGCCGTCTCGGCGACCGGCGACGGCG
>CAWFGO010000003.1:0-797781 GCA_963815455.1 uncultured Verrucomicrobiae bacterium
TAAAGAATGACATCCGGCGGCACGTCCTTGCCGCGGATGCTGTGTGACCCCGTGCCCGTATCCTCGCTCTCGGAAGTGACCAGACGCACATGCGTGATCTCCTCCATTTGCCGGAGAAAAAGAATCGCAGCCATAACCAAGCCGGCCCCGACGCCAATGGTGAGATCGAATACGACGGTGAGAGCAAAGGCCGCTGCCGAACGCGAAATCTGCGCGTGGTCCACGCCACAGCTCGACGAACGTGTGCCACTCCGCCATGCGAAACGCCACTGTGAGTAGAATGGCACTCGACGCCGCCAGCGGAATCTACCCAGCCAATGGAGCGCCCAGAAAGATTGCGGCCAGCAGGACGAGTGCGTGATGACTCCGGAAACCGACGTGCGCGCGCCGGATCGAATATTCGCCGCCGTGGCGCGATTGCTCCAGTCGCGGTAATGCCGCCGGCGAGCGGGCAAAGGACATTGGCGATCCCCTGGGCAAGCAGTTCCTGATTTGGATTGTGCCGCGTATCGGTCATACCGTCGGCGACCATGGCTGAGAGCAGCGATTCAATCGCGCCGAGAGCGGCGATGGTGAAGGCCGGGCCCATGAGATCGCGCATCAATTCGAGGGAGACGGCAGGAAAATGCAAACCGGGCAGCCCGGCGGGAATGCCTCCAAAGCGGGTGCCGATTGTTGCAATTGGCCAGCCGGCAGCGTAGGCCACGAGTGTGGCCAGGAGTACGCCACGATGCTGGCCGGGACGCGTTTCGTGATAAGTGGCCATGTGTAACACGTCACGAGCGTGAGGCCGCCGATAGCGAACGCCTGCCAGTTGATGCTGCGGAGATTACTCGCGAGTGCGACGATTTGCTGCGGGACGTGGCTCGGCATTTTCAATCCGAGCCCGAAAAATTCGTTCAATTGTCCGCAGAAGATAATGACGGCGATGCCGCTCGTGAATCCGGCGACGACCGGATAAGGAAAAAACTTGAGCAAACCGCCCATGCGCAACGTGCCGGCGACGATGAGCATCGCGCCCGCCATGATCGTGGCCAGCGCGAGCCCGGCGTAGCCATGCACAATCACAATTGAAAATAGAATCGGCACGAAAGCGCCTGTCGGTCCCGCGACTTGAAACTGCGAACCGCCGAGCAACGAGACGACAATGCCGGCGATGACACCCGTCCAAAGTCCCTGCTGCGGTGTAACGCCCGAAGCGATGCCAAAACCGATCGCGAGTGGAAGCGCGATGATGCCGACGGTCAATCCGGCCCCGAGATCGGCAAAAAAGTCGCTGCGTCGGTAATCGCGAAGCGATGTAACAATTGCCGGATAAAATGCCCGCATGGTTCTCGATCTAACGGCATGCGCTTGATTGGCGCAAGTTGATCGATCTCGACAGGAATCGTGGCGAGTTCGCTGGGTTGCGCGGCTTTCGTCGAGTGCCGCGATGACTGGCTACACTTTGCCGCCGAAGGTGACGTGATCGTCGAGGTCGAGGTAATCGAACCAGGTTTTCACGTCCTCGCGAGTCTTGCTGATGTCGCCGACGCGCTTGGTGAAAAACTCCAGCGTTTCCACGTCGCCGTCCGGGCCGCGCTCGTTCAGCCAGGCGCTCCACTGCTGGATTTCCCATGGTGTGCGTTTGTGGGGAGCGTTCTGTTCAATCCACGCCAGCATCTCGCCGTCGCCCTTGCCGGTGGCTAATTCCCCCTTCAACGCCTCGGCGGTAATTCCGGTGAACCGAAACCAGTGATGATCCATTGGGTTGTTGTATTTTATCGCCCGCTGTGCCTGCGATTTCGGCCCGGCCCTTATCGAGAATGCGGCCAAGGATTACGTAACCGCCGAGACGCACCCGGGGGCTGCGTGGCGGACGTTGAGTAAGATTCGGCGCGTGATTGGAATTCATTCACAAACCTTATCAGCAATTGAGTGCATCGACAAAACCGGCCAGGCTTCGATTTGTGGCGCAACGCGCTGAATTTTTTGGTTAAAGCGTAAGCGCATGGGGAAATACGCACCGACATCGCGCCGGCCGATCGCGCAGATCTTTCGTGGCACCGCGGAAGGGGCCACGCAATTATGCGTTTGCCTGGGAATTCATCCCGATGCGATCTCTTATGCATCCGTCGTGGCCGCGCTGGTTGCCGCGATTTGCTTTGGCCAATCGGGCACGCGCCCATGGCTGCTGATTGTCGCTCCGCTGCTTTGTTATCTTCGACTTTGGTTTAACATGCTCGACGGCATGGTTGCGATTGCCGCGGGGAAAGCGAGCGCGCGCGGCGAAATCTTGAACGATCTGCCCGATCGTATTTCTGATGTGATCATTTTCGCCGGTGTTGCACATAGTGGTTGGATGCATCCGATTTTCGGTTATTGGACAGCGATCTTCGCTCTGTTGACGGCTTACGTCGGAATCCTTGGCCAGGCGGTCGGGGGGCGCCGCGAGTTTGGCGGGTGGATGTCGAAACCGTGGCGGATGGTGGCGCTATCTCTCGGTGCCTGGGTCACGCTCTTTTTTGTTGTGGTGGAACAACGGCGGAATCCGTTTCCATACTCTAAGCGTATTGGATTGGACCTGCCTGATCGTGATAGCGGGTTGCGCCCAAACCATCGGTGTCCGCTTGAAACGAACGATGGCCGCCGTGCAGGATAAACAGCGATGATGTCACCGCAGAGTGCGCTGCACGATCCAGTCTTTCGCGCCTACTTCGGTATCGTGATCGTATCGCTGGTCATCGGCGGATTGGTTCTCAGCTTCCTGCACCTGGGACTAAAGAAAGAGATTGCGCCGATGTGGCAGACCTATCGTTCCTGGCTGATCATGGCGCCGGTCGCTTTGGCGGTGGTATTTCTGGGGCGCGTTCCGACAATCCTCGGCGTCATGCTCCTGGCAATCTTCGGGTTCAAGGAATTTGCGCGAGCCTCGGGTCTGTATCGCGATTGGTGGATGACCGGCGCAGTTTACGCCGGCATTATCGCCGTCGGGGTCGCGGCCTTGATGCCGCATCCGCGCGGAATCGAGCCCGGACCGGGCTGGTATGGATTTTTTGTGGCGGTGCCGGTCTTCGCGATTGCCCTCATCCTGCTTATTCCGATTCTGCGCAACCGGGCCCGGGGCGAGTTACAGCGAATGTGTTTGGCCATCGTGGGGTTTGTTTACATCGGGTGGATGTTTGGTCACCTCGGTTTTCTCGCGAACTCGATCAATGCTTATGGATACGTTTGTTATGTCGTGTTTGCGACGGAGGTGAACGACGTCGCTGCATTCACCTTTGGTCGTTTGTTTGGACGCCATCCTCTGCGCAGCGAGATCAGTCCAAAGAAAACCTGGGAGGGCGCGCTCGGCGCCCTGGCGATTTCAATGACCCTGCCATGGCTGCTGCGTTTCTCGTTCCCCTTTTTCGGTCCGTGGCAATTGATCCTAGCCGGCCTGATTGTTGGCGTCGGCGGACAACTCGGCGATCTTTCGATCAGTGTGATAAAACGCGACATTGGCACGAAAGACATGGGTAGGGCAATCCCGGGCCACGGTGGCGTTCTCGATCGGATCGACAGCCTGATCTACGTGGCGCCACTGTTCATGCATATGGCGGGCTATTATTATGGGCTGCGATGAAGAGATGGCATTACGAATCGGCAAATGATCTCGACCAGACCCCGGTCGAGCGATTGCGGCGTTTTCCGCGTGAACCGGACATGCTCGTTTACGGATTACGCTCGATCGCCGCGCTAATCATCCGGGGGTGGCTTCGCGCGTATCATCGCCTGGAAATTGTCGGACACGAGCATCTGCGCGGCGATCGCTCGATCGTCATGGTGGCGAATCATGCAAGTCATCTCGATACCCTTTGTTTGCTCGCTGCGCTCCCGCTGCGAAGATTGCACCGCGCGTTTCCCGCCGCCGCTGCAGATTACTTCTTCGAAAGTGTGCCCCGAACGTGGATTGCCGCCGTGGTGGTCAACGCACTGCCTTTCGCGCGGCGGGCGCGTGCCCGGCAAAGTTTGTCGATCTGCGGCGAGCTGCTCGCCAATCGCGGCAACGTGCTGATTATTTTCCCGGAAGGCACGCGGACAAGAACGGGCGAAACGCAGGATTTCAAATCGGGGATCGGCGCTCTGGTGGCGGGTCGCGATATCAGTGTTTTTCCGTGTCGTCTCGATGGGACATTTGATGCCTGGCCGAAAGGCTCGCGTTTTCCACGGCCGAGGAAGATTCGGCTTGTCGTTGGGGCAAGGAGCGGAATTACGCCGCGCACGCCCGGCTGAAAAATCCAAGATCTGCTCGATTGCGGCGGAACTGCGAGAGGCGGTCGAAGAATTAGGGCAAAATGGAAGCCACTGAACAGGTGATGACGAGCTGGGACGGCGCCGAGCTGTTCTATCGCAGTTGGCTCCCGGCGCAGCCGACGAAAAAGGCGCTTCTTCTTTTTCATCGCGGGCACGAACACTCCGGTCGCTGGCAGGAAACCGTGAAAGCGCTCGGTCTCGATGACGTTGCCGTATTTGCCTGGGACGCGCGCGGTCATGGGCGATCGCCGGGTGAGCGAGGCGCGGCCCGAAACGGTTACGACGTGATCAGAGACGTCGATGCGTTTGCCAGACACATTGTCGATCAACACGGGATCGCGTTGGAGAATACAATCGTGCTGGCGCACAGCCTGGCTGCGGTCAACGTCGCGGCCTGGGTGCACGATTTCGCGCCGCCCATTCGGGCCATGATCCTGGCCACGGCGGCGTTTCGCGTAAGACTTTACGTGCCGTTTGCGATCCCCGCTCTGCGTTTGAAACAAAAACTTTCCGGCCCGGGATCTGTGAAAAGTTATGTTAAAGCAAAGATGCTTACGCACGATCCCGTGGAGGCCGAGCGTTACGATGCCGATCCGCTCATCTTTCGCCAGATCGCGGTGAACGTGTTGCTTGATCTTCACGACACCGCGCAACGATTGCTGGCGGATGCCGGAGCGATTCATACGCCGCTGCTGATGCTCGGCGCGGGACGGGACTGGGTGGTCGGTCTCGCTGAACAACGGCGATTCTTTGACGGCGTTTCGTCAATCGAGAAGCAGATGCACATTTTTCCCGAATCGAGGCACGCCATCTTTCACGAGAAGGATCGACACGCCGTAATTAGTCGGGTGCGCGATTTTGTTCGGGAACAGTTCGCGCAACCGGCAGCTACTCCGTCGTTTTTGCAAGCCGATCGCGCGGGCCATAGCTGGGAGGAATACGAACGGCTAAAAACAAATGGCCACTTAAAGTTTGTCTTCGCCCGCGCCGGACTAAAGCTAGCCGGGCGGTTGAGCGCCGGCGTGAAGGTGGGATTGCGCAGCGGCTTCGATTCCGGCTTGAGCCTTGATTACGTTTACAAGAATGAATCGCGTGGAGTAACGGGTCTCGGCCGATTGATCGATAAATCTTATCTCACCGCGATTGGATGGCGCGGGATTCGTCAGCGCAAAATCAACCTGGAGAAATCGCTGAAGCGCATGATTGGCCTCGTCGAGAAGAGCGGAGCACCGGTTCGGATCGTGGATATCGCCGCTGGACCGGGCCGCTACTTGCTCGAAACCATGCGAGCGATGCCGAATAGCGCGATCAGCGCGCGACTCCGCGATTACAAGGCGGAAAACGTCGACGCCGCGCGCGCGCTGGCGAAAGAGTTTGGTCTCGCGGATGTGACGGCTGAACTGGCCGACGCCTTCGATCGCGAGTCGCTGGCCGCAATCACGCCGCGCGTCACTATTGGGATCGTCTCCGGTCTATACGAATTGTTTCCATCGAATGAACAGGTCCTGAGATCGCTGGCCGGACTCGGGGAGGCGATCGAGCCCGGCGGTTATCTGATCTATACGAATCAACCCTGGCATCCACAGGTCGAATTCATCGCCGGCGTTCTGCGCAATCGGGAAGGAAAACCCTGGGTCATGCGCCGCCGCACCACCGCGGAAATCGATGAACTCGTGTGCATTTCTGGATTCGAGAAAATCGCGATGGAAATAGATCACTGGGGAATGTTCACCGTTTCGATTGCAAGAAAGGCGGATCGCGCGCTCCGCGCGCGATGTTAAAATGGCGGCGAAGCCGCTTAACAATAGCATCGAGCGACGGAGCGCTCGATCCACCATAAAGGCATTTCTCGCTTCCGCCGGATTGTCGATCCTCTTCCTGGTTGTTTACGGCGGCTGCAACTGGATCACCTCGCAGCGAGGCAATGTCGGCAATTTATATTTCCAATGGGAGAGAGGGATACCCTTCGTGCCGTTTCTCATTGTTCCCTATTTGTCGATCGATCTCTTCTTTGTCACTGCACCGTTTCTCTTGCGGAACAGGCAGGAGTTGCGAGTCTTTTGCAAGCGCGTGACTGCGGCGATCCTCATCGCCGGAATCTGTTTTCTGTTTTTTCCGTTACGGTTCGCTTTTGCTGGTCCCTCTGCTGCCGGCTGGAACGGCGCTCTTTTCGATTGGTTTCGTGGACTGGATGCGCCCTACAATCTTGTTCCCTCGCTGCACGCCGCGCTCCTCTTGCTGCTCGTCGATGTTTATTTCAGGAATCTTCGCGGGTTTACGCGTTGGGCTGGGTTGGGCTGGTTCGTACCTTATCGGGCTTTCACCGGTTCTGACTTATCAGCATCATATCATCGACATCGTTACCGGGTTCGCACTTGCCGGATATTGCTTTTACTTCTTTCGCGAACCAGCCGAGCCGCCGGCTATCACGAAAAATCCCAGGATCGGCGGATACTATTCTGCCGGCGCGTTGATCCTGTCTGTAGCAGCAATGTTTTGCTGGCCGGCGGGAGCGCTCCTGCTCTGGCCAATTATCTCACTCATCCTTGTCGCGTCCGGCTATCTCGGATTGGGGCCGGGGATTTTTCGGAAGACCAACGGCAGAATACCCTGGAGCACCCAGTTCGTGCTCGGTCCCTGCCTGGCCGGGCAATATCTCTCTCTTATATATTATGAGCGAAACTGCCGGCGGTGGGACGAAGTGACGCCCCAAATCTGGATCGGGCGTCTTCTGCGTAAGCGCGAGGCGGCGGAAGCCATCGCAGCAGGCGTGACGGCGGTGCTTGATCTGAGCGCTGAATTCTCAGAGGCGCGACCATTCCGTTGCATTTCCTATCGAAATATTCCAATCCTGGATTTAACCGCGCCGACCCCGGCACAACTCGAGAAAATGGCCGGCTTCATCAAAGAACACTCGCAAGGTATCATTTACGTTCACTGCAAAATCGGTTACTCCCGCAGCGCAGCGGCGGTAGCGGCCGCCTTGATTTCAACCGGCCAGGCGCACAGCGCCGAAGAAGCCATTGCGCGTATCCGCCAGGTCCGGCCTTCGATTGTGATTCGTCCTGAAATTATTTCGGCCCTATCCAGGTTCCAACGAGCAACACAGTCACGCCAGATGGCGCGCGTGTAATTTTTGCCTCGCTTCAAGTTTTGTCTGAACAAATACTAAACAGGTTTCTCAACTGCTATGAACTACAACGAACTCATTCAGCTTTATTTCGAGCGCGCGACGGCGATGCAGTCGTATTGGAATCTTTACGTTGTCATCGTGGGCGGGTTGCTCGCTTTCTCGTCGATGCGCAAACAACCGGCCGCGCTCACCACATTGATCGTGTCGATTTTGTTTGCCCTGTTTGCTTTCGAGAATCTCGACGCCATGCACGACACCACCGCCCAGCGTTTCGCCGTGCTCGACGCGATCAAGCAATACGATTCGGCCACCGCGCCGGCTGGACCTTCCAAGCAGGTGCGCGATTTGCTCGAGCCGACTCTTACGCCCGCAACCTACGGAAGCGTCAGGACCACGCACGTCATCAGCGATATCCTGACCATCGCCGCCCTTTGGGCCATGGAACTGCGCCGCCGCAGAATGCGCCAGGATCAGAAGGTCGCATAAGAATCAACCGTCTCGACGGAGAACGTTGTCGATCTTTCAGCACATAAGACCAAGGCGGGGATAAGCAGGTGCTAAATGACGCTGATGGGCGATAGTACCACCGCCCATGTCATTTCGCGCACTCAATCTCTCGCCCCAAATTTTGCAGGCCGTGCACGATGCCGGCTACACCGAACCGACTCCGATCCAGGTCGCGGCGATTCCGCTCATTCTCGCGGGGCACGATGTCATTGGGATTGCGCAAACCGGTACGGGAAAGACAGCGGCCTTCGTCTTGCCGATTCTGATGAAACTGGCTGGGTCGATGCAGAATGGGCAGAGGCGCGGGACGCGCGCACTGGTGGTCGCGCCGACTCGTGAGCTGGTCGTGCAGATCGAGGAGAACGTTCGCGCTTACGCGAAGCACGTTCCGTTGCGCATGGCCACCGTTTTTGGCGGCGTGAGTGAGCGTCCGCAGATCGAGGCGTTGCGGTCCGGTGTCGATCTTGTAGTGGCTACGCCCGGGCGGTTGATCGACTTGATGGATCAGCGGGTTGCGAATCTTTCCGGCGTCGAATTCCTCGTATTGGACGAAGCCGACCGGATGCTGGACATGGGTTTTCTTCCTCCGATTCGCCGGATCGTGAAAGCGTTGCCGCAAAAACGCCAGACGCTCATGTTCTCTGCCTCGCTCTCGCGTGAAATTGAGCAGTTGACCCATCAGTTTCAACATTCGCCCAAGATCGTTGAGATCGGCCGGCGCGCAAACCCGGCCGAAACAGTCACCCAGTTTGTTTACGAAGTGCGACCGCATTTGAAACCCGCGCTACTGCTCCATCTTCTGGGCGATCCCCAGTTCGATACCGTTCTCGTTTTTACGCGCACAAAACACGGGGCCGACCGAATCGCTCGCAAGCTGGAAAGCAGCGGAATCAAAACCGGCACCATCCATTCCAATCGTTCGCAGAACCAGCGCCTCCGCGCGTTAAAGGATTTCAAGTCCGGCGCGGTCCGTGTTCTGGTTGCCACCGACATCGCTGCGCGCGGGATCGACGTGGACGGGATCTCTCACGTGGTGAACTACGATTTCCCGATGCACTCGGAGGATTATGTCCATCGGATTGGGCGCACCGGGCGCGCGCTCGCCATCGGCGACGCAATTAGTTTTATTACTCAGGAAGATCAGGGACCACTGCGCTCGCTCGAACGTTTTATCGGCCGCGGCATTGTCCGCAAACGGGCCGACGGGTTCGATTATAATGCGGCTGCGCCTCCGCGTGATGAAAGGGGCAGGGGAGAACGCCGGCATGCGCCGCCGAAGATGGAGCCTAGATTACCCGGAAATGCTACCCGAGGTGGCGACGCCGGTCCCCGCACTGGCGGACGGAATTTCCGGAATTTCTCATCGACGAGCCGCCCGCCACGGAGATCGTACCGCAGACATCGTTGATCGGCAGGAGTCAGAGATCAAGAGGTCAGAGCGCATAATACCATTAGGGAATCGGGGATTGCGGCTGTATGGAACAGTAATTCGGAAAATCGCCCCCAAAACAAAATGCCTACTTACATTTACGAAACTACTGACGCCACCAAGCCCAAGCGCGAGATTGAGGTTACCCAGAGCGTCCATGACGAACCCCTCCGCGTTGATCCCGAAACCGGGGAGGCAGTGCGGCGGGTGATTTCTGCCGGATACAGCATATTGATACGTGGCGGATCGACAGGTCCTTGCGTCGGATCTTGCGGCTGAGCCGGAGAAAGTCGGAGATCAGCGATCCTTAGGCCGGCTGATTGCGATCGTAGGGAATAATATTGTCCCATTCGTCAGCGGAGGAGCGGGCGACAAAGGCCACGACCGGCTCGGTGTCGCTCATATTAAAGACTTCGTGGGGCACGCCTGGTTTGATGTAAATGAAATCGCCGGCCTGGTTCTCGATCTTCTGCTTGAGAGCGGGACCGAATTCGTGGCGCACTTTTCCTTCGAGAATGTAGAGGATCACTTCAAAGCCGACGTGAATATGGGCGTAGGCCACACCGCCAGGCGGAATCGTGGCGATGTTGGCTGATAACTTGGTTGTGCCGGCATTCTTGGCCGACATGCCTTGCTTATAATGAATGCCGTTCCAATCCCGGCGGGCGCCGCCGCCCCGAATAATCAATATCCCGTCGTGGTCCTCTACCGCGCTGAGCTGGATGTCATCGTTCATAACGAGCACCTGAAATCTTAACATCCGCAGATTGCGCGGATTTACACAGATTTTTTGGCAGAAAGTCCGAGCCGGACGGCATATTAGGATTACATGGCCCGTCGCCGTTCGATTACCACCATAAAGATCCCGCCCAGAATGGCGACGGAAGCCAGGAGAAAACGCAGCGTAATCGGTTCGTGGAGCAACAGAATCCCGCCGGCGGCGGCGAGCACCGGCACACTAAGTTGAACGGTGGCTGCACTCGCAGCCTTGAATCCGGGCAGCGCGCTGTACCAAATTACGTAGCCGAGACCCGAAGTGACCGCGCCGGAGATTACGGCGTAACCAATTCCGGCAGGATCGACATACGCCCACGACAGGAAGACGAGGCTGACGGCCGCGGCGAATGGGATTGCGCGGAGAAAATTTCCGGCGGTTGCGCCGGCCGGATCTTTTGTTTTTCCCCGCAGCGAATAAATGCCCCAGGCTACCCCGGCTCCAAGCATCAGGATCGAGCCGATAAACGGGGGAGCAGAAAGGCCGGGGAACAGAAGCGCAACGAGTCCGGCAATGGCCAGCCCCAAACCGACGATCTGGATTGAATGTAGCCGTTCGCCCTTATGAAAGCCCCAGAAAATCATGGTGGCCTGGACCGCTCCGAACAGGAGCAGCGCCCCGGTTCCGGCAGAGAGAGTGTTATAGGCAAATGAAAAGGCCGCAGCATATATAAAGAGCGCGAGCGCGGAGAGCCAATTGCCCTCTGAAAGTGGCGAGTTTATGAACTTTCTTCGAACGTTGATAATTAACCAAAGCGCAGCGGCGCCGGAGAAGATGCGGATGGTGGTAAAGGTGGCCGCGTCGATGCTGGTTTGCTTCAGCGCCGCCCGGCAGAGCAGCGAGTTGCTTGCGAACGCAACCATTGCCAGCAAAGTGAGGAGGAAGAGTCGTGTGGATTTCACGGATGAAGGATGAGAGATACTATTCGGTCCCGGGTCAAACAATGGCGTGACATTGATCGAGTTCCGTCATTAAATCGATACTCAAGCCGCCAATTCCCTTGGAGGCTGGGAAACTCTTGAGCTGCCATGAATATTAAGAAGCGTAGAAAAAAAATCAGGTTACTGGAAGCGCGTCTGGAAAAGGGCGCTAAGAAGCTGGCCAAATTGAAGCGGAAACTCGGAGCCGCGACCGCGGCCGGCGGGGGCAAGGCGAAAAAGAAATCGGCTTCGACGCGGGGGCAAAAAGGGAAACGGCGTATGAAAGGCGCGCGTCCGGCGAAATCGGCGGGCGGGAAGAAGCCAGCCAGGAAAGCGAAACGGAAACTCAATCTCACGCCAGAGCGGCGAGCGGAGCTCGCCGCAGTGATGAAAGCTCGCTGGGCCGCCAAGAAAGCGGCCGCTGAACCGGCCCAGAGGACGAGCCACGAAACCGCACCGACGGATCAGGGTTTTACGCTTGGACAGAATCCTCTGTCAACGTAAAGGGATGGCGGGCTAGCGGTAGTGCAGATGGATCAGGCTAGGTTTTTTGTCGAGCACGGCGACGAATAGATTATCGTAATCGTTGTCGGCGATCTCGATCGCCTCTGATATTCCGAGCTCTTTGATCAGGGCCGGAATGGTGTTGGAGTGACCAACCACCAGCGCGTTGCCGATTGTCGTCCGTAATTTCAGTCCAAAGTCCGTTGCGTTCGCGGGACGAATTGTCGTTTTGATTCCCAACGCTCGGGCCAATGGCGCGGCCGTTTGTTGGGTGCGCTTAAACTCGGTCGCGTAAATCGCGGTGATGTTTGCGTCCTTCAACATTATCGCCAGCGCTTCCGCGCGGGCGCGTCCGGCCGGCGATAGATCCGGATCTTTGGTCGCATCTACTTTCTCGGCGTGGCGCACAATAAAGATCGTCGGTTGGGCCGTCGCAGTGGAAAGGAGCACGCCCAACAGGAGAAAAGAAAAAATAAGACGCTTCATTGCGGTAGTATGCACAAGATCGGCATGAGAAGACAGATTGCGCTGACCAAGTTTTGACCTGATACATTTCGCGTATCCTGATGACCAAAGCGGGGCTGCCAACAATCATCGAGCAACGACGGCTTCGTTCGCCGGCGGTAACGCCCCAGGCCTTGGCCTGGCATTCCGGTGTTCTGTGGATGGGCTCCCGTGATCTTCGCCGGATTTATGCGATCGATCCGGAAAGCTGGGCGGTGATCGAAGACAAGAAAGCCCCCGGCATTCCGTGGGCGGGGGTCGCAACCAACGGGACACTGAGTTTTACAATCGGCGAAGGCGCGGACGATGATCGCTACATTCGCCGGTTCATTCCCGACGTCGGATTTTCGCAGACGGATCGAATCGCGTGCCCGGAGTTTACCGGGTCATATTTGAGTTTCGATGCCGAGCATCTTTATCTGAGCCAGTGGTACAAGCATCGCATCCTCAAGCTGGATTCGAGCGGGCACATTCTGCGTATCATCGACATCGGTGCGGATATTTGCGGGCACACATTCGTTGACGGATTAATCTACGTCCTGCGCGGAGTTGAAAAGCCGACCGAGGATTGGCGCATCGCGTGTCTCGATCCGAAGGAGGAAGCGCCACGGGTGCAAGACCTGGCCCATGTTCCGTTCGCGTGCCGCTCGCTCGTCTTCGACGGCGACCACTTCTGGTCGAATCATCGCGCCGCTAACGAGATCGTCTCGTTCTCGATTCCAAACTAATCCTCGACGCACGAGCGAGCTTTCGTGGTTAAACAGCCCGCTGCCGGATATTGATCTCGGAAGTAAGCGTTTTATGAACAGGACATCTTCCCGCGACCTCCATCAGCTGGGCGCGTTGATCGGGCGTCAACGCGCCGGTCAGCTCGATGGACATGTCGATCCTGTCGAGCATGCCTTCCTTGTTTTCGCACTCGTCGCAATCTTTGGCGTGAATCCGCGAATGCCAGAGCGAGAGGATGATGTTTTCCAAGGGAATCTGTTTCCGGCGCGCATATAACCCGATGGTCATCGACGTGCAGACGCCGAGTGAAGTGAGCAGATAGTCGTACGGATCCGGCCCGGCGTCAGTGCCTCCGACGCTGACCGGCTCGTCCGCACGCAGGTGATGTTTTCCGCAGACAACTTCCTGGAGGAATTCGCGGGCATTACCTCGCACGACCACGTGCGCCGGTTCGTTATTTGGTGGTGTCGAGGCCATGGTCGAAAGATCAATCGGGAACCGGCTCAAACCCGGCGAACATCTCGTTCGCTTCGGCCAACGTTTTGAGCGGCACACATTCGCAAATGGCAAAAAACCTGTCCCACATCGCCAGCACGTTCGGGTTCTTATGCGCGGCATCGATCGCCTCGCGCGAATTCCATTCCGAGACCTCGATAATCGTGTTATCGCAGGCGCGCATGATCGTGGGCACGCGATTGGTAGCAAGACCTTCTTTGCGCAGTGTCGGAACCCGATTTCGCACGAGCTCGATCAATTCGCTTTCCTTGCCGGATTTCGGCCGGTAAGCAACGATCACAACGACACCGTTCATGCCGGTTTAGACTACTCGTCTCCGATGAACCGAGGGAAGCAGGAAAAGTGTGAATTCGCCGATTGGGAGGAGGTGAAAGAAATCAAAAAGGTCCGAGGCTTTTCCTTATCAGGTTTTGCATCCATAACCCCTTCGAGATACGATTCTTTTACACACTATGAAGACGAAACTTGCAATCTTGTTGTCAGCTTTGATCGGGCTCAGTGCGATGTTCAATCCAAGCGTAAACGCGGTTGATTTTCAGATCAGTATCGGCGACCGACCATTCTACGATGGCCCGGAATTTTGGGACTGGGGATGGCATTGGGTCTGGGTGCCCGGCCACTGGGATCGCCGCCATCGGTGGGTTCACGGTTACTACGAACGCCGGGGCGATTGGCAGCGCACACATTTTCACAAACGCCACCACTGGCGTCATCACTAAAATCGCTTCGCGGATTTAGAACGATGGAGCCGCGCCCTGCGGGGTGCGGCTCCATTTCTTTTGCCCGAATCTCTTAAGGCCGCAGAATGCCGGCAAACGCCGAGCGGTATTGCCACACCAGGAACAGTTCCAGCAGGGTGACGACGACGGCCGGCGGAAAGCTTTCCGGGGCCATCAGGGCGTGGAAAACCAATATGTTAAAGATGATCGCGGCGAGGATGGTCAGACCGAGCGGAACAAATTTGCCGATTACCAACAGCAGCCCGGCGAGCACCTGCATTCCGCCGATCAGATAAATATATCCGCTGGCCAGAAACACCTTCAGAAAATCTCCGGCCAGGCCCGGCGGCGGCGGCGGGTTTGGGATGAAATGAAAAAACGCATTTGATCCGAACACGACGAACGCTAATCCGAGAAGAACACGGGCAATAATGGTGAGAACCTTCATGCGGCCAATCGTGCCTGGTTGGCTGCAATAATCCAATCGCAAAGTTTGCAGGGCGTTTCGATGAGACGCCTTTTTGTTGGCGTCCGGTATGGACGCCTTACAATGAATGCCATGCGGATCAGCGAGATGAATTGGATGATGGTGGAGGAATATCTCAAACGCGACGATCGCGCGGTGTTACCAATCGGTTCTACCGAGCAGCATGCCTATTTGAGTTTGAGCACCGATAGCATTCTGGCGGAGCGGCTCGCGGTGGAAGCGACAGAACCGTTAGGCGTGCCGGTGTTCCCGGTGCTGGCTTATGGGATTACCCCGTATTTCCGCGCGTTTCCGGGAACGGTCACGCTGCGATCGGAAACGCACATGTCGATCTTGCGCGACGTTCTCGATGCGCTATCCGAGCAGGGATTCAAACGAATCTTGATCGTCAACGGCCACGGCGGCAATGCGCCTTCGCAGGCAGTTGTGGACGAATGGATGGCCGATCATCCCCCCATCCGAATCAAGTTTCACAATTGGTGGAACGCTCCGAAGGTCTGGGCCCAGATCCAGGCGATCGATCCGGTGGCATCACACGCGTCGTGGATGGAAAATTTTCCCTGGACCAGACTGGCCAACATCGACATGCCCCTCGGGCAAAAGCCGATGTGCGATGTCGATCTTATCCGCACACTCGATCCGGAATCTGTGCGTGGCTATTTGAACGACGGCAATTACGGCGGTCGCTATCAACGCAGCGACGAAGAGATGATGAAAGTCTGGCGGGTCGGTGTAGAGGAGACGCGAGCGCTGCTCGCTGGGCTATGGGAATAGTAGATAGCCAGCTAGTGCCCGTAGCTGATGACGCGCGACACTTTCCAAGCGCCGCCGGCTTTTTTCCACACCATGACAAAACGAAAATCGCCGCAATCGATCCGTGCCGGCCCGGTGCCCTTAGAAGATCGACATCGTGCGCGTTAAAGGCGTCGAACATGGCTTTGTCCAGGCGAGTGATTGTTTCGGTGAGTTCCGCGGCAGCGGAGTTCTTTGACCGCAACTCGGGTGAAGAAGGAGCAGTCGAACCAAGGATCGCGGTCAGCGCGAGCACCGCGATTTGCTGGGAGTAGATCACGCTCTGTGAATCAGCGGCGTCTCCGTCGAGCGAAACCAGCAAACACGAGTAGAGCGCCGGTTAGAAGCGTCATCGTTGCGGGTTCGGGCACCGCGAGGACGTTGTCGATCCCGAGCTGGCCCACAACATTCGTTCCGCTCAAGCTGGTCGTGCCAACTGCGTGAATGAACCGCACCTCACCGATGAAAAACGTGGACCACGGGGCCGGATTGTTCACGGCGATCAGGTTTGCCGGCAAAAGCGAGATGGTGAAGTGCTGCCAGCCGCTGCCAACCGGAAGAACCATTGCCTGGGTGAGATAACCGGGTGCGCTGCCGTCACCTCCCGGACCGTTCTTAAATGCGAGCCGAATGGAAAGACTAACCGAACCTTGATTGCGCAGATCGACCTCGATGGCGGTCACGCCTGCGGCGATGTAATCGCCCAGCCATTGATCTCGATTGAAGACGGTAAGTTTCCCTCCGGTGCCGCTGCCATCGGACGTAGCCTGGATGTATCGATCGCCGGCACCGGCCGGTCCGCCGGTTGACACGTTTGTAACCGGAGGAGCGCCCATGACCTCCCCGTTGGTCCAGTTCATCGTCGTGCCATCTTGAAAATTATCGGTCTGACCAACAACGACAGCGCGGGCCGTTCCGGCGAAACAGAGCAGAAGGATAGTGGCGAGGCGCTGCATCCTCATCGTGTGAGCATGCAACAAATGCCCCGTAAAAGGCAAGCCGCGATTGATGGTTGGTCATCAAAAGGCCCAAGGAATGCTGGCCTTTTCGATGCAATTCACTTAGAGACGCTGTGTGCCAAGAATGCGTTTGCGAAATGTACTGGCCTGGATGTCGATCCTGGCCGTGATAGCCGCGGCCGAACCGGCCAAAGCAAATCCATTTGAAAAGTTTTTCCGCACGCTCAAGAAGACCTTTACTCAACCGCCACGGAAAACTCCGGCACGGCGGAAAAGCGCGAAGAAAAGCACGGCGCAAACTTCGCCTGACCCTTCGAACAAGACGGCGAACACGCCGCCCAGCGGAGGCAACACGCGGACCGCGACGCGAGTCTCCTCGGCCAAGGCTGGGAAGGCAGATTTTCCCTATGGAACACCGGTACCGGGCAAACAAGGTTTCGTTACCAGTCCTTTCGCGCCGGACAGCGGTTACATCGACGTGCGCGGTTTCCCACCCGGAACGCCGGTGAAAGACCCGTACACAAACAAGGTGTTTTTGACGCCGTAAAAACGGCGGCTGGTTCAGAGCCGGTGGTTCTGTGGTGGTGGAGCGATAAGGACGAACGAGATGACCGCGCCGACGACAGCCAGCGTTGCTCCGATGGCCATAATTATTCTGAACCCGCGAATAAACGATTGGTCGATCGCAGCACGAATTGCCGGTCGAGTTGTCGCGTCCAAATTTTCTGGGAGTGCGATAGCGGCCAGTCTGGTGGCTTGGGCTTGCAAAGATTGTTCCGCTGCAGGGGAGATCGGCGTGTTGGCCAATTGCTGATCGAGGGTTCGATCGAAAACGCGAACCATGACGATCCCGAGAACCGCGATCGCGAGCAGCCCGGCTGCTCTGGCCACTGCATTATTAACGCCGGACGCGATCCCGGCGCGATTCTGGGCGATCGAATTCATCACTGCCGTAGTGAGAGGGGCCACACTTACCGCCATGCCGATTCCGAGAATGACGATCGCGGGGAAGAACGTCTGCCAGTAACTGCCGCCGACTCCAGGAATCGCAAAGAGCACGAAGCCGACGGCGGTAATCAATGGGCCCGTAACGAGCGGAATCCTCGGGCCGTATTTTTCAACGAGTCCACCCGCCCAGCGCGACAGCAGAAAGATGATCAGGATAAATGGAAAAAGCGCCGCGCCGGCTGCGGTGGCGGAGTAATGTTGCACCTGGATGAGATTGAGAGGCAGAAAGAACAAGGTCCCGCCGAGCGCGCCGTAAAGTAGAAACGTGAGCAGGTTCGCGCCGGTAAAAGTTTTGGAGCGAAAAAGTGCGAGCGGCAGCATCGGATGAGCAATTCGGCTTTCGACGATGAAAAAGACGATGAGGCAGACGACCGCGACCGCAAAGGCGGCAAGAACCGCGGTATCGGCGAAACCACGCCGCGAAGATTCGATCAGTCCGTAAACCAACGCGCCCAAACCGACCGCAGCCAGAATTGCGCCGCACCAATCCAGGCCGGTGCTTTCATCATCGGAGCTTTCCGGGACTCGCCAGAGCGAAATCAAAATCACGATCAAAGCGATTGGAATGTTGATGAAGAAAACCGCGCGCCACGAAATGTGTTCGATTAACCAGCCGCCGGTCACCGGCCCGATCGCCGTAGTGATAGCGCTGAATCCCGACCACGTGCCGATGGCGCGTCCGCGCTCGTTTTCTGAAAACGAGCTGCTAATGATGGCGAGGCTACCTGGAACGAGCAGCGCGGCCCCGAGTCCCTGGGCGGCGCGCGCGGCAATGAGCTGATGAATACCGGCAGCAAATCCGCAACCGGCTGAGGCAAGGGCAAACAGCGCGACGCCGATCAGAAAAATCCGGCGGCGTCCGTAATGATCGCCGAGCGATCCGCCGACCAGCAACAGCGCGGCGAGCAAGAGCGAATACGCTTCAATCACCCACTGCACGTCGACAACGGTGGCGTTGAGCTGCGCCTGCAGCGCGGGCAACGCGACGTTCACCACCGTGCTGTCGATGAACGCCATGCTCGATGCGAGCGTCGTGGCTACGAGCACCCAGCGCCCAGACGATTTCGAACAGGGCGCCGCAGCGGATCGCGAGAGAATTACACTCTCATCACAAGGTTCTCGGAGAATTGCCCACATGCCTTGCGACTGACATCGCCAGCCGTCAATATTCGCAAAACGCATCGTCCGGATAGCAATACAACCAGCGTTCGCCGGGTTGCGCGGAAGCGATGACCGGATGACCGACCGCCTTTGCATGCTTGCTGGCGTGACGATTGGGCGAACTATCGCAGCAGAGTGTCACGCCGCACTCCTGGCATATGCGCAGATGGACCCACGACGCTCCAATCTTGACGCACTCCGCGCATTCCCGCTTTTGCGGCGTCTTAATCGTCGCGACGACGTTGAGATGAGAACAACCGCGGTCAGGCATGATCGTATGTTACCTCCATAATACACGATGCACTTTTGCGGTCGCAACTTTTCCTGCCCGGATCATTTGATTGTTGCCAGCCATTCGCGCGCACCATCGACATCGCCACGCGTCAGCTCGTGGCCGCCTTCGAAGAAGCGACTTGTGACATCTGCGCCCGCGCTCCGCAAAAGTTCCGCTAACCGTTTCGTTTCCGATGCAGGCACGATCGGATCGAACGTTCCCGCACCAAGCCACACCCGGACCGCGGGAAGGTCGGGCCGGATTTCGGGAACGAGTGGCACCATGGCTCGAAATAGAATCGCTGCGGAAAGTATTTCCGGACGAAGTAAGAGCATACTCGCGGCGATGTTCGCGCCGTTGGAATAACCTGCGGCAACGATCTGTGCGATGTCGATCTTATAGCTTAGGGTTGCGGCCACAACAAAGTCCGCCAATTCGTGGGTTCGCTCCTTCAAATCCTCCAAATCGAACACGCCCTCGGCCAGTCGTCGAAAAAATCGCGGCATTCCGTTCTCCAGCACCTTGCCGCGGAGGCTGAGCAAAGACGCGCCCGGATCGAGCTCGCGTCCGAGCGGGATGAGATCGTGTTCATTTCCGCCCGTGCCGTGCAGGAGCAGGAGGGTGCGTTTCGAGTTGCCGGGAACAAATTCGTGAATGAACTCCGGCGGTGGCGTCATGATTTAGGCCGGCACGCGAATGGGTGGAAGAATTTTCTCGATCTGTGCGCGCTCCGATTCCATCCAGGGAGGAAGCCGCAAATGCGAGCCAAGCTCTTCCACTTTTTCGTCCAGGGTAAAACCGGGCGGCTCGGTCGCGATCTCAAAAAGAACACCGCCGGGCTCGCGGAAATAGATGGAGAGGAAGTAAGTGCGATCGACCACCGGTGTCACATTGTAGCCAAGGTCGACCAGGTGTTCGCGCCATTTAAGTTGCTCGGCCTGGTCCTTGGCCCGAAACGCGATGTGATGCACGGAACCCGCGGCAACCTGGCCCATATGAGTGTCCGGCAAACAAAGCAGATCAACGATCCTACCGGGCGCCGCGTTCTCCTTCGCGGTAAACCGAAACCGGTTCCCTGATTCCGCGGTTAAACGATAGCCGAAACTGTCCGTGAGTAATCGCGCCGTCCCTTCGTACCCTTCCAGGGCGACCGACACGCTGTGGAAGCCGCGAAGCGCGTGCTCGATGGCAACCGGGCTGCCGGGCCACGACTCAACCGATGCCAGGGAACTCGATGCGATTAGTTCGATCAGAAGCCCGTCCGGGTCGGTAAATCGAATTACGTCTTCGCCGAATCGCGGCGACGTTCTCTCGGCGGTCACGTGCTGGGCTTTAAAACGCTCCATCCAATAGCCAGTCGATTCCGGTGGAATTGCGAACGCCGTCGCTTCCACCTGCCCGGTGCCACGAATTCCGCGTCGCGCTCCCGGCCACGGAAAAAAGGTCATGATGGTTCCCGGCGTGCCGCACCCGTCCCCGAAATAGAAATGATAGGTTCCAGGATCGTCGAAATTGACGGTCCGTTTCACAAACCGCAGGCCGAGAAGTCCCGCATAAAAATCGAGATTCCGCTGCGGATCGCTGGCAATAGCAGTTACGTGATGAAGTCCCCGAATCTTGCTGTCCATCAGAACATGATGTCGATCTTGTCGATCAAGCTGCGGTAACTGACTGCGGACGGAATCGGATCGCGGCCACGATACCAAGCAAAACGGAAACCGTCAGCACGACGAGCTGCGTGAGTTTGAATGGAGCCTCCGTTTGCGTTGGTGCGACCGCATGTAGAGCGGGAATTTTCTCGAACAATTGCACGATTAAAACGAAAAGATTGAAATACAGACAGATCACCGCCCCGACGACATAGATCCAGCGCCACGCGCCGGCAAGATGCTTGGCATAACGCGCGAATATGGTCACCGCGAGAAATGGCAGCGAGATGATTCCGAGACCGATGGCTGGTGTGAAACCATGGAACGGAAAGAAAAAGCCCGTGACGGTCGTGGCGACGGCGGTAACGAGGAACCATTTCGTCCAACAGTCGCGGCGATTGCTGGCCAGCATGCCGAATAGAACAACCAAGCCGGCAAAAATCGCGACCAGACTGATCAGCGTGTGAATAATCGTGTAGATGGGCAGTATCATGGTTTTCCAATTACATCCGTTTCGGCGCCTGTTGTCACGTTACGTTTCGCTTTGAATGCTCAATTCGTTTGGACGCGATTTGATCCTGAGCAATCGCGGGCGATTTCGCTTTCGTTATGTGTGGGCCGTGATCGGCATTGAAAAAGCGCGTTGCGAGATCGACCCCAGGGTTGCCCAGGAGTTATGCCGTGGGTCTTCGGGTAAAATCGCTGCCCGACCAGTACGATGGTGGAGTCATCCAAAAGTGAGCCGACACTGGCATAACGATGATACATCGTGGCCTCAGATCGTGCCCGCGATTTCCCCTGTTAATTCGCGCCAATCGGCATTCTCGCCGATTGTTATCGACTCATAACAACGTGACCAATAGTCACTTACGCTACAACATGGAGCTCCGATTTTCCACGGGCGTGACTGCTGGCACGGATACTGATAAGCAATAGCCAAACAATGAATGGGCCGAAGGACAAGACACTGACTGAAAGAGTCGTTCGGCTCGAATTAACCCACAACAACTGAACAAAAAAGGAAACTAAAGATGCCTGCAAAGAAAAATAAAAAGAAAAAGGTGAACGTGCGCGATATGAAGCCCGCGAAGGATGCCAAAGGCGGACTCCGTCCTTTGATGGCCCCTACTCAATCAAAGTTGGGCGGCAAGAACGAGGCCAACCATTAACGGCTAACATTCGCCCCAACAAACAACCCGCCCTGCGGTTCCAGCCCGCAGAGCGTGAGTAGTCCCAGTGTTTAGAGTGCTTCGGGGTTTTCTACGACGAAGGCCCCTGCTTCAATTTTATCGCTGGTTGGCCCTAGGGATATGTTTTCAGAATGCGCTCGACTTCTTTGATCGCCTCGTATTTGCGCAGTGCCATATGATTCGAAGGGAGGATCAGCTCGGATTGCGCTCCGTCCAAATGCGAACTCCAATATGGCACCACGCCGTCTGAGCTGTTTGGCGTGTCGCCCCGGCCGCGGTCGCCGATGATCGAGTGATACACAATGCCGGGGGCGATCGGCAGCTTGTTTACCGCGAGCACAAACCGGTCGTTGGGCTCAAGTGTATCAACACTGTTTGGGATGCGATTGAGTTTTCGCGCGTCCGGATCGGCGATCAGCAACGGCTTGGCCGAGGCATAAACTGGCGCCATAAAGCGCGGCGCTTTGACCAGAGCCGCTCCGATGCGACCGATCCAGCTTGAAGCGATCTTACTGCCGCGGTGAGGCGTCGAAATGAAGATGACCCGCTGAACCTCGCGCCGGTGATTGAAGACAAGCGATTTCTCGAGCAAATCGCGGGTCGCCGGCGCCATTGGTGTCTTTGCCGGCGGGGTCGCAAAAAACTCACGCCAGATTTTGTCTCCCGCATCGGTGACCATTAACCGGCAAATCATTCCGCCCATGCTGTGCCCGATCAGAATCACGGGTTTGTGGTTAGGAAACTCGCGGGTGATCCCGTCGAGATCCTCCCGAAGCAGCGATGCCGAATAGGGATACGGATAGCCGCTTGGGTAGCTGAAGACCCAGAACTGGTAATGTTCCCTAATCCACGGATCGTCGCGCAACGAGTTGATCATTGGAGCCCAGCCCGCCGGCGTGTCCTGTAAACCGTGAACAAAGATCACCGGCGTGCGTCTTGGATCGAATTGCTGCAATTGGATCAATGCCGCGGTATTCGCATACTTTTCGGGACGGAAAACCCGGGCAAATCCAATTCGTTCCGGTCGTTCTCGGGCAATGAGCATCGCCATCGAAGCGCTAAGATCGACAGCCAGCGGGAAGCGGTGATTGGCCAAGGTGGCGTGTTCGTTCAGCAAAGGATCGACAAAATTCAATTCCGCCCGGCGTCCATCAAATTTGATTACTGCGGTAACGGGCGCGTAGACACGACGAAGCTGATAGCGCCGACGAAACTGTGGATTATCTCGGCGCCCAACTGCAACGAGCGGCGCTCCGATCCCGCTCTGCCCCGAGCGGGTCTTAAAAAATGTGCCGCCGATCTTTAAACTGTCGGTCGGGAATACATCGTATCGACTCGGATCGTGTTCCGGATCGATGGGCTTGAGTGTCGTTAATGTGTAATTGTTCCAATCGTTAACGATGTCGATCTTATGCTGCCATGGTTGAATCTTCGCGCGCTCAATATTCTCCATGGCCCGGGCAACGGAAAAGTTATAAATATTTAGCGCGGCGGGGTCGTTAGGCCGTTGCTCCAAGAGATGAATGGAAATCTTCGCGGCCGAGAGATCATTGCCAAGCGCGATTAACGGCTGCGCTTGCTCCGCTGCGGCCAGGTGCTGCCGCGCGCGTGTGAGTGCATCTTCGCTTACGGCGATCGTTGGAACGCGCGGCTCGATTGTTTTCACCGTTGCCAAATGGGCGCAGCCGCACCAGCCGAAGATCGACAAGGCAACAAAGATATTCTTCCACGACTTCATGTTTGGCTTCGCCATGCGATTCGAGCGCGCTCTGGCCAAATGTAATGGAAGATGAGCCCGGTGACGATGAGACCAAAAAGGATTCCGACCACGCGGTTGCGGACGTTATCGAGATCGGTATCGGGCGCGTATTCTTGAAAGATGCTGTAGAAGAATGCGAAGGCGATTTGCAGCCCGGCATAACTGATCCACTCGCTTCCGGCCGCGACCCAGCCCGCGATGGCGGCGGCACAAGCGACGAGCACGACGAGCGATGCGATGGTTTCCATATGTGGCATAAGGAACACGATGGAGAACAACGCGAGCGCTCCGCCGATGACGCAACCGACGATTCGTAACGTTCCTTTATAGAGTGTTGCCTCAGTGCTCTCGAGCGCGATGAACGTGCAGGTAATGAACGCGGTGTGGATTCCCGACCAATCGATCGCCTCATAAGCGATGTAGCAAAACATCGCGGCGAAAGTGACCTTGAGAGCGAAGTGCACGTGCGCGGGATTGGTAAAGGCGTCTGGCACAAACAAACTCTTCGGTTTCGGATGCGACAATTCGCTCGGCGTGTCCGGCAAAAACAACAAATTCAGCACGACGGTGATCGCGATAGCGTAGGCCAGCGCCACCCACAGCCACAAAAGGCCCCGAACCAAGAACTCGGGTGACGGAATCGCTTCGCCAACGGATTGCGAGACAGCAACGACAAAGCCAAGAAGGAACCCGAGTTGCCCGATTATAAGAGCGCGGGACAACCACATTCCAAGAAACAGCGCGACTGCCATTCCGGGAATGCGCAGTTCCGGATGACCATACGTGAACTTGTATAGTAGAAGAGTGGCGACAATGCCGATGCTCAGAACAAGAATTCCACCGACTCCGGTAATCTTCGTGAGTAGCTTGCTCTCTTTAGAGATGAAGAAAACCATGTAGGCGCTGGTAGCTAGCTCCGGCACTTGAAGAGCCATCGAAATGATCACGATCAAAACCGCGCCACCGACCATGATAGCCGTTCGGATTTTGCGCGGAGGCGTCGGCGCCAGCTCGCTCTTTAGCCAACCGATCCAATCGGAATCACTCGGATTCGAACTCGCCACGGCGAGTCTTCGACCAGACTGCGGGAATGCCTGGGGAAATGTCTGACTCATGGAATTATTTGGGCGGAGGACCTTTGATGATCGCGACCGCGGATGCGCCCATGCGGAAAAGATTTTGATCCGGATTTTCGACTTCGATGCGAACCGGGAATCGTTGCGCGACACGGACCCAGTTCAGTTCGCGCTTCACATACGGCACGCCCGAAGGAGGCAAATCGATCTCGCCTTCTGGCTTCACTGCCCATCCGATTCCCTGCACTTTTCCGCGGAAGCGTTGGTTAGGTGCGGACGAAAGATAGACTATGGCTTCGCTGCCCGGAGCCATGTGGCGAACTTCCGCTTCGCGAAAATTTGCGATGACGTACCATTTGCTCGTGTCGAGCAACGAGAAGACGGGAACCCCGGCGGTAACATGGGCGCCGGCCGAAATGTTGAGATTGATGACACGTCCGGAAAAAGGTGCGACGACGTTGCAGTAGGACAGATGCAGTTCCTCGAGATTGATGGCCGCCACCGCGCCTTCGCGCTGAGCTTGCAGGGTTGTCTCTTTAGTTCGGGCCTGATCGACGGACTCAGCGGTCGCAAAACCATTGGGCAGGAGCGGTTCCAGGCGCTTCAAGGTGTCACGGGCCTGTGCAATCTGTTGATCTAGAGCGGCCAATTCCGCCTTAGCCCTTGCCAGGATGAGCTTGTAATCCTCTGGATCGATTTCGAAAAGCACGTCACCCTCCTTTACCGCCTGGTTATCCTGCACATTCAGCTTGAGGATTTGACCGCTCACCCGCGGGGCAATGCCCACCACGTTGGCGCGCGCGTGCGCGTCGTCCGTCCGCGGATGCCGTTCGACGACGGCCCACACGTAAAGCGTGATGACGACCGCCGCGGCCGTGATGACCACAGCAACAATTCCGCGAATGTACTTCCGGCGTCCGACATCCTCCGCCGTCGCGCCAGGGTTTATTTGAGATGTGGGCTGATCGTGCATGGTCGATTCAATTCCGGTAAAACAGGATCCAGGTGCCGAATGTGAAAATGATCATCAGGCCCGAGTAAATCAACGGCGCCGGTCCGAAATATGGCTCCCACCGGCACGCCTTGATCAACCAGCGGGTCACCAGCGTCAGGGCCAGTCCGCTCAAGATGCAAATCATCCACGCGGGAAAATACGACCCGAGGATATCGATCGTGGGTGAATGATGACTGAACAATTGCATCGCGAGGAAAAAGACCACGAGCAGCGCAGCACCTGCCGTCACAATTCCAAGAATCCAAGTTTTCATCTTTCCACAGGTCTAACCGGTCTGCCTTCATGCATGGAAGGTCGAGCCAATTCGCCAGTGCTCAGTGCCACCGCCGCCGCAGTGGTAAAAATCGCGGCCTGGGTGTCGTGACTCACGCTCCGGGCCGAGGCAAGATTCCGTTGCGCGTTAACAATCTCGGGATAAGTGCCCAGTCCGTGTTGATAAGATTCGAGAACTGAATCGAACGCATTCTGTGACGCTGTTAGAAGCTTGGCTGCCGATTCTTGTTTGCGCAGAGCTGTCTTGAAATCGGTATAAGCTTTCCAAACTTCGCGCACCGCTGCATCGCGAGCGCCAGCCAGTTCGTTTTCCGCGGCCCGCAGTTCCGCCTTTGCGATATCCATCTGCCGATCGCGCGCGAAGCCGTCGAAGATCGGGACTTCGATTGTGAGAAAGGCGCCGAAGGTTGGCCTCGTGTCGCCGAAATATTTTGAATTCGCGATGCTGACGTCGAGCTCGGTTTCGCTGGCGTGTCCGGCAAACGCAACCTTTGGGTAATATTCCGCCCGCACTTTTTGAATTTCGTATTCCCTGGCGTGAACGGCGGCGAGCCTGGCTACAAGATCTGGTCGGTGGGCCAGCGCCTGGTCGATCAATTCATTGACCGAACGATCGGTCTCAACAAACGAAGATCTCTGGCCGAGATCGGCTACTTTGAGCGGAACGGTCGGCAGAATTCCAATGCTTTCGACGAGCGCTACTCTGGCATCGCTTTCAGCACCAACAGCGGCTTCAACATCAAATGCCGATTGTGCTGCCTGTTGTTGAGCTTGAAGTAGTTCCGGCGTGGTCGCTAATTGGTTATCTACCCGGGCCTGGACAGCTTGTTCGACGGTCTGAGCAGCCTGTGATGCGCTCTGGGCCACGAGGATTTTTTGCCGGGCGGTGCCAAGCTTGTAGAAACGATCTGTTACTTCAAAAACGATCTTTTGGTGCGTCCCGTTAAAGCCGACATTTGCCATCATTAAACGTTCTCTCGCCGCCCTAACGACCGCAGTGCGCTCGCCAAAGTCGAGCAACAGCCACTTCGCATTGAGCTCCGCGCGGTAGACGCGCGCCTCGGTCACGAGCGAGCCCCGCCGGTGACTTTAACGCTGCCAAGACCCTGAGTAATCAATCGATCCGGATCAACCGCGAGCGTCGGGAATGGAATGAAGGCCCGATCGTACCCGGCAGCCGCGGATGCGACCAAATAAGGATAGTATGCGCTTTCGCTCAAACCAACCGCCGCCGCCGCCTGCCGCGCCCGCTCCCATGCCACGCGCGTATCGGGATTATTTCGTTGGGCGATGTCGATCAATTCCGCCAGGCCGTAAACTTTTAGAGGGTTGATCGAAATCTTCGCGTTTCCTTCCGGTTCGGCCCGGCTTCGCTCAGCGAGCTCCGTTTCGTATTTCGGAAGATTTGGGGGCGTCCATGGTCGGTCAGAGGATGGGGGCGGATCATTCCGCGCCTGCACGACGCTGACCGTGAGAACAATCTGGCCGATGAGCACTCGCAAGGTCCACTGGCTGGCTTTAGTGTGCTTCATTTGGACCTCCCATCGATATTTCAAGTTTCCGCAGGCCGAAATTTCAGAAATCGCTCACGATTTCGGCCGGCCTGATGGTCAGCTGCGTAACCCGGCAAACTGGCGCCAGTTGTGCGGCCGATCACTTCGGCCTGATGGTGGCCACCAAAAGTCGAAATTGCAATTGAATTGGTTCCACGCCGATGTTGTCGTGACGGCTTTGCTGGGTCGTCATTGACACCTTCGAGGTCGACGAGATCGAGCGGTACCATGTTGCCTCGACGTTGGATTTCGCCGCTTTGGCAATCGTTAGCCGATCCAGAGTTCGACCCATACATAGAGCAGACGAAATGTAAGAAAGAACCACGGAATGCCGAGCACGATCGCCTGTAACTGGCGAGTCGCCGACTGATCGCCGGTAGCGGTCAAATCGGGACCGAAAAGTTGTCGCCGGTGATGCCAAGCCCAGGCGCCGGCGAGTAGATTGATGATGATAAACAGGGCTCCGCCAATTCGCAATGCCGGAAGAGCTGATGGAACAATTGCTGCCAGGAATATCGTTTTCATGACCAGACTATCGAATCGCCCGCGGCCTTTCGGGAAAGACTATGTTTCTTGCCTCAGCATAATTAACAGACATACTGCTTCTCAGCCGTGGAACTGAGGCACCTGCGCTACTTTGTTGCCGTGGCGGAGATGGAAAACGTCTCACGCGCGGCGCTCAAGCTGCATGTCTCGCAGCCGGCCTTAAGCCGGCAAATCCGCGATCTCGAAGACGAAATTGGATTTTGCCTGCTCGAACGCACGGCCAAGTCAGTTCGGTTGACCGATGCAGGCCGCGCGTTTCTCGACAATGCGCGCGCCTTGTTGCAAAACGCGGACGAAGCCGTCACCAAAGCGCGCGCCATTGCAGGCAAACAGGAATTGCGCGTTGGCGATTGGCCGATTGCGACCGCGCGGATAATGCCGAGGCTTCTCCGTGCTTATCAAAAAGCCATGCCGAATGTGCACGTGAAGCTGCACGACTGGAATGTGGAAAAAAACGTGGCCGGGGTGCGCGATGGCCGACTGCAACTTGCGATCTCAATTCCGCCACTCAATTCAAATGCGCTAGGTGACCTGCGCTTTGAAGAGTTTCTGACGGTGCGCGTTTGTCTCGCCGTTGCAGATAATCATCCCTTCGCGCGGCGCCGGTCAGTTTCCCTGGCGGAGGCGGCGCGGGAACCTTTCATTGGACTCATGCCCGAGGACTATCCTCAATACGAGGTATACCTTGCTGCTACCTTCGCCAAAGTAAGTGATAAACCGCGCGTCGTGGAAGAGCACGACGGCTGGGCCGGGGTTTTTTCGGCCGTCGCAGCCGGCGCAGGAGTGACCATTGCTTCAGACGGGTTCACTAACCCGTTTGATGCTCGAGTAAAACTTCTACGACTAACGCCCGAACCAAAGCGCGTCTCGATTGGAATCATTACCCGCAAAGGAAAACTCAGCCCGGCTGCGGAAAAGTTCTGCCAATGCGCGAAAGAGGCGTTCATCGACCTGCGTTAGGTGACGCGAATAACGCATGGATACGAACGAACCATCGCAGCTAGACAGCGCGATCCTAGGCGAAATCCAGGTGCTCCTGGCCGAGAAACGAACTGCGCTCTCTTCTCTGCGCACCGGCATCGCGGTGTTCGCCTTGCCACTGTCCGTGCTTAGCGTGCTCATCGCAACCTCCCGCTACTACGACATCGTGGCCGTGTTGCCGTTCCTGGTGCCCCTGCTGCTACTGAATCTCGGGCTCGTCGTGCTCGGCTCCTGGCTGATTCATCACGCAATCCATCGTATTCACCATTACGATCAGCTGATCCGAAATCTCAGGCAGAAGTATCGGTCGATCGCCGAGTTTGTAGATTAGGACCACCGACTTCTCGTCACGATCGCCGTGAGCCGGTAAGTGTTAAAGTATGACAGAGTCCGTCGCCAATGTTGTGTTATGAGACAACTCTCACGCAGTCTGAATAGCGCTAGTGATCAGGGGATCGGCCGTAATCCCAGGGGTTTCTTAGCAAATGGGGTCATGAACTGCTGCGAGGCGCTTCACAACATCGGCGACAAACCTGCGCCATTTCTTCTTGCCGTGCTTTTTCAATCCCCGGATGCCGACATAATCCTCGAAGGTAGCCTTTTTATAAGGCAGATGACCCAATTCCATCGGCTCGACCATACCATCGACAATCATTGTGGATCCGAGACCCGTTCCAAGACCGAGGAACAACATCTTCCCGCCCCTATAGCTCCCGAGCGCCTGCATTGCTGCATCGTTCACGACCCTTACGGGGCACTTGAAGGCTGCTTCGAAATCGAAACCCGCCCATCCTTTTCCTAGATTCCAGGGCTCCCGAACCGGCCGGTTCCGAAGAACCGGGGCTGGAAACCCAATGGAGATCGCGTCGTACCTCCCAGTCCGCCACCAGCTCCCGCACTCCGGCAACCATCCGCTTTGGCGTCAACTCTGGTCCAGAATCAAACTCACGATGCGCTTTCTTACCCGTCGCCAGGACTTTCACGTGCGTGCCACCGACATCAATCACCAGGACTTTCATGATGGCGATTCGGTTGGCGGATGTTCGCTTTGCGGTTTCGTCTCCGTTTGTCGTCCGGCGAAGAACCGCTCGATTACATAAAACGTCACGGGAATTAGAAAAATTGCGATGGCCGAGGCGGCAATCATTCCGCCGATGACGGTCGAGCCGAGGATGCGGCGGGCGACGGCGCCCGAGCCGCTGGCGAACCACAACGGCAGCATCCCGAAGATGAAGGCGAAGGAAGTCATGAGGATCGGACGCAATCGCAAACGTGCCCCTTCGAGCGTTGCGTCGATGAGCGGTTTGCCCTTTTCGTATTCATCCTTGGCGAATTCCACAATCAGGATGGCGTTCTTCGCGGCCAGGCCGATGAGCATGATGAGACCGATCTGCGCGTAAATATTGTTTTCCATTCCGCGGAACCAGAGCGTGAGAAACGCGCCGAATACGGCGACCGGTGTGCCTAACAAGACACTAAACGGCAGCGACCAGCTCTCATAGAGCGCCGCCAGAATCAGGAAAACGAAAATCAGCGACATTCCGAAAACCGCTGTTGGTGAAACACCTTGTTGCGCCTTCTTTTCCTGAAAAGAGATGCCCAGATAATCGTAGCCCATTTCCTTAGGCATGGTTTGCCGGAACACTTCTTCAAGCGCGCTCATCGCCTGGTTCGAGCTATAACCCGGCGCGGCCGAGCCGTTGATTTGAGCGGACCGATACTCGTTGTAGCGCAAGGTGAACTCCGGACCGGCGATATTCTTGATACTCGAGATGGCGTCGAGTGGCACGGGATCGCCGTTCGAATTGCGAACGAAGAACTGACCCACATTTTTCGCATCGGTGCGGTAATCGCCTTCCGCTTCGATGTAAACCTGCCAGGTGCGACCGAACCGGTTGAAGTAGTTCACAAAAAAGCCGCCCATGAATGTTTGCAGCGTCTGATAAACCTGACCGAGATCGATTCCCTGCTTGACGACTTTGTCGCGGTCCACGTCCACGAATATCTGAGGGACATTCGGCAAAAACGTCGGAATGAGCGTGCCTAGCTCCGGCCGTTTACGCGCCGTGTCGAGAAACGTCTTCAGGTTTTGCGCGAGAAAGGCGACGTCTTTGCCGGCGCGATCTTCCAAGAGGAACTGGAATCCGCCGGAGGTCCCTACGCCGGGGATCGCGGGCGGCGGGAAGGCGAAGGCGAGACCTTCGGTGACGCCGGCGAGCTGTTTGTTAATGTTTGCCTTAATGGCGGTGTATTGTTCTTCCGGCTTGGTCCGTTCGCTCCAGGGCTTGAACGTGACAAAGAAGAACGCGCTGTAAGTATTCTGCACCAGACTGAGCAAACTGAATCCGACCACGCTGGTGGTGTACTTAACGCCCGGAATTTTGCTCAGAATGTCTTCGATCTTGTGCGCAGCCTGGTCGGTCCGTTCGAGTGACGATGCATCGGGTAATTGAAGCGCCAGAAAGACGTAGCCCTGATCTTCTTCCGGGAGGAATCCACTCGGCAATCGCGATCCAAACAGTCCCGCACCGACTGCGAGCACGGCGAGCAAGGCGAAGCTGAGCACAGCTTTTCGAATCGCGATGCGCGACAAATTTACGTAGCCCTGCGTCCCGCTGCCGAAGACGCGATTGAATCGATCGTAAAACCAGCCGAGTGGGCCGCGCGTTTTCGTTCGCGGACGCAGCAACAACGATGAAAGCGCGGGACTGAGCGAAAGCGCGTTGAAGGCGGAGAAGATGACCGAGATCGCGATCGTTAGGGCGAATTGTTGATACAAACGTCCGGTAATCCCGGGAAGAAATGCCGTTGGAATGAAGACGGCAGAAAGCACAAGGGCGATGCCGATGACCGGCGCGGAAACCTCGCGCATCGCCTGCAGCGTCGCGTCGCGCGGGGACATTCCTTCCTCGATGTGACGTTCGACCGCTTCGACCACGACGATTGCGTCATCCACCACCAGACCGATCGCGAGCACCAGACCGAACAGTGAAAGGGTATTGATCGAAAACCCAAAGAGCGGGAAAAACACAAATACGCCAATGAGCGAGACCGGCACCGCGCAGAGTGGAATGAGCGTGGCGCGCCAGCCTTGCAAGAAGATGAAGACAACCAAAACGACGAGCGCGAGCGCTTCAAACAACGTCTTCAAGATTTCCTGCATGCCCTCCGTGACGGAAAGCGTTTGATCAAGCGAGACAGCGTAATCCATGTCCGCCGGGAAACGTTGCTTCGCTTCGGTCATTAACTTACGCACAGCTTGCGCGGCTTTGACGGCGTTGGTTCCCGGCAACTGATACAAAGCGAGAATGGCCGCAGGTTGCCCGTTCAGCCTGCCTCTTAAGTTGTAAGTCTGCGCGCCGAGATCGATCCGCGCGATGTCCTTGACCCTAACGAACGAGCCGTCCAGATTTGCCCGAACGACGATCTCGCCGAATTCCTCCGGCGTTTGCAATCGTCCCTGTGCTCGCACGGCATAAGTAAATTTCTGCCCGCTCGGAATCGGTTCGCCGCCGATCTGCCCGGCTGGATTTACCGTGTTCTGCTTTTGCACTGCGGTGATGATGTCGGGCACGGTGATGCCAAGCTTCGCCAGCTGGTCCGGCTTCACCCACAAACGCATCGCGTATTGACCGGCGCCGAAAATCTGGACGTTTCCAATTCCCGGCAGTCGCGTGAGTTGATCGAACAAATTAATGTAGCCGTAGTTCGCCAGAAAAATGTTGTCGTAGGTCCCTTTGGGCGAATACAGCGAGACCAGCATCAGCGGCGCCGTCGTCGATTTCTTAACGGTCACGCCGTAGTTGTTCACGTCCGCGGGCAATTGCGACTGGGCTTGGGCGACGCGGAGCTGGGTCAGCACTTGATCGATGTTCGGATCGGTCGCGACGTCGAAATCGACAATCAATCGGATGTCGCCACTATTGGCGTTGATCGAATACATGTAATTCATGTTATCGACGCCGCTCATCTGCTGCTCGATCGGCGCCGCGACCGATTGCTCAATCGTCAGCGCGTCCGCGCCGGTATAGTGCGTTTGCACTTGAATTTCCGGCGGCGCGATTTGTGGATACTGCGCAATCGGCAAAGCGAGAATGCAGACGCCGCCAATCAGCACCATCAAAATCGCGATGACAATCGCGACAATTGGCCGCCTAACGAAAAACTCTGACATGCGATCAGGGTTTTTGCGGGCTAACTGACGCGGCCGGAGTAGGGGACGACGCTGGAGGTGTCCACTCTTTCGTTGTCACGGTTGAGCCGTCGCGAACTTTTTGCAGTCCCTGCACGACGACTTTATCGCCAGGCTTCAAGCCTTCAGTCACTTCCCAAAGCGCACCAACGCGCTCGCCCATCTTCACCGGATGAATGCTTATCTTGTTGTTTTGATCGACAACTGTGACCTGATAATTGCCCTGCAATTCTGTCACCGCCTCTTGCGGAACAACGAGCGCGTTCTGCACCGCGTCCGGGACGAACCGCACCTTCCCAAATTGCCCCGGCCGCAAAGTAGCGTCTGGATTTGGAAAGGTCACGTAGTAGCGGATCGATCCGGTTTTTGGGTCCAGGTTTCGATCCAGCGCGTAGAACCTTCCTTTTCTCGGATAGACTTTGCCGTCGCCTAGAATCAAGTCGAAGTCGATTCTCTTGAGAAGAGCCTGGCGTTTCTCCATATCCGGATAGCGCGCAAAGAAATCGGTGAACGCGCCTTCGCCCACCGTCACGATCGCCTTGATCGGATCGATCTGCGACACCGTCGTGAGCGGAGTTGTTAATGATGGACCGACCAGATCGCCAACCTGACTATTGGCGAACCCGGCCAGCCCATCGATCGGGGAGGTGATCTTGGTGTAGCCAAGATTCAGCTCGGCAGTTTCCACCGCGGCTTTGTCCGCTTCGACGTTTGCTCTGCTCGAACCGGCCGCTGCCACGGCGGTATCTCGCTCCTGATCGCTGATGACTTTTCTATTAAACAAATCTAGTGCGCGTTTTTCGTCTGCGTCCGTCTTTGCTTGATTAGCCTGGTCTTTCGCCAAAGTCCCTTTCGCCTGGGCGAGCGCCGCTTCGAATGGCCGCGGATCGATCTGGAAAAGCAGGTCGCCTTTCTTAACCAGGCTGCCTTCCTGATAATCGCGCGAAATGATGTAGCCCTGGACCTGGGCGTTGATGTTCGCGTTGATGAATCCGTCCAGCGTCGCGACGCGTTCCAACACCCGCGGCACGTCTCGCGGTTGAACGGTTGTGACCAGGACTTCCGGCGCAGGCGGTCCGGCTTGCACCGCTTTGCGCGAGCACGCCGTAAACGGCGCAAAAAGCAGTGCGAAAGCGGCTGCGACGGTAACTATTCGCCGGTTGCCCATGACATTTCTTAGTCCAATTGAAACCCTGGGTTCAAGAAAATGCCAGCACATCTTCAGCTGCCTGATTGGGAATGACCGGTCAAGTCGCAAAACCCGCGACGGTTGACTGATAATTCAGGATATCATTTCTAAATTTACTTCCTGTCCATTCCTGAGAAATATTTTCTTCGTCCACAAAATCAAAATGAACTACGTCATCTTGTTAACTCTGGTTATTGGCTTCGCTGCCGGATTGCGCTCACTGACCCCGCCAGCGCTCGTGGCCTGGGCTGCCCACCTGGGCTGGTTGAATCTCAGCAATTCCCCACTCGCCTTCATGGGATCGACAATCGCTGTCGTGATCTTTTCGCTTTTGGCGGTGTTTGAGCTCATTAGCGATCTGCGCCCGCAAACGCCGAAACGAACCGGGCCTGTACCGCTCATCGCGCGTATTATCATGGGCGGTCTTTGCGGGGCCTGCGTTTGCTCAGCAGCAAATCAATCGTTGATCGTCGGTGCGATTCTGGGCGCGATCGGCGCCGTGATCGGAGCCTTTATCGGTTACGAAATCCGGCGCCGTTTGGTCGCCGCGTTAAATATTAAAGATATTTTTATCGCGCTGTTTGAGGATTTCGTCACGATCGGAGCCGCGTATTTTGTTGTCATGCGTTGACTGAGTTCGAGTTTGCTCGTCACTGGTCACTCGCCACTGGTCACTTCTTTTTATATCACCATCAGCCTTCGCGTATCTCGCAGTTACACACTAACTCGGCTGCCGACGAACTCGTTAGGACCATCGCTTTCAAATGCCGGTCCACGCTGGAGCAGCTCGCACCTCGGAATCGATGCGCCTTCTACGCTCGGGTTGGCGGCACGAGCAGCATCCGAAGGAACTGCATCACCGCCGCGAACAGGTGGACGGAGATCGCGGCGAAGAACGGCCAGAAAAGGTTCCAGACTGCGAAGTTGACGACCTGCAGCGCAGCCGCTGCCGTGGCCATGGCTCCGATACCGTAGAAAAGAAATCGGTTGATCATCCGCAGTTCATTTACGGGAAGAGGCTGCGACGGATTCCGCAGCGAAACAAAAACGAACACTTGGCACACGAAAGCGAAACCGCTACACCAGCGCCAGATGGAGGCCGGCACTGGGTCGACACTCAGGAGCACCATCCCGAAGACCGAAAAGACGAGCGGCGCGACGGAGTTCGTCAGCAACAAGGTCAGGCGCAAGCGATCAAGCACCGACCACTCGTGGACTGATTGCGGACGGAACACGACCACGATCCCGGCAAATCCTGCCAGGGTAACCGCGACCTGCGCCGCCACTCCCAGAGCTTCACTCGGTTGCATTCCACCCCGATTAAGCTGCAACGCGGCCAATTGATCAATCCTAAGAAAGGAGGCGTTTGGTGTAGAGGCGGCTGTGTCAGCCGCAAAGGTTCGGTGTTCGATGTTTCACCGCGTGAGGCGCAGCCTTTACGCGGTTCGACGTCTCCGTGATTTCTCCTGCACGCCTCAACCGCCCCTTTACGCTCTCCACCTTCTTCGAGTCAATCAGCCGTGCAATTCGAACCAAGCAGGATTCAGATGGGCCAGCGGCTCTTTCAGCTTTTTGAGCTGCGCGGCCGGTCCGTGGACTTCAAGGCGAATCAGGTTGGCCATGGTTAACGCCTGTGCCAGCATCGCGCCCACGTTCTCCAGGTGCGCCAGCAGTGCTTCGGCATTGACATAGCCTTCACGGCAAAACACTTCGTCGCCGCTGATGCTGAACTCGTAGAAAAGGTTGCCCGCTTCGGTCCGCGTCTTCGCAGCGAATTCAGGCAATATCGCCTTCAAAAGCGGCAGTTTGTCCGGAGGCACCTTGAAGTAGGGATGAAGACTGACGAATCCCGAAAGCCGATTCATGCCCCAATCATAGCCTCGGCGTCCTCCGGAGTCGAGGCTAGTGGGCCCTAGACTGACCCCGCTCCGTCCGCTCTAACGAGATTGCGATTTTTGGTTATGCAATGGCGGACAAGCCCTTCTCGATCACTGACGCTTCTTTAGAGCCTTCTCGATTCGAGGATCGGGAATCAACCACAAGAGCGCGCCAAACACATAAAGTGCGCTGGCGATCCACGAGTTTACAAACGCGAGCGGGATCGCGGCGAGGTAGAGCGCGAGAGAGAATGTGCCTTTCCACTCCTTGCCAATTGTCAACGCGAGAAGCGATTCGCGGCCTTGTTTGGCGATGATGGCGCGCTCGAGAATATAGTACGCAATCGCCGCCATCGACAATACGAAGCTTCGGTAACGAGCGAGCCGCCCCCAGTGACTTTAACGCTGCCAAGACCCTGAGTAAGCAATCGATCCGGATCAACAGCGAGCGTCGGGAATGGAATGAATGCGCGATCGTAACCGGCAGCCGCCGATGCGACCAAATATGGATAGTAGGCGCTCTCGCTCAATCCAACCGCCGCCGCCGCTTGCCGCGCATGTTCCCACGCGACACGAGTTTCGGGATTGTTTCGTTGCGCGATGTCGATCGATTCGGCAAGGCCGTAAATTTTTCTGGGATTGATCGACACCCGCGAAGCGCCTTCAGCGTTATCAAAACGGTGGCTGGCGAGCTCACTTTCGTAATTCGGAAGATTCGGCGGTGCCAAGTCCGATCAGCGCTCGGCGGAGGATCATTCCGCGCGTTCGCAACGGCGAATGCCAGAAACAACAAAGGCACGCTTAAGTAGCGGGGATTCATTCTCCACCTCTTTAAATTCCTCTAAGGGTTCTATCAGCTTGCACTAACCAAGCCCAGCTAAAGCTACAAGGTGCCTGGTATTCTTGCTTCTTTCTCAAGTTTTTGGAGCCGCCGGTTTCAGAAAATCTTAGATTTCTTTCCTGAACCGCGGATGCGGAGAGCGCCCTCGGTTCAGAAATCGGTTCGCTTGATGGGACACTGGTCGCGCTTTCTTGGAGGTGTCAGTTGATCCAAAGACCGACCAGTTCAATGGCGAGGCGACCTGTGAGAAACAGCCACGGAATGGCAATGACGACGACCTGCAAGTAGCGAGTGGCGTCCCTGTCACCGTCGACCTGCGGGTCTCGACCGAACAGTCGACGCCAGTGCCGAACGATGTACGCACCGGCGAGCAGATTGATGATAAGAAAGAATGCTCCGGCAATTGTAAGTGCTGGACGAGCGGCGGGATCAATGAGTGCAATTATAATTTGTGCTTTGTTCATGCAAATACCATCCGCTGTGAAGCACGTGTTTGTGAAAGACAATGTTTCTTGCCTCAGCATAACTAGCAGACATACTGCTTCTCAGCCGTGGAACTGAGGCACCTGCGCTACTTTGTTGCCGTGGCGGAGATGGAAAACGTCTCGCGCGCGGCGCTCAAGCTGCATGTCTCGCAGCCGGCGTTAAGCCGGCAAATCCGCGATCTCGAAGACGAAATTGGATTTTGCCTGCTCGAACGCACGGCCAAGTCGGTTCGGTTGACCGATGCGGGCCGCGCGTTTCTCGACAATGCGCGCGCGTTGTTGCAAAACGCGGACGAAGCCGTCAGCAAGGCGCGCGCGGTTGCAAGCGCAGAACCTACCGAACTCCAGGTCGGCTATTCACAGACGCCAACCGCCGAAATTCTGCCCAACACCTTACGCGCATTTCAGAGAAAAATGCCAAACGTGCACGTGAGAACGCATGATTGGACCAACAAAGATATTCTTGATGGGATACGCGGTGGCCGGCTTCAACTTGGATTGATCGTCCCTCCTGCGAAGACTAGTGCGCTGCACGACCTGCGATATGAGGAGTTGCTCCAAGAACGCGTTTGCGTAGCCGTGGCCTCGCAGCATCCGTTTGCCCGACGCCGCACCGTTCCGATTATGGAGGTTGCCGCCGAACCGTTGATTGGCCTCACCCGCGAAGATTATACGAGTTACTACGACTATCTCTCGATCATCTTTTCGAAGGTGAAACAGAAACCGCGGGTGGTGGAGGAGCACGACAGTTTTTCCGGCGTTATGTCAGCCGTCGAAGCAGGGACCGGTGTCGCCATTTGTTCAGATGTTTTTTGTCGGAGTTTCGGAAACCGGGTAAAACTTTTGCACCTCACTCCTGAGCCGAAACCATTCTCGGTCGGCATCGTCGGGCGAAAAGGCCGGCTCAGCCCAGCCGCGGAAAAATTCTGGCAGTGCGCCAAAGAAGCTGCGTCAGGAAAATAATCGCGATGGCCTAACGAATCATTTTGTAAGACAAAAACTGCGGCCGGGAAATTTGGTCGGCCGACAACAAGCCGGTGGCCACTAGGTAGAGCATGGGACGAAAGAGATGGTAGTTGCGCTTGTCGATCAGCGTCACGCTGACGGGAGCGCCGACTAACCCGCGTGCTGCGCAAAGTCCGCCAAAACCGCCGCCGATGATCACCACGCGAGGCGGATTATTCACTCAAGGGCTATCTCATTTGTGGTCGTGGATCGGCGTTAACAGTGGTTCTTTCGTGTCCGTATCCACCACCATCACGGCCAGCATCTTGGCAGGTTCGGTCTTGCTCGCATTCTCATCAACAGTGTGTCGGTCACCAGGCATCTCGGAGAAGTTCTGTCCGGCTTTATAAACAACGGCCGGCCCATCATTGACCGAGGTTCGGACCGCTCCTTCGAGAACGGTTGCATAGGTGAAAGCAGATTTGGGATGGATGTGGGCCCCCGTCGCAACGCCGGGACCATATTCGACCAGGATACCCTTCATACTTTTGCCGGGCACATTCGGCAGCGCGTGGTCGAAGACGATCGTAACCTTTGGACCTTCGTCATCGGCAATCCCCGAGCGCACGCCAACTGTGGCCACCAATGCGCAAACAATAAGTGTCAGGCGCAACAGCCCGACTGATTCTGAAGTTCGGATTCGTTTCATTGTGATGTTCTTCCTCGTTTTGGTTGGGTTGACTCTAACTTGTTAGGGAAGCGGTCACTTCTGCTGAGCCGTGCGGCTAAGCCAGTCCGCGAAATGGCAGGAACCGAGCAGCGATTTCCCGGCCGGCACGAGGCTGCCCTTCTCGAGCGTCGTTCCGAAGTAGAGCGCCTGGTCGTCCCTAACGACCGTGCGGGGATCATGCTTTGCCTCGAGATATTGGCGGACCAGCTCGTCGAACGGGAGCGCGTCAGGTCCAGCGATTTCAAGCGTTCCATTCAGCGGCCTGGCCACGGCGATCTTGGCCACGTTAGCGGCGAGATCGTCCGAAAAGATCGGCTGGAACAAGGCCGATGGCAGGCGAACCCGACGCGGTCGGGGGTGGTCGCCCCATCAGCGATGCGCCCAACGAACTCAAAGAACTGCGTCGAACGGAGAATCGTGTAAGGAATCGGCGAGGCCTTGATCAGTTTTTCCTGGGCCACTTTCGCGCGCATGTATCCGCTTGCGGGAAGCTGATCAGTACCGACGATCGAGACCGCGACGTGATGCCCCACGCCGGTCTTCGCCTCGGCGGCAAGCACGTTGCGGGTGGAGGTTTCGAAGAATTCGAGAACGGCCTTGTCTTCGAATGAAGGAGAGTTCGTAAGGTCCACGACCGATTGCGCGCCGGTTAGAGCTTCAGTTAGACCTTCGCCGGTAATGGAGTTGATGCCTTGCGAAGGAGATGCGGCAACGACTTCGTGGCCGTCGGCGCGAAGGAGGTTTACCACTTTGCTTCCGATGAGGCCGCTGCCTCCAAGAATAATGATTTTCATAATCGTGTTTTTGGTTTCAGCTTTTGAAGAACGCGAGCAGGTCGGCGTTAATGATCGTCGGCGTGCGTCGTGATCATGCCGTGAGGCAAATCCTTGTATGTCTTCAGCGTGCCGTTCTTGAGAAGCTTGGCTGAGAGTGGACCGGCGGCCTGATAGGGAACGATCTGGTCGTCCTCGCTATGCATGACCAGAACCGGCATCGAGATCTTTTTCAGATCTTCCGTGAAGTCGGTCTGCGAGAAGGCGACGATGCCGTCATAACCTGCCTTGGCGCCGCCCATCATGCCCTGGCGCCACCAGTTCCAAATGAGAGGCTCGATCGTTTTCACTCCGGGACGATTGAAGCCATAGAACGGACCGGCCGGCAGATCGTAATAAAACTTGGCCCGGTTGGCGGCGAGCTGGGCTTGGAGATCGTCGAACACTGATTTGGGCAGGCCTAACGGATTGTCCGGCGTCTTCACCATCAGCGGCGGCACCGCGCTAATGATCGCCGCCTTTGCCACATTCTTGTCGCCGTGACGGGCGAGATAATGCACCACCTGACCGCCGCCGGTCGAATGGCCGACGTGAATCGCGTCCTTGAGGTTGAGATGATCGGTGACGGCCTTCAGATCGTCGGCATAATGGTCCATATCATGTCCGTCCCCAGTTTGACTCGAGCGACCATGTCCGCGCCGATCGGTGGCAATGACGCGATAGCCTTTGCTCAGGAAAAACAGCATCTGCGGGTCCCAATCATCCGCCGAGAGCGGCCAGCCGTGACTGAACACAATCGGCTGCCCGCTGCCCCAGTCTTTATAATAGATGTGATATTCCGTCCTTGGTGGTAACCGTGTCTCCCTTGAATTTTTCGGTTGCGCCTTTTGCCTGCGACGTTGACGAGTTCGCAGCCGTGGCGGTCGCGGGAAGTCCGGCGATTGCGGCGAGCCCAGCGGTGCCGGCCAGAAATTTTCGACGCGAGATATCGACGTTAGCGTTCTTTTCGTTTCCAAACGGGACGTGTGACATACTGAATTTCCTTTCGCTTCCAGTAATGCGAGCGAGCACTTCGCTCACGGATTACCCGGCGGAAAGCGGGTCCGGTGGAGCTCGTTTTTGCGGAGACGCCAACGGACTTGGCGCTGCATTTAGCTTGAGGCGTGGCCCTACGCCCAGTCAAGTTACAACTGTGTGACGTTCTCCAGGTAGGCCGACAAAAAGCTCGGAAATTACGTCGCCTGCTTTATACTTGGTCAAGCGCTATTCGTTATTTTCTAATTGTCATCCTCGCTTCACTCGCGACTGTTCGCGCTGCTCCTCAACCAATCGCGACGCGTGACGCGAAGATCGACAATGTGCAATTGCATTATCTTATCTGCCGGTCACGGTCCGGCCGTTGTTCTGCTGCACGGATACACCCAGACTTCGCGGATGTGGCGGCCGATCATTCCGTTGCTCGCCGAGAAGTTCACTGTGATTGCGCCGGATTTGCCGGGCATCGGCGATTCTTCAATTCCCGCGGAAACAACGAAATCAGCATGAGTCGTTGCGGCAAAACAAATCCACGATCTCGTTCGCTCACTGAAGATCGACAAGGCACGCGTGGTTGGTCATGACATCGGATTGATGGTCGCTTACGCGTATGCTGCCCAATTCCCGAGTGAAACCGAGAAGCTTGCGGTGATGGACGCGTTTCTTCCGGGCGTGCCCGGTTGGGAACCGATCTACAACGCTCCGAACATCTGGCATTTCCGATTCAACGGCGAGTATCCCGAAAAGTTAGTAAAGGGGCGCGAGCGAACCTACTTTGAATATTTCTGGAACGTTCTCGCTGCGGACAGAACTCATTCGATCCTTGAAGCGGATCGGAAAGCGTACACGGCAGCATATTCGCGACCGGGACGCATGCACGCCGGCTGGGCCTACTTTGCCTCGTGGCCGCAACTGGCCAAAGATTTTGCGAAACTGTCTCAGACCAAGCTGACGATGCCGGTCTTGTCCATCGGCGGTGACAAGGCAAACGGCAACGAACTAGCCGAACAGATGAAGCTCGTCGCCACCGATGTGAAAACCATCGTGCTGAAAGACACCGGCCACTGGATTTCCGAAGAACGGCCGAAGGAAACAACCGACGCCCTTGTGAAGTTTCTTTAATTCTGGGAAGCGCACCCAGCTCGGGTGCTGGTCGCGGCGCCCTCGCCGCGACGAACTTTAGATCAGCTCGCGCAGCGCTACTGTCGATCTTGCCAAACCAGGCTCGGGGAGAAGATCATGCCCGCATGAAACTCTGGGCTTGGGACGAGAAGAATCTTCCTTCAATCACGCATGCCCTCCGCACCGCTGCGGCGGCGACCATCTCGGTCATCATCGCGCGGTTGGTTCAAATGCCCGAGGCCTACTGGGCCGCGATTGCAACGTTGGTCGTTATGCAATCTACTCTCGGCGCGACGCTGACACTCTCGATCGAGCGAATCGCCGCTACCGCCGTAGGTGCGTCGGTTGGAGCGCTCGAGGCAAATTATTTTAAAGCAAATCTGGTCGTGTTCGCGGTTGCGATCTTTCTCGTCGGGTTGCTGTCGTTTGCGTTTCGTTTGGAGAAGACCGCATATCGCTACGCGAGCATTACTCTCACCATCATCGTTCTAATTCCTCGCTCGGAAGTGCCGTGGGCGATCGCTTTGCATAGATTCATTGAAGTCTCAGTCGGAATCATCGTGGCTCTTGCGGTCGCGGCGCTGTGGCCGGAACGACAGCCGAGCCCGGCCAAGAGCACAGATGAATAACAACGCGAGAGGATGCCGCCGGCGATTTCCATCAACAATGAACTTCAGCTTTGCCTAAGGTTCAAAAAGCTGTTTGTCTTCCAAGATGCGCAAGAGCAGCTGGATCAAGGCAATCATTGCAGGAGCGCTTCTTTGGATCGCGATCAGTCTGGTGGTGATGGCGAACCGACCCGCCACTGCCGGTTCTGTGATCGCGACGATTGAAGTCGTACTGTCTCTGGTCGTGACAATCATTGCCTGCCTTATCCTTCGCTGGCCATAAGGCGAAGGTTGCCACGCTGACCAGGTGTTGAATACTAAAACGCGCAAATATTTCCGTGTCTGGGGAGCGCACGCTTCCAGCGTGCCGGTTTCGGCATCTTGCCGAAACGAACTTTAATTGGGATTGGGCCCACGAAACCCACGAACCAACGCGAAATCATACTGGATTGGCGCCGGGAGGGCGAGACTCCGTCGGACTGTATTTCTGTAGCGGCGGTCTATGATCTCCGAATATCGCACGCCGCCACGACAAGAACAAAGACACGATTTCCTTTCTGCCTTCCCAAAGCTTGGGTTGGTGAGCGATTTAACAGAACGGAACTCCCAGACTGAATTCAATTCCGCCCGAACTGTTGGAACATAAAATATATAAACTAGGGGTCAGTCATCGGGTCAGTCATCAATTCTTGACACGACCACCACGCTTTCGAGTGCCCGCAAATCCTATTGGGGTCATCCCGCACCCGGCGCCGGGTGGAGTACCCGACTGAGTCGATGACCGAAGGCGTTGTGAGATAACGCCTCGCAGTTATCGGTTAATTGTTAGCGGTTATTCGTCGGCAGGGCGGAGGGCCCGATCGAGCCACGCGCGCGGTTACTAGCTAACTTGGCGTTGAGATGAATCGCCGTATATCTTGGACGATATGAAAGCACTTCTATCCTTTCTTTGCGGCGCCGTCGTGATGCTCGGCTTCAGCACACTCCGCGGGGCCAGCGCGCAACCGCCGCACCATGTTTACGAATTGCGTATGTATCACGTGAACCCGGGCAAAATGGATGCGCTCAAAGCGCGCTTTCGCGATCATACTGATGCGATCTTTAAGCGGCATAACATGACGAGCGTCGGTTATTGGCAGCCGGAAGATGCGCCGGATTCACAGAACTTGTTTATCTACATTTTAGAACATCCGAGCCGGCAGGAGGCGAAGAAAAATTGGGCGGCTTTCCAAGCCGATCCGGAATGGAAGAAAGTGAAGGCAGAATCGGAAGCGAACGGGCCGCTGGTGGATCACATCGATCATTACTTCATGGATCCAACGAACTTTTCCGCGCTCAAGTAAACGGGGAGACGAACGAATCAATCCGTGCGTTGCGGATCAGAAATCGGAGGGCAAGGGGTCAGGCGCCCATGGTCAGGACGACGCGGAAACGGACTTTGCCGCTGTGCATTTGTTCGTAGGCTTCGGACACACGGCTGAGCGGGTATTTTTCGATCATCGGGTGGACACCGGTCAACGCGCTAAATTCCAGCGTGTCCTGGGAATCTCTTGCCGTGCCTGCGTACCAGCCGCTTACCGATCGTCTGCCCGAGATCAACGACATCATGCTTACCGTCAGCGGTTCGTTAGGCGCGGCTGGCACAAGCAGGTTCCCGCTGGGCGATAATCCATCGATCAGTTGCGGAAATTGCCTTTGCGTTCGGCGCCGTGGCCAGAATTACGCGGGCGCCGCCGAGCTTTTGCAATCCGGCGACAGGATCGACAACGTTCGTATCGATGTAACTGATGTGCGCCGAGTTTCTTCGCCAGCGGTTCTTTGTCTTTGCCGCGACCGATTGCCACGGTGTGGAATCCCATCTGCCGCGCGTACTGAACGCCGAGATGTCCGAGTCCGCCGATGCCGTGCACCGCGACCACATCTCCGGCGCGTGCGCCCGAATTCCGAAGCGCATTGTAAACGGTAACACCGGCGCACATGAACGGCCCGGCTTCTTCCGCCGGTAATTCATCCGGGATCGCTGCCAGCGCCGCCGCGGGTGCGATCATGTAATCGGCGTAACCGCCATCGAAGTCGATTCCGGTAACCTTGCGATTGACGCACATGGCGAAATCGCCGCGCCGGCATTGGGCGCAGACGAAGCAATGTCCCCCGTGCCAGCCGACGCCGACACGTTCGCCTTTCTGCCATTCTCTGACGTTGTCGCCGATGGCATCGATTCGTCCGGCAATCTCATGGCCCGGGACACGCGGATATTGAATCCCGGGCCAAATGCCCTCTTTCACGAGCGCATCGCTGTGGCAAATGCCGCACGCATCTACTTTCACGCGAACCTGCCCGGCGCCCGGCTCGGGGATGTCGCGTTCCACCAATTCGAAATCTCCGCCGGGTTTGCTGATCTGGGCTGCTTTCATTTTCATGCTCAATGATTCTGAATCGTTTCCAGTTGGTTGAAATCTAAAGTCGGCTCGACGGAGTCTCACCCTACCGAGTGTGATCGGTTTCGGGAAAGGCTTAGTTTCTTCGGCGAGTGGTCTCGAACAAAAACCAAGCCCGGCGCTCGGTCTCGTCGATCCAAACTTCGATCAGGCTGGCGGTGGCGACATCGCCGTGTTCGTCGCACACGTCGTGCGCTTCGCGGAGGCGTCCTACCAGCGCGCGATTGTCCTCGGCCAGCTCGGCGAGCATGTCTAACGGCTCGACGTATTCGGCGTCATTATCGGCTATCCGCTGCGTGCGCGAGATGTGCCCGATCGATCGCAGGGTGAGTCCGCCGATCTTTCGGACGCGCTCGGCGGCGGGATCGGTCATGGCGAAAAGTTGATCGGCTTGTTCGTCGAGGAGGAGGTGGTAATCGCGGAAGTGCGGCCCGCTCATGTGCCAGTGAAAATTCTTGGTCTTAACGTAGAGAGCGAACACATCGGCGAGGATTCCGTTCAACGCCGCGGCAATGTCTTTAATGGCCGGGCGCTTGAGATCGGTCGGGGTCTCGAGCGGCGCATCGCGTCTGTGAATGAGTTCGATTGTCTTTCTTGAATTGGATTTGTTCATGGTTTCCTCCGGCTGAATTAGAGCGGTCGTCCGCAAATCAATGACGTGACTTTGCAAAGATCGACAATCTCTTGCCGAAGTCTAGGGGCGGACCGTTTTTCTCGACGGCAGCAGCTTGTTGACCAGGGCGTTTGTCGATTTTTCCAAAACGATGCCCCAGACGCTGAGCACGGCCAGGGTTGCCGGCATTATTATGAGTAAGAACATCCAGATCGGTTGGTCGCGAATCCGGAGCCCGAGCCAGATGACGTAAGGCTGGTGGATCAGATAGAGGCCGTAGGAATATGCGCCGACCAGGGCGAAGATTTTCGCCGGAGTCTTAAACAGGAAAATCAAACCGGCGATGCCGACAATCGCCAGACCGCAACACACGCCAGTGGCGAGATCGGCAAAAATATAAGGGACGCGGCCGTGATAAAGCAGGAGGGCGGCGGGGTAGAGGATCAGGCCAGTAATGAGACCGGGACCTCGGAGAAGAAACCATTCCACGCGTTCTTGCGATCGGCGATGCCACATTCCCACCGACATGCCCAGCGCAAATTCCGGCAGGCGACAAATCGCAAATCCGCCCAGCACCCACAATCCATTCTGCGGATAGACGACGAGCATCAGGTAACGCGCGAAAAATCCGACGGCACAAGCGACAAGCAAAAACTTCCACGGCCCGAGACGTCGGGCTCCCCAGAAGAGCAGGGGAAAGATGAGATAGAACTGGATCAGCATCGAGAAGTACCACCAGGCGGCGTTGAGGTACATGAAGTTCATCTCGATGTTGATGAAACGGAGCCCGAGCAGGCTGAGGACGATTCGGCCATCCACCGGTTCGAGCCGCGCCACGAACGGCGAGACGAGATAAACGATATGCGCGACCCAGTACATCGGATAAAGCCGGATAAACCGCGCCCAATACCAGCCGCCCCAGCTGATCGTTCCCGATTCAGCCTTGCGCGCGGTGGATTCCATCAGCATCCAACCGCTCAGGATGATGAAAACACCGACGGCATGGAAACCGAGACCTGAAAGTTTCACCCACGCCGTTTCCAGGATCGACATCGTCGCCGCCACGAAATGATTCCAGTCCGGCGGCGGCACTTCGCCATGCTCGAAGTAAGTCGTGTAAAAGTGAAAGTAAGCGACGAACAGAATGGCCAGACCTTTTGAAATATCAAGCCAAAGAAGGCGTTTCACCGCCAACGGCTTATCAGCGCGAGACCGGTCTGGTCAAGGCGCACGCGTTCTCTTGTCATGTTGAGCCCTTCGGCTTCGCTCAGGACAGGCTCCGTCGCACGCCACGCCGCAGCTTTTGCGAAGGCGGGAAACACCTCTAACTTTTCTGGATGGACGTCTGGAAACCTGTCGGAGCGGTTGTCTTGCTTTTCGTAACCAGCTTCTGCGCAAACGCCGCCGCCGACGTTGTGATCAAGAGCGGGCCCGAACGATCAAGCCTGTTGGAATTGTACACCTCCGAAGGGTGTAGCAGCTGTCCGCCGGCGGAACAATGGCTTAGCGGTTTGAAGAAGGATCCGCGGTTGTGGAACAACATCGTGCCGGTTGCGTTCCATGTGGATTACTGGGACCGGCTGGGCTGGAAAGATCGATTCGCTCAGCCCGCGTTCACCGCACGGCAGCGCGCCTATGCAACATCCGGGGCGGTTTCGAATGTTTATACCCCGGGATTTTTGGTCGATGGCCGCGAATGGCGCGGGTGGTTTGAAAACCAGATTTTTCCAGCGCGCACGGACCGAGTCGGATCCATCGAAGCTCGAGTCGGTTCAACGGGAGAGGTGACGGTGAATTTTTCTTCGCAAGGAAAATTTGAAGGAGGGGTGGCTCACGTCGCATGGCTCGGCTTCGATCTGAAGTCCGATGTTCGTCGCGGCGAGAACGCCGGACGCTCCTTGCGGCACGATTTTGTAGTGCTGGATCACGCGAGCGCGAAGCTGTCTAGCGACGAAAAAGGATTTTGGACGGCACGATTCGAAGCGCCAAAAACCGGCGATCACCCCGGCGCGGTTGCCATTTGGATCCAAGGCGGTGGCAGGCGGTGCAAGCGAGCCGGCGGATGGTTAGGCCGCTAGCAATTTGATGGAACGCGATCTCCGAGCGCATTGGTAAAGAAGTGCGGCTTCGCCGATGGCATTAGCATCGCGCTTGGAGGTCGCGATCCACCGCCGGACTCACACGCCGTTTATTGAGCCGCCGCTTCGCCGCAGGTCAAATTTGCTGCTTTCCAATCCATGGCCATTCGAATCCGGGCCCGGCCGCTGGGATGATCGAAGAAGATGAATTCCTCCAGCGGCGTCGGATCAAGTTTGCGATAAGTGCCGAGCTTGAGTGCGACCTGCGCCATTCCATCCGGTTCGCGCGAAGTGTTGATGCCGAACGCGTCGGCTTCACGCTCGGTCACCCGAATAGCGCTGTTGCCGATGGGTGTAAGGAGAAAATCGAACGTGATCAAAATTAGCGCCAGCATGGGCAAGCCCGCGAGGTCGGCGATGCCGCGGACGCCCCATTTTTCTCCGCGGCGGGCAATGACCCGGTCGAAAATGAATCGTCCAATCCCGAAGACGAAGAGGGCCATGATGCCGAAGTACATGGTCAGCTTCGCGCCGTGGTTGAGCACGTAATGACCCATCTCGTGGGCCATGACGATCCGGATCTCCGGCAGCGTGCATTGCTTGAGCAGGTTGTCGTTGAGGGCGATTCGCGTTGTGCCGAGAAAACCGGAGACGTTGGCGCTGACGCGCGTGGTCTGGCGGGAGGCATCGACTTCGAACACTTGTTTGACCGGTATTTCATTGGCCTGGGCCATGGCCAGGATCGGGTCGCGAATTTTTGGATCGCTCAGCGGTTTGTAAGTGTTGAAGAGCGGCTGGATATAAACGGGCCCGATGAAATTGGCAGCAAAGCTGAAAATCACGACGACAATCGTTCCCCAAATCGGCCAGGTCCGCGGGGCGCGGCAAAAGACGGCATAGAGCCCGATGAGCAGGAGAGTGCCGCCGATCAGGCCGACCGCGAGCCCGATCAATTGCTCGCCGAACCATGGCCCGAACGTTTGCGTAGCGAGTCCGTATTGATGCTCGCGATAAAATTGCTGGTAGACCGTTAACGGAAAACTCAACACCGCACCGATGAGAAGATAGGGAATTGCGTAAAGGACCACTTGCAACGATTTGAAGCGCGTCTTCTTTTCTGCAAAATCGCGCAACCGCGCGGAGATGCGGGATTGCAGCAGGAAGATCGAGATCGCGGCCCCGAGAAGAAAATTCCAGAGAAGCAGCCAGTAACCGCCTTCAAAATAAGCGTCCGATTTTGCCCGTTTGTCGGCGGGTACCGTATCCAGCCAGGCCCGCGTCGCTGCCGCAGGATCGGTTACGTGAACGGCTGCTGCCGGCACATCGGGCGCGGGAGATGGTGGACTTGCCTCCTCGGCAGAGATCGCGCTGACAGAGATGATACAATAAAGGAGCGCCGGAATGAGTCGCTTGATCATGGGTTCAAACCTATTCGACCAGGTTTCCATGTGGCGATCAATAAATACGGTCATCCTGTGCTCGGGATGACCGCTTTCATTGCGCTGGACGAAAAAGTTCCGGGAGGCCACAATTCAATCATGAAAATGCTTGCGTTCCTGCTCTGCGTGTCTTTTATGGGAGCAACCTTGGCGCCGCAGACGAGGGCGGGAGAAGAGAGGGACGTCGCTCGATACGGCCCGTATCCAACCAATTACAAAGAAATCGTGACTAAATGGCTTGAAACACAGCTGCTCGATCCGAGCAGCGCACGGATCGAATGGTCGGAGGAACCAAAGCCGGCCGATTTAGGGAAAGACGGCCAGCACCTTTACGGCTACCTCGTTCACTTTAAGGTGAACGCCCGGAATCGCTTTGGCGCTTACACCGGCAAACAAACCCACGGTGCGCTCATTCGGAACGGCGAAGTGATCAAGGGCCTCGGTTTCGGTTATTAATTATGAAAAGATCAAACTATCGATCCAATCAGTCGGGAGAAGGCCTGGTCGTCGTGATCATCCTTTTCGTTATTCTCGCCTTGGGCACATACTGGCTCTATCACAATAAATGGACCATGGACCGTGAGGCGCGGGCGTTCGGCAGGGAAATGATCGAACGGGTAGCGGTCAATCACGATCTGGCTTTCTTTCGCGACCATCTCAGCCCGCAAGCGCGCCTCGATAATCCGCCGTCGCAACAAGAATTCATCATCTCCAAATTCACCGAGTTGGGCGTGCCGCAGCAGCCGATCAAGATCGATGAAAACGTAATATTCCAGAAAAATTTCTTCTCACCGCAAGGTTATTTCACAGCGCACCTGTTTTATCCGACCCAGGAACTGACGGTGGAAATCGCTATTTCGCATCCGGTCGGCAAATGGCAGTTGGATAATCTGACTTACGCCAGCGGGCCGGTTGTCCAGTAATTTCCGGGCCGGGATCAGCGATCCCGGCTACAACCACGGACCGGGGTCGGCGCCCCCGGCTACAGAAGCAGCCGGTCGAGCGAATCGAGGCAAATCTGCGACCAGGTCTCCATGGATTCGCGGCGGGCGATTAATTCCTGTTTTGAAAGAAACGTCAGGCCGGTGATCATGGCCTCGCGTTTTTCCACTTTCGGCTCGGCCAGTTTAAAAACGTGCACAACGCCGAGATGCACCCGGCCGACTTCGGTGGTGTCGTCGTTCAAGAGCGCGACGATCCGGTCGTCGAACTTGGTGTCGATCTCGATTTCTTCGTTCACTTCGCGTTCGACTCCTGCTCGATAAGCGGCCTCGTCCAGAGCGAAGAGCGATTCGTCGTGGTCGTTCATGTGGCCGCCGATGCCGATCGAGCCTTTCGCCACGAGCCGTTGCTCTCCGGCCTTTTTGCCGCGCACGTAATGGAGCACCTTGTCCTCAAACGCAACCAACGCGTAGGGCACGATCTGCTTGTGGGTCGGATCGTTTTCGGCCTGCGATCGCGGCAGAAATAAGTTGTTCCCGCGCGAGAGCATAGCCTTCAAATATTTCTCCGGCTCAAAATTGAGTCCATGAAAACTACCCAGCTCGTCGAACAAGCTTCGCTTGATGACCAGGATATTTTCGTCGGGAGCACTCATCAAATAAACCTAACGCAGCCTGTCATTCTGAGCGGAGCGAAGAATCCCGCGCAATCAGGAATGACGTTTTTCGGATATGTGCGGGCCATAAAGCATAGGCGAGATGTTTCGCTTTGCTCAAACATGACGGCGCGAGCGAAGGGGCTCCATTTAACGATCGGGATGTTTTCGTTGGGTCCGTTCATGCCTGAGCGGTAGGGGAAGCTGTCAGCTTCCCCTACAAAATAATGGCTTCGCGCTTGCACTAAAACGAATAGGTCGCACCGATTTGCGGCCCGAAAAGATTCAGGCTTGGGTTCGGATCGGTTTGGCCGCCATTGGAGAAATGCTCGTAGAGGACGCCGATGTCGATCTTCCATTTCTCGTTCACCTTGTAGGAAACACCGGCGGCCGACAAAATGTTAAAGGTAAAATCCTGGCCCTGTCCGCCGGGAATATTCGCGTGGCTGTCGATCCAACCCAGCCCGACGCCGCCGGACATGTAGGGGATCCATCGTCGCCCGGGCTGCACAAAATTGTATCGCGAGCCGAAATTGAATCCGAAATATCGGTGCTCGATTCCCTGGAATATCGGTTCGGCCACGGCGCTAATGTAAAACTGGTTGTAACCGCGCATCCAATTGCCGGTCTGCATCACGCCCCAGCGCACCCGGCCAGTTAAGAAGAACGCGCCGACTTGATAATCCTGCGGAGGATCGATCGCTCCAAGCAAATAGGCGGATTCGACCGCGACCTCGAACCGCGGAGGATTCAAGTCGGCCTTGGCCGGTTCCGACTCGCTAACCGATCCTCGAATACCGGCGAGAAGTTGGGCGCAAGTGACGAAAAGAGCGAACGCAGTTGAGGGAAACAGCATTTTCATCCGGCGCGCTACCATAGAAAGCGTTGAGGTGATTGCAATCTTGTAGCGGCGCAATCTGAGCGCCGGATAAAGAATGACGACGGTCAGAGACCGCCGCTACAAAATTCCGCGAGATCCTCCGGCAACGCGCTGGTCCATTCGTGTTCGCCCTCGATGGCTAGCCTTGCCGAATGCAGGGCGTGTCGCGGCAAGAGTAACCGCTTTTCGAGCTCGGACGTCCAACCGGTTTGGATGAACTGGAGATAGAGTTGTTCGTCCGGTCCGTAAATTTTGTCACCGACGATCGGATGATCGAGCGACGATAAATGCACGCGAATTTGGTGAGTGCGGCCCGTGCGGGGAATCGCCCGAATCAAACTGAACTTGTCGGTCCGAGCCGGTCTGGATGTCGATCTTGTGAAGCGTCGCTCGACTTGAAACTCGGTCTGGGCCGGCGCGCCGGAAGGATGAATCATCTGCTTCAACCAGATGGCCGAGGCTTGATGCTTGCCTTGCCGATCCAGTGGAGCATCGACAATGGTCTGTTCCCAGTCGGGCCAGCCCCAGACGATCGCGAGATATTGCTTCGTAAATCGGTGCTGCTGCATCAGTAGTCCGAATTTGCGGGCAGCGGCCGCCGTTTTCGCGACCAGGACCAGGCCGCTCGTTTCGCGATCGAGCCGGTTCACGATCGAAACCTGGCCGCCGCTGGCGATCTCAAATGCAAGCAAATCGCGCAATTCTTTCCACAAGGTCCGAGGGCCGTCAGGTTTTGTCGGGTGGATCAGCAGAAACGGCGGTTTGTCGACCACCACGTAGTTGTCCGTTTCATCGAGTATTTTGAAATCGAGTGAAGGCACAGAAGGAAAGCATTCCACGATGTCGGCATGCGCACACTAAGCGGTTTGAGCGCGGAGGCGCGCAGCATTTCGGTGCCTGGCCAAGGTGAGGTCGTCTTCGCGGCAACCGGCAAGAAATTACAGCGAGGATACCGCCTAACGACAGGCGATCTCCGATCACGCCTTTGAGCGAGGCGTCTAGGCCGACTTGCGTAGCAAACGGCGCGCGATCAAGACGACCCCAATGCCGGCCAGAAGAAGACTGCTCGGCTCTGGAACGGCGTTGACTCGCAGCACCAGATTCGCCGCGCTTTGTGCCGGTCCACCCAGAACGGGGTGCGACATGCCCAGGAGCGTGGCGTTGGCTGTGTTGTCAAGATCGTACGATCCCCCCATTGTCGGCCCAACATCGAAGAATGACCGCAGCTGATTTGGCGGCGATGGACCCGGCGTGAACATATCGTCCACAAACGGGAAGGTCGATCCGTTGACGCCGCGGATTAAAAGGGCGGCGTAAAAAATCTGGCCGGTGGACAGGTCGATCGGTGTCGCAAAGTTAATTGTTTGCAGCGTACCGGTGACGGCGTTGGTCAGAATCACCGTATTCGTCGCGGGAACGATGCGAACCAGGCCGCTCGGGTCGGTCAGGCTGGTTCCAGTGTAGAGCGCGACAGTTACCTGGAGTGTCAATGTCGTTACGGGCGGTTGAGCGTTGCCCAACGCGAACGTGATCGAATTGATCCGGGTGCCACCAGCAATCGTCTGAAAGCTGTTGGCCACCCAGCAATCCTCAGTTTCCGTTCCGGCGCTGTTGTTAAAAATCTCGTATTGCGTTGTTCCCGAGGGCGGCCACCCGTCTACCTGGTATGTGACTTGTGCGCGAACGCACGGCACAGCCATCAATAAAATGGCTACGGCAAATGCAAATCGAAGTGATTTTTCCATGCTTTTCTTTCCTTTCCCTTCCCTGTGATGCCGGCGTGTAGCCGTTAACGTCTGGGGCGGATTAGATCAAGACGCCTGGCAAATGTCAAGCTTCTCCGCCCCGATTCGTTGACTTGACCTCATCGGCAAAACCGATTTATCTAGACAGCCCAACTTTTACCCGGGAGACAGCCTTGGAACTCAAAGACATCAAAGCCCTCATCGACCTGATGACAGAGAACGACCTCTCTGTTTTCGAAATGGAGAAGGAGGGCTTCAAGATCAAGCTGCAAAAGGATGGAACCCCGGGAGCGGCGCCGATCATGGCCGGGCCAATCGCGCCACAGCCAGCCGCGGCGGCCATGCCGCAGGCTCAGACGCCGGTATCGGAAGCCGCGGCCGCGTCCCTGAACGAGATTGTGTCGCCGATGGTGGGTACATTCTATCGCGCCAGCTCGCCGGATTCATCGCCGTTTGTCGATATTGGAACTAGGGTTACCGAGGACACAGTGGTGTGCATCATTGAAGCGATGAAAGTGATGAACGAAATCAAAGCGGAAACGAGCGGCGTCATCGCCGAAGTCGTGGCTGAGAACGGCAAGCCGGTCCAGTTTGGTCAGGCCTTGTTTCGAGTTCGCTAAATGGCACGGCGCAATGTCAGTCTGGCTCCGAATGGCCGGACGCGCCGAATCGAACGTCTCAGATGTTTCAAAAAGTCCTAATCGCTAATCGCGGAGAGATTGCGCTGCGGATTATCCGCGCCTGCAAAGAACTCGGTATTCGCACCCTCGCCGTGTACTCTGAGGCCGATGTCGATTCGCTGCATGTCCAGTTGGCCGACGAATCGATCTGTATCGGCGCCGCCCCCAGCTCCGAAAGTTATCTAAAAATCGATCGCATCATGAGCGCGGCCGAAGTGGGCGATGTCGATGCGATTCACCCCGGTTACGGTTTCCTGGCCGAGAACGCGCACTTCGCCGAGGTCTGCGAAAGCTGCAATATCAAATTCATCGGTCCCCCGCCGCACGCCATGCACGCGATGGGGGACAAGAATTCGGCCCGGGCCGGCGCGCGCAACGCGGGTGTGCCGGTGACGCCCGGAAGCGATGGGATCATCGAGGACGAGAAGGAAGCGGTGAAGATTGCCAAGAAGATCGGCTACCCGGTGATGATCAAAGCGGTGGCGGGCGGCGGTGGGCGCGGGATGCGGGTCGCGCATAACGAGCCCAGTCTCATGACCGGTTTTCACGCCGCGCGAATGGAAGCGGAGAAGGCTTTTGGCAACGGTGCCGTTTACATGGAGAAATTCATTGTCAGCCCGCGCCACATCGAATTTCAGATCGTGGCCGACAGCCACGGGCACGTGATTCACCTGGGCGAACGCGATTGCTCCGTTCAACGCCGGAACCAAAAAGTGATCGAGGAATGTCCGTCGCCGTTCATGACGCCGTCACTGCGCAAGAAAATGGGCAACGCGGCGGTGAAACTGGCGAAATCGGTCGGGTACGAAAACGCCGGCACGATCGAATTCCTGGTCGATCAGGATCGACATTTTTATTTCATGGAGATGAATACCCGCATCCAGGTCGAGCACACCATTACGGAGGAGGTTTACGGCTGCGACCTGGTCAAAGAGCAAATCCGCATCGCCGCGGGCGAACCTCTATCGGAGCACGTCGCCCGCGCCCAGCCGCGGCTTCATGCCATTCAATGCCGAATCAACGCTGAGGATCCGGAAAAGAATTTTCAGCCCTCGCCCGGCCGGATCAATTTTTATTACGCGCCGGGCGGGCGCGGGGTCCGTATCGATTCGCACGCTTACACCGGTTACATTGTGCCGCCGTATTACGATTCGCTCATCTCGAAGATCGTCACGGTCGGCGCGACCCGGACCAACGCGATCGACCGGATGCGCCGCGCACTCGACGAATATTACATTACCGGCATCAAGACCACGGTGCCGTTTCATGCCGCCATCATGCGCAACGGGGATTTCCGGGCCGGAAACTACGACACCGGTTTCGTCGAGCGCGTCATGAAATCGGAGAATTTCCATCTGGTTCCGCCATCGGCGAAATTGCACGAGTAGAGATTGGCGGATGTAGCCACGGCGCTCTGTCGCCGTGTTGATCGGAGAAATTTGCCCCGACAGAGCGGGGCGGTTACAAAGTGTCGCTGTAGCGTGCGCTGTCCTCGCAACCGTCATGGGGAGCGCACGCATCTTGGGTGCGCTCCCACGTGTCTGTAGGGGAAGCTGACAGCTTCCCGAGGAAATCCTGCGAAAGAGCGTCGCTGTAGTGGGTGCTGTCCCTCAGCGCATTTTTTTGCAGTCGCGCGCGTTGAAATCCGCTGGGGACAGCGGACGCTACAGCGTCACAGCCTGTTCCGATCAATGAGGACCTTAAATGAATGCCGCCTCTACGGGATCATTGATCTCGGTTACATCGAGATCGGCGATTGCTGCGGCATCGCCGAACAAATGCTCCAAGGCGGAGTCGATCTCATTCAGCTTCGCGGGAAAGGAAAATCAATCGGAGAAATGACCGATCTGGCCGGGAAGCTCCACCAAATCACGTCGCGAGCTTCCACTCCGCTGATCGTCAACGATCATGCCGACATCGCCAGACAAGTTCCGCTCGAAGGCGTCCACGTCGGCCAGGACGACGATCCCATTGCTCTCGCGCGGCAAAAAGCCGGGCGTGCGATCGTGGTGGGAAAATCGACGCATAGCATCGAGCAAGCCCACGCTGCGCAGCGCGACGGCGCTGATTACATCGGCTTCGGCCCGATCTTCGCCACGCCAACCAAACCCGATTACCAGCCGATCGGGCTGGAAGAGATCGAACGACTTCATGCTGAAGCGACTCTCCCAATTTTCTGCATCGGCGGAATCAACATCGACAATCTCCAGAGCGTGATCGACGCCGGGGCAAATCGAGTCGTGATGGTTTCTGCCTTGCTCAAAGCCCACAGCATCGTTGATTATGCCCGCTGCGTGACCGATATGCTCGCGTAATCCTTCGACATTCGTCATTCGATCATGTCCGTTCTAATAGTTGGTTCCATTGCACTTGACACGGTTAAGACGCCGGTCGAAGAACATGCCGATTTGTTGGGCGGCTCCGCTTCCTATGCGGCGCTGAGCGCGAGTTTCTTTTCTCCGGTACGATTGGTGGGCGTGGTCGGAGATGATTTTCCGGAATCCGAGTTCGATTCTTGGAAGAAACGCAAGATCGACATCGACGGTGTCCAACGAGCGAACGGAAAGACTTTTCGGTGGTCGGGCGAATATTCGTGGGACCTGAACACGCGCGAAACGCGCTCGGTGGCGCTGAATGTTTTCGAGACTTTCAAGCCGGCGTTGCCGGAGGCGTATCGCCAAACCGATTTCGTTTTGCTGGCCAACATCGCGCCATCGTTGCAATCGCACGTACTCGATCAAATGGAACGTCCGCGCTTCATCGTCGCCGACACCATGGATCTTTGGATTCAAACCACGCGCAAAGATTTGGATGCGCTTCTGCCACGGGTCGATCTTCTCATTTTGAACGACAGCGAAGCCCGCGAGATGACAAAGGAAACGAGCCTGATCAAGGCCGGTCGCAAGATTCGAACGTTCGGTCCGCGCTATGTTGCGATCAAGAAAGGCGAGCACGGTGCGCTCTTGTTCGGCGAAAACGATCAGTTCTTTAGCTGCGGCGCGTATCCGCTGGAAGATATTCACGATCCGACCGGGGCAGGGGACACGTTTGCCGGCGGCATGGCGGGTTATCTCGCCGGCACGGTCAAGAAGGTCCACTTCAACGATCTGCGCAAAGCAATGATCTACGGCAGCGTCTTGGCCAGTTTCTGCGTGGAATCATTCAGTCTCGATCGCCTGCGCAAACTGTCGCTCGATGAAATCAACGAGCGCTACGAGATGTTCAAAACGATGAGCCAGTTCGAGCTGCCGGGATGAGAAATGTGAAGAAATGCGAAGGCCGCGCTTCGACGCGTTCCTCCGTTAGGCCCGCGCGGCTTTAACCGGCCTTGTTATATTCGGGTGCGAATCCAGCGTCGGCAGGCACCCATCCCAGCCAGAGCAACGCCGAGCAATTGAATGGTTGTGCCGGAATCGGGAACGCTCGGGGCCAGAGGCCTCCAAATGCCCGAGGCACCCGGCGCGTTAGGCACGTTAGGCCCATCGCCCTCAATGAGTTCCAAATAACCGTCATAATAGCCGGGGTTACCCGGATTGGAGCCGTAGAAGTAGGGGCCCGCAAATCCCGTCGGCGAAAACGGGCCGGGGGGAGGAGCGAACCCATAAATAGCGAAATCCCCGTCCCAGGTAGTTGTGCCGTAAGAGAGGATTGTGGCAATGGGGACGCCTCCGGTCACTGGACCGCCTGACCAACCCAGAAGATTCCAAGCGATCAACATGTTGTCCTGTATGGTTATCGGTACTCCCATCGTATATGGTCGGGTTGTCCTCAGTGGCGCTGAATTCGTAGGTCACCGTCGGACCCATTACCACGGCGGTGGCCGTGCTTATGGATACCGCTGCAATCGTGATAGCTAGGAGCATTCTGGCTGTTTTCATAAATTTGGCCAATATGGCAAATCGAAGTTAGCCATTCTTGTACCACTGGGTCAGATTTGGACTTAGTCGCTCGCTCTAAATAGCTACATACAAGGGATTTATGCTATTTGCATTCACAGGATCTTGAATGGAAGGTAATCCGAAAAGTGTAAAAGCCTCCGACGATATTCAGCGTGGAGAGAAGGTCCGCGCCCGTGAAGATTCGAACTTCAAACCTTCTGATCCGTAGTCAGATGCTCTATCCAGTTGAGCTACGGGCGCTCCGAAAGAGCGTTTAATTTGCGGAGGAAGAGGGAAGCGTCAAATGCAGTGATCTGTGACCAGTGATCAGGACTGGCGGCGCAGGGTGATGTGAACGAGCTCGGCCGGGGCGTTGATTCTTAGCGGGAACCAATTTCCGACGCCGTTCGAAACGATTAGTTTGCTGTCGCCGCGCGTATAGAGACCGGTCCAGTAGCGGAAGATCGCCGGGCCAAATCCGAGTCGCTCGTTTAACATTAATTGTCCGCCATGAGTGTGGCCGGAGAGAATGAGCGGCAGGCCGGCTTCAGCGGCGGCATCGAAGGCGTGGGGATGATGGGCCAGCAGGATGGGGAAAACGTCGGGCTGGCGTTGTTGCAACAGGGTGCGCACAGATTGCCCAATCGCCGCGTCACGATTTTTTCGCGCGCGTGTCCAACTCAACCCCAGCAGTTGGACCGGCGAGCCGCGGACAGAGACAATCGCCGATTCATCCAAAAGAAATGGAATCCCGGAGGCTTTGACCCGAGTCTCGAATTCCGACGGATTCTCAATCAGATCGTGATTGCCTTCGATGATGTACAAGCCCCGGCGCGGATCCAATGTTCGAACGAGATTGAGTCCGTCGTCCAAGACCGCGAGTGAGTCGTTGATCAAATCTCCGGTTAACAACACGAGATCCGCTCGCAGCTCGTTCACTACTTGAACCATCCTTTGCAGCACGCGCCCGGAAGTGAATCGCCCCACGTGCATGTCGCTTATCTGGGCGATCGTCATTCCATCGAGATCCGGTGGCAGGTCGCGAATAGGTAAAACGAAACGCCGCACCCGGAAACTGTTGAGTTGGGCCATCGCTACACCGGTGAGGCTCAGGGTGAAAACGGGCGGAGCCAAGGCCGCGGCAAAACCGAGAAAATCGCGGCGGGTCCAATGCGGCTGAACATCGGAGGAGGCGATTTCTCTTCTAAGGCGACGCCGGCTCAGTCGCACGATGGCCATTGCTGCCAGGATCGGTAGCAAGGCGATGCCGATCAGGGAGATCAGGCTCAGACCAAGAAAGTGCCAAATGAACAGGGCGATCACTGCGACCTTGGGCAACCAGTCGTCCCAACCGGAGCGAAGCATCCGCGCGGCGATGATCCAGATCAGCCCAATCATTTGCGCGCTGAAGAAAAGCGCGAGGACGACCCGAGCGAATTTGGAATTCGTCAGTCGCGCGAGCACCCACCACCAGATCGCATCCAAGAGAAGGATCGAGCCGATGATGATGAAAACAATACTCACCGTTGGAATTTAGCTGATCTCCTGAATTTGTCCGGTGGAAGCGATCAGCTTGAGCAGATCGCGAGAACTGCGATTCTCCTCGGGTGACAATCTTTCTCGGCTGCGGATTCGCGGCGAAATATCGCGAGGGTGGGGGGAATCTCTCCGTGCCGCTGCAATGGATGCTCGGTCTGTGCCGTTTGAAACTGGATGCGGTCTGGCTGGAGCTCTTGCCGGCGACAAACGATCCGCGCGACGATCAGGCTAAGATCGACAGTTTCCAGCGTCGAATGCGCGAGCACGGGCTTGGCGGCCGATATTGTCTGCTCTATCAGAAGCCGGCGGACAGCTCCCATGATCTGGATACGATTCGTTGCATCGGCATTTCCAAGCGAGAATTGCTCGAACGATTGGCTGGCCCGAGCACACTGCTCAATCTCAGTTACTCCATTCATCCCCCGCTGCTCTTGCGATTCGACAGGAGAATCTTTTGCGATCTCGATCCGAGCGAAATTTTTTACTGGATGACGCAGATGGAGTTGGGCCAATCGCATCACGATGAATTTTTTACGATTGGCCTTAACGTCCACGCACCCGATTGCCGGTTGCCGAAATTGCCGGTTCGCTGGAAGACGTTTTATCCGCTCGTGGACACACGGCTCTTGCAGCGTCGGCCCCGTCCGCAATCGCCAAAATTCACCACAATCGGGCAGTGGTATTGGGATGGAGCGGTGGAGGTGGACGGCGAATTTCCGGATTTATCGAAGAGAGCGGCGTTTGAGCCGTATCTCGATCTGCCAAAGCGCCTCCCGAAGGCGCAGTTTGAACTGGCGATGAACTTGGGCGCGGACGAGGCCGAACAACAGCGGCTGAGAAAGCGCGGCTGGCACGTTGTCGATCCTCACCAGGTGGCGCGAACGCCCGGCATTTACCGTAAATACCTCAGCGGCGCGCTGGCCGAGTTCACCGCAATCAAGGGTGTGGATGTGGCATGGCAAACGGGATGGCTTAGCGATCGGGCGGCGGCTTTCCTGGCCATGGGCCGGCCGGTCGTTACCGAAGACACCGGTGCAGGGAAATATATTCCCCGTGGCAGCGGGTTTCTATTTGTCAGGGGCTTGAACGAGGCTGAGGCGGCAATCAAAGAAATTCTTGGGAACTGGCCGCGGCTTTCCCGGCAGGCGCGCAGCTGCGCCGTGGAGATATTCGATTCAGCCAGGAATTTCCGCAAAATTCTCGATCTTTAGCTGCGGTTCGGTGCGCGATAAAAAAGCCTCGATTTGCCGATTGCAAAACAAATTTCGGGTGTTACTCGTTGTCCGGTTATGGCTGACTTGATCAAAGCAGGCGAGCTCAAGGAGCGCATGAAAAAGATCCCGGAATGGGAGCTGGAGAAGAAACATATCGAACGCACTTTTGAGTTCGACGATTTCGCCGATGCGATCGATTTCGTGAACTCAGTGGCCGAGGTGGCCGAGGAAGAAGAGCATCACCCCGACATCGACATTCGCTATAATAAAGTGCGCCTGGTCCTTTCCACTCACAGCAAAGGCGGCCTGACCGAACTCGATTTCGCCCTGGCCGAGCGGATCGACACATTGTCCGAGTGACGGGTGGATACGACGACCCGAGCTGCTACGGCGAATTCGTTTCTGGGTCGCAACGGCGCTGACCATTCTGCTCGTGATCGCGGTCTGGAAATTTATCGATTACCGGATGCGCCCGCCCGCCACCGCCGCATCCCCCTGCGCCGCTAAGCGCGCCGTGATGTAGCGGCGCTCTCTGAGCGTCGAATTCTTATCCGTCCGACGGTCAGAGACCGCCGCTACAGTCCTAGTGGGTTACCCCTAACGAGCGGCCTTCGTCGGCATCGATAAAGGCGAACATGGTTTCGATCTCGGAGCGGCCGGCCATTCCCGCTTCTTTTTTGCGGCGCTTGAGTGTCTCGGAAATTTCGTCGTTCCAGCCCGCGCTTCCGCATGAATTCATTCCAAACATAAATCTCATCGTCCGATGGCTGCCGTCCGTTATTGAAACACCATTGGAGAATTTCCTCATCCGTGCCGCCTTGTTTCACCCGGTTAACGAGTCTGGTCGTAATCAACGCGCAGAAACGGATGCAGCTGGCGTCGAAACCGCGCCCCAGATTCGCTTGATAATCTTCCGGCAATTCGCCTTTCTCGTGTGCGCGAATCTTGTCGAGCATCCGCCCGAAATAGACCAGCCCGCCTGTACTGCGACATATGGACTGCGCAGAATTTCAGATCCTTCAGTCATGCCAGGTCAGTTTGCCCGACATTGTGCCGCAGGGTCGTTTCAAGGCTTGCGAATAAGTTTCGATTCTGAGCAGGAAGAAGCAATGGCGACGCCTTTTTGCCTCTAGCGATTTGGCGGTTTCGGTGCGTTAATTGGTTCCATGGACCGGATCGTTGGAATCGAGACCGAATACGGCTGTCTGCTGAGCGACGAGGAGCCGCACGGCAACTCCGATCTTTGGCCGGCCAAGGTCAAAAACTATCTGTTTCGAAAGGCTGAGGCCGGAACGATCGATCTGCATTATCGCGATTACGAGGAACCGCCCGGCAATGGCGGTTTTCTTCTCAATGGCGGCCGGCTTTACCTCGACATGGGCCACATCGAATACGCGTCGCCGGAATGTCTGCATCTGCATGATCTCGTTGCCTACGATCTGGCCGGCGACGAGCTGCTTCAGTCGGCGCTCGCCGCCTTAGGCGCGGACGATCGCGTCTCGTTCATCAAGAACAATGTCGATCATCACACCGGCGCGACTTTCGGTTGTCACGAGAATTATTTGATGAAACGCGAGGCGCAATTCACGCCGCCGATCCTCGGGACGCTCCTCACATTTCTGGCCACGCGGCAAATCTTTACCGGCGCGGGGCGGGTCGGGCAGGCGAATCCGCTGGCGTTCGATTTCGAGCCGCCGCAGCAGGAAGCGCAGGTTCATTTTCAGCTCAGCCAGCGCGCCGATCACATCGTGAACGACATTTATCAATGGGTGCAATTCAATCGCGCCATTATCAACGCTCGCGACGAGCCGCTGGCCGATTATCGCAAATACCGGCGCCTGCATTTGCTCATCGGCGATTCGAACATGAGCCCGTTCGCCACCGCGCTGAAGATCGGAACCACCGCTTGCGTGCTGACGCTGCTCGAAGACGGCCGTTTGCCGCGCAACCTGGTCCTGGCCGATGCCGTCCAGAGCACGCGCGACATTTCCCGCGACTCAACCGGGCGTTGGATTGTCGATCTCGAAAATGGCAAGACCATCGGCGCGCTCGATGTGCAATGGCAATTTCACGATCTTGCCCAACGCCACCTGCGCGGAACAGCAGCGCCGAAACCGATTGGCTTTTGGAAAGTTGGAGCTTCGTTCTCGAAGCGCTCGAGCAAAATCCGGCAATCGCTCATCGGCGGCGTGGATTGGATCACAAAGAAATGGCTGCTCGAAACGCTTGATCGAAGCCGAAGGATTAAGCTGGGACGATCCATGGCTCCAAAGTGTCGATCTTGAATATCACAACATCGATCCGGCCGAAGGCTTGTTTTTCGGCGTCACGCCCGGGAAAACGAATCGGCGAATGGAACAACAGTGTCCGCCGTCCCGACGCCATGCGCATCCCGCCGGCCAACACGCGCGCGTCCGGTCGGGCCCGCGCCGTCGCCGCATTCCAGAACCGCGAGCTTCCTTACGTCATCAACTGGGACTCGATCGCCTGCGACAGCCGCGATTTTCTGGTCATGGGCGACCCGTTCAAGACCTACAACGACGAAGTGGAAAAATTTCTCAGCACTGCGCGCCCGCCGCCGCAAATTGAATAACTGATCCGCGAAAATTCGCGTACTCCGCGGTTGTCGATGTTACTCCAGGCGCTGCAACGAGGAGATGCCGTAACTTTCCTGAAGCGCAGGCGCGTCTTCGGCTACCTGGGCGGCGTCGAGCTCGATCTCTTTTGGATCTTCTTCGGTCTCGACTTTGATGAAGCCGCCTTCGATCGGTTGTTTGACCGCTTCAGCCAAATCTTCCAGCGAGCGGATCTCTTTACCGTTCACCCGTCGTCACTATGAGATAAGCAAAATCTTCGTAGCCGATGGTGGCGTTGGCGGGCAGGATCTGGCTAAGGACAACGACTTTGCGGTGACCTTCGGGAAAGAGCTCGGATTGGAAATGATCGAGATAAACGAATTTCTGGGGCGCTTCTCTCAGCCAATTGCCGCCCCATTCGCGAAGATATTGACGTGATAGTTCCTGGAAGATGAGCCCGCCCAGGACGTAATAGCGCGGCGCTTGATCGAAATTGTAGGGCGGGATGACGTAATCGCTGGCGTCGCGATGCTCAAGCGTGATGTTCAATTGCATCGGCTGGCCGTTGCGCCGGATCTGGAACGGGATGGTGTCGCCGGCGAACGCGCGCGCGGTGAGAAGATGAGTGAATTCGAGTTTGCCGTAGAGAGGATCGACATAGTTGCCATTCTGATCGATCTCGCTCTTGGCGATGGCCGTCACGACATCGCCCACCTGCAATCCGGCTTTCATCGCGGGCGAGCCTGGCTCGACGCTGGTGACGTAGACTCCGCCGGCTTGCCCGGTCTCGCCGGCGAACTGGCGCAGCTCGGGATCCCGCGTCGGGAAAAACGAAAAACCGGCAGAAGGGAAACCGCGATACTTTTGGCTCTCGGCCTCTTTCAAGAAATGCAAGATGATGGGGGCGGGAATCACGTCGAGGATCTGCGCCCGCGAATCGTAGCGCAGAAGCAGTCCGGCCAGTTTGTTATTCTTCACCATCGGCACGGTGTAGCTGTTTTCGCGATACTGCATCGACAAGCTCACGCGATAGGTGAGGAACTGACCGACATCGGCGGGGTACCGCATGATCTGAATAGTCGTGACCCGGCCTTCGGTCGGAATTAACGCGCCGGTTGGTTCCAACTGCCACGCGGAGAGCCGGTCGCCTACCACGGTGTCGCTGGCGATTTCAAGCGGAGTGATGCCATCGAGAAATTTTTTCTCGGCCGGCTCGATCAGAGCCAGGTTGGCTTCGTAATCAATCACCGTGACGTTGGCCGCGATTTTTTCGCCGGACTCCGCGCGTTCCAGCTCCACGTAGTTTTGGTTCGCGACCAGGTCCGCCGTCACCAGGACGCGGCCTTTGGAAAGAACGGCGCCGAGGGCGCGTTTCGAGAACGGCGCCTTCTTTTGCCATGGCCGAAAATAATCGTAGGACTGGCCGGTTACGTTTACGCGCACGAGCGCGAGCTGCTTTTGCTTGCTCAACGATGCCGGCGCGGCCGTTTCCTTCTTGGCAACCGCTGCTGTGGCCGCCGTGACAGTTACGAGGACGATTCCCAAAGATATGAACAAGCGGCTTCGCATCCTAAGTGTTCTTTCGGTCTTTTGGCGTCTTTGCTTCGGGGCGCTCCTCGAGATTCTGTTCCTTGATCACGTTGTAACGCGTCTTGATTCGTTCGCGCGCGCCTTCCACCTTGTTGCGATCCAGGACCAGAGGGGGACCGTCGCCGATCATTCGAACGACGAAGTGCTCCGGCGGTATCGGCAAATGCTCTTGCCAATTCGTCCAGGGTCCGAATTTTCTTGCCGTTGACTTCATCAACAATCCCGCCGCGATAGGGCGCGAGGTAGCTATTGATCGGATCGGGCAAAATATTCGTCAGGACAATCACGTCCGGGTGCTGAAGATAAACCTGGTCGAGCACGTAATAGCTGAAGAAATGGCGGACACGCAGATCGGGCGGTTGATACGCCTCGATCAGATCGAGGTTTAACGGCTGAAAAAGCAGGCCACCATAGAGCACATAGCGTGGCCGGACATCGTAGCTGTGTCCCTGGACAAAATAGGGCCAGACAGTTCCGAGTACGATATTCACCGTCATCGGTTTCTTATCGCGCAGAAGATCGAATTTCACGCTGTCCCCTTTGAATTTTCGTTCGACCACTTCCGGCATCTCCACCCGGGTGCCTTCCAATTCCACATTGGAATCGCTCGCGATCGGATGATCGTCGATGGCAAGCAGAACGTCGCCGGACCGAATTGCCTTAGCCGACGGGCCGGCCTCGATCACCGTATTCACGATGACGCCGCGATCGTCGTCCTTGAGTCCGAGATAACGGCGTTGCGCAGGATTTTGCAGCTTCGAATAAGTAAATCCAAGATCGACATATCTGTCGTAATGCCCGTCGCTGATGTCTTTTAAGAACCGATTAACAACCGGAGTCGGAATCATGTAGGCCACACCCTGGGCCACGTCGCCGCTGTAACCCTGAAACGCGACTCCGACGACCTTCGCGTTCTGCATCACCGGGCCGCCGCTGTTACCGGGATTGATTTGGGCACTGATCTGGATGGCCAGGTGCTGATCGATCGCCGAGTGGGTGTAAAGTTGAAAATCGGTTCGCGAAACGATGCCCGTTGTCACCGACATTCGCTCGCCCCCAATCGGATAACCGTAAGCCGAAACGGTCGATTCGAGATCGGGAATGCCGCCAAACTTCAACGGCGTCATGTTCTTGAAGAAATCGGGGTCAGACACGGTGATCAATGCCAGATCGCAGTCGTGCGCCACAAACTGAACCGTTGCCGGATATTTATTCGGATCGCTGTCCCGTTCGACCGTGAGATAGCGGCTGTTGCTCACGACGTGGGCGTTGGTCAGGATGCGGTTGCCCTCGATCACAAATCCGGCTCCGACTCCGCGTTGGACGGCGCCGGCATTCCAGGGCGCCCGGTAATCGGGTTCCAGGGCGGTGGCTGTGATGCGCACCAGACTCTTTTGAATCGGCCCATTTGGCCGGGGCGGAACCATTGGCACCGGAATAATGGCGGCTGGCGGCGGACTCGGTTTCGGCGTAAGGCCCGGCGGCTTCAGAGGTTGCTCCGGAGGAGCCGTTGGTGCCGGCGGTGTCTGCTGCGCGTAAGATGTCGATCCAAAAATAAGACCGATGCAAAGGAAAATAAGAACGCGCTTCATGGCCGAAAGTCCGAGAAGATCAAGCGAACTCGCCAGAAATCAAATTGCGATGTCGTGGCTCCGCTCGGGACGACCGTAAAGGCCGATGCCGCTTAGTCCGAGTTTTTTTCTTTCTTGTAGCTGATGAAGGCTGTCGCGTCCCCGCGGTGACAGTCACTGTCGCCGGGCCTGCAATGATAAAATTGTTGGTCGGTTCGAGTGGGTTGGAAGCATCCGTGTCGATCAGTGTCGCGGAGAGAACGTTAACGGGCCCTTTGTCAGTCGTAACGGACACCACTCCGCGTTCGGTCCCACCATCTTGCGTGAACGTGCGAATCTTTAGAAAAACGTCGCGGGGGATATTGATCTCCAAGTGCCCGTCTGCGGCAATAAACTCACTCTTCAAGTCACCGGCCAAAAGATTGGAAACAATCGCGCACAAGAAAATCGCAATGAGCGATCGCAATAAAGGGGTTCTCATGCTTCAAGTTAGGCTTCAGACGCCGCTACGATCAAGCAACGATTTGAGGACCTTTTCCGCTTCAAAAATCTCGCGGGCAATTTGTCGCGCGGTCCGCGAATGCCTCGCGTAGTCGGCATTGATCTCGCGCACGGCTTCAGCGATCTCGCCCAACGATTCAAAGGCAAACAAACCGGCTTTGCTGCCGTAATGTTCGCTGAATCCGGTTTCCTGAATAATCACGGGGCGTCCGGCGGCGAGATAACAAACGCTGCGGTCGCTGAACCATCCGGTGTTCAACCGGACGTATTGGTCCTTGGCCACGGTGAATTCTCCCTTCGACCGCCGAATGTAATCGCGATAGAGCCAGTAATCCGCGCTCAAATCGTGCGGCAAACGCAACCGCCAGCCGTGCTGGATAAATTTGCCGTGCGTCTTTTCGTCCTTGATATCGGTAGCCAGCTCGAATGTTTCGCCGGCCTTCTTCGGCGCTGCCACAAACCGCAAGAACTCCCGCGACTTGCTCCAGAGATACTTGTCGCCCCTCCAGGTGATGTCTTTCAGGCCGCTGGTGGACCAATTCGCCACCGAGGTGAGCACAGCCGCGCGGGAAGGAGATCGACTGGTCTTCCACAGGTCGGTCACCACCGGTTGACGAGTGGGTTGCCATTTGAACCCATGCAGCGGTACGGGAAATTTTTTCGTGCCGACGTTTTCGCCGAATGTAAAAAGCGCGTGGTGCCGGCCGATGTAGTCGATTGTCGATGTGACGCCGTTGTCGATCTTGATTTGCTCCACGCCGGGATCGCTCTCGACGTAGATGATGCGATCGCTCGCCAACAGGTCGTCGTTAAACTCCTGCGCCCCGCAAATGTTGAGGACCGCATCGGCGTCGCGATAAAGTTGCCGGATTTTTTTTAGCGAGAGACCAGCGGTCGGATAGTTCTTAAGATAACGCGCGCAAAAGCCCCATCGATTTTTGAAATCGAACTCGCCCGCCAGCCGGCCGAGAAGTTTTGCCGCATAACTGAAATCCTCACTGGTATCGAACGTTTCCGAGTTGTAGGGAAACCGGGCGGAATCTTCGATGTAGTAAACGTCGTGACCGAGCCGTTGCAGTCCGACAACATAATGCACATGCTGCCAGATCACCCCCGCGATCGGGCAGGAACCCATGAAGCCCATCACAACGATGCATTTGCGCTTCATTTACTGGAAAGTCTTCACAACCACCGCCGGATTTCCGGCAACAACCGAATTAGGCGGCACGCTCTTGGTTACGATCGCCCCTGCCGCCACAACGGAATTCTCTCCAATCGTCACGCCTTTCAAAATGAGGGAATGCATGCCGATCCAAACATTGTCGCAAATTTTCACCGGCGCGGTTTTTAGTTTGGGGCGCGGTGGGCGGTCCTTGAAGAACGGGGCGATAGCTTGCGCATCGATCAGGCGTTGGGCCGGATCGAGCGGATGAAAGTCGGAGTCCGCGATGCCGACATTCCACGAGACCAGGCAGTGCGATCCGATCTCGATCTTCTCTTCGGCCATGACCAGCGCGCCGTTAAGCAAGGTGAAATCGCCGATCGTGCAGCGACCGTTCACGCCAATCGAAAAAGAGCAGCCGGAATAGCAGGAAACATGATTGCCAATGATAACGGCGGCCGATTGTTTGTTGCGGAGAAATCGAAAGATTTGCGCCGTCTCGCAGTAAAACCCTTCGCCGAATTCCACGTTCGGCGGGATCGGTTCTGTCCACCAATCGCTCTCCACATGTCGATCTGGTTTCACGTTGCTCATATTGGAAATTTTCCGGAAGCGAAAAGCTTCGCATAAGGGCCGCCGCGCGCGACCAATTCCGGCCCGCGGCCTTGTTCGACAACACGGCCGCGTTCGAGGACAACGATAAGATCGACATCGTGAATCGTGGCCAATCGATGCGTCGCGATCAAGGTGGTGCGCCCGCGCATCAGTTCTTTTATCGTTTCCATGATGGCGGCTTCGGTGGTCGGGTCGAGGGCAGATGTCGGTTCGTCGAGGAGCAGGATCGGCGCGTTTTTCAGGAACGCGCGCGCGATCCCGATTCGTTGTCGTTGGCCCACACTTAGGTGGCCGCCCCGTTCGCCCACCATGCTGGCATAACCGTTTGGCAACTGCCGGATGAAATCGTCGGCCTGCGCCCGCCGCGCAGCCTGGACAATTTCTTCTTCCGTCGCATCGGGCCGGCCATAGGCAATGTTTTCGCGCGCCGTTGTGGAAAAGAGCAATGTGTCCTGCAGGACCAGACTGATTTGCGACCGCAGGGATTTCTTCGTGAGCTCACGCAAATCGCGAGTGTCCAGAGTCACCCGGCCGGAGGTTGGATCATAAAAGCGCGGAACCAGACTCAACAGCGTGCTCTTGCCCGCGCCGGTACCGCCGACGAGCGCGACGATTTGATTTGGTTCGATGTGAAGATCGACATCGTGCAATACCGGCCGGTCCTCGGCGTAGCCAAACGAAACGTTTTCGAATCGCAGCGCACCTTTGGTACCTGTGACCGCGATTGCGTTCGGCGAATCGACCACGTCGTCGCGCCCATCCAGGACTTCAAAACAGCGTCGAGCTCCGGCCGTCGCGCCTTCCATCGCCCACGCAGTGTAGGTGAGTGACTCGAGCGGTTGATAAAGCATCAGGAGATAGGCGCTGAAGACGAGAAGCGAACCGAGGGTGAGCGTCCCGGCCAGGACATGCATCGTTCCGACGTAATACATTGCCGCCGTGCCGATCACCATCAGCGTGCTAATCACCAGCGCGCTGTTCACATTGGTCAACGTAAGCCGGAGATTCGCCTGCATGCTTTGCTGAGCCCTGTGGTGAAATTGGCTGACCTCGAATTCTTCTCGCCCGTAGGCGTGCACCATACGGATCGAGCTCAACCCTTCCTGCGCCTGGGCCAGCACTGCGCTCTCCTGTTCCTGGATAAAAGTCGATTCGCGGCGAATCCGGTGCGCAAAAAAATAAATCGCGCCCACCATCAGCGGCACGATCCCGAGCGAAAGAAGCGTCAGCTGCCAGTCCAGTCGTATCATGATTAGAAACGTGCCCAGCAATGTAACAAGCGATCCAGAGATGTTCGTGAAACCCTTGTTGTAGATCGTCTGGATCGATTGCGAGTCGTAGGCCACGCGAAAACTGGAATCGCTCGACCGGCGCGCGTCGTGGTATTTGAGAGAGAGCGACTGCAGATAGGAATAGAGATCGGTCCGCAATTTCAGCAGCGCCTGGAGCCCGATTTTTACGAACAGATAATTCGTTATCCAGTTGAGGATTCCCCAAAGCAGTTGGATCACGACGAGGGCCAGGCAGAGCAGGGGAATCAATTTGGCCGAAGTCCCAAATATCGCGTGCGGATTTCGCAGAAGCACATCGTCGACCATGATTTTCAGGGGCCACGGTTTGAGAAGATTCAAGCCAATCCCGCAGAAGGAGAGCAGCAACCCGAAAGTCGTTTGCCCCCAGAACGGTCGGTAATACTTGAGGACGCGCCGGTAGATCGACATGTGATTTAGATTGCGGATTTCAAATTTCAGACTGAACTACACGCGTCTCCAATGCCATAGGCTAAATCCGCGATCCGAAATCCGAAATCCGAAATTATCGTGCATCATTTTCTTCAAATCTGGTTCGAGTGGGTGCTGACGGGCGGCTACCTGGGCATCATCGTATTGATGGCGATGGAAAGCTCGATCTTTCCGGTACCAAGCGAAGTTGTCATCCCGCCGGCGGCCTTTTTGGCAGCGCAGGGAAAGCTGAGCTTTACCGGCGTGGTCCTGGCGGGGACGCTGGGATCGTATTTGGGATCGGCCATTACCTATTGGGTTTCGCGGCTAGTTGGACGGCCGCTCATAATAAAGTACGGCCGCTTTGTGTTCATCTCCCCACAAAAGCTCGAGCGAGCGGAGCTGTGGCTTGCCCGCTACGAGGCCGGCGGAGTCTTTTTTGCGCGCCTGCTCCCGGTGGTGCGCCATCTTATCTCGATCCCGGCTGGCGTCGTCCGGATGAATTTTGGTGTCTTCAGTGTCGTGACAATCGCCGGCTCGGCGCTGTGGTGCTGGATCCTGGCCTATCTTGGCGGAAGGGCTTACAAGGCTGAACCAGAGCTCCTAAACGACCCCGAAGCGATGGTCCGTTTCATCAAGGGCCAGTTGGCATGGATACTGGTAGTGGTGCTGGTCTTCACCGTACTCTACATATTGACAATGCGCCTTTCCCAGCCAAAAGGCGACCCTTCCAGTTCACCGTAAAGTGTCATTGTATTAGACATTAGTGTCAATATATTGACACTTTACGGCTGATGAGCTTCTGCGGAATTCCGCAGTCTACGATGCTACGCCAGCCCAGATTGAACACTGGCACTGGAACTGCTGTCAAACGGGGCAGTAATGAAGAAACATAACCTTATTCTTAAGCAGCCTCGCGCGAAACTTTCGCTCGGCGATCTGATCGTGGCAGTGAGTTCGTGCACCAAAAGCACGAAGGAAACTGTCGCGACCGTGGCCGATCTCCTGGGTAGCGGAAAAGTCCGCGTCCAAAGCAACGGCCGGTTTCTGCGGGCGCGAGTTTGCTAGGTTAAGATCGAGCAATCGAGCAACGGCTTTTTGAAGTCGCTCCGATGATTTGTCGCCGGAGCGATTTTCTTTTTTACACAAAACGCTTTCCGCTTTCACTGGGCGCTTTTATCTTTAGGGCGTGATCGATCGCTATTCCCGGCCGGAGATGCGCAACATCTGGTCGGACGAACGCAAGTTCCAAATCTGGCTGGAAATTGAAACCCTCGCTTGTGAAGCGATGGCCGCGCTCGGTCAGATCCCAAAGACCGACGCCGCGGAAATTCGAAAGCGGGCGCGGTTTTCCATTTCGGAAATTGCCGAGATCGAGAAGCGGACGAATCACGATGTGATTGCCTTCCTGGAAAACGTTGCCGCCTCGGTCGGCCCGGCGGCCCGCTGGATCCATCAGGGATTAACCTCGTCAGATATTCTGGACACAACGCTCGCGGTTCAGATGACCGAATCGGCGGGTCTTCTTCTGGCCGACTTAAAGGAATTAAGATCGACAATCGCAAGCCAGGCTCGGCGGTTCAAGATGACGCCCATGATCGGGCGGAGCCACGGCATTCATGCGGAACCGATCACGTTCGGATTAAAGTTGGCATTGATGTTCGATGAATTTGGCCGTGCGATCGAACGATTAGAACAGACGCGCGAGCGCATTCGCGTCGGCAAGATTAGCGGGGCGGTGGGAACACATGCGCATATCGATCCTGCGATCGAGCGGACGGTTTGCGAGAAGCTTGGGCTGAAGGCGGCGACGATTTCGACCCAAATTGTCCAGCGCGATCGCCATGCGGAATTCTGCGCCACGCTCGCGATCATTGCGTCGAGTATTGATCGCTGGGCTACGGAGTTTCGTCATCTACAGCGCACCGAAGTTCTTGAGGTGGAAGAATTTTTCGGCGAAGGGCAAAAAGGCAGTTCGGCCATGCCGCACAAGCGCAACCCAATCACCGGCGAACGATTGAGCGGACTCGCCCGGGTGATTCGCGGAAACGCCGTGGCGGCATTCGAGAACGTCGCCCTCTGGCACGAACGCGACATCAGTCATTCCAGCGCGGAACGGATCATCCTTCCGGATTCGTGTGTCCTGCTCGATTACATGCTGACGAAGCTGCGGGATGTCGTCGAGAAGCTGCAGGTTTATCCGGAACGAATGGCCCAAAATCTTGCACTCACCAAGGGTCTCTATTTCAGCCAGTCCATATTGCTAGCGCTCACCTCCGCTGGCGCGGAGCGCAAGAACGCCTACGAAGCGGTGCAGCGCGCGGCCATGAAGACTTGGAAAGGCGAGGGGACGTTCGCCGAAAACGCGAAGCGAGAACCGGAAATAACTGCGAAACTTTCCGCTTCAGAAATCGACAAGCTTTGCTCGCTCGATATTCATTTTAAACACGTCGATGCGACGTTTAAAGCGCTTGGCCTGGATTAGTCGCCTCTTGTCATCCTGAGCGAAGCGAAGGATCTCGCGATTAGAAGCAACGCGCGCGATCAACGAAGCGATTGCGGTCACTGTTGTTCCCACCTTCAGAGTGCGCGTGTGAGGTCCCTCGCTTCGCTCGGGATGACGTTCGATTCGCGCGCGTTGGTCGTTCTAAGCGGAGTTATTTGATCGAATTCAAAAGCAGTTCGGCGATTCGCCCTCCCTTATCAAGCCTAACGGACGTGGTCCGGAAGCTGGCGCCGCTTTGTTCGGGCGCTTTCGGGTTTAGCGTGATCCGAACGGGATTGTCTCGCCATTTTAGAATTAGCTGTGCCACTTGAAACGAGGATGAAAGTTCCACTCCGCCCATTTCGAGATGGGCGATCAATTCCATCGTCATAGGTATCGTTCCGGCCGGGGTCAGCTGAACCCGGGTGCGGCTTTCGCCAGGAACAAGAGCCACGCCGCCAATCTCGAAGGAGTTTCGCGTCTTCGACGGCTGGAACGGCTTTGCCGTCGGAATAAGGCGCATGATGGAAATCTGTCCCTTTTCGTTTAACTCAGTCACGCCGAGTTGAAAGCCGATCTCGGTTGGAAGCGCATTCCGGGCAGCGGCCGATAGAAAATGAAGCGAGACAGTCATTGAGGCCGGCCGCGCCCGAATCGCTCCCATGCGGAGTTGTGGGGTGAGTTGCATCGACATCACTTCTAAAAAGAGGCCCAGAATAACTTCGTCTTTTTCCAATGACGGAACGGTTGCGGGAGCGCTCGGGGCAAGCGGAAATGCCCTTGCCGGAAGTACCGGCTCCGGCGCAGGTTCCGAAATGACAATCGGTGGAGATTCCCCGAGATCATCTTCGACAGCGGCCTGGCTTGGCTCCGTTGGCAAAGGCTGAGGCACGGTAACCGCCGGGACCTCAGCCGGAGCTTCCTGAGCTGGCGGGATTGCTGTCGCGCGCGTCCCAGCCGCCAATGTTCGTTGAACAAGATCGACAAGTGCGTCGGACAGGAACGGTTTTTCGATCGTTGCCACAATGTTCTTAAATCGCGCCGCAGTCGCGGTCATTTCCGCAACGTGTCCGGACATCATCAAGATCGGGACCCGGGCGGTTTGTTCGTTTTGAAGGAGACGCCGGCAAACCTCGTCGCCGTTGATATCCGGCAGACTGAAATCAAGCAGGACTAAATCTGGCAGAACGCGTTCGACCTCGCCGATTCCGTCCGTTCCGCTGAGCGCAGTAGTAATCTGAAATTCCGGATCGGCTGTCGATAATGCGTCCTCGACGAATATGAGAAGCATCTCGGTGTCATCGACAACGACGATTTTCTTGCCGGTTTTCCGCCGCGCTTTTTCTTGAGGAGCTTTTTCCGGTGGATTGGCTTGACGCCACGCTTGGAGAAAAACAACGGCCCATTTTTCGTGGATCGTGCGCGAAGCGGAAGGCCGTTTTTCCGTTTCGCGTATTCGCGGGCTGGACCAGGCGAACATTTCCGCCAAAGCGTCCATGCCGCTTTGTTCATCCGTTTCCGCATGAACGATCTGACCGTTTGAAATGTGAGCGACGCCTGAATTGCCGCGGCTGCCCTTTACATCCAGGATTACGCTTCGCCGGCCGGCACATTGCAGCGCAACGATGTCCGCCAAGCCGAGCAAACGTAACGTGCCGCGCGATCGCGCCCACTCCGTGGCGCTCCACGGCCCGAGCAACGCTTGAACGGCGGCCCCGAAATCGGCGACCTCATACGGTTTAGCGATGAATTGCAACGCACCGACCGACCTCCGCTCGGTCACGATCTCATCCGGCATTGCCTCCGCCAAAACCAGCGCCCTCGCGTCCGGATGAACCTTCCGCATTTTCTGGAGGAACCAGGTCAGCCCCGGGTAGGACGGATCAAAATCGATGATGAATAAGGCAGGCTCGCTTTTCTCCGCGAGTTTTTCCGCTTCCGCCAGCGACGGCGCTATGCCGGTGACGCGACCTGGGGCAAACTGCCTGAGCGCCGAACGAATGGCGACGGCGAGCGCATCGTAGTCTTCTAGAAGGATGACGCTAGGCTGAGCTGCTGTTTGGATGGAAGATTGATGCGAAGAAGGCACGTGGGCAGCGGCTCCAAATTAAGAGGGTACGACAAGCGTCCGACATCGGTCAAAGGAAACGAGGCGCAAGTTGCGTGCCCTGGGCCCACGGTTGGACCGGGGTTTGCCGCGAATTCTTATTCGTAACGAGAGCCTCGATAGGGTCGAGAAGGTCCAAAAAAGCGTGTCCAGAAGCCGAGGGGATTTACGGCACCGATTATGAAACGCCGGACGGGACTTGCGTCCGCGATTACATTCACATCGCCGATCTGGCCCGGGCCAATATTCTGGCCCTCGATGCTGGCAGTAGCGACTTCTACAATCTGGGCACCGGCGAATCCGATTGACATCCCCTATCGAGGAAATCAAAATGAACTTGCGTCCCGTCTTGCGGACACATGAGAAAAAATACAATAGTCCTGGTGATCTGGGCCGTGACGATCGGTCAGGTTCTCGGCCAGAATCGGATTGTTGACAGTCGGCCGACACAATCGCAATCGCAGTCATTGTCGTTTTTGGGTCCTTCAACCTGGAATCCGGGAGCAACCGTTAACGTGGATGTGTTTCTCACATTTAGCGGCTACAGCGCCTTTTATTTTTCTTACTGGTTAGAAGTGCCAGCGGCTTTGGCGCCATACCTGAGCATTACGGGTGCGCAGTACTTTACCGTTCTCGATCCAAATAGTACTACTCCAAATCCAGCGCAGTTTAACTCAACGAGTGGTGCGAGCCCTGGATACATGAACGAAACTCGCGACTTGGGCGCGGCCACCGAAGTACTACCCGGCAGCGAATTACCGCCCGGTTCTTATTACATCACCCGACTGACGTTCGCGGTCGCTCCCGGGGCCTGTACCCTAAGCGGTCAAACTTTCACAATGCGGTCGACGGCTACTAGCCCGCGTGTTTCGACGGTCAATGATACCAACTTCGACGAGCACAACATTATCCCGCCCGGCACGTTCGCGATTACGATTGGCTCATCGCCCTGCACCATCCTTTCGCAAGTTTCGCGCAAGACTCACGGGTCCGCGGGCATGTTCGATATCGACCTGCCGCTCACTGGCAGGCCGGGAATCGAATGTCGCACCGGCGGCGAGGCCGGCGACCACAAGATCGTCGTAACTTTCTCCGGTAGCGTGACGGTCAGCGGCAATCCTCAGGCGGCGGTAACCGCGGGCACAGGGACAATCGGCAGCGATGGAAACAGCAATGGCGGAACGGTCGCTGTCAGCGGAAACACTGTGACCGTACCCCTAACGAACGTGGCCAACGCTCAAACGATCGACGTGACACTGTATGGCGTGAATTATGGCGCTGGTAACACCAACCTCGTTATCCCAATGAGCGTGCTTCTGGGCGATGTAAATGATAATGGAATCGTCAACTCCTCAGACATTGTCGGAGTTAAGGGCCAGCTCGGACAGCCCGTTACGGCTTCCAATTTTCGCGCGGACGTGACTGCCGGAGGATCCATCAACGTCACTGATGTGGCGTTGGTAAAGGCAAACCTTCAGACGGCCCTGCCTTGAATTTCGGCGGCGATCGATCTCGGAACTGGTGCGTTCCTATTCGTATCGAAGCGCTTCGATCGGATCAAGAGAAGCCGCCCGATAGGCTGGGTAGAGACCGAAACCGATCCCGATAGCCGAGCAAACAATCAGACCCGCTATCGCCCAACCAAAAGGGAAGATCAGGTTCGCCTGGAGCCAGGCGGCCAGCAGATCGCCGACGATTATCCCCAGCACGATTCCGAGAATGCCGCCGGCCTCGGAAATGAATACAGCTTCGGCCAGAAACTGCCGGAGAATATCGCTGCTGCGGGCCCCGATCGATTTACGCACGCCGATTTCCTTGGTCCGCTCGGTCACGCTAACGAGCATGATATTCATGATACCGATGCCAGCGGCGACGAGCGCAATAAAACTGATGACAAACGCGCCAACGCGCACCACGCCGGCCACGGAAACAAACGCGCTCTTGAGCGAATCGTTGGAATAAATTTCGAAATCGTTTTCCTGATCGGGCCGCAGACCGCGAGCAATTCGCATGGCGCCAATCGCCTTATCGAGTGTCCGATTATAGGTTTCGGCGGAGAAGGCCTGAGTGGCGATGTTGACCGTGCGCCGTGCTTCCCCAAAGTCCTCGAAGAATCGCGTAATGGGCATGACGCAAATTTCGTCCTGGCTCTGCCCGAAGGCGGTTCCTTTTTCTGCCATGACGCCAATCACGGTGTAAACATGGCCGTTCATCCGGATGACCTTGCCGATCGGCGTTTCGTGCGGGAACAATCGTTTCTCGACAATCTTGCCGACCACGATGACCCGCCGCGAAAGAGCGACATCTTCGTCATTGATGTTCCGTCCATAGCCGAGCGTGAAAGCATTCGCTGTTAGAAAACTGCGGTTCGCTCCAACAATAAGAAGACTGGGTGTGGTCTTCACGCCGTTGTAAACCGCTTGCCCTTTTACTTCGTAAGCGAAACTCTTTAGACAAATCTCGCTCGCGTTTCCTTCCATGAGTTCGTAATAACGCAGCGCCTGCCGGTAGGTGACGTTGCGCCGGTTTTGATATTTTTTCCTGACTTCACCTCCGGCGCTCACGTTTGCCGGATACTTGGCGAATTGGAAAATATTTGCGCCAAGAAAGCTGATTCCGTTTTCGATCGAGTTTTGCAGCGCACCCACGGCAGTCATGACCGAGATCACCGAGAAAACGCCGATGGTGATGCCAATCATGGTCAACCCGGAGCGAAGCTTATTCACCCCGAGTGAGGACAACGCCATTTTTATGGTTTCGCGGAACATGTCTTAAAATTCGAATATCGAATATCGAATATCGAAATCCGAATGACGAATAATCCAATGACGCGAGAGCCGGCAAAATTGATCGCTCGTCATTCGTGCTTCGTAATTCCTTCGTCATTCGTCATTCGTGCTTCGTCATTGCTTCCTGGTTTGTTTCGAGATTCGATATTCGGATTTCGAGTTTTGGTCATTCATATCTTAGCGCGGTCACCGGATCGAGGCGCGAGGCGGTCCACGCTGGGGCAAAGCCGGAAAATAAACCGGTCATGATTGAGACGATCATGCTGGCAAGCACGAGGCTGAAGGAAAAATTGATGGGGAACGATGGAAATGCTTTCCCCAGTCCGAAGCACATTACGTAGGCGACGGTTAATCCGATAAATCCGCCGAGCAAACAGAGCGCGGTCGATTCGATCAAAAATTGGAGCAGGATGGTGCGACGCCGTGCGCCGAGTGCTTTGCGCGTGCCGATTTCCTTGGTTCGCTCCTTTACGCTAACAAAGGTGATATTCATGATGCCGATTGCGCCGACGAAAAGCGAAAGCCCGGTGATGAATAGGCCGGCGATGGCGATCGAGTTTTTCACCGGGTCGAGCGTGGTCTTGAACGCCTCCTGCTCGTTAATAGTGAAATCGTCCTTTTTTTCCGGGGCCAGGCCGCGGACGCGCCGCATCAAGCCGGTCAATTCGTCCTTGGCCTCGGCCAGTTTCGTTTTGTCTTTTACTTTCACTCGAATATCCGACTCACTTTTCGCGCTGAAGTATTTGTTAAACGCGCCCAGCGGCATCGCGATAATCGAATCCCAGCTAAATATGCCGAGAAAAGTTCCCTGGCGCGCGTTCACTCCGACCACCTTGAAATGCTGGCCGTTAATCAGGACGAACTTATCGATCGGGCTCTCGGAGGGGAACAAGGCGTCGGCTACATCATAGCCGATGAGGCAAACGTTGGCCCCACCACGGGATTCCAGTTCGTTAAAGAAACGGCCTTCTTTGCAATCGATTGTCGATGTTAGGGTGTAATCCGAAGTCGTTCCGAGAATGAACACGTTCTCCACTTCGCTGCCGCCATACTTGGCCGAGCGGATCAGGCTCGACGTCGGCACGGCGACGATCAGGTTCGAGTTCGGCGTGGCCGCGATCATCCGATTAAGCGTCTCGGCATATTCGGTCTTGATTTTCTTGCGATCTCGATAATTCCACCAATCGTCCACTCGTTTCCAAGGCCACTGGGTCACATACAGGACGTCATCGCCCAGCACCGACATGCTCTTGTCGAAACCGATTTCGATTCCGCTAATCGCGGTCCCCATCAATGTGACCGCGACGATACCGATAATAACGCCGAGAGCGGTGAGCGTGGAACGAGTCTTGTTCGCGCGCATTTGAGCGGCCGCGATCTTCCAGCTTTCGCTCAGCTCGTAGAGAAACCGTTTCATTTTTCCGTAAGATTACCGGACGCCGACCGATTCAAGTTCGTGGACAGCCACCGCGTCGTCGCTCTCGATCAAACCGTCGCGCAAATGGACCGTGCGTCGGGCGTGACGGGCAATGTCGGCTTCATGCGTGACCAGGATCACGGTGTTGCCTTTCTGGTAAAGATCCTCGAACAACGCCATGATCTCTTCGCCTGTTTTCGAATCGAGATTGCCGGTTGGTTCATCGGCCAGGATGATCGATGGATTATTGACGAGCGCGCGCGCGACGGCGACGCGCTGACGCTGGCCGCCGGAAAGTTCGTTAGGCTTGTGATGAAGCCGATCGCCCAGGCCTACGTCGCGTAATACTTGCGTAGCACGCGCTTCCCGCGTTTCCGGATCGACGCCGGCATAAATGAGCGGGAGCTCGACATTACGCAGGCTGTTGGCGCGAGGCAGAAGATTAAACGTCTGAAAGACAAACCCGATTTCGTGATTGCGAATGCTGGCCAGCTCGTCGTCGTCCATCCCGGAGACACTCCGCCCGTTGAACTCGTAACGACCGGAGCTCGGCGTATCAAGACACCCCAGCATGTTCATCAGAGTCGATTTGCCGCTCCCGCTCGGTCCCATGATGGCAAGGTATTCGTTGCGATGAATCTGCAATGTCACACCGCGCAATGCGTGCACGATTTCCTGGCCCATCACGTAATCCTTCGTGATGTTCTCGATGTCGATGACCAGCGGGCCGCGGGGACGGATGCTGTTAGAACTCATTAGTGCTAGGTGTGCTCTGTAGCGACGCGACTGCGCCTCGCACAGCGAGGCGGCTACAAGTTATTTCTTTTCTTCCTTCTCGTAAGTCACCTTCGCGCCATCTTTTAGCTTGCGGCTGATCGCGCTATAACTGCCCGAGATCACTTCATCGCCCGGCTTAACGCCGCTCTTGATTTCCATGTAGGTGTCGTCCGAAATGCCGGTGGTCACTTTGGCCATCTTTGCTTTGCTTCCACTCTTGACGAAGACGACCTTCATGAGTTTCTCGCGCTCCTCCTTTTGCGCCTGTTTCTCCCGGCGCTCGTTGATCAATTCCGCGTTGTTATCGCCCTTCTCCTGCGCTGCGGCCTTGGCTTTGCGCTTTTCGATTTCTTCCGGACTCAAATTGCTGTCGCCGGTGCGAATGGTCACGCTTTGCAACGGCACCGCCACGACATCCTTTACTACGTTTGTCTCAATGTCGGCCGTGCAACTCAAGCCCGGCCGCAATAACGCACCTCCCGGTCGAGGTTTATTTTGACTTCGAAATTTGTCACTTCCTCCTGGCTGCCGGCGCCGGTTGTTTTGCCGGTGTTGGCAATTTGCTCCACCGTCCCTTTGAATTTCCGGTCGCCGTAGGCGTCGATCTTCACACTCGCTTTGTCGCCGGGTTTGACCTTGACCACGTCGTTCTCGTTAACATCGACAACCGCTTGCATATGCTCGAGGTCGGCGACACGCATCACTTCCGTGCCGGCAAATTGGCCCGTGCCCACGATGCGTTCGCCCAGTTTGCTGTTCAGCACGGTCACGGTGCCATCCAGTGGCGAATAGATAGCTGTCTTCGCCAGCGACTCGCGGGCCTGGCTGGAAGCGGCTTGGGCACGCTCGATCTCGTGCAACGAACTATCGTAGGTATTCTTCGCCACATCGTAGGCTGCTTGCGCGGCATTGAACTCCTGAATCGAGATGGTCTTCTTCGCGTACATGTCCACGGCGCGCTTCAAATCCTGCTCCGTTTTCAGCGCCGCAGCTTTTTGCTGAAGATTTGTCGCCTTGGCTGAGCTAATTGCTGCCTCCTGCTGTTCCAGCAGCGCTTTGTAGGTGTCCGGCTTGATCTTGACCAGCAAATCGCCCTTCTTGATCGGCTTTCCGTCTTCAACCGGCAGTTCGATAATTTCACCCGCTACTTCCGGCGAAATTTTTACTTCGGTTTCAGGTTGCACTTTGCCGGTGGCGGACACAATCTCGACAATCGTCCTACGGGCGGCCTTTTCCGTCGTTACCGGGATCGGCTTTTCCCGCTTTCCCAGGATCATGGAAATCACGATCCAGAGCAATAAGAGGCCAACAGAGCCGAAAATGATGTAACGCCGGCGCTTGGAGCGGCGCTTTTTTGTCGTTGCAGTGGTGGGTTGCGGTGTCACTAAAGTTTGATGCATGGCAGTGGGGTTGTGGCGGGCAGGAGCGTCACAAGTTATGGCAATTTAGACTCTTGCAAAGCATTTTGCGTTCAAGTGGCCGATGTAGCACAGGCATCTTGTTTGCCGCCGGACGAATCCGTCCCGTGTGCGGACCTGTGGGGCAGGCGGGCGTCTCGCCTGCCGCAGGTATCAATCGTGTGCACGTCAAAGTTGAGATGCGCCCGGGCAACACTTGGATTCAATTAATTTCGGTGGCGTCCACAGCCACGCGCTTCCGAATCTGTCCGATGGCCCAGGCGGCGTGTTCGGCAATCAAGGGTTCGGGGTCTGCAGCGGCGGTTTCGAGTGCCGCGAGATCGTCCCGGTCGCCGACATTCCCCAGAGCCACGCAGACATTGCGCAAAAAACCGCGGCGCTTGATTCGCTTGATTGGTGAATCGCGAAACATTTCGCGAAAATCCGAATCGTTAAGCCCCAGATAATCGCGAAGCGACATCCCGGTCGTCGATCTTAGCCCGGCAAACGCGCTTTCCCGCGAAGCTTCGGCAAACCGATTCCATGGACAAGCATCGAGACAATCGTCGCATCCGAAAATCCGATTTCCGATCAGCGGCCGAAACTCGATCGGAATCGCGCCTTTCAGTTCGATAGTGAAATAAGAAATACAACGGCGCGCATCGAGCCGATGCGGAGCGGTGATCGCGCCAGTGGGGCACGCCGTGATGCAGCGTTCGCACGTTCCGCATCGATCACGCTGCGGAGGATCGGGTGGCAACTCCAGCGTGGTCAATATTTCGGCCAGGAAAAACCAGGTGCCAAGCCGCGGATCGACAAGCATCGTGCTCTTGCCGTGCCAACCAATCCCAGCTTGTGCGGCATGATCGCGTTCCAGAACAGGCCCGGTATCGACATAACATTTTTGTCGGCCACCAAATTCACGTAGAAAATTGTCGATCTTATCCAGCTTGCGCTGGATCACGTCGTGATAATCATCGCCCCAGGCGTACCGAGCAATTCGCCCGGCTGCTGTAGCGGCGGTCTCTGACCGTCGCACTTTATCTCCCTGAAAATAATTCAACGCCAAAACCACGATCGACTTCGCTCCGGGCAAGACCTGTTGAGGATCGCAACGCTTCTCTTCGCCGCGCCGCATGTAGTCCATTTCTCCGTGTGCGCCGTCGCCTAGCCAATCGGAGAATTCCTTGGCGTGCGCCGGGGCCGAACAAGCCGCGATGCGGCAGGAATCGAAACCGATCCCGCGCGCAAACGACGCCACCCGTGTCTTCAAATCGGTCGCGGCGGCGCGAGTATTACCGACTTGGGCCGTTTCGGTCATTGTGCCTTTGCCTCTTCCATCTTGCTCAAAATCGCATCCGCCACCTCCTCATGGGTGAGCGACGACGTGTCGATTCGGATCTCCGCAACTTTCGCATAAAGCGGGCGGCGCGCCTGTAACATTTGTGTAAACGCTGTCTTCGGATCCTCGGTTTGGAGCAGCGGTCGATTTCCGCGCCGCGCTGCCCGTTCGAAAAGTATTTCTTCGTCGGCCTCGAGCAGCGCGATTGTGCCGAGTCGCTTTAAGAGATCGATATTGTCCTCGCGCAGGACAATGCCGCCGCCGGTCACGATGATCGCCGTCTCCGCGCCGGACAATCCACGAAGCGCCTCCGTTTCCGCGTCGCGGAATCGTTCTTCGCCGTGTTTGGCAAAGATTTCGGGAATGGAGAGTCCGAACTTCGCCGCTACGATTTCATCCGTGTCGAACAAAGCGAGACCGGTTCGCCGCTGCAGCCATCGCCCGATGGACGATTTCCCCGCGCCCATCATGCCAATGAGAACGATCGATTGGGGAGCGCAGTTCACGCGCTAAAGCTCCAAGCACCAAGCTCCAACATCCAGAGAAATTTCAAACTCCAATATTCACATGCGCCGCTCTTTTTGGAGCTTGATAATTTGGAGCTTCTCTGGAGCTTGGATGTTGGAATTTGGAGCTTATAACCATGCCAGAATCTTCGCCTCTCGTCGCCGTAATCATGGGCAGCAAATCGGATTGGGAAACGATGCATCACGCTGTGGAAGCGCTGAACGAGCTCGGCATTCCAAACGAAGCGCATGTCTTTTCCGCGCACCGGACCCCGGATGCTACGGTGGAATTTGTTCGAAAGGCTGCCGGGCGCGGTTTGCGCGTCATCATCGCCGGCGCGGGCGGCGCGGCCCACTTGGCCGGAGTAGTGGCCGCCAATACCTGGCTGCCGGTCCTGGGTGTTCCGATGCAATCCAAGGCGTTGCAGGGACTCGATTCGCTTCTCTCAACGGCGCAGATGCCGGGCGGCATCCCGGTCGGGACGCTCGCGATCGGCGAGGCCGGCGCAAAAAATGCCGGGCTTCTTGCCGGCGCCATCCTGGCCACGTCCGACGAGCAGATACGAAAAAGGCTGGAAGCGTTTCGCAAGAAGCAGACCGAATCGGTGCTGGCCGCCAAACTGCCAGCCTCCCCTCTGTCATCCTGAGCGCACCGAAGCGGCGTCGAAGGATCCCGTGGCGAAACCGAATGGCTGCGCAACGGGATCCCTCGACTTTCGCTCGGGATGACGCGTGGCGGTGTGCTGACCAAGATGCAAACCCGTATTCTTACAACATCGACTTCGAATGATCAGCAGGCGGCTGTTGCCGCGGCGGTTGAACTGCTGCGAAAGGGCGAGCCGGTCGCGCTGCCCACCGAGACCGTTTACGGACTCGCCGCGGACGCGCTGAATCCGATCGCGGTAGCGAAAATTTTCGAGGCAAAGGGGCGTCCCCGTTTCGATCCGCTCATTGTTCATTTGCCAGACCACGGTTGGCTCGAGAAGATTGTCGATCTTCCCGCTCTGGATCGACAATTGATTCTGAAACTAACGGAGAGATTCTGGCCCGGTCCGTTCACAATCGTCCTGCCCAAGCGGAAAATTGTTCCCGACATCGTTGTTGCCGGTCTGGAGACGGTTGCCGTGCGGATGAGCGCGCATCCGGTTTTCTCGGAAATTATTCGCGCCTTTGCCGGCCCGTTGGCCGCGCCGAGCGCGAACCGCTTCGGTCGAGTCAGTCCCACGACAGCGCAACATGTGCTCGATGAACTCGAGGGACGAATTCCGATGATTATCGATGCAGGGCCGACCGCTCACGGGATTGAATCGACAATTGTCGCAATTGGAGGCGGGAAGATCGACATTCTCCGCCGCGGCCCGATCACCGCCGAGCAACTTCTGGCATGGGCTTCAGCCCATGCCCCATCGGCAGGATGCCGATGCCACAAGCGGTTTTGCGCGCGCCGGGGCAACTGCCATCGCATTACGCGCCAAAAACCCCGCTGCGTTTAATTGACAACGCGAAATCATTCTCGCCAGCAGCAAATCAACGCGTTGGATTACTCGCATGGACTTTCGTCGAATCGGAAAAGAAGTTTGCAGCGGTTCGGCGTTTAAGCGAAAAACAAGATCCACGAGAGGCAGCCGCCAACCTCTTTCGCTACCTGCGCGAGCTCGATGGGCTCGATCTCGATCTTATCGTTGCAGAACCAGTTCCTTCTCAGGGACTCGGCGCGGCGATAATGGATCGGCTCGAGCGCGCTGCGGCCGGAGCCGAGTGACGCGCAACGCCAAAAAGCGGTCGGCCACGGTGATTGCTTAGACGGCATTGCGTGTCGCCGCACTTTTGAGACGGAAGTGACCATGAACAGCTCCGATAAGAGACCCTAATGAGAATCCGATCGGTGCCAGAATAAATGCGAAAAGCGGGCCTTGCGGGCTTGCCGCGATAGCCGGTCCAATGAAAAAGCCGGAGGCGAAAGTAATGGCCCCGAGCATGATCGCCCAAATCGAGGCGTACCATAATCGCTGACGCATCGCTGCTACGTGTCCGGCGACGACGAATGACCAGCAGATGGTCGCCGCACATCCGAAGCCACTGCCGTAAATGATGTAGAGCAAATTAACGCCGCGTATGAACTGCCCGTAGAGCATGAACAACACCATCGTAGTGAAATAGAAAGCGAGAAGGCCAGCCACTATTTTCAGCGCAGTCACCCATTTTGGATTCGAATCGCGCATGAGTCGATTCCGCCAACGAAATTTAGCTCAGCGACCGCTGGCGAGCGCGAGCGCGGATTGCAATGGACGTGTCTTCATAATGTAGCGCGAAGCATTGGCGGCCAGCAGTTCGCTGGAACGATGGGTTAGACGTAGCGGCGAATTGGATATGTGCATCGAACTACAAGTCTGACGAATAGGCCGCCGCATTGTCACGTGCCCAGTCGAGAAAAACGCGAAGAATTTGCTGCAAGCGAGTAGGATCACCTGCGCCTTCGAATCGGCTGTCCTTGATGGCACAGCGTAACCAAGGCGCCTTTGGAACGAGCTCGTCTTTGTCGCCCTCTGAGAATGCGAAAAATGGGGCGTGCTCAAGCTCAGTCTTGTGCAAATCGATCTTGACCCACCAGCCGGGGTTATCGAGCGATTCAATAACTACGCCATACTGGTGTTCCCATTCTCCTTTGCAATGCGCCGCATACCAAACTTGAAGTTCGGAGAGTTCGTTCATCGGCCGGCAACGAGCTGCATCTAACTAGATGTAGACGAATATTCGCCAGACATCACGAACATTTCTTCGCCCAATTCAGGATCGCGTCGGGCGATTGCAGGTAGGTCTCGGTTTCGACAGCCTGGCGTCCGCTTATCGTTGCAGCACCAGTTCTGCATCTGGCACTTGCCGGGCAGATTGGCCAGCTGTTTGGGCCGGTTTTCCTTCTCCGGTTTGATAGGCGAGACAGGCTTGGATGAAGCCTTTGAATAACGGGTGCGGATTGTTCGGTTTGCTTTGGAATTCCGGGTGGTATTGGCAGCCGATGAAGTAGGGGTGATCGCGGAGCTCGATGAGCTCGGCCAGGGTGCCGTCGGGGGATGTTCCGGAAATGACGAAGCCTTTTTCGTTCATTCGATCCCGATATTTCATGTTGAACTCGTACCGATGCCGGTGGCGTTCCATCACGTCGCGCGCGCCGTAGATTTTCTCGGCTAGCGTTCCTTTGCCGATCTTGGTCGGCCAGGTGCCGAGTCGCATGCTGGCGCCCAGGTTTTTCACGCCCCGTTGTTCTTCCAGAAGCGAGATAACCGGTTCCTTGGCGTCTTTGTCGAACTCGGTGCTGTTGGCGCCTTTGATCCCGCAGGCGTTCCGGGCAAACTCGATGGTCGCGACCTGCATCCCGAGGCAAAGACCGAGATACGGAACGTTGTTCTCCCGGGCAAATTGCGCGGCCTTGATTTTTCCTTCGACTCCGCGCGCACCGAAACCACCGGGAATCAGGACACCGGCAACACCCTTGAACTGGCTTTCCAAGCCGTCCTCCAACGATTCGGCATCGATGAGCTTGAGATCAATTCCGCAATCTTCGGCGGCGGCGGCGTGAGTGAGCGATTCGTAGATGCTCTTGTAGGCGTCCTGGAGATCGATGTACTTGCCGACCACAGCGATCTGGACCCGCTTTTTCGGGCTGATGACGCGCTTCACAAACTGTTTCCAATTCGCGAGATCGGGCTCGGGCGTCTTCAGACCCAACAAATCGCACACCAGTTGATCCAGTCCTTCGGCGTGAAGCATCAAGGGCACTTCGTAAACCGTATGAGCAACATCGCGCGCTTCGATGACTGCCTTTTCCGAAACGCTGCAGAACATCGACAACTTCCGGCGCAACTCGACATCGAGTGGTCGATCGGTGCGGCAGATCAAGACCTGCGGTTGCAGACCGATCTCGCGCAGCTTGGCCACGCTCTGTTGCGTCGGCTTCGTTTTCAATTCGGCGGCCGCTTTAATGTAGGGCACCAGCGTGACGTGCATGTTCAACACGTTTTGTGCGCCAACTTCCAGAATGAATTGCCGGATCGCTTCGATAAACGGTAACCCTTCGATGTCACCGGTAGTCCCGCCGATTTCGGTGACCACGATATCGTATTTGCTTTCATCGGAAATTTCCCGGATGCGGTTCTTGATCTCATCCGTTACGTGCGGAATCACCTGCACTGTTTTGCCCAGATAATCGCCGCGGCGCTCCTTTAAAATGACGCTTTCGTAAACCTGACCGCTGGTGAGATTGTTATGCCGTGAGAGAATGCAACTGGTGAACCGTTCGTAGTGGCCAAGATCGAGATCGGTCTCGGCCCCGTCATTGAGCACGTAAACTTCGCCGTGCTGAAACGGATTCATCGTTCCAGGATCGACATTCAGATACGGATCGAATTTTTGGAAAACGACACGCAAACCGCGCGCTTCCAGAAGTGTTCCGAGCGATGCCGCGGTCAGGCCTTTACCCAGAGAACTCACGACGCCGCCTGTGACGAAAATGTATTTCATATTGTGTTGTGGCATTGGCTTCCAGCCAATGTCTTCAACGGCAAGATGCCGATGCCACGGGGAGCAGCGAAAAAGCGTTTCATTTGCGACTTCATTTTTTGTTCGACAGGCGAGACGCCTGCCGGCCCCACAGGCTGGGAGACTGGGCTACGGTTGATGCGCCGGCGAGCTTTTGCTCAAGCGCTTTTGCGTCTTCGGGCGTATCAACGCCCGGCGATCCATGTTTGGTGACGAGCACATGAACAGTTACACCATTTTCAAGCGCGCGCAATTGTTCGAGCGATTCCGTGCGTTCCAACGGGCTCGGTTTCCATTTCACAAACTGCAACAATCTTTCGCGTCGGAATCCGTAAATGCCTTGATGTCGAAAATATCTTGCCTGTGATGGATCGCGCGGGAAGGGGACCGCTGCGCGGGAGAAGTAAAGAGCGTTTCCGCTAAGTTCGACAACGACCTTTACCTGATGCGGCGAGGAAGCATCGGCGCGGTTCGGAAACGGATGAGCGGCGGTGACGATGTCGATCCTGCGATCGTCGCGGAGTTTTTCCACGATCCGATCGATCAAACGCGGATCGATCAGTGGCTCGTCGCCCTGGATATTGATGACGTAGGCGAACTGCTTCGCCTTTTTCGCGACTTCGGCGATCGCGATCGGTTCCGCTCTGATGTTTCGGCGAGGTCAAGGCAACTTCCGCGCCCCAATCGAACGCCGCGTGCGCGATCCGCATGTCGTCGGTCGCAATGATCACCGAATCAAGATTTTTCGAGCGCATGCAGCGTTCCCAGACGTGTCGCAGCAAAGGTTTGCCCGCAATCGGACAAAGCGGTTTGCCCGGGAACCGGCTTGATGCCCAGCGCGCTGGAATGATTCCGACTGCTTTATTCATGCGATAACGTCGTCATCCTGAGCGAAGCGGAGTCGAAGGATCCCGTCGCGCTGGCTCCCGGTTGCGCATCGGGATTCCTCGACTTCGCTCGGAATGACCGGGAGATCATTGTGGTCGTTTCAAAATCAAATTTACAGCGGCGTTCAAATTATCCGCCACAAAGTCGGCGAGTCGGTTGTCGGTTTCTTTCCCATAACCGGTGCGGACCAAAATTGTTTTCACGCCGGCGTTGCGGCCGCATTCGAGATCGCTTTTCTTGTCACCGACGAAAAACGAACGGGCAAGATCGACATCGTGATCGCGCGCGGCTTGAAAAATCATTTCCGGCGAAGGTTTGCGGCATTTGCAGCCGTCTGCGGGCAGATGCGGGCAAAAGTAGGTGGCGTCAATGACGTTGTCGCCAATTTGCCGCGAAATCTCCCGCTCCACCGCGCGATATTGCGATTCGCCAAAATATCCGCGGCCGATGCCACTTTGGTTGGTGATCACGATCAATTTGTAGCCCGATTGTTTCAATTCGCGCAGCGCTTCCGATACACCGTTGAAAAGATCGACATCTTTCGGGTCGCCGCAGTAATCCACGTCGCGCATTAGCGTCCCGTCACGATCCAGGAACACGGCTTGCCTTTTCGCGTTACCGGAAATCATTCGCGGCCTCTCACTAACACCGGGCTTGAGCCCGGTGGTACCCGATGGACAGTGCTGCGAACTGTTTCAACAGTTTTCTCCCTTCGATGAGAAACCGTTGAAACGGTTAGAGGTCTTGTTGGCGACGGCACCTGGCTGAAGCCAGGTGTTAATGAGAATGCACGCCTAGTGCTTGTCATCATTATCGAAACTGGCGATCAATTCGTCGCGGGAAACGGTAGCGGTACCGAGCTTGCCCACGACAACGGCGCTGGCGAGATTGGCGATCTCGGCGGCTTCGACCGGTGTCGCTTCGCAGGCCAGGGCGAGAGTAAAAAGCGCGATGGCCGTGTCGCCCGCGCCTGAAACATCGAAGACCTGGCGCGCTTTGGTCGGGATATGATGCGGCGGCTGGTTTTTTTGAAACAGCATCATCCCGTGTTCGCCCAGCGTGATCAGCAAATACTTGCTGCCCCATTTTTTTAGCAACGCTTCACCGGCGCGCACAAGATCGACATCGTCCGCCGGGGAATCGTCCGGGTCGCGCCAGGGAATTCCGGCCGCGAGAAAGGCTTCCGTGCGGTTCGGTTTCACGGCGGTGAGCCCGCTCCAATCGATAAGATTTCGCGCATTCGGGTCGGCTGCGACGATCTTGCCAGCCGCCTGTGCGTCGCGGGCGATCTGCGCCACCAGTTCACTGGTCAGAAGGCCCTTGCCGTAATCTTCAAAAATGATCGCATCGATCTCCGGCAGGCTTTTTTTCACGGCGGCCACCACCTTTGCGATCTGGGCCGGGGAGAGGCCGGCAATTTGCTCGCGATCGACGCGAACGACCTGTTGCTGCCGGGCGATGATCCGGGTTTTGACGATGGTGTGAAAAGATTCGTCCTCGATGGCATTGGCGACGTCGATCTTCTGGCCGGCCAGCAAGTCGCGCAATTGCCGGCCACTCCGGTCTTTTCCAAGCAATCCGATGACGCCTACGCCATCGACGAACTCCCGCAGGTTGCGGGCGACATTGGCCGCGCCGCCGGGATAGAACGATTCGCCGGTTACTTCGACAACCGGCACCGGGGCCTCCGGCGAGATGCGGCCGACCTTTCCCCAAACGAATTCGTCCAGCATCAGATCGCCAATTACGAGGATTCGTTTGCCTTGTGCGCGGCCAAGAATCTGCTGCAATCTAGTCAAATCCATAAAAAAACGACGGGCGATGCCACCGGAGCGAGAAAATGGTTCGATTCAAGGGAGTTAAAATATCATGGTCGGCGATTGTGCGAAGCCAAGGTTCTGCTTAAAGTTGCTCCATTAATCCTGAATACGAAGACGAAATCAACAGTCGAAGGTCTCCATGAGTCTATTTCTTAAGTATCTGAAACTGAGTGCCGTGGCCGCAATATTGGGCCCAGCGCTGTGCGCCCAAGCCGCCCCGGCCCCACAACGGATCGATGTAAAACAATTATCCAAGAGGGTGGAGGACGTGGTGGTGCCACTGCCGAACGAAATTTTTGGTGCCCTGAACAAGCTGGGCACGGTGAACTGGAAAGAACACGTGCGCAGCGACAAGGGAAGCAATTTTACCGAACGGCCCCGCATCGCGCTCTTGCTGGGGACGGTGATTGCCGATGGTTTCATCGCCGTGCAGGCCGAGGACGCGCCGACGGTGAAAGAAATCGGGCAACGAGTGCTGGCGTTGTCGAAGGGAATTGGCGTGGGTAATTCCATTACTCCGCATGCCAAGGCCATCATTGAGGCGGCCGACAAACGAAGGTGGGAAAATGTGCGCCAGGAACTCGATCGGACCCAGAACAGCGTGCAGCAGGCGATGAACGAAGTGCAGGACCAGAAACTCTCCGAACTGGTGAGTCTGGGCGGCTGGCTGCGCGGAACACAGGTATTGACCTCCGTGGTGTCGAAGAAGTTTTCCCACGAGGGCGCGGAGTTGCTGCATCAACCGGACCTGGTCGATCATTTTCAGAGCAAACTCGGGATGCTGCCGGACAATTACAACGTGCCCATCGTGCGCGAAATTCAAGGTGCCCTTTCCGAGGTTAAGCCGTTAATTGACGGCCAAATCTCCGCTGTTTCGGTGAAAAAAATCAATGAGATCACGACGAAGCTCGATCACGGCATTGTCACGAAAAACTAGATTTTCCTCCATGAACCGCTTCGCCAAAATTGCTGCGCGCCGAGGTTCGATTCTCGCGACGCTGTTCGTGCTTCAGGCGACCGTGGCCGCCTCGGTCGATGACGCGCAATCGTTCGCCCTCCAAGCGGCCGAGCCTTATGTAAAAGAAGGGTTTCAGGTCCGCGAGGATTATTGGGGCGGCGATCTGGGCGTGGCGGAAAAGAAGGCCGTCCGTCAGCAATTGTTCAAGGGCAACGAGTACTGGTTCTGGATGGGTACCGACGTCGAGCGAGCCAAGATTTCGGTGCATATTTACGACTCGGAAGGAAAACTGGCCGAGCAATCGGACGGCTGGGAGAAGGGGCACTTCGCGGCGGCTCATATCATACCGCAGAGCACCGGGAGCTATTTTATCATCGTCAACGTCGAGGAATCCCCAGACGAACGCACTCACTGGGCGCTGGTGTACGGTTTCCGCTAAGAGCGCGAGTGAATCGATTGTCGATCTTGTTTCGAGAGAGGGCGATTAGCAGACGCGGCATCTTCATGCCATGACCGAAACACGCACATTGGAGTTTGAGAGCCCGCGCACGTTGCAAATGCTGTACGCGAACGATCTTACGCTGCTAAAGAATCTGGAAAACACGCTCGGAGTGAAAGTGACGACGCGGGAGGGATGGGTAAAACTCGAGGGAGAGCCTGAGAAGATCGACAAGGCACAAAGGGTGTTCAATCAACTGGAAGAGGTTCGGCAAAAAGGTGTGCCGATCCACAAACATGAATTCAACTACGCGTTGAATTCTGTGACCGAGGCGCGCGACGGCGATCTTGGGGACGTCGTCTCAACGAAGATCATCACGTCGTCGCGCAAGCCGCCGATCGTGGCCCGAAGCGCCAACCAGCGCAATTACGTCGAAGCGATTCAAAAGCACGACGTCGTTTTTGGAATCGGGCCGGCCGGCACCGGCAAGACTTATCTGGCGGTGGCGATGGCGGTCGCGGCGCTCAAGAAAGAACAAATTGCGCGCATCATCCTGACCCGGCCCGGCGGTGGAAGCGGGCGAGGCCCTTGGATTTCTTCCCGGCGATCTCGAACAAAAGATCACGCCGTATTTGCGGCCGCTTTACGACGCCTTGCGCGACATGTTGGAACCGGACGAGATGGAACGAGCCCTGGCCCGGCAGACCATTGAGGTCGCGCCGCTGGCCTACATGCGCGGTCGCACGTTAAGCAACGCTTTTGTCATTCTCGATGAAGCGCAAAACACCACCACCGAGCAGATGTTCATGCTGCTGACGCGGATTGGGCTGGGTTCCAAGTGCGTGGTGACCGGCGACGTGACTCAGATCGATTTGCCGTCAAACAGGCGCTCCGGAGTAGTGGAAGCGCTCCAGGCCTTGAAAAGTGTGCCCGGAATAGCGACCGTTTATTTCACCGAGCGCGACGTGGTGCGCCACGAACTGGTCCGCGCCATTATCAACGCCTATCAACAACACCGGTCGCCCGCACCAAACACGCGAAAATAATTAAGATCGACAATAACCATGCTCGATTTCCTCAAACGCAGCCGGCTCATTCGACGCGGACTCGCCTCGAAAAAGACCCGCCGGCGCCGGACGCGCAACGAGCTGCTTCAGAGCCTGGAATGCGCGAACTACGTCAAGATCGTCATTCTGGCTGGATTCGTTGCCGGACTGGCGTTTCTCATTTTTAGCGGCCAACAACCGGAACCGACGAAGAATTTCGTCATCGCGCTGCTGTTTCTTGCCGTCGCGGTGACCCAGCTTGTGGATCAACCAGCCCAAGACGTTTTCGCAAAACTCGCGCGTCCTCCTGGTCTTCGGCATTATGCTCGTGCAACTGGCAGCGACGAAGCTTCTGCTCGGCCTTTGCAACGGCGGCACATTCAAATTCCTGAAGCCGGAAATGGGCGTGTTGATCGCGCCCTATGCATTCGCGCCGCTGGTGTTGAGCGTGTTGCTCGGGCGAAACCACGGACTTTATGCCGCCGTCTCAGTCAGTCTTTGGAGCAGCATTTTGTTTGGGGCAATCGACGCGCCGCTCCTGGTTTGCGGTCTGATCAGCGGATTCACCGCGGTCTATCTCACGCTGCAGGTGCGCCGGCGGAGCAAACTGATCCGGGCTGGTCTCGGCGTCGGGCTCGCCATCTGGCTGCTCTCACTCGCTTTCGGGCTCATCGGTCCGATTAATCTGTTTCCACCGACCGCGAACGATTGGGGAATGATCGGCGTGCAAAGCGCGCTGGCCATTGGCAACGGATTGGTTACCGCGATGGTCGTTGGCGGGAGTCTTGCCGATCCTCGAACACCTGTTTCAGATCACGACCGATATTTCCTGGCTGGAAGCGTCCGACCTGAATCATCCGTTGCTGCGCCGGATGACGATCGAGGCGCCCGGCACGTATCATCACAGCCTGGTGGTGGCGAACCTGGCCGAGGCCGCGGCGGAAGCGATCGGCGCAAATGCCACGCTCTGCCGGGTCTGCGCCTATTTTCACGATGTCGGCAAATTGGTTAAGCCGGAATACTTCACCGAGAACATGAATTTCGAGCGCAACCCGCACGACGATCTGGCGCCGACCATGAGCGCGTTGATCATCATGGCGCACGTAAAGGAAGGGGTGGATCTGGCGCTGAAGAACAAACTGAATCTGCGCATCATCGACATCATCCAGGAGCATCACGGCACATCGCTGGTTTATTATTTCTACCAGCGCGCCATTCAACAGCAGGAAGATGCCCGGGCCGGTGGAAAAATCATGAACATGCGGGCGGAAGACATTCCCGAAGTGCAGGAGGAAAGCTTCCGTTATGGCGGGCCCAAACCGCAGACCAAGGAGAGCGCCATCGTCAGTCTCGCCGATATCGTTGAAAGTGCGTCGCGCAGTGTGGAGAAACCAACGCCGCAAAAGATCGAGCAACTCGTCCACGAGCTCATCGAGGAACGCATCGCCGACGGCCAGTTGGACGAATGCGATCTGACTCTCGGCGAAATCCATGTCATTCGGGAACGGTTCCGTTTTACTCTGATGACGATGCTTCACACCCGCATCGCGTATCCGAAACCAGATTCCAAATTTGCCGACGAACGCGATGAATCTTTGCGGCCCGACGTGATGGCAGACACGCGCAGGCCAGCCAACGCCCCGCCGGTATCGGCCGCATAGGTAGGGCGCGACCTCCGGGCGCGCCGACGAATATGGCAGAGACTAGCGCATCAGTTGAGCGGTTGCGCGATTACCGCGCTGAAACCGCAATCATACTCGGCTCCGGATTAAGCTCGCTCGTGGGCGATCCGGCCGAGGATCAAATCGTTCCCTACGCAGAAGTTGCCGGCATCCCGAAACCTTCTGTCCCCGGACACGCGGGTCGTTTCGTTCTTGGCGAGATCGGCAAGGAGCGCGTAATTTTCGCCCAAGGCCGGGTCCACCTTTACGAAGGACATTCCGCGCGCGATGTCACAGCCGGAGTCCGAATCTTAGCCGAAGCGGGCATCAAACAACTCATCGTCACGAACGCAGCCGGCGCAGCGAACCCGAGCTTCAAACCGGGCGATTGGATGATGATCACCGATCACATCAATCTGACTGGAACAACGCCGTTGCTCGGCTCGGCACAGTTCATCGATATGAGCGACGCTTATTCGCCCCGGTTGCAAGAAAACTTCCGGCAAGCCGCCCGCCAGATCGACATCGTCCTGCATGAAGGCGTTTACGCCGCCTTGGTCGGTCCCCAGTATGAAACGCCAGCCGAAGTGCGAATGTTGCAAAAGCTCGCCGCCGACGCGGTCGGGATGTCCACTGTCTTGGAAGTGATACAAGCCCGCGCTCTTGGCCTCGAAGTCGCGGGCTTTTCGTGCATAACGAATCTCGCCGCCGGAATTTCCAAAGAGAAGCTCAGTCACGAAGAAGTGCTCGAGACCGGAAAAAACGCCGCGGCGGTTTTTGGGCGGCTGCTAAAAGAAACTTTCGCTTAAAGCAACTCGCAGGTGGGCCTGCATCACGTCTTCGTGCGTAAAAGCCGCAACGTTTACCCGAAGATAATTCCTGATCGCCTCGTTCCGACTCTCATCGAATCCCTGTCATTAGTGACGTTCATTCATCCGACTTGTGCTGGTGCGCTTAATCGCGAAGTCACAACTGCGGCGGGTGGGCGCGGGGTTCTCGATCTTTCGTCGTGGCCGTTGAAGGCTGCGTGACGAATGGACCGCCTTCCATGGGTGCGGCTTCGCTGAAACCGACATCGGGCATATCGCTGGGCAGTCCTTCGAGTGGGAATTCTTTCCGTAACGGAAAAAACGGATAGCCATCCCACATCAAAATGCGGCGCAGATCGGGGTGATGGTTGAACTTGATTCCCATCATGTCGTAAATCTCGCGCTCGTGCCAATTCGCGGTGGGCCAGATATCGGAAACGGTATCGACCGCGCCAATGTCTTCCGAGACCTGCAATTTTAATCTCAGATGGACGGTAAGCGTCATCGAATAGAGTTCGTAGACAATCTCGAAGCGCGGTTCGTCGCCGAAATTGTCGATGCTGGTGATGTCGATCAGGTAATCGAATGAGAGTTCGTCGCGGCAGAACTTTGCCACCTCCCGCAAATCGCGGGGCAGGATCGAGAATGTCGTTTCGCCACGGAACTCGGTTTGGGCCTGAATTTTCGGACCGAAGAGTTTGCTGAGCGAGGCGAGGAGTTCGGGGCCGGTCATGTTAAGGAGCGTTGAGGGTTGAGAGTTGAGGGTTGAGCGAAAAGCGCGGTTATACGAAGCCCTCGATCTTCTCGGTCAATTCCGGCCTGTGCGCGGCAAACGATTTTTCGCGGCCAATTTTCTCCTGCAATTTCATCAAGCCTTCGAGCAATGCTTCCGGACGCGGTGGACAACCGGAAATGTAAACATCGACAGGGAGAAGCTGATCGATGCCTTGAAGAACCGCGTAGGAGCGATACATGCCGCCGCTGGAGGCGCATGCGCCCATGGCGATCACCCATTTCGGTTCGGGCATTTGCTCGTAAATGCGTTTCACGGCCAGCGCCATCTTGTAGGTGACAGTCCCGGCGACGATCATCACGTCGCATTGCCGCGGCGAGAAACGCATCACTTCGGCGCCGAACCGGGAGATGTCGAAGCGCGAGGCGGCCGTGGCCATTAACTCAATTGCGCAGCAGGCCAGGCCCATCGGCATCGGCCAGAGCGAATTCTTGTGGACCCAATTAAGCGCAGCGTCGAAGCGGGTAAAAATCACATTACCTTCGATTTTCGAATCGTAGGCGGTCGAAAGAGCTTCTGCCATAGCGAACCCTAGGATTAGGCACAGGGCGCGCAAGGAAAATTCGGCCGCGTTGCAGCGAAACGCACTTCACTGTATAGAACGTGCTCTTGTTACCGTCATGGCTTTAGTTCGCACGCATCTCGACCAACTCGAAAACCAGAGCATCTTCATTTTTCGTGAGGCCTATCACTTCTTTAAAAACATTGCCATGCCCTGGTCGATGGGGAAAGATTCGAACGTTCTTGTTTGGCTGGCGCGCAAAGCTTTTTTCGGCCGGGTGCCGTTTCCCGTTCTGCACATCGACACGACCTACGAATTTCCGGAAATGCTGGAGTTCCGGGAGTGGGCGACGAAGCATTATCAGCTCAAATTGGTCGTCAAAATCAACACCGAGGCCCGGGAGCGCGGCATCGGTTACGAAACGCATGATCCCGTCACGGTGACCCACGAGCTGAAGACGGTGGCGTTGCAACAGGTGCTGGCCGAACACAAATGGGACGCGCTGATCACAGGGATCCGCCGCGACGAGGATCCGACCCGGGCCAAGGAGCGATATTTTTCACCGCGCAATGCGCAGTTCGAATGGGACTACAAGGATCAACCGCCGGAGTTTTGGGGACAATTCGCTACCACGGCGACCAAGGGCGAGCACGTTCGGGTGCAACCATTGCTCGATTGGACGGAGGTCGATGTCTGGCGTTACATCCAGCGCGAAAATATTCCGATCCCGCAGATGTATTTCGCACGGGAGGGCAAGCGGTTTCGATCGTTGGGCTGCAAACCGATTACTCAGCCGATCGAGAGCACAGCATCGACAATCGACGAAATCATTTCCGAACTGGAAGCTTCAAAGACAACCGAGCGCGCCGGTCGCGCCCAGGACCATTACGAGCGCAACGCGATGCAGAAACTGCGCGCAAAAGGCTTTCTATAATTGCGGAGCGCGGAATGCGGATTCAAGAATGAACCCATGACAACACAGGAGCTTAGACAGCGCACATTCAAATTCGGGATTCGCGTGGTTCATGCCGTTGAGGCCTTGCCAAAGGGCGACACGGCCAGAGAGATCGGACGACAGCTCTTACGGGCTGGCACGTCAGTTGGGGCTAACTATCGAGCAACGGCGCGGGCAAAATCCCGCGCTGATTTTGTGGCTAAACTCGGGATTGTCGAAGAAGAATGCGATGAAGGCGCCTACTGGATGGAGGTAATCATCGCGCTCAAGCTCCTTAGGCCTTCGCGGCTTGCCGGGCTCCAGGCGGAAGCCAATGAATTATTAGCAATTGTCGTTGCATCCATCAAAACGGCGCGTCGCGGTGCCCGGTCCTGAATTCATGGAGCAGTCTCTAGATCCGCAATCCGCGATCCGCGATCCGAAATTGAAGGTCGTTTTCGTCGGTCATGTCGATCACGGCAAATCGACGCTGATTGGGCGAATCCTGCACGACACCGATTCGTTGCCCGAAGGCAAGATCGACATGGTGAAAAAAGCGTGCGCGGCCGAGGGGATGGAATTTGAATACGCGTTCGTTCTCGACGCGCTGCTGGAGGAGCAAAAACAAAACGTTACGATCGATACGACGCAGATTCCGTTTCGCACTGCGCGGCGTCAGTACGTCATTATCGACGCGCCGGGTCACAAAGAGTTCCTGAAAAACATGATCACCGGCGCATCCAGCGCCGACGCCGCCATTTTAGTGATCGCGGCGAACGAGGGCGTGCGCGAACAGAGCCGGCGACATGCTTATCTGCTGGGACTCCTCGGGATTCGGCAACTCCTCGTGGTGGTAAACAAAATGGATCTGGCGAATTTTTCCGAGGAGCGGTTTCGCCATATCGAAAAGGAGTACCGAAAGTTTCTTGTCGATCTTGGATTGGAGCCGCGCGCGTTCATTCCCGCCTCGGCCAAGCAAGGCGAGAACGTCGCGAGCGCGGGAATGAAAATGAAATGGTATTGCGGGGCGAGCGTGCTGGAAGCGCTCGATCTTTTCGAGTCGCGCGCATCCGATGTGAACATGCCGCTGCGTTTCTGCATTCAGGACATTTACCGATTCGACGAACGACGGATCATCGCCGGACGCATCGAGACGGGAAAGTTGAGGGTGGGGGACAAGTTGGTGTTTTCGCCGGCCAATAAATCATCTACAATCGCTACCATCGAACGCGGGAACGGTTCGGGTGATGACGAGTCGATCGCGGGCGATTCCATCGGGGTCACCTTGAGCGAGCAGATTTTCGTCGAGCGGGGCTATGTTGCGTCGCACGAAAACGATACCCCGATTGAAGCGAACCGATTTCGCGCGGACCTTTTCTGGATTGTGCCGGCGCCGTTGCAGGTTGGCCGGCTTTACGATTTGCGCCTGGCGACGCAGGAAGTGAAATGCCAGGTGGTGTCGATCGAGGAAGTAATGGATTCATCCACGCTCGATCGCAGGACCGATAACTGTGAGCGGCTGGAACGTAACGAAGTCGGCCGGCTAACGATTCAGACGCGGGCTCCGCTGGTTCTCGACAACCACGATCGCATCCCGAATCTCGGGCGGTTTGTGATCTCCGACGATGGCCAGATCTGCGGTGGCGGCACGGTTTTCGGCGGGGTCTACACGGATCGCGCCGCAGTGAAGAGCCAGAATATTTTTTGGACCGAAGAAAAGATCTCTGCGCGCGAACGGGCGAAACGAAGCGGGCATCGCGGCGCGGTCATTTGGTTTACCGGTCTTTCCGGCGCCGGAAAATCGACAATCGCTCAGGCACTGGAACGCGAGCTGTTCAATCGCGCGATGCACACCTACGTCCTCGACGGCGACAATATTCGGCACGGGCTGAACTCGAATCTCGGTTTTTCGCCCGATGATCGTGAGGAGAACATTCGTCGGGTGAGCGAAGTGGCAAAGCTAATGGCGGATGCCGGAACGGTCGTGATCACCGCCTTCATTTCGCCCTATCGAACGGATCGACGCCGTGCCCGAGAGATCGCTCTGGAAGGCAAGGCCGAGTTTATCGAAGTTTTTGTGGATGCGCCCCTGTCGGTATGTGAGGCGCGCGACCCGAAAAATCTCTACAAGAAAGCGCGGGCCGGCGAGATTCGTGACTTTACCGGAATCGACGCTCCCTACGAAGCGCCCGAGGATCCGGAAATCGTCGTGCACACCGACCAGCAAAGCGTGGATGAATCGGCCGCCGCGATTCTGGAACAATTGCTGCCGCGGCTCAGGGCAGGAGAATAGCTGCACGTTTGCCGATGCCGGATGTCGATCTTCGGATTCGTGATGCGAAACTGAGCGATGCAAGCGCGCTCGCCCTGCTCATATCGGAGCTTGGTTATGCCACGACGCCAGAGGAAATGAAATTGCGGTTGCGATCGATTCTCGGAACTCCCGCCTACAAGACACTGGTGGCAGAAGTGGATGGCGAAGTCCGCGGGATGATCGGGACGCTTTTTCAACCCGGCTACGAACAGAACGATCTGGGCGGGCGGATCTGCGCGCTGGTCGTATCGAGGCGGACACGAAGGCGTGGCATTGGCCGGGCTCTCATCGCGGCGGCGGAAAAGGATTTTGCGGAGAAGGGCGTGAAGCGAATTGCTTTGACCACGCGCCTCGCCCGCACAGAGGCGCACCGATTTTACGAAACGCTCGGCTACGAGCGGAATGGGTGGCGATTTGTGAAGGAACTGCCGCCTACGGTTTGAACCGACTCTAGGCGACTCGCGTTGCCAGCCGGCCGCCATCGATTGACTCGCCATAGTTCACATGGCTCGAGCTAATCACCTCGTGAACGATCTTGCCGAGGTCGGCAGCTTCGTAAGGCTTGGCGATGACTCCTCGGAAACCGAAGTCTTGATAGCGGCTCATGGTTGCGTCGGTCGCGTAGCCACTGGAGACGATGGCATTCACGGTGGGATCGATTTCAATCAACTTCTTTAAAGCTTCCTTGCCACCCATGCCTCCGGGCAGGGTGAGATCGAGAATAACGGTGTCAAAACGTTCGCCGGCCTCGAATCTCTCCTGGTAAATGTTCACGCCTTCGAGCGCGGTAGCGGCCTGGGTTACCTGGTAGCCGAGCCGGGTGAGCGTAAATTCGACAAGAGCACGAATGGCTTCCTCATCATCAACCACCAGGACGCGACCGCTGCCAGTCATCGCCTGAGTGAACGTGGTTGGCGGCTCGACCGGCAGCTCCTGGTGCAGCGCCGCCGGGAGATAGACATTGAAAGTAGAACCGAGATGCACCTCCGACTCGGCCGTGATAAGGCCATTATGGCTCTTGACGATCGAGTAACTGGTGGCCAGACCGAGGCCGTTGCCCTTCGGTTTCGTCGTGAAATAGGGATCGAAGATGCGTTTGAGATATTGTTCGGGAATCCCGACGCCCTCATCCCGGATACGGATGCGAATGTAATCGCCGGGCGGCAAGTCGGGAATAACTGGCGTGGTGGTCGAGTCGTAGCGGGTGTTTTCGCAGCTTACGTGCAGCGTTCCGCCATTGGGCATCGCCTGGTCGGCGTTGACGACCAGATTGGCAATGACCTGGCTGATCTGGCCAGGATCGATTTCCGCCGGCCAGAGATCTGCCCCGAAAGAAAATTGGCTCCGGCTGTGACTGCCGCGAAGCGAGAAACTGACCGTGTCCTGGATGAGCTTCCCAATCGAGGTGGTCTTCTTGATCGGAGCGCCGCCGCGGGCAAAAGTGAGAAGTTGCTGTGCGAGATCGCGCGCCCGCATGGAAGCATTCTTGGCATCGACCAGGCGTGTCGCCATTTCGTCGTCTGGAGGCAGAAGGAGTGAGGCGAGCGAAATGTTGCCGATGATGGCGGTAAGAAGGTTGTTGAAATCGTGGGCGATGCCTCCGGCAAGCAATCCGAGTTGCTCGAGTGTTTCCGCCTTTCGCCGTTCGGCTTCGTTGCGTTGGCGTTCGGTGATGTCGCGAAAAACGAGGACCACGCCCGCGACTTCGTTCTTGCTGTCGCGAATCGGCGACGCCACCTGCTCGATCGTTCGCTCGCTGCTATCGCGTGAAACGAGGGTGGCATTTTCCGGCAGGCTGAGCAGGATCGACTGCGCTTCATTGCGATATCCACTCTGCTGAGCGCGCGCTTGGGCGGCAAGATCGACAACGATGTTGAAGACAGACTTGAGGGGTTTCGAGATTGCTTCGTCGGTAGACCAGCCGGTGAGCCGCTCGGCTTCGTTGTTCATCATGATCACCCGGCCCTGCACATCGGTGGTGATAACGCCGTCGCCAATCGAGCGCAGAGTGACGGCCAGACTCTCTTTTTCCGCGGCGATTTCTTTCTCGAACCGTTTGCGCTCGGTCACGTCGCGCACCATTCCCACATAGAATTTCTGGTCGTCCACCAGCATCTCGCTCAGCGAAATTTCCGCAGGAAAACTAACCAGCTTCCGGGTGCGCCCGAGAGCCAGGGTGGTTGAGCCTGTGCGTTTGACCATTTCTCCCCATGCGATGGCCATCGGCTTGTCATCCGGTTCGGTTCTCGTACCATTTCGGAACCAGCTTGGTAAATTTGTACCCGACCATTTCGTTCTCGCGGTAACCGAACATTTTTTCCGCGGCCGGATTCATGGAGCAAATCACACCGTTCTCGTCCACCGTGATCATGCCATCGAGAATGTTCTCGATGATCGAGCGGATGCGCGTTTCGACCCCTTCCAATTTGGAAAGCTGGCCGCGGACCAGTGCGAAACTATAGCCGTTTGAAACAACCAGCAGTGCGACGGCGAGGAAAGCCAGGCAGCCAAGCACCGATGTCTTAATCACGCGTTCCCGACTCGCCGCGACTGTGCGCCTTTCGTAAGTCGATAACTCGTTCTTCTCCAGGGTGGCAATCATTTCGCGGATATCGGCCATCAACGCTTCGCCGTCATCGCTGGAGGCGAGAGACGAGACATTCTGACTAGTGCGTTTGGCGTCCATTTCCGGGGTGGCGATGGTATTGATCCAGCGATCGAGATTTGAACGAATCTCGGCCAGTCGCTGGGCCTGTGCGGGCGCATTGGCCACCAGCACCGAGAGATAACCATCGTAAGTATAAAAGTCCAAGAGCGACCGCTTGTAGGACTCGACAAAAGTGGGCTCGCCTGTAAGCAGATAGCCCCGCTTTTCCTTCTGCATTTCCAAAACTGAGCGCTCTAGCTTGGGTAGAAAATTAAGAATTTGAGCGGACTGGGCCGACCATTCCTGTTCCACCATTCGTTGATTCAGAGCGATTTGTTCCTCATCTTGGAGCGATTGCAGGACCTCGCGGGCCTGATTAAGCAACGAATTCCCTGCTGTCACCCCCTTGGCGGCGGCTGTGATCTCCGATTTGCCCGTCTTGTCGTTGGTTCGACCGGCCTGCAGTTCCGGTAACACGCTGGCGATCCAATTTTGGACAACATCCTGCACCTTCATCAGCCGTTTGCGCTGGCTCGCGCTATCCAGGACTAACGCGGTTAACGCTTCCATCCGCTGCTTGATCGACTCCCGATGTTCGTTGAACGACGCAATGTATTCCGGCTTGTCCATTAGCAAGAATCCTCGATGCCCGGTCTCGAGCGCGGCGATGTCGTTCTCGATCAGACTGCTTAGACGCATCACCTCAATCGTGTGGGTGCGCATCACATCCTGGTAATGATTGCGAATGGTCACATAAAGAAAGATGCCGGCCAGCAGGATGATCACGGTGACACCGGCAGCCGTGCCGGAGAGGACCTTGAAATGGAAATGTTGCTGGCTGAAAAGCCAGGAGGCGCTTCGGTGAAACAAGCCGAAGAGGCCCCGCTTTTTCGTATCGATCTGTTTCGGCGATCGGTTTGGCCCATTATAATTACTAGAAAGCAGGTCTCCTGCCAATCCGAACTGGCTCACCGCTTCCGCGGTGCCCTAGCCCTGTAGCAATCTTAGTACCGAACACGCACCAGAAATAAACCTTCAGCGGGCGCCGCAACGCGGGTCGAACTGCCACGGCCGGAATCGAGCCTGTCCCGATCTGTTTAACGGTCGATTTGCCCATAGCACACTCCACCAACCCGCCCACCATCAGTCGAACCATCTTGTAGAGAAAACCATCGCCATCGAAATCTCGATCGTTACGCGCGATCCACTTCTGCGAGCCTGTACCGAATGAATTGTTCGCACCGTGTCTTGCTTTGCTGTCTGCCATGGGATTTGGCGGATTTGCCGCGATTAGCGGCGAATCGGAGCAAAGTCGTGAGTGCCGACAAATTGCCCTTGCCGCTTCCTTTAATAATTCGAAATTCAATGGCGCGATAACGTGCCATGCTCGCTCATATTCGAGCGGAGGCAGAACCTGCCCGGACCAAATCCTATAGCGATAAACTTTTCCCTTCGCGCGAAAAACGCGCGTGAAATTGAGTGGAAACGTAGCGGCAACGAAGCACGCGAATTGCTGGCGGCAACAAAGCATTGAGCGCTCGCGGTCCAACGGGCGGCTGAGAACCGAGCGTTGACAACATCGACATGCGCACATTGAGCAAGCGCGTGAACCCCGGTATCGGTCCGGCCCGCTCCGTGGACCCGAGCACTTTCGCCGTTTACCCGCAGCAGGGCGCGCTCGAGATGATCCTGAACGGTGTTGCGATGGCTCTGGCTTTGCCAGCCCGCAAAGGGCGCGCCGTCGTATGCGATAATCAATTTGAGGCGTCGCGGCATCCGGCCTTAGTGCGAAGTTCCCTTCGCCATCTGCCGCTTCCTGACGCCGATCGAGATGACCTTGCAAGATCATTTGTGCCGCCACTTGATCGACATAGCCGCGGGTGTCGCGGGTTTTCTTCCCGGCTTCACGCAACGCGCGATTCGCGGCCACTGTTGTCAGTCGTTCATCCCATGTAGCTACTTCGCATGGAAGAAGCTGGCGCAGTTTTTCCACAAATTGTAACGCCTCGGTAGCGGCCGGGCCGATCTCGCCGCTCATTTGGCGAGGTATTCCCACAACGACTTGAGCAACGTCGCGCTCGCGGACAATCTCGGCGATCCGCGCCGCAGCCTGTTGGCCCGCTGCGAATGGTTTCCACCGGATGGGCCAACAGGCCCAGCTCATCGGAGATCGCCACCCCGATTCGCGCCTTGCCAAAATCAATTCCCAAGATCGGCTTCATCACACGGCGACCGGGTCATTGCAGCTCGGGCGGGAGTTTGTCTATCAGGTTCTTGATCTTTTCGGCCTGATGCCGGTGACAAACCAGGATTGCGTCGCCGGTTCGCACCACAATCAAGTTGTGCACGCCGAGCAGTGCAATCGTTGTCCCGTCCTGATCGAAAACGATGTTGTTCGTAGAATCGATCGCCGTGACCGCGCAGTTGGCGGCGTTTTGCTGGTCGTCGCTCTTAAAGTATTTCGCGAGCGATCTCCAGCTGCCGATGTCGTCCCAATCGAACTCCGCTTCCACTACCAGCACGCGGTCGGCTTTTTCCATGATTGCGTAATCGAATGAAATCCGTGGCAGCTTGCTGAAGCGTTCGCGCAAGACTTTTTCGAATTTTCCCGGAGCGCGAAGCTGCGAAATAAAATCCGCCAACTCGGGCGCGTGCCGGTTGAACTCGCTCAACACCGTCGGCACCGACCAAACGAACATCCCGGCATTCCATCTAAAATTGCCTTTGCGCAAAAAGGACTCGGCCAGATCGGCATTCGGCTTTTCTCGAAACCGCACAACCCGGTGAACGCCATTCTTGCCCGTTCGGTTTTTCAAATGGACCTGCTCACCTTGCTCGATGTAGCCGTAACCGGGACAGGCCCAGGTCGGTTTTATTCCGATTGTCACCAGTTCGCCGGTTTCTTTCGCCGCCTCAGTGGCCAGGATCAGAGTCTTTTGGAACGCCGCGGCGTTCGAAATCAGATGATCGGCTGGGAGCACCAGCATTGTGGCCGCGTGGTCGCGGGCCGCGATCCAGCCGGTGCCAAGCGCGACTGCCGCCGCTGTATCGCGCTTGTTCGGTTCGGACACGATGTTTTCCTTGGGAAACGCGCCCAACAGTTTCCGCACAGCCGTTTCCTGCTCGATATTCGTCAGGATCAGAATGTGTTCGCGGGGAACAAGTCCCTCCAATCGCGCCACTGTTTCTTCCAGCAACGCCTTCTTGGAAATCAGATTCAGCAATTGTTTCGGACGCGACCGCCGGCTCAACGGCCAGAAGCGCTCGCCGCTGCCACCAGCAAGGATCAGGGCGTAGATCGAATTGGACATGTCGATGCTAAATTGAGCGCCGGCGGGATTCTCGTGACGGCATAGATTTTTCCGATTTCTTTTTCCAAAACGCGACGTATAGGGTAGGCGATGTCTCTCCCGTTATCCATTCCAAAAACCTCCGAGCAGGTTCCGCTCGACAGCTTGCTCACGCTAACGCGCACCGCGTTTGGCCTCGGCCTGGGAATTCTGGTGGCGGATAAAATAAAACAGCCGGCCCGGCAGGCGGCAGCCATCGTGCTCGTGTCCATCGGGGCGCTCGCTGCTGTGCCGTTGCTTGTGAAAGTCGCCCTGGAGCGAATCAATCGTCCCGAATCGGACCGGGGCAGCCGCGCTCGGTTGCGCTCCATTCGCGGCGCATCTGGCTATCCAAACGAGACCGGCATTTACTAATCGGGCACTGGACCGGTCAATGCTTGATTCAAGCGGTCCGGCAGTTTAAGCCTCCTTCCGCGCCATGTCTCGAACATCGACATCTTCGCCTGAAATCTTTCGCGCGCATTGTGCGGCGATCCTCAAGGAAGAAGCGCTCTTGCGCGAAGGCGGGGGCAAGGCCGGCCAGGAACGGCAGCGCAAATGGGGCCGGTTGCCGGTGCGCGAGCGCCTCGATCTCTTGCTCGACAAGAACTCTCCATTTTTCGAAATCGGACTTTGGGCCGCTTATAAGATGTATCAGCAGTGGGGGGATGTGCCCGCGGCCGGCGCGGTTGCCGGCATCGGCAACATTTCGGGCGTCGCGTGCATGATTATCGCAAACGATGCGACGGTAAAAGCGGGCGCGTTCTTTCCGCAAACGGCAAAAAAACTCATTCGTGCCCAGCGGATCGCCTTCGAATGCGCGCTGCCGATTGTTTACCTGGTTGACTCAGCCGGCGTCTTCCTGCCGATGCAGGATGAGATTTTTCCCGATGAAGATGATTTCGGCCGAATCTTTCGCAACAACTCGGTCATCTCCGCTGCCGGTATCCCGCAATTTGCCGCGATCATGGGCAATTGCGTCGCGGGCGGCGCGTATCTGCCCGTTCTCTGCGACAAGATCTTGATGACCAAAGGAAGCGGTTTGTATCTGGCCGGACCATCGTTGGTGAAGGCGGCCATTGGCCAGATTGTTGATGCTGAAGAGCTCGGCGGCGCACAAATGCATGCCGAGATCAGCGGCACCGTAGACTTTTTCGAAGAGGATGATCCAGCGTGTCTCAAGCGCTTGCGCTCGCTGGTCGCGCTGCTGCCAGAAGCGCAGGAAACGAACGCAGCGAAGCCGGCGAAGGCGACGTCGAAGCCAGCCAGGAGTCCGGATGCTGTCTACGACTTAATCGGCTTCGAGGGCCAAAAGAGTTATGACGCGCGCGATCTGCTGGCGTCGATTGTCGATGCTGATTCTCTCGACGAATACAAGGCCGATTACGGCAAAACAATCGTGACTGCTTACGCGCGCATCGACGGGCGTCCGGTCGGCGTCGTCGCGAACCAGCGCCTGCAGGTGCGCACCAAAAAGGAAGGAATTCAAATGGGCGGTGTCATTTATCCCGACAGCGCCGACAAAGCGGCGCGTTTTGTGATGGACTGCAATCAAACCGGTTTACCGATCGTTTTCTTTCAGGACGTGACCGGATTCATGGTCGGACGCGACGCCGAGCAAAGCGGAATTATTCGCAACGGCGCGAAACTTGTGAACGCCGTGAGTAACTCAATCGTGCCGAAAATCACCGTTGTTGTCGGTGGCTCGTTTGGCGCCGGGAACTATGCAATGTGTGGAAAAGCCTATGATCCGCGGTTTCTTATCGCATGGCCCAGCGCTCGTTACGCCGTCATGGGTGCGGCCCAAGCGTCCGACACGGTGTTTTCGATCCTCGCCAAGGCCCGCGAGCGCGGCGACAAAAAAGCCTCCCCCGAAGAACTCGAAGAGCTTCGCGCCACCGTGAAGGAGAATTACGAAGAACAAACCGACATCCGTTACGGCGCGGCGCGCGGCTGGGTGGACGCCATCATCCAACCGCAGGAAACGCGCGATGTTTTGATCCGTTTGCTGCAATACGTTTCGCGCCCGATGCCGAAAGGTCATTTCCACACCGGCGTTATTCAAGTTTAGATCGACAATCACTGTCGTCTCGTATGCCTGTTGTCCTGGTAGAGAAACTAAGTCCACAGATCACGGTTGTGACGCTGAATCGTCCGGAGCGCCGCAACTCGCTCACACTGGAATTGCTGAACGAGCTTGGCGCGGCGATCAAAGTCGCGTCGGATCGGTCACAAGAACGAGTGATGATCTTGCGCGGAGCGGGCGCGGCGTTCTGCACTGGTCTGGACTTGAAGGAAGCGGCCGATCCGAAAAAAGCGCACGCCACGGCGGAGATGGTTGCGAAAACCCTGGTCACGCTCAGCCAAACCCGTTTGGTTACCATCGCTGCTGTTCACGGCGCGGCTGTTGCCGGGGGCGCCGGTATCATGTCGGCATGCGATTACGTAGTCGCCGCCAATGGGACGAAGATTGGCTATCCCGAGGTGCGTCGCGGCTTGGTGGCCGGTTTGGTGATGACGTTTCTCCGTCGCCAGGTGCGGGAACGGGACATTCGCGAATTGTTGCTCGGTGCTGAATTAATCGATGCCGAACGGGCGCGAGAGCTTGGCCTGGTGAATCGTGTCGTCGCACGTGATGAACTAATGGGCGAGGCGCAAAAATTTGCCGATTCGGTATTGCAAGGCGCTCCCGAAGCAGTGACCCAGACGAAAAAACTGATCGAAGAGCTCTGGTCCAGCCCGGTGAAGAAAGATGTCGATCTTGCGTTGAAATATCACATGCAAGCGCGGGAATCGGACGAAGCGACCGAAGGCATCGCTGCCTTCAACGAAAAGCGCAAGCCGAATTGGACGGTGTAGGGGAAGCTGACAGCTTCCCGGGTGTGTGATCTGGGGAAGCTGTCAGCTTCCCCCTACAGAAACCGAATTAAACACATCGATGACATTTAGAGATCGTTGGCGCCCGCAGATCGGATGGCGCATTCCGGCCGCGTGGTTGACGCTCTGTGTTGTTTGGAGTTCGACCTGGCTCGCCATCAAGGTGGGATTGCGCGATTTGCCACCGATCTCCTATGCCGGAATCCGCTTCCTGATCGCAATCGCTGTCTTGGTCGCCGTCTCGGTTGGTCGCGTCCGATTATTCCCCTCGCGGCGCTCCGATTACGGGCCGCTTGCTGTCACAGGCATTCTCATGTTTGGCGTGAACTACGGATTGCTGTTTTGGGGCGAACTCCATGTTTCGTCCGGGCTGGCGGCGGTGCTTCAGGCGACCATCCCAATCTTCGGCATGGTGTTTGCCCATTGGATGCTTCCCGCGGAACCGATCCGGCTCCGGAAGTTCGCCGGCTCGCTTATTGCGCTCGGAGGCGTAGCCATGATTTGCGCGCGGCTTTTGAGTTTCAGCGGGGTAATGGCGTTCTGGGGCGCGCTGGGCATTGTGGCCGGGGCGGCGGGCGCGGCGTTCTCCAACGTGGTCCTCAAACGCCGTGCAATTCAGTTGGCCCCGAGCATGATCGCGGCCTGGCAAATGATTTTCGGCGCGCTGCCCTTGCTCGCGATCGGTTTTGCCTGGGAAGGAAATCCGCTTCGCTTCCACTGGAGCTCGATGTCGATCTTCTGTTTGCTTTACCTCGCCATCATCGGTTCGGCACTTACCTTTCTCCTTCTCTACTGGCTGCTGCCTCGAATGACGGTAACAAATTTACAAACCATCGCTCTCATTACGCCGCCGGGCGCCGTCATGCTCGGTTGGTTGATCGGCGGCGAACAATTTCCGCTCTGGTCGTTGTTCGGCGCCGGTCTCGTGCTGGTCGGTGTGTGGATGATCTTTCGAAGGACGAAAACATCCAGGCGAGCGGAGCCAGAACCCGGAACCGCCGTCGCCGTGCCGCGCGCCTAGGATTTTGACGCGACCGCGCGTTTTTCGGCAGTCGGAATTGTAAAGCTCTCGATTTCTTTGCGGATCTCGTTGGCGAAACTGGCCGCGCCGGCGCCGTTGACCACGCGATGATCGAACGTGAGTGAAAGAGTGATCACCTCGGCCGTTTCGTTCTTCTTCCCGTTTGGGATCAATTCGCGGTGCGCGGTACCCACGAACAATGTGCCTACCGACGGCGGCACCACGATCGGCGCGCCCGCCTTTACGCCGAACGCGCCAAGGCTGGTGATCACGACCGGCGCATTCATTGCCGCAACGTTTCCCGCGCGGGTGGCCTCAATCGTTTCATTGTAGATCTTCATGAACTCTGGCCAGCTTTTTTGGTTCGCATCGACAATCACCGCCGTGGCCAATCGATCGCCTTCGAGCGCGACCGCAATGCCGAGATCGAAGTTTTCATTTTCGACAATGCGATCGTCCTCAAGAATCAAGCGCCGGAACGGCGCGTGTTTTTCCATCGCCCGCAAAACCGACCAGGCAATCATAACGCTCGGGGACGCCGCATTTTTTCCATTTTTCTTTTTCGCCGATTCGCGCGCCCTACGAATGGCATCCCAGCGCGCGTCGATCTGCAGATTGGCCGGAATCACGCGGCTGAGTTTCCGCGTGATCGTGGGCGAAAGCGCCGGCTCGGTGTAGTGGCGCGTGTCCTCACGCGCAGGCTCCGCTGCCTTGCGGCTGGGCACAGCCGCCCCTACAACATCCGAGGAAGTTTCCCCAGTCAAAATCGTCCCCAGCTCTTGGCCGATCTCGACGGTGTCGCCCACCTTCGTTTTCCACTCTCCCATCACGCCAGCGAACGAGGACTGAATTGGATAAACCGCCTTGTCCGTCTCGACTTCGCATAAATCATCATCCAACGCGACCGGATCGCCCGGCTTCTTCGAGAGCGAAACGATTTTCGCGCTGCGAATTCCTTCGCCCATGATTGGCACGGTGATCGGTTGTGTGCCGGCTGTAGCCGAGGGCGTTGACCTCGGCTGAGAAAGCGCTGCTTCACGGATCGGTCCGCCGGGGTCAACGACCGCGGCTACAATTGTGCGCTCACTTTTTGTCGCAACCGAACGCCGGATTGCCGCGACGATGCGCTCCACATCCGGCAGCGCCGCGTATTCATAAATCGGATTGTATCCGATCATGACATTTCCCTTACTCACTAAAATCGGCGGACTGACCATCGTGTTCCAGAGCTCGGGATTACTGGCGAGATGAGAAATAATCATTTGCCCGACGCTGCATTGTTCGGTGTCTTCTTGAACAACAACGAGCCGGCCAGTCTTTCGAACAGATTCTTCGATTGTCGCATGGTCCCATGGGATGATTGAGCGCAAGTCGATTAACTCGACGCTCGCTTCATTGTCGATCTTCGCCACCGCTTCGAGCGATTTTTCGACCGTGTTTCCCCAGGCGACCAGCGTTACATCGGTGCCTTCACTGAATTTCCGGGCCTGGCCGAAAGGCACGGCGCGGATTGCTTCTGCAGAGTCGCGTTCCGCCCAAAGCATGTGTTTTGGAATGAGAAAAATAACCGGATCCTCGCTGTGCATCGCCGTCCAAAGCAATCCAGCGGCGTCCTCCGGCGTGCTCGGAATCACGACGGAAAGTCCCGGGTAATGAGCCAGCGCCGATTCGTTAGCCTGGCTGTGCCACAAACTGCCGCCGGGCAAATACGCCCCGTAGGGCGCGTAAATCACCGCCGGACACGTCCAGTTACCAAACGACCGCCAGCGCAAGATCGAAATGTTGGTTACCAGCTGATTAAACCCCGGGTAGATGAAGTCGATAAATTGCACTTCGAACACCGGCCGCTTGCCGTAGGAGGCTAGACCACAGGCCACTCCCAGGATGGTCGATTCCGCCAGCGGCGAATTGAAAACCTGCCTGGGAAATTCGGTCGAAAGTTTTTGGGTGAGGCGAAACACACCGCCCTTCGGATCTTCAACATCTTCGCCACAAATGATGCGGCGCGGATCTTCTTCGAGTCCCGCTCGCAACGTCTTGTTCACGGTGTCGCCCATCCGATATTTTCCCGCCGGCAGGATTTCCGTTGTAGCCGCGGGCGTCGACCGCGGCATAGTGACTTCATCAAAAAGCTCCTTAGCCGAAGGATCCTCTGCTTTTTCCGCCTCGCGGTATTCTTGGCGAACGCGCTCCTTTATTTCGTTGTCGATCCTGGCGAATTCCTCCGCGGTAATCGCGTTTTCCGCGATGAGGTGATCTCTCCAGCACGTTAGCGGATCGAATTTTTCGAGCGCGGCGATTTCCTCGGCACTACGATAAAGCTTGTGATCATCCGTGCTGGTGTGACTGGAAAGCCGCTCCATTTTGATCCAGAAAAAGAACGGCCCGCTTCCGGCTCGAATCTTTTCGAACGCTTCCGCCGTCGCGTCATGGACCTCCTGGACATCGTTGCCATTGACCCGCCGCCAATTACTGGTCGCAAGAATATCGAGCGCGAGCGGATTGTTCTCACGGGTCGGCATGCTGATGCCGTAGGCGTTATCTTCAACCAGAAAAAGCATTGGAAGTTTTTTCTCTTTGGCAAAACAGATCGCCTCGAAAAAATCGCCCTGACGCGTCGCCGCGTCGCCGATCGTGGTCACGACCAGATTTTGTTTGCCATCCAGTTGAATTCCCCAGGCGATGCCGCAAGCGGGAAGAAGCTGCGAGCCGGTCGGCGTCGGCACGCTCCAGATGTTCAATTTTCGGTGACTATAATGCGACGGCATCTGCCGGCCGCCGCTTCCCGTGTCGCGCTTGGCAAAATATTCCAGTCCCAGTTCGCGCGTCGTCATCCCGCGACCGAGGACAAGACCGCGATCGCGATAATAGGAAACGATGTAATCATCCGGCTCCATCTGCATCGACACCGCCGCCAGGGCTTCGTGGCCCATACCCGACACATGGAAATGTCCTTTCCCCTGACGATTCAGATTTTGCTCGCGCAGATCGGCATGGCGGCTCTCCAGAATCGTTCGGAGAAGGCGAAGCTTGGTTTCCTGGTTTAGCGAAGCCATACGATGTCGATCTTATGAATAGGTCCGGCGCTGCCGGATTGCTAAAGGAAAAAGATTCGGGCACGCTTTGCAAAGCCTTTTCCGCATGATGACGATCTTAGAGCTGAGCCGGGGAGACAGGGAATATTCTGCGTGCGACCGGATTTTAGTTTAGAATCGCGCCGATCAATATGCGGCTGGTTGTTCAAAAATATGGCGGGACCTCGGTGGGGGATGCGGAACGGATTCGCAATGTCGCGCGGCGTTTGATTGAGACCCAGCGGGAGGGTTGCCGGGTGGTGGCGATTGTTTCGGCAATGGCCGGTGTGACAGATGAGCTGATCAAACTCTCGCAGGAGATGTCGATGGAGCCGGCCGAGCGCGAGCTCGACGTTTTGCTGGCCACCGGCGAGCGGGCATCGAGCGCGCTGACTGCCATGGCGGTGAATGCGCTCGGTGGCCGGGCCGTTTCGCTCTCCGGCGCGGACGCGGGCATCCTTACCGATGGAATGCATACGAAGGCGAGGATTGCCAACATCAGCCCGAAGCAGATCCTGCAACTGCTCGAAGACGATTACATCGTGATTGTGGCCGGTTTCCAGGGACAGACTGTCGAAGGTGAAACGACGACGCTCGGGCGTGGCGGTTCGGACCTAACCGCAATCGCGCTGGCCAGCGCTTTGAACGCCGATGCCTGCCAGATTTTCACCGATGTCGATGGTGTTTTCACCTGCGATCCGCGGATCGTGACCGAGGCAAAGAAGGTAGATGAGATCGCTTATGACGAGCTGCTCGAAATGGCCGGCAGCGGGGCGAAAGTGATGCAATCGCGCGCGGTAGAGTTCGCGAAAAAATTCGGCGTCGAATTCGAAGTACGATCGAGTTTCAAAGCGGGTGGGGGAACCATCGCAAGAGAAGAAACCCCAAGCATGGAGGACGTCGTGATTCGCGGGATCAGCCTGGCCCGGAACCAGGCGAAACTGACGATCGCATCGATCCCGGACAAACCGGGCATCGCCGGGCGGATTTTTTCCGATGTCGCCGCGGCGCATATCGTGGTGGACATGATCGTCCAAAACGCATCGATCAGCGGCACAACCGATATTTCATTCACAATTCACGAAGACGATCTGGAAGACGCTCGCAAGATCTTGATGCCAATCGTAAGTGAAATCGGCGGGACCCGATTGAACACCGCCAGCGCGGCCGCCAAGCTGAGCGTCGTGGGCATCGGAATGCGGTCGCACTCGGGCGTGGCGGCGCGAATGTTCGAATGCCTGGGCAAAGGCGGGATCAACATTCAGCTGGTCTCAACATCCGAGATCAAAATCGCGGTCATCATCGACGAGAAAGACGCCGAACGCGCCGCTCAGCTAATTCACGCCGAGTTTGGTCTGGCGAAACTGATGCCCGCCGCGAGGGCGACGCAGCCGTTGGGTTGAAAAGGCGCGGTCGCCCTACTTCTCGCGCACAGGATCGACAAAGAAATCCGGCATTCCCTCGATACGCATCTTGTAACCGAACTGCGTATGAAAAACCGCCGCAGCCGGACGATCCTTCACGCGTGGCGTGAAGCGATCCTCTTTGTTGGCCTGTTTCCATTTCGTGCCGTCTTCGAGCCGAACAACCGTGCGGCCTGTCAGCGGGATCATCGTGCCATCTACCCGGCTAACGAGCGCATAATCTTTGTCCTGAAGGAATGCTTTCTTGGCAACTTCGGATTCGACCTTGGCTGATTCTACTTTCGCTTTCTCGGTGGCTTCTTCGGCCGCCTTTTTTTCCGCGGCCTGGCGCTTATTGCGCAACCACTCATCAAGATATTCGAGTTCCGCCGGAGACAACTTTTCTAACCCAGCTGCCGCTTTCTCCTCGTCGGTCATCTCCAGAATGCCCTTGGCCGGTTTGGTAGCGGCCGGTTTTTCCTTTGGGGACTCGCTGGGAGTTTCTGCCGGGGACGCGTCTTCCGCTTCCTTTACCGGCTTTTCACCAAGCGAATCCTGTCCGACGACCAAGCTGAGATTGAACCAAAAAGCGATGACCGAAACGGCAACCCACATTCGTTTGGAGATCAGCACGATTTTCATTGTAGCAGGCGACGCTAGCAGCAGGCGCACAAGCGTCAACAATCCGAAAGGCTTTTTCGCATTCGAACATGGCGGATTTGGCCGAAGAGAGTCTCGGCTGGTCCCTCAACCTGATAGCCATGTGTTAGATAAAAATTAATGGCCTCTTCACGCGAATTCAGCACGATGCTCTTGAGTGATTGGGCCTTGGCCTGATGCTCGAGCCCTTCCAGAATTCGCCCGCCCAGACCGCACCCGCGCCACGATTCGGCAACCGCCATGTAACGAACCTGACCTTCCTCGGATGAGTTGAGATGCAGCCGGCCAACCGCAACTACGGCGTCTGACTGATCACGCAGCATTAGATGGAAACTTTGTCGATCCAAGTCATCGCGTTCGCTGCCGCGCGGCTGGTTCCATGGCTTTCTCAAAACCCGCCAGCGCAGATCGTAATACCGTTCCCAATCCAAATCGGTGACGGGTGGCGTGAGTGTAAGATTACCAGGCAATTTCGCAGGTCGGTTTCTGCCAGCGCGGTTCAGGTCATCAGTCACGCGATTAATTCACAAAACTTCGCCATGTCGATGTTGCCTCCGGAAATGATCGCCACGATTGGGCCGCGACCGGCTTTGCCGGTCAGCGCCGCGGCAGCTGACAACGCCCCCGCGCCTTCGGAAATAATCCGCGCCTGTTCAGCAACCAGTTTCATTGCGCGCTTCGTTTCATCGAGGCTGACGACCATATAATCGTCCACGACCGGTTTCATCCGTTCCCACATGCGCGGGAACATGCTCCGCCCGCCGGCACCATCGACAAACGAGTATTTCCAATCTTCAAAAACTTGCGGCGATCCCATTTTGAACGAGAGCGCGGCCGGCGCGGCCGTTTCCGGTTCGACTCCCCAAACCTTGATCTCGGGTCTCATCGCTTTAATCGCGCTGCCTACTCCGGCGATGAGCCCGCCGCCGCCGATGCTTGCGATCACTGCCACCGTGTCAGGCGCGTCTTCAAGAATTTCCAGCCCCATGGTCGCGTGACCGGTGATGAAATTCTGATCGTCGAAAGGATGAATGAAAGTGCCGTCGGCTCCGGGAAAGGCGCGATCTTCCAGCGCTTGCCAAGCGACATCATGGGGCACCGGGAAGAGCGTTGCGCCGAGCGCCTTCATTCTGTCGATCTTCGATTGAGGCGCGGTCTCGATCACGACCACGCTGCACGACACGCCGGCCTGCCGGGCGGCATAAGCCACGCCTTGTCCGGCGTTACCGGCACTAATTGTCCAGACCCCGCGCTTGCGCTCGGCCTCGGGCAACATCGCCACCGCGTTGGCCGCGCCGCGCAGCTTATAGGAATTAATTGGTTGCAGATTCTCCAGTTTGAGCCGGATATCCGGATGATCCGGGCCCAATTCGATCCGAATCAATGGCGTGCGTACAATCGTTTTCTCGATCCGTTTGCGGGCCTCGCGTATTTCGGAAAGCTCAACAGGCCGGATCGGTTCGAGAGTGGCAGACATTTAGGGCATTACTGTAGAGGCGGCTGTCTCAGCCGCAATTCTCGAACGGAAAAGAATTGAACAGCTCTCGTGATGCGTGTATCTAAGCATCCGCATGATCAAAACTACGGTTTCAGCAATTGTGGCGGCGGCGATGTTCATCGGCTCGTCCGCATTCGCAGGTGACAAGGCGTGCTGCGCAAAGGGCGCTCATAATGACAAGGTGGCATGCGCGAACTTCGCCAGCCTCAATCTCACGGCCGACCAGAAGTCGAAGCTCGAAGCATGGCAATCGGATTGCATGAAGGCCGGTTGCACCAAGGAGAGCCGCGCTCAATTCTTGAAGCAGGCCCAGGGAATTCTTTCAGCCGATCAGTACGCAAAGCTAAAGGCGGAGTGCAGCAAGTCGGGGAAGAAAACCGAAGCGTAGTCGTCACTCGTCATCATCGCTGGCGCAGCGGCTTGGCATTCTTGTCATGTCGAGCGAAGTCGAGACATTTCTCATTCCTCGCTTCGACCACAAGGATCTTAGTCCCAGCGAAAAGTAAGAGGTTCCTCGACTTCGCTCGGAATGACAGGATGGGAGCGTTGGCTCAGAAAAAAGCCGGTGTTAATCAGACAGCGCCTTCTCGAGCAGATCGGCCAGGCGCCAACCGGCTTTGTGCAGTTCTTCGCGAACGACGTTGGTTGCCCAGGCGCGGTATGTGGTTTTGCCGGACACCGCTTTCTCCACGACTTCACCCGAGGCTACTACGCGATCGTTGTCCGACAATGGCTTCACGTCCTTGAACTCGAGTCGCTCGTGCGCTTCGCGGGCGATCGGTAGAATCTCGTTGGCCCAAGCCTCGGCATATTTCCCGATGTCGATCCTGGCCGGCAATCGCCAGTTCTTCGGCTCGCTCGTGGCCATTTGGTGAACGAGCTTTCGCTTCAAGGGCTCGATCTTTTCCTGGAGTTCCTTTTTCGGCAACTTCTCCGGTATGTTTGGAAAAAGCGCGTTCACGGTATCGTTGTCCCAAAAGCCGTGAAATTTTTTCTTATGCTGGCCCCGCGTGCGCGGAGGATCATCGCTTAGCTCGATCGTAAATGTATTCCCGCCTTCGTCTTCCAATGCCGACTTGTCTTTTTCGGGATCGACGAGCTGACCTTGCGCATCGAAATAGGCGGCGCCGACATGCAACGGCTGGTGAATATCGCCGACATAATGCGCGAGTAGAATGATGGCGATCGGCTTGGTGATCTTGCGTTCGTTGTCTTCCGGCACACGTCCCCGCAGCACATCCACGCAATACGGAATCATCTGCACCACGTCCCATTTAATCCGTCCCGCTTTGCCATCGCCATAGTTTTGCGGAGGCATGATTGGCACATCGGTGTAATGAAACCAATGATGCGACGGCGCCGCTGACTTGGAATCGTGTGTTGGCTGGTTGGCTTTCCAAAACTCGCGCAATTGCTTGTCGATCTCAGGCCAGGCCGAATAATGGAATGCCTTCGGATCGTCCGGGCCATTTTTGTCCCAGCTCTTGATCAAGTCGGCCATGACGGACGCTCTTTCCAAAGAGAGACTGCCGAGAAGCTCTTTCACCTTGCGGCCAGTCTCGGTGCCTGCCAGGCGTTCGTCGGCAATCGCCCCGACAATTTCATGTCCGAGTGGGGCGTAGGCCTGGGCCGGTGTGGCAAACCGGACGGCAAAAATTGCCAGCAACGCGAAGTAGAAGCGCCTTCTCATTTTGGAATCGGCGACAATACGATTGAATCCGAGGTTGCCTAGAAAAATTCAAAAGAGCGTTCTGCGCTCGAATTTCCGCTCTTCACTCGACGATTCGAACGAGCGAATACGCGTATTCAAACGTGGTGCTGCGCGGTCGGGCCATGAGTGGTCCCGGCCCGAGTGGTTCATCTTCGCCGTAATAAAGATCGATCTGCCATCGCCGCAGGACGGCGCCGGTATCCGCAAGCTTCCAGCGAGTGCTACCGAAGGCCTTCTTCACAATGGGCGACGTCGTTTCAATAATCTGGCCAATGCGCAAAGCGCCTTGTCCCGACCTGGCGGCGGCGGAAAAACGCGGAGCCAGATTGACGCCGCCGCCGGCAGGGTGGGACGCGAACCGGTAGAAGTTCGCGCCGTCGTGACGGATGTAGTTCCGACCATCGACAGATGTAATCAGACGACCAAAGCCTTCCATCTTCACCGCGCGCAAAAAATCGCGCGGATACTTTCGCCCGTGCAACCCCGGTTGTGTGACCGGCGTGGCATCAAATCCTCGGGCGAACGTGAACCCGGATTCCACTGGCGTGTAGTAAAGCGTGCAGACCACGACGTATTCGCCGTGGTGGCCCTGGGGACGTCGCGCCAGTTTTTCGTTTTCCGACGCGACCCGCCGCACGACCTCCGGCCACGGAATTTCCGCGCGAAGCGCGGTTAACATCGACAACATGAACGCGAAGATCAGCAGTCGGGTGAGCATTGGATTAATGACTGCGGCATAGCATCGGCAAAGATCACGCGCGACAAAGACATAATCCCGTTGATAATTTCCCTCTACTATGAATCCGCCTTTTTTCCGTATTTCGCGACCGGGGTTGCTCATGCTGGGCGCGCTGCTCACGACCGCACTGTTTGCTCAGGAAACGCCGTCGCATCGCCCGGCGGCAAAGACGTCTCCGAGCATCATGCCGCGTTCGGAATCGGGAGCGCCACCAAAGTCTTTGCCCACGAGTCCGAAACCGCAGCTTACTTCCGCCCCGGCTACATCGCCCGCATCAGGCGCGCCTGTGCTGAATGATGTGCTTTTCAAAAGTTTGAAGCCGCGTTCGATTGGACCGGCTGTCATGGGCGGGCGCGTGTCTGACATTGCGCTCGATCCTCATAACCCGTTTGTTTTTTACGTTGGCCTCGCCCATGGCGGTGTTTTTAAAACGGGAAATAACGGTGTGTCCTTCGATCCGATTTTCGACAAAGAGCCAGTTCTGTCGATCGGGGCCGTTGCCGTCGCTCCTTCCGATTCGGAAGTTATCTGGGTTGGTTCCGGCGAAGCGAACGATCGAAACACGTCCGGCTGGGGCAATGGCGTTTACCGTACCACCGATGGCGGCGACAATTGGCAAAATGTCGGACTGAAGGAGAGCCGGGCCATTGGACGGATCCGGGTGCATCCGACAAAACCGGAAGTGGCTTACGTCGCGGCCAGCGGCCCTCTCTGGACCGACGGAGACGAGCGCGGTCTTTTCAAAACGACTGATGGCGGGAAAACGTGGAAGAAAATTCTGCAGGCCGCGGCGCCGCATGACGCCAGGACCGGGTGTGTCGATGTCATTCTCGATCCGTCAAATCCGGAAGTCGTTTACGCCGCGCTTTACGCCCGGCAGCGAACACCCTGGAGTTTTTCTTCCGGCCCCGAGGCGACCGGCGGCGTCGATGTTGGGGGGATTTTCAAGACCACGAATGGCGGCGGTTCGTGGAAGAAACTCGCAGGCGGACTCCCGACTCAGACCGGCCGCATTGGATTGTCGATCTCCGAGAAGAATCCGAAGATCGTGATGGCAATTGTGGAAAGCTCCGAGGGTGGCGCCAGCGACATAAACAGTTTTCGCAGTCGATCCGGTGGCGTTTTTCGATCCGAAGATGGCGGCGAAAAATGGACCCGGGTCAGCGCGATCGACCCGCGCCCGTTTTATTTCAGCCAAATCCGGATCGATCCGTCGAACGATCAGCGGATCTATCTGTTGAGCTATGCGCTACTGGTTTCCGATGATGGCGGTCGCAATTTTCGCGAAGATTTATTTGAAAAAGTGCACTCGGATTGTCACGCCCTAGTCATTCAGCCCGGCACGGCGCCTCCCGCGAAACCGGTCAAACTGGAAGACAAAGCCAAACCGCCGGCGACGCCGGTCTGTCAGCGTCTGTTGCTCGGTACCGATGGCGGGGTTTATCAAAGTTTCGCCGCGGGTAAAGGCTGGGATCATCTCAACAAAATTCCGGCCGGCGAATTCTACCGGATTACACTCGACGATTCGAAGCCGGATTACCGCGTGGCGGGTGGGTTACAGGATAACGAAAACTGGGTTGGACCGAGCGGCGTCCCGAGCAAGGAAGCCATCCGCAATTGCGATTGGACCGCCCTGGCCGGCGGCGACGGGTTCTATGTCGTGTTCGATCCGGCTGATCCCGACGTCTTCTACGCGGAAAGCCAGGAGGGATTTGTGCATCGGATTAATTTGCGCAATGGCGAACTGCGCGAGCTCCGCCCTGAACCGCCCGAAGGTCAACCCAGGTACCGCTTTCATTGGAACTCGCCCCTGATCGGTAGCCGGCACAAACCGGGTGTTCTCTATCTCGCGGGCAATCACGTTTTTCGGTTAACCGACCGGGCGGAGAAGTTCGCCGTGATCAGTCCCGATCTCACCCATAACGACCCGGCCAAGACGACAACGACCGGAAGCGGCGCGGAAAATTACGGCGTTGTTTATTCATTGGCCGAGTCTCCCAAGCGCGCTGGTTTACTGTGGGCCGGGACGGATGACGGCCGTCTCTGGATCACTGAGAACGACGGCGGCAACTGGACGGAGCTGACCAACAATCTGCCCGAGCCGGCGCGCGGACAATGGATTGTGCGAATTGAGCCAAGCTCGCATGATCCGAGCACCGCTTACGTGGTGACCAATGCTTATCGCGCAGGCGATGATCGGCCCATGGTCCTGCGCACAACCGATCTCGGCAAGACCTGGCAAAGCGTGGTGAGCGATCTTCCAGCCAACGCGCCGCTCGAAGTCGTGCGCGAAGATCCGGTTAGCCCGAAGCTGCTTTACGCCGGGACGCATTTCGGTCTGTTCGGATCGTTCGATCAAGGCGCGCACTGGGTCCGCATTGTCGATTTTCCAGCGGTGCGCGTGGACGATGTGCAAATTCATCCGCGCACGTCCGACCTGGTCGTTGGCACACACGGCCGCAGCATTGTCATTTTCGACGACACCGTTCCGTTTCGCGAGTTCACCCCGGAGATCGCGGCCAAGCCTGCGCACTTGTTCAGTGTGCGTTCCGTCACCGGCAGATATCTGAAGCCGGGCTATGTCGATTCCAACGGCAAAGGCATTTATCGCGGTGAAAATCCGCCGCCGGGCGCGATCCTAACCGTCTGGGTAAAGGAATTTACCGGCGACGAAATCAAGATCAGCGTGACAAAGGCCGACGGCCAACCGGTAGCCGAATTAAAATCGCCGGGTGCGCCGGGTTTTACTCGATTAAACTGGGACCTGCGGCCGACCAAGGATTTTAGCATCGAATACGGCGGCGACGATCCCAAGCGGCTCTTGCCTGCCGGCGATTACAACGCCGAACTGACGTTCGGCACATTGAAAGTGAAACAAAGTTTCCACGTCGATCTTGCCGAAGGAATCACCCCGCGCTGAAGATAACAAATTCCCACGTGAAGAACCGTCATCGAAAGAGTTTCATGGCGAAATCGGGAAAATAAATGAGCAAGAGAAGGAAGGCTGCCGGCAATCCGATGAAGATGAGAAACAGAATCAGGCCAATTATACGCCGCTGCCGATCGATCCGGGTGTCGCTTCGGTCTATAGCCGATTCGCCCGATATTCGCGCGCGGATGTAATTCGACACCATTTCGACGATGTGCTGTGGTGATCCGAGGTAGCCCATCGTTGCCGGGATTTACGTTATGGAAGGAGAGAGAGTCAGGCGATCGCTCTCCACGGCGAGTCTTGGACTGGCGAGACTGCGCTTTGCTTTCACTTTACCTTTTGGCCTTCGATTACGTCGGCAAGCGTGCGACGTATGTTCAATTTTGATAGTCAGGTTTGGCTTGATACCGGCTAGCGCAGGCAAGACGTGATTCAGGATCTGCTCGGCCGTCATTCGGAACGTTCGGCCACGGGCGCTGATCTTTACCCAACCGGTCTTGTCACGGTAATAGCGCTCAGTGAAGTTCTTGGTGCCAATCAAGATGACATAGCTGTCATTGGTGAGTTTCATACGAATCGAATCATCAAAAACGGGCGTTATTTTTGCTCGAAGAGTTGCGGGCGATTGACGCGTTCGCCTTTGAAGAAGACGGTCGAGATTGTGGAGAGGGCGTGAACGTCCTGGAGCGGGTTTCCATCGACAATCAGCAGCGACGCTTCCTTGCCTTTCTCGATGGTGCCGATGCGGTTGTCGGCGCGGAGGAGTTTGGCGGCGTTGTTTGTCGCGGCTTGCAGTGCGACCTCGACCGGTATCCCGGCGGCAACCCAAAGCTCGATCTCACGTTGGACGGTCGGGCCGTGCATGACGAGGAAGTTGCCCGCATCGGAGCCGGTCACGAGCATCACGCCGGCGTGCCAGGCTTTGACCAGGTTGTTCCCGCCGATTTGCATCGACATCGGATAACGGCTGATGCCTTCACGCATTTTTTTGAATGGATCGTGGTCGCTGGTCGCGGCCTTTTCCGTTCCGGCGATCAAGTCTTTTGGCGTGACTTGTTGAACGAGCGATCGTTTGAGCGATGAGGTGTCGCCTTTGGCAAAGTTGGTAAAACCTTCAACCACGCTCAACGTCGGATCGAACGTGATATTTTTCGTTTTCATCTCGGTGAACACTTCATCGGGAATTTCGTCGAGGAACGAGCCGTGTTCGACCGAGTCGGCGCCGAGCGCGACGGCATCGATGACGTCCCTGCCGTTCCCGGTATGAATGGCAACGGGAAGATGTTTCGCGTGCGCTTCATCGACGACGGCGCGCAGGAGATTCAGGTCCATCCGATTAAACGTGTAACCGGGCACGCCCGCTTCCAGCACGCCTTTGATCGCATCGACATGTTGCGCGGCGAGGTCGTCCACTTCTTTGCGCGCTTCCTCGGCGGTCTTCGGGAGCCGGACAAACTGGGCATTGAACGAAGCGCGCATCGCTTCGGGCATGTATTTCGCATACTCGGTGCCGTGTCCGCCCCCGGCGGTGAAGAGGGGACCACAGAAAAATAATTCCGTCCCGAGTTTTTCGCCCGTCCCAAATGTCTTGCGCAATTCCAACATGGAATCGAGTCGATCGCCGACGCTGCGCACGGCGGTCACCCCGCAATACAAATAGGCTTCCAGCTCGTGTTCTGCGGACTTGTTTGGATCGAACTTTGTGGGATCCTCGGGGAATCCGCCACTCGCGCCCAAATGGACGTGCATGTCGATCAAGCCGGGCAGCACCGTTTTCCCGGCCGCATCGATCGCATCGGCGTTAAGGGACTTGGCCTCCGGGAAACTTCCTTCATAGACGTTCTCGATCTTGCCCCGCCGGATCAGCACCGCGCCGGATTCGATGACCTTTCCGTTCCCGACAAAGATGCGCGCGTTTTGGATCAGCCAGGTCTGGTTGCGATTGAGATCGCGGTGAAGAACTTTTGCCTTGGTCAACTCCTGGCGGCTCCAGGCTTGATAGCCACCGAGGAAAAAGAACGGCAGAAGAACGACAAGGACCCACAGTTTGGCCGACGGCCGTAATTTCTCTTCCTTTTCCCACCGGAACAATTTCGTGGCGATAAATGTGCCAACCACCACCGTGATCAGAAGCGCAAAAACAGATTTCAGATTTTGAAAGATCGATTCGCCGTGCTGGAGGATTCCGGACATGCCGGTCACGAGATAGCTCGCGGGGATGAATTGGGTGACGATCTGCAACCAATTGGGCATGATCGAGAGCGGAAACGTTGCGCCGCTGAGCAGCAGCATCGGCATATAAACGATTTGGATCAGGACGTTTGCTTCCTGCGAAGAGTTCACGACCGCTGCGATAATCAAGCCGAGCGCCCGAAAAGCGGCCGCGCCGAAGCAAACGAACACGAAAAGTGAAAACAGATTTGTCGGCACCGGCATGCCGTACATTTTGTGCGCTAGAAAAAGCATCAGCGCGACAGTGGGCAGATAGAGAATCACGCCCAGCGCAATCGAAGCGAACAACAGCGGCACCGGCGTGATCGGGGTCACTTTGTACCGGCGCAAAATGTTTTCCTCGCGTTCCTGGACGGCGCGCATCCCCGCGCCGAAGAATCCGCTGCCGAGAATCCCGATCGTCGTCACCATCGTCACCACGAGCACAGCGGTCCCGCTTTGTTTCGCGCCGAACGCGTAGGCGAAAATAAAGAAGAACATCATCGGGAAGAGATAATTGAAGAACAGCACGGCGCGGTTCCGCATCGCGAGCTTGAGGTCGATCTTGAGAAACGCGAGAAAGGCTTTCATATCAGTCGCGCAGCTTTTTGCCGGTCAGCTCGATGAAAACGTCTTCCAGCGTCGGACGCGAAAGATGGACGTCGTCGAGCTCGAAGCCGTTCGTATCGACCCATTTCACCATTTCCACCAGTGTCCGGGCCGGTCGTTTGGAGTAAACGGTGATCCGATGTCGATCCTCGCTCACGACGCTGCGAATCGACTCGGACCATTGCGGCAACGTCGTGTCTTTGAGCGGTTGGGTTAAGGTGATCTCGATACTCGATTGGTTCGCGCTTTTCTCCTGCAACTCGCGCGGCGTTCCCAGGGCGATGATCTTGCCCGCATCGATAATTGCGACCCGATCGCACAACCGTTCCGCTTCCTCAATGTAATGCGTGGTCAATAGGATGGTTTTTTTTTCCGCGCGCAATTCCTCGATCAGATCGCGAATTTCGAGGCGAACTTGCGGATCAAGCCCGGTCGTAGGTTCGTCCAGAAAAAGCATTTGCGGATCGTTGATCAGAGCAAGCGCGAGCGCGAGCCGCTGCTTTTGTCCGCCCGAAAGCGTTGCGTAACCGGCGTCCTTCTTTTCTTCAAGCTGCAAACGCTTGAGCAACGCGTCGGCGTCCGCTTTGCGCGAGTAGAGCGACCCGAAGAAATCGAGCGCTTCGCGCACGGTGATTTTATCGGGGAGATTCGTTGCCTGAAGACACGCGCCGATTCGGTCTTTCAGTTGCTTTTTCTGCCTGTCCGGATCGAAGTCGAGCACGCGCACATCGCCGGCGGTGCGCGGACGCAGCCCTTCGAGAATTTCAACCGTGGTCGTCTTGCCGGCGCCATTCGGCCCGAGCAAGCCGAACACTTCGCCGGCCGCGACTTCAAAATCGATTCCCTTTACGGCTTCGAGATTGCCGTAAGATTTTCGTAAGCCGCGAACGTAAATGGCGGACGCGGAATTCATTTTTTCGGCCGGAACCATCGAGGAATCATTGCCAGCATCGCGGCCAATGTCACCAAAACGCAGCATTGTGCAAAAAGTTCGCCGTGCCGGACGTAAAACGTCAGCTCGGCCGCAGTCGGAACGTTTACTTCTCCGCTGAGAACGCCTTCGGTGAACACACTTCCGGTTTCGTCCTGAAGGATTTGGGTGATGCGCCCGAATTCGTTGATGAAACAGGTTACGCCGGTATTCGCGGCCCGAACCATTGGCCGGCGCGTTTCCACGCAACGAAAGAGAGCGTTGTCGACGTGCTGACGAGATGCGGCCGAACGCAGGAACCAGCCGTCGTTCGTCACATTGACCAGAAGATTCGCGCCGTTGAGCACGAATTTTCTCGTCAGATCGCCGTCGGTGTCTTCGAAACAAATCAGTGGCGCGACGCGGACGTTGCCATTGGTCAGATGAAAAACGGTGTAGTCCTTGCCGCGGTCGAAATCGCCCGGTACCCAGTTTCCGGCGACGGTGGCGAAAAGAGGGAACGAATGCCGGAGCGGAATGTATTCGCCAAACGGCACCAGGTGGACCTTGCGATAAACCTGCATCTCCTGAGTCGCGCCCGAGATTAGAACGGCTGCGTTGTAATCTTGTCGATCTTCCGCATCGAGCGCGCCGAGCAGCAAATCCGTTTTTGCCGTGGCGGCGACCTGGGTGGCGAACTGGTGACTCTCCGTGTTCGGATCGCGCACGACACCCGGCATGGAGGCTTCCGGCCAGATCAGCAGATCGGGCGGTAAGCCGGAGTGTAGCGCGATCTCGCTGAGCCGCTCGAAGCGGGCAAAAATTTCGCGACTGAATTTCGGATCGAATTTCTCGACTTGCGGAACTTCGGCCTGCACTGCTGCGACTCGAAGGGGCTTTGTCACCGGTCGATTCTGAGCTGCGTAAAGGCCGAACGTGCAGAGCGCGACGAGGCCGGCCAGGGTCAGCGTAACATCGAAATGGGGTCGCATTTGGCGAGACCGGGCTTCCAAAAAAAGTCGAACGGGCGCGGCGACCACAATGATGTTCGCGAACGCTACGACGAACGAGAGTCCGGCCACGCCGGTAAACTCGGCGATCTGGATGAGCGCCCAGTTGTCGTGAAGAGCGACGCCGAGTCCGTTCCATCCGAATCCCGTGAACAGCCAGCCACGGACCCATTCGTGTGTGACCCACGCGCTCGCGGCCAGAAATGCGGCCTGGAGATTTCGATAAGACCCCAAAAAATTCTTCGGAGCGATCAGGCCGACGAACCAGCTCCAAAATGCGAAATACATTCCCATATAAAGCGAGAGCAGCAGCGGTAACGCATGCAGGAACGCGTTTTCGAACAAAGTGCCGAGCGAGCCGAGCCAACTGAATGCGCCGGTAAAGAAAACAATCCCGGCAACATAGCCGAGTGATAAATTGCGCAGCCATCGCCGCCTGGAATTTTCTCCGGAAAACCAAATGGCTGCGATGAGTGGGGTGAGCGCGATCCAGCAAAGCCACGTTTGGTTAAACGGCGCGAAGCAAGCGGTGCAAAGCAACCCGGTCGAAATCGCAGCCAGCCACGGCCAGAACCGCATTAATTTTGTCGTGAGATCGCGCAAGTGAAGACCCGGGATTTAGGGCCCAATTCTCCAAGGGCTTGAGTGGTTTCACAAGCGCAACTCGCTAAGAGTCGAAAATGCGCGGAGGAGAGCGCGATCTACAGCACGAGGGTTGTAGCGTCCGCTATCCTCGGCGGATTCATCGGCTGCGGACGAATTGTCGGGTTTAACCGCGGCGACGGCGACGCGGCGTATCGCGTTCGCGGCGGCGGCCGGGATGAAGCGCGTCACGCAAATCCCGGCAGTAGGAAGGGTTTACACGGAACGTGGATCTCTGAATGTCATCGAGCGAATGAAGATTCACCTTGTCCGACAGCACGTAACCGAGCGAGATCAACCCGTCCAACTCGTCCAGAAGCTCGGCGGTCTCCATTTCGCCAATCTGCTCGACCAGGATTTTTCCGTGCGCGGGCGTGCCGCTCACTCCGATCGCCTTCAGAATCGTGATCTCGCCTCCGTTCAGATTAATCTCTCGCGTCATGCGCCTTTTTGCCTCGAACCGAATACTGTCGAGCAGCTATCGCGCCAGCCGCCGTTGGGCGTCGGATTGCAACCAATCCCAAAGTCGCTCGAGCCATTTGCCTGTTTCGATTTTGATTTGAGCCAGTGCGACTGAGTTAAATTCTCCATTTTTCGGACGGCGTTCGGCGAAAAGGTAGTATTTGATCTTCGGTTCGGTGCCGGAAGCTCGCACGGCGATGCGTGTCCCGTCGGCCAGCTCGAAGATCGACATCTTTTCCCTGGGAATCTCGTCACCTTCAACATCGCGAATCGTTTCGGTCTCGAAATCTTTCACCAGCGTGACTTTCGAGCCGGCAATGTCCGAAGGCGGTTTGTTCCGCGTACGATTCGACCAGCCGCGCAATCTTGTCCGCGCCTTCCGCCCCCTCGAAAGCGAGCGAACCGTTTTTTTCCTCGAAATAACCAAACCTGGCAAAGATTTCGTCGAGCAACTGATCGACCGTTTGAGCTCGTGATTGAGCGTAGGCGGCCACTTCGCAAAACATGATTGCCGCCCCGTTGCCGTCCTTATCGTGGACAAAATCGGCGCCGCTGTAGCCGTAGCTCTCTTCGCCGCCAAAGACATAATAGGAAGAGTGCTCGAGGCGGACAGCGCGTGTTTCCGATTCGGGAAGGTGGCGATATTTCTTACGAACATCGGCCGGCAACGCGCGTTCGTATTTGGCCAGCTTGGCGCCGATGTATTTGAAACCGGTAAGTGTCTCGACGCAGCGCAGGCCGTAATGCTCGGCGATCGCCTTGAGGAGATTCGTCGTGACGAACGTCTTAATGATCACGGCGCGCGACGCATTTTTTTTGTGAAGAACGCCCTGGTCAAACAATGTTTTCGTCCGGTACCAGGCAATCAAGGCCGCGATCTGGTTGCCGGTCAGCAATTTCATTTCGCCGGCCCGGGTCCGAACCGCCACGCCCATTCGATCACAATCGGGATCCGTCGCGATCACGACATGGGCCGCGGTTTTTCGGGCCAGGTCGATTCCCATCTGGAGAGCCTCGGCGTTTTCCGGGTTGGGGGACTTCACGGTGGGGAATCGGCCATCGAACCGGTCTTGTTCTGGAACAGTTGTAGAATTGAATCCGAGCCGTTTGAGCATTGGTTTCAAAACGACGCCGCCGGTTCCGTGGAGAGGCGTGAAAATGACCCGAAGCGTTTCTGCTGCGGAAACGATGGCAGGATCGAGAACCAAAGTCTCCAGGCGCTTCATGTAGGCGTCATCAACTTCGTGGCCAAGTCGAGAGACGGTTCCTTGTCGATCTTCCGGCAACGAATGACAGGACTCGGTCGCGATCGCATTCACCTTCGCGATAATTCCGCTGGCATGCGGCTCGATCACCTGGCCGCCGTCGCCGAAGTAAACTTTGTAACCGTTATCATGCGGCGGATTATGGCTGGCGGTGATGACGATGCCGGCGCTGGCGTTGAGATAACGAACCGCGAACGAGAGCTCAGGAGTCGAACGTGGTCCGTCGAAAACGAAGGCGTCGGCGCCACCCCCTGCGGCGACATTCGCGGTCAGGTCGGCGAACTCCCTGGAAAAGAAGCGCGTGTCGTGGGCGATGACAATTTTCGGTTTACCGGAAAGTTTTTGCCGATCGAACCAGTCCCACAGGTAGGCGACGAGTCCTTGCGTGGCGCGACTCACACTGTAGAAATTCATCGCGTTTGTGCCGACGCACGGAAATTCCGGGCGCTCATTCTTGGTCGCGTGCCCGCGTTCCACGGCGGTGACGATTCGGCCAATCGTCCGGCCACGGAGGCCGCCCGTGCCGAACGCAAGCGTCTTGTAAAAACGATCGTTCAATTCGTTCCAGGCACCGGCCTCGGCGAGCTCGATCACGCTCTCCATGTAAAGCGGCGAGGCATTACCGCTCAGAAGGGAACGAATGTTCTTCGCCGCCGGCGCGATTAATTGAGCGTTGGCAACGGCGCTCTCGATAAGGGAACTGATGTGCTTCAGGTCGACGGGCATCGCTGCCACTGTTGCGGCGCTTTTGGCCTTTGCAAGCCAGTTGCGGCCGGCGTCGTCGGCTGCGTTGTAGCCGCGGGCGTTGACCTCGGCCACATCAGCGCTGTCGATCTAGCGGATCCCGGTCAGCGACAAGCGGCTAGTTTACGGGTAGGACGTGCCGAGATTGGATTTCACCTCGCCGACATCGGTGGCATTGATGGTTCCATTTGCGTTGATGTCGTTACGGAAATTGGTCGCGTCCACCGACGAGCCGATTTGTCCCTTGGTCTGCGCCACATCGGAAGCATTCACTGTCGCGTTGGCGGTCGTGTCGCCCATGAGCATGATCACGTTAACAGCCGTATCTGGCAGTGTTTGACCAAATGTATCCGTTACACCGGCTGCGGTCACCGTGAGCTGCTGGTCGTCGGTCACGCCGGTCAGATTCACGGTCATGGTATTTCCGGAAAAGCTCGGGCTTCCGGATACGGTGCCAGTGCCGCTGGTCACGCTCGCGTTTCCGCTGACAACGTCGTTGCTGAACGTGAACACAAAAGTATGAGCGCCGCCCGTGTTTCGGCACTCGATCCCGGGCCCGCCAGTGAGCGGAAGATCGACATCGAAGTCGCCCGCGCCGCCATGGGTCTTGCGGGAAACGACGCTGGTGATCGCCAGAGGATTACACGGATCCGGCGCCGGGGCCTGGATGGCCACCGTGATCGGACTGCCGGTCTTAAAGAAACCGACGGTAGCGTTCGTATTCACCGGCGGCTTGTTCGAATCGAATCGGAAGTTATACAAGGTGCCCCAGCGAATCGCATTGGCGTTCTGGTTTTGGGCAAAGGTTTCGCAATTCCAGGTCAGCGAATCGGCGGTCTGATTCGAAGCCCAGGGAGTGCTGCTAAACCCCGCATTTCCCAAAGTTCCGTCGTTTGCGATTCCCGGATGTTGGGGTGGGGCGTGGAAGTCGAGATTGCTCACGGTAATGCCGCAACCGAGCGGCACCCTGAAGGACTGAATCGCACGATCGAGATTTTCGTTGTAAACGGCGTACTCATAGTGCCAGACGCCAGCAGAAGGGTTGGTCACCTTGTAAGCGATCCGGCCCTCGCCATCGTTCCCCGAATCCGGCTCGAATGGAACGATGGTCGCTCCGGTCCAGGCAAGGATGGCCGGTTTCATCCGCTGTGTGGAGGCGACCGGAGAAAAAGTGAAGCTCGTTGTGCCCGAAACACTGAACTGACGGTAGGAGACGTTGTTGTACATGTTGCACTCATGCGCGTGGGCCTGGCACCAGGCGTACTCGTGAGGAGTTACATATTGACCCTCGGCGAAATAAGTTGCGCCTGGATTCAGGGTGGTATTGAGGTCGCTCATTGCCACGAGAACCCGGTGTGTCGTGCCCGTGTGCGTGTGGCCGGTATGGTTGGCGGAAGTCGATGGATAGGCGCCGGTAAATGGATTCACCCATGCGCGGGAACCCAAACCGCTGGCACTCCCGGAACCCTGGCCGTAGTTCAAGCTGGCCGAGTAAGGATCGGAGCATCCCGAGCCAAGATGACTGCCCCCTACGCCGTTACAGCCATAGCCGCAGACGTTTTGAGTCAAGGCGGTGAAAGCATGTTTCAACCACGATTGTCCGATTTGTTCGAAACGATCCGTGTTGCTGGTCCCTCCGCTCATCCGATATAGATTTTGCGGAATGACTGGATGGTCGGTGTTCGTCAACTGAAACCAGTTCAAATCCACGACGCCGGCATTGCAGGAAGTCGTTCCGACCCCGAGGCCGACAAAACTTCCGCTGCTTCCGCCCTGCTCAACCGAGGGCAGATCTCCCACAATGACATCCGGTCCCGGAGTCGTCCCATTGGCCGGTTGGACGGCGCGTGCCGGCATCACTGCCGATTCCACCGCACCGTTGACCACCTTTTGGATTTCAATCGGAGACACGGTCGCCGTTATCGATATTGTCCCGACGATGGAACCACCTTCCGTGGGGCGGCCAAGCTTCTTGGCGAACTCATTGGAAATCACGAGTTTTCCATCGGTAATGCTGAGCAAGTGCTTGCTCGCGTCGTAATCATAAGAGTGTCCTATCACGCCGAAAAATACGAATCCCGTCTTGGCATCGCGAACGGCCAGGTCGAAAAGCTCTTCCGCTCCGAGTTTTTCGATTGCCAATTGATTCAAGGACGCCTTCAGCACCGCTGGAAGCGCGGCTGAATTTTGGGAAGCGAGCGACATCGAACCCGGCTCGGGACCCCGCAGGAGATTGTTAAAAATGACGGCCGTGAAAAAGGAATCGGGAGCGACGGTGAAGCGCAGCGTTTCCAATTTCGCATTGCCGGTCGAGGCCGCGCCGCTAAGTCGCTTAAGATCGACATTCATGGCCACGACGCCGTTGGACACCAGCATTTTTTCAAGGGTGCCAGTGGGCGCGTCCGGATTTTTCGGCTGGGCCAGGGAACTCTCCTGACTATTGCAGAAGAGCAAAAGTGTTGGGAGAACGAAGTAGACGAACAGTTTTTTCGACATTGGTTTTTTATTCCTCCGAGTTTCGGCTTCGAGAGCATTTCCGATTGAAGCCGGATGCTCTATATACTACGGCACACAAAAAGTAGAGCTTTTTCTTCTTTAGGCCGCCCGTGAAAACAACCGGACCTTGCACCCGTCGGATTCAATCTGACCGAGCGGTGCTTCTCTGGGAACCTATTACGCCGTGGCCTATGGCACCGACTTGCCGAGGTTGGATTTCACCTCGCCGACATCGGTCGCGTTGATCGTTCCATTTGCGTTGATGTCGTTACGGAAATTGGTCGCGTCCACCGACGAGCCGATTTGTCCCTTGGTCTGCGCCACATCGGAAGCATTCACTGTTGCGTTGGCGGTCGTGTCGCCCATGAGCATGATCACGTTAACAGCCGTATCTGGCAGTGTTTGACCAAATGTATCCGTTACACCGGCTGCGGTCACGGTGAGCTGCTGGTCGTCGGCCACGCCGGTCAGATTCACGGTCATGGTATTTCCGGAAAAGCTCGGGCTTCCCGATACGGTGCCGGTGCCGCTGGTCACGCTCGCGTTTCCGCTGACAACATCGTTGCTGAACGTGAACACAAAAGTATGAGCGCCGCCCGTGTTTCGGCACTCGATCCCGGGCCCGCCAGTGAGCGGAAGATCGACATCGAAGTCGCCCGCGCCGCCATGGGTTTTGCGGGAAACGACGCTGGTGATCGCCAGGGGATTACACGGATCCGGCGCCGGGGCCTGGATGGCCACCATAATGGGGCTGCCGGTCTTAAAGAAACCGACAGTAGCGTTCGTATTCACCGGCGGCTTGTTCGAATCGAATCGGAAGTTATACATGGTGCCCCAGCGAATTGCATTGGCGTTCTGGTTTTGGGCAAAGGTTTCGCAATTCCAAGTCAGCGAATCGGCGGTCTGATTCGAAGCCCAGGGAGTGTTGCTGTAGCCGGCGCTATTCTGGGTGCCGTCGTTTGAGAACGCAGCTGGTTGAAGTGGCGCATGAAATCCGAGATTATTTGTCGTGATTCCACAGCCAAGAGGCACGCTGAAAGACTGAATCGCGCGATCGAGATTCTCGTTGTAAACGGCATACTCATAATGCCAGACCCCCGCCGACGGATTGGTCACTTTGTAGGAGACGATGCCAATGCCATCAATGCCCGGCGCCGGCTCGAATTGAGACGCGGTTGCTCCCGTCCAGGCCAGAATGGCCGGCTTCGTGCGCTGAGTGGCTCCGACCGGCGAGAAGGAAAAACTCGTGGTCCCGGTCACACTGAACTGACGGTAAGAAACATTGTTGTACATGTTGCACTCGCCGGAATGCCCCTGGCACCAGGCGTATTCGTGCGGCGTCACATATTGAGCCTCGCCAAAGTAGGTGGCGCCGGGGTTCAGAGTCGTATTCAGGTCCGCCTGCTCCACCAGAACGCGGTGGGAACTGCCGTTATGGACGTGCCCATTGTGATCGCGGGAGGTCGGCTGGCCGTCGCCGTTGGTGGTGTTGGGATAGAATCCGGTAAATGGATTCGCCCACGCTCGCGAGCCAATCCCCGTCTGGCTTCCATTAAGGCCGGTGTCGTACGGATCCGAGCAGCCCGAGCCGAGGTGAGTTCCTCCGGTGCCATTACAGCCAAAACTGCAGACATTTTGGGTCAGAGCAGTGAAGGCATGTTTCATCCAGCCTTGACCGATCTGTTCCATGCGGTCTGTGTTAGCACTCATCCGATAGAGGTTCTGCGGAATGACGGGGTGATCGTTGCTCGGCAATGCAAACCAGTCTAAATCGACGACGCCGGCGTTGCACGAAGTCGTCGCGATCGCCAGGCCTACCTGTGTCCCGCTGCTACCCGATTGCACCATCGAGGGCATATCGCCCACAATTACGTCCGGTCCGGGCGTTGTTCCCACGGCGGGCGTAACGTGCGACGGCATGACCGCGGAACGCACTTCACCATTTACGACCCGCTTAATTTCAATCGGGGACACGCTGGTGGTGCTCGCGATCGTTCCAACAATCTTGCCGGAGTCCGCCGGGCGACCGAGCGTCTTGGCAAAGTCCGCTGAGATCAGCAACCGCCCGTCTGTCAGGGCGAACGTGTTCGTGGCGGCGTCGTAATGGTACTGATTGCCCTCTACATTGAAAAAGACGAAGCCCGACTTGCCGTCGCGCACAACGAATTCGACAGACTCGCCCCACCCAAGCCGCTCGACCATGAGTTGGCCGAACGAACCGCTGAGGGCTGCCGGCACATTCGCTCTGTCTTGCGGCACCAGCTGCATCGACCCCGGTTCAGCGGCGCGCAATTCGTTGTTAAATACAAGAATGGTGAAAAATGATTCCGGCGCCACATCGAAACGCAGAGCGGTAGACGCTGATTTGCCGGCTACTGCCTCGATGCCGTTGAGGCGATTTTGATCGATGTTCATGGTCACGACGCCATTCACGACCATCAATTTTTCAAACGTACCGGTTGGAACGTCGGGGCCTTCTTTGTTAGGCTGGGCTACAATATTTTGTGAGCTATTGCAGAAGAGCAAAAGCAGGGGGAGAACGCAGTAGGTGAACAGTTTCTTTGACATTGTGTTTAATCCTTCAGATTTCGTGGGACAGTTCGAACGAGAATCGAACGATAGCCGGTGATGTTATACAGCTACCTGCCCAAAAGTAGAGTACTTTTTATTATGATTTTTTGGGGTAATCTCTTGGGCAGTGGTTCTGCGGCTCCTGGCCCAGACCCTTCGCCAAGGTTGTGAAAAGCGGTTGCATAAGCAGGGAATTCAGAAATGGGGAGTCGGCTCAACTCCCCGGGCGCAACGATCCGCTCCACCGGAGCGGTATTCGCAAATCGAAGACCGGCCGTTGGCGCGGCGCGACACTTCTTCTTCTGAATCTCCTGATGATCGCCCACATCATCCAGTGGCGGTTCATGGGCAAGACCATCTCGCCGATCGAACCTTCGGAGACGATGCACACTCTCCAGCGCGGCGCCATCAACGCGGGCTTTATCTTTTTTACCCTGGCCATTCTGGCGACGCTGATCTTCGGACGTTTCGTGTGCGGCTGGGGTTGTCATATCCTCGCCCTGCAGGATTTCTGCGGGTGGATGCTCAAGAAAATGGGGCTTCATCCAAAACCTTTTCGGTCACGGCTGCTGGTTTATGTCCCGCTCATTGGCGCGCTTTACATGTTCGTGTGGCCGACCGCCTACAAATTCTTCGCCAGTTCGGAGCCCGGGCCGCTTATTCCGAAATTCACCAATCATCTGGTGACCACCAATTTTTGGGAAACCTTCCCGACCGCTTCCGTCGCCATCCCGTTTCTTTTTATCTGCGGCTTCATGATCGTCTATTTTCTGGGACAAAAAGGATTCTGCACTTACGCCTGTCCCTACGGCGGGTTCTTCGGTCTGGCGGACAAGCTGTCGCCCGGAAAAATCCGCGTGACCGATGCCTGCAATCAATGCGGCCACTGCACCGCGACCTGCACTTCCAACGTTCTCGTCCATGCTGAGGTGAAACAATTCAAGATGGTTGTCGATCCTGGCTGCATGAAATGCATGGATTGCGTGAGCGTTTGCCCGAACGACGCGCTCTACTTCGGTTTCGGGAAACCGACGCTGCTGGCTCCAAAATCGAACGCCATCAAAAGAAACTATTCGGTCACGTGGCCTGAAGAAATGGTCGGGGCGGCAATATTTCTCGCGAGTTTTCTGGCTGTTCGAAACGTCTACGCCCTGGTTCCATTTTTGATGGCCCTCGGTGTCGCCACGATCACAACATTTCTCGCTCTGAAAATGTGGCGATTGCTCAAGACGGGCGAACTTTCGTTTTACCGATTCAATCTAAAGTCGGCCGGCGAAATTCGGCCAGCCGGATGGATTTTCGCGCTTTTCGCCGTGGTCTGGATCGGCCTGAACGCGCATAGCGGCTGGATTCGATATCTGGAATACAAGGGCGACCGCGCTTTTCAAAAAATCCAAATCCCCGACGAACTCGCTCTGGCCCAGAAAAATCCGGCCCCGTGGCTGAGTCCCGGCGATCGTCAAAGCGTCGAGGAAGGTAAGAAATATCTTACCACTGCATCCCGGTTGGGCCTCTTCGCGAATAACGAGGCGATGTCGAAGCTGGCCTGGTTCGAGTATCTCTCCGGCGACGCCGAGCAATCGGTCCAATTGCTTTCCCAGGCCGCGACTCGGCAGCGTGGGCAAGGCAAAGCGCTCAGCCTTTACTATCGCGGCGCGATTCTTAATCTCATAGGACGCTACGAGCAGGCGTTAACGTCTCTCGATGACGCATTGGCACAGCGGCCCGATCTCATCGTCGCGCGCCAGGAAAAAGGCGAATCGCTCTGGCGCCTCGATCGCAAGGAGGATGCGATCTCGGTTTGGACGGACGCCGTCCGGCGCGCTCCACACCTGGCCTTGGCCAACAACCAGCTCGCCGGCGCGGAGCGGTCTCTCGGCAAACTGGACGAAGCAGCGGCTCACGAAAAACAGGCGGACGAAGCTACTCCCGACAATCCGGCCTACCACTGGATGCTCGCCCAGCGTTTGCAAAATCTAGGAATGACTGCCCTGGCCCAAAAACATTTCCAGCGGGCGAATCAACTCGATCCGTCGTTCCAGACTCGCTCCAGATAAAGCGTCAGCCTCTTGTCATTGCGCGCACTCTTCGAACGCGGCGGGCTTGCCTTGCACACAGGCCAGCGCTTCGCCGGCGAAATGAAGCGAGCCGGTGATGAGAATGCGATTCGGTCTGGCCCGGGCCAGATTCAATGCCTCGCCAATTGATGGCGTGATGGAGCAAAGGAGTAATGGACTAACGCGCGACAGCGTTCGGGCCAACTGTTCCGGATCGATGGCGCGTTCGCTTTTAATTTTCGGGAGAAACACCTGATCGCTGATCGGCGCGAGGGCTTCACAAATCCCCAGCCCATCTTTATCGGAAAGGATGGCCAGGATAATGGTGGCCCGTTCGTCGCCGAAAATTTCACGCCAGGTTTCGACCAGAACGCGGGCGGCTGCGGTATTATGCGCGCCGTCGATGATGGTGCGCTCGTCCCACGCTTGGAAACGCGTCGGCCATTCGACCGAGGCCAGTCCCCGAGAAATCGATACGTCGTCGATGTCGATCCTGGCCGCGCGCACCGCAGCAATGGCGAGGGCGGCATTTTGTTTTTGATAGGCGCCACGTAGAAAAATCGGGCTGCGCTCGTACGGCTCGCTGATGAAGTGTAGCGGCGATTTGCATTCCACCGCGCGTGCCCGGATCACTCGTTCGGCCTCCAGCGGTTGCGCAGCGGACACAACCGGAATTTCGGGTTTGATGATGCCCGCTTTTTCCCCGGCGATTTGGGCAAGAGTGTCGCCCAGCCACTTTTGGTGATCGAAACCGATCGGCGTAATCACCGAAACATCTGACGGCACCGCGTTGGTGGCATCGAGGCGACCGCCCAGGCCGGTCTCCAAAATGACGATGTCGATCTTGGCTTCGGCGAAGGCCTCGAGCGCGAGGGCGGTTGTAACTTCAAAAAATGTCGGATGCGGGTCCCAATCGCGAACAAGATCGCGAATCCTGGTCAGGCCGGCGGCGGTTGCTTTCTCGGAAATCATTTCGCCGTTGATACGAATCCGTTCGCGGAAGGTGATCAGGTGAGGGGAGGTGAACAGACCGGTGTGCAGGCCCTGCGCGCGCAGGATTGAATCGATCATCGCGCAGACCGAGCCTTTACCGTTCGTTCCGGCAACGTGAATGATACGATGCTGCCAATCCTGCAGATGCAGCGCGGTTAGCAGGCGCCGGATATTTTCCAGGCCGAGCTTGATCCCGAAGCGCTGAAGGCCGTAAAGCCACCCGAGCGCCCCACGGTAGTTCATGACGTGACCGAAAAGCAGGTAAGCAACTGACTGATCTGCTCCCGCATTTTCTTGCGGTGCACAATCATGTCGATCAAGCCATGGTCGAGCAAGAACTCAGCAGTTTGAAATCCCTGCGGCAAATCCTGGTGAGTGGTTTCTTTGATGACCCGGGGACCGGCAAAACCGATCATGCTCTTGGGCTCGGCCATGATGACATCGCCTAACGATGCGAAACTGGCCATGACGCCGGCAGTGGTCGGATTGGTGAGCACAGAAATGTAGGGAAGCCGTTGCTCGGCATGGCGGGCCAATGCTCCGCTGGTCTTGGCCATCTGCATCAGGCTCAACATTCCTTCATACATCCGTGCTCCGCCGGAGGCGGAGACGATGATGACCGCCGCCCGGTTGGCCGTGCCGTATTCGATGGTGCGAGTGATTCGTTCACCGACAACCGAACCCATGGTCGCGGCAAGAAAACTGAAATCCATCACCGCAATCGCCACTTTGTACCCGTCGATGATCCCGTGCCCGCTGATGACGGCGTCGATCAATCCGGTATCCTGCTGATACTTCTTGAGCCGATCCTTGTAGCTCGCCATCCCATGGAAACGCAGGGTGTCTACCGATCTCAAATCGGCATCCATTTCCACGAAACTTTGTGGATCGAGAAGCTGACCGATCCGCTCCTTGGCCGATTGGGCGAAATGATGATCGCAGCTCGGGCAGACCCGTTGGTTCTCAGCCAGTTGGATTTCGCTCACCACTTCGCCGCATCCCGGGCATTTCTGGAAAACGCCCTCGGGAATCGCGCGTTTCCTGCCGCCGTCACCGCCAAATGGTGGTTTCTTAAAAATCGCCATGGAAATTTACGCCCGTGCCGCTGTAGCCGCATGAACCGAGACCGCGCCGGCAGCCTTCAGGACCCGGGCGCACTCGCTCAATGTCGAGCCGGTTGTTAACACATCATCGATCAGAAGCACGTGCAAATCTCGCACGTCCATGTTTTTTCGTAAACGGAAGGCATTATGCAAATTTTCCATCCGCTCGGCCCGGTCGAATGCCGTCTGAGTGGTGGTGTAACGGATGCGTTCCAGGACGGGAACCAATTGGATCGACATCTTCTCACTCAACAATTCCGCCAGCAACGTCGCCTGATTGAAACCGCGCTCGCGTTGCCGCGCCGGATGCAACGGTACCGCTACCATGACATCGAAATGCCGGCCGCGAAGACGGACATCGTCGAGCGCTTTGCCGAGCCAGCCGGCTACGACGTGGCGCAGATGCATTTGATGGCCGTACTTAAAATCATGAATGAGCCGGCGAACAATTCCGCGACTCCTATAGACAGCAACCGCTGCGTCGAAGTGAATTGTCCGGTGCGCGCAATTCGCGCAGGTGAAAGCTTCGGTGATCGCGCCGGGAAACGGCTGAGAACACAACTCGCAGAATGGCGGCACAATCGGAGTCGTTTTCGATTCGCAATCCTGGCAGAGATACTCGCCGGCGGGAACGGCCTCGGCGCAGATCGTGCAAACCGGCGGATAAAGCAGCGATATGATCGCTCCGAGATTTTTAAGCCTGCCGAGCGCGACCATATAAGAAATGAATTAGCAGCCAGGTCAACGCCGCGACCCCAAGCGGCACAATTCCAACCAGCAGGTTTTTCCCCAACCAGGGAAGAGCAAGAATTTCCCGACGCGTCATCGCGTTGAAGATTCCCGCGGCAAGGACCCAGCCCGCATGCAGTCCAATCGGCAGCCACAGCGAGCGGGTCCGCACCCGGGCGTCGGCCAGGATCCAGCCAATCAGGAATAACGTCGTGAACGCGGCGGCCACGAACATCGGGTCGGCAAACTGGGCAAACGAATGGGCTATCGAATTGAAACCCGAAGTCCAGGTAACGATTGTCGATGTTCGCTCGGGCGCTTTAAGGAAATGCACCACCGCGAATAGCGCCGAAGTGGCGAAGATCGACAGGTAAACGCGACCGCTTCTCAAGAGAATTCCCAAGATCAAGCCGCGAAAAAAGGCTTCCTCTATTAAAGACACCGCAATTGCGGCCAGCGCGGTTCGCCCGAAAACGGGCCAGAGAAATCCGGGACGCAGGGAAAAAACGTGGAGGGCGACAAAAACTGCGCCACAGCAGAGCAGGGGAATTGCAGCGAAAAAGAAACCTGCCGCCACGTCGCGCAACCAAACTGGATTTGACTCCAGACCAAGGTCGGCCATGCGCCGAACATTCATTGACCGAAAAAATGGCCAGAGCAGAGCCACTGCCGCCACGAGCAGTGCGCGATGGAAGTAGGTCTCGAAATCGAACCTGGCCAGAAACGGAGTCCAGCCTTGCCCGATCGCCCATTGCCCCAACCAGAAAAGAGGCGGCGCCAGCAACGCCCCGATCAGGATCGTTCCGGCAAAATAGCCCACCAATCTGGCTGCGTCTTTCAAGGCTGCATTCCTTTCTCAAAGATTGAACGCGCACCTTTCAACGTTCAATGCCGAAAGCAATCCGTTGGATGTTGAAAGGAATATTTCGAAGCGCGATTAGGGTTGCATTGATTTGACGGACCCGCCTTCGAGGCTACGGCGCGGCAAGCAGTGGGCTAAAGGGGCAATTCAGTTCAGACGGTTGCTCCCAATCTGCGTAGATCTGCGAAATCTGCGGTCAAAAGGTCCCTGAGTTCATGCTTTCCTTAGGGGCTGCTAGTGTAAGATTTCCCTGCGATGCGGAGTCAACACGTATGGAAGGAGAAGGATGAGGAAGGCCGAAAACGCGAAGTCCGCGCGACCAAGTTCGGCGGCGACTGGCGGCTGCAGTCAAAGACCGACGGCGACCTGGAATGGACCTACTACGATGTCCCGCTACTGGAGGATTTGAAGACGTTAAAAGACATCGTCTTTCGAAAATATCAGCGCCGGCGCGCCTCGGCCGAAGACGTGGCGTCGATCGAGAAGCTTATCAAGGAGCAAAGCCGCGATGACTAGTCTTGTTCTCGGGATTGCCAGCACGATCAAATGATGTAATGATGCTTAAATGAGGACAACAATAAGCATCAGTGATGCCCTTCTTAAGGAGGTGCGCCGGCGCGCTGGAGCAACGGGTCAGCCGTTTCGCAAGGCCCTCGAAGAGGTAATCTCGCTCGGCCTTGCTTCATCAAAACGGACGCCGGCGAAGCGACGCATCCGCATTCGGCCAAGGGCAGTCGGGCTCAAGTCTGTCTATGGCAAGATGAGCCTCAATCAACTGTACGATCAAATTGAAGCCGAGCGCGGGGCGATGAAATCCCGAGGTTAATCGTGATTGTACCCGACACGAACGTGCTGATCTACGCTTACGATTCGACATCGTCTCTGCATCCGGCGGCGCGGCGCTGGTGGGAGAAAGCGCTTTCTGGCACCGAGGCGGTGGGAATTCCGTGGGTCGTTGTTTTGGCGTTCGTCCGCCTAATCACTCATCCAACTTTGTCGGAGCATCCGTTCACCGTTGGCGAAGCTGAAAGCGCAGTGGGGGAGTGGCTCGATTGTGATCCCGTAAGGCTTCTGATTCCTCAAGAAACGACCCTAAAACGGTTCTTTGCCTTGCTCGAGAAGGCGGGGCTGGGCGGAAACCTGGCTACAGATGCGCTGATTGCCGCGCATGCGGAGGACTTTGGCGGGACGGTTTACTCGACCGACCGGGATTTTAGTCGTTTTTCGCCGGTGCAATGGCAGAATCCGCTGGAGCCTTGAGCAACGCCTGCTCTTTATTGGATAACTAACCCTGGCGATCTGGCTGGGTTCGGCCGGCGGAGCTGGCGAATGTTTGCAACCGTGCACGAATCGATGCTTCCAGACATGACGATAAAGGCCTGCTGGAAATTATGTTCCGATCGCTATTACGCTAATCCCTGAGAAAATGTGGAGCCGAACCGAGGAAGCGATTCGCCAATTAGGGCGCGACCTCCGCCGAAGAAATGTCGAAAAAACTGCGTCTTGATCAGCTTTTAGTGGCAGGCGGGTTCTTCGCCAGCCGGGAACAGGCCCAGCGCGCGGTCATGGCGGGCGAGGTGAAGATCGGGACGGAGATCGCGGCCAAGCCGTCCCAGCTTGTCGATCCTGATGCAGAGATCATCGTTGAAGCGCCGCCGAAGTTTGTCGGACGCGGCGGGTTGAAGCTGGAAGGCGCGCTCGATCATTTCAAGATCGACATCGCGGGAAAAACCGCGCTCGACATCGGCGCCTCGACCGGCGGGTTCACCGATTGCCTGCTCCAGCGTGGCGCGGTGAAAGTTTATGCCGTGGACGTCGGGCACGGTCAATTGGATTGGAAAATTCGCAACGATCCGCGGGTGATCGTGATGGAGAAAGTAAATGCGCGGTTGTTGTCGGGCGACCACGTCCCCGAGGCGGTCGATCTTTGCGTGATCGACGTTTCCTTCATTTCGCTTACATTGATCCTCCCCAGGGTATTCAAATTGATCGCTTCAAACGGTACCGTTCTCGCCTTAATCAAGCCGCAGTTTGAATTGCAACGCGCGGATGTCGGGGGTGGGGGAATCGTTCGCGAACCGGAGTTGCATAAGAAGGCGCAAGACAAGATCGTTGGGTTCGTGACTAACCTCGGCTACACCGTTATCGGAATCGTTCCATCCGCCATCACCGGCGCCGACGGCAATCAGGAATTTTTCGCATGCATCCGAAAACGATCGGCATAATCGCGCACACGGGAAAACCCGGCGTGGCCGATCTGGTTAACGCCGTGGTCGAGGAGTTTTCTCGCTTTTCGATGTCGTTCATGCTGGAGAAAGCAACGGCCGCCATCGCGGGCCAGAAGTCGGATTATTCGATAGCCGAGCTCGGCGCTGCGGCGGACCTTCTCGTCGTTGTCGGAGGTGACGGGACAATCCTCCATGTCGTCGGCGAGCTGGGCGATGCGATCAAACCCATCTTCGGGATCAACGTCGGCTCGCTCGGTTTCCTCACCTGCGCGAATTCCAGCGCCTATCGCGACGCGGTGGAGTCCATTGCCAAAGATCGAATTAATTTTAGTCAGCGCGCATTGCTTGAAGCGCGGGTGAGGCTCGGCGAAAAACAAACCGCCAAAATGTTCGCGTTGAACGACGCAGTTCTGAGCCGGGGCGAACTTTCCCGTCTGGTCCAGTTGCGGACCTGGGTCAACGGCGAAGTCCTCACCGAATTCAATGCCGACGGTTTGGTCGTCGCCACGCCGACCGGTTCTACCGCTTATTCGCTTTCGGCCGGCGGACCGATTCTCGATCCGGAATCGGGAGTTTTTGTCATCACGCCGATCTGTCCGCATGTGCTCACCAATCGCTCGATCATCGTGGCCCAAACATCGACAATCGAAATCGAAGCGAGCGATCCGGATTACCCGGTGTTCCTGACTCTGGACGGGCGTCCGCCGATTCATGTCGAACGAGGATCGACAGTCACGATTCGCAAAGCGAAAAAAACTTTGCCGTTGGCGGCATTGCCCGACGCCTCGTTCTTTAGCGTGGTGCGCCAGAAACTAAAATGGCGCGGCAGCAACGTGTAAGGAGGCGGACGCGAAGCGACCGTTGTAGCCGCGGGCGCTGACCGCGGATCTTCTCAGCCGGTCACCCATCACCCTTCTTGAATCTCCAATCCGAGCAATCCCAGCCTAGCAACGCTTCCAGTTTGGCGATGTCTTCCTTAAAAATCGCCGAAACGTGTTCGCGCTCCTCCGGGGTCATTTTTCGCTGATACGGTCCGACGTTGCGCTCCCGATTCTTGAGACCAGGCAAACGCTTGACGCCGAGGAAATCGAACACTGAATCGACCGTGCCGGAATAATCGCGGCGATAGTTTTCGTATTTGATAATGAGAACCTGCTCGCGCGGAAAAAATCGGAAGACCCGCTCGATCTGGCTGGAATACCGGCCGCGATCGACATAGGCGAAGCGCCGATATTCCAGCGAAAAATCTTTGATCGGCTGTGACTGGTCTCGCTTGATCGCATCCAAAAAATCATCCGGCTCCTGATTCTTGGCCTTCCGCATGTTCCAATGGGAAAAAGCGCGATCGGCCGGATTTCGAAGCGAAACGATGATCTTCATCTGCGGGTTGTAGCAGGCAATTCTCTCCATTGCCGGTTTCCAATAGACGTAGTCGGAGGTGACCTCGCCGGCGATTTGCCATCGGCGGGCGGGGTCGAAATTGCTCAGCAGGACATTGTAATCGGGCGGGCCCTGAAAATTTTCTTCCTTATCGAAAAAATGCAGCGCTTGATCGCGCGGCAGGGCGATGTGCGGATGTTTCGCGATGAAGTAATGCAACGCAGTGGTGCCGGCCTTCTGAACGCCGGCCACAATAAAATCGACATGATCGATCTTGCGTCGTCGCCACGTGGAAGAGGTCGGAGTGGGAACAGTTTGAGAACGGGCTGCGCCGGGCATTTCAGCGCAACCTTAGCGCGATCTTTACCCGGGGGCGATCACGAGTTACATTCGGGGACAGTCGTTACCGATGAATCTCGCTCCCAGAATCTTGGCCAGATGCCTTCCCGCGATTCTGCTTATCGCCGGGCATGTGGCAGCAATCGCGGCTTCAAAGGATGAAGCGCGCGTAACCCGAGTGATCCGCAATGTGGAGCTTCTGCCGCCTCAATCCAAGGCCAAAGCGGCCTCCGTTAACGACACGGTAGATGAAGACACCAGCGTGCGCACAGGGGAAAAGTCGCGCTCGGAGCTGACTTTCACGGATCTAACCATCACCCGCCTTGGCGCGAACACGATTTTTTCGTTCAACAAAGCCGGCCACGATGTCCAATTGAACGCCGGCAGCGTGCTCCTTTACGTGCCCAAGGACTCCGGCGGCGCGCACATGGCGACGGAGGCCGTGTCGGTCGCGATTACCGGGTCCACCGCGATCCTTACCGCGACACGTCGCGGTCGCAGCTTGCTCACCATGTTGGAAGACGGCGCTCGCGTCTCCCTGATCAAGCATCCGCGGGAATCGGTTTATGTTCGCCAGGGTCAGATGGTGAATGTCCCGCCCGGCGCGACCAAAATGCCGCGGCCAATCAATATCAATGTTAAGCAGGCCATGAAATCGCCACTGATCACCGATTTCTCGCCCTTGCCGAGTCAGAATGCGATTCTGGCCGGGTCAAACAACCCGCCGGTTTACCGATCAAATCCAGTCGGACCAGGTCCGGGCCCTGGTGGGCCCATTGTTGGGCAACCGGTAGGGGGCGGTTATCCGGCATATCCACCTGGCCATTCCCACCAACCGCCGGTGGTTGTCGTCAATCCGGACTACCCTGACAAGCCCGGCAAGCACAAGAAACATCACAAACCAAACCCGGACTATCCGGATAAGCCCGGCAAACACAAAAAGCCAGGCAAACCAAAGCCCACGCCGACACCGGGCGGTCACGACGGAGGCAAAGGGCATACCAAGAAGCCGTCTAAACGTCCCGGACCCAAGCCGACGCCGACGCCACGGCCACATCAGATACCGTAGTGAAGTGGCGGAGTGAGGGTGGTCGATTTCTCATACGCAAGCTGGCCCAACACCTAGCGACTGGTGTTGGGCCAGCTTGGGCCTAGTAATTATAAGGCTGGACTGGTAAGCCTTTGGGACATGCTGCAAGCGTACGCGCGAATCTTCATTTCAGCGACGGAGGAACTTCAAAACATCAGGCTCGGGCTGATGATCACCATGTACGATGATCCCGACGACGCCTATTCCGTTAAACGATTTTCCGAAGATGCCTGCGGAAGACTAAAGGACATTTTGGCGTATTTGGCGCAATGTTGCGCCATTGTAGGATTGACCCAGACCAGGCACTTGGCATTGAAGCTCGCCGAGGCGGCGAAATCTGGCATGAACGTAGATGAACTGGACGCGACGATTGATGCGATTCAAGAGGTAGCCAAGAACGAACTAGCAGAGAAAAAGTTTTTATACGTCCCTAACGAACGCACCGCTTATTATAACAATAAATCGCTTTGCGGAGAGCTGGTAGCAGCCAAGTTTCCGAAGGCCGTACCGGACATCATGGAGGCCGGGAACTGTTATGCGCTAGGGCGACCAACGGCGTGCGTCTTTCATCTAATGCGGGTCATTCCCTACGGGATGGAGGTTTTAGCCAAGAAGCTGAAGGTCAAATATAAGTTTCCGGTCGAATGCCAGGATTGGAACGGCATCATACAGCCTATTGAGAAGGCGCTAAAAGAAATGCAGCAACTCGCCCGATCACCGAAGAAAACCGCAGATCTAAAATATTACTCGGAAATTGCTCAACATTTGACCTTTTGCAAAGACGCATGGCGAAACCACGTCTCGCACGCCCGTGATCCTTATGACATGCCACAAGCACGGAGCGTCATGGATCATGTGGGCCACGTAATGCGTCTGCTTGCGGAGCGGATGAAATGAATTACATAATGGAATCATGGCAGAGCGCGACGCAAGCCAAGAGGCGCTGGAGCAAGTCCAGAAGATTACCGAGTCAGAGCCGGTCAACGGCGAGGACTTGCTTGGCTCCGACGATCTCAAGCGCCAGTTACGCGAGGCCAAGGAACGCGAGGCAAAGCGTTCATCTGAGCCACCGCGCAAGTAGCCGGTCCAGAAGGCCGCTAAAGTTCGTTTCCCGCTTTTTCGCCCGTTTCACGTTGTCCTCTGTCAGGGTGACGAGATACGCCTTTTTGCCCTCTGGCGGGCGGCCTGCGCCCTCTCGTTTCCCTCCTTGTTTAGGTCGTTTCATGCTTGAAAAGATATATACGAATTATGTTGACGCAAATTGATTATCTATATATCTTTTCAGCCATGAATAAGAGGCTATCCAGAGAGAAACAGGCTTTAGTCCTAGCGGCGCTGTGCGAAGGCACTCCGATCCGCGCTTGCGCCCGTATGTTCAAGGTCGGGAAAGACACGATTCATCGCGTGATCTGTGAGACTGGCGCGGCCTTTGCCGATTACATGGACTCCGAGTTTCGGGACTTGCCCTGCGCTCGCATCGAAATGGATGAGCAGTGGCAATACGTAGGTTGTCACTCTGGCCGGATGAAAAAGCCGGAGAATGTGTGGGAGCGTAGCGACAAGACACGCGGAGACTTCTGGCTATGGGCCTGCATTGATGCAGACACAAAGCTGGTATTCTCTCACAACGTAGGAAAGCGGGATTACTGGACGGGCCGCGTGTTCGTTGAGGATGTTCGCAAGCGGGTTAAGGGGCCGGTCCAAATCGCCACCGACAATTTGCCAGCGTATCCTTCGCTAATTCAGGGAGCGTTTGGCTATGAGGGTTTCAGCTACGGAACAGAGACAAAGATATTCGGCGAGCCGCAACTGCTAGACGGCACGCTGGCCCGTTTCGGACGCAATGAAGGCGTCCGTAAAATGGTCACAGCGGAGCGCAAGGCAGTAATAGGCTCGCCGGACTTAGGCAGCCTTACTACTTCACACATTGAGCGGGCTTTCCTGACCGTTCGCCAAGAACTGAAACGCTTTCAACGCAAGGGCCTTGGTTACTCAAAAGATTTGGAAACTCACAAACACGCGGTCGCGCTGTTCCTTGGCGTTTACAATTTCGTTCGGAAACACAAGACCCTTGGAAGCACGCCAGCGGTAGCGGCAGGCGTTGAGTGGGAAGCGTGGGATTTAGAACGGGTAGTGGAAATGACAGAGGCGTTTATGCGCCGTAAAGAGGACGCGAAGTTTGAACATGCCTTCGCGGAATACCAATAAGATGAAAGTATGGACGTTACTTACACTGTTAACGATGGTGCTTGGATTTCTCACCGGCTTTTTCATCATAAAAGGCGATGCACGTATCAGCGAGAGTCCAATTCTAAACGGACTGTTTGGTGCCGTAGTATTTCCTGCGGCAATGGCATACGTCGTCGCCGTCGTCTTTTCTTGGATGAAAGGAAAACGCGGTTGCGCAATAGCAGGAGCTATCGGCTTTGTCGCTCCGTATCTCACCATCCTGCCGATCATGGCAGTCGTTGGCGCAATTCGGATTGCGCGACCTAACTCAATGTGGGCACGGAAATACTACGGCCCGCAAAAAATGGAAATTGCGCGGCGAAGATTCCCCAAGGAGGCGAAACTGGAATGCTGATTACGGCGTTGCTGACGCTTCTATTTCTGCCGTTGGTTGTGGTGATGGCGTTGCGCTGTTGGAATCTTCCGCCTGTTCCGGTGACACGGATATGGTCGCTGTCGTTTGCGGCGATGACGCTGGCGATGCTTGGTCAGGCTGCGATGTGCCAGTATTGGAGAGCCAGATTTGTAGAATGCCAAAAATCAGGGTTATCACAACGGCAGCTATCGCGGCCCAAGCAGCAATCTTTGTCCAGCCAAGCGTTTCCTTGTTACTCAGGCGATCAATTTCCGCAGTTAAGATTACTATTTGATCAGACGCGACTCGTATCGCTCGGCGAGTATCCTGCGAGCTATCGGTATACTTTCGAACGATCGAGACAAAAAAATCCAGATACCGCCGAAGTTCCGTCTCTGTCAGACTGCCGTCGCGTCTCTTTTGCGCGATCTCATCCAACGTCGCCCAAATGCTTTTGCTTTCCACAGCCAGCCATTTCAACCGAATCGCCCTCTAATTACCATACCGAAGCTGGCCCAACACCTAGCGACTTTATATGACATATATTGTCTGATGTCATGGAATGGACGTGCCGGGCGCATGCCAGGCCATTAAAGGGTCCCCTCTTTCGGACTCAATTGCCCCGCGTTTGCTCGGCGGAGAATTCGACCGGGTCCTGCTGGAAATACCGTTGCAATTCCTGGTAGAGCTTCGGATGCCGGGCGCGCAGCGCATGAGGTTGCTCGAAGAAGGCTTCGGTCGATACGGCGAAGAACTCAGCTGGATTGGTTGCGCCGTAGGTATTGAGCAGCGTCGGAATTCCGGTGTCGTCGGCGGCCCGCAGGCAGGCAAATTCTGTCCGCATCACCTCTCGCCACGATAGTTGCTGTTCCCGGGTGGCCAGCGCCGGCGCGCCGTCGCCTGCTCCGTTCTCGTAGTCGAGTTGGTGGGCAAACTCGTGCAGCACGAGGTTCTTGCCGTCCTTTGGATCGGCGGCGCCGGCCCGGACAGCGTCCCAGGCGAGGACCAGGGTGCCCATCTGGCGACCGGTCTCGCCTAAACGGAACGCTTGCCCCTCTCCCCAGACATGATCTTGAATCTGTTCGTTCGCCTCGACGATGTAGGTCGAGGGATAAACGAGAATGGTCAACAGCCGCGGGAAGTAATCGTTCTTGCGATGCAACAGGAGAAGACAAGCCTGGGCCGCGATCGTTACCAGGATTTCATCGGTGAGCTCGAGGCCACCGCAGCCTTCGAACCGTTTTTCGGCCAGGAAAACCTGGACGTGGCCGAGAAGCTCGGTTTGGTCGGCGGCGGAAAGACGGTCAAAGAATGCGACGTTCCATTTGATCGCAGCCAGCCAGCCTTTTGGAAACGGCCGGGTCCGCAGCCTTTGGCGACGTCGCTCTTTGAGGAATCCAAGGATCACGTCGCAACATAATGACCGTTCGCGCTGAACGCTTGCGGAAAATGTCGTTGCACCGCCGTTGCGCTAATCCGAGTTGGGATCGATTGAGCGCTGTAGCGTGCGCTGTCCTCAGCGCACATCAAGGTTGTGGAGGCAAGAGTCCGCTGAGGACAGCGGACGCTGCAACAGCAGACGCGCACACTTGACGTTCCTGGCGCGTTCGCAAAGAATCGGCACTCAACCAAACGTCGATAAGGAGAAGACCCCTATGAAAATTGGTGAAACAGCGCCGGATTTCGAAGCTGAAACGACCCAGGGCAAGATCCGCTTCCACGATTGGATCGGCGATTCCTGGGCGATATTGTTTTCTCACCCGAAAGATTTCACCCCGGTCTGCACGACCGAGCTGGGATACATGGCCAGGATCAAGCCGGAGTTCGACCGCAGGAATGTGAAGGTCATGGGATTATCGGTCGATTCGACCGGCGATCACGAAGGCTGGGCCAATGACATCAAGGAGACCCAGGGGCACGCGCCGAACTACCCGATCATTGGCGACGCCGATTTCAAAGTGTCGAAGTTGTATGGAATGCTCCCCGCTGAAACCAGCGGCGACGCGAAAGCGCGCAAGGCGGCGGATAACGCGACCGTCCGCAACGTTTACGTGGTCGGCCCGGACAAGAAAATCAAACTTGTCCTCATCTATCCGATGGACGACCGGGCGTAACTTCGACGAAGTGCTGCGGGTAATCGATTCACTGCAACTGACGGCGAAACATCAGGTGGCGACACCGGTGAATTGGAAACCGGGCGAGGACGTTATCATTTCCGGTTCGGTATCGAACGAAGAAGCAAAGAAACGATATCCGCAAGGCTGGAAAGAGCCGAAACCGTACATCCGGATCGTGCCGCAGCCGAATTAGTGGCGAGTGACGAGCTGTAGCCGCGGGCGCTGACCGCGGATGTCGCTGTAGCCACGGCGCTCCGCCGCGGTGATTTCACCTGCGCAGGAGCGCCTCGACAGAGCGAGGCGGCTACAGAGGACATGCGGAAGCATGTCCCTCCGGGAAGAATCGGTGTCAGCGCACGAGAATAATTCCGCTTCGGAGGGACGTGCTTCTGCACGTCCGCGTGTAATGGCGCCCGTTCATCTAATCGAGCGAATGTTCTAACGTCGCACAGCGACGTTGCTACAACTTCGGCCCAATTCGATCTCGCGTCTGGCGGCGGATTGTTCTATGACGATTCGCATGAACACGACCTCTATCTCTCGCCGTAGATTCGCGGAATTACTCGGTGCCGGCGCAGCTTTCGCCGTGGCCCAACCCGTTTTTTCCGTGGCCAAGTCTCAACCGACGGCCGCGAAAGCGTCGATCAGCGGCGTTGTCCGCTTGAGCGCGAACGAAAATCCGTACGGCCCCTCCCCCAAAGCGCTCAAGGCGATGACGGACTCGTTTGGCTTATCGTGTCGCTATCCCGACGAACATAACGACGAATTGATCAACGCCCTGGCCCGATTGAACGATGTCGATCGTAACCAAATTGCGCTCGGCGACGGTTCGGGCGAGATTTTGAAACTTTGCGCTGAGACATTTACCGGGCCGACCCGCGGCAATTTGGTCGCGGCCGACCCGACATTCGAGGCCCTGCTTAGTTACTCGAGCGCATTTGGCGCCGAGGTAGTCAAAGTTCCGCTGACCAGTAATTTTAGTCACGATCTCGCGAAAATGGGCGCCGCGGCCCGGAACGGTTTGGTTTACGTCTGCAACCCCAATAATCCCACCGCCAGCATTACGCCGAAGGCAGAACTCCGCGAGTTCATCACCAAAACCCCGCCAGAAACGATGATCCTGGTAGACGAAGCCTATTTTCATTACGCAGACAGTCCCGATTACGAGAGCGTGATCCCGATGGTTAAGGATCATCCGAACCTCATCGTGGCGCGGACGTTTTCAAAAATTTACGGCATGGCCGGGTTACGCTGCGGCTACGGCGTCGCACAAAAGGCAACAATCGAGCGGATGCATCCGTATCAAATGTGGGACAGCGTCAACTGCATGGCCCTGGCCGCATCGATCGCGAGTTTGACCGACCCCGACCAAGTCGCGAACGGCAAGCGCCTCAACAACGAAGCGAAAACATTCGTAACGACCGAGCTCGACAAGATGGGTTACAAATCCATTCCGTCCCAGGCCAACTTCATCATGTTCGACTGCAAGAAACCGGTCGTGCCGATCGTTCAGGCGATGAAGGAAAAGAATGTGCAGGTCGGTCGTCTATTCCCCGCGATGCCAAACTACATGCGTCTCACCATCGGCAAGAAATCTGAGATGGAAACTTTTCTGGCCGCGTTCCGCAAAATCGTAGCCTAAGGTGGAACGCGATCTCCGAGCGCGTTGGTAAACAAATGCGGCTTCGCCGCCTGATTCCAGCATCGAGCTCGGAGATCGCGATCCACCGACGAATCGAGTCGGATCGAGAGATTCCTCGACTACGCTCGAAATGACAACGCGCCGTTTTTGCATCGACATGGATGATTTGCCCTTCGCGGACTTTGCCTTCGAGGATGTCGATGCTGAGCGGATCGAGAATTTGTTTTTGAATCGTGCGACGCAGCGGGCGGGCGCCGTAAACCGGGTCGTAACCTTCGCGGGCGAGCAGTTCCTTGGCCGAATCGGATAACTCGAGCGTGATCTTTTGCTGATCGAGACGTTTGGTCAGGCGTTTGAGTTGAATCTCGACGATCTTCTTGAGGTCGTCTTCGCTAAGCCGGTCGAAAATGATGATCTCATCAACCCGGTTGAGAAATTCCGGACGGAAATGGCTGCGCAGTGCGTCCATCACCAAGCGAGAGCGCGCTTCTTTCGATTCGTCCCCGGTAATAAACTGCGAGCCGATGTTCGAGGTCATGATGATAACCGTGTTCTTGAAATCGACCGTCCTCCCCTGCCCGTCCGTGATCCGGCCGTCGTCGAGCACTTGCAGCAACACGTTGAACACGTCCTGGTGCGCTTTTTCGATCTCGTCGAACAGCACGACCGAATACGGTTTCCGGCGAACAGCCTCGGAGAGTTGCCCGCCCTCCTCGTAGCCGACGTATCCCGGCGGCGCGCCGATTAGTCGCGCGACGGTGTGTTTCTCCATGTACTCGCTCATGTCGATCCTGATCATGGCGTTCTCGTCGTCGAAAAGGAATTCGGCCAGCGCGCGGGACAGCTCGGTCTTGCCAACTCCGGTCGGTCCGAGAAAGATGAATGAGCCGAGCGGCCGGTTCGGATCCTGGAGGCCGGCGCGCGCCCGACGCACCGCGTTTGAGACCGCCTTGATCGCCTCGTTCTGTCCCACCACGCGCTGGTGCAAATGTTCTTCCAATTTTACCAGTTTTTCGCGCTCGCCCTCCTGCAATCGCGAGACCGGAATGTGCGTCCAGGCGGAAACGACGTTGGCGATGTCTTCCTCGGTCACTTCTTCACGCAGCAGCGTTGATTTAGCGTCCTTTTTTTCCGCTTTCGCCGTCGCGTCGCTCAATTTCTTCTCTAATTCGGGAATCCGTCCGTATTGAAGCTCGCTCGCCTTGGCCAGTTCCCCGCGCCGCTGCGCACGCTCGAGCTCGGTCCGCAATTTATCGAGTTCCTCTTTCCATTTCCGCTGTTCCTCGATGACCGCTTTTTCCTTCTGCCATTCGGCTTTGAGGGCGCCGGATTTCTCTTTCAGCTCGGCCAGTTCCTTTTCGAGCTTTTTCAAACGCTCCTTGCTCGCGGCGTCTTTTTCCTTCTTCAGCGCTTGCCGTTCCATTTCGTGCTGCATGATCTCGCGCTCGATGACGTCGATCTCGGTCGGCATCGAGTCGATCTCGATCTTCAACCGTGAGGCCGCTTCATCGACAAGATCGATCGCTTTGTCGGGAAGAAACCGGTCGCTGATGTAGCGATGCGAGAGCACCGCCGCCGCGACCAGCGCAGCATCGGTGATCCGCACGCCGTGATGCACTTCGTAGCGCTCCTTTAATCCGCGTAGGATGGCAATGGTGTCTTCCACACTCGGCTCTTCGACCATTACCGGTTGAAAACGCCGTTCGAGCGCGGCGTCTTTTTCGATGTATTTGCGATATTCGTCGAGCGTGGTCGCGCCCACCGTGCGCAATTCTCCGCGGGCCAGCATCGGCTTGAGCATGTTCGATGCATCGACCGAGCCCTCGGCCGCGCCCGCGCCTACAATCGTGTGCAGCTCGTCGATGAAGAGAATGACCTGCCCCTGCGAATCGGTGACTTCTTTCAGGAACGCTTTGAGCCGGTCCTCGAATTCGCCGCGGAATTTTGCGCCGGCGATCATCGAGCCGATGTCCAGGGCGATGATCCGTTTTTGTTTTAGCGATTCGGGGAGATCGCCGGAAATAATTCGTCGCGCCAAACCTTCCACGATCGCCGTTTTGCCAACGCCCGGATCGCCGATGAGCACCGGATTATTTTTCGTGCGGCGCGACAGCACCTGCATGATGCGCCGGATTTCGTTGTCGCGCCCGATGACGGGATCGATCTTGCCCCGTCGCGCCAGCTCGGTAAGATCGCGTCCGTATTTTTCGAGCGCCTGATATTTGCCCTCGGGATTTTGATCGGTCACGCGTTGAGAACCTCGCACTTGTTGCAACGCCTGCATCAATTTGTCGCGAGTGACGCCGAGGTCTTTGAGAACTTTCGCCGCCGGAACCCCGCTGAGCGGGGCCGCGCTGAGCGCGAGCAAATAATGCTCAGCACTGGTAAACTCGTCCTTTAGCTTCGACATCTCCTTCTCCGCGTCGTCAAGAACGCTGCGCAGTTCGTTGGAAAGCCGAAGATCGACAGCGGCGCCGTGAACTTTCGGACGTTGCGCCAGATCGCTCGTCAACCGATCTCGCAGTTGGTCCATCGGCACGCCGATTTTTTCCAGCAATGGCCGGGTAATCCCGTCGGTTTGATCGAGAAGCGCCAAGAGAAAATGTTCGTTGGTGATCTCCTGATGATTGGACTGCGAAGCCAGATCCTGCGCCGCCTGGAGCGCTTCCTGCATTTTCTGGGTGAACTTGTCGATGCGCATGCCTTCAACATAATGAACGCCGCTGTATCAGCAATCGCCTCGTCAAAATCTTCCCTGTTCTCATTGCCGGTTCGTTAGTGTAAATTTAGGAACATGGCGAAGGAGGAACGCTCGCTTTGGGAGCAACTCGATTCCGACGTTGAGCCGTGGCGGCGCGGGCGTCTCGTGCTGGTGCTCATTGCCCTGCTGAATCTTGTTTGCCAGGCGCTTGTCTTCGCCTGGGGAATAGTCCTCGGAGAAACGGAAGGGCTGCTGTGGCTGGTAACCGTTTCAGTTTTATTCTGGCTGCAGTTCTACCTCATTTGGATCGGTGTTCACTGGATTCGCTGGCTCGCCGGCGCCTCGGCCGGTCTGACCGGGTTTGCCTACGTAATCTGGGGGGTGCGTGATGGTAATCTATTTGAGATCGCGTTCGGCTGCATCGACCTGTTTATCGGCGCTTATCTTGGTCTGTCGCCTTCAGTTTATTTTTTTGCCAAACACCAGCAAGAGCGACGCAGTTGGTTTCACTCCCTGGCCGTCGCCGCCGTCTTCGTGGTGCTATTCATGACCCTTTTCCTGGGAACCGTTGGGTTGTCTGCCTACAGGGCGCAACTTGAAAACGAGGCGTGCGATTTTGCCGATGATGCTTTTGTTCGCATCTTCGCACATCACGATACTTATTTTTTTCTTGAGCACATGACTGAGCAAGCCCTGGTCGCCGGCGGTGGCCGCGGTCAGCTTACGAAGTTCCTTCAATACACGACGCTCCAGGCCGGAGATGTGCATGAAATCAAACGAGCAGCCGCACAACTAAGGCTGACCTATAGTTGGCCCGACAAACTAGGATGCACCGGCAGCGCCAACGCAGAAGGCATCGGCGCGCGCGGGCCCGTCCAGTTACAACTCATTCTCATTCGGTCGGCCCAGGGTTGGAGAATCGAAGATCTATCCTGGCGCTATCACGAATATCATCCCGTGCTGCCCTAACGCGCGGGTTTGCCAATTCCTGAAGCCGAAAAAGATCAAAGTTACCCGGTCTCATTGCGGCTTCGCCTCTCACCGCGTATGAGTCTGGGCGATGAAAGAGGGCACAACACCATTTGGGAGCCATGCGCTGGAACTGCTCCGCGCCGGACCCTTCCGGCGTTACATCGTCGGCTCCCTCATCTCGGACAGTGGGACGTGGATGCAAGTAATGGCCCAGGCGTGGGTGATGAGCACGCTGACCAACAGGGCCATCTATCTCGGTTTGGTTAATTTCTGTGCCGGTCTTCCCACCCTGCTGCTGACAATGTACGGCGGCGCGGTCGCCGATCGCTTCGATAAGCGAAAAATTCTTGTAGCCACGCAAATTTGGCAGATCGGACTGGCGATGATCCTCGGCTGGCTGGTCCTCACGGGCCGCGTCCAGATTTGGCATATTATGGCCATGGCCACCTTGTTAGGCATTTGCATCGCCTTTGAGATGCCGGCCATTTCCGCTTTCGTTCCGGAGCTGGTCAAACAGGAACAGATCGCCGCCGCGATTGCAATGGACCGTTCGGTCTTTCACGGCGCGCGTTTGATCGGTCCGTCACTGGCTGGGTGGTTGATCACGAAATGGGGCGCGGCCTATGCCTTCTTCGCCAACGCCACTTCGTTTATCGCGCTCATGGTTGCCATTATTTCCATCCCGCCGCGGAAAATCGGGACGAAGGAGGAAGAGGAGCAGCGACGCAGCGGAATGCTGGACGGATTTCGCTACATCAAATCCGATCGGATCATGGTCTTAATGATTGCCCTGATCGCAATCACGACGATCTTCGTGTTTCCGGTAATTTCGGTAATGCTGCCACTGTACGTTCGTAACATTCTGCATCTGGGCGCCGATAAAATGGGCCTGTTGATGGCCGTGTCCGGAACCGGATCGCTCGCCGGTTCCCTTGGGTTTCTTTCCGTCGCGCGCGAGCATCGCTTCAGGTTGATGACCGGCAACGCCATTGCTGTTGCCATCGCGCTCTTTTGTATGTCATTTTCCGGCAGTTTTTTGCTCACGGCAGCGGCGATGGGGTTTCTCGCCATCGGGCTTTCGATGAATTTCGCGCTCGCTAATACAATTGTTCAGGAACGCGCGCCGTCGCCGCTCCGAGGTCGCATTTCGGCGGTCTTCGGATTGAGTTTCTTTGGACTGATGCCCCTCGCTGGGCTGGGCATTCCCGGCCTATCCGATCTGATCGGAATGCGAACGGCGCTGGGCATTGCTTCTATTATCTTCGGCATCGGCGCCTTCTTTATCTTGAGCGCCGCCGGCCGCAAAGCATGCGAGTGCCGGGATGCAGTCGCGGCAATCGTGGAGCCGGAGTCGGAGCCGGTCCTGGTTCCGTGATCACGATTCGTTAGCCGATGATTTCCTTTTCCACATGCTGGAATTCCGGCCGCCACACCGCCGGCGACGAAATGCTGCGCGAGATCAAAGGCGAGCTCGGGTTCGACCTGGTTGAACTGGGTCACGGCATCCGTATCTCGCTCATGCCCGGCATTCAAAAAATGTTCGAGGCCGGCCAGATCAAGTTCAGTAGTCTGCACAATTTTTGTCCGTTGCCGGTCGAGGTCATGGCCGCCTCGCCCGATTGCTACCAATTCTCCTCAATCTATCCCCACGAGCGCGAGCGGGCGGTGAAGCAAACTTTCCAGACGATCGATTTCGCCGAGCGACTCGGGGCGCCTTTCATTGTGATGCATCTGGGCGAAGTCTCCATGCAACCAATTACCGATTCACTGATCGCCCTTGCAAAAAAAGGCGAACTCCTTTCCCGCAAGTATGTGCGGAAAAAAATTAAGGCGATAGAAAAGCGCGAATCGGCCGCGCCGCGTTATCTCGAGCGAGTGAAGGATTGCCTGAAACGGATCGCCGAATATGCCGCTGGCAAGAAGATCAGGCTCGGACTGGAGGGCCGGCGCGGCTACGAGGAAATCCCGAGCGAACGCGAGCTGCCGGCGCTGCTCGACGAGCTTGACTCATCGCAATTCGGTTACTGGCACGATTTCGGACATATTCAGATCAAGGAAAACCTCTCTTTCCTCAATCACGAGGAATGGTTGAAAACAATTGGGCCGAGAGCGCTCGGAGCCCACGTGCAGGATTGCATCTGGCCGGCGCAGGATCATCAGCCGCCGTTTGCCGGCGATGTCGATCTTGCCAGACTGGTTCCGCTTCTCCCGCGCGATTGCACGTGGGTATGGGAGATGAGCCCGCGTAAAACGGTCGAAGAGATCTCGCGTTCAGTTGAACTTTGGAAGAAACACTTCGGTGATTGAAAGTCTCTGTTTACCTATGGAATTGGAATCGATGTGCCGGCTTTCGATTTCACGATGGCGACGTCGGACGCAGAGATTAGGCCGCTGGCCGTTACATCCGATCGGAAATTCAGGTTCGTGATCGCCTGGCCCAGTTGCGATCTGGTTTGGCTGATGTCGGATGAATCTACGGTGCTGTTAGCGGTTGTGTCGCCCAGCAGCACACGCATCGGAATTATGACGTTGTTGGCGTTCACTCCGTCACTGACATTTGAAAGTGTGAGGACGATCTGCTGAGCATTTGAGACCCCCGTGAGATCGATCGTCGCTTGTGAACCGCTCACCAGTACGCTGCTCACAGTCCCTGTGCCAGTTGTGACGCTCGCGTTGCCGATCGTCACTGGTGTTGCGAACGTTGCAATCACTTGATGATTGGCGCTCGCGCCGCCACTCCGGCATTCCACTCCAGCACTGCCGCTGAGCGGAAGATCGACATCGAACGCGCCCGCTGCGCCGTGAATCTTCCGCGAAACGACACCAATTGGCGCCAGCGTGCCGCCGCGCTCAAAGGCGCCTTTGTCAGGCGCGCCATTGCGCAGGTAGTATCGCTGATCTTTTGTCGGGGCGTTCGGATCACCCGTGTCAATCGCCGGACTTCCCGGCAAAAGCGCGATTGTCTGCGTCGGCCCGCCATTGTTCTGCAATCCAGCCGGATCAAGCATCGGATCGGTATTGATCTGATCACCCGGCCCCATCAGATAACCTCCGCCGTCATCGCTGCTAAGGTTATAGCCGTCCGATGTGATCGTTCCACCGTTGTTGAAGATGTTTTGTCCCGATGCGCCGGCATCAAGTATCGTGTTGGAAATGTGCACCGCCGAACCGGCCAGGGCGCCGTAGATTCCGCCGCCCGAAGCGGCTGAGTTGCCGCTGATCGTGCTGCTGGCAATCGTCACGGATCCGATAGTGTTATAGATTCCGCCGCCCGAAGCGGCTGAGTTGCCGCTAATCGTGCTGTTGATAATTGTCAGACTACCGAAGCTGTTATAGATACCGCCGCCTTGCTGGCTGGACGAGTTGCCGCGGATTGTGCTGTTGCTAATCGTGATATTCGCCGAGCCCTCGAACGCCTCGGTATAGATTCCGGTACCCGAGTTGTCGCTCACCGTGCTATCGATGACGGTTACGCTCGCCGCTTCCATGAACGCTCGAGTGTAGATGCCGTTCGCGTTGTTACTAATAATGCTGTTAGCGACGGTTAGCGATGCGCCAGGGACGGCTAGCGTGCCATCTGCGTTGTTGTAAAACCCCGAGTTGGCACCGACAACGCAGTTGCTCACGCTCAATGTGCTGTGCTCGTTTACGATCAGGCCGTTTTTAATGGTTAGGCCCGAAATCGTGACGGTCCGGTCCCCAGCCCCGGCCCAATTGATCCGAAACACAACGCTTTGTTGGTTGGCCTCAATCGAAAGTTGAGTGGCGCCAGGTCCCGATATGTTCACGTTTGTATTGACGTCAATTCCTCCGCTCGTCAGGCTAATCGTCTGCCCTTTGAGCGCGGGATCGAAATTGATCGTGTCACCGTCGTTCGCATCGATGAGAGCCTGACGCAATGATCCAAGACCGCTGTCGTTGGTGTTGATAACGGTGAGCGTCGCCGCGTCGGCGCTTGCGTTGCACCATGCTGAGACCCAAATCACAGCAAAGATACTTAAACTGAACTGCCTCGACATCTCTGTTTCGCCCAAGCCAAGCGGACATAGGGCCCTCACTCTTGCAAACTAGTACAATATGAAGTCCATTCGGCGGCGATGTCGATCCTAAAAAACTGGAAGCGCTTCGGCGAATGAAAAAGCTCCTGCTCACCCTTCTCCAGCTGGTTGTCACGGTTGCCCTACTGATTTGGGTTTATCACGACCCGAACAAGCGAGCGCAGATGGCGGAGGCATTGAGCGAGGCGCATTATCGCTGGGTTGCGATCGCGATCCTCTGTTACATCATCGTGGAAGGTGCGGCCGCGTTTCGCTGGTGGGTCCTCCTAAAGGTTCAGGGAATCCATCTTGGCTTTTCGCGTTTGTCCGGGCTCTTCCTGATCGGCATGTTTTACAACCAGTTTCTTCCCGGCGGAACCGGCGGCGATATTATTAAGAGCTACTTTCTGCTCAAGGAAACGCCTAATAAGAAGGCCGGCGCCCTGCTCGCGGTCGTGTTCGATCGATTGATCGGCCTCGTCGCCCTTGTCAGTATCACGGGCACGCTTGTCATTCTGCGTTACCATTGGCTGGCCCAGACTCCGGAAACGCGGCGCCTGCTCTGGATTCTGCTGCTCTTGCTGGGCAGCTCCATACTTGGCCTGTTGACCAGTTTTATCATCAGCGGTTTCAACCTCTTCCATTCGTTACCGGAGAAATTCCCGGGCCGGGAAAAGCTGATCGAGATTGCTGCCGCTTATCATCTGTATGCCCATCACTGGCGAGCAACACTGGTGGCATTGGGCGCTTCGATCCTCGCTCACCTGGCGACATTCATGACCTTCCTTTGCGCCGCTTATGCCCTACGCGCCAATGTTGCTGTCGTGGACTTCTTCGCCGTTATGCCGATCGAACGAACAATCTCGGCCCTGCCAATCAGTTTCGCCGGCGTCGGTATTCGCGAAAAAGTGCTCCAGATCATGTTGAATGGCCTGTGCGGCATTCCGGAATCGGTCGCCGTGCTGATTGGCTCGCTTAGTTTTCTCGTCATGCTGCTTTGTTCCGCTCCCGGCGCAGTCGTCTATTTCTTCTACAAGCCCAGTGTCGCGATCGCTCACGTAAAACTGCGCGACATGAAACAGGAGGTCGCGACACTCGAGCATGAAATCGCCGAAGCGGAATAAGCGAGCGCCCGCCCGCCGAAGATCGACATCTGTTCGTCCGTTCGTCATGGCTACATTCGCCATGACCGTGGACGGCAAGATCACCACGAAAAATTTCTCGCCCGTCGATTTCACTTCGCCCGAAGACAAGATGCATTTGTTCCGGCAACGCGCGCTTGCTGACGCCGTGCTGGTTGGGCACACAACCTTGGAGCGAGATAATGTGCGCCTCGGTCTCCCGCTGAATCTTCAGGAAGAACGAATCAAACACGGGCAAACCCGAGCGCCTCTGCGCGTGATCGTTTCCAATCGGGGCAGGATCGACAATCGTCTGAAGATTTTTCGATCCGATATTTCGCCAATCTTGATTTTCTCTACAACGGGAATGCCGAAGAAATTTCAATCCGCGCTGGGGAAGAAAGCGACATTGCATTTGAGCCGATCCAAACATGTCGATCTTGCCGGCATGCTGCGGACACTGCGGACCAAATATCGCGTGCGCAAGGTCGCCTGCGAAGGCGGGGCGACCCTTTTTCGATCGCTGCTCGAGCGTGGCCTGGTCGATCAGCTCAATCTCACCATTGCGCCTTACCTGTTCGGTGGCGCCGGCGCTCCGACGCTCACCGGTCTGAGCAAGGATTTTCTCCCGGCCAGCGTACACTGCCGCCTCATCGACATGCGCGCGATTGGCGCTGAATGCTTTCTGACCTACCGAATCAAACGCAAGCGCTGATCATGCAGAAAAACAATTCAATTCTCATTCGCGCGCCGAAGATGTCGATCTTCGAGACGGCGGCGAACCTGGAGCTTTGGCCGAAGATTTTGCCGCACTACCGCTACATTCGTTATCTCGAGCGCAGCCCGAATCGAAATATCGTGGTGATGGCGGCCACGCGCTCGGGGATTCCGATTTCATGGACCTCGGAACAGATTATTGACCGCGACAAATGCGAAGTGCGCTTCAATCATCTGAAAGCCTTCACCAAGGGGATGCAGGTCGTCTGGACGTTTGGGGAAACTCCGGAGGGCGTCCTCGTTGAAATCGTGCACGACATGCGGTTTCGCATTCCTGCGCTGGCGCCGATTTTCGATCCTCTCATCGGCAATTTCTTCATTCACAACGTTGCCAACAAAACTTTGCGTTGTATGAAGGTCTATGTCGAAGGTCAGCAAACCTGTAGCGGCGATCTCCGACCGCCGGGAGTGATTGCATGAGCCGAAGACGCGTTGTCATCACCGGAATCGGTCCGATCACCTGCATCGGACGTGGTCGCGAAAATTTCTGGAACGGCATTTTGGCCGAAAAGACCGGGATCGGCCCGATCTCGAGTTTCGATAACAGCGCGTTCAACGTTCGCTGCGCGGGCGAGATTCGCGATTGGAATGCGGAGGAATTTTTCGCGCCGCATCGACTGAAACGGCTCGATCGATACGCCCAGTTTGCCGTTGCCTCCGCGAAGCTGGCTCTTGATGACGCCGGAATCGATTACTCTCACGATCGTCCGCAGGATCGAATCGGCGTGAGCTTCGGCACCGCGCTGGGGGGCGTGTGCAAGGCCGAAGAACAGTACATTCGGTTCTTAAAGAAAGGCGCCCGCGGTGTGCAGCCGACTTTGGCCGTCCAGGTTTTCGGGGGCTCGGCCCATTCCAACATCGCCATCGATTTCGGTTTTCGTGGTGTCGGCACGACCAATTCAAATAGTTGCGCCAGTGGCACCGTGTCGGTCGGCGAGGCGCTTCGTTACATTCGGGACGATTTCGCCGATGTGATCGTGGCCGGAGGGGCGGAAGCTCCACTGACCGCTATCACTGTGGGCGCGTTCGACATCATCAAGACGATGAGTCGCAATGAAGATCCGGCGCAGGCGTCTCGCCCGTTCGATCTTTTGCGCGACGGCTTTGTCATGGGCGAAGGCGCGGCCTCACTCGTTCTCGAGGAGATTGGACATGCGCGCAGTCGTGGTGCGCATATCTATGCCGAAGTGCTCGGTTACAGCCTGAACAACGACGCTTTTCACATGACCACACCGTTGCCGACGGGAGAATCGTGCGTGCGAGCGATGCGAGATGCACTGGCCGATGCTGAACTCGCTTCAAGCAAGATCGATTATATCAATGCCCACGCCAGCTCGACTCAGCTAAACGACAGCGCTGAGACCGCGTCGATCAAACAAGTCTTTGGCGACCACGCCAAAAAGATTCCGGTCAGCGGCACCAAGGGTTATCATGCCCATCCGCTCGGCGCGACCGGCGCGATCGAAGCGGCGTTGTGCGCGCTGGCCCTAGATCGACAATGGATTCCGCCCACGATCAACTATCGAAATCCCGATCCTGCGTGCGATCTCGATGTTGTGCCAAATCACGGCCGTAGCGCCGAGTTGAATTATGTCCTGAGCAATTCGTTCGGCTTCGGCGGAATCAACGCCTGCGTGGTTCTCGGGAAAGCCAGGTAGGGACGTTTCTCCGAAACGTCCGACTAATCGATTCCAGTATTACGGACGCGCCGGAGGTGCGTCCCTACCTGATAGTAAATCAGGCCGATTCGCGCGTGTGCGCTTTGCGCTTTGCTCTTTCCGCCACTTCGCGATCTCGGCGTGATTTCCGGAAAACAGAATCTCCGGAACCTTCCAGCCGCGGAAATCAGCCGGGCGTGTATACTGTGGCGCTTCGAGCAGACCGGTACTGAAACTGTCATCAGCCGCGGAGTTTTCATCACCGAGCACCCCCGGCAGCAATCGAACCACCGCATCGACAAGAACAACCGCGGCGATTGCCCCATTGGTCAGAACATAGTCGCCGATCGAAATCTCAAGATCGACCAGGTGCTCGATTACGCGATGATCGACTCCTTCATAGTGACCACAAATTATTATTAGGTGCGATTCGCGGGATAACTCCTCCGCCGTTGACTGAACAAAACGTCGTCCCGCCGGTGACATCAGAATCACTTTCGGTTTCTGTAATTGGACGTTGGGTGTTGGACGTTGGGCGTTGGACATTTTCTGCCTTTCATCACGCAGCTCCTCCACCGCCGCAAAAATCGGCTCCGGTTTCATCACCATCCCCTGCCCTCCTCCGAACGGAGCGTCGTCCACCACGTGATGTTTGTCGGTGGTCCAGTCCCGCAGGTTATGAATGCGAAGATCGACAATTTCTTTTTCCTGCGCCCGCTTCATGATGCTCTCGTTCAGCGGCGCACGGCAGATCTCTGGAAAAAGCGTGAGGATGTCGATCTTCATTCCATTTTCACACAACGGTCACAACGGATACCAAGGGAACAAATCAAGCTCTCCTTGGCCGTTGTTTCCTTTGTGTCCTTTGTGAGAAAAGAACTACTCGACGATCTCGAGCGTGGCGCGCTGGCCGTGTCGCGACGCGGAACTATTTAGCAATGCGCGAATGGCCTGAATCGTCTGGCCGTTGCGCCCGATAATGCGCCCGACATCGCTTTGACGCAGCTGGAGCTTGAAAATAGTTGTTTTGCCGCCTGGAATTTCCGTGAGCATCATCTCGTCGGGAAACTCCACGAGCTGGCGAATGATGAACTCGAGAAATTCTTTCATGCCGACTCGGGCGGCGGGGGTGCAGTCGTTTCGGCTGGCGGAGGCGTTGTATCAGCTGCTTCAGCCGGTGGAGGTGTTCCCGTCGGCTCACTTGCAACGGAAACTGGCGGAGCCACTGTCGCGCGTGCAGCTTTTTTTGCTGCCGCCGCTTCAGCTGCTTTCGCCGCAGCCTCTGGGTTCTTGTTTTTCTTGATCAAGCTTCGCACCGTGTCGGACGGCTGGGCGCCTTTGCTGATCCAGTATTCGGCCCGATCGAGTTTGAGCGTGCTGTTGTTGCCGGCCTTCTTCGGATCGTAGGTGCCGATAATTTCGATGAATTTGCCATCGCGCGGGCTTCTGCTGTCCGCGACGACTACTTTATAATACGGGCTATTTAGCGACCCTTCTCTGCGTAATCTGATTGAAACTGCCATGTTATTTTTTCATTCGCGCCATTTGCGCCATCATTTTTTTCATTTTCCCCGTGCTCTTCATCATTTTGCGCATTTGATCGAAACGCCGGAGCAAATCGTTCACCTGCGTGACGGTCGTGCCGCTTCCACGCGCGATGCGCTGACGCCGCCGCGCATTTAAGATGTCGGGGCGGGTCCGCTCCTCGCTGGTCATCGAAAGCACAATGGCTTCCGTGCGCTTGAGCTGCTTCTCGTCAACTGAGAGGCCCTGCACGTTACCCATCCCGGGCAACATGCCAAGAATATTCTCCAAAGGGCCCATTTTTTTCATCATTCTGAATTGGGCCAGGAAATCGTTGAAATCGAACGATGCGCTCCGCAATTTGCGCTCCATCCGCGCGGCTTCCTCCTCATCTACTGCTTCGGCCGCCTTTTCGACCAGGCCAACCACGTCGCCCATTCCAAGAATTCGTCCGGCCAGACGGTCCGGAACAAAAAGCTCGAACTGATCGAGTTTTTCTCCGGTTCCGGCAAACTTGATCGGACGTTGGGTGACGGCCCGCATCGACAGCGCCGCCCCGCCGCGGGCATCCCCATCGAGCTTGGTTAAAATAATTCCCGTGATCTGAAGCGCCTCGTTAAAATGCGTGGCCACGCTCACGGCGCGTTGACCGGTGGCAGCGTCGACCACGAGTAGAATTTCCTGCGGCTGCAAGAAATCGCTCAGCGCTTTGATCTCGTCGATCAACGGTCGATCGATCTCCTGGCGGCCGGCCGTGTCGAAGATGTCGATGTTGGCTGATTGCTGCTCCGCCCATTCCAGACTGGCGGCGGCGGCGCGCTCCACATTTTTCTCGCTCGAATCGGGCCTGAACACAGGCACATCAATTTGTTTTCCCAGTGTGGCCAACTGTTCGATCGCCGCCGGCCGTTGCAAATCGCAGGCGACCAGGACCGGCGTGCGTCCTTGTTTTTTCAAGAAATGCGCGAGTTTCGCCGAGGACGTTGTTTTGCCGGAACCATTGAGACCCACGATCAAAATTCGCGTTTTTTCTGCCAGGCGCAGGGGCTCGGAATTGCCGCCCAGCAACGCGGTCAATTCTTCATGAAAAATCTTAACGATCTGCTGGCCTGGGGTGATGCTGCGCACGACCTCTTCGCCCAGCGCTTTTTCTTTAACCCGGGAAATGAAATCTTTAGCCACCTGAAAATCGACATCGGCCTCAAGCAAGGCCAGCCGGACCTGCCGTAAGGCGCTGTCGATGTTCGTCTCGCTGATCCTGCCGTGACCGCGCAGGTCTTTGAAGATGTCCTGAAGCTTGTCGCTGAGCTGTGGAAACATGACGTTAGTCTCTTGAGGGAAAGAATCGTTTCGGCGAGGCGCCGAAACCAGCACGCGAGGGCGCGTGCGCTCCCCATATCGTCATCGCGCAGCTATTTCTTCGGAGCCGGTGCGCCGGTGGCGGCTTCTTCAATTCCAAAAGTCCAGTGCGCTTCGATCTTCTTGCCTTCGGATTTTGCCGTCAGAATTACCGTGCAAGTGTTGTCGCGCAGTTTCTGCGTCACCTGGTAGGAGGCGGTTCCGGTTTTGGGGTCGTAGCTGGCCGGAACCAATCCCAGACCACTCATGCGCATTTGCACACTGGCCGGATCGATCTGACCAATCGAACTCAAGTTCGCCTTGATCAACGGCAGGGCCGTTCTGATCGTTTCACCATCCGTTGGCTGTGTTTGGAGATTATCGGCTCCGACCGCTGCGACGGCCGATGCGCCACCCGTGGAAGTGCCGATCATCTTGATCGCATCGGCAAACACCTTTGGTTTGTTGGCTTCGATGGCGTAACGACCCAACGAATCGAGCGACGAAGTAAACGTGAGGGGCTGCCCATAAACGGTGAACATTGCTTCGTAGCCGGCATTCCGGGCGACTTCCTTGACGTGTTCGTTGTAATTACCGAACGGCACGGCGTAGCAATTGACCTTGATCGCCAGCTTTTGCTCGAGCAAGTCTTTGCAGCCGACGACTTCTTTCTGCAGCCATTGCTCGTAGTCGGCGCCGGTCAGTTTCTTCTTGGTTCTCTTCCCGCCGGGCTCGAAAATCGTGATGGTATGTCCTTCGCGCAGGTCCTGATGGGTCGCAGAGTGCGCCTCGATATCGACCCCATTGTCGCGCATATCCGCGAGCTGCTCCCAGGTGATGGCTTCGCCTCCGCCTAACAGATTACCTCGTATTCCCTCGGTATAAATGAAGAGGGTAACCGGATAACCGTATTTTTTTAGAATCGGCCAGGCCACTTCATATTGCGACTTCCAGCCGTCGTCGAAAGAGATGACCGCACAACGCGGCGGAATATTTTTCTCTCCCCGCCTCCAGGCCAGATAATCCTGAAGCCCGATTACCGTAATGCCTTTGTCCTTCAGCATTTTCATTTGCGCTTCAAAGTCGGCCGTTTTGATCTCGGTCCCTGGATAGCGGACTTTATCGACAAGCCGGTGGTAACAAAAAATAATGGTCTGGGCCGTTTGATCGACAACGGTCCGGCCGGCTTTCGACGCCGAGGGATTCGTGGCGGCAGCCGGGGCCGGATTAGCCGCTGGCGCGCCGGCAGCGAACGCGTCGCATTCGAAAGTGAGGATGCCAAGCGCCAAAAACAAAAACGAAAGGAAAAATCGGTTGATCATAAGGAGGTAAGAGGCCTTTATGCGCAGCAGCGCAAAAAACAAGCAGTTTTTGCATCTGATCGTTTCGAAAATGAGGCTCAGGGGAAAAACGGGGTGGCACAGAAGACGCTTCGTTGTTATCTATTTAAGAGATGTCGCGATTGATTGTTCGAGGGCTTGGTCTGTGCCTGGGCGTTTTAGTTGCAAGCTGCACGACTGTCTCGACGACGAGAGATACCAGCAGGACTTTTAGCACCGTCGTAGTGGATGCCGGGCACGGCGGAAAAGATAATGGCGCCTATCGGCGGTTCGGCGGAGCGGAGAAGGTCGCCACCCTTGATGTCGCAAAACGCCTCGAGCGCAAACTGCGCGAGTCCCAATTAAGGACGGTGATGACGCGGACTTCAGATGCTTTCATTCCACTCGATCAACGGGTCGCGATCGAGAACGCACAGAAGAATTCCATTTTTGTAAGCATCCATTTCAACGATTCGCGCAAACGAGCCATTAATGGGTTCGAAACATATTACCACTCCGCGGATTCTGCTGGGCTTGCCCATCGGATTCAATCCAAGCTAATGACCATCCCGCGATCCACGAACCGGGGTGTGCGCAGCGCCAACTTCCGGGTTCTTCGCCAGGCGGCATATCCAGCGGTTTTGGTCGAGTGCGGGTTCCTGAGCAATCGGAAGGACGGCAAACAGGCGCGCGATTCCGAATATCGAGAAATGCTGGCCGACCGAATTGCCGAGGCGATTGTCGAACATCGTTACGGGCCCGGCCAATATCGCGCACCCGCGCAGGCCACGGCCCAAGTCCGGGAACGGGGCCAAGACCCGGGCCAGGTCCCGTCCGTTCTCCGCCACTATTAGAACTCCTTTCCCCGCTCTTCACGCCCAAGGGTCGTGATAAGGATGAGGGCGACGAAGACGACCAGCAGGAAAACCGCCAGCGTTGTCGCGTAATTGGGCGCGCCGTGCGCATCCCGGAATTTCTCGGCAATGTATGCCTGCACCATCGCGGCGTTAGCCGAGAAGAAACTGCCGAGTTGGTAGGATAAACCGGCAAATGTCCCGCGGCATTCTGCTGGGGCCAGTTCGTTTAAATGGACCGGCACCACGCCCCATGCGCCTTGCACCATGAATTGCATGAGAAATCCGCCTGTAACCAGGAGCGGTATGGTCGGTGAATAAACCCAGAGCGGGATCAATAGAATACCAAGCGTCGCCGCAGTGATAATCGTTCGGCGGCGGCCAAGCCCTTGCGAGAGTGCGCCAAACCATGCGCCCCCGCAGATGGCACCCAGATTATAAATGATGGCCACAATTGCCTTTTGATCGACGTCGAGACCGCGCTGCTTTTCCAGAAACGTCGGGTAAATATCCTGGGTCCCGTGCGACATATACATGAAAGCCGTCATCAGCAGGGTTGCGTACAGAAACGAAGCCCAATGTTGGCGCAGCGCGCGCAGGACACCGAACGGGCTCTCGACAATCCGCGCCTTGTCCCGTTGCCACACCGGCGATTCGGGCACGTGCGTGCGTATGTAAATCACAAGGAGCGCCGGCAAAGCGCCCGCCACAAACATCCCTCTCCAGCCAAACGTTGGAAAAACCAGCCAGTACACAACGGCCGCGAGCAAATAACCGACGGCGTACCCCTGCTGCAGGATCCCCGAGAATAACCCCCGTGCCTTCGTCGGTAGCGTCTCCATCGCCAGCGATGCCCCCAATCCCCATTCACCGCCCATTCCAATGCCGAAAAGCGCCCGCAAGATCAGAAAGACGGTGTAATTGGGAGCAAACGCGGTCAGCAATTCCATCACCGAATAAAAGACGATGTCGATGATGAGCGGCATCCGTCGGCCGAACCGATCGCCCAGCCAGCCGAAAAGCAGCGCACCTACGGGTCGCATCATCAGGGTCAGCGTGAGGGCGAATGCGATCTGAGGGACGCCGCAGTTGAACTCATGCCCCACTGCCGGCATCACGAAGGTGAGCAGAAAAAAATCGAGCGCATCCAGGGCCCAACCCAGGAAACAGGCGATGAAAGTGTTGCGTTGATCGCGGTTAAGCGATTTCAAAAGCCGGATCGCCTCCATAAATGAAACTAAAAATTCGAATATCGAAATTCGAAACATTTTTCAAAACCCAAATGAAGAACCAATTCGCCGAGCGCAGCTTTGCCTTTCGGCTATTGCAATTTCGGATTTCGGACTTGTTTCGTCATTCGACATTCGTGCTTCGACATTAGGCTATCTTAGACTTTGCCCGGCGGACGACACGATTCTGAGCAGGAGCATGATCGCGAGGGGGAACATAACACATCTACGCATCATGATGCGTCAATTTGTTCCTTGATCGCGGGCAGAAATGCGGTTTAGTCCCCAGCTATCATGCCGGCCGATCCTCATCCTCTGGAGACGCTCCTGCGCGAGCGCATTGTCGTGCTCGACGGAGCCATGGGCACGACCCTCCAGAGCCATAACCTTTCGGAAGCGGACTATCGCGGGAATCGTTTTCGCGATCGAAAAGGCAAGGACCTCAAGGGCAGTCTGGAACTATTGCAGCTGACCCAGCCGGCGCTTGTCGAGGAGATTCATACCAAATACCTCGAGGCCGGCGCCGATATCATCGAAACCAATACTTTTAGCGCCACGACGATTGGGCTCCATGATTTTTTGTTTTCCGGAGAACCGCGCGGCGGGCGCAAGGACCAGGAGTTTTTTCAACGCGTGGTGGACGATGTCGATCTTCGTGCGCTCACCCAAGAGATGAACGTTGAAGCGGTACGGATCGCGCGACGCGCGGCCGATCGGGTGGCAAATGCAACCGGGCAACGCCATTTTGTTGCCGGAGCGATGGGTCCCCTGCCCGTCACCGGCTCTATCTCTCCCGATGTCGGCGATCCGGCCTTTCGGGCGGTTTCGTTCGATCAACTTCGCGCGACCTATTTCGATCAAGCGACGGCGTTGCTCGAAGGCGATGTCGATCTCCTCGTCGTGGAAACCGTTTTCGACACCTTGAATGCAAAAGCCGCGCTTTTCGCGATCGCTGACGCCGGCGAAAAAATCGGCAGGCGGGTTCCGCTGCTGATCTCTGGAACGGTCACCGACAAGTCCGGTCGCACTTTGAGCGGGCAAACCGTGGAAGCGTTCCTCATTTCCATCGCGCATGCGCAGCCGCTCATCATAGGTTTGAATTGCGCGCTCGGGCCCGATGAGATGGAGCCGTTCATCGAAGAGTTGGCGCGAATCTCGCCCTACTTCACCAGCGCGTATCCGAATGCAGGGTTGCCCGATCCGCTATCGCCCACCGGTTTTCCCGAAACTCCGCAAACGTTTTCGCCAAAAGTTGCCAGGTGGGCGCAGAACGGCTGGCTCAATCTGGTCGGCGGTTGTTGCGGGACGACGCCGGAACACATCAGGGTGTTGGCAAACGCGGTGCGCGATCTTCCTCCAAGACACGTGGAATCGCACAGTCAGGGGAGCGCACGCGCCTCGCGTGCCGATTTCCGCGCCCCCGCCGAAACCGCGAACGTCCAATATTCGAAGCGTTGGCTGCCTCACTTCGAGCGTCCCTGGGGCAAATACGCAGTGGCGTTTTCAACACATGAACGCCGTCAACTATCGAGTGGCGAAAGAGACATCGTCTTGAATAGCATCCTATACGCTCACGAACATCGACAAATCGAGCTCTACGCGGCCTGCGTAATGCCCGATCACGCTCACCTGCTTTTTGAGCCGCAGGTGAAAAGCCAGGATGCGAAAGGAGCCCCCGCTTTCTGGTCGTTAACGGAAATTCTTCACGGCATCAAGTCATCGACAGCTCACAAGATCAACAAAGCCGCTGGAACGCGAGGTCCGGTCTGGGAGAAAGAATCGTTCGATCGGTTGATTCGATCGGAATCGGACCTGCACGAGAAATTTCAGTATATTTGTCGAAATCCCTGGGATTCGGGCGTTGCTGAACAGGGTGAGGAGTATCCGTGGTTATGGACGCAGGAAGAATCTTCGGCGAGGGCGCCGAAGATGGCACGCGAGGCGCGTGCGCTCCCCAGCGAAGAAGATCGCGCTCCCGAGGTACTACAGCTCTCCGGCCTGGAGCCGCTCAACATTACGCCGGAGTTCGGCTTCGTCATCATTGGCGAACGAACCAACATCACCGGCTCGCCGAAATTTTCGAAACTCATTCTGGGAGGCGACTTCGACGGCGCGCTCGTGGTCGCGCGTCAGCAAGTGCAAGGCGGGGCCAACCTGCTCGACGTCAATATGGACGAAGGGATGATCGATTCGGAAGCGGCCATGACCCGTTTTCTGAATTTGATCGGGAGTGAACCCGATATTTCCCGGATTCCGATTATGATCGACAGCTCGAAGTGGAGCGTGATCGAAGCGGGTCTCAAATGTCTGCAAGGCAAACCAGTCGTTAATTCCATTAGCTTGAAAAACGGCGAAGAGGAATTTCTCCGTCAGGCGCGGCTGGTAAGACGATACGGCGCGGCTGTTATCGTGATGGCGTTCGACGAACAAGGCCAGGCCGACAATTTGCAGCGCAAGATCGACATCTGTGCGCGGGCCTACCACCTCCTGATCGAGCGAGCCGGCTTTTCCGCGACCGATATTATCTTCGATCCAAACATTCTCACGGTCGCCACCGGTCTGGACGAACATCGTAATTATGCGCTCGATTTCATTGAAGCGACGCGCTGGATCAAAGAGAACCTTCCCGGCGCGCGCGTCAGCGGCGGTGTGAGCAATATTTCGTTTTCATTCCGCGGCAACAACACCGTGCGCGAGGCGATGCACGCCGCTTTTCTGTTTCATGCTATTCGCGCCGGACTCGACATGGCGATTGTGAATGCGGGTCAGCTTGCCGTTTACGAAGAGATCGAACCCGAGCTGCGCGAACGGGTCGAAGATGTGCTGCTCAATCGCCGCGCCGATGCGACCGAGCGGCTGGTCGAATTCGCGGAAAACGTGACAACAAAGGGCAAAGCGCCAGTCAAAGACGAAGCCTGGCGCGGTGAGTCTGTCGAAGAACGGCTGAAACACGCCCTGGTAAAAGGCATCGTGGATTACATCGACATCGATACCGAGGAGGCGCGCAAGAAAAGCAAGCGTCCACTCGACGTGATCGAAGGCCCGCTCATGGCCGGGATGAGCGTTGTGGGCGATCTTTTCGGTGCAGGCAAAATGTTTCTGCCCCAGGTGGTGAAGAGCGCGCGAGTGATGAAAAAGGCCGTGGCCTACTTAATGCCGTTCATGGAAGCGGAGAAATCCGCGGGCGCGAAACCGCAGGGTCGGATCGTGATGGCAACGGTGAAGGGCGACGTCCACGACATCGGCAAGAACATCGTGGGGGTGGTGCTGCAATGTAACAATTACGACGTTATCGATCTGGGAGTGATGGTGCCGGCGGCGAAGATCCTGGAAACGGCGCGGGAAAAAAATGCGGACGTAATTGGATTGAGCGGGCTGATCACGCCGTCCCTGGATGAAATGGTGCACGTCGCGCAGGAAATGGAGCGCACCGGGTTCGAGTTGCCACTGTTGATCGGTGGCGCGACCACCAGCCGGGCCCATACGGCGGTGAAGATCGCCCCGAATTATCATGCCAGCGCGGTGCACGTGCTCGATGCCTCGCGAGCGGTTGGCGTAGTGAGTTCGCTCTTGAACGAGAAACAAAAAGCCACCTTCGACACCAAGATCCGGGCCGAGTACGCGGCGCTCCGCGAGCAACACGCCGCAAAGATGCGCGTGAAAACGTTCCTCACGCTCGAACAGGCGCGCGCCAATCGGACGCCGATTAAATGGACCGCTTATCAACCGGCGCGGCCGGAGTTTTTAGGAACACGCGTCTACTCCAGCATTCCGGGGAGCACAGGCTGCCAGCCTGCAGTTGCCGGCAGCTTGCCGGCAACATCTGTGGACGCTCAACCAGTTCGAGGCGCGATTGAGCCCGGCGAGGCGTCTCGGCAAGCTGCCGAGACCAACAGGCTGGCAGCCTGTGCTCCCCGGAACGTTTCGCTGCGCACGCTAGTCGATTACATCGATTGGTCGCCGTTTTTTCATACTTGGGAATTACGCGGAAGATATCCGGCGATTTTTGACGATCCGGTGATCGGCGCCCAGGCAGGCGAGCTTTTCGAGGATGCCCAGAAACTTCTTGATGAGATCGTCGCGAAAGGCTGGCTGACCGCGAGAGGCGTGTTCGGATTCTGGCCGGCACATGCCGTTGGCGACGATGTCGATCTTTATGCGGACGAGAAGCGAACTGAGAAACTCGCCACGTTTTATTTCCTGCGTCAGCAGATGCCAAAACCAGCGGGACAATTCAATCACTGTCTGGCGGATTACGTCGCGCCCTCGGATGACGGTCAGAGACCGCCGCTACAGGATTATCTGGGCGGATTTGCGGTGACGATTCATGGCGCCGACGAGCTGGCCGAGCGATTCAAGCGCGAGCACGATGATTACAATGCGATCATGACAAAAGCGCTGGCCGATCGGTTGGCCGAAGCGTTTGCCGAATATTTGCATCAGCAGGCGCGAATCGCATGGGGCTTTGGGCGGGACGAGAAATTGTCCCATGTCGATCTTATCCGGGAAAAATATCGCGGGATTCGTCCAGCTGCGGGTTATCCGGCCTGCCCCGATCATGCGGAAAAGCGGACGCTGTTCGACTTGCTTGCGGCGGAAGAAAGCACCGGCATCAAGCTGACGGAATCATTTGCCATGCATCCGGGCGCGAGCGTGAGCGGACTATATTTTTCGCATCCCGAGGCGAAGTATTTCGGGGTCGGACAAATCGCGCGCGACCAGGTTGTCGATTATGCCGCGCGCCGGAGAGGACCGATCAGCGCGGTGGAGAAGCGGCTGGCTCCGAATCTCGGCTACGAACCCTAGACGACGGTCTCGGGTTGCCCGCTGACCATGACTGGAGTGACGACATCGGGCAGCGATGCCGCCAGACTTTCCGGCTCCTCGGCCGGCCAAACGACCTGCCAGGCGAGTCCGAATTTTTCCAGCGTCCAGATGATGTAGCGGGTGAGATCGAATTCCCACCAGCGCAATCCGTGGGCGGCGCATCGGGGCTGGGCGTGATGATTGTTGTGATAGCCTTCGCCGAATCCGAGCACCCCGATCAAAAAGTTGTTTCGGCTTTGGTCGGTAGTATCAAAGCTGCGATAGCCAAAGCGCGGCATATGGCAGATGGAATTAACCGCCCAGGTGACATTGTACATCACGAGCATCGGCACGTAGAGGCACCACAGCATTCCCGCGAAACCGAGGGTAAAGAAAAGCACAGACGCAACCGCCAGATGAGGCAACACGTAAAGCCCCGAGTTTTCCATTAGTCGGCAATACCAGATTTTCCGAACGTCGGCGGCATAACGCTTGGAACGTTCGCGGAAGTCGGCCGGTTTCCGGACCAGCCACATCATGTGGGCATAAGGAAAACCGTGCAACGGGCTGTGAATGTCTTCGTCGGTATCGGATTTCAAATGATGATAACGGTGATCTCCTACCCACATGACCGGATCGCCCGACAGCATTACCGCTGAGCCGGTGGCAAGCAGGAATTTGAGCCATTCCGGCATCTCAAATCCCCGATGGGTGAGATAGCGATGGAGATAGAGCGAAGTGCCAAGGCCGCCGATAAAGAACACCGGCAACATGATCGACAGGTAAAACGGCTGAAAGCGGTACAGAAGCCCGATCACGCCCAGGACCTGAAGAGCAATTAGGATGATGAAAACAAAGAGCTGAATTTTTTCGTGCTTAAACATACGAGGAGACGGGAGAAGAGAGGAAAGGAAGCAGCCTACGGGGCGACGGGTTGAATTCTGACGCAATATTAATCGGCTTGCAACACGCCATAATTGCTAACAGGTGCGATTGTGCACGCGCTAACTTTCGGATGCAGGATGAATTGCGGTGCGTGATATGGATCAGTCGCTGATACGGTGTAAGCTTAGCTTGGTAGAGCGCGTGGTTTGGGACCACGAGGTCGCAGGTTCAAATCCTGTCACCCCGAGATTGTTCGCCTGGCGACTCGAAGGGACCATCCCGCCTGCTCGTGATCACTATGAAAATGACAAAACATCGAGTGCGATTACGATCATGGGCATGATTGCCTTACGGCTGCCGTTGGGAATGAGCTGCCTGATTATTTCATTGCTCCCCGGCGCGATTTCGATCTTGCACGGGCAAGATGCAGCACCGCCGACCGTCGATCTGGGGCCGCGGCCACTGGAAGAGTCGACGCCCAGTGCTCAGCCGTCGGTTTCACCCAATCTTCCGGAAGTGTCAAAGTTGGACGAAGCTTTCAACCAAACGTCATTGGGCAAGGAAGCCGATGATCGCCGGCTGCATCTTGAGTGGCGACGTTTGGCTAACCAGGCGGTGAATGATCCGGCGGTCATCGCGGCCAAGGCGGTCATCGAAAAAGCCGATACGGATCTCGAGAAACGCCAGCGCCTCCGGGCCTACTACGATATTTATTACGGACGGATGCGGGCGATGGCAGCAACGGCTGAAATGAAGGCCGCCCTCGATTCGTTCAGGGAGGCGCATCAAAGTCAGACCAACCAGCCGCGGGTGAGGCCGGCGAGCGATGGCGCCCTGCCTACGCCCACTCCGGCGCGCAAGGCGCACAAGAAAAAATAAGTTCACCTCGCGCGCGGCTTGCCGGTTCACCTTGCGCGGTTATCCTAAACGCCTTCGATGGCGCGTTCGTCTAGTGGTTAGGACACAGCCCTCTCAAGGCTGGTGCACGGGTTCGACTCCCGTACGCGCTGCCATTAATTTACTTAAGAGTTGCGGCCGACCCAGCCGCCTCTACACTGTCGATCTTATGCCATACAAAAATATCACGCCGCCTGCCGGCGAAAAAATTTCCAGGACCGAAAAGCTCAACGTCCCAGATAAACCGATCATTCCATTTATTCGAGGCGATGGCACCGGGCCGGATATTTGGGCGGCCAGTGTGCGCGTTCTGGATGCGGCCGTCGAAAAAGCATACGGCGGGAAAAAGAAGATCGCCTGGTTCGAAGTCTTCGCCGGCCAGGCGGCCAAGGACAAGTTCGATACCTGGTTGCCCGACGATACCGTCGAAGCGTTTCGCGAATATCTTGTCGGCATCAAAGGTCCGCTGACCACACCGGTAGGCGGCGGAATTAGCTCGCTCAATGTCGCGCTACGTCAGCTGCTCGATCTTTTCGTTTGTCTCCGGCCGGTCCAGTACTTCAAAGGCGTCCCCTCACCCGTGAAACATCCGGAGAAGGTGAACATGGTCATCTTCCGCGAAAACACGGAAGACATTTACGCCGGCATCGAATGGGCCGCCGGCACGCCGGAGTCGAAGAAAATTCTCGATTTTCTCGCCAAAGAATTTCCAAAAGCATTCGAGAAAATTCGTTTCGGCACGAAAGAAAAAGCGGCCGAGTTCTGGAAACGAGTCGGCGCGCCGGAAAAGGACGACGTCATGGTCGGGATCGGCATCAAACCGGTGAGCCGGTCCGGCAGCGTCCGGTTGATCCACAGTGCGATCTCTTATGCGATTCTGAATCAGCGCAAGAGCGTCACGTTCGTGCACAAAGGGAACATCATGAAGTTTACTGAGGGCGCGTTTCGCGATTGGGGTTACGACGTTGCCAAGAATTATTTCGGCGCGGAAGAAATCGACGGCGGCCCGTGGTGCAAAATTCCCATGGGCAAACCCGGCGCCGGCATTGTGATCAAGGACGCGATCGCCGACATCACGCTCCAGCAGGTGCTGACCCGCCCGGAAGATTTCGACGTGATCGCGACATTGAATCTGAACGGCGATTACTTGAGCGATGCCTTGGCCGCTCAAGTGGGCGGGATCGGAATCGCGCCCGGCGGCAACATCAATTACATCACCGGTCACGCCATTTTCGAAGCAACCCACGGTACCGCGCCGAAATATGCGAACCAGGACAAGGTGAATCCCGGCTCGGTAATTTTGTCCGGCGAAATGATGTTCCGTTACATGAACTGGACCGAAGCCGCCGATTTGATCCTGAAAGGATTGAACGGCGCGATTGCCAGCAAACGCGTCACCTACGATTTCGCGCGCCAAATGGAAGGCGCGACTGAAATCAAATGTAGCGAGTTTGGAACTAATGTGATCGACCACATGTAATATTATGAATGACGAAATCCGAAGCACGAAGCTCGAAGGAATGACGAATGATCGAATGACTAAACAAAGCCGATCTTGGGCTTCGCGGTTCGGGCTTAGTCATTCCTTCGTCATTTTTCTCCTTCTCGCCGCGGCACTAAACAGCGCGTCCGCCCAGAAACGCAGCATCACCGAAAAGGATCTTTGGGACTTTGTCTGGATCGGTGATGCGCAGGTTTCGCCCGATGGATCGCGCGTGGCGTTTGTGCGGGTGACCGTGAATGAAAAGAAGGAGGGGTATAACACGTCGATCTGGTCGGTTCCGACCAATGGCGCCGAGGAGCCGCACCAGTTGACCAAGGGCGACCATGATGGCTCTCCCCGCTGGTCGCCCGATGGAAAATTCCTGGTTTTTGTGCGGGCGACGGAAAAGGACGGCAAACCCGAGCCGCCGCAGTTGTCGATCCTGCCCATGACCGGAGGCGATTCGTTTTCGTTTACCGATCTGCCGAAAGGCGCGGCGAACCCGGTCTGGTCGCCGGATGGGAAAATGATTGCGTTTCTCAGCGGGACTAATGCGAAAGACCTGGCCAAACAGGAAAAGAAAAAGAAGAAAGAGGAGGAGCTCAAAAAGGCGGTGAGTGAGAGTTCACCCGACAGTTCGCCTGAGGCCTCGAAGAAACCGGCTGAAAAAAGCGGCGCCGCGAAACAGGATGCCAAGGAAGCAGTCAAGAAAGCGGAAGCCGAATCGGAGCACGATAGCGATGTGCATGTGGTGACCCACGCAGTCTATCGTGAGGATGACGAAGGTTATCTCGATCCGGAACATCCGTCGCACATCTGGGTAATCCAGGCGCCGCGGAGCGCCGAGGAAAAAGTGAAACCCCAGCAGCTCACGTTCGGCCGCTTCGACGAGGGCAGCATCGTTTGGGCGAAAGGCGAAATTTATTTCCTCTCGCTGCACGTGGACGAGCCGTACTACGACAATCCAAAGAGCGAGCTGTATTCGATCAACCCGACCGGCGGGACCCCAGCGAAGCTCAACACCATCGACATGGATGTTGGCGGCCTGTCGCTCAGCCCTGACCGAAAACAATTCGCGTTTCTGGCGTCGGTAACGCAGCCGGTAAACTCTTACACGCAGCCCGATCTCTGGGTTGTCGATGTTACGCCAAACGCGAAACCGCGAAATCTGACGGCAACATTCGATTTCGATGTCGGTGGCGGCCCATTTGGCGACAACGCAGCTCCGCGCGGTGGCGGCCGAAACATCCCGATCTGGACGCCGGACGGACGCAGCTTAATCGAGGTTTACGGCAAAGGAGGAAAAGCGATCCTGGCGCAGTTCGATGTAAGCAGCGGCGCGGCCACCGACCTGACGAATGGTAATCAGGCGGTGGTGCGTTTTCGAGCAAGTGGCACGGGCATCCTGCCCATGAATACAGCAGATCACCGGCAGGATGCCGATGCCACGATGAAAATCGTTTACACAGTCTCCACGCCAACCCGGATCAACGACCTGTTCGTTCTGGATCGCGCGAATGCAAACGCGCAGCCGGTGCAATTAACAAAAGTGAACGAGGAACTTTTTTCGAAATTAAATCTGACCGAGCCGGAGGAGATCTCGTACAAAACATTCGACGGAAAAACGATCCAGGCATGGGTCCAGAAACCGGCGGACTTCAGCCCGGCGAAAAAATATCCACTGATTCTCAATATTCACGGCGGACCGCACGCGGCTTACGGTTACATTTTCGAGCACGAATTCCAATGGATGGCGGCGAAGGGATACGTGGTGCTTTATCCGAACCCGCGCGGCAGTACGACCTACGGCCAGGATTTTGGGAACGTGATCCAGTACCATTACCCAGGCGATGACTTCAAAGATTTGATGGCCGGCGTGGATGAAGTGATCAAGCGCGGTTACATCGACAGCAAGAAACTCGGAGTGACTGGCGGCAGCGGCGGCGGTCTGCTCACGGACTGGGTCGTCGGGCACACCGACCGTTTTGCCGCCGCCGTGGCGCAACGCGACATCGCCAGTTGGGCCCATTGGTGGTACACGGCCGATTTCACTTTGTTTCAACCGAACTGGTTCAAAGCGCCTCCATTTGAGGACGAAGCGGATTTCAAAGCGCGTTCGCCCATTACCTACATCAAGAACGTGAAGACGCCGATGATGTTTGTTCTCGGCGAAGCGGACACCCGGACGCCCCCAGGCGCGGGCGGTGAAGAAATGTTTCGCGCGCTCAAGTTTCGTAGAATTCCCACGGTAATGGTGCGTTTCCCCGGCGAATCGCACGAGCTATCGCGCTCGGGTCAGCCGTGGCATCGTGTCGAACGATTGCAACACATCGTAGGCTGGTTCGATCATTGGTTGCTTGGGCAGTTGCCAAACCCGAATACGAAATCGCGCCGAAAGGAAGAAGTGCCGATGAAACCCAAAGACAAGCCTGCCGCACCGAAATAGTCTTTGGATGGACGTGCTCCAGTCATCCCCCACATTTGGTTGGACGACGCGGGTAGCGTCTATTCATTATCAGGTGTAATGGCTTCCTCCTCTCTCTGGCAGCGGTTTCAGAAATACTTTCTGCGTTACGCCGATCTCGATTTTTCGATCGATATCAGCCGGATGAAATTTCCGGATGATTTCTTCGAGAAGATGCGGCCGAAGATCGACAAGGCGTTTACGGCGATGCGCGAGTTGGAGGCGGGAGCGATTGCCAATCCCGACGAACAACGCATGGTCGGTCACTACTGGTTGCGTAATCCGAAGCTGGCGCCGACGAAGGAACTTCGCGCCGATATTGAGGAGACCAATTCCCGGATCAAAGAATTCGCGGCCAACGTGCACAGCGGAAAAATCCCCACTGAGAATGGAAAGAAATTCGAGCACATCCTCTTGATCGGCATCGGCGGATCCGCGCTTGGGCCGCAATTCATCGCCGAAGCGCTCGGCGCCGCGCACGATCCGATGAAGATTCATTTCCTCGATAACACCGATCCTGACGGTTTCGATCGCGTATTCGATAGGATCGACCCGCCTTCGCAACGCTCCGGCGCGGCAGGCAATTTCCTTCCCCAGACGCTAGTCGTCGTGATTTCGAAGTCGGGCGGCACCAAGGAAACTCGGAACGGGATGCTCGAAGCGGAAGCGAAGTTCAAGGCGCGTGGTCTTCAGTTTGGAAAACACACGGTCGCAGTGACCGGCGTCGGGAGCGACCTCGACAAGCACGCGCAGAAGAACGGGTGGATTTCTCGGTTTCCAATGCACGACTGGGTCGGCGGGCGCACCTCCGTCATGAGCGCAGTCGGGCTTCTGCCAATGGCGCTGGAGGGTTTTAATATCGACAATTTCCTGGCCGGCGCGGCGGCGATGGACGAGCGAACGCGGACAAATAATGTCATGGAAAACGCGGCGATGCTTCTGGCGCTGATGTGGTTTTACGCTGGCAACGGCCGCGGCGAAAAGGACATGGTGATCCTTCCCTACAAGGATCGGCTGGCACTGTTCAGCAAATACTTGCAACAACTGGTGATGGAATCGTTGGGCAAAGAAAAGGATCTCGATGGCAAGACGGTGCATCAAGGCATAGCCGTTTACGGAAACAAGGGCTCGACCGATCAACACGCTTACGTCCAGCAGTTGCGCGACGGGATTCTGAATTTTTTCGTCACTTTCATCGAAGTCGGCAAGGATCGGCATCAGCCAACCTTTGAGGTCGAGCCTGGCGTAACCAGCGGCGATTATCTCCACGGTTTTTTGCGGGGAACGCGCAGCGCGCTTTACGAGAACGGGCGCGAATCGATCACCGTCGGGATCCCGGAAGTAAATGCGTTCAACGTGGGCGCGTTGATCGCTCTTTACGAACGCGCGGTTGGTTTCTATGGCTCGCTCGTGAACATTAACGCTTATCATCAGCCGGGGGTTGAGGCGGGCAAAAAGGCCGCCACCAGATTATTGCAGCTGCAAAATCAAGTACGCGAAAAACTGGCCGGGGGCGATGGCCAGACGGCCGAAGAAATTGGCCGGTCGCTCGATGCCGACCCGGAAGACGTGTTTCATGTGCTGCAACACCTGGCGAGCAACGATCCACGAGTGCGGGTGGCGGCGGGCGATGGACCGGGTGACGACAAGTTCTCCTTTTCGAAATAGCGGTTAGCCGCCGATATCATGGGCGCTGGAACTCCCGAGGCCGAAAACGATGACATCCCGTGGAGCAACGTAGTCCATTTTGTCCGGCAATTGAGCCACGATCTTCGAAATCATCTTAACGCCGTCGAACTGCAATCGGCTTACATCAGCGAAGTCGCGACCGATGCGGAATTGAAAGCCGAAATCAAACGGCTCCGGGAAATGATTTCCGATCTGGCAAAGGTCCTGCAAAAACTGAGCGCCGATCTGGGCCAGAACAAGCCCGACAGGATGACATATCGCGCGGCCGATTTTATTGAAGATCTGCGCAAAAGAATCGGGCGGGATTTCGAGAAGGAAAGTTCGGGGATCAAATGGGACGCCCAACTCGGGGATGCCGTGTTCGATGTCGATCCTCAGTTGTTGCAGCAGGCGTTTCTGGAGCTATTTGGCAATGCTTTTCAACACGATCGCGGCCCGGGCGAGATTGTCGCGACGGTCAGGGTCGACAACGATCGATTTGTTTTCACGCTTCGTGAGCCGAAGACGAAGTTCGATTTATCCACTGAAAACTGGGGACGCGAACCGCTCCGTCGAGTCGCCCGGGGACATTATGGTCTTGGACTAAGCCGGGCCGGCAGTATTGTGGGGGCCCACGATGGAGAGTTACGCGCCCGCTACGATTCAACAGATTCGACACTGGCCACGACGATTACGGTGCCTCTGTCTCGAAAATAATCGGGAAGCTGCCATCTTCCCCTACAGTCAACATGACAACGGATAACCGGCGCATTCTGATCATCGACGATGAGCGCACGATCCTTCTGACCCTGACGGCGCTGCTCGAGCGGCACGGCTTTCAGGTGGAATCCGCGCCGACGGCGTCGCAGGGATTGAAAGCGTTGAAGGCAAAATCTCCGCCCGTCGTTTTGCTCGATCTCCACTTGCCCGACGCGGAAGGTTTGCAAACACTCGAGGAAATCAAGACCAGCGCGCCTGGAACGCAGGTCATTATTTTGACCGCGCATGACACGTTGAATAACGCAATCGAGTCGATCAAGCGCGGCGCTTACCATTTCATTAGCAAACCATACGCGCCGGAAGAATTGCTTAGTCTGATCGAGAAAGCGTTGGAGAAGCAGTCGCTGCTTCGCGAGACAGAGCAGCTTCGACAGCGAACCCAGCAGCTCGAAAAACGGCTGGAAATGGCCGAGGTTCAACCGGCGCCGATATTTAAGAGCAAAGCGATGCAGGAGATCGACGGATTGATTACGGCAATGGCGCCGTCGGATGCCAACGTGTTGATCACGGGCGAAAGCGGTGTGGGCAAGGAGGTGATTGCCAACATCATTCATGGGCGAAGCCGCCGCGCCGGCGCGCCGATCGTGAAGCTCAATTGCGCAGCGTTCCCGCAAACGATGATCGAAGGAGAACTTTTCGGTTACGTGAAAGGCGCGTTCACCGGAGCGATGAACGATTTCCCCGGGATGATCGCGGCGGCTCACAACGGCACGCTTTTTCTCGATGAAATTTCCGACATGCCGCCGGATTTGCAGACCAGATTCTTGCGTGTGCTTCAGGAACGCGAATATCGCTCGCTCGGAAGCACCCGAACGCTCAAGGCAGATTTTCGCGTAATCGCCGCTACAAATCAGCCAGTACCACAGGCGCTGGCCGAAAATCGCCTTCGTTCCGATTTGTACTATCGGCTGAACACGTTTCAGATCGAAGTGCCTCCCCTGCGCGACCGGAAACAGGACATTCCCCCGCTGGTGGCTCTATTTGTAAAACAGTTTGCTCAGCAATTGGGCAAACCCGAGCCGGCCATCGCGCCGGATGCTTTTGAGAAACTCCTCAACTATTCGTGGCCGGGAAACGTGCGCGAGCTGCAGAACGCTCTCGAATACGCAGTCGTGCTAGCACAGGAAAACTTGATCGGCGTGAAAGAACTCCCGGCTGAAGTGCAATTACCCCCGGCATTGCAACAAACCGAGCGCGTGGCCATGCCGCGTGCGGGCGGCGTCCAAACGCTCGACGACATGGAACGTCACGCTATTGTTCAGGCGCTGGCTCAATGTCATGGCAACAAAAAGAAGGCGGCCGAGCTCCTCGGCATTCAGCGGCCGACGTTGTATAATAAGTTGAAACGTTACGCGATCGACGTGTAGAAAATCTCTTTGGTCACGTCATCCTGTCGAAGACTCGCCGTGGCGAGAGCGAAGTCGAAGGGATCCCGCGATTAAGGGCAACGTTCGTGAACAATCAAGCGATCATGCTTTCAGTGTTGTTCGGGCGCGTTCAATGCGAACGCGAGGTCCCTGGCGTCGCTCGGGATGACCGCGCTGCACGGCCGCTTTGGAAACGTGCTCTTCTTGATTAGATTGTCGAATGCCGTCGCGACATCTCGATCAGGTTCTGGCCCACGCTGAGAGCCAGCTTGCCGCCACGGGCGAGCGGCGGCCGACTGAGGTTCTGCCGCTTTACCAGAGGTTTCTCAAGATCGAAGAGCATCGGCTTCGATTGAAACATCAGGCCGGCGGCGCGGGTCGTGAAATCTGTCAGCGCCGGGCCGACCTTGTCGATGTTCTGCTGAAACGCGTTTTCGCTGCCGCGGCGGTGGCTGTGCCCGACAAAGAAGCGAAAGCGGAACCGCTCTCATTGATCGCGATCGGCGGATACGGCCGGGGCGAGCTCAATCCGTTCAGCGACGTCGATGTGATGCTCTTGCATCGCCAACGCGCAAAAAGCATTTCGCCGTATCTCGAAGAAATGGTGGAACAGCTCCTCTATCTGCTCTGGGACAGCGGATTCAAGGTCGGTCATTCCACCCGCTCGATTAAAGAAGCGATTGCCCAGGCCAATCGCGACATGCAGACAAAAACGTCGATGCTCGAGGCGCGATTTCTGGCCGGCGATGTCGATCTTGCCCACCAGTTTCGCGAACAATTCCGGGCAAAATGTGTGGCCGGCTACGAGCGCGAATACGTGGAGTTGCGGATGCACGACCAGATCGCGCGTCATAAAAAATTTGGCGACAGCGTTTACATGCAGGAGCCGAACGTCAAAAACGGCTGTGGCGGATTGCGCGACTATCAAAACCTGCTCTGGGTAACCTATTTTAAGGAAGGCGAGTTGGCCACGCACCAACTGGTGGGGAAGGATTGGTTAAGCCAGGCCGATCAGCGTCGCATCGAGCATGCTTACGATTTTCTGCTGCGAGTCCGCACCGATCTGCATTATCTAACCGGGCGGGCCACGGATGTTTTGCACTTGAACATGCAGGAACAAATCGCCCGGCGCTTGGGCTATTCCCGGCGAAACGCGCAACTCGCCAGCGAAGCGTTCATGCGGGATTACTACGAACACAGCCGGAATATTTTCCGCGTGACCGAACGAATCACCCAACAGTTCGCCAGCGGTCGGGCCAGCGAAAAAACGCGGCTGCTTTTCAGTTTCCTCCCGCTGATCCGGACCGACCAGACGAAGCTGGAATCATTCTTTGTGCGTAATCAGCAATTGTTTCCCGATCGTCGCGATCTTTTTCGAAAGGAGCCGGAGCAGATGATGCGCGTTTTCCAGCTCGCCCAGGAACATGAGCTGGAACTGAGCCCGGAGCTGGCCGATTTGTTAAGCCGTTTGCTGGGGCAAATTACTCGAACTTTCCAGTACGCCAAGGCCCCGCGCGAAATTTTCATGTCGATCTTGTCCCGCAAAGGCCAAGTGGGCCGCGTCCTGCGGATGATGCATCGGGTCGATTTTCTCGGGCGCTACATTCCCGAGTTCGGGCAACTGACGTGTCTGGTGCAGCACGAGTATCTCCACCGCTACACCGCCGACGAGCATACGCTGGTTTGCATCGACAAGCTCGATGCCCTGGCCGGCTACCGAGAATCCAAAACTCATTCCTTACCGAAAACTCTTCGAACGACTGGAAGATCCATTCGTTCTTTACCTCGCCCTCCTTTTACACGATACCGGCAAAGCAGTCGGGGCCCGGCCGCATTCGGAAGCCAGCGCGCTTTTCGCCCAACGCGTGGCAGCCCGCCTGCAACTCTCACCTGAGCAGCGCAAGTCGCTCATTCTTTTGGTCGATCACCATCTCACTCTCTCCAACATCGCGCAGCAGAGAAACCTGGACGATCCCGCCACGATCGCAGAGCTGGCGAACATCGTGAAGAGCGAGAGCAACCTGATCGCTCTAATGCTGCTCACTCTGGCCGACGGTCAGGGCACAAGCGCCGAAGCCTGGTCCGACTGGAAAGAATCGCTCGTCTGGCACCTCTTCAATGCGACTTCGCAGTATCTGATCGATCAGAAATCCTTTTACGAGAAAACGAAGATCGAACGCGAAAGCTTGCAGGCGTCGGTTGCCGAGAAACTCCCGGCCGATTATGGAGACGAGATTGAGGCGCACTTCGAGTCGATGCCCGACAATTATTTTCGCGCCTCGAAAGTCTCCGGGATTGTCGAAGACTTGAAGCTCCTTCGCGCGTTCCTGCGGAATGTGTCGGTCGAGAGCGGCCATCCCCTGGTTCCGGCGATCAAATGGAAGGCTTTCCCCGATCAAGGCCACACCATCGCGCATTTTTGCACCTGGGACCGCGAACGGCTCCTGGCCAAGATCGCTGGATCGTTAGCGGCGGTTCCACTCAATATCTTGAGCGCGGACGTTTACACGCGGCCCGATCACATCGTTCTCGACATTTTTCGGGTATGCGATGTCAAGGGCAACGCCGTTACCGACAAACGCGATCTGGATCTGGTCGAGACAACTCTGCGCGACGCGTTGGAGAAGGAACAGTTCGATTTTGGCCCGTTAACGGAAAGAGCACGCCGCGAACTTGGGCCGCAACGCGCCCACGAGATCGAATTCCCGACCCGCATCGCCATCGACAACAAGGCGCATCCAACCTACTCCCTTATCGAGATCGAAACGCCCGATCGCCTCGGTTTACTCTACGATATTCTCTCCTGCCTCGATCGAGAAGGCGTCTCCATCGAGCTGTCCCGCGTCAGCACTCAAGCCGGTGCGGCGATCGACACTTTCTACGTCGTCGATCGTTCGACGAACTCCAAAATCACCGACTCGCATCGGATCGCCGGCCTGCAAAAACATTTGCAATCGGCGGCTCTGGGTGAAGAGCAAATCAATCCAATCGCCGATTAACGTTTCCCGATTAATATCTGTTGAACACATGAATGCACTCATCCTGGCCGCGGGTTACGCCACGCGGCTTTATCCACTTACGCTAAAGAAAGCCAAACCGTTGCTCGAGATCGCCGGGAAACCGATGATCGAATGGGTCATGGGCAATCTTGCTGGCATTGCCGATATCGAAACGATTTACGTTGTCACGAACGACAAGTTTGCCAGCGATTTCCAAACGTGGGCCGATCGCTATCAGGATCGACATCGTGAATTCGAAATCAAAATCGTTAATGATGGATCGAAAGACGATGACGACAAATTGGGCGCGATCGGCGACATCAATTTTGTCATCAATCGCGAGGAGCTGACCGGGACCGGTTTGCTGATCGTGGCCGGGGATAATTTGTTTGCCGAACCGCTGTCTGGTTTTGTGGACCAGGCAAGAGGAACCGACGCGACGGTGGCGGTTTACGACGTCGGGGATAAGGAGGCGATCAAGAAATACGGCAACATCGACATCGATGCCGGTGGGAACCATCACGCACTTTGAGGAAAAGCCGGAGAAACCAAGGAGCACGCTGGCCGCCGTCGCCCTTTATTACTATTCGCCCAAAGTGCTTTCGCTCCTAAAGACCTATCTCGCTGCTGGAAATAATGCCGATCAGCCCGGACGATTCGTGCAATGGCTTTACACCCGTCAGCCGGTGAAAACTTTTCAGCTCAAAGGGAAATGGCTCGATATCGGAAGCAAGGAGACGTTGGAAGAAGCGGACAGATTGTTTGCCAAGTTTGTCAGGTAGGGACGTATCTCCGCGCCGTCCGTTGAATTCTCAGGCTACGCTGGTTTGTCGGATGCGTCGGAAACGCGTCCCTACCTGATTTGTCGATCCTATTTCAATCGTCCTTCGTCGAACTCGATCAGGTCGAAATACGTTCGAATATCTTTGCGCCCCCCGCCTCCGGCCTCTTTGAGAAAATGGAGAAAGCGCGCCTTTTTCGCCGCCGTATCCGGGTGACGCGAGATCATCGCCTCGTTCCATTGCTCGACTGCTTCCGGCGAATGTTTGGCCCCGTTTTTCTCCACCCATTCCAGAATCGCGGCATCATCATCGAGACGATTTACCGCTTCTTCAAACGCGTCCGGATCGAGTTTGAGAAACGCGAGCAAATGTTTGTCGAAACCGACCGTTTTGTAGTTGTAGCCGTTTAGCAGCCCTTTGCTGTGCAGCTTCGCCTTGTCGATCAACCGCGGCAGATGGACATACCCGCCCAGTTTTTCGTAAGGACTGCGCGGATGCACTTTTTGCATCGGCACGGCGAACCTTAAGTCACCGGCAGAGGCCGGGCCACCGTTCCTGGAAGCTCCGGTTCGGCTCTCTTCACTGCGGGAGCCGGTGGTTGCTCCGGCAACAGCTCGCCCTGGGTAAGGTCCGCTTGACCGATAATAAGCTGGCCGGAAAAGATGCCGCCCTTCTCCACCGTGATCGCTTTTGCCGTTACGTTGCCCTCCAAAGACGCGTTCTTGTGGATGTGAACCGATGTGCCGGCCACGATTTCGGCTGTCACTCGCCCTTTAATTTCGATGCTGCCAACCGCCATCCGGCGAAAACATTGCACATCGGCTTTGCGTTCCACGGTAACGTGCTGCGCACTCAGGCGCCCGGGAAGTTTCCCGACAAAACTGATCGTGGCCGACTCCGAGCAATGCAGGTTGCCGCGCAGTTTTCCCTCAATCATGGCCGATTTGCAGATCACACTCGTGCTGCTGAGATCGCCTTTTGGCATGAGATGAACGTTCCCGCGTGTGCGAATGGTCCGGCTAAAGCTGGTTGCGATCTTGTAATCGCGCAGGTCGATATGAGCGCTGCAGGATGGACAATTTGTCGATGTTGCCGCGCCGCTGACTTCGTGTTTTCGCTTGCACTCAAAACACTCGACCACCGAACTGCGAGGCTGGCTCCAGAGGCCCTCGAATTTTTGGAAAAACGACGGATCCCCCGTCGCGGCGGGCGCCTCTTCCTTGGTCCGAAGCTTTAAGCCGGGCTTCGGCGCAAACGGAGAAAAATACCGCCCGCACTGACGGCAGAGCGTGCTCTTGGCCGCCGCATAATCCTTCTGGTTAAAGCCACAATGTGGACACTCCACACTGACTTTAACAGGCGACGGCTTTGGCCACGGACGTTCTAAGCGAAGACCCCTCTCTCGGTTACGCGCGTCCGGCGAAGGCCTTGACCTGGTCGTCGCTCCGCACAACTTCTGGACGCGGCGCCGGCTTGGCCGCGGTCATCCCGCTGGTCACTTCCGATTTTCCGATGAAGGTCGCTCCCTCTTCGATCACCAAACGCGCCGCCTTCAAATCGCCTTGCAGAGTGCATTTGGATTTGAGTTCGCAGCGCTCGGCGACGGTGATGTTGCCCTGCACTTTGCCGAACACCGTGATCGATTTCGTCTTGATTTCGCCGCGAATGTCCGCGTTCTCACCGATCGTCAGTACGCCATCAGAATTGATTTCGCCTTCGACCTTTCCATCGATGAGAAGTTCCTTTTGGAATTTGATCGAGCCCTTGATTTCGACATCGCTCGAGAGAATGTCTTTGCCAGCGTGTTCTGCCATATACTTTTGGTAATCGGTTGTTGATGTTCTTGGTTGATCGCGGTTCACGAATCGGTTGGTATCATCGCTGCCGGAGGTCAACGATCCTTCGCCAATCGATGACATCGGTTTTTGCGGGATGAATTTCTTCAACACGCGTTAGTATTGTAACGCTCCGGCGCGATGTCAAAAGATTCTCACAGGTAAATGCCAACTTCTTCACAGGTTATTCGCAACTCGATACAGTTTGGCAACGCCGTTTTGGGCTGAAAAAACCAGGAAGCGCGGCACTTGTGTAGGAGTTCGATCCAGCACATAGCACAGCTCGTGCCGGGTGGTCGAGGAGCCAAGAATCACGGCCGAGGTTTGGGCTGCGCGCCCGCCATCATAGGCCAAAACCCAATCGATCCGGTGATTCACCAGGATCTCTCGGGCCTCTCCCCAGTCTCTCGACAGAAAGAAGCGCGCGCTGGCCTCAATCCCGGCCAAACTTTCATGCGAACTCCCGGCCAGGCCCGGTTGCTTCGACCAATAGGCAATCGAGGGCGAAAGCCACCATGGCGCCAGAAATGGATGAATGTCCGGCGACCTGAGACTCATCGCCAGATCGCGTAAGTGCACGGATTCGATGCGCTGTTCCACCCGCCGGGCAAATTCCGCTTCGTTTGGCCAGAGCCGTTCATCCCAATCCCGCAAGATGGGAAAGATCGACAATGTAAAGGCGATCCAAACCGCGGTGCGTGCCTCAAATGGCTCGAGCAGGGCTGGAAGCGCCAGGGCGAAGATCAGCACGAAAAAGTAAGCCCAACGCGCCTGCCAGAGCGTGAGCAGATAGGTCGCGATCAGGAGCGCGAGAACAAATCCCGGAGTCTTCTGCGCACTCATGCTCGCTTGCCGCGCCGTAGTCGGACGAAGGCGGGTGCTCCACCGGATCCAAATCAGAATCGGCGCCACAAAGCAGCAAATAACCGCACCATCGCAGCCAGACCGGATTTCCCGGCGCGACGTGCGCCAGCTCGCCAATCGTGCTCGCCCAGTTCTTGAAAACCGCGCCGGAATGCAGGATCGACGTCGACGGAATCCGCCGCTCGATCAGAAGTGCAATCGCGATAATCGCGGCAAACAGAATCCAACCGATTCGGCGATGTCGATCCTTTGTAGCCGCGCCGCTGTGCGGCGCGTTCCCAAGAGCGAGCACCCGCCTTCGCCCCGCTACGGCGTGGCAGGCGACCAGGAGCATGAGCATGATGAGTGGCTCGTAAGCGGAAACCCAGATGGCGAGCGCCCATGCGACTCCGCTGACCGCGGCCCAGTTTTTCGAAGGTTCCGTTTGCAACATCCACTCCGAGCAAATCGCGATCGTAACCAGCAGGATCGACAACGATTGATGATCGGGCCGGCCCAGCTCGGCGCCATGGACGAGAATAGGGCTGATCGCGTAAAGAATTAGCAACGCCCAGCGATAGCGAAATCCTGCTTGTCGCGACCACCACCAAAGAAACCAGCCGCCTAAAAGCGCCAGAAGCGGCGAGATCAACGCCCCCGCCAGATCGATTGGCTGGGCCGTGAACGGCTTCAGCAAGATCGACAATGCAAGAATCAGATAGTCAAAAGGCGCGGTAGTGTGCGGAGTGGTCCCGGCCGGAAAGTTTTCGAACTCGTGATGCCGCACGATCAATCCCGGATGCTCGGAGCACATCCGGACCCGAGTCATCCGCGCATAGCAATCGGCATCGGTGAAATAGATATTGCCGCCGACAAAGACTTCTTCGTTAGTTCGCGCACCGCGTAGCCAGGATAAGCGCGCTCAAGATCGCGATCTCGATTGTAATTAATGCGCCGCGCGCCGCGCGCTGAAAGGGAGTCTTCAATCGCTGACCTCTGGCTTCTGATCTCTGACCTCTGAAATTGGGCCCACCAGGATTCGAACCTGGGACCAAGGGATTATGAGTCCCCTGCTCTAACCGCTGAGCTATAGGCCCGCCGGATCAGTTAAACATGAGCAAAACAATCGCCAATCGACCAACTCCGATCGCGTTTAACTTTGCGCTTTCCCCAGACGGGTACTTCTGTCTACGCTTTCCGAGGGTCACACTCCGATCCGCCGCGATGAACCAACCTCCTGCCATTCAAACTTTCGAGATGCCGCAGATGCCGCGCCTTCCGTTGCGGCCAATCGCCGGCATCGTTGCGATCATCTTGTTGGTCGTTCTCGCGTGGACATCGTACTACACGGTGCAGGCGGAAGCGGAAGGCGTGGTTCTTCGCTTCGGAAAGTTTTTGAAAACGACGGAGCCGGGTTTGCATTTCAAGCTTCCATTCGGCATCGACGAGGTAAGCGTCCTGCCGACACGGCGCCAATTGAAACTCGAGTTCGGTTTGCACGCCCGGATTACAAAACACTATCAGCCAGCGCAGGAAGCCCGGAGGAAAGATCGATGGTCACCGGCGATCTGAATGCCGCCCTCGTCGAATGGGTGGTGCAATATCGCATCGAAGATCCCAAGCAATATCTTTTCGACGTTCGTAATCCCGGCGCAGACGTTGCGCGATTTATCCGAGGCGGCCATGCGCGAGGTGATCGGCGACCGCACGGTGGACGAAGTGATCACGATTGGCCGGCAGGACATCGAGATCGCGGCCCTGGCCCGGATGCAGGAACTGGCCAAGCGCTACATGATCGGCATGCGGGTCGACCAGGTGCAACTGAAGAACGTCAATCCGCCGGCAGAAGTGCAGGCATCCTTCAACGAAGTGAACAAAGCGCAACAGGACCGCGAGAACGCGATCAACATCGCGAACGGCGATTATAACGAAGCCGTTCCGCGAGCACGCGGTCAGGCCGATCAAACGATTCGCGCGGCCGAAGGTTATCGCTTCAAGCGCGTGAATGAAGCGGAGGGCGACGTCGCCTCGTTCAACGCCATCCTGGCCGAATACGTCAAGGCGCCGGAAATCACTCGGACCCGGCTTTATCTGGAAACGATGGGCGATGTCTTCCGGCGGCCGGCGAAAAAATCATCATCGACGACACAATGCGAAACTTGTTGCCGATCCTCCCGCTCAACGCCAAATCATTGGAGAAGAAATGAACAAACGCGGCTGCCTGTGGCTGGTCTTCGATCGCGCTTTATCTTGGTCGCCGCGCGCGTTCTGATCGGCTGTTTCTACGTCGTTTACCAAACTCAACAGGTTATTGTCACGCAATTCGGAAAGCCGGTCGGCGAGCCCATCACCGAGCCGGGGCTGCACTTCAAGCTTCCCATCATCCAGGAAGTCAACCGGATCGATAAGCGCTTTCTGGAATGGGGCGGTTCGCCCGTCGCGATACCGACCCGGGACAAAACTTACATTCACGTCGATACGTTCGCGCGCTGGCGCATCTCGGATCCGAAGACTATTTCGTCCGCCTGCGCGACGAACGCAGCGCCCAATCGCGTTTGGAAGACATTCTCGGCAGCGAGACGCGCAACGCCGTGGCCAAGCATGATTTGATCGAGATCGTGCGCACGGACAAGGACCGCAAGCCGCATGCGGGACGAGAACTTGAAAAATGTGCCGACCGGCTTTGGGACGATTGGCGTGCTGCCGCCGATTCGGTACGGGCGACTGGTGATCGAGGCCGAGATCAAGAGCAAGGCGACGAACGAAACTGGCCGAGTTCGGCATCGACCTGCTCGACGTCCGGCTCAAGCGGGTAAATTACAATCCCGACGTTCTGGATCGGATCTACCAGCGAATGATCAGCGAACGGCAGCAAATTGCGCAGCGCTTTCGTTCGGAAGGCGAAGGCGAGGCGGCGCGCATCGCCGGTCAAAGAGAGCGCGACCTGAACGAAATTCAATCGACCGCTTATCGGCAGGTGCAGCAAATCCGCGGCGAAGCCGATGCGAAGGCCACGGAGATTTACGCGCACGCCTACACCCAGAACCCGCAGGCGGCCGAGTTCTACAGTTTCCTCAAGAGCATGGAGACGTATCGCAAGGTGTTCACGAAAGACTCGACGCTGGTGCTTTCCACCGACAGCGACCTCTTCGGCCTGCTGAAACGCGCCAGCGCAAAACCGCAAACCCTGCCGCCGGCGCGGTAAGTTACGCGCTTTCGCTTAATCGCTCGGCCAGGTAAGCATCGAAATCGGGATGGCCCGATTTCTTGAGGACGTGTTTGATCCAGGCGTCGCGCTCGAACGCTTGCACACGCAGATCCCAAACGCACACCGATGAATCGGATTCTTTTCTTGGCGCCAATTTGTCCGGCTCGTTCAGACGCGAAAGAAACACTCGATGAAACAGTTCGTTCTCGTTTCCCCAAAAATCGACAAACACAAAACAAGCGCCCCGACCATCGTGCGCCCCGATAAACCCCACTTTGTAATTACTTGCCGTTTCCTTCGATAACACTTCGGCCGCGACGCGCTTTGCCGCCTCGAGTAATTGTGGTCGCGGCAGTTCGCCTTTGAACGCGATCCCATAAAGTTTCATCCGCCAATCGCCAATGTTGAACAGCTCGATGAATTGAAATGAGCGCGGGTGGTATGATTCCATAGTTAACGGACACGAAACTGATCAACCTTGTCATATCGAACATCTACCGCTAATAAAGAAATAATGTTTCCCTGTATTGGTCCTCCTTTCTCGAGCAAATCAAAAATGGGCGAACTCCGTTTCGTCGAATCATAGTTAGGCCGATGCGCTCTCTTTCACTACTAATCGCCATTGTGATTTGTCTGCACGGTATTATGCAACAGACCCCGGCCGCGCCCAAAAAAACATCGCTGGCCGAAAGGTATAACGCTCAGGTCACCAGAATCGCGAGGCGCGCGATCGATTCCGCGCTATCGAAGCATCCCGCGCGGCTGAAGGATGTTTCATTGAAGCTTCGCTACGTTATCGGTCCAGATGGCAACGTGTATAACGTGACGGTGGTTTCGTTCAAGTCGGACGCCTGGGTGGAGAAGACCGCCGTTGAGGCTCTTAAGGCGATTACATTTCCGCCAATTCCAAAGGATGTGCGGCAAGAGCTGCGGATGGATTACTTGGACGAGGAAGTGGACGTGAGTTATCAGAGCGAAGCGTCGGCCGATGCGGCCACTCCGGCGTTCGACAAGTATAACTTGCGGGTTCACAAGATGCTGCAAGATCAGGTTAAGGCGGCATTCTACTCGCAATCGCGTCGACTCGAAGTGGACTATGAGTTCTACTTGGATTCACAGGGCCGTGTGGTCAATCTGCACGCTTACGCCAAGGCCGGCGGTCGTTCGGCCGAGCGAATCATCGCTGACAGCATCCGAGCGTTAAAATGTCCACCGGTCCCGCGGCAGGTTTTCAAAGAGCTGGATCAAAAACCCCCATTAAAGATTTACGGAACATTGAGCTGGGATCCGAAAGGCTAACCGTGCTATTTGCCTGACAACATGGAATCCCGTTTCCTCGTTAGGCCGATGTTACGCATTTTTGTCATCCTGATGGTTCTTTCCGTAGCTGCAGACGCGCAATCGACAGCGGATCAGAGCGTGAATATAGCAGGCAGGCAGCAATTCGAAGCGATGCTCAAGGCAGAGGCGCCATACCTCGCGAAAGCCCGCGCAACTTATCCAAGCGCTAAAAAGCGTTATCTTGCCGGGCTTCCGCCCGGGTACAGTTTCGCGGTGCGCAAGCATCTGGCGGAGCCACGTACCGAGCCAGGGCCACAACGGTTACAAGGCGTTTACATCGAAGTCGACGCTATTAAAGACGGCAAAATCTATGGTCGAATTGGTGAAGTTAACTTGCCCTCCTTTCATAGGGGCCAGCGCATATCCTTTCCTGAGCCGGAGATAGAGGATTGGGCAATCTTCCATCCCGACGGCAGCGTCGAGGGAGATGTCGTGGGCAAGTTTCTAAAGAGCGCGCGATCTGCTTACACGAATGACCTAGCACTCTCTCCGGGTGACATCGCAAAAATCAAGCGGGTTTGCCATCAAGCTATTGGGCTGGCATTTCAAGACGCTGAACTTTGGAGGGGGGTTCAGCCGTTCTTTCAGAGCGAGTCGGATTTTTATCAACCGATAACCACCTGTGCTGGCGAATATTGCAGCGGGGGGCTGCGCCTGCGAGATGACAGCGAGGTGTTGTATACTTACCTGCACATTGACCGGAACAGCGGCGATCTTACTCCAGACCGTGGACGTAAGGGTAATAACCGAATCACGGGTGTGTCATTGATTAGACACGGCAAAACTATTTTTTCCGAGGGCCATATCGACCGACAAACTACCGACCTGTATCTCCGCCACCGCGACGCCTCAAAACCGAAGCGAGCTAAGTGATGCGTCTGGCCCTATTAGGATTGTCAATCGTGGGAGCAGACTATTTTTTGCTTTGTCTCTTGGCGGTTTTCCTTTCCCGATTATTCCAGCTTATACGTTGATAGCGACATCGATCACGGCGGAATGATTTTTCCGCTGACTTCGCCGAATCCGACCCGATAGCCGTCGCCCTGACACCAGCCGGCGATCGAGAGTGTGTCGCCGTCCTCCAGCCATTTGCGCTCTTCACCGCTCGGTAACTTCAGAGGATTTGCACCGCGCCAGGTTAGTTCGAGCATGCAGCCGCGCGATTCTTCGGTCGGGCCGCTGATGGTGCCGCTGGCCAGCAAATCGCCGGGCTGAAGGTTGCAGCCGTTTACGGTGTGATGAGCGAGTTGCTGCGAAATGCTCCAGTAAAGATTTTGGAAATTCGTCCGCGTGATCGTATGCGGCACGTCCATCTTTGTTGTTCGAAGATGCGCTTCCAGGTTGATGTCGAAGGTAAAATCGTTCTTCGACCGCAAATACGGCAACGGCTCGGGATCCTGCGGTGGCAGAGGCTTACGGAAAGATTCGAGCGCTTCCAGTGTTACCACCCACGGTGAAATACTGGTGCAGAAGTTTTTCGCCAGGAAGGGACCGAGCGGTTGATATTCCCACGCTTGAATGTCGCGCGCGCTCCAATCGTTCATCAGAACAAAACCAAAAATATGATCGACGGCGCGATCGATCGGGACCGGCTGGCCAAGCGGATTACCGGGGCCGATCAGGAAAGCCATTTCCAGTTCGTAATCGAAACTTTTCGTCGGACCGAACACCGGTGCCGGCGAATCGGGCGGTTTGATCTGGCCGCGCGGGCGCCGAACATCGGTTCCGCTCACGACGATGGAACTGGCCCGGCCATGATATGCCACTGGCAGCCATTTCCAATTCGGCATGAGCGCGTTCTCCGGGCCGCGCAACATGGTGCCGACGTTGTGCGCATGATGTAGCGACGAGTAGAAATCGGTGTAATCGCCGATGCGGGCCGGCAGTTGCATCGTTACATCGCTTTGCCGATGAAAAACCCGCGCGCGAAGATCGACATTGTCGCGCAGCGTTGCCGTGTTCGCGGCGAGCAGATTCTGCAAGACCTCACGAACTTTTCGCCAGGCCGGCCGGCCGAGTGCCAGAAATGCGTTCAGTGAATCTTGTGAAAACAGAGGTCGATCCTGGCCAAGATCGAAATGGCCCTTTTCTTCAAGAACGGAAAGATCGACAATCTCGTTGCCGATGGCGACGCCGATGCGGGCTTTGCCCTCGCGCGGCTTGAAAACACCGAAGGGCAGGTTCTCCAGCGGGAAATGCGAATCGGGCGGAATATCGATAAAAGAGCGAAGTGGCATGATGGGCATTTAACCACGAAGAGCACGAAGGCCACGAAGAATTAATCTCCGCTTCGTGCTCTTCGTGTCCTTCGTGGTGGATTACAGGAAATTCAAGGCGCGTAAATCTTCCCGCGGCTCGTCGAAGCTGCAGCTGCCGAATGAGGTCACGAATTTGCGGCGGGCTTTGATGCGGTCCGTGGCGATCTCCCACTCGCGCCAGGCAAACAGCGTATCGTCAAAAGAAAATGATTTCGGATTTTCGTCTTCCAGCATGGCCAGGACTTGTCCTTCATCCCAGGCATGTTCGGCCGCCAGCACGCCGGCGCCCAACACATTGAGAAATCCGTGCATCTTTGTTTTTACTTCGTCGCGGAATTGGCGGATCGGATGATGCAAACCGGCGGTGAACTTGATCCGGACGTGATGTTGCGCCGCGAAGACAAGCGCGGTGGCAATTTGCGCCGAACTGGGAAAAGCATCCTCAGTCACCCCGCCTGTGCGCAGCTTGTAACCGAACGGCCGGGCGTGTTTTTCAGTGTCGTGCTTGGCCAGCAAGTCAATCGTGCTTTCAGCGGTGTCGGGCGGCGTTTCCCAGAAAACGTTCAATTGCATCTCTCCAATCATCGCGCGCGCTTCGGCCAGCAGACGAAGATCGACATCGGCGGGCAAGAGCATCTCGAGTTGGCCAATCGCAACCTGCTCGGAATGTTCGGAAGAGAATTTACGAATGGCGTCGATTGTTTCTTTGAGAGCCGAGCCAAAGGCCGCAGCATTTTCCGTTTTCGGTCCCAGCGCGGAAACGCGCAATGGATGTTTGCGATCGAACAGCGAAAGATTGGCGCCGGCGGCGTCAAATTTCGCAACGGGAAGGATAAACGCGCCCAGCATCGACGCATCCGGGGAACGAACATACTCGGCCTGATTTTTTAGCGCCGGTTCCAGATCGAGGCTGCATGGAGGGAACAACCCGGCGTAATCGATCGACTGGGTCAAAAGCGCGTGAAGTGAAGCGGGCATGAATGCAATTGAACTCTGCCGGTACGTGTTTCGTCAACAGGAGTTGGCTGGGAATTCTATTTGCGTGCGACCACACGTGTGCGCAATACCCCGAGCCGCTCGATTTCCAACTCGACGACGTCGTTGGGCTTGAGCCAGCCGCCGGTGTTTTCGGGGCCGAGTTCCCAAATGCAACCGCCGGCCACTGCTCCGGTTCCGATCAGCGCGCCAGGAAAAAGATCGGCATCGCGCGACGCCTGCGCGATCATCTTTGGGACGGAGTGAAACAAGCCCGAAGCATTTCCACTGGAGAGCTCGCGGCCATTCAACCGCGCCCTCATTTCGAGCGAGATTTTATCCTTGTCGATCTTATCGCTGAGTTCATCGCGGGTTATGAGCACCGGGCCAACCGCGGTGGCAAAATCTTTTCCCTTGGCCGGACCGAACCCGACGTCCATTTCCGCGCGCTCCAGATCGCGTGCGCTAAAGTCGTTGATGATAGTAAATCCGGCGACGTGATCCCAAGCCTGCTCCGGAGTAACATCGCGGGCAGATTTTCCGATCACCAGACCAAGCTCGAGCTCGTAATCGAGTTCATTCGAACCCGCCGGCGCGAAAACTTCGGCATCGGCTCCGATCAGCGAATTTGGATTCGAAAAATGAAAGACGGGCATCGAATACCAGGCCTGAGCCATGTCGAGGCCGCGCCGCCCGCGAATCGTCCGCACATGTTGCTCGAACCCATAAAAATCGCGAAACGTGGGCGGACGAAGAATCGGCGGCAACAAATTTTTAGCGCGAAAACTCTTGCCGCCGCGCTTCTGGAAAACCTTTTCATGTTCGGGCCAGTCGCTCAGTTTTCGAGTAAACTCGGATAACCGCGCCATGAGACCGGGAAGAAATTCCTCCAGTGGCGCCGCTGGATTGTCCGGCAGGTTTGCCTGTTCGAAAAAGCTGAGAAAGGCATGCAGAGCCACATAGCGGTCGGTATCGACCCAGACCGCGGCGAGCGGCGTCGATTCACCTTCGGCAATAAGAGTGGCCAGCCGCATATCGGAGAATCAGAAATCAGAAGTCAGCAATCCAAAGATCGGCATCGTCTAGCTATCGGCATACATTTCGCCAAGTAAACGCCTCAGGGCCGCTGCGTCGCGAGGAGAAAGCGATCCGAGCTTTCGGCCGAGGCGACTCTTACTGATTGCGCGGATCTGGTCGGCGGCAATCTCAGCCGGCTTGCCAGTGATTTTGACCGGAAGGCGTGTTCGCCAGCCGGAATAAACAGAGTTCCACTCCGACCAATTCTCTTCGGCGGCAGCCATCGCCATTGCGGTTTGTTCCCAAGAAAGCTTGGGGCGGCAGGGGTGCCTAGCGCGCCGTTTTGCTCTGACCGGTTTCATTGTGAAAGCTCCGTAATACACATAGGCCAGGGTTGAGCCAGCGCTAATCGCACGTAGCCAGTTGCGGCATCATGCTAAACGACGCGCGTAGCTCAGCCAGAGGCGAAATGGTTTGAATTCCTTCCTTATTTTCAAATGCGCGTTGTTCATGATGATCGGTCAGACCCCAGCACGGCTCGATGCAAAGGAACGCTCCGCCATCGGACCACAGCGTCACATATGGCACGCCGGTAAGATCGACAATCATCCAGCGGCCGCTGGGCGGATCGACGTAGGAAAATTCGCGTCTTGGAACATCGACAAGTTCGAGAATGACGGAGCCGGGCAACTCTGGTTTCGGGAACGGCATTTCGCCGCCGGCGAATTCGAGGTCGCGGGTTTCGCCGGAGAGATAATTGTCCGGCGAAAAATGGCGGCGATACAGGCCGCGCGGCATCTGCAAATGAAATGCCTCGAACGAAGTCGCGGCAAAACCCGGATGCAATCCGAATTCGACATGCGCGGTCAGCTCGGGCTCGTCATTTCGAAATGCGAACTCAACACGCACCTTGTTCAGGTCGATCTTGTAGGTTAGATCGAGACTGACTCGCAGCGGATACTCCGTCGCGAGAAAAATCCTCCGGCGTGATCCGATAGGTTAGGGACGCGATTCCATCCGTGTTTGCCTCGATCAATTTCCAAGTCTTCGAGCGAAGAAAGCTGTGCGTCCCGCCTCGGATTTCGCGGCCACGGTACAAACTCTTCCCGTCTTTGAGCCGGTGAAGATAGTAACCCATCACGGTGGCGTGATTCGCCCAGCCTTTCGACGGCGGAGTGATGTCGTCATCGCGATGAAGAAATCCGATCCATTGGCCGGTCTCGTCCATCCGGGCGAGACTGATCAATTCCGCGCCGAGCCTCGAGACGGTGAGGCGCAGGCCGTTTTCTTCGTCGGTTAAGACATCGAATTGTCGATCCTGCCGGTTCTCTTCGCGATGGGAAAAATTCATCGATTCTCGTCGTTCAGGCGAAATCAGGTAGGGACGTTCTCCGAAACCTCCGACGAATTCAATGAACACCACGGACGCCCCGGAGGTGCGTCCCTACCTGAAAGATACTGGATTCTATCGAATCCCGCCTGCATAACCAGCCAGGCCAGGCCTCTCAAGATCACGGCTCATGGGAACAAGCCGCGCATTTGTCTTGGCTTTAAGCACCCGCTCCACGCCGATGGCCATGGCCGCGGTGCGATGGGAAATCTTGTGGTCCTTGGCCCGCCGGATCACCTGGACGAACGAATGCTCGAGAATGCGGAAAAGTTTGTCGGTCACTTCGCATTTCGCTCCAAAGGAAGCTTTGCAGGCCCTGGACCCATTCGAAATAGGAAACGATCACGCCCCCGGCGTTGCACAGGATGTCCGGAATCACAAATATATCGTCCCAATGCTTTTCCAGAATCAAATCCGCTTCCGGCGTGGTCGGCCCATTGGCCGCCTTCGGCCAGGATTCGGCACTTTAATTGACCGGCGTTTTTCCCGTTGATCACCCGATCGATCGCCGCCGGCACCAGAATATCGCACGGCATGGTGAGCAGCTCCTTGGGATCGACATGGTCGTCCTGGGCGAACGCTTTCAGCGTTCCTTTTTTCATCACGTGCTGATCGGCGGCTTTGATATCGATGCCTTTCGGGTTGTAGATCGCGGCGGTATGGTCGCTGATGCCGACAACTTTGACCCCGCTTTTGAGCGCGAGCGACAGCGCCGCGACCGAGCCGACATTGCCGAATCCCTGCACGATGGCGGTGCACTTTTCCGGATCCATTTTCAGCATGTTCATCGCCCGCTCGACCAGGTAAACCACGCCGCGTCCGGTCGCTTCGCGCCGGCCTTCGGTTCCGCCGATCGAGACCGGTTTGCCGGTGACGATCTCGCTCACTGAATAGCCTTGATACACCGAATACGTGTCCATGAACCAGGCCATGACCTGTTCGTTCGTTCCCATGTCCGGTCCCATGATGTCGGTATGCGGACCGACAAACGGAATCATTTCCTGCATGTAACGGCGCGAGACGGCTTCGAGCTCGTTGCGGGAAAGTTTCGACGGATCGACCGACACGCCGCCTTTGGCGCCGCCGTAGGGCAAATTGGCCAGCGCGCATTTCCAGCTCATCCACATCGCCAGCGCCGCCGTTTCGCCCATCGACAGCGAGGGCGCGAACCGCGTCCCGCCTTTGGTCGGGCCAAGCGCCAGATGATGTTGAACGCGGTAGCCTTGGAAAGTCTTTGTGCTGCCGTCATCCATGTGCACCGGCAAAGTCACCGCCATGGCGCGTTTGGGATAGATCTGCCAGTCGCGCTCGTTCTTGTCGATGCTCAGATAATCGGCGATGACCTGGAACTGGTCGCAGGCCATTTTAAAAACTTCGTCGTCGTAAATCGTCATGGGAACGCGCTATTCAGCGCAAGTGCAGTTTGGTATTTGCGCTTTCGTTGTCCCGGCGTCAAATCCAAACCATTGGAGGGTGCCCGCGCCCAGGAATCTATTAGGAGGCAAGATCGACAATTGCGTTTGACCTTGTAACGTCGGTCGAAATGAAAATTGAAACTGTGGCGGTCCACGCAGGCCATACCGTCGATCCGGCGACTGGGGCGGTCTCCTCGCCGATTTATCTTTCCACCACGTTCGAGCGCGACATCGATGGCGCTTATTCGCGCGGGTTCATGTATACGCGCAACGACAATCCCAATCGCCAGGCGCTTGAACAAGGTGTCAGCGCGCTGGAAGGCGGAGCGGCCGCGGCGGCTTTTGCTTCCGGAAGCGGCGCCACCATGGCGATCTTCCAGGCGTTGGCGCCGGGCGATCACGTTCTCGCCCATGTCGATGCTTATTACGGCACGACGCGATTGCTGCGAGAAATCTTTCTTCGCTGGGGATCTCGAAGCCGATTTTATCGACATGAGCGATCTGGCCGCGGTGAAGAAAGCGTTGCGGCCGAAAACGAAACTGGCCTGGGTGGAAACGCCTTCCAATCCGTTGTTGAAAATTGTCGATCTCGCCGCGGTTGCGAAAATCGTCCATGAGGCCGGCGCCATTTGCGTTTGCGACAATACCTGGGCGCCAATATTGCAACGCCCGTTCGATCTCGGCGCCGATTTGATTCTTCATTCGACCACGAAATATTTCGGCGGTCATTGCGATGTTCTCGGCGGGATCGTGGTGGCCAAAACCGACAACGAATTCTTTCAGCCGGATTCGCGAGATTCAATATTCGAAGGCGGCGCAGTCCCCTCGCCTTTTGATTGCTGGCTGATCCTGCGCGGAATGCGCACGCTCCCCTGGCGGATGCGCGCGCATTCGGAAAACGCCATGAAAGTGGCGAGTTTTCTCGCCCAACATCGACAAGTAGATCGCGTCCATTATCCCGGATTGCGTTCCCATCCGGGGCATGCAATTGCCGCGAAACAGATGTCGATGTTCGGCGGCATGCTTTCGTTTGAAGTGAAAGACGGAGGCGATGCGGCTATGCGGGTTGCGGCGAAAACGAAAATCTTTATTCGCGCGACCAGCCTGGGCGGCGTGGAGAGTTTGATCGAGCATCGCGCTTCGATCGAGGGACCGGGCTCGACTTCGCCGGAAGGCTTGCTCCGATTATCCATCGGTCTCGAAAATGCCGACGATTTGATCGAGGATCTCGATCAGGCGCTGGGATAAAATTGGAGGGACATGCTCCGTCATGTCCCCGGACGCGACGGAGCGCGTCCCTCCATTTACCGACCTAGTTTCCGCCGGACAAGATCGACAACGTCGTGAACTTCGGCGACGCGCAACAGATAGGCGCTGCCGAAAAACGTTGTCATGCCGAGCGCGATCGCAGCGAGCAGCGCGCATAGCTTCGTGATGAAACGAAGATGCTCCCATGCATCGAGCCACCAGTGATTCGCCGCCCAACAAACCAACGCGAGCATCGCGCCGGCCAGACAAATTTTCCCGAGACCAACCAGCAACTGGCGCGTTTCGAGTCTGCGGGTATGGCGTCGCATTAGTGCGTAGAGCAGGAGAAAATTGATCGTGGCAACGAGGCTGGTCGAAAAAGCCAGGCCGCGATGTCCCCAGCCAAGCCGAAATGTAAAAAGCCAGTTGAGAAAAAGATTCGTGCCGATCGCGAGAAAGCTCACAACCATTGGCGTGTTGCGCTGGCCAATCGCGTAAAACGCCGGCGTCAGCACTTTCAGGACGGCGTAGGAAACAAGCCCGATCGCGTAGAATTGCAGCGCGCCCGCAGTCTGGCGCGTCATTTCGGCGGTGAATCGTCCGTGCTCGTAAATCACGCTGATAATCGGCGATGCCAGCATGGCGAGCCCGATGGCCGACGGAATCGTGAGCAGAAATGCGAGCCGCATTCCGCGGGCCAGGATCGCGCGGAACTCATCCACGTTTCCAACAGCCGCGCTTTTTGATACCAGCGGCAGCGTAACGGTGCCGATGGCAACGCCGAAAATTCCCAGCGGCAATTGCATCAGCCGAAACGCAATGTTGAGCCAGCTAACGGGGCCATTGCCGAGGCTCGCCGCAAATCCGCTATTAACGAGCACATTGACCTGCACCGCGCTGGCGGCAATGACAGCGGGCGCCATTAGCGTCAGCACGGTGCGCACACCTTCGTCGCGCCAGTGGAAATCGGCGCGATATTTGTAGCCGACGCGCCGAAGCGAAGGGAATTGCGCCGTCAATTGCCAGGCGCCGCCGATCAGTGTTCCGATCGCCAGTCCTGTTAGGGAGCGCGGGCCGAAATGCGGATCGAGCCACCAGCCGATTCCCACGCCACCGATGATCGAGCCAAGATTGAAATAACTCGACGCCATGGCCGGCGGCCCGAAGACATGTCTTGGCATTGAGCATTCCCATCACCAGCGCGGCCAGCGACACCAGCAGCATGAACGGCCACATGATTCGGGTGAGCGAAATCGTGAGCGCGGTTTTATCAGGCGACCAATTCCCCCAAGTCAGAAGATCGACAAGTTGGGGCGCGAAGACGATGCCGAGCACCGTCACCGCGCTCATGAAAATAGCGGTGAGCGTCGCGACCTTGTTGGCGAGTCGCCACGCCGCATCGTCCCCATCGACAGCGATCTTCTGCGAAAACGTTGTGATGAACGCGGTGGAGAGCGCGCCCTCAGCGAACAAATCGCGCAACAGATTCGGCAACCGAAACGCCATCAAAAACGCATCGAGATTTCTGCCCGCGCCAAAAAGCCCGGCAAACACCTGTTCCCGAATGAGCCCAAGCACCCGGCTGCAAAGAATGGCGATCCCGACCAGACCGGTCGCGCGCGTGCTAATTCGTTGAGTTTCTGCCGCTGCCATCCGGCGAACAAAGAACAACGTCTCAGGATTTGCGAAAGTAGAAACTTCCCGCCGCGGCAATGGCGCTTGGGCCCGGCGTCAGCGCGCCGGTATGCGCATTTACAGTCGCTCGATCTTGTAACCGCGCGATTTTAGCAAAGCGAGGAGTCCACTGGAGCCGCCCATGTGTGCCGCGCCCACGACCACAAAATAAGTCTGGCCGCTGCGCAGGTACCCTTCAATCTTCGGCACCCATCTGCGATTGCGTTGGTCGAGCAATCGCGCGGCCATCGCCGGGAAATCGCGGAAGGAATCGCGCGTCATTCGGGCGATGCTTTCCTCATCCCCGTGGCGCCAAAGGTCGACGATATTCGCTCCGCGTGGATTATCGCGCGCCGCGTTAATGAACAGAGTCAGGAGCAGCGCCTCGCTCTCGCGATCGTTTAAACCGGAAAATACCTCATTGTGTTCGCTGGGTGACTCCAAGCCCGATATCCGCTTCGAATTTGCCCGGGCGCGTCCTTCGAGAAATGCTTCCACGCCGAGCCTCGAATATTCTGGCGGCGGCGAGGAGAGAATCAGATCGATAAGCCATGGTCGAAATGAGCTGAACTTTTCTTCCGGGACCTTCAGTAGGGCAAAAAAACGCCGCAAATAGTTGTAGGTGCGAGGATCGACGTGATTCTTAAGGCTATCCCCTTTCGGGTATTTCCCGGCCTTTAAAAGACTGCGAAATGCGCTCTCCCCGGCTTTAGGATCCTCTTCAAAAACAAGCCGGGAACAAACATCGAATGCGCGATTGAACTCCGGCGGCAGCGGATAATCAGCGGGGCTTAAGGCGTGAAAGGAGCCTCCCAGATACAACGTGTGTCCATCGGCGGCGGTAACTTTCCAAACACAGCTCTTGGCAAAGGCGCTCGATTGGCTGATAAATGCAGCCGCAATTGCCCAAACAAAAATGACCCTCAAAAACATGTTTCCAGTTGTTAGCAGCATGGACGGTCCTGGACAAGCGATACCACGTGGTGCACAAGCCTTTTCCGGCCGGCCGATGAAATCCATATCGCGGCTCGCTCTAATCGCCGCCGTTTCGGCCTATAGCCTCGCGATCGGCGAGGTTCGCGCCGAGGACCCATCAATCGATCGGCTGCTGAACAAGCTTCCGCCGCCGGAAAAGATCGCCAAGCCTCAGCTTCAGCAGGCGGTCTTAAACAACGACCCGGCTGACAAAGACCCGCTGGTTAAGCAAGTTGTTGCCGCCGCATTACGGGGAAATTTGTCGGAGGCGATGAACCTGTCCCGGAAGCTGACCGCCCGATATCCGCGGAGCGCGGGGGCTCAATGTTTGCGAGGGTTCGTTGCCCTGGGTGTTCGTCAGTTTGGTGAAGCGTCGTCGTGTCTTAAGAGCGCGGTAGGGCTTCAGCCAAAATTCGCCTTTGCCCATTTCGGTCTGGCCCTTGTCGAAGGAACCCAGCGCCATTACGCGGCCGCCATGCCTCATCTGCAGCGAGTCGTGGAACTCGAACCCAAAGCAGCCATCGCCTACTACGCGCTCAGCGATTGCGCGCTTGAGATTGGGCGCAAACAACAAAGCGTCGAATACGCGCGCAAGGCAACCGGGATCGAACCGTCTAACGCTAACATGTGGCTTCAACTGGCCCGGGCGGAAAAAGCGGTCGGCAATACGGATGCGACATTAAGGGCGATGTCAAAAGCCGCCGACCTGGTCCCGGACGACGCGCCGATGCTGGCGGCGATCGGTTTCAGTTACATCAATATCAACCAAATATCGCAAGCGATTCCGCCGCTACAGCGGGCCGCCAGGCGTATGCCGCGAGATTACCTCGTCCAGGCTCAGTTGGGATTTTGTTTGCAGGCCACCGGCCAGATCGATTCGGGTATTAACTACCTTCGCAAAGGCGCGAGCTTGAATTCAAGTTACGGCCCGGTGTGGGAACACCTCGGACTTGCCTATCGAAAAAAGGGCGACCACAAACAGTCGGTAAAAGCTTTTGAAAAAGCGACCCAGCTCATGCCCAATTCCTCTCTCCCATGGCAGCACGTAGCCGAAGAATATCGCGCCTTGGGACGAACCGCGGATGCCGAGCGAGCTGCGGCACGCGCACGGCAAATAGGCGGCGGGTCCAAGCCCGGAAAAAAGAAAACCTGACGCTCGTCACAAACCGGTTGGGAAATCGAGAAAATCCCACGGAAACTTGAACCGATCGGATAAATGCGCGGCGAGGGCTTTGACGCCGAAGGTTTCGGTGGCGTAATGGCCGGCCAGGAGAAGATTCATTCCCAGTTCCTCGGCCGCAATCGCCGCCCAATGGGGCGCTTCACCGGTGATGAATGTGTCGATCTTTTCCCCGGCGACTCTGTAAATTTCCGAGCCGGCGCCGCCGGTGATGATTCCGATCGCGCTCGTTTTCTTCGGGCCGAAGTTGAACGCCTTGACCGGACCGCCCACTGCGTTGCGCAATTTACGAACAAGATCGTCGCGCGACAGCGACGTGCGCGCTCTTAACCCGACGGGTTGTCCTTTCTCTTCGAGAAATGGCGTTGTCGATCGTATTCCTATCGCGGCGGCGAGTCGCGCGTTGTTGCCAATTTGGGAATGCACGTCGAGCGGCAGATGCGCGCTGTAGAGGGCGATGTTGTTTTCAAATGCGATTCGCAGCTGGCGATGCAGCGCGCCCGTCACCGATTGCAAGCCGGGCCAAAACAAGCCGTGATGCACAATAACGAGATCGGCACCTTTCCTCGCGGCCGCGGTCAGGACACGAGTCGATACATCCACCGCCGCCGCGATTCTTGTGACACGGCCGGAGTTCTCGATCTGAAGCCCATTCAGAGCATTTGGCCAATCCCCGATCTCGCGGATGCGCAGATAATCGTCGGCATATCCAACCACTTCGGTGAGAGAATTGACGCGCTTTACTTTTTTCGAAGCGTCCATGGGCGAAAATAATCGAGCAGAATCAGGCGACCCGGAAGCGCGTCGTTCTGATATTCGCGGAGGAGACGCGGAAAATCGGTGAGCAGACCAAAATGAAATCCGGCACTGAGCGGCCGGAAAAAATCGTCCTGGTGACTTGGGAAAACGTAACGCGGCTGCAACCGCCGGACGCTCGCCGAAAATCGCGCGCGTGAATCGGGAAGCGCAACGCCCAGGATGGCAAGATCGACAGGCGCAATATTCGCCGGCGGCAAGATGGCGGGCGTTCCGCCCGAATCGATGTAGATCCGCAGCCCGTGAATCTCGATGAGATAGGCGAGCGGTTCGCCACAAACCCAATCCGCGGCTCGTCGCGGCGGACCCGTGCCGTGCGCTTCGCCGGGAAACGGCACATTGGAAAAGAGCCGATCGTGTGTCGCGGCCAGGGCTCGAATTTTCCATGGACCGATTCGTCGGACGCTGCCCGCGGTCATAGCGTCACAACGCGACGCGGACGCGCCGGCCCGCTCGGCAAGTTCCACCGCAGTCCGCGATCCGATCAGACGCGCACCGGTTTTCCGCATAACGACCGGAACGTCGAGCAAATGGTCCACGTGTCCATGCGTCACCAAAATCGCGTCCGCTCTGGGCGCGAGATGTTTCATTCCCTCATCGATGCGGGCCGTGTCCGGCTGGATCGTCGCGCCAAACGCCATTCGCGAAAAATTGATCCGGGAAAAATAGGGATCGACAAGGAGAACATGATTTCCCGACTGGAACTGGAATCCGTTCGTCCCCAGATAAGTTACGCGCACTCCGTGGCGAGGCGTTTTCGATGAAGCATCGGCGACGACGAGCTGCGAATAGCGTTCGGGACCAGCCCAAAGCGTCTGGGTCGAGAGGGCAAGAAATAGGAGGGCGTATTTCATCAGTTAGATGTAATCCCGTCATTTAGCGTGAATCGCTGTCCAATTGGAAGCTCGAAGGATGTTGTAGCCGCGGGCGCTGACCGCGGCTTTCGGGAGATCAGAAGGTTCGATGCACGCGGGGAACCTACCGGGTGAACCAAAGAAAAGCGGGACAACGTGCTTGTCATCCTGAGGCCGTTGCGGCCGAAGGACCCCGCGACAAACAGCTTGTCTCGGCACGTTCGATAGATGGTTGCTGCTCCGAGGACGCTATGAACGCTTGCGTCATCTTCGGTGAACTGCGAGGTCCTTCGCTCCGCTCAGGATGACAGAGTTGAAGTGCGCGGGCGCTTTGAGCGAACGAACGAAAAAAGCCCCACAACGTGCTTGTCATCCTGAGGCCGCTGCGGCCGAAGGACCCCGCGATAAACAGCTTGTCTCCGCACGTTCGATAGATGGTTGCTGCCCCGAAGACACTGTGAACGCTTGCGTCATCTTCGGTGAACTGCGAGGTCCTTCGCTCCGCTCAGGATGACAGAGTTGAAGTGCGCGGGCGCTTTGAGCGAACGAACGAAAAAAGCCCCCACAACGTGCTTGTCATCCTGAGGCCGTTGCGGCCGAAGGACCCCGCGATAAACAGCTTGTCGCCGCACGTTCGATAGATGGTTGCTGCCCCGAAGACACTGTGAACGCTTGCGTCATCTTCGGTGAACTGCGAGGTCCTTCGCTCGGCTCAGGATGACAGAGTTGAAGTGCGCGGGGACCTTTAGCGCGCGAACAAACAAATGTCCCCACAACGTGCTTGTCATCCTGAGGCCGTTGCGGCCGAAGGGCCCCGCGATAAACAGCTTGTCTCGGCACGTTCGATAGATGGTTGCTGCCCCGAGGACGCTGTGAACGCTTGCGTGATATTCGCCGAACTGCGAGGTCCTTCGCTCGGCTCAGGATGACAGACCGTAGACGCCGAGTTTGCTTGACGAATTCCGCCCATCTGGTGACCTTCCATTGTCGATCCAATGGAAATCGAATACACGGACGCCCCGACACAATCGCAAACGGTCAGCACCGACGCGATGCCGTGCCCGTATTGCGGCGCCATGTTGCCCAAGAACGCCGAGGCCTGCACCCACTGCGATTGGACGCGGGAAGCGACAACGCCGGCGGAACCGAAGGCAAGCGACGCCATGGCAATCTTGCTCAGCATTATTCCTGGACTCGGTCATATCTATAAGGGGCACAAATTGGCCGGCTTTTTGTGGATGCTCGGCGCGATCCCGGCCGGTATCTTCGTGTTTCTGGCCGCGATCGCTTCCGCGGGTTTCGGGGCCGGTCTCTTTTTCTTCTACCTTGCCGCGGTCATGCTGCATGCCTACGCGATTGAAGATCGCGTCGTGCCCAAGGAAGACGAGGGCGAGCAATATTGAAACGTTAGTTTGCTGAGACGTTGTCGGGGCAGTCGTCGGCACCGTCGAAGAACTAATCCACCCGCGCAAGCGTTGCGTTCAGGCTGTCGCGAAATGCCACCGGCACAGTGCTATCCTTTTGGGCGGCGATTTTTGCCGCCAAATGCGCGAGCACATTTCCCTGGGCGCGCACACTTGCATAAACTTTGGGATCGATCGAGGGCGCGCTCCAAAGCGCCTTGTTTTCGGCAACGAGCTCATTGAACCATTTCTCGAAACCGGAGGCGTCGAAATCAGCGCGACTGACAAGCGAAAGCAGGGCGTCCGCCATTCGCGCGTCTTCTCCCCAAGTGAAAACCAGACCGGCTGTGTGCGCGCGCTGAGAAATGGCGCGGACAATTTGATTTTGCTGCGCCGCCGAAAGGTTTTCGTTTCGGGCAAGAAATTTGAATAAGTCCGCAACGTGAGCAGTGGCGTGAGCCCAGCCTTTTTCGGGAACATAACCACGCAGGTCTTTTTCCTCGGCGTAACAGCGAACCGCCGTTTCCAATGTTTCCTTGAACGCATCCTGAGACATGAACGGCTTGGCCAGGTCTTCCGCGGCCAGGATCGACATATAAAGCGCGGAAAACGATCGGCCAAATATCGCGTCGTTATCCGATTCGGCAATGCCCGTGGTCATCGCGGACAACAACTTCTTGCGCAAAGCTTCCAGCTCGTTCCGACGAAGCCAATGCTCCCGATAAATCCATTTCGCGAGAATTTCATAGCCACAGCCATCGCGAACCGCCGGGTCTGTCGAGCTGGCCAAATCGGCAACTTCGAGCGCAAGCGCCCCGGCCGATTCGTTTTCGGGAACGGCGAACTTATTTTGGACAATCGATTTCCAATACGCGGCTGGCCGAGCCGGCTTGGCGAACGCAGACGAACAGGCAACAAGCGAGAGCACCAGCAAGATTTTCAGCGAAGGCATTGGCGAGAATAGATCGCCGCGGCGGAGACGCAAACTGCGCCACCTGTAGCCGCGTCGCTGTGCGACGCGCGCACGCGGCCCACCGGGCCGCGGCTACAGTCTGGAAACGGCCTGGTGGATTTCTTCCAGGATTTCCCGCATTCCGTAGCGGAATTTCCATTTCGGATAATGCGCCTGGAATTTTCGCACATCGCTGATCCACCAGATGTGGTCGCCGATCCGATTGGTTTCTTCGTAACTCCAACCGAGTTTTTTCCCGCTGATCTCTTCGCACAAATCGATCGCTTCCAGCATCGAGCAATTGCTGTGGCGGCTCCCGCCAATGTTGTAAACTTCGCCGGCCCGCGGCGCGCGAATGAACTCCGCGAACGCTTCCACCAGATCGAAGCTGTGGATGTTATCGCGCACCTGTTTGCCCTTATAACCGAAAACGCGATAGGGCCGTCCGGTCACGGTGCAGATCATTAAATAAGAAAGAAACCCGTGCAGCTCGGTGCCGGCATGCGCCGGGCCGGTGAGACAGCCGCCGCGGAACGAGACGGTCGGCATCCCGAAATAGCGTCCATATTCCTGAACCAGAATGTCCGCCGCGGCTTTTGAGGCGCCAAAGAGTGAATGCTTTGTGCAATCGATGCTCATGGTCTCGGAAATTCCCGGCTCATATTCATGGCCCGGTTCGATTTCCCAGCGCTTCTCCAGTTCGCGTAACGGCAGCCGATTCGGCGTGTCGCCGTAAACTTTATTGGTCGATGTAAAAACGAACGGCGCTTCCGGGCAGTAGGTCCTGGCCGCCTCGAGCAAGTTCAGTGTGCCATTGGCGTTGACCGTGAAATCGGTCTGCGGATCGCGCGCCGCCCAATCGTGCGATGGTTGCGCCGCGGTGTGGACAACGGCGTCGATCTTGCCGCGGTGTTGCTTGAAAGGTTCCGCGACGGCCGCCGCATCGCGGATGTCGATGTTGTGGTGCTCGTAGCTCCGAACGTTTTTCATCAACGCGTCGCGCGTCTTGTTGGTTGAAGCTTCCGCGCCGAAAAATTGCTCGCGCATGTCGTTGTCGATCCCAACAACGCGCGCGCCTTCCGTCGCGAAGTGTTTGACGGTCTCCGAACCGATTAACCCAGCCGAGCCGGTAACGATGATGGTGCGGGGCGTGCTCATGGATTCTCAGAACGTAGCAAGCAAACCGCGTGCGCAATCTGTCATCCTGCCGGCCCGCCGTGGCGGGAGCGAAGCGAAGGATCTCGGGAGAGTTCTCGACCACACGAGAGATGTTTCGCTTCGCTCAACATGACACGCATTCTTGGCTGGCTTTGGACCTCGCAGATCGAATCGCCTTGGAAAGGCGATCATTGCCCGAGAATCCACGTCACATCCCCTGCGCTCGGGTTTACCCGCGATGCCGGAAATTGCGCATCGCCTTCGAGCACGCGCTCGACCAGATCGGCGTGCTTGGCCGCGTTCACCAAAAAGCAAACGTGTCGCGCGTGATTGATGAGCGGGAAAGTGAAAGTCAGACGCCAGGTGTCGAACTTGGGAACAAAATTGGCCACTACCCGACGTGTCGTTTCCTCGAGCGCCGCCGTTCCCGGAAACAGCGAAGCGGTATGACCATCGTCGCCCAAGCCGAGCAAAATGAGATCGTGCCGGTAAATTTGTTCGCCGCGCTGGGTGGCCAGAAGATCGAGTTGGTCCTGATATTCCTGGGCGGCAATCTGCGGATCGATTTCGCCCCGCATTCGCATGATCGATTTTTCGGGAACATTGGCCGGAACGAAGAGCGCTTCGCGGGCCATGCGATAATTGCTTTGCCCATCGTCCGGGGCAACGCAGCGTTCATCGCCGAATGTGACCAGGATTTTTTCCCACGGAAAATCGCGCGCCATTTTCGCAAGCTCGGCGTAGATCGGTCGCGGAGTGTTCCCGCCGGAAAGCGCGATGCGAAACTCGTTGCGCTCACCGATCGCCCGGTGAGCCTGTGCAATTACGAAATTCGCCGCGTCCTTTACGAAGTCTTTCGTGCGAATGATCTCGTGGCCCATCGACCTGTAGATTCAGGTAAGGCGGATGTGTCGTCCAGTCCTTTGCTGGACTCCAGCACCTCGATCGCAACGACAGTGCCCACGATGCCAAAACCGCAACGCGAGGATAAAGATTGCCCACTGGCTGATCCAATCAAAAAAAAGAAAGCACCGGTTTGGACCGGTGCTTTCAAAGCAGTGGTGCTTATTACCGATTCAAGACTCTTTTAATTCTCCACCGAAACGCTCCCAAGCCGGTCAAGGCGGATCCTAAAAGCATCACTGTGCTGCCGCCATCCGGTGTCGCTGCCGGTGATAATTCAAAGTTGTACGTTGTGGTTCCCGCAGCAGTACCGATGGTAAATGCGTCGACATTGGCGTCGAACATATCTCCTGAACTCGCAAATCCTGAAGCGATGCGGATGCCTCCCCGTCCGGCCGGATCGTTGACGAGGGTTACCCCGGCTCCCTCTGCAGCCAGGATCGTGGACCACGTTACGGCACCTGATCCCGGACCAAAGAAATTATCCGAATACCAGTAGCCGCCGAGCGCATCCCAACTCTGCCATGAATTCAGTGTAGGAGCAGCCTGCCCGCGCCCAAAGTTCGTGCTGCTGTAGTCAGGCTCAAACCACAGTCGGTCGCCATTGCTGAGCCATAGGGTCAGATAGGGCAATTGCGATCCGTTCCATGCTGTCGCGTACGTGCTATAGGCCAATGACGTGAGATCGCTTAAGACAGTTCCCGCCCAATCGGAATTGCGCAGTTGAGCACTCTGGAAACCATCCGAGCCAGTGTTGAAATGAGCGCTGCCAGTTCCAAGCGGTGGTGTGGAGGGGCCATTCACCATCTCGGCTGTGGCGTCCCCGGCACCGTACGTCACAGACGTATCGGTCTTATAAAATGCCCAGCCATCCATGTTCCCCGGGGTGACTTCCACCGCGGAAGCAACCGCGGCGCAAGAAAGGAGCCCGACGGCACTTAGCGCGATGATTCGTTTTGTTAGTGTGCAAGACAGCATAAGTATTTTCATGATTCTCCTCATATTTGATATTATGATATTATGATTTTTAAATCATCGCTTCCGGCGATGCTTGGTTGCTACGATAGTCTAGCAAACCATATTCCAAACGGTCGTTTGTCCCGCGCCCCTGGTCTCAAATTTGTTTGGCCCGAGTCACTTACGCGGAAAAAGAATTTTCTCGGCTGAAAAGGACGTTCGAATAATTAACGAAAAAGTGTAATAATATCCGACGTTTTTCGGCGATATGCGCTTAAACCGCGCAGTGCGTTTGGCCGCGTTTTTCCAGGTAGCGCTGGTGGTAATCTTCCGCGGGCCAAAACTTCGGCGCCGGCTCGATCTGCGTCACGATCGGCTTATTGAATCGCCCGCTGGCGGCCAGTTTTTCCTTCGATGCTTCGGCGGCGGCTTTCTGCTCCGGCGAATGATAAAAGATAACCGAACGATACTGCGCACCGACATCGGGGCCTTGTCGATTCAATGTGGTCGGGTTGTGGCTCGACCAGAAAACGTCGAGCAATCGGTCGTAGTTCACCTGAGCCGGATCGAACTCTACTTCCACCACTTCCGCGTGACCGGTCTTATCCGTGCAAACATCTTCGTAACTTGGGTTTGCCTTTGTTCCTCCAGCGTAACCGACCGTCGCATTGGTCACGCCTTTGACCTGTCGAAACGTCGCTTCCACGCCCCAAAAACAGCCCGCACCGAATGTCGCCTTCTCTGTCGTCATGCCGAACGATGGAACGCCCGCGGACGCCGCGCAACCGCCGGTTGACTTGAAGCTTGCCTCGCGACCACACAACGTTACACGCTCAGTATCGTATGGACGGACTCACCACGTTTGAACAAACCCGCTCGGTTTTGCCGGTGCGTGTCATCAACCGTTGTGGCGCGTGGCTGGGAAAAATTGGATCCTTGCGCGCGGAACAATTGACCGAGGACGCCAAACGCCGCACCGGCCTCGACGATTTTGGCAGCGGTGAATTTTTTGAGCCGCTTTCGCGCTTACTGGAGTCGTGCCAGCGTGAAGCGCGGCTGAACGTTATTGGAAAAATCGCGCTGCGCTCGGACGTTCTTCGCACATTGTGCAATCGATTGTTAATGAGGCGGGACCGGCAACTGCAGCCGGAAATCGAAAAGCAGAAAATTCGCGAGCCGCTCGTCATCACCGGTCTCCCACGCAGCGGGACCACCTTGCTGCACACGCTGCTGGCGGCCGATCCGGCCCATCGCGCGCCGCTGACGTGGGAAGTGATGACACCCTCGCCGCCTACCAACGAGAACAGAGAGCTTCGGATCCGGCGCGCGGCCCGCAGTTTGTCTGCGCTGCGATGGCTGGCGCCGACTTTCCAGCGGGTTCACGCTGTCGGTGCGGAGTTGCCGCAGGAATGCGTGTCACTAATGAGCCCGACGTTCATGAGCGATCAATTCGACACCATGTACGACGCGCCCTCGTATCGCGGGTGGTTTTTAAAACAGGATTTGCGGCCGGCGTATGAATATCACAGATGCTTTTTGCAGCACCTTCAGCAACGGCAGCCGGCCCATCGATGGGTGCTCAAAGCGCCCGCGCACATGTTTGCCGCTCCTGCTTTGTTGTCGATCTATCCCGATGCACGGTTTGTGCAGGTGCATCGCAATCCGCTCGAAGCGATCGCGTCGGTCTCAAGTCTCGTTGCGATTCTGCGCGGGGCTTTTAGCCATTCAGTGGATCTGGTACAAATCGGGCGCGACGCGATGCGGTATTGGCTGGAAGCGATCACGACATTCACACGCGTGCGCGACCAGCTTTCACCGGAACGAGTTTGCGATTTGCGCTACGTCGAGATTCGACGCGATCCGATTTGCGCCGTCCAAAGCATCTACAAACATTTTGGATGGTCGCTCTCAGCCGAAACGGAACGACGCATGCGCGGGGTTCTGATGAATCAGTCATCGGAGCAGAATGGCTTCCATCGATATCATCCGAGCCAGTTTGGGCTGGAGCCGGTTAGCGGCTTTGCCCCATACTGCGAGCGTTTCGGGTTGTCGGCAACGGCTGCGGCCAAACCGGCGAAAGACGCCGACGCGCTCGTCATTGCTTAACGAACTGCGGTTGATTTTTCGTCTCTTGCTCGCTCAGGATCGACATCTCCTTTACCCACAGCAATTCGCAGGCGCCATTGCCGGTATCGGTGCGGGTAAGCGAACTCCTCCACGTACCAATTCCTGGTCCGGTCGCTTCCACCAGATCGCCGGTTAGGCGAACCAGCGTGCCGGCCCGCAACGATTTGCACATCGAAGCAATCGCCGGGGTCGAGGGAATAATGTGGACGTTCGTGCTGTGGGAAATGATTTCGTCCTGAGGAATCGGCGGTTGCCGCTGGTACTGATACCAGTAAAAGCGCGCGCTTTGCGTAATGCTCAATTGATCCAGGAGCCGCTGGTCCGACATCCGCCCCCAACCAAGCGCAAGATCGACCGGAACAAGCGCCGCTTGGTTGTCGTGACGATATATTTTTCGATGCAGAACGCGGGCGTCGATTGAGAAAACCGCCAGCGGCTTCAACCGAAACGTGCCCTGCGAAAAGGCCGGCGTGTTCGCGGGCAGGTTGATCTGGCTCGGCTCATCTGCAATCAAAACACCTGGCGGATACGTGATCGGACGATGGAGATACCAATAACCAGAGCACACGACAGCGGCCGCCAGGAGAACACAAAGGGACTTCACGCATCATGAATGAAGCAGGTTCAATGCTGGAATGACGAGGCGCGGCACAACATGCTTGTCATCCTGAGCGCAGCGAAGGACCCCGCGAAAAACAGGTTGTAGTTCGACGTTCGATAATTGCGGCTGCCCCGAGGACGCCGTGAACGCTTGCGTGATGCCCGGTGAACTGCGAGGTCCCTCGCTTCGCTCGGGATGACAGAGCGCACCTACATCACCATCCCGCCGTCAACGCACAGAACCCGCCCGGTGATGTAATTCGCTTCAGCCGACGCCGAGAAGCGACATATCGTGCTTGTCATCCTGAGCGCAGCGAAGGACCCCGCGATAAACAGGGTTGTAGTTCGAATGTTCGATAGATGGTTGCTGCCCCGAGGACAATGTGAACGCTTGCGTGATGCTCGGTAAACTGCGAGGTCCCTCGCTTCGCTCGGGATGACAGAGCGCACCTACATCACCATGCCGCCGTCAACGCACAGAACCTGCCCGGTGATGTAACTTGCTTCCGCCGACGCCAAAAACGCGACCGCGCTGGCGATATCTTCGGGCGCGCCGGTTTTGCCGAGCGGAATTTGCGCCTGAATGGTCTTTTTTATTTCATCCGAAAGTCCGGCGGTCATATCCGTCGTGATAAATCCGGGCGCGACCGCATTCACGGTGATGCCGCGACTGGCCAACTCCCGCGCCAGAGATTTCGTGAAACCGATCAGACCCGCCTTGCTCGCGGCGTAATTGGTTTGCCCCGCATTGCCGATCAATCCGATCACCGACGTAATATTAATGATCCGGCCGCTGCGTTGCTTGATCATGCCGCGAATGATCGACTGGGTGAAATTAAACGCACCTCGCAAGTTCGTGTTGATTACAGCGTCCCAATCTTCCACCGGCATCCGCATGGCCAACCCGTCCCGCGTTACACCAGCGTTGTTAACGAGGATGTCGATCTTAGTGAATTCGTTGAGAATCTGCGCACCGGTTTTTTGCACGGCAACATGATCGGCAACATCGACAGCGTAGGCCTTTGCCGCCCCGGCCCGAATGAGATTGATTTCATCCGCCGTCCGTTTCGCGTTCGCCTCCGTCCGGCTCACACAAGCCACCCGCGCGCCCTCGCCAGCTAGCCGTACCGCGATGGCATGTCCAATCCCCCGCCCCGCCCCGGTCACAATCGCATTCTGGTTTTCGAATCTCATGAGTTAGTCCGCAGATTACGCAGATTACGCAGATTACGCAGATTAGAAACTAACTTCCAACTTTCGGAAAGCCGCTTACGGATGTCCCCATGCTTTTAATCTGGGAGCGCAGATGGCTAAAGCTAAACCATCGCGCTCTCAATCTTGCGGGCTCGCTAACGAGGCCGAGCGTCGAGTCACCGAATCGTGACAAAAAAAGCTTGCCCTCAGCTAACGCGACGCCACAAAATCGCGTTTCATGAACGGCTGCTTGTCCATTTCGGGCTCGCCACGGTCAGTCGCGACCGAAAAACTTTCACATTTTTTGCAAACATCGCCCTCCAATTTCCGGAGGACACTTGTGAAAGGATCCTTATGAGAAATCTTTTCCATCTTACATGGCTGGCCGCCCTTGCCAGCGTAATCCTTATCGCATCACCATCGACGCGAATCTTTGCCCAAGAGGAGGGGGAGGGCGATGAAATCGATGCCAGTACTCCGGACGATGGCAGCAGCAACCCGACAGGTGTGGCGGGCGTATTTAATGGAAACATCACAACCGGAGGTTCCTACGACCTGGCCTTACCCCCGAAAAGTGGACATGACATAATGGTAGTTCTGCGCCTAAAAGAGGAGCAGAACCATGAAAAAAAGTCGATTCAGTGATGAGCAGAGGCTAGAGATACTGAGGCAAGTAAGAGCGGGGAGACAAGTGAAGGATGTGTGTGCCGAGCACAACATCGGGGTGATGACCTTCTATGGATGGAAGAAGAAGTTTGGAGGGATGGAGATAGCCGAGGCCCGGCGGCTGAGAGCCTTGGAGGAAGAGAACGGCCGATTGAAGCGAGTGGTGGCGGATCTGACGGTGCAGGTGCAGATCCTCAAAGAGGTGAACGCAAAAAAATGGTAAGCCCGTCGAGCCGGCGCCGGGCGGTGAAGAGCTGTGTGGAAGAGGGCTTGGGCAGCGCGGTCCAGGCCTGCCGTGCCATTGATCTGGCGCGCTCAAGTTATTATCGGCCGGTCCGGCTCAGTCAGACACGGGGTTGCTGCGGCGCGATGGATTAAGGGTCAATGCCAAGCGGGTGCAGCGATTGCGTCGCATGGAAGGCTTACAAGTGCGGCAACGCCAAAAGAGGATGCGCCGATTGGGGCTGCAACAGAGCGAGCGGCTGAGGGCGATCAAGCCGCTAGAGGTGTGGAGTTGGGACTTTGTGGAGGATCAAACCGAAAACGGCACGCGCTTCCGGATCCTGACCTTGCTCGATGAACATACGCGACAGAGCCTGGCCGTGCATGCCGCCTGGTCGATCCGGGCCGTCGATGCCATCACCGTGATTGAGGCCGCGATCGAGCGCAATGGCGCGCCGCAATATCTGCGCAGTGACAATGGTTCAGAGTTTATTGCTTACGCCATCCAGGACTGGCTCAAACAACGACAGATCAAAACTCTCTACATCAAACCGGGCAGCCCGTGGGAAAATGGCCACATCGAGAGCTTCCACGACAAGCTGCGCGACGAATGCTTAAACCGCGAGCTCTTTGGCACGCTCTCCGAAGCTCGAGTGATCCTGGAAAGCTGGCGCATCGAATACAATGAGCGGCGCCCGCACAGCTCGCTCGGCTATCAAACGCCAGCCGAATTTGAATTGAGCTGTCGCCGCGCCGCCGCGTGTGCTGGAACAAACCGCGGCTCCGCCGTCCAGCTGTCGGCTAGTTTGTTCCAGCACACGCTTACAACTGATTTGCAAAGATCCACTTCAACAGAAATAATCAACCAACCAGCAGAACTACACTTTTGACCTGTCCAGCTTTTGGGGTCAGGCCACTGACCCGGACGGAGACAGCCGCCGGTGTGGCGAAGCTGGATAAATTCGCTTACGATCTGGACGATCAGGTGACGGAGGCGCGATATAACGTCGATGAGCAGCACAGCACGCAGGATCGGCTGTGCAGTTATGATTACGATCCGGCCGGCAACCGGAACACGATGACCGACAACGGTACACCGACAAATTACACCGTGAACGACTTGAACCAGTATACCGCAGCCGGTACCAGCTCGATGGATTACGATCTGAACGGTAATCTCACCCATCAGGGAGTCTGGACTTACGTTTACGACGCCCAGAACCGGCTGGTGAGCGCCATCAGCTCTTCGCAACAGGTCGATTTCGCCTACGATCCGCGCAACCGTTGCCTGAGCCGAACGAGTTCGACGGCCGGAATCCAGGGACCGACGACGTTTTTTTATTATGACGGCTGGGAATTGATCGAAGAACACGACGCGAACCGCCAACTCCTGGCCCAGTACATTCACGGTGTGCGCGAGGACGAAATGATCGCCAAGATCGACAGCTACGGCACGGTCTATTATCACACCGATGCCGAAGGCAGCGTGGCGGCGTTGACCGACACCAGCGGCAACGTGATCGAGCGTTACAAATACGACGCGTTCGGCAAAGCGACAATTCTGGACCCCTCGTCACTTGTCACTCGTCCCTCGTCACTGTTTGGTAATCGCTTCCTCTTCACCGGGCGCGAATGGTTGCCCGACCTCGGTTTGTACGACTATCGCAATCGCGTCTATTCACCCGAGCTTGGCCGTTTCCTTCAAACCGATCCCAAGAGCTTCGACGCCGATCCGAGCAATCTGTATCGCTACTGTGGCAATGAGCCGTTAGATCGCGTCGATCCAATGGGGCTGGAGGACGACACTAAGACCGGCAAAGTGCTAGTCGATAGCGGTAACCAGCAAGCGCAGAATGACACAAAGCAGCTTGAAGACGATGTTCGCAGATTTATCCAAAACGTTAGACCTGAAGCATCGAAGATCGAACCTCAGAAGGTAGTGGAAGACTGTCGCCAGGATGCTCAACAGGCGAGACAAGACATGCAAGGACATCCCGAGCGAGACGCGAATGGTACACGGCACGCGAGCGAGCGACATTATGTGGAAGTGGTCTCAAGCGATGGTAAGCAATTAGAGCGAAAGGGCCCGGCTGTTGGCGGGCGCTCCGGAGCCCCCCTTCCGGACACGGGAGGTAAGGCTCCGCTGACTTCGTCTCATGGTCATGGGCCCGACAGCCCGGGAGCGTGGCCACAGAAAAATGACATTCCTGTTGCCAATGGAAAGGCCCCGAACCCATTCAAGACACCATGGATATCGGGAACCGCGTCGACTGGAGACAAGCGGGTTTATATTTATGTCCCTCCCTCGGGTCCAAAACAACTCGAAGCGAGATCGTCCGGGACCTTGTATCACTCAGACAACAACCGCCCTTGGGTCAAGGATTTTTAGTAGGGAGAAAGTCAAGATGAAAAGAATATTTGCGGCATCTCTTGCATTTGGTCTGCTCTGTTCGAACGGATTCAGCGCCGCCCCAAACGTCAGTGGCGATCGATACGGGGACAAGGATCATTTGGATCCCGTGGATTTCGAAGGCGAACTCGAATACCGAATTCTATTACTGCGAAAGCTCCTGCCCACGACCGAAAATTATGGCCGTGTGATCTTTATGCCTTCGAGTTCTGAAGGCGAATCGAGCGTAGCAGTCTATTCAAAATACACTGGTGACGCCGAGGTAGAAGTCATTGCGACCTACACAAAGGCGGAAAAGAATCTGTGGAACGCGAATTTCTCTGCAGATCCAAATCGAGGCAAGGAGCCAACTATCAAAGTCAACCGTATCGATGCTGCAATTCCAAAATCGACGGCACTCGCCATTCGCGAAGCTTGGAAGCAAATGCTATATCGCACACGACCGCCCGGATTAGGAGGCGGATTCGAAACTGATGCTACAACCGTGGAATTTGCCGTAATAGACAAAATGGGAGAAGCCCGCTATGGCGTGTTGCCGATCGGACGTGGCAAACATACGGAAGCTCTTTTTCAGTTGGCGAAGCTGTTAGTTTCATACTGCCAAGCTGAGGGACCGAAGCAAAAGGCGATCGCGGAGGAGATCGAGCATCGTGCTAAAGCGCTCGTTGAGGATCTGAAGAAATTACCCTGCTCGATACCTTAGGTTATTTTGGGGATGGGCAGATAGGGGTCAGTCTAGGGTTGCATTGATTTGACGGACCCGCCTTCGAGGCTACGGCGCGGCAAGGAGTGGGCAAAGAGACAATTCAGTTCAGATGGTTGCTCCCAATCTGCGTAAATCTGCGAAATCTGCGGTCAAAACGTTCCTGAGTTCATGCTTTCCTTAGCGATTCGGAAAATGGAAGATGGTGCCAATGAGATGCCCATCCTGCGGAGTTTCTTTTTCGACGCCGCCGGCTGAATGCCCGAATTGTAAACTTACTCTCGAGAAGCTCGACCGGAAGTTTGGGCTCGTGCCCTATTGCTCACGCTACCTGAGCGATCGCTCGGAAACTTTGCCGACGGCCGATATCGATGACTTGCGCGCCTTGCTCAAGCCTTTCGAGCAAAAGTTTCCGCAGATCGTCTTTTCCGTGGTCGTGATCAATTTGGGTGAGGACGTTTCCATTTCCGAATACGCTTTTTGGCTGGTCAATCGCGCACGGATCAGCAGCGTGAACGCGACGGGTCCGAAGAATTTCGATCTTTTTCTGGTGGTCGATCCCAAAGGGCGGGCCGCGGCGATGCGTCGCCGGGTACCGGCTGGAGAAATATATCAGCGAACAGGATCTTCAAGAGGCTTTAGCCGGATTCCGCGCGGGCGATCTTGTCCGCGGCATTCGTGCGGGCATCGAGTTTATGACGGTCCGGCTCCAGGAAATTGTGCTCGGGATTGAAGAGACCAGGGCCGCGCAAGATTCGGCGCGAGACAGTCGCGGTCGAGCCCGATACGCCATGAGCTTAGGCAGAAAAAATATTCCTTCGCGGGTCGCAGTCGCAGCGTTGCTGATGTCGATCCTTCTGATCGCGTTTTCCCCGGGTGCGCGATCGCAGGGACTTTCTTTCTCGACTGCAACGCCAACGCCTGAATCGTCGGTTACGGAAGAGAATCCGTTCGCCAAACTGGCGCGACCGCCGCGAAAACCGATCCCTTTGCGCTGGAAGATCGCGATTGTTCTTGTCGGTCTCGTCATTGCTTCTGCGGCGCTTTGGGTTTCGCTACGCGCCTGGCGATCGTCGAATCTTTTCGATCGGCAATATCGTTTTCCGGCCGTCGAAGCAGTTGCTCTGCGGCTCGGCGCGAACAAATCGGGCGGGCACATGGCAGCCATCACGTTCCGCAATCGCGCGGGGCCGGCAGGCTGACGAGGGTGGATCGGCCGCTCCGCGGGCGATGTCGAGTAAATGCGCCTCCGGCGCCAAGATTAGCAACGCGCTCGGAGATCGCGTTCCACCTCACCCTGCGAAAACCGTTAGGAACGCAACCTCGACCGCCAGCGCTTCCTGGATGTTGCGACCGAGATGATCGCGCAGCTCCTCGAGCCGGCGAATGCGCCGCAAGATTTCCGCCGTCCCGAAACGTTTGGCAACGGCCTCGGTCTCTTTCCGCGCCGCGCGAAATCATGCCGATCGACTCCGCTGGCCGCGCGAAGAACGTCGGCCCACCACGCGACCAGGGTCTCGATCAGACCGGCCCGGCGCTGGAGGTAAAGACTTTCGGTTAGCGCTTTGTAATAATCTTCGCGTTCCTCGAGCCAGGCGCCATCGGTTGAATTCCGGTAGCGCGTTTCCTCGCCCTTGAGCGCTTCATCGGTCTCCGCCTTGATTTGCTCCCGAATCGCTCCGAGCAAACGCTGAAATTCCTGGGCCAGCCGATAGGCAAACTGAATGCTCCATGTTTGTTCGTTTGCCGATTCGCGTAGCAGCTCCACCAATTGCCCTTCTTCCGGCTTCGGTTTGTTTTCGCCATTCGCGTCCAGCGGAATTGATATGCAGCGGGAAAGAATTGTGTCCGGCAAAACTTCGGGCAATGCGCTCAGGAGAAGGAGCAGCGAATCTTTGGGCGGTTCTTCCAGCGTCTTGAGGAAAGCGTTGGCGGCCTGCGGCTGCAACCGATCCGCCTCGGAAATGATGGCAACCTTTCGTCGGCCGTCCGACGCGCGCATCTGCAGCGCATGCTCCAGCTGACGGACTTGCTCGATCACAATGCGCCGTGATTTCGATTCCGGTTCGGCGACAAAAATCTCGCGGGCGCGAGTCGAGAAAACGTCGTCCGGCTCGGTCCCATTCACCAGGTTCGCCAACTCCGCCGCAAGCTGCCGTTTTCCGCTGCCGGACGATCCGGAAATAAGATAGGCGTGGGCGAGCCGATTTTGTTCGTGGGCTCGTTGCGAAATATTCGAGAGCTGCTTTGCGCGAAAAAGACATTCAGAGGTTCGATGTTTGATGTTTGATGTTCGATGTCAAAGATGGAAAGCCCGCGCCAAGCACATCCCAGATTTCGTTCTCGATTTTTTCGGGCGTTTGCGCGCCGTCGATGAGGACGATTCGTTTCGGTTCACGCTTCGCCAGGTCTCGATAGGCTTCGCGAACTCGTTCGTAAAACTCGGCTGGCTGCTGTTCCATTCGGTCGGGCCGGCGCGGTGCTTTCATCCGTGATCGAGCCGTCGCAGCATCGACATCGAGCACGAAAGTGATGTCCGGGAGACAATCGCCGACGGCGAACGCATTGAGTTGGGCGACAATTTGTCGATCCAATTTGCGCGCCGCGCCCTGATAAACAGTGGTTGAATCAAAAAAACGATCGGCGATTACACAAACGCCGCGCTCGAGCGCCGGCTTGATGATTTCCCGAACGAGCTGACTCCGGCTCGCCTCGAACAAGAGCAGCTCGGTTGCCGGCGTCATGCTCGCATTGTGCGGCGCGAACTGGAGAAGGTCGCGAATCGTTTCACCAATCGGCGTGCCGCCCGGTTCGCGGGTTACCAGAAATGGAACTCCCGATTTCTCGAGCCGCTCTGCCAACAGCTTCACCTGGGTCGATTTTCCGCAACCCTCCGATCCTTCGAACGTGATGAATGGCAGACGCGGCATGATGTCGATCTTCAAACAAAGCGGGGAGATTGCAAGGAAGTGCGGTACAGGTGCCGATAGCGCGACGAACGAAAGCCCGCATATCATGCCTGTCATCCTGAGCAAAGCGAAGGAACCCGCGAGTAGGGATAACATTCTTGAGCAGTCGTGCGACCATGCTTTCAGGGTAGCTCGATCGGTGAAATGCGACCGTGAGGTCCCTCGCTACGCTCGGGATGACAGAGATTGATGCGCGCATATGGCCCCCACTTGGTTATTGATGATTAGTTATTCCCTGGGTATTGGAGTTTGGGATTTGGAAACTTATGAAATCATTCTGGCTGGTGAAACAGGAACCGGGCGCTTACTCGTGGGCGGATTTTGTGGCTGACGGCAAGACAGCCTGGACCGGTGTGCGTAATTACACGGCGCGAAACAATCTGCGCAAGATGGAAAAAGGCGACGAAGTCTTCTTTTATCACAGCGGCGGTCCGAGCCGGACTGGCAGTAGTGTCGAAGCAACCAAAGCGATCGTCGGCATCGCGAAGGTTGTGAAAACGGCTTACGCCGATCCAACCGCGAAGGAAGGCGATTGGAGCGCTGTCGATCTTGCGCCCGTCGAAGCGCTGCGCCGGCCGGTCACGTTGGGTGAGATCAAGGGCAACGCGCGACTCAAGAACATGCCGCTCATTCGGCAATCCCGGTTGTCCGTGATGCCGGTGAGCGCCGACGAATTTCGAACGATCGTGAAGATGGGGTCAGCGTAGGTGGATCGGCCTCTCCGAGGGCGATGTTAAACGAATGCGCCTTCGGCGCCCAATTACCAACGCGCTCGGAGATCGCGTTCCACCACAGATGATCGGCGTCCCCCGCATTACTTGACAGCAAGTGGTAACATCGGCCGGTGAAAAGCTATCGCGGTTTTCCAGAGCGCTTGCATCACGAAGTGCCCCCATGGATCGAGCCGGAAGCGCTGTTTCACATTCGGATCGCGCTGGATCGACAACTGAATCAGCGTGAATTGAGTGACCCGATTCTAGGCCAGGCAATTCTTGATTCTGCCCGATTCTATGAGCGGACCCAGCACTGGCACCGCGCGCTGCTCGTCTTGATGCCCGATCATTTGCACGCACTGGTAGCATTCGCCCGCGAGAAATCGATGAGCGAGATCATTAGTCATTGGAAACGCTTTCACACTCGGAGGAATCGGGTCGAATGGCAGGAAGGATATTTCGATCATCGTTTGCGGGCTGATGAGCATGGCCAGCAGTTCGCGGCAAAGGTCAATTACATCCGGCGAAATCCGGTTATCGCTGGACTGTGCGAACGGGTCGAAGGATCTGGCCCTGGATTATCGATAAGTCTCAAGAAACCGAGTGATGCAGGCTAAGATCGGCCTCTGCAATATGCCAGTCCGGCTCGGACCGATGTTAAACAAATGCGCCTTCGGCGCCAAATTGCCAACGCGCTCGGAGATCGCGTTCCACCACTCCGCTGATGGCGGAGCGCAGGCTTGCGACGGTCATCGACTCGCCGCTACAAAGGAGGGCACAATGGAATCGGCAGCAGCAATGGAATTCTTGCCGGGGGTGGCAGCGCAGCCAGCGTCCCCCGCGATATCTTGGTCGTTTCGCTGCACGACGTCGCTCCTTCCAGTCGCGAGCCCGTGGCGGAAAAAATGATAGCCGATCTGTCCCGGCTTGCGGTGTGCGGCTCTGTTCGCTGCTGGTCGTGCCGGATTATCATCATCAAGGTCTCGTCCACGAAGGATCGACAATTCGTTTCCTGGCTGCGCGAACTGGAAGCGCGCCGGACATGAAATCGTCATTCATGGATATTTTCACGAGCGCCAGCGCCGCGAAAACGAAACGGTGCGTGACAAATTTCTTACCCGGATCTACACCGAGGACGAAGGCGAGTTTTACGATCTCGATTACGACGAAGCCTTTCGACGAATCACCGTGCGCGCGAAATGAATTTCGCGAGAGCGGTTTGAAGCCGATGGATTCGTCGCGCCGGCCTGGCTGCTGGGCGCCGAAGGCCGAACGCGCCGCGCGCGACGCTGAAATGGAATACACAACCCGGCTGCGCACGATGCGCGATCTGCGTTCAGGCGAAAGTTTTCGCGCCCGATCGATTGTTTACAGCGTCCGGAACAATTGGCGACGCGCCAGGTCAGCCGCGGCCTGGAACGCCGACGCTGTCCCGGCTGTTGAAGAACAATCCGCTCTTGCGCATAAGCGTTCATCCGCCCGATTATTCGCATCCGGCCATTTGGGGACAGATTGTCGATCTTGTCACCGAGCAAGCAGGCGAATCGCGAATGGCCACGACCTATCAGGACTGGGTCAGCCGAACAGAGACTGCGGCGACGACTTAAGCCCATGAGTAAGTGCGACCTGCATATTCACTCGCGCTACAGCGCGCGGTCGGAGGAATGGCTTTTCCGGCGGTTCGATTTCCCCGATAGCTACTCGGATCCGCGGAGCTGCATCGGCAATTGATCGAGCGCGGGATGGATTACGTCACGATCACCGACCACGACACGATCGAGGGCTGTCTCCAAATCGCGGATCTGCCTAATACGTTCATTAGTGAGCAGGTTACGACGTATTTCCCGCAGGATCCGTGCAAGATTCATCTCCTGGTCTGGGGGATCACCGAGGCTCAGCACGCCGATATCGTGATTGTCCGCGACAACATTTTCGCTCTCCAACGCTACCTCCAGGCGGGCCAAATCGCCCACGCCGTGGCCCACCCGCTTTACAGCATCAACGGCAAGCTGGACGCATCGCATCTCGAACGGCTGATTCTGCTCTTCAAGCATTTCGAAGGAATCAACGGGCTGCGCGACGCCCTCCTGAGCGAGCTTGCCCAGAAGCTTTTCGGTTCGCTTACGCCGGAGAAGATCGACAAGGTTCGCCGACGAAACATGATCTCGCTCCGACCCACCCCGAGCCGTGGAAGAAGATCTTCGTCGGCGGCTCCGACGATCACGGCGGCAAGTTCATCGCTTCAGCGTTCACCGAAACGCCGGCTGCCGATTCGGCGCGGAAATTTCCTCGAACACGTTCGCGCCGGCAATTGCACAGCGCGCGGCAAGGGCGGAACTCCCCTCGCCCTTTCCCACGGCTTTTACAACACGCTTGCTTGTTTCATTCAGGACCGGTTCCACGAAAAACTGGGACCGAGCGCCGGCTCTGGTCGAGCAAATGTTCTCGCGGTTCATGGAAGGGCGCGACCCGACCGAGTTTACGCTGGCGGAAAAAGCAAACTTCATCGCCCAAGGCGTTCTCTCGGGAAAAATCTTCGAACTGGCCAAGCCGGCAAATGTTTCGCTTTGGAAAGAGCTTTCCGGTTATTTCGCGCGTCCCGAAGTAAAAGCGAAGCTGGCCGAGCGATTGGACGCCGTGAGCGAGCCGGAGCGGCGCACGTTTCTCATGGCGAACATGGTGGCCGAGCAGCTCGCGTTTCGATTTTTCCAGAAATTCGTTCAGCAACTCAGCAGCGGCAACATGTCGAAGGCATGCAAGCGCTCAGCGCGATCGCGCCGATCCTGGTGATCCTTGACGCCTTACATTTACGGATTTCACAGCCAGGCGCCGTCGCGGAAATGGCTGCGCGGAATTTTCAAGGAACTGACCGGCGAAATTCCGGCCGCGCTGCAAAATCAAAAGCGGGCCTGGTTCACCGACACGCTCGACGACGTCAACGGGGTCGCGACAACCATTCGCAAAATGGCCGCTGCCGGCGCGGCCGCGGGAAAGGAATTGATCGTGGTCGTCTCGCGCAACGAATTGCAAACGGACAACATTCCGATCAAGAATTTCAAACCGATCGGCGAATTCGAGCTGCCGGAATACGAACTGCAAAAGCTCAGTTTCCCGCCGATCCTCCAAATCCTCGATTACATCCAGCGGGAAAAGTTCACCGAGATCATCATCAGCACGCCCGGGCCGGTCGGGCTTGACCGCGCTGCTCGCGGCCAAAATGCTCAATCTGCAAACCAGCGGCATTTATCACACCGATTTCCCGCAATACATTCGCATTCTGACCGAGGACAGTTTTCTGGAAAGCGTGGCCTGGCGTTACATGCACTGGTTCTACGGCCAGCTCGATACCGTCTTCGTAAACTCGGAGGAATATCGCCAAAGCTGGATCAAACGCGGCCTCGATCCGGAAAAGTTGAAATTTTCCCGCGCGGCCTCGACACCGAACTTTTCCATCCGGCCCGACGCGATCCGGCGTTTTTCGAAAAATTCGGCGCGCAGAACGGCGAGGTCCGCCTGCTCTACGTCGGCCGCGTTTCGCGTGAGAAAGATCTCGATCTTCTAGCCACCGCTTATCCGACGTCTGCGCGACGAAGGATTGCCGATCGCAACTTTTTATCGTTGGTCACGGCCCCTATTCGGAGGAACTGGCCAAATCGTTGCCGGAAGCGTTTTTCACCGGCTATCTCACCGGAAAGGATCTGGCCGCGGCCTACGCTTCGGCCGACATTTTTGTTTTCCCGAGCACGACCGACACTTTTGGCAACGTGATCATCGAAGCGCAGGCCTCGGGGATGCCAGTGATCGTTTCCGATGCCGGCGGCCCAAAAGAACTGGTGCATGACAACGAGAACGGCCTCATCACCAAATCGCACGATGCCGACGATCTCGCGCGCGCGATTCGATGCGCTGGTTGTCGATCCCGCATTGCGCCAGCGAATGGCCAATCGCGCCCGGGAAAGCGTCATCGATCGCACCTGGCCGGCCGCGTTCCGCAAATTTTGGTCGATCACCGAAGTTTAGATCAACCCTGCATCGGCGGAGGAATCGGCGGTGGCTGAGACACTGGCTCCGCCTGCGGTATTGCCTGCCACACGTCGTAGTCCGGACCGAACTGCCGGAAAAAGCATAATCCAAATGCGCGCAAGCAAACACAGATCGGCAATAGAATGACTGTGCCGACGTACGGGATTGCAGCCAGACAACACGTGATGCAAGTCGCGATTGCGCCGATCACGGTCATGGCCAGAAGCAAAACAAACGCGAACAGGCAAAACAGAACAAATACGCCCACGTTGCTGCTGACCAGGCGCAGCACCTGGCGAAACGCTTCGACCGCGAGACACTTTTGCCGGTACATCACGAACGGCATGAAATACGTCACCAGACTGATGCCGATTGCCAGGGCAATCCAAAACAGGAAAAGAAAAATCAAGAGAGCGATCAGTCCAGGTCCAATCGATTCGGCATGTCCATGAGACAGCAAGCCCAAGGCTGCGGCGACGGCGCAAAGCAATCCAAATAGGAAAATCGAGCAGAACATCAACGCCAGCTGGAAGAGGAAATAGCTGTTTCCTTCCTTGCGATACTCACGCCATGGCGCGGCGATCGCGCCGCGATTTCGAACTATGCAGTCCGTGAAAATAAAATTCCCGCGCGCCTTTACCCAGGTCAGCACCAAAACCAACGCCAAAACCACAACCACGAATACCGGGATGATGATTGGCAGCCACGGCTTCCACTGGTCGAAATTCGGCGGACTGATGCTCTGGCTGGTCGCAGTACGTCCGCCCCAGTTAGAAGGAAACCCGACTCCGCCACCGCCGAAATGCCCGGCTAGAAAAGCGGCAAACCCGATGACGAACCATTTCTTAATGTCGAAGGGCTGAAAAAGAATTTTCTTCATCAGCTCAAAGGCTTCGCCAAAGGGGCGGAAGATTTCGATTTTCGATTCGGTTCCGTTCATGTGCGCATTTCACTGCTTCCGCATACGCCAATCAAGCACGCAATGTTGTAGCCGCCCCGCTCTATCGGGGCGCCTAAAGGCACGGCGGCAGAGCGCCGTGGCTACATCGATCCTAACCGGTGCCGAAATAGCGGTCGCCCGCGTCGCCCAGGCCGGGAACAATATAGCCGGATTTATCCAGTTCGGGATCGACGGCGGCGGTAAAGATCGCCACGTCCGGATGCGACGATTGCAGTTGGTCGATGCCCGGCTGACACGCAACCAGACAAATAAACTGAATCCATTTCGCGCCCTTTGCTTTCAACGCCGTGACTGCTTCGCAAGCGCTGTTGCCGGTTGCCAGCATGGGATCGAGCAGAACGACCTGCGCTTCGCTCAAGTTGGCCGGCAATCGGCAGAAATACGTCACAGGGCGCAGCGTTTTCTCATCACGATAAATGCCGATGTGTCCAACGTTCGCCTCCGGAACAATGCGCATCATTCCTTCGAGCATGCCAAGACCGGCCCGCAAAATCGGCACCAGAGCGATTGGTCTCGATAGAAAGTAACCCGCGCATTTTTTCAGCGGCGTTTCAATTTCGATCGGCGACACTGACCAGGTGCGGGAAGCTTCGCCCAGCAACAAGATCGAGATCTCCTGCACGTTCTGGCGGAATTGTTCCGGCGTGGTCGCCTTGGCCCGCAAGATCGACAGCTTCGCTGCGCCGACCGGATGGTCGATCACGCTTACTGCTCCGTTATTTCGCTCCATATTGTAGCCGAGGGTACTGACGCCGGCCGAACCCGATTTAGCAGAACGAAGAAACAGAGCACAGACAAAATGCCCGGGGCTTAGCGAGCGCCGGTTAGAAACGCACAAGTCCACTGTCATTCTGAGCCAAGCAGAGCGGAGTCGCCTGCCACGCCGAAGCCTTTGGCGAAGGCGGGAAGAATCCCGTGGTAGAACTCCTAGGTAACGTGACGGGATCCCTCCCGCCTTCGCATTGAGCTACGGCGCGGCAGGCGACTTCGCTCGGGATAACCGGTGGATAGTTGTCTAGTCAACATCCATCGCCATGTTGAGGAATCACGTGAACAACCTGGCGAAACGCAAATATCCCATCGGAGCCGAATTGATCGGGCCGGGCGAAACGCATTTTCGCGTTTGGGCGCCAAAGGCGGAACGGGTCGATCTTGTTTTGGAAGCAAGTGCATCCAAGGAAGCGAAGCGCACGTTTCATCCGTTGCAGCCTGAGCAAGGCGGATATTTTTCCGGCTCAGCCAATGTTGTCGCCGGCGGCGGCTATAGGTTTCGCGTTGACGACGCGAAACATTATTCATCCCGATCCCGCGTCTCGCTTTCAGCCTGATGGGCCGCACGGTTCGTCGTGCGTTGTTGATCCCGCGCATTTCCAATGGACCGATGCAAAATGGCATGGCCTAAAACTTAAGGGCCAGGTCATCTACGAAATGCACGTCGGCACATTCACAACGGAAGGCACATGGCGGGCCGCTGCGGAACAGCTACCAGAGCTGGCTCGCATCGGGATCACCGTGATTGAAATGATGCCGATCGCGGATTTCCCGGGAAATTTCGGCTGGGGTTATGACGGGGTCGATCTTTTCGCGCCGACGCGGTTGTATGGAAGGCCCGAACGATTTGCGGGCCTTTATCGACCGGGCGCACGCGCTGAATCTCAGGTGTGATTCTTGATGTCGTGTACAACCACTTCGGCCCAGACGGAAACTATCTACATGTCTACTCCGACAATTATCTGCGGCATGGAAAGACAACCGATTGGGGCGACTCCATCAACTTCGACGGCCCGAACTCGGGACCAGTGCGAGAATTTTTTATCACCAACGGGCGTTACTGGATTGAGGAGTTTCATTTTGATGGATTTCGCTTTGATGCCACGGAAAGCATTCATGACGACTCGGAAGAGCACATCCTCGCGACTGTTGCCCAGACCGCGCGTAGTGCAGCGGGCGACCGTTCGATCATTCTGGTGGCCGAAAACGAACGGCAGGACATCAAATTGATCCGGCCGCGGAGCGAAGGTGGCTACGATCTGGATGGCGTCTGGAATGATGATTTTCATCACAGCGCGAGCGTCGCGCTGGTGGGTCAGCGCGGAGCGTATTATACAGATTACCTCGGTGCGCCGCAGGAATTTATTTCCGCGGCCAAGCACGGTTATCTTTTTCAAGGACAAGCGTATTCCTGGCAGGAAGCGCCCCGCGGGAGCCTGGCTTTTGGCGCGCCGCCGGAAGCGTTCATCGCCTTTATCGAAAATCACGATCAAGTTTCCAATGCCGCCGGGGGCCAACGCATCCGATTAGAAACTTCTCCCGGCCGTTATCGCGCCATGAGTGCTTTGCTCCTGCTCGGTCCGTGGACGCCGCTTCTCTTTCAAGGCCAGGAATTCGGATCCTCGAAGCCGTTCCTTTTTTTCAGCGACGTCGGCGATGAGAGCATTCGGGAAGCGATTCGCAAAGGCCGTTTCGCATTTCCTGGCCCAATTTCCTTCGCTGGCAACCCCGGACGCGCAAAAACAACTGCCGCGACCTTCAGATCCGGCTACCTTTGCCCGGTGCAAGCTGGATGTTTCGGAGCGCGCTAAAAACAAACCAGATCTACGATCTCCATGTCGACCTGATAAAATTACGCCACGAGGACGCGCGTTTTCGCGAACAAATCGTCGGTGGCGTGGATGGCGCTGTGTTGGGGGCAAGGAGCTTTGTGTTTCGCTATTTTTCGGATGGAAATGACGATCGTTTGTTGCTTGTTAATCTAGGCAAGCCTCAATTGCTCAAGCCCATGCCGGAACCACTTCTTGCCGCCCCGCCTGGGTTTGAATGGGCCACGCTTTGGTCGAGTGATTCCGAGCAGTATGGCGGACCAGGAGAGAACCAGGTCGCAAACCAAAATGACAGTTGGGTGTTGCCCGGCGAAGCGACCGTCGCGCTGAGACTTGTTCCGCGAGAAAACTCCGCGCCGGCCGCCAAAGTGGCGCGATAGAACATCCGGATCGTGCACAATTGGACGAACAAAAAGGGTGAGATCGGTGGAGTCGTCGTGCGTACGATGCCGTGGGACGGCGCCCAAATGTCGCGCGAGCTTCTGCTCCATCGTGAGTGGATCGTGACAAACGGCCTTGGCGGTTATGCGTCCGGCACCGTTTCGGGCGCGATCACGCGGCGTTATCATGGGTTGCTCATCGCGGCTTTGCCCGCACCACATGGCCGCATTGTCATGTGGAGCCACGTCTCGGAGTTTCTGCGCTTCGGCGACAAGGATGTCATTTCGTTAGGCGGAGAAGAACGGGCCGGTGGCCGGCTGGATTTACAAGGCGCCGATTACTTGCATGAGTTTCGACTCGAAGATGGTCTCCCCGTCTGGACTTATCACGTGCGCGATCTCGTTCTGGAGAAGCGAGTGTTGCTTCCGCATTTGCAGAACACGGTCCATATCAATTACCGAATTCTTCAAGGCACGGAGCGTCCGCGCCTGGAGTTACGACCCGCGTTTCATTTTCGACATCACGAAACGCCGGTGAACGAAGGCCCCACCGCTCCCTACAAACTAGCCGCTGTCGAAGGCCGATATGAAATCACTTCGTCCCGCGGCCGTCTTCCCCCGTTGCGGATGAAACTTTATGACTGCGAATCGGCTTTTACCATCGCCGCCGCCAATATTCACCAGGTCATCTACCGCACCGAACAGAGCCGCGGGTACGCCCACGAAGGCAACTTGTGGAGCCCGGGCTATTTCCATGTCGATCTTCGCGAGCATCGATCGCGCCACCCTGGTCGGTTCGACCGAGAAATGGGACATCATCGAAGTGCTCGGACCGGAAGCGGCCCTGGGTCTGGAACGGGAACGCCGCGCCCGCTTGTTGCAAAATGCCATGCCCGAAATACGCGAAGGGTTTGCTGCCGAATTGGTTTTTGCAGCCGATCAGTTCATCATTACTCCAGCGGGCCGGTTTGAAGAAGCGGCGCGCGCCCACGCCGCCGGAGACGAGGTGCGCACCGTCATAGCCGGTTATCACTGGTTCACCGATTGGGGACGCGACACGATGATCAGTCTCGAAGGTCTGGCCCTGATCACCGGGCGCTCACTCGAAGCGGGGTATATCCTGAGAACTTTCGCCGATTATGTCCGTGACGGATTGATCCCAAACATGTTTCCGGACCGCGAGACAGAAGGCCTTTATAATACAGCCGACGCGACCCTTTGGTTTTTCCATGCCTTGTATCGTTATCTGGAACGCACCCAGGATTGGACAACGCTCAAGCTTTTGCTGCCGACTTTGATCGACATCGTCGAACATCACCTGCGGGGCACAAAGTTTAATATTCATGTCGATCCTGTGGATGGATTGCTGGTGCAAGGCCAGGACGGCTATCAACTCACCTGGATGGATGCGAAGACGGGCGACTGGGTCGTCACGCCCCGCCGTGGCAAAGCCGTCGAGATCAACGCGCTTTGGTACAATGCACTCGCTTTACTCTCAGGATGGCTGCGGCGAATGGATGAATCCGCCGCGGCCGAGCGCTACGACGAACATGCTAAACGCGCGCGCGATTCATTCAACCAGCGCTTCTGGTTCGCCGAGGGCGGCTACCTCTACGACGTCGTCGATTGCAATGGCCAACCGGGAACTTACGATGTCTCCTGTCGCCCAAACCAGATTTTCGCGATCTCCCTCGATCATCCCGTTCTCGATAAAGAGCGCTGGAGCGCCGTTGTCGATCTTGTCCAGAGAAAGCTGCTTACACCGGTTGGGCTTCGATCGCTCTCGCCGGACGATCCCGAATACAAACCAGTCTATGGCGGCGATCTGCGGGCCCGCGACGGCGCCTATCATCAAGGCACAGTCTGGGCCTGGCTCATTGGCCCATTTATCGACGCCTGGATGAAAGTTCACCCGGACGACAAGAAGAGCGCGCGGAAATTCCTTGAGGTCTTCCCCGTTCACCTCAGTGACAACGGGATCGGCACGATCGGTGAAGTATTCGACGCCCGCGAGCCGCACATGTCTGGCGGCTGCATCGCGCAAGCGTGGAGCGTGGCGGAGGTGCTGCGTTCCTGGGTAAAGACGGCGGAGCAATGACGAAGCGCGAATGCCCAATGACGAAATAATGACAAAGCGCGGACTTTTCTCCAAATTGACATTCGTGCTTCCTTCGTAATTCGTCATTTGGCTCAAGAACTGCATGGCAAGGCACAGCGTTTTGAAGAAATTCACAGCAACCTAATGAAAAGATTGCTCGTTCTGCTTTCTCTCCTGATGGTTGCAACCTGTTTTGCGGCCAAGCCCAAGCCCACACCTACGCCGACCCCAACACCTAAGCCCAAGGTTACAACAAAAGCTCAGGCCAAGTCGAAGACCAAGTCAAAGACCACCACCAAACCCGCCCCCACGCCCACGCCGAAATCAAAAGCCAGCGCCAAACCCGCGGCTACGCCCAGACCAAAGTCGGCGCCCACCCCAAAACCCACGTTGGGACGCAAGCCAAAGGCCACACCCAAGCTGACCCCGAAACCCACACCGAAGCCGACGCCCAAACCGAAGGCCACCCCGAAGCCAAAGGCAACTCCAAAACACGCCGAAACCAACTCCAAAGCCAAAAGCGACACCAAAACAGAAACCAACGCCCAGTCCAACGCCAACGCCAACGCCAACCCCACTCCCAAGCCAAGGGCAAGAGCCATAGGGTTCCCGTTCTTCAGACCACGAGCGACGCCCACTTCTGTGGAAGTCGCGCCGGCTTTGCCCGTGATGCCGCCGGCACCGACTCCGATCCCCACGCCGGAGATCATCGCGGCGTTGCCTAACTACGACGAAGAAACCTCCACCCGGCTGCAAATTTTTCTGGATAACCACAATTTCGGGCCCGGCAAGATCGACGGCAAAATGGGCGAGTTCTTCCGCAAGGCGCTCATTTCCTATAAGCACGCCCACGGGATGCGCGAAACCGGCGCTGTCGATCCTTCAATGCTGAATGAAGTGCCGGAGACGTTCACCACCTACACCATCAGGCCGGAGGACCTGAATTTTGTCGGCGAACTTCCGGAGAGCCACGAAGAACAAGCGAAATTGAAATTGCTTCCCTACACGTCGTTGCTCGAGTTTGTGGCGGAGCGTTACCATTCGGCCGAGGCTTACATTCAAGAACTGAATCCCGGCAAAGATTGGGAGCATCTCCAGCCCGGCGAGGTTTTGAAGGTGCCCAACGTGATTCCGTTTGAGATCGAAAAATTTGTGGAAGGGAATGTGCCGGCCAATCCGGCCTTGGCGGGGCGCAAAGTTTATGTCGATACGAAGGAACACCTTCTGGAGGTTTTCGAAAACGATACGTTGGTCTGCGTTTATCCGATTACACCCGGATCGACCGAGCTGCCTGCGCCCGTTGGGACATGGAAAATTGTGGGCATCGCGGTGTGGCCCTGGTTCCGTTACGACGAAGGGATGCTCAATTACGGCGTGCGCACGGAGGAATTTTTCAATCTCCCGCCCGGCCCGAACAATCTCGTCGGCGTTCTCTGGATGGGCCTGGACAAACCCGGGATCGGTATTCACGGGACTAACAATCCCGAGACAATAGGCCGCGCCTCCAGTCACGGCTGCATCCGCCTGGCCAACTGGGATGCCGCGCGGGTGAAAAACTTCGTGACCGTGGGGAACACGGTCATTATTTTTTGATTGTGGCATCGGCATCCTGCCGATGGGACATGGGCCGGAAGCCCATGCCACGTCAAAATATTTCGCGCGGAATCGCGCCCTCAAGCGTCTAGGCTTTAGATCGACCAATGGAAGCCAGCGAACGCGAGCAATATCAAGCGGCCATCAAAGGCGATCGGGACGCATTTGAAATGATCATCCGCACTCATAGCCGAACCCTCTTCGCCATCGCTTACGGCATTCTGCAAAACCGCGAGGAATCCGAGGATGTCGTTCAGGATTCGCTGATTAAGGCTTGGAAAACCCGGGGGCGGGTGCGCGACCCCGAAAAATTTCCCGCTTGGCTCGCGACCATTGCTCGTCATCGCGCCCACGACATTTTCCGAAAGCGCCGCACTGTGCCTCTTGCCCACGAAACACACGAAATAACCGAAAAAGAAACGCCTGATACGACTGAACTGGACCGGCAATCCCGAAATTATCGGGACTCGCGAACTCTTTCGGAGTTGCATTCCGCGCTCGCGACGTTGCCGGAGCTCCACCGGGCCGCGCTGACCCTGCGTTATTTCGAAGACATGGATTACCGCACAATCGAAAACACGCTTGGACTGAGCAACGGCGCGCTTCGCGGAATTCTCGGCCGCGCCCTCGCCTCGATGCGCAAAGAACTTCGCCCTGCCCTCACCGCTTTGGAATCATGACTATTCACGAAAACATCGACAATTTACTCGCCGCCGATCTGCACGGCGACCTTTCGGAAGACGAACGCAGCGCGCTTCACACTCATCTCGTGGAATGCGCCGTTTGCCGAAAAGCTCATCAGGAAACTAAAATCATGAACACAATCATCGAAGAAACTCTCGAACAGGAAAAGCCCGATCCGACTTTTGAACAGCGGATGCTGGCTGGATTTCGAAACTCCGCGCCGCACCGAAACGGAATCATTAAGTCGATTGTCGATTTGCTTCGATTGCGCCCAATTCAAATCACGGCCGTCGCAGCCGGGCTGCTCGCCCTGGTTCAAATCGGACGAATGATCACAGGCGAAAGTCCAAATGCATTTTCGCGGCAACAGTATGCCGGAGCCCGGTTCGTCGCTGCGAAATCTGCCCAAACGCCACCGCCCGCGTCTGAATTTCGCGGGGCATTGGATAAATCCGCCGATCTTCGCCACAACGAAGCCGACCAACTCAATGCGGCAACAGTTTTGCCCATTGCCCAGGCCGCTGCAGCGCCAGCGCCAGCGCCGCTGCGCGAAACGAAAGATGAGGCGAGGGACGTAGGTAAAGTCGAACGGGTAGTGGTCACGGGATCAAATATTCCCGCCGCGGAAGAAATCGGGCCGAATACTGTGGAAGCGATGAACCCGGCGTTGGCGAATCGCAAATTGATTCGCAACGCGACGGTCGAACTCGAGATCGTCAGTTTCGATGACGCAGTCCAGAAAATTACTGCTCTGGCAAGTGAGGAAAAAGGTTACGTCGCCACAACCAGTTCGGAGAAGCAAGCGAACGGAAAGCTGAAAGGCGAGATCGTCGTCAAAGTTTTGCCGGAGAATCTGGATCGGTTTCTCCAGAAGGTTCGCGGCATTGGGGAGTTGAAGAACCAGACCCTTGGCACTGAGGATGTGACCAAGGCCTATCTCGATACCGATGCGCGATTGAAAAACGCGCGGGTTATGGAGCAGCGCTTGATCGACATGTTGAAGACGAAGACCGGGAAGGTTGCGGATCTGCTTCAGGTTGAGAAGGAACTCGGGCGGGTCCGGGAAGAGATCGAGAAGATGCAGGGCGAACTGAAGTATTGGGATGCGCAGGTGCAGTTCGCCACCGTAATGATCTCGCTCGCGGAAAAGGACCTGGAAGAGCCGGCCGCGTTCTTGCTGAAGGAACGCGCACAGCTCGCACTTTACACAGCGGAAGTCGAGAAGACCTACAACGACATCAAAGCGCTCGCATCACCGAAAGTTCAAATCACAAACGCACAGCTTGATCGGGATTATTCCGGGCGCGTTTCCGCGCGATTGTCGATGTTGATCGCGCCTGAGGAAAGTGACGCGGTGATCAGCAAAGTTAAAGGCTTCGGTCGCGTAGAGAATTTCCAAGTCCAGACCGAGCGGGTTGCGCAGAGCGGCAGCGGGATGTCGGAGAATGCCAAGACCAAGCGTGACAAGGTTGAATTGAACATCGTCATCTCGCGAGACGAACAGGAGCAGGCGTTCCAGCAAACCAGCCTGGGCATTCGGACAACGGATATCGACGCGAAGACCAAGGAACTTCGCACGTTGACCGAGAAACAAAACGGGCGTGTTCGCAGTTCCTCGTTCAGTCGCGATCCGGACGGACGCGAAGTGGCGAATATTTCAGTGCGGGTGCCGATGAAAAATTACAACGCGCTCATGCAATCGTTGAACGGGCTTGGCAAAGTTGAGAACGTGAGCGTGCAGCGCCAGGACCGCACCGGCGCGCAGATCGACGAAGCCAATGCGCCGGCTGATCTCTCGATCGTGGTTTACAGCCAGGGCAACATTGTTTCGCGGGAGAGCGGCTTGTGGGCAACGTTGCGAAATACCCTGGCTCAAAGCGCCGCGGCAATCATGTGGAGCTTGCGAATGATCGGCGTGGCGCTGGCGTTTCTGGCGCCGTGGGTAGTCGCGCTCGTCGCGATCGTCTGGCTGGCAAAACGCATCGCGCAGGGGCGCCGACCGAAATCGTAACGTCGCGCGCTGTCATCCTGAGCCGCGTAGACGGCGAAGGACCTCGCGCAACTGCTGCACCGCACAAGCATACCCGCCAGGTGAATGTACAACTGTGGGGGTCCCTCGCTTCGCTCGGAATGACAAGCAGGAAACTGCCCCTGGAATCAGCCTTGCCCGGTCCCCGAACGAGTCGTACTCTATTATCACCCGGAGCATGTCGATGAACACTACCAGCGGTATCAGTCTGAACAACGCGGCCGTGGCCGCGACGCCGAAGCATCTTCTCCAGTTCGCCGTCGATCAGCGCTATGACGATTACACGCCAGTCGATCACGCCGTTTGGCGGTTCATCATGCGCCAAAACATTTTTTTCCTGAAGGAGTACGCCCACAAAGTTTATTTTCAGGGTTTGCTCGAGACCGGCATTTCTTTCGAACGCATTCCACGCATTCAAGAGATGAACGATATCCTGGGCAAGATCGGCTGGGGCGCGGTGGCGGTGGATGGATTCATTCCGCCGGCGGCGTTCATGGAATTTCAAGCTTATAAAGTGCTCGTGATCGCCTGCGACATGCGCCAGATCCATCACATCGAATACACGCCGGCGCCGGACATTGTTCATGAAGCCGCAGGGCACGCGCCGATTATTGTCGATCGCGAATACTCAAATTATTTGCAGCGATTCGGCGAAATCGGCGCCAAAGCGATGTCGTCGAAGAAAGACTTCGAACTTTATCAAGCGATCCGGCACCTCTCGATCTTGAAGGAGCAGCCGAACAGCGATCCCAAGGAAGTCGAGGAAGCAACCAAGCTGGTCGCGCATGGCCAAAAAAATCTGGGCGAACCGTCCGAGATGGCGCTGCTCTCGCGGTTGCATTGGTGGACGGTGGAATACGGTCTCATTGGCACGATGGAGAATCCGAAGATTTACGGCGCCGGATTGCTTTCTTCGATCGGCGAATCGGTCTCGTGCCTGGAACCGGGCGTGAGGAAAATCCCCTACTCCATCGACGCGGCCAACCAGCCGTTCGACATCACAACCAAACAGCCACAGTTGTTTGTCTGCCGCGACTTCAAACATCTCTCCGACGTGCTTGAGGAATTCGCCAGCAAGATGGCGTTTATGGTCGGCGGGCTCGAAGGCATTAACAAGGCGATCGAGTGCAAGAACGTTACGACTTGTGAATATTCATCCGGGTTGCAAGTCAGCGGCGTCTTTACCGAAGTGATCACTCAAGATGAAGCGACGATCTACCTGCGCACAACCGGACCGACTGCGCTGGCTTATGCCAATAAGGAATTGCCCGGTCACGGCATCGATTATCATAAGGACGGGTTCGGCGCGCCGATTGGCGAATGGAAAACGGTGACCAAATGGCCACACGATCTGACCGATGAAGATCTGCGCGGCCACGGAATCGAGATTGGGAAAAGAGCGACGATCACATTTATCAGCGGCGTCACCGTCGATGGTAAGATCGACAAGATCACAAGACGCGATGGCAAACTGATTCTGATCAGCTTTTCCGAATGCACTGTGAAGTATAAGGACCGCGTATTGTTCGAGCCGTCGTGGGGCACTTACGATATGGCAGTCGGCGCACGGATCAGTTCGGTGTTCAACGGCGCAGCCGATAAAGACGCATACAATCAGGTCGCGCTCGTTCCGAAAGAGCGCACCATCAAAGTGCCGTCGGATGCCAAGCGCAAGCGTCTGGAGAACCTCTACGCCCAAGTACGAAAGATCCGGAAAGGCAAGACCGGATACGAACGGCTGGGCGAGATTTGGGAAACGCAGCAAGCCGAACACTTGGGCGACTGGCTGTTGTCGATGGAAATTTTCGAAATCCTCGACACGACAGAGCAGCAGCCGGAGTTGAAAGTGAAGATCGAGAAGTTCCTTAACGAGAAGAAGGCAAAAACCAAGGACCTCTCGACGCTGATCAGCTGGGGCTTCCGGCTGGTCGAGTATCACAAAAAGCCGGAATACCAGGCCGCGCTGCACGCCTCGCCGAAATAGTCGGTCTTGTCATTCCGAGCGGAGTCGCCTGCCGCGCCGTAGCTCCATGCGAAGGCGGGAAGATCCCGCGTTGCAACCTTTAAGGCGCTACTTCGGGATTCTTCGACTTCGCTCCGCTTCGCTCAGAATGACGGGCGTTTAAGGCCGAGCGTCAGATCGTCTCGTCCTTGAAATGGCGCTTTCCTTTCAGCGCCCTGGCGTATTCGTCTTTGCTGAGAATGAGAAAGTAATGCATGCCAAGCCGAAAATCCTTCAGGCTGAACTCGCCGAAGTTCTCGCGAGTGACCGTAAACGGATAGAAATCGTATTCCTCCAAGTTACGGCCGAATTTGCGCCGGCGTTCCTTGTATTTCCCCCAGAGAAAACCGATCGCCAGGAAAACGACCGAGACAATGATCGAGGCAATGACATTGATTCCGAGTTCGCTTTGCAGAGCTTTGATCATACGCGGGGTCCCGTTGTCAAAACCGACAATATTCGGGGTCGATCAAAGATTTCCACTCAGGCCCGCCAAGGTGATGTTTTCGAGCGCGACATTGTCTGGTCGGGAGAGCGCATAGGCGACAGCGCCAGCGACTTCATCGGGCGACATCATTTTCTTGCGCGGCCAATCACCTTCAATGTTGTTCCAAATATCGGTGGAGGTCGCCGCGGGATAAATGTTGATCACCCGAACCTTATGATCGCGCAGCTCCTCCCGGACGGATTGCGAAAAACCTTCCAGGGCGAACTTACTCATGCAATAGGCGCTCCAATTCGGAAAACCTGTTTTGGCCGCGACGGAAAGAATGTTGACGATGCTCGAGCCCGGCGGCATGTGGGGAGCAAAATGCTGCGTCAACATGAACGGCGCGGTGATGTTGACGCCGACAGTCTGTTCCCATTCGATCGGCGTGATTTCACAGAACGGTTTTACAACCGCGACGCCGGCATTGTTCACCAGTAAATCGAGCGGTTCATTGCCAGCGTCGGCAATCAGATCGGCAACGCCCGCGGGCTTGGCCAGATCGTGCGTTAGCAAAACAACTTTCGCACAATTCGATTGGACCGCTTTGCGCGTTTCGCCGAGCGCAACGCTATCGCGCCCGTGCAACAACAGAGTGACATCCTCAGCCGCGAGTTTCTCGGCGATGGCTCGCCCGATTCCGCGACTGGCGCCGGTAATCAAAACACGTTTCATCCAGATTTGGACAACGTTCAATGTTCAACCCGTCTTCGCAAGACGACAATGAAGCACACGTCCAATTCTTGGTGCGAAAAATCCGGAGGGACGCGCTTCTGCGCGTCCAGGACATGCGGAAGCATGTCCCTCCGAAAGTCATCACACTCGCCGCAGGGTAAAACGATTATTCGGCGTCTCCCACAAGCGCAATCGCACCAGTTGCTGGTTGAGACGGCTGTCGATCTTGGGCCAAAGGGCGCGCACAATATTCTCTCCGGTAGAGGGAACTTCGCGAAAATCGTCCGTTTCCAGATCAAGATGTCGATCCTGCCACGGCGCGAGCGCTTCCCCGATCGCGTTTTTGAGTTCCAGAAAATTGTAGAGGGTACCGGAACGTTTGTCGTACTCACCGCCAACGGTTGTCTCGGTAACGTAGCGATGGCCGTGCCCCAACGGATTATTGCATTTGCCGTAACGCTTTACATTCTCGGCATCGGACAACGCGGCGGCATGGAGCCGATGAGCGGCGTTGAATGCCAGCTGCATTCCAAGAGAAACCGTTTCGTCATCCCAAACTTCGGCAAAGAAATCTTCGCGTTCGTGCAAGCGGACGCGATACAGCCGGGGCAAGGCAGCGCTCATCCGCTCGAAAATATATCCGGCCAAACTCTCGGTCGTGATCGGGCGGTCCTTAAGATTGCTGTCGTCGTTGAGATAACGATGATCCAACTCGGATCGCAACGAGCCGATCGCGCGTTCGACCTGGTCGTGACGGACAACCGGCGCTTCGCCGTTGACCTTGTCGGCTTGAAAGGTGAGCCGGGCGCGATAATGATGACCGTGCGGCGAGAGCGCCTCGCCAAATAATTTGCGATTCTCCGCTTCGCTCAAATGCGGCGACATCGTCCGGCGCGCCGAGGAAAAATCGAACCAGTAATTTCCTTCGCAGGCGCCACTTGAGAAAAAAGTCGCGCTCCGCTCGGGCGATTCGGTGAGGTGACAGGCGCACAATTTTGCATCGACATCGGAAAAAAGCGGCGCAACATCGACATATAACGCCCGGGCAACGTTCTCTGCGGTGGGTGGCAGATTAGCGAATGTTGAATTTTGCTCGTTCAGGAATTTGTGGTCGAACCTTTGCTGCACAATCCGGCCGGCACGTTCCTTGATTTCGCTGATATTGATCAGCATGCCGGTAGTTGGATCGACCGGTCCGGTAAAAACAAAATAGGCTACGTAATTGCGGCCGGTGCCGTAACGAGCTGCGCTCTCGGGGCCGAACGCGATCAGGTTTTCGGCTTCAGTCCAGTCTCGAACGAATAACCGGCGCGAAGCTGAAAATTCGAGGCGTTTGCTGACCGTCAGGAGCATGATTCAGCAAACACGCTGCGGCTGATCTCGCAAGTAACAGCGCCATCATCCTGAGCGAAGTCGAAGGATCCCGTTTTGGAACCTCATGGTAGCGCCACGGGATTCCTCGACTCCGCTGCGCTCCGCTCGGAATGACGAGACTATATCATTCCTTCAGCAACGAGAGAAATTCCGAGCGCGTCCGGGCATCCTCCTTGAACGAGCCGAGCAGGCACGAAGTCTTCATGACGGAATTTTGCTTCTCGACGCCACGCATCATCATGCAGAGATGCTTGGCTTCCACCACCACTGCGACTCCGGACGGATGAAGACACTCCATCAATGATTCGGCAATTTGCGTGGTGAGATTCTCCTGGATCTGCAATCGGCGCGCGAAGACATCCACGATGCGCGCGACCTTGGATAGACCAATTACTTTGCCGCTCGGGATGTAGGCGACATGCGCCCGGCCGATAAAGGGCAACAAGTGATGTTCGCACATCGAGTAAAGCTCGATGTCCTTGACCAGAATGATCTCGCTTGCTTCGGAATCGAAAATGGCCCCGTTCACCACAGCGGCCACGCTTTGCCGATAGCCTTGAGTGAGAAACTCAAATGCGCGGGCGGCGCGGGCCGGCGTTTTCGCCAGCCCCTGACGCTCCGGATCTTCGCCAATCGCTTCGAGCAACTCATGAAACGCTTGCTCCAGAACCTCGAGCTTATCCTCCTCGAGACGATTTGCGTCGCGGGTGAGCCGCTCGCTTCTTTCCAGAATAGAATTTTGTGTGCGCAAGATCGGCAACCGGCTAATCGAGCCAGCTCAACGGATATTTGTCGTCGTCCAGTTTGAGCGCTTCTTCTGTGAGCTCGAGTGTGTGCTCGGTATCGAACATGACCGCGAGCTCTTCCGTACGCGTGGCATCCTTGCTCGCCATAATTGTGCCCGGATGCGGCCCGTGCGGAATGCCGCGCGGGTGCAAGGTAATCGAACCGCTCTCGATTCCGCGACGCGAACCGAAATTTCCGCGCACATAAAACAGGACTTCGTCGGCTTCGACGTTATCGTGGACCCACGGAATTTTCACCGCTTCAGGGTGATAATCGAGCAGGCGCGGCGCGAACGTGCATACGACGTAACCGCGAATCTCGAAAGTTTGATGAATCGGCGGCGGCTGATGCACAGTCCCGGTGATTGGCTCGAAATCCTGCGCGTTGAAAGTGAACGGATACAAATAACCATCCCAACCGACCGCATCGAACGGATGATGCGCCAGTGTCACCCGCGTAAATCGTCCGCCATCTTTCACCAGAACATCGACATCCTCCTCCTTGTCGATGGTGATGATCTCGGTCGGCGCATGAAGATCACGCTCCGAATAAGGCGCACCCATCTTGATCTGGCCTTCGTGATTGAGATAGCGCGCCGGAATCCGGACTGGCCCGACCGATTCGAGAATAAGATAATCTTCCTCTTCAACCTTGTTGGGAACGAGCCGGTAAGTGATCCCGCGGGGAATAACGATGTAATCCTCGGCGCGATACGATAGCTTGCCGAAAACGGTCTCCACAATGCCACCGCCTTTGAAGACGAAGATGATTTCGTCCGCGCCGCCATTCTTGTAATACTCAAACTTGTCGTAGGCTTTGGCCGGACGCGCGCGGTAAGCGATCATGTCCTGATTGAACAACATCGGGATACGGCTGGTATAGAGATCGCCGCGACGTGGAATGTCCGCCGTCTTCAAATGATGATGGCGCAATGGGCTGTCGGTGACTTTCTTCGGCTCCCAATGTTTGATCAACTCGACGTTGCGCACCCGCGTGGGCGGACGCAGGTGATACATGATCGAATACGCCTCATCGAATCCCTGGGTAGTGAAGACGTGCTCGTAAGCGATGCCTTCGTTCTTGTAGGTCGGCGCGGCGCCATTACGATGGAACCAGATGTGATGCTTCCGCGGAATTTTCCCCAGCTTTTGATAATATGGCATGTCGATCTACCTCCTTTAAGTTGGCACCCGATTCTTAGCCCACGAAAAACACAAAACGATTCTAAAGTTGGGAAGATCGGCTGGCAGCCTCCAATGGTTTCGTGTCATTCGTGTGTTTCGTGGGCCAACTACAAATTCCCTCGCCTCTCCTGCTCTTTTTCCAGCGCCTCGAACAGCGCCTTGAAATTTCCTTTGCCAAAACTCTTGGCCCCTTTGCGCTGAATGATCTCGAAAAACAACGTGGGCCGATCTTCCACCGGTTTGGTGAAGATCTGCAAAAGATAACCTTCATTGTCGCGATCGACCAGAATGCCGAGGCGTTTTAACGGTTCCAGGTCTTCATCGATATGCCCGACACGAGCGGGCAACTGTCGTAGTAGGTTGATCGGAATATTCAGGAACTCGACTCCGCGTTTCTGCAATTTCGGTGACCGTCTTGACGATGTTCTTGGTCGCGATGGCGACGTGCTGCACGCCTTCGCCGTCAAAAAAGTCCAGATACTCTTCCACCTGCGATTTCTTTTTGCCTTCGGCCGGCTCGTTGATCGGAAATTTCACAAACCCGTTTCCGTTGCTCATCACCTTACTCATGAGCGCTGAGTATTCGGTCGAGATATCCTTGTCGTCGAAGCTCAGGATATTTCTGAAGCCCATCACGTCCTCGTAAAATTTCACCCACGGATTCATCTGGTTCCAACCGACATTGCCCACGCAATGATCGACATATTGCAGACCGGTCTCAGTCGGATTGTAATCCGATTCCCATTTCTCAAAGCCCGGCATGAACACGCCGCTGATAATTTTCGCGCTCGATAAACAGGTGAACGACTTCGCCGTAAGTGTGAATCCCGCTCATGACCAACTTTCCGGCATCGTCCTTCAGCGTCGTCGGTTTCATGTAACTTTTGCCGCCGCGTTTCGTCGTCTCGTTCCAGGCCGAAGTCGCATCCTTCACTTTCAACGCGATCATTTTCACGCCGTCGCCATGTTTGGCGATGTGATCGGCAATCGGATTCCCGGTCCGGAGCGGCGTCGTCAGAAGAAAGGTGAGCTTGTTCTGACGAATCGCGTAGCTCACACGATCCCTGTTTCCTGTTTCCGGCCCGGAGTAAGCGAGACTCTGGAATCCAAAAGCGGTCTTGTAGAAGTGGGCCGCTTGTTTGGCGTTCCCGACATAAAACTCAACATAGTCGGTGCCCTCGAGCGGAAGAAAATCGGCTTCTACCGCCGGAGCTTTTTTTGGAGTTGCAATAGTCGTTGGCATGGATTGGGGCCTCCTAATTACGCGCTCTAATATAGGATCGACAATCACTGGCCGCAAGGCTTCCGCTCAGTGCCGGCCTTACTGCAAGTCGTCATTATTGTGCGATGTCGCGCAATTTCGCGACGACCCCGGTTGCGAGGAGTATACTTACCGCAAATGAATGCGAAGCACTTGGAAGTCGAGACTACTACCAGTACCCCGCGCTCGTCTGAATTCTTAGTTTCGCTTCTAAGCTCTTTGCCTTCGCAGTTGGACAAAGCCGATCATCAAAGCCATCGGCAAAGCCAGCCACAAAGTGGAGAAGGTCTCGGGCACCCCGAACACCGTTACATCGTCGAGATGAAAGAAGCCAGTATCGTTCTGAAAACCGAATTGCAGATCAGTGGTTGAACCAGTCGCGAGCAGGCTGTTAAAGCTAAATTGGGTATAGGAACCTGGCGGAGTGAAGGTCTCAAAAATGAGTGCTCCATTCCAGAAAACTTGAAAGTCGATGGTTCCGGGCGGATTGGGGCCCGGAGACATCGTGCCGTCGGCGTGCATGAAGAAGCTCAAATCGTAGGTAGCACCGGCAACGGTATCTAGAGATTGGGTCAGGAAGCCAAGCGAACCGACTGGACCGGCGAATGCTCCGAAGCTTCCTGAGAACGCGGAGGTGCCGTTGACACCCGTGTTACTAGTATTGCCGCTCTGGATCCAATCGGTGAAGTCACCTTGCTCAAAACCCCCGTTTTTTACGATGTTGGTATGGGGAATAGCTAACACGCGAGAGGCCAGGCAGAGCGCCGCCACAGTCACCAATCTCAACATGACCTTTGACTGTTTTTTCACAGCTTATTTCTAGTTGTTCATCTTGTGACCTTTTGCGCGACCGAAGTCAATCTCCAATTTCTGAGAAAAATGGGGCGACTGTTGATAGGCGAGCAAATGATCAGGATTCGCGCTCACCGCTCGTGCTACTTCTTCGCGGGTTTTGGCGCGAGCGAAGAGACGATTCTCTCGAAACGCGGATCGCCCCGGAGCGAATCCCATTGCGGCTGGAGCTTGAGAAAACCGTAGCTGAGGTAGTTCGGGACGCGCTCCACAGCGACAATCTGGTCGATCGCGAGATCTTTCTCGCCGCTCCACGCGTAGATTTGCGCCAGATTAACCGCGAGGCAGACCCCGTCGACAGCGTCCTTGGAGATGGGCAACAATTCGCATGCACGCCGGCCTTCGCGCAATGCCTCTTCCTTCCGTCCAAGACCTGCGTCGATCATACCCAGAAGGCTAAGAGCACCGGCGAAGTCGGGTTGTTTCTCCACGATTTTCTCCACCTTTGCGCGCGCGGCAGTAAACGCCACTTGTGCTTTCCCTAGGTCGCCCTGCCAACGAGCCACGACGCCTTCCCAATAGGCATGGGGATAGTTCACCTTGTGGTTCTCCACGCCATCGCGCGGATGATTCCTTAAAACCCGAGCAGCTGCAACGGCGGTTCGTTCGCAGAGGGCGTAGAAGGGGTCATCGGCTTCGGGCGCAACGCTCGGATCTTCGGCGAGCAATACGGCCAGCATAATCTCATAGGGCTTGATGTCCGCCTGCCAGTTAAGAGCAACCTGCGCACGGTACATACGGGTCATGGGATCGCCGGGCACGACCTTCAGCATTCGCCCGTAGATACGCACTTCGTCGGCGTAGCGGCGCTGCCATTGGTAGGCCAGCGCCATGTTCAGAAGAGTAAAGTAGTTGCCTGGGTCCAGTTCCAGGAACCGTTCAAAGTTGTGCGTAGCTTCTTCCCAACGGCCCTGGCGGCGGTCAATGTAGCCGGTGTATTCGAATAGCCGAGTGCTATTGGGCAGTGTGCGCTTGGCGTTAGCTAACTCAGCGCGAGCATGCTCGTAATCGCTGACAACGTGATAGTAATAATCAGCTAGGGCAAGATGGGCTTCGCCCGAATCGGGCTGGAGGCGCAGAGCTGATTGCACGGCCGTATTAGCGAGATCAAAACGAGCGGGCGTGCGCTCGTAGCCGTCGTTATAAATATTGCCGTGCACTCGCGCCAGCAGACACCAGGCCTGAAAAAAGCGCGGATCGCGAACGACAGCTTCATCGAGAAAGCTAGCGGCCTGGGTCAAATTCGCCCTGCCTTGGATTGGGTTTGAGCTAGCGGCGAAAAGGGCTTGGGCGCGCAGGTAGAGGTCGTAGGCGGCGAGATCGGTTGTGGCCGGCTTTTCGATCGCTGCCTTTTCGCTCGGGGAAAGCTTGGCTTGAAGTTGATCGGCAATTGCCTTGGCAATCTCGCTCTGGATGGCGAAGACGTCGCCGAGCGGACGATCGTATTCTTCCGCCCATGAATGCGCATCGGTCCGAGCGTCAATCAGCTGCGCACTCACCCGCACTTTCCCGCCGGTCCGTTGCACACTGCCTTCCAGGATGTGGGCAACGCCAAGTTGCCTGGCGATCTCAGGCAGGTTTTCAGGCGCGCTCTTGTAATGCTGCGTGGATGTGCGGGAGATGACCTTCAGATCGGCGATCTTCGATAAACGCGTCAGAATCTCGTCCTGGATGCCGTCAGCAAAATAGGCGTTAGCTCTGTCTTCGCTCCGGTTTTCGAACGGCAAGACGGCGATCGATTTTTCCAGCGCGAAAGCAGAAGATGCAGTTCGCCAGCCAAACCGAGGTGAGAAAATGTAAAGTCCTGTGGCGGTCGCGACCGCAACAAGGACAAGCGTGGCGATCAAAGCGCGTGATCGTCGAACCGGTTTCGCATTGGATACCGCAATCGCCGGAGCGGCGCCACCCGAAAGCAATCGCTTCACGCGTTCGGCAAACGCCGCACTCGTCTCGCCGCCCACGAGGCGCGACCATTGTCGCTCGCGGAACCGGTCCGGCACGCGGGCTAACCCTTCAGAAGTTTCATCGATCACCACCGGCAGCAGGAATGCCTGGTCATCGGCCATAAGGTGTGAGCGATCGATCGCGAGTTTCCATTCCAGTCGGAAATAACCTTCACTGCGCGCGTTCGTGTTCGCAGAGATCACCGGCACGAACAAGGCGCACTCCTTTATCTGCTTGCGAATTGACGCATCCCAGGCGTCGCCGCCGCGCAACTCGCTTCGGTCGAACCACACGTCAAGCCCCGCCAAGCGCAACGCATCGCAAATGCGCTGCACAGCTTCCGCGTCCTGCGACGCATAGCTAAGGAAAACAGCTTTGGTAGGTTCACTCATGGATACATCTGCCCGGCCCGCAATGCACCGGTGCGATCTTGATCGATCGCCCTGCGACTTGCACGTCTTAAAACTGCTCTGACGTGCGAACGGCTTGAGTCAGTTCATCAAGCGCCGCGCGCTATTCGTTAATCAGAAGCTTGGAGCAACCAACGAGATCGATGAACAAGACATAGGCGATCTCGAGTTGGATTTCTCTCTTGATCGGGCCGGCCATCTCAGAGGCTACTAAAAATTGGGAATTTTCACGATACTGCCATTTGCCTTCGGGTCCCTTGGATCCTTCACCACGGTCACGAACAATTCTTTCTCGCCTTCGCCGAAGGCGACGTTGGTCGTGCCATCACCCGCTCCGATCTCGAAGACGTGCAGAAGTTTTCCCTCGGGAGATATTTTCAAAATTTTGCCGCCGAACCATTGAGCGACGTACAGGTTGCCCTTCCTGTCGATCTTCATGCTGTCGGGCCCGAGCCACCAGGACTTCTTCTTATCTTTCACGAGAACAGTGAGCAGAGCGAAATTCGATCGGTGGCTCAACGTGCCGTCGTCATTGATCGTGAACTTCAGGACGCAATTCCCAACGGTTTCGCTGACGTAGAGAGTTTTTTGGTCGGGTGAGACGCCGATTCCATTGGCGTAATTCAGATCGTTCGCGACCTCGACCCATTGCTGACTGTCCGGCGCAAGATACAGGATTTTTCCCACTACGAAGGTGGGCAGGTCGGCGTAGGGGCCAAAAACCGTGGCATACGCAGCACCGTTTGGCGCTACCACAATGTCATTGATACCGCCATCAAATGGCTGGCCGTTCTTGTCGGCGTCCCACCGGCGCAATTGCTTGCCGGTCATGTCGAGTTCCAGGATCGCCCCATGCTCGTCGGTGCAAGCGAGTAGGAATGTCTTTTGTTTCGTGAGCGCCAACCCGTTATGGCCGCAACCCTCGGTGTGATTTAGTACGGTCGCCGTCTTGCCATCCCACTTCGAAAGCGTGTTTGAGACCCAGCCCACGTAGTAAAGGTTGCCGTCGATGTGCAGCGGGCCTTCCGGTCCAAGGACATTGCTCACGATGGTGGTCTCCCCGGCCCACGCCGGCGCAACCAACATCACGCCGAGCACGAAGCAGATAACTTTGTTTGTTCTCATTCTTGATTTCTTTGGTGGGCAGAATGCAGTCGCAGCCTCTTCCGTCGAGCGCGATTGATTTCCGCCCCTGTTTGGCTGGCAGGCGCGGGATGATCGCAGCGCAGAGCGCGAACGAATCTTTTCCCGCACGCGATTCTGGTCTCTCTCTGGCTCGATAGTCCAGCGAAACAAATTGACTTACCAGTGCAGACGCACTATCGCAGTCTAACGCAATAAAGCGAAAACCCGGTTTCTCAACCGGTTTGGCGACAACAGCTAATAATTGTCGTCCGCCGCGACCTAAACATTGAGTGTGGTCGGCTCAACCATAACGGGGGTTTCCCGGAGGAAGATAGAAATGAAAAAATTAATGTTGGTATTAATCGCGTCGGCCTGTTGCTCGGCTTTGACGATGAACGCTTCGGCTCAGCAAGCCGATCAGGCAATAGCCGATGCCGTCATTGCCATGACGAAGGCGCAATGGGCGGCTGGAATGAAAGATCCGACGAATGTTACCGAACAGTCGAAGGACATGTCGGATGACTACACCGAGTTCAACGGCCAGTTTGCTACCCGCCTCGACGGGAAAGCAATGAATTCGCGACTGGCCGAGGCTCTCGGAAAAGACTCTGCCAAGGGTATCGCGGCGGAAATGGCTAATCCCAAGGTCCAGGTATACAACGGCAATACTGCCATCCTGACCTACAACTATGTCGGGCTTACCCAGGACAAGGACGGCAAGACGACACCGGACCGCGCAAAATCAACGCGCGTTTTTGTGAAGAAGGGCGACAAATGGATGTTGGTCCACGCAAATTTTGCGTCGGATCCGCTGCCAAAACAATAAGACCCAGGAAAATCTGAGAAGGGGCCGCCCGTGCGCGTTAGCGTTCTGGCGGCCCTTTTCCTGTACTCGCGCCGACTTCCCTTTCGCCGCGGCACGGAGCCTCGAGCGCAACACAGCGCTGCTACAACCGTGGTAGCAAATGAATCGTAGCGATCATGCAGCGGGCACTCCCGCCGGCAAGTTCGATGGTAGGGAGTTCAAGCGAGACGAGTCGCGCATAACGGCTCAACTTTTCGCGTTGTTCGTTACTCAATTCTCGAGCGGCGCGGCTGGAAAGCACTAGCTGTTTCACTCCATCGTTATTGTGTAGTTCAATGGCATTGCCGGCGAAGTTTTCGATCTGATCGGCCGATAATTCCACGATCTCTTTTCCGGTGTTCTCCAAATGGGTCCGCACTTCTTGTCGCTCGGCTTTGTTCCGAATCATCTCCAGACCAACCAACGCAAAGTCGGTTCCGATGCACATCATCACGTTGGTGTGATAGATCGGCTCGCCGTTGGAACCGATGCTGGTGAAGGTCACCGGTTCGTAGCCGAAATCGTCGGCAAAGCGTTGGATCATTTTCGAATTCGAGCGATTCGAGAGCGAGACGTAGGCAATTTTGTTCAAGTGATCGAGCACAAGACTGCCCGTGCCTTCCAGGCAGCAACCGTCGTCCTCGAAGGGCGAGTAATCGATTACCTCGGTTACTCGATAGCGCCTGCGCAGTTCGTCGATGATGTCCTGCCGACGCTCGCGTCGCCGCAGGGCTGAATACATGGGGAAAAGCGCGATCCGTCCATCATGATGGGTCGAGATCCAGTTGTTTGGAAAAACCGCGTCCGGTTTTTCCGGCTCGGCTGTGTCGTCGAAGACATGCACGTTTACGCCGGCCGCGCGCAGCGTTTGCACGGCTGCGTCGAATTCGTTTCTCGCGGCGACCGTCAACGCATTCACATTGCCATGGGCATCGCGTTGGAACGCGTTATCTGCCGCCGTTTCCGGATTGGGGTAAAACCGGCAGGGACGGATCATCAACACCGAATCGGTGCTTTGTGCATGCGCTCGTCCCATCACACAAAGGACACCAAGGTAACCACGGTCGCCACGTTGAAACCTAATTTTTCGCAGTGCCCTTTGCGATCCGTTGTGATCGTGGTGTGAGATCCCCTAGTCGCCGAAAGAAATGTCCACATCTCGCGCGGTCTGGACCAGCTCGCCATTGGGCGGAACGAGGCGAAGGCGATTGACGGCATCGGCGATCGGTACGTGGCGGACTTGATAATTCTGGTAGCTGACCATCGAGCCGAAGTGGCCTTCGTTGGCCAGCTGGACGGCTTTGACCCCGAAACGCGTCGCCAGAATCCGATCCAGCACAGTCGGCGCGCCGCCCCGCTGCAAGTGGCCAAGCACGCAGCAGCGCGTCTCTTTGCCAGTGCGTTTCGCAATCTCGTGCGACACAATCTCGCCGATCCCGCCCAGTCGAAATTCGCCGCCTTCGACTTCGTGTTTCACTTGTTGACCATGCCGGGGCCGCGCTCCTTCGGCGACGACCATGACCGTCCCCAAATAGCCGGCCATATCGCGGGCTTTGATTACATCGGCAATTTTTTCGTAATCGAATGGGATTTCCGGAATCAAAATAATATCGGCGCCGCCGGCGATGCCGCCGTGGAGCGCGATCCAACCCGCGTGCCGTCCCATTGCTTCGACGACCATCACGCGCTTATGACTGGTGGCCGTGGTGTGCAGCCGATCCAGCGCGTCCATGACAACATCGACAGCAGAGTCGAATCCGAACGTTGTCGCTGTAGCTTCGAGATCGTTGTCGATCGTTTTCGGGACCCCGATGCAATCGATCCCGGCTTCCTGCAATTGCTGGGCCGTCGCCATGGATCCGTCGCCGCCGACGATGATCAGCGCTTTGACCTTCAGATCATGCAGAATCCTCTTCGCGCCCGCGATCACGTTCGCAGGTACAATCGTCCGATCCCCCGCGCCGACTTTGGCGACGAAGTGGCCGCGATTGGTCGTCCCGATGATCGTGCCGCCCAGGGCCATGATTCCGCTCGTGTTTTTGTGATCGAGAACCATGTGATCGCCCGGCGGGATGAGACCTTCAAACCCATCGCGAAAACCGATCACTTCCCAACCGAGCTTTTCCGCGGCAAGGACGACGCCGCGCAACACCGCGTTGAGCCCCGGGCAATCGCCACCGCTGGTTAAAACACCAATCCGTGGCCTCATATTATTAAGAATGATTCAGAGCAACTTGTTGGGATCGACCTGGCGACCGGCTGCGGCCCATTGATCGTAAAGCTGCCAACCGCGTTCAACCAGCCCGGCGCCTTCGCCAAACCGATTCGGACTGCCCAGCAAGACCACAATGATTCGTCGCGGGAATACCGTTGCGCTATTCTCGCTGTGCTTGATTACTTCCGATTCCTGGACCGAAGAGAGAATCAGGCAATCGCCAGCTCGAGCCGTCCGCCCGGTCTTAACGCCGTCGATCCCGCGGGTCCCGAGCAGCTCGTTGGTGTTGCGTAGAAGGTAATTCACTTTGCGGCCGCCCCGTTGAAACGAGATTTGCCGCTCCTTCTGCGAAACATAAAAGCGGAAGCTCGCCTTGCTCATCGCATAACGGGCCAGCCGCGCCATGTCTTCTGCGGTCGTGTAAGGCAGCGGCCGCACCTTGTCGTCGATGCCATGGGGATTGACAAAACGAGTGCGCTCCATTTTCAATGTCTTGGCCAGCGCATTCATTTGACCAACAAAAATGTCCACCGGTGTCGCCTTCGCATCCTGCCCCGCTGGGGCCGGAATGGTCGATCCCACGTAGCTGGCCAGCGTGTAGGCGGCGATGTTATCCGATTGAACGAGCGCGGCATAAATCAAATCGCGCAGCTCGATGGCATCGCCCGGCTGAAACCCAATATTGTTCTCGCCAGTGCCGACAAATGCTGACGAGGGAATCGTCACGGCCTGGCTGAGATTTGCGCCCTTCCGTTCCGCCCAATCCAGGATCACCATCGCGGTGGCGACCTTGGTCAGGCTGCCAACCTGGCGCTTTTGCCGCGGCTCCTGGGATTGCAAGATCGAGCCCGTCTGTGCATCGACAATAATGAACGCCTGGGCGCCAGCAGCCGAGCGAAGGCTGCCCGCGAGAGCCAGAACCGAAGTTAAAAGGATAAGAGAGTGGCGTGAAATCCTCACGGAGGCGCACCTTAATCAGTGCGGCCGGATTGGCAACCGAAACAAGAACCTTGCTGTAGCGCGATTATTGCAGTGCTGGTGCCGTCCGAGCAGCATAACGGCCCGGATTCGTGCTCAAGGTCAGATAGACTCGCTCTGCGGCGTTGCGCAGATCGAAATGAGCCGCCTTGCCCAAACCACTGGCGCGCAGGGTGCCAAGCTTGCCCTGGTATCCGCTGCCCCCGGCCATATCGAATTCGTAAACCACCGTATGCCGTTCGACGTCCGTCACTTTCACGTGAATCGCAAGATACGAGCGGCCTGCTCCGAAATTTCCAAAGAAGAATCGCCCCACCGGACTCCCACCGTCTACCGCCGTGAAATTACCTTCTATCAGCCAGCCTACCCGCGGTGATTCGTTGTCCTTGAGGATTCGCACCGGAGCGATGCGCTCCAGCTCTTCCTTCATGTCTTCAGCAAGCTCGACCGGGGTCAACGCTTTGCGGATCGGCATTTCGCCATCGGAAGCGGCCAAGTCCCCCTGGAAAACAGCGTTGTCGATGCAAAATGGCCGGATATAAATCGCCGCCGGATTGCTCGCGCCCACGCCGCAATTGGTGGTCATGTAGATGCCTTTTGAGAAGTCTTTGCCATCGGTGGGAGCGGATGCACCGCCGCCCGGGGTAGCCACATCGGTTTTGGTGACAACCATGTTTGCGCAAGAGCAGAGGAACACGCTGGAGACGATGACGATAAACGATTTCATAATTAGGGAGCGATAAACGATTCGCGACCGCTGTCTGATGCAACTCTCGTGCCGTCCACGAGGGAAAAACGCTCCCCGCGGCATGGGCTTCCGGCCCAGGTCCCATCGGCTGGAAGCCGATGCCACCTCTGGAGGGGAAGCTGACAGCTTCCCGCCGATCAGTCCGCTTTATCTGCCGTCTGCGACCGGCCGACCAGGAGCCGCATCAAAAAGTAAACGATCAGCGCTGAAGGAACCGCCAGGAAAACCGATCCGACCAGGGTGGGCCAGATCACTCCCGCGAATGCATGCCAGTGGAGATATTCGTGCAGCGGAAAATGTTTGAAATGAATTCGCTCGGGTAAGTGTCCATGCAACATCCAGTAGCCGATTTTATACTCCGACCAGTAAATCGCCGGCATGAATGGCAGGATGATGTCGTGCAAGGTCACTGCGATGGCCGCTGCGATCTTGTTGCAGCGCGAAACCCACGCGACCCCGATGGAAAGCAGCGTCTTCAAACTCCAGAGCGGCGTGAATCCGAAAAAAATCCCAATGGCCGATCCCAGCGCAATCGAATGCGGCGTGTCGGCAATCGCCATCAGCGTCATGTGATGTTCGCTCAGCCAGCGCTTTCTTCGGGCAAAAAAATCCGGGAGTCGCGGCCCGTAGTTTTGCTGCTGCTTTTCCACCCAACAACCTAGGCTAAAATAACTCCGCTGTCTGGTGGATCGGCCGCTCCGCGGGCGATGCTACAAGTATGGCGGCCTTCGGCCGCGTAGAGTTTATCATCGTCTTCGGAGAAGCCGATCCACCTTATTCCTGCAACGCGTGTGAGAGGTGGAACGCGTTGTCCCGAACGCGCTGGTAAGATAAAGCGGCTCTGCCGCCATTATTTGGCTGTAGGGCGTCTGTGTCAGACGCCGACATTCTCGATCCACCTTTCAAAATAGCTCCGGGGTCTCCGGAACCGGCGTAACCATCTGGCCGAGCGCCGCCCGCAAACGCGCCGCGGCCCGGGGCGCATAATCCAACGCGTTATTATTAAAGACGACGTGAACCTCTCGCGCTGCGCGAGCCAACCGCCGGCTGCGGTCCGCGACTTCGGCAATTTCTTCATCGCTGTAATCGTAATGAAAACGGGCAGCCACGGTTTTTCCGGTGAGATATGCCCGGGCATTGCGTCCGTGAAGCCGCAAGTAAGCCAGCCGCGGGTTCGTGACTTCATCGAGGCCTGACGGCATGATCGTGAAATGATCCGCCGCCGGAGCATCGATATTCACAAACGAAACGTTGCGTTCCCGCAGAAAATCAATTGTCGATCCTAGCTGATCGCCAATCGCCCAATTGCGATTTCGAAACTCAATGGCCAGCTGATAATCACGCAACGCGCCGATCAACGGTTCAAGCTCGCCAAGTTGATGTTTCCCCGGCGAAAACGCCGGCGAAAGCTGCAACAGAAGAGCGCCCAGTTTTCCGGCGCTCAGCAAGATCGACATCGACGGCAGAAAAGCTTCGATCATCGCCTCTTCCAGCTCCGGCGTGAGCACCGCTTTCCCCTTTCCATCGATCTCCGCTCGCTTCTGCAAATCCGGCGGCAACAACTTCACCGGCGCCGAATGACGCGATAGCAACTGATGCAGCTTCACGTCGAACGTGAAACCCTCCGGGGTGTTCCGGCACCATCGCTCGACCAGACGCGGATCGGGCGCCGAATAAAAAGTCGAGTTCACCTCGACCATCTCGAACTGCTGCGCGTACCACCCGAGCCGATCCCCCGCCCGCATCCTCTTCGGATACCAATGCTCGACAAAGCCTGGGTCCGACCAGCTGGCGGTCCCGACAAGAATCTTGCCGGCCTCTTTCGTGTCTGGGGATTCACGCACCACACGTCAACGAAGTCGGGCGAAAACCAAACGCAAACGACATTCACCTGTTTTTCGGTTTGCGGAGACTCGACATCCCCGTATGATGAACGCGCGGGGTGGAGCAGCCTGGTAGCTCGTCAGGCTCATAACCTGAAGGCCGCGGGTTCAAATCCCGCCCCCGCAACCAATTTACTTGCCGCGCCGACTCGGCTGCGCAAAGTTCACGCCGCCCATCGGGCGGCAAAAGGAACGATCCAGAGTAGCTCAGTGGTAGAGCGGTCGGCTGTTAACCGATTGGTCGTAGGTTCGAATCCTACCTCTGGAGCCAGTTCGCAGTGCAGCTCTTGCCTGGATGAATCTGAAAAGTCCAAAGCGCGTGAGTCTAATCGTTGAAACCGGGGCAGCCTTCGCGTGGATCAATTGTTCTTTCAACGCGACTTACGTGGCATGGACCAAGCTAGTCGTTAGCGCATGCGCTTCTCCACGAGCCGGCGTTTCTCCTGCAACCCGGGGAAATTTACTCTATTGCTCCTGGTTTTGGCAGGCCTCACACCCGCAACTCTGCCCGCTCAAAATCTTCTCATCAACGGGGACTTCGAGCAGAACGATCTCACCACTTACCCCTCGTATAATTCGTCCGGCGATTTCTCTAATCTACCGACCGGGCAACCCCTGCCCGGCTGGACATTCTATAATGTCGATCTTTACGGCCCGACCCAGCTTCCGCAGAACGGGACTCAGTTCCTCGATCTGGTTGGTTACGGTCCGCTCACGGCGACGTTCTCGCTCGAGCAGACCTTTGCCACAGTGATCGGTATGGTCTACCGCCTCAATTTCTTTTACGGGAACAACGAACAGTTCGCTGACGAGGGCGGCATGGCCAGTTTTACCGCCTCGCTGATCGGTTCAGGAATACTTTGGAGTAGCGGCTTTACGCACGGCGGCGATACCCAGATGAACCGCGACTGGACCGAGTACACAATCGACTTCGTAGCAGACTCCTCCACCACGACCTTGATGTTCGTCGACACGAGCCTGCTCCCGGCAACCTTCGACCCCAATGCCACGGTGGCTGGCGCAACTCTCGACAATATCAGCGTGATCGCGCTCCTGCCGGAGACCGGCGGGCGTCCTGCTATGTTCGTAATTTTGGGGGTTTGCCTGGCGGCGATTCTCGTCTCAAAACGCGCCGCTGGAATTCCGCGACCGTAGCCGTTCTTTCGCGCGGCTTCAGAACATGCAAAGTGCGCTTTGCCGTATCAAACGGGATTACTGATTGGCCCTTGCCCGCGGCTGGGGACTAGGCAAGTATACGCCACTTGATTCCTAAAAGAATCCAGAATTGCTCAGCGATAGAGTCCCGACCGAACCGGAATCGGTCGTAGGGTCGAACCCTACGTCCGGAGCCATTTTTTTAAGCACCTCACAGCGAGGAGCTTCTCCAGCTGGCAGGTCCGCTCGATTGCGCTACCGCCGAGCCTGACCGGGAAAAAAGCTCAGCCACGCGCTGTAGCTACCACTACAATTCATTTTCATCATCCGGCTGCACAATTACCCGCTGATAAACTCGTGATTGCCGTTGACCATCTGCTGTGATGACAGTGAATCGATCGTTGATGATGTTTGATCCTGCTTCGCTCCACGTTCCATAGGCTAAATGGTCGAGCCAATGCGGTGATAGTTCCTCGTTCTTTTTCTCAACGAATTCTTTGGCAACGGCTTCACTTCCGTCTTCGTTAAACACCAAGTCTATCGAGCTATCCCCGGTACGACGCGCTAACACATAAAATCGTGGAGTTCCCTTCAATCCGAACTGTTGCCAGACGTGATTCATCTTGTTTTCAGTTCCCTTAAACATTGCATGAGAACGATCGCCTTTAACCCGCAACTCGACGGAGCGTCCATGCTGTTGGCTCTTCCAATCGGACAGCCACTTTTCACGCGATATAACTTCGCTGGCTTGTCTGAACTCCTGATCGAAAGCGTTCCACGTCTGGGCCGGTTTTCCCTCTTCTAAGTCAATGGCCCACGTCGCAGAATCCAGGAGATCGGGACGTTTCGAGCGCACATTGATCTGAAGCTCCTGGGAACCCTTCCAGAGGTTGATGCTTGCAAATGGAGCTGAGTATTTGGAACGCGCTTCGGTCCATCCGGGCATTTGATGCGCCATTCTCGACGCTCGAACGATGCTTATCAGTTCTTTGCGCTGCCAGATGGCAAGAAGAATTCCCAAAACTAAGACTGCAGCGACCAGAACCAATATCCCTCGTTTGAATGCGCCCCGGTATTTTGTTGTCTCGCCGAATGCCTCTAAATGTCCGCGACGTACAAACAATACCAGAGCGATCGGCAAACAGACCATTGCAAGGCCAGCGACCCTGCAAAGCCACTCCAACCACGGGTGCGTCCACATCATTCCATCCAGTGCCGCCAGCTTCGTGTAGCTGCCAAACGCATTTAAACCGAGGACGATGGCGGAACCAACGGAGCCAACGAGCAGCAGCAACGTTGGCGCACTTCGGTGCTTCCGAAATAGCAAAACACAGCCAACGCTGGCGAGGACCCAGACAGTGAAATGGAACTGAGACGAGGAGACTAGATCATTAGCATGAATCGACAGACTAAAACCGACGAGGGCGAGAACAGTAAGGCTGGGCCACGACGGCCAGCCCAGTAACGCAAAGAAAATCGTTAGAAGGTACCATGCAATGAGAGCCCAGAATTGAAAATCGACCTCGGGCCCGCGGTCAGGTAAGACGAACAACCATCCTCCCGAATAGACGAGAAGCGCCACAACGCCGTATGTCCACCGGGGCGGTCGCCACTGAAACAGGGTGTTCATCGTGGAACGAGATGCATCCACCAAGTGTAACCAGAATCATCGACCACTAGAAAGACAGCAATTCCATTTCCATTTCGGACGTGTACACCAATCCGCCCGGGCCAAACCCAGGCCGCCAATCATTTTCGATCGTAAGGATCATCCTCTGTCGAAAAAGCGCCATGCGCTCGAAAAATTGTCCTTTTCCTGTCCATCCCTTCCATTCTTTGCAGGTTCGGTAGACTCGGCTGAAAAGCGTGTGTCGAATTGCGTCTGTGACCTTCGTCCATTCCCACCCCGCGCCGAAACCCGCCCAGAGACGCCAACGCTTCAAACACTCGGGACGCTCCTTGGACAAATACTTCCCTACCTATCCCGCATGTTCGCTAGGCATTCGCGTGACATGAATTCGACCCCATCCTGCCCGCGTTGCCAACTCCCGCGCCCGATTGATTTCGAATTCGGTTGCTTGGGTTGCAAAACCTTGCCAGTGGTAGAGTCCCGACAAACATCGGGATTGACCGATTGGTCGTAGGGTCGAATCCTACGTCCGAAGCCGCTTTTGCAAACCTTGCCGAATAAAAGTCCCTTCGTTTCCTTCTAAGAAGTGCCGATGAGTCATCAAAAATTCTCCCGCCTGCCGCTCACCGGCCGAATTGCTCGGCGGGTCTTGCTTGGCCTCTTTATTGGAGCGCTCGTGCTGGGCGGGATTCAGCTGCGGCAGTGGACCTGGCAGGAAACGGAGCACGTTCGTTTTCAGGGCGATCTGGTGAACGGTTTTTTCTGGGGCAGCCAAACACTGATCGAAGCGCGCAAGTTATCGCCCGATCCGGTCTTGGCCGATTCCTGGCCGGCGTTTTTCCAAGGCTACTTCGCGCTGTACGATCGCGTAAAGAGCGAGGCTTATGCCGATCAATACCATCTCGATTATCCGCCGTTGCGCCTGCTGGCGATGTCGATCTGGGCCAAGCAAGTACGCAAGGAATATCCCGGCGTGGATGATGGTCACCCGGATTACGTCGAACCGCTTCTGGCGGTAAATTTGGTTTGCGAACTCATTTCTGCAGCGGCGATTTTCTTGCTGGTGCGTCTTTGGGTGAACCGGGCGTCGGGCACCACTGGCTCCCGTTTTCTCCACCGATTGCCGGCAGAACATCGAGGATGGATTTGCGGTTTGGCGGCGGCAACTGTCGCCTGGTTCGAGCCATCAACGATCCTCGACGCGCATGGCTGGCCTCAATGGGACGTTTGGATCGTGCCGTTTTACTTGCTGGCCGCTCTCGCCGCTTCGACAAAGCGGTGGTTTTGGTGCGGCTGCCTGCTCGCTGCAGGGGCGATGCTCAAGGGACAGTTGCTTCTGGTCGCGCCTTTTTTTGTTTTCTGGCCGCTGTGGCAAAAACGATGGGCTCATGCGTTGCGCCTCCTCGCCGGTTTTGCCACAACGACTGCCGTGGTGGTTTCGCCATGGCTTCTGCGCACTCCAGAAGCGTGGAGTGCCGTTTTTCTGGCAGGCGTCGTTAGCGCCCTGGTTTTTCTCAAGCTCGGATCGCGAAATGCCGGTGCGTGGATTGCCGGCGCGGCAGCCCTGGCGGCGTTTGGCGTGGGGGTGTTTGCCGGTGGCAGTTTTGCCTGGCTTCAAATCGGTTTCCTCTATGGCAGCGAGCATTATCCATTTCTTTTCATCAGCTCATGTTACAACCTGCCTTCTCTTCTCGACGGTTTGGGCTGGTCGCTTAAATCCCCTTTGTGGTCGTATGAGTTTGGTTCTCGATATGTCAGCGTGACACCGCAATGGACGTTGCGCGTTCTTTATCTGGGGGCTCTGGCGCTGAGCGCACTCGGAGCTGCCCGACATGTTCGCCGACGCGACTCGCGTGTGCTCATCGCCATGGTCATGCCCTGGCTTTTGATGTTCGCGTTGCTGGGCCAGATGCACGAACGCTACCTGATGTGGGGAGCGATCATCAGCGCCGTGGCGCTCGGTGTAAGCGTAAGACTCAGCCTGCTGCACTTCATTATTTCCGCCGCTAGCACGACCATGATTGTGCACGTCATGTTGATCGATAAGAAACTTGATCCCACGCTGGGAGTAATCGATGCGCTTTACGGCGTGCGACCTTATGCGTCGATAATTGTGCTGGCATGCGTGGCCGCTTGTTTGTGGGATGTCCTCTCAACGCGTGCTCCCACGTTCCAACAGCGGCTCCGGCGATCGCGCGCAGCGGAGATGCCTGCGCTATCGCTTGGCCCGACGCCAGAGGAAGTCTAGATTGGCTGCGGGCGCGGACTAGACGCGTCGTCATGTACCGCTTTCATCGCAAACATTACCTTTGGCTTCGCTACATTCCGCGAAAGAAGCATCTCGCCGGCGGACGTCTTCACTGGCTGCTCGGTGAAAAGCTTTTTGCCGCCGATTTGTGGAAGCCGACCCGGCGCGGGATCGCCGGCGGTCTCGCCCTCGGTCTGCTGATCGGGCTCACTCCGACAATGGGAGTTCAATTGCTGATCGCCGGAGTCTGCGCTTACGCGTTCAAAGTGAACATTCCACTCGCTCTGGCTGGCACCTTTATCACGAATCCGGTGACGGCTGCGTTCATTTACCCGCTCGAATATCAACTCGGGCTCCGGCTGGCTGGCGCACCGGAGCCATCCGAGTTTGCCAGCTACTCGGATATGTTGCGCAGCTTCGCGAGTCACGCCAAGCCGCTTTGGGTGGGGAGTCTTGTGGCCGGTGGCCTGATCGCGGCAACTGCATATGGCCTGGTTTCTCTTCTCTGGATCGAAGCGCGCCACCTGCACGAGGCGATCCAGAAACATTCCGATGAGCCCGGTCGTCGACCGGTTACCGAGGCGACTTCGACAAAGCGGTCCGATCCAAAGTAATCATTATTCCGCAATCAGACTCGTAAGTTTCAGATCGACCGCATCAACCAATCCCTGATCGGTCAATTTCAATTCCGGAATGGGTGACAAACTCAAAAACGATAGCGTCATGAACGGCGCATGGAGCGGCGATCCGAGCCCTGCCGCCGCGGCATTCAATTCTGTAATTTTCTGAATTACCGTCTCCAAAGGTTGATCTGAAACCAGACCCGCAATCGGTAACGGCAGCGATGCAATAGCCTTGCCATCGACCACGGCGACCTGCCCGCCGCGCATCTTTTCCAGCGCTTCGATTGCGGCGATCATGTCGCCATCATTCGTGCCCACCACGACCACGTTGTGGGCATCGTGGGCGACTGTCGATCCAAGCGCCCCGCGCTTTAGCTGAAAACCGCGGACGAAACCGACTCCGACATTGCCGGTCGCTCGATGCCGTTCAACAACCACTAGTTTCAAAATATCGCGACCGATATCGGATACGATTTGTCCGTTGTCGATCTTCGGACGCTCGGTGATCGATTTCGTGACGATCTGGTGCGGCACGATCTCGATAACCCGAATGCTGTTCGCCCCGGCGGCCGGTACGACGAGATCGTTCTCGCGGTAGCTCAGGTTCATTGTGCTGCGCGGCTGGTCTATCTTGCGACTCTCCTTTTCGAGATAATTCCTGTTCTCCGCGATTAGTTTCCCTTTCTTGTAAACCTGCCGGATCTCGAATTTCTCAAGATCGTCCACCACAATGAAGTCCGCCCAATAACGGGGGGCGATCGCGCCGTGATTTTTAAGCCGGTAATATCGCGCCGTGTTAATCGTGCCCATTTGAACGGCCGTGATCGGCTTCACACCCAGCTTGATCGCCTTACGGACGGAATGATCAATATGCCCTTCGCTAACCAAATCGCCCGGCAATTTGTCATCCGTGGCGAACGAGCAGTTCGCTGAGTTCTCCGGCGTGACCAGTGAGATGATGTGTTCCAGATTGCGTTCGGTACTGCCTTCGCGAACAAGCAAATGCATTCCGAGCCGCAATTTTTCACGCGCTTCTTCCAGTTCAGTGCTCTCGTGATCGGAACGAACACCGGCTAGGGCATAGGCATTCAAGTTTTTCCCGCCCAGACCGGGCGCGTGCCCATCGATCGCTTTTCCTTTGCCCGCGCGGATTTTCGCCAGCTCGCTTTCCGTTCCCAGGAAAACGCCGGGATAGTTCATAAGCTCAGCGATTCCGGCAATGCGATCGTCGGCGATCATCAAGGCCAGGTCATCCGCCGTAAAACTCGCCCCGGCCGTTTCCAGATGCGTCGCCGGAACGCACGACGGCAGCATGATGAAAAAATCAATCGGCAGGTTCCTGCTCGATTCCAAAACATAACGAATCCCATCCATCCCAAGGACATTGGCGTATTCGTGAGGATCGATCACCATCGCGCCGGTACCGTGCGGAGCGACCGCGCGCACCAGCTCCGGAATCGTGACCATGGTGCTTTCGACGTGAAAATGTCCCTCGATCAAACTCGGGGCCAGATACGCGCCGCCGAGATCGATGACATCTTTTGCCTCGTAATCACCGAAACCGACCACCCGCCCGTCGTCCACCGCCACGTTCGCGGCGTGAATCTCACCGCTAAACACATTGACGACTTGCGCGTTCGCGAAAAGCGTTTGCGCCGGTCGTTCGCCCCGCGCCACCGCGAGTTTGTGCTCGATCTCTCTCATCCCACGGGCACCACCGCCGATTTTTTCGGCGCGGCACGCCGTTGTTCGATCGCCATAAAAGTCGCCTCCGGCGTTGCTGGGGACGGCAATGAAACTTGTCCGCCCAGCTCACCGAATGCCGCAATGGCATCCCGAATCGCTTCCCGCACCGATATGGCAAGCATCAAGGGCGGTTCACCTACAGCTTTGCTTCCGTGAATCACATTCCGCTGCGCAGCCTCGGATAAAAATTCGACGTTAAACATTCTCGGGGTATCGCCAACTGCTGGGATCTTGTAGGTATCGGGTGAATGCGTGAGCAGTTTGCCCTGCTCGTCCCAAATTAGTTCCTCCGCAGTCAGCCAGCCCATTCCCTGAATGAACCCGCCTTCGACCTGGCCGCGCGCAACTCCGGCATTAATCACGTGTCCGGCGTCGTGCAAAATATCCACCCGCTCGACCTGCATCATCCCGCTGAACCCGTCCACTTCCACTTCCGAGACCGCGGCGCCGACGGCAAAATAATGAAACGGTTTCCCCTGCCCCGTGTCGCGATTGAAAAAAATATCGGGCGTTTTGTAATAACCGGTCGCGCTCAAACTGGTCCGCGCGAAATAAGCGCGCTGGACCAGCTCGGCGAACCCAAGCGTCACCTTGGGAAGATCGACATCGAAGAATTGATTGTCTGCGAAACTAATTCTGTTTTCCCTCGGTGCGCGCCCATTTTTTTCACCGAGCATTTCCATCGCGAAGGGCAACAGTCGCGTCCGTAATGTTTCACAGGCGTTCTTAACGGCCGCACCGTTGAGATCGGTGCCGCACGACGCTGCCGTGGCCGACGTATTTGGAATCTTGTCGGTTTGAGTCGGCATCACCCGCACGCGATCGGCCGAGAGCCCGAGTTCCTTGGCCGCGACTGCCGCAATGTTGGTATGCACCCCCTGCCCCATCTCCGTCCCGCCATGGTTCACTTGCGCCGTGCCATCCTGATACAGCAGAACCAGCGCACCCGCTTGATTTAAGTGTGTCGTGGTAAAGGAAATCCCAAATTTGACAGGCGTAATGGCCAGCCCGCGTTTGCGATGCGGATTCTCCGCGTTCCACTTCCTGAGCGCTTCGCGGCGCGATTCGAAATCGCTCTTTTCCATCAATTCATGCCAGATGCGCTGCAGTCGATTGTCTTCAATCTCCTGTCCGTAATGGGTCGTGTTGGTTTCGCCCGTCCCGCGATACAAATTCCGCGCCCGAACAATTTCGGGCGCAAGCCCAAGCTGCCGAGAAACACGATCGAGAATCTCCTCGATGGTGAGCATTCCCTGCGGTCCCCCGAATCCGCGAAACGCCGTGTTGGAAGCGAGATTGGTTTTCGTGACGAACCCTTTGAATTCGACGTTGGGTATGTAGTAACCGTTGTCGAGATGGAACACTGCGCGATCGGTCACGGCCCGGGAGAGATCGAGCGTCCACCCGCCGTTGGAATAGATGTCGATCTTGGCAGCTTGTAGATAACCTTCCTGATCGTAACCGACGCGAAACTTCGCCAGGAATGGATGCCGCTTGCCAGTGATCATCATGTCCTGGTCGCGGTTGAAGCGAACCCGCACCTTGCGTCCGGTTTTCGTCGCCGCCAGAGCAGCCAGGCTGGCGAGGATCGCGGCCTGCGTTTCTTTTCCGCCGAATCCTCCGCCCATTCGCGGACATTGCACCACCACGCTGTGCATCGGCAACGCGAGCAGGTGCGCCACGATGTGCTGCACTTCCGAGGGATGCTGCGTCGATGAACTGACAAAGATCGTCCCGTCCTCGCCCGCGCTCCGCCCAGGCTGCGTTGGTCTCAAGATAGAAATGGTCTTGACCGCCGATCGCGAATTCACCTTCCAGTCTGAATGGCGAGTCGTCGTATGCGCGCGCAAAATCGCCGCGCTCGGTGTGATTCGCTTCGGTGTGAAAGCTCTTTTGCGTCGATCGCCTCTTGAATTGTAAAAATCGGCGGCAATGCTTCGTAATCGACGGTCACTTTTTCTGCCGCCGCACGACAGGCCTCCTGCGTTTCGCCCACGACCAGGGCCACGATCTGCCCGTGATAAAACACTTCCTTGTCCGCGAGCAGAATTTCATCGTGACGCACCGCACCGACATCATTCAATCCGGGGACATCTTCGGCCAATAACACAGCAGAGATTCCCGGCATTGTTTTCGCGGCCGACGCATCGCGTCGCAGAATCCTGGCGTGCGCATGCGGCGAACAGACCAGCCAGACTTCAAGCATTTCCTGGCCAACGGTCGCGTCGTCCACATAAATGGCTTCGCCGGTGACATGTTTGTGTCCGCTCTCATGCGGCGCGGGTCTCCCATTAACACCGGGCTTTAGCCCGGTGACTATCGCGTCACCAGGAGTCGAAACCGTTTCAACGGTTTTCTGCACACCTAAAGCCGTTGAAACGGCTAACGACTCGTTATTGCTATCTGTCACCGGACTAAAGCCCGCTGTTAAGTCGAAAAAGAATTTTTCGAACAGGCTGGTGACCAGACGGGCACGATATGATTTGCTTCCACGCACATCGGAGATCGGCGTGAATTCCCGCTCGAGCGTCGGCAGGATCGACATCAGCGTTTTCGAATTCCATGGCTTTCCAATGAGGGCCTTCTCAGTTTTAGGAGCGCGAACCGGTGTCGGAGCGACGCCGCCATAGGCGAATCGCGCATGCTTGACGACACTCTTGTCATCCAACTCGACCGTGAAACATCCAGCCACCGTGCTGATATCCATCTCCCGGCGTTTGGTGACTTTGTAGAATTTCGTCCGGCGCTTCTCTCTCTTTCGAGGCACGATGATCATTTTAAGCACTTCGCCGGGCTCAATGGCGGTTTTGCGGTAGGCCACAAAGAACTTCTCAATCGGCAAGGTTCGTTCACCCGCGGCCGAAGCCAGCACAACCGCCGCGTCGAGCGCAAGCAGAACAGGCGCCGAATCGCCAATCGGCGATGCCGTCACCAGATTGCCACCCATGGTTGCGCGATTTCTGATTTGTCGCGAGCCGAATAAATACAGCATGTCCGCGATCGCCGGATATTCCGCGCCGAGTTTTTCCTGGATCGCAGTGAGCGTTGCCGCGCCGCCCACACGCCATTCTTTTTCCGTGCTGCTGATTTGCGTCAGCTCAGGAACCGCCTCCAGGGAAATGAAAATACCGAACTTTTGAAAACGCTTCGAAATGTCGAGACCCAGTTCGGTCGCGCCGGCAATCAATCGCGCCTTGGGGTGATCGGCCATGAATTTGAAGAGCTCGGCCATCGAAGTCGGCCTCAGAAATTTCTCGCCGTTGCTGCCGTACTGCACCGACTTGAGATCGAGACGCCCACTCTTCAGCACAGCCTCAAACGGATCATTGTCGATCTTACAAGCGAACGCTTCGACCGCGGCGTCGTTGATCGGTCTGTATCCTGTGCACCGGCACAAATTTCCTGCGACTTGTTCGTCAAGTTGCGCGCGCGTGATCAAATTCTTCCGGTAATAGCCTTCAAAGAGCGACATAATGAACCCGGGAGTGCAATAACCGCATTGCGACCCGTGATTTTCGACCATGGCCTGCTGCACCGGATGCAAGCTTTCTCCCCGGGCGACGCCTTCCACGGTCACGATGTCGCGGCCGGCCATTAACACCAGCGGGACCAAACAACTGTTGATGGCGCGATAACGACGCTCCCCGTTCGTATTAAGATCGACAATCGCCACCGAACACGCGCCGCAATCACCCTCCGCGCATCCTTCCTTCGATCCGGTCAAGCCGCTGGCCCGTAACCAGTCGAGCAAAGTCGTGTTCGGCGAAATCGAATCCAGACGGATGGAATTCCCGTTCAACCGAAACTCAATCGCGTCAGTCATAACGTGATTCGCATGAAATCTGGGGAGCACAGGCCGCTGGCCTGTAGTTCGCGGCAGCTTGCCGCGAAACCTTCTTCAAGCTGGTTCTCATTGTATGAGGGCCGAAGATGCATTCGGCAAGGCTGCCGAATGCTGCAGGCTAGCAGCCTGCGCTCCCCAGAAGAGACCCATTCGATCGCACGATTCATTTCTTAGCTCTTCGCCCTTCGAGAATCTTGAAAAACGAACGCGAACGAATTCATCGAGGGTCAGGCCGGTGGCGAGCGCTTCCTCTTCGGTAATTGCGCCGCAGGCGATCCCGCGCAGGAAAAAATTGAGAAGTCCCTGCCCGGTCGCGGCGTCGTCGAACACGTCGCCGAAAAGAGAAGCCAGCGCCGCCTTTTCGACAAAGGTCTTCAGACGATTCGACGCCGGTTCCAGCCCTTCCATGAAGAAAGAATAGACCGCAGCATAACGAGTCACTAATTGCGCCGGATGAAGGTCCCATCCTTGATAGAACCCGGTTCGCAGTGAATGCAGATTATCGTTAAATCCCAGACGCCATGCTTGATGCACCGCCGTCCGATTCTCTTCGATCTGCATTTTCGTTAGAGGCCGATTTGCCGTAGCCCGATGCGGTCCGACGGGCAAAATGTTCGTCGCGCCGTCAGAGAGATGAATGCCCGTCCCGGCCAGCGAGACCAGCATGACCTGCCGCGCGAAATCGCAAGCCGGATGTCCCATCGTTTGATAGGCCGCGGTGATGCTGCACGATGCCGTGTAATCGTAAACGCCAAAGTGCACGCTGCCGCAACGACCTTCGGCAGCGGCGACCAATGACATCAGCGCCGATTCACCGCGCTCGTTAAGAATGGCCTGCGGAGTTTCGATCATCGGTTCAATTTTCAGCGAACCGGACGGCAACCCGTTTTTGTTTTCTAGAATTTCAAACAGGCGCGCCGCGGCCGTCACGTGCGCCGGCAGCTGGACCTTCGGCACGGTGATCACAAAATTGTCCGGCAACTTTCCACCAGTTTCCTTCAGCAAGGTGGTCACGAAGATGTCGAGGGTGCGGATGCTTCGTGCCCGCAGATCTTCGTTCAACGGTTTGATGCGAATTCCAACGAACGGCGGCAAACTCCTGGCCGTAATCCCCCTCGCAACTTCGAGCGCGCTAGATACGGCATGGCCGTCCTCTTCCGCGTCGGCTCGGTTGCCATAACCGTCCTCGAAGTCGAGCCGAAAATCTTCCACCGGCTCGCGCCGAAGCTTTTCGACCACACGATCGTAAACTCGTTGCGCCAATTGCTGGTCGCCGGTCATTCCAACAGCCTGAGCCAGGGTTGCGGCGTCGGGCGCATATTCCTCCAGCGAACGCAACGCGACTGCGCCCAGTTTTTCGGCAGAATCGGTTTTGAAAAGATGCGCGCCGCCATAAACCGTATGCACTGCCTGCCGCCGATTCGATTCGCCGGGGTAACGCTGCATGAAATCTTTGTTCGCCTTACTGAGAGCAGCAACGATTTCCTGAACCTTGTCTGGGTCGAAGCGTCGTATGGAACTTTGGAGTCACGTGGTAGGCCGAATAAATTTTCCTGAAGGCAAACCGGTGATTTTACCACGGGCAAACACGGTTTGTCCGCGCAAAACTGTGCGCACGATCCGGCCCCGCAGACGACGGCCGACATAGGGACTGTGCTGATGCCGATAGAGCAGCGATTTGGCGGTGACGACTTCTTCGGCTGCAGGATCGACAATGGTAATATCGGCATCTTGGCCGATTGCGATTTCGCCTTTTTCCGCCAAACGAAACCGTTTCGCAACTTGCCGGCTGGTTAGATCGACAATCCGTTTCAAGGGAACATCTCTGTCGAGCAATATTGTTAGCAAATGCTGACAACCTGAAATTCCGCCCCACACCTCAAAGAAATTCCGTCGATCCTTCATCGCCCACGGTGACGGCGAGTGATCGGAGCCGATTGTCGTCACCTGATCGAGCCGATTGCACAGATCGCGATGTTCAAGGAAATCGCGAAAAGGAGGCGCACACTTTGCCCCGGCCCCGATTTTTTTCATGTCGGCCGCCTGAAACATCAAGTAGTGGGGACAGGTCTCACAGGTCACGTCCACACCTTCTCTCGCGCGCCGAGAACGAGCCCGACGCCTCGACCACAACTGACATGCACGATGTGCAGGCGGCAGCCTGTTTCTTCCGCGAGATCGATCGACTTGCGAATGGCATCCAGCTCCGCTTCGACCGAGCGGGATTCGAGATAATCAGCAATCTTGGTTTTTTTCGCCGCGATCTTTTCTCTGGTCAGGCGACTTACCATCTCCTGCGATTCCGCATGCACGGCGACCAGAAGATCGAGATCGGCCGCGCGTTTCATCCCCTCGCGCAGGATCGACATCGTCACACTAGGAAAATCATCGATGCCGCTGTCACACATGAATGCCTTTAAACCGACAACGCCTCGATCGTGGAGCGTAGAGAGATCCTTGAGATTATCAGAGACAAGACCACCCCACAGCCCGAAATCGACAAACGATTTCTTTTCTGCAGCCGACCTTTTTAAATCGAAGCTGGCACCATCAAGAGTCGGCGGATGGGCATTAAGCGGCATGTCGAAAACGGTCGTGGTGCCTCCAGCAGCAGCGGCCTGCGAACCGGTTTCAAATCCTTCCCATTCGGTGCGGCCGGGCTCATTGAAATGAACGTGTGAATCGATCACGCCGGGAAGGATCGACAAGTTTGTCGCGTCGATTTCTTCTCGAGAGGTTCCGGCCAGATTTTTGCCAATCGCCGCGAATTTGCCCTCCACGATGCCCAGATCACGTTCGGCGCGGACAATCAAGTCGAAGTCAGCCATGAGGAGAATGACGAAATCCGAATGACGAATTACGAATTAAATCCAAATGACAAAGTCCGAAATTCGTCATTCGTGCTGTCGGCATTCCTTTTTCATTCGTCATTCGTGCTTCGACATTTTCCCCGGCATTCCCCACATGCGCAATCGGCTCACGCCGCCATCGGGGTAAATATTCAACCGGATGTGGCTGCACTTGCCGATCGCGCAAAGCTCCTTTTCGAAGAAATGCCTCGTGTCGGCGCTCAATTTTGTTTTGGGAAGGATCTCACTCCAGCGAGTATTTGGTTTGGTGAGTTCGTCGGTCGATACGTCTGACTCTGCGGCGCATCCCTCGATCGAGCACATATCAGGGTAGTTCCCTTTAAAGTGATTGGTGTCGACTTCGATTTTCTTGATCGAGCCGGTTCGCCCCAGCTTCACCACAATCCAGTCGTGACCGGGACCGCGCCGGCGTTTTGTTTCCCACCCGTCCCCCATGTTCTCCGCGCGACCTGGCATGATGAGATTGTTCATTGAGCTGAAAAACATATCGCTACAAGCCAGTGCAACTCCCCCATTCTCGATGGCGGCAAGATCGACAAGTTCTCCGTCCTTAACCTTGCTCCAATCAGGAACGACGATCCCGTAAACGCGGAGCCGCGCAACCCCGCCATCCGGGAAAATATTCAGGCGCACATGCGCCCACGTCTTGTCGGTCGTAATGCCAAACAGATTCTGGGACCCGGGGTTCAATGGAGATTTCTCCAACACTGGAACCCAGGAAAGCTTTTCCACGCCGGCAATGCTGCCAGGAAATCCATTCCCCAGGTCGATGGCATCCAGCGACGCGAACGAAGGATGATTTCCGAGAAAGTGGTTCGTATCGATGTCGATCTGCCTTATGACGCCGCGCAATCCTAATTGAATGACGCACCAGTCATTCCCAGGAGTGCGGCGCCGGCGTGTTTCCCATCCGTCCATCCATTTACCGCGTTCGGTATACTTATCCGGAATGAAGATTCCACGGCCGGGCTTGAGAAGATTCTCTTTCTCCGCAAAAAACTCGTCGTTCGCTATTACCGCGACGCCACCGACGCGTTCGGAGGCAAGGTCGATAAGGCCAGCGGGCGCGGGCGACGTTGAATCAGCGGCATTCATCTGCCTTGTCTTCTGTCATGTTGAGCGGAGCGAAACATCTCGGCAACTGGTTTGACATAGACTGTTCGCCAAGAGAGATCCTTCGCTTGGCTCAGGATGACAACCGATAGTGCTGCGATGTAACCATTAATCGGGCAATTTACAAATCTTCAGCTGCCACGATAGGTGCTGTAAGACCATGGCGAGACCAGCAATGGCACATGATATTTCGCCGCCGGATCGGAAATGATGAAACGAACCGGCACTTGATCGAGAAACTTTCGCTCTCCAAAATAATCGCCGACGAAAAAGACCAGCTCGTAAGCTCCCGCAACCATCTCGGCGTCGCTGAGCATTGGCGCGTCGGTGCGGCCGTCGGCATTGGTGCGGGCCATCTTAACGAGCTTGCGCGCGTCGCCAGCGACCGACCATAGTTCGATTTGCATTCCGGCAGCCGGGCATCCGCGCATTGTGTCCAGAACGTGAGTGGTCAGCGTGCTCATTCGACGATTTCCTGCAAGCGTAATTCGGCAATCTTAAAAATTTCGTTCAATGCCGTCTCCTTTTCTTGTTCGACAGAATTTTTCAAACGATCTGAAAAGGCGGCGAGAATCGCTTCCTTCTTGTTAAGCCGCGCGCAAACAACGAACGGGAATCCGAATTTGTTTCGATATTGGCGATTATGGTCTTCGAACGTGGCGAATTCTTCTTCGGATAATCCATCGAGTCCGGCGCTTTCTTGCTCGCCATGCGATGCTTTAGTGAGCACCGCGCGTCCGGCTAAATCGGGATGCGCGCGAATCAGTCCCAGTTTGGCCGGCTCATCAGCGGTGGCTACGGTTCGACAGAGGGCCCCATGCAACTGCTCTCTGCTTTCAAACGGCCGCTGCGCCCACGTCTTCTCGGCAATCCAGGCGGAATGCTCAAAAACAGGTCCGATCACCTGTGTGAATTCCTCTCGATCCAGCTCATTCAATTCCCGGAGATTTAGCATCGCCTAATCGTCTTAAGTCAATTACTCATATTGTTCAATTATGAGGCTCCAGAGCCATCGATACGGGAAAGCGCGGGTCCGCATAGCCAAGGTTTTGCGCAGCGACAAAACGCACACGATCAAGGAGATCAACGCGGCAGCGATTCTGGAGGGCGACTTTGGCTCATCCTACACCGCGGGCGATAACACGAAGGTTGTCCCGACTGATACGATTAAAAATACGATCAATGTTCTCGCCAAGGACCAGCTCGGCGAAGAGATCGAACCGTTCGCCGTTGCCCTGGGCGAGCATTTCCTAAAGCGCTACCAACAGGTGCGCGCAGCCAGGATCGACATCGACGAACGCGATTGGCGGCGAATGGAGATCGACGGAAAACCGCACCCGCATTCGTTTATCGCCGGCAGTGATGCAAAACGATTTACCCGCGTCGTCTGCACTCGCGATTTACAGACTATCGAGTCCGGCATTCGCAATTTGGTGATTCTAAAATCAACCGGATCGGGCTTTGAGAATTATCCGAAAGACGAATTCACCACGCTGCCGGAAACCGCGGACCGGATTCTCGCGACATCGTTCAGCGCTACCTGGGCCTACGCAGGGAAACCGACGAGCTATCGTGACCGCAACGAGAAGATTCTTTCGGCCATGGTGAAAGTTTTCGCGAACAATTATAGTCCATCCGCGCAGGCGACATTGTTTGAGATGGGCACCGCGGCGCTCGAGACTTGTCCCGAGATTTCGCGCATTGAATTGGCCATGCCAAACAAACATTACTTACTGATCAATCTCTCCCCCTTCGGTCGCGAGAACAAAAACGAGGTGTTTACGCCAACGGATGAACCGCACGGCCAGATCGAAGCGATCATCACAAGATGAAGCACCGAATCCCAAGCACCAAGCATCAGGGAAATCCCAAATTCCAATATTCAATCGAGCGACCGTGTAATCTTGGAGCTTGGGTATTGGAGCTTTCGCGGCGATGAATGATCACCTGCTTGAAGAATTATTACGGGCTCGCCAAACCCGAACCCTTTGCGCGCTCGCCACCGTCGCCGCGACCACCGGTTCCGTCCCGCGGCAGACCGGATCAAAAATGCTTGTTTATGGCGACGGGAAGATTTCCGGCACCGTCGGGGGAGGAAAATTCGAGGCGCTCGTAGTCAAAGATTGTCTAAAGAGCATCGCGCAGAAAGAGCCAGTGCTGAAATCATATCCATTGCGCGAAGACAGGCCCGACTCGTTTGGAGCCATCTGCGGCGGCGAGGTCACTGTCATGATCGAGCCTCAAAATCTGAGCACGGCGATTTTTCTGGTGGGCAGCGGACATTGCTCGCTGGCGGTGGCCAAACTCGCTCTCGATTGCGGGATGCATGTCACGGTGATTGACGATCGGGCTGATCTCCTGGAAAATTTTCCGCCGCTGGCTCATCGCGTTACAACCGATGCTGCCAAATTCATCTCGAAGAGGAAATGGCATAAAGATGAGGCCTTGGTCCTCATCAGCCGCAATTACGAACTGGACAGAGACGCGCTGGGCGCCGCTCTCAAAACAAAAGGCGCCGGGTATATCGGGATGATCGGCAGCCGCCGCAAGGTACTGCGCGTTTTTGATGAACTAAGGAAAGAAGGCGTTAGTCCAAGGCGTCTCAAGGAAATCTACGCGCCGATCGGACTCGACATCGGCGCGGATTCGCCTGCGGAGATTGCCGTGAGCGTCATCGCCGAAATTCTCAAAGTGCAACGCAAGCGAAAAGGCGATCACATGAGACTGACGTTGTAGCCGGGGTCGGTGACCCCGGCCGGACCGGCATCAGCGATGCCGGCTACAGCTCGCCAAACGCGCGGTCCAGAACCTCGAGGAGAAAATCGGCGTCCTGTTCGTTAACGCACATCGGCGGCGAAAAACGGATGGTTTGTCCCCATAGGCCACCCTTGCCCAGAAGCAGGCCCATCTCCTTGCAGTTTTCCAAAACCTGCGCGCATTCCTCCTTGGCCGGTTCCTTTGATTGTCGATCCTTGACCAGCTCGATGCCGAGCATGAGGCCTTTGCCGCGGACGTCGCCGATGAGATTGTGTTTTGCCTTCAGCTTGTTCAGGCCGGCCAGAAGTCGATTACCGATCTTAAGCGAGTTAGCCTGGAGTTTTTCGCGATCGATCACTTCCAGAACAGCTTTCCCCTGCGCGGACACGACCGGATTGCCGCCGAACGTATTGAAATGGATGCGTTGCGCGAGCGCCGCCGCAATCTTCGGTGTAGTCACGACCGCGCCTAACGGACAACCATTGCCGATCCCTTTCGCCATGGTCACAATGTCCGGAATCACATCCTGGGTTTCGAATCCCCAGTAATGCGTGCCGGTGCGGCCGAAGCCGGCCTGGACTTCGTCGGCGATGCACAAGCCACCCGCGCCCCGCACATGCTCGTAGACGTGCTTGAGATAACCGTCCGGAAACACGACGCAGCCACCGACGCCTTGGATTGACTCGGCAATAAACGCCGCGACCTGACCAGAGGTGGCGAAATCGAGAACATCCTTCACGTCTTTGGCGTATTTCTTCCCGGCCTCGGGATCGTCTCGGCCCCAGGCGCCGCGATACGGATCAGCGGCGATGGCGTGATGAACGCCGAAACTGTGCGGCACGTTAAACTTCCAGGTGCGATGCGCGGTCAGGCCCATCGTGGCCGCGTTGCCCCCATGATAGGCATTTCGCAACGCGATGACATCGTAGTTGCCGGTGTAGGCGCGCGCCATCAGCAATGCCAGATCGTTTGCCTCCGAACCCGAATTAACGAAATAGCAGACCTTCAAATCGCCGGGCATTTTCTCCGCCAGCGCCTGGGCATACTCGGCAACATTCGGATGCAGATAGATCGTGGTGGAATGCTGCAGCGTTTCGTTTTGCTTGTTTGCAGCAGCGGCAACATGGGGATGACAATGGCCGACGCTTACCGTCACGATTCCGCCAAGCGCATCCAGGTAGCGGCGGCCTTTCTCGTCCCAGAGGTACTGCATCTTTCCCTCCACGAACATGATCGGCTTCTTGTAATAGAGAAAAATTCCCGGATTCAGGAATTCCTTACGCAACCGCAACACCTCGTCGGCCGACGGGCCGGTATACTTCTGCGGTTGATGGTCGAACGGTGGAAGGTCAGGTGTTTTCATTTCTTTGTTGTCATCCCGGCGAAAATGCCAGTCCGGCTCGGACCGAGGGATCCCGTTGCGAAACCGGTCAGCTAGCTTTCACGGGATCCTTCAACTCCGCTTCGCTTCGCTCAGGATGACATCTTTTGCGGAAGTTTGCGAACCGATCATGACGTGCAGACCAAGATAAATAACAAATGCCACGGCAAACCCCACAAACCAGGCGTAACTGTACAAGCTCATCCAAAAAGCGCCGATCGATTCGGCATTGAGCACTTTAATTGTTCCTAAAAATCCGGGGACGCAGGGCGCGATACCGAATACCAGAGCAATGATGGCAGCAATATTGAATCCCCCGAAGTATGTGTACTCGCCGCGCGTCTGATACAGACCGGCGAGATTCAGCCGGGTTCGCCGGATGACGAAGTAATCGCAAATCAAGATGCCGCCGATTGGACCGAGCAGGGCGGAATAACCAATCAGCCAGGTGAAAATGTAGCCGGTCGGGTCCGCCACCAGTTTCCACGGCATCATCACGATGCCGATGATTCCGGTGATGAGTCCCCCAGTGCGACGGCTAATGTGACGCGGGGCGAGATTGGAAAAGGAGATCGCAGGCGAAACGACATTGGCTGCCAGGTTCGTTGTCAGCGTAGCCAGTGTTAAGGCAAACATCGAGATCAGCATTAACACCACGCTATCGAACCTCGACATCAATTCGATCGGGTCCCAAATCGTTTCGCCGAAGATCACCACGGTCGCGCTCGTCACTGCGACTCCGATGAACGCGTAAAACGGCATCGTCGTATTTAATCCAAGGGCCTGGCCGAGAATCTGATCTTTCTGACTGCGGGCCAGCCGCGTGAAGTCCGGAATATTTAATGAAAGCGTTGCCCAGAACCCAACCATGCCGGTCAAACCGGGCACAAAAAATTTCCAGAACTCGCCGGCGGTTTTGAACTTGGACGGCTGGCTGAGCATCGGCCCGAATCCGTTTGCTTTCAGGTAGGCCCAGATCAGCAGCGCAATGCCGATAAGGATCAGCAACGGCGCGCCCCAGTCTTCGACCACGCGAATGCTTTCCATGCCACGCCAGAAGATCCAGACATTGAGCGCCCAAAAAAGCATGAAGCAAATGAACTGGGCAAGATTAATCCCGAGAAAACCAAGCATCGGCGTATCAGCCAGCGCGGGCATGGCTACGAGTCCCAGTTTGTAAACAGCCCAGCCGCCGATCCACGTTTGGATTCCAAACCAGCCGCAGGCAACAATTGCACGCAGAATTGCCGGGATGTTCGCGCCTAAAGTACCGAACGACGCGCGCGCGAAAACAGGAAAGGAAATTCCGTACTCGGTACCGGCATGGGCGTTTAGGATCATCGGGATCAGCACGATCAAATTCCCCAGAAAAACGGTTAGGATTGCTTCCCACCAATTCATGCCACCGCTGATCAGACTCGACGCCAGCATGTAAGTGGGAATGCAAACACTCATCCCGATCCAAAGCGCGGCGATGTTCCACGTTGTCCAGGTCCGTTTGTCCGCCGGGATTGGCGCAAGATCAGCATTATAGAGTTGACCCTGCTCCAGGCCCGACAACGCGGCAGCATCGACATCGGGCGCGGCGTTCATCAGGCGTTGATCGTGCCCCGCCCGATCCCAGTGCGCAATATCAAAGCGTCCCACGGGCCCGCGCCAGGTGGATCGAGCAATCCCTTGCTCGATGTTATTCTGGCGGCGAAGCCGCATTCGTTTAGCATCGCCCGCGGAGCGGCCGATCCACCTTCAAGAGTGCGCGAGCGCAAAGCGTCTTGTCACATCGGCGCAACTTCGATCAAATCAACGCCGTGCCGTTGCAATTGATCAGCGCGGTCGGACTGGTGTCGATGATTGCCATTGCCTGGGCGATTTCCTCGAGCCGAAAATGCTTTCCCTGGCGCACCGTCACCTGGGGTCTGGGCCTGCAGCTGGCCTTTGCCCTGTTCATATTGAAAACTCCATTCGGTCTCGCCCTGTTTGCAGCGGCTCAGCGCCTCATCGATAAGCTCAACATTTTCGCCATGGAGGGCGCACAGATGGTTTTCGGCCCGCTGGCCAAGGGCGACCTTCTTAAGATCACCTTCGGCGAAGGCCACAATTACATCTTCGCTGTCTCGATTTCCGCGACCATCATCGTCATCTCCGCTCTTTCGGCGCTGTTTTATCATTGGGGAATCCTCCAGCGCATCGTGCACGCGATGGCCTGGGTGATGCGGAAAGCGATGCGCACCAGCGGCAGCGAAAGTCTCGGCGCGGCCGGCAATATTTTTCTTGGTCAGACCGAGGCCGCGCTGCTCATCCGGCCGTATCTCCCGCGAATGACCATGAGCGAATTGATGGCGCTGATGACAACCGGGATGGCCACCATCGCCAGCGGCGTGATGATCGTTTACGCACAACTCGGCGTGGATGCCGGGCATTTGCTGACCGCATCGGTGTTGAGCGCGCCCGCCGGTTTGTTGATTGGCAAGATCATGTTTCCCGAGACCGAAGTGAGCGAAACGCGCAGCAGCGCCTCGGCCGACGTGAAGAAAACCACGGTGAACAGCATCGACGCCCTTTGTCGCGGCGCCGGTGAAGGGATCTGGCTCGCGATCAATGTGCTTGGAATGTTGATCGCATTCGTGGCCACGGTCGCGCTGGCCAATTATGTCGTCACGAAATTGCAGAACCTGTTTGGCATCACCCAGCCGGTCACGATCCAAAACCTGCTCGGGTATCTGAATTGGCCATTCGCGTGGCTGATGGGTATTGCAGCCAGCGACTGCCAGGTCGTTGGACAGGTCCTGGGCGAACGCGTCGTCCTGAACGAGTTCATCGGTTATCTCTCGCTCTCGCAACAAAAGGCGCAGCTCGATCCGCGGAGCTTTACCATAGCGACCTATGCCCTCTGCGGGTTCGCCAATTTTTCCAGCATCGCCATTCAAATCGGCGGCATCGGCGCCCTGGCGCCTGAGCGACGCAGCGATCTCGCCCGGCTCGGGCTTCGGGCCATGGTCGGTGGTGTTCTGGCCTGTTACCTCACCGCGACCGTGGTTGGGATTTTGATTTAGAGCGGTTGGGCCATGCACGTCATCACCAGAAAGCGACTGAACGAGTTTGCCGAGAAACATCCGGAAGTCACATCATCTCTGGCTCGTTGGTATGCGATAATGCGAAAAGGCCAATTCTCGAACCTCGTGCATTTGCGCGAGACCTTCCCTCACGCCGATCAAGTCGGTAGGTTCACCGTCTTCAACATCGCTGGTAACAAAGTTCGACTGATTGCCGCGGTGCATTATAATAGGAACAAGATTTACATCCGCCACGTGTTGACTCACACGGAGTACGACACCGGCAACTGGAAGAAATAAATGTCTGTCGCAGAACTTAAGAAAGTGACAAAGGCCTGGCCACCCATTTCTCGGGCGGTGCGCGTGCCTCGCAACGAAGAGGATTACAATGGACTTGTGGAATTGCTCGATTCCGTCACCGACGAGGTCGGCGAAGATGAAAATCATCCGCTCGCTTCTCTCATGGATGTGCTTGGCGTTCTGATTGAGAAATACGAGGACGAGCGAGTTCCGGAGTTGCAGTAATAGGAGCGCCACGCAAATCGGCGGGCCGCTCGCCTGCTATCTTACAGGAACGGTTATTGGGGTGCTCATCTAGAATGTTCTGTCCGCCAGCAATTGTAGGGCGTCTGTGTCAGACGCCATTCGCTCAAAAGCCGTCTCACCCACCTTCGTCTGGCTACGGCGCGGCAGGCAGAGACGGCCTACAATTTTTTCGCGAGACGCCATGAAAGCTGTTCGCCTTGTTCAACCCGGACGCCCGCTTGAATTGCAGGATATCCCATTGCCACACACGGGAGATGAAGACGTGTTGGTGCGAATCGCTGCCGCCGGCATCTGTCATTCGGACGCCCATTATCGCGCTGGAAAAGCGCGCGTTCATCCCCTGCCGCTGACACTCGGACATGAGGTCGCAGGCATCGTAGAAACCGTCGGTCGGGATGTGAAACACTTTTGCGTGGGAGATCGGGTTTGTCTCCATTATATGGTCACCTGCGGGAAGTGCGCCTGGTGCGCCAAAGGGAACGATCAATTCTGCGAGACCGGCGCCATGATCGGCAAATCGCGCGACGGCGGTTACGCCGAGTTCATCGTTATTCCAGCGCGCAGCGTGTTCGAATTGCCTGATGAAATTCCGTTCGAACACGGAGGGGTCATGATGTGCTCATCGGCCACGTCATTGCATGCCTTGAAACAGGCAAGGTTGAAGGCAGGCGAATCGGTCGCGGTATTCGGGACCGGCGGACTGGGCCTATCCGCCATCCAACTCGCGAAGGCATTGGGTGGCGGTGAAGTCTTCGCCATCGATATCAAAACTAACAAACTCGAGCTGGCGCGATCGTTGGGCGCGGTGTCTATCGATGCTCGTGCCAACGACCCTGTAAAACTGATCCGCGATCGCACGGACGGACGAGGAGTGGACGTCGCTTTGGAGCTCGTTGGACTCCCTCTAACGATGCAACAGGCGGTTCGCTCGCTCGCCATTCACGGGCGCGCCGCGCTGGTCGGCATCACCGACAGAAATTTTGAAGTTTCCCCCTATCACGAGCTGATTAATCGTGAAACGGAAATCATTGGAGTGTCCGATCATTTGGCGAGCGAAATTCCGTCGCTACTCGAATTCGCCCGCACCGGAAAACTGGATCTCTCGGGCGTAGTAACCCATACCATTCCCCTTCAACCGCAAGTCATCAACGACGTGCTCGATCGGCTGGAACACTTTAGCGAGGACGTGCGCGTCGTGATTACGCCCTAAGTCTGGAGAGCACAGGCTGCTAACCTGTAGGTCTCGGCAGCTTGCCGAGACCATCTTTGCGCGCTTGGTTCGATCGACAAACGGACAGAATGTTGCCGGCAGGCTGCCGGCAACTGCAGGCTGGCAGCCTGCGCTCCCCGGAACGGGAGACTCAAAAATGAGTGGGCTCGCGGTCGCTCGCCTGCTATCTCTTCGCCGCCGTTTCACCTCCGACATCGTTGACTCAGGCTGTGCAATGTGTCACAGTGAGTCACATGAAGCGGGTCTCGATTAGACAGTTACACGAAAAGACCGGGCAATGGGTGCGTCTGGCGAAGATGCACGAGCAGATCATCATTACCGAGCGAGGGCGCCCGGTGGCGGCCCTTGCGCCTGTTCGGACGCCCGCCAAAGGGAACCGGTTCGAGGCTCGAAAGCTTTTGCCCGCCTACAAAAAACTGCGGGGCAAACTCTCCGGCGGGACTGACAGCGGGACGATTCTATCCGAGGAACGTGATCGCAACATAGACCGGTGATTTACTTCGACGCCGCTTACATCGCGAAATTTTATCTCGATGAGCCAGACTCGGATCGGGTCCGGCAACGTGCGGAGAATGCCGGGGAAATCGCCTGCTGCATCCACGGGAAAGTTGAAGTGCTCACCGTTTTTCATCGGAAGCTTCGCGAGCGCGCTTTCAGTCCAAAGGCTTTTGAAGCGCTCTGCGAACAGTTCGAGGCCGACTGCGATTCCTCGCTCTGGGAATGGCTGCCGGTGAGCACCGCCTTGGTCGGAAATTTATCGCGGCAGATTCGCAGCCTTTCTGCTCGCGTTTTCATTCGCGCTTCCGATGCTCTTCATCTGGCATCCGCTGCCGAACAAGGATTTAGGGAAATTTACTCGAACGATCGCCGCCTGCTGGAAGCCGCGTCCCATTTTGGCCTTCGCGGGCTCAGCGTTTAAAAGCCAGCGCTCTTGAAGCGTTGATCTGCCAACGAGGCGAAGATGTGCGGGTTGTAATTATGCCGTGAGTTTGGGGAGCACAGGCTGCCAGCCTGTTGATTTCGGCAGCTTGCCGAAATCATCTTTGTTTCACACCTGGCTCGATCAACAATTGGACAGAATGTTGCCGGCAAGCTGCCGGCAACTGCAGGCTAGCAGCCTGCGCTCCCCAGAACGGGAATTCAAAAATGAGTCGGCTCGCGCTTCAGAAATTTGCCGCGGCCGAATTCGCCGACAAATTTTCCATCACGCGCCGCTACTTTGCCGCGCACGGTGACGATGTGAGGTCGGCCTTCAATCTCGAATCCTTCAAACGAATTGTAATCGAGATTCATCTGATGAGTCTTCGCTGAAATCTTTCCGCGATAACTTGGATCGTAAACGACAAGATCAGCGTCGCTGCCGATTTGAATCGCGCCTTTGCGCGGGAACAGTCCGAACAGTTTCGCAGCTTGCGTGCTCGCGGTATCAACGAAACGCTGGATGTCGATCTTCCCGGTTTTCACGCCGCGCGTGAAATAGAGATTTACTCGATCTTCCAGAGATGGAATCCCGTTTGGGATTTTGGTGAAATCGTCTTTGCCCATTTGTTTTTGGGTAAAATCGAAAGGCGCGTGATCGGTCGCCAGGGTCGAGACTGAACCGTCCGCCAGCGCTTTCCAAAATATTTCCTGGTTCTTCTTATCGCGCAGCGGCGGCGACATCACATTCTTTGCGCCTTCGAAATTCGGTTCGGCCGCGGTCCGATCGAGCAGCAGATATTGAATCAGGGTCTCGATCCAGACATTCACCCCACGCTCCCGGCCCCGGATCGCTTCGCGTAATGCCTCCTCGCAGCTGGTGTGCACGGTGTAAACATGAGCACCGGTCATTTCTGCGAACGTCATTAAGTGATGCACGCCTTCCGCCTCCACTACCGGCGGCCGGCTCCAATAATGAAATTCCGGGCCGGTTTTTCTCTCGGACAAAAGCTTCTTTTGTAGCTCCGCAACCAAGTCTGCGTTTTCACAATGGGCCGTGACAATAACGCCGAGCTTCTTTGCCAGCGTCAGGGTTGCATAAAGTTCTTCATCGGTTATGCCGAACGCGCCTTTGTAAGCGAGAAAGATTTTAAAGCTGCTATTCCCGCGGTGGACAATCTCTCGAAAATCTTGTTCGGCCTCGTTGTCATAGCGGGTCACGCCCATGTGAAACGTGAAATCGCAGGCACTTTTGCCTTCCGCTTTGCCCAGCCACAGCTCGAACGCTTCCAGCGGCTTCTCATTGCGGGCCGGGCAAACCATCTCAATAAAAGTTGTCGTTCCACCGACTAACGCGGCCCGGCTCGCCGTTTCGTGTGTGTCCTTGGCGTAGGTGCCCATGAACGGCAGATAGATGTGCACGTGCGGATCGACAAACCCCGGGAAAACAAATTTCCCTTTTGCATCGATCACTTCGTCGGCTTTGACGTTGTCGATTTTGGGCTCGATGCGCGTGATCGTTTCGTTCTCGCAGAAGATGTCGGCGACGTATTTTTCGTCCGACGTAATAATCTCACCATTCTTAATCAAAAGTGACATGAAAGAGAGTGCCCCGTGACCAGTGACAAGTGACCAGTTATTGACGGTCAGCTAGCTTGCGACGTAATGCGTTCAGCATTCGTCGGATTTCGTCGATAATTTCGTATGCCGCGATGACATTTTCTTTCGCGCAGAAGTTGAGTTCGACAGAGAGGATTATCTGCGTGTCGAGTTCCGCCGTTGAGCCTTCGGCGTGAGAAATGAACTGAATGAATTCTCCCGTCGTGTGCCGCGCCTGGCCCTCCGCTATGTTCGATGGAATCGATACGGCAGCGCGCCGCATCTGTGCAATTATCCCAAATTTTTCCTCTGACGGAAAGTTGGCAGTTAATTTGTAAATAAGCTTTGCCAGCTCGATGCCTTTTCTCCAAGCGACAAGATCTTTATAACTTTTGGTGTGCTGATTCATGCCGACGTTGTAGCGGGGGATTTCCAACTTGTCACTGGTCACTCGTCACTGGTCACTTCCCAATCACTTCTTCCAAACGTCGCCCACCCCTTCGCCGAACCAGCGCGTTGAGACCACCTTCTGCTGGGTGTAAAACTGCACCCCTTCCTTGCCCTGAATGTGCAGATCGCCGTAGAAGGATTCGTCCCAGCCGGTGAATGGGAACATCGCCATCGTCGCAGGCACACCGACGTTGATTCCGACCATGCCTGCTTTGACCCGGTGTTTGAATTCGCGCGCCGCTTTTCCTGAATTCGTGAAGATCGCGGCCCCATTCCCGTAGGACGATTTGTTTGCGACTTCGATGGCGTGATCGAGGTCCTCCATGCGCATGACGTTCAGCACGGGGCCGAAAACTTCTTCGCGGGCGATTGTCATCCCGTCGCGAACTTGATCGACAATTGTCGCGCCCATGAAAAATCCGTTAGGGGCATCCGCCACTTTAACGCCCCGGCCATCAGCAATGATTTTTGCGCCTTCTTTTTCGCCGCTTTCGACCAGACCGAAAACGCGATCGCGATGCTGGCCAGTGATGACCGGGCCCATGTCGGGCTGCGCTTTGCTGTCGGTCGGACCGACCTTAATCGCGCGAGCCGCTTCGATTAACGAAGGCAAAATGTGATCGGAGGCTTTGCCGACAGTGATGGCTGTTGATCCAGCCATGCAGCGTTCGCCGGCACAACCGAATGCCGCGGTGGAAAGGGCTTCGACGGTGCGCGCAACATCCGCGTCGGGCATCACCACGATGTAATTCTTCGCGCCGCCATTCGCCTGGACCCGTTTGGCATGGCGCGTCCCGGTTTCAAAAATGTGTTTCGCAACCGGGGACGAACCGACAAACGAGATCGCTTTCACTTTTGGATGAGTCAGCAGCGCATCGACCGATTCGCGTCCGCCAGGGACAACATTCAGGACGCCCTTCGGCAAACCGGCCTTTTCCAAAAGTTCAATGATGAGCAACGCAGTAAGCGGAACTTTCTCGCTCGGCTTGAGCACGAAGGTGTTTCCGCAAGCGAGCGCAACCGGGAACATCCACATCGGCACCATTGCCGGAAAATTAAAGGGCGTTATCCCTACGCAGACACCAAGCGGTTGATGCATCGTCTCGCAATCGACTCCGCGGGCCAGATTTTCCAGGGTATCGCCCATGAGCAGCGTGGGAATGCCGCAGGCGTACTCGATATTCTCGATTCCACGATAAGCGCTGCCCCGCGCTTCGGCCAACGTTTTGCCGTGCTCGCGCGAAACACTTTCACAAATACGATCGAAATTTTCTTCGACTAGCTGGCGGTAACGAAAAAACAACCGGGCCCGCTCGACCGGCGGCGTGTCGCGCCAACTCGGGAACGCCTCGGCCGCTGCTTCGACCGCTTCATCGACATGCTCTTTTGTGCAAAGCGGCACTTCGGCGATGACTTCGCCGCGCGACGGATTGTAAACCGGCGATTTCTCGACGCCGGAAATCTCGCGCCATTCGCCGCCGATGAATGCGGGACACGGGGAGAGTGATGAGTGACCAGTGACCAGTGACGAGCTAAGGGCGGTTGTCGATTTTGCCATTACGTAACGTAGTTCATCGCCTGCCAGCCGCAAAGCTCGCCAGCAAATGCAGAAATGATTTTGCAGCGCTTGTCACTCGTCACATGTCACTAGTCACTTGTTTTGTCATCGCGCCAGCGCATCCGATTGCTTCACGAACTCATCCCCGCTCCATTCGCTGTCGGCCTTGACCATTTTTTTGGCTTCGGCTGCGGCTTTATCTTTGTCTTTGCGCTCCCTTTGCATGCGCACGAGTTCGGCATGGGTGGTGAAGTAATCGAGACTCTTGCCTTTGAAGTCGTGCAGTGTTTCAAACTTGTGCTTCTCCATGAACGCGAGCAACTCGTCACACATCCGTTTCACGCATTCATAACCGAATTTCATTACGCCGGTGCAGACTTGGGTCGTGTCGGCGCCGAGCAAGATGAATTGCGCCGCATCGCTGCCACTTTCGATCCCGCCGATTCCGGAAAGACTGCGTCCTGGAAATTCTCGCCGGATCATGGTGGCGATCTCCATCACCATACGCAGCGCGATCGGTCGAACCGCTTTGCACGAATAGCCGCCTGGCGTGGTATGGCCTTCGACACTCGGCTCGGGGCGCAACGTGTCGAGATTCACCCCCATGACGCTCCGAATGGTGTTAATTGCGCTCACCCCCTGGCAGCCCGCGCGAAATGCCGCCCGGCTCGGGTCTTCGATGTGCGTGACGTTTGGGGTCATCTTCGCCCAGACCGGTTTTTTCGCAGCAGCCATCACCCAGCCCGCTACCTCTTCCAGAATCTCCGGGTTCTCGCCCATGGCCGCGCCCATTTTCCGCTCGGGCAATCCATGCGGGCAGGAGAAATTCAGCTCGAACGAATCGACCCCCGCATCCTGACAGCGCTCGACGATTTCCGTCCAGGCATCCTTGTTATACTCCTCCATGATCGAGGCAATCAGAATGCCGTCGGGAAATTGGTCTTTGCATTTCTTGAACTCGTCCAGCCAGATCTCGAATTTGCGGTCGCTGATCAACTCGATGTTCTCCCAGCCGATAACGTCCTTTGGATCGTTGGCGTGCAGTTTCGCGTAACGCGGGGTGACATTGATCACCTTGGACGAATCCAGGCTCACGGTTTTCGCGATCACCGCGCCCCAGCCTTCGCGGAAGGCGCGGGTAATGACGTTGAGATTGGTCCCGGGCGGGCCGGACCCGATGACAAATGGGTTTGGCAACTTCAATCCATCGACGGTGGTGGCAAGTGTTGGCATATCTAACTCCAATTTTCTAGGGGTTACATTCTAGGCGGTCATCGCCGGAAGTTCGATAAGATGGCTGCAATAGAGCTCCAATCCCAAGCTCCAACTCCAGTGAAAATCCAAACACCAAGTTCCGAAGCGGAGAGTCTTCCCGTTGAAGCTTGGACATTGGAGCCTCTTTGGGGCTTGGTTATTGGGATTTGTGCTTAGGACCTGCCGATCCAATGCATGGCTTTGTCCGCAAGTTTGTCCAGCGCGCTCACCGCGAGCTCCAGATGATCTTCCTTCGTGTCCTCGATCTTGTTGTGACTGATACCGTGAAGGCTTTGCACAAACATCATCACTGTTGGGACACCGGCGCGAGCGACCTCCGCCGCGTCGTGCAGCGGACCGGATGGAAGGCGATGCGGCTTGGCGCCGGCTTCTGAGATCGCGTCGTCGCAAAATCCAATAAGATCTTTGTTGAACAAGATCGGCTCGATGCTCCAGAGCCGCTCCCAGGCAACGGACACGTTTCCTTCTTTGGCGAATTTCTCGCTCGCGTCTTTCGCCTCGCTCAACATCTGCGCAAGCGCTTTGGCATCGAGATGGCGCTGATCCAACGTGATCCGGCATTCTTCGACTACACTGGTAACGATACCCGGTTTGGTTGTGCACGAGCCAATCGTGCAAACGCCGTTGCCGCTGCGTTCGTGCGATCCGATAAATTTCCGGGCTCATTTTGGCTGCGGCCAGGAAAGCATCGCGACGTCGATTCATCGGCGTGCTGCCGGAATGGGCGGCTTGCCCACGAAACGTGATGGCGTGACGCTCGACGCCGAAAGTTCCGAGCACCGTGCCGAGCGGAAGATCGAGATCGAGCAGCACCGGGCCCTGTTCGATGTGCAATTCGATATAAGCGGCGGCGTTCTTCAATTCCTTCCCGGAATCTCTTCACCTTTTCGAAATCGATTCCGTATTCCTTCACCGCGTCAACCAGACGAATCCCATCTCTGTCTTTCAGTCCGCGCGTCTCGTCCATGTCGATCTTGCCCGAGCAGGCCGACGAACCGAAAAGGCTTTTGCCGAAGCGCGCGCCTTCCTCATCCGCCCAATCCACCAGCCGAACCGTTACCGGCGGCTTGCCGTTGTATTGCGAATTGATGCGTCGCAAAATCTCGACACCGGCCATCGTATTCAGGCAACCGTCGAGCCACCCGCCATTCGGCACGGAATCGATATGCCCGCCAATCAATAGCGCTTTGTCGATCTTGCCGGGCAAGGTTGCCCACAGGTTTCCCGCCGCGTCAGAATGAACCTCAGCCCCAATCCCCTCGACTTTGGCTCGCAACCATTTCCGCGCTTTGGCCCACGCCGGCGTAAATGCTATGCGCTGTGCGCCATTCTCATCGCCTGTCAAAGCACGCAACTCTTTGAGGTCGGTGATTGTCTGTTTAGGATTTAGTTCTCCGGCCATTTATTTGAAAGGAATGATCGGTGATTTTGAGATGGGCTACCATCGCAGCACCAGCTTTTTCCCCCGCTCCGCCAGTTTCGCCAATCCCGCTCCGCCGATTTCTCCTAACCCGGCCCCCCCAAATTGTGCCCAATCCAGCTCTTCCGACGGTGACGCCATTGCCGAGCACCTCGCCGACTCCCACGCCGACGCCGTCGCCATTCTAGTAGCGATTTTCTCCGGTTGACCTCGCGTCACGTCAACTACTCAGCGCCACTCCGGCATGTATTTCCAATTCCGGGGCTTCCCCTGGGCCAGCCACCGCATGGACACCTCTAATCGCTGCTCCCGCGTTTCGGCTCGTTTGGCCTCGCTCAGCCATTCCAGATAATCGCGCTGCTGGCTTGGGCTGAGACTCTCGAATGTCCTACCCGCTTTGGCATTTTTCCTAATCGCTGCGCGGAAATAATTCGGGACTTTCGGTGGCGGCTTTTTCTTTGGCCTCGACTGGACCGGCGCCTTTACGCCGGTGCGATTGAGTTTGGCCGCCTTCTTCACTTACCCGATGAGCGTCTGGTCTTTTGGCAATTGGGCGAGGGACTTGATTCGACCAAAATTTCCCATCGCCTCCCGGTCCGCGAGTCTATCCCCATCGAACATCAATTCCGCTTTCCAAAAACCAAAGGCGCAATGCTCCTTGAACGCGGCCATGCCGCACATGATTCCTTCGTAGTCGAAGTGCGGAAAGTTCCATTTGATGGTCTCTTTCACCTCCGGGCATCCTGCGTGAACGATCTTGCGGAGCCGCCTTAGGATCGGCCGGGCAAACGGCGCGGCTTTCTCAATATATCGATCAACGCGGGGGTCTTTGCGCGGCATAACCAGCGCGAATGATGTTACCTAACCCGTTCGCGATTGGACAAATCTTTTCTCCACAAAAGACAATTCTCGCCTCAAAAAAGTCGCCAAAAACGCAGAATCTGGCGCGGGGATAGCTTCTTTTCCCGGGATGCCTTCGTTCCCCCGACAAGCGATACGCCGCGCCATAATCCTCTGCACTGGAGTGATCACCTTCTTTGCCACGTTATCGGACCTGACCGCACAACCGCGAAAGGTTCGCCGTCATTACAAGCGGCATGCAACCCTCGCGCTCCAGCCATTTTCGCTCGATAGGCCCTCCCGGGTTCGCCTGGCCTATAACTCACCAGGCCGGGTCGTCTACGCCAGATCGGTCCCGCGCGATCGCGACGACGAGTCCGTCTTCACAAATAAGATCGACAACGGAAGCGGACGCCCCACGGTTCCGGGCAAGCGCGCTGTTCTACGTAACGGCGTGGCCTATGCGCCATCCAGCGCTCCTGAAAGCGTCAAATCCGCAATTTGGGCGGCCAACCAAATCCGTCATAAGCCTTACGTCTGGGGCGGCGGTCACGGCTCCCTTAACGATTACGGCTACGACTGTTCGGGCACGGTTTCCTATGCGCTTCATCACGCCGGTCTTCTCGGCGCACCAATCGCTTCCAATGATTTTCTGGGTTATGGCCAGAGAGGCCGCGGCCGGTGGATAACCGTTTACGCCCGCCATGGGCATACCTTCGCCATGATTGCCGGTTTACGCCTCGACACGACCGATTTTCGTTACGGCGGCGACGTCGGCCCACGCTGGCACCCCGACAGCCGCGATACTCGCGGGTTCAGCGCGCGGCATCCGGAAGGCCTGTAATGCTGTAGCGTCCGCTGTCCTCAGCGGACTCCGTGTCGGTTCCGCCCAGCAGATGCGCTGAGGACCGCGCACTCTACAGCGCGACCGAGCAAGTTCGCGCCCGCCGATTTTCACGCACTTTGAGCGTGCAAAAGCGGCTCGCCTGCCTCAGAAACAAGTCATGAACATCACCAAAAACCTCGGAATGCTCCTGCTCGCGATTTATCTCATCCTCGTCGGTATCATAGCCCTTGCCGGCTTTGCGATCCCACCCATCGTGATGGGCATTCTGGCCCTGGCCGCCGGAATCCTGATTCTGATCGGGAAGTAAAAGGTGGATCGAGCAGTCCCTTGCTCGATGTTAATTTGAGCGGCGAAGCCGCATTTGTTCTAGCATCGCCCGCGGAGCGGCCGATCCACCAAGCACCTCACAGCACGCCAACCGCGCGCGAGATCAGCAGGACTATTATGCTGAGCGAGATAGAGACCTGCACCATGGCCAGAACTTTGGCCCACCGCGCCAGCAGTGGCGCGTCGGTTGGGCCGAAAGTTGAGCTTTGGGTGAAGGCGACAAAGAGATAATCGATAAAACGGGGTCGCCACCGCGGACACTCAAATTGAGCCCGTTCGTCCTGCGGGATTTGCATTTGCGGAAATAGAAAACTGGTGCTGCCGAATTTCTTTTGCTCGTGACGCACCGTCGGGCCCCCGCCATCAAGGCGCCAATACCAAAGCGCGAATACAATCACGTTCGTTAGCCAGAGTAATCCGCCTGAGCGCAACAATTGAAGCGGCGCCTCCCGGTGAGTTGGCAGCGCTCGCACCAATAGAGCGACCGAGCAGATCAACGCCAGCGTCGTGATCCCATTAATTAGAAAACCGAGAGCGCGATTGAGCGAGTGCTTCCCTCGCCGATGGCTAACCACCGTCGGGATTAAAAGACCAACAATCAAGGTCGGAAGCAGCCAGGTTGGCCCGATGATGAGGTTGCGCGGCAGCGCCAGATAAATCGCGCCCACTGCCAGGAATGCCAGGAGCGCCTGCCAGCGCGGCTCGGGTTTGTCGATATGGTCGTGCTGGTTCGCCACCTCTTCGCTATAGCAGAAGTTGCGGTTCGCGCGAGATTCCGCTTTCAAATGCAACGGGCAACCCCTCTCCGTGATAGCGGCGGACGTGGCCGCAGTCGGGCGGGAAATTTTTCATTGACCACCCGATCACAAGCCGTCTGATGTAACCGCCATGTTTAAGATCCTTTTGAAATACGTTCTTGGAGTCGTCGTCGCGGTCGTGATCGCGGCCGCGATTCTGCTGATCAATCTGATTTATTTTCGCCCGTGGAACCTGAATCTCTTTTACGAAAAGGTTTTTGCGGAAACTGTTTTCAATGAACCGGAGCTGCTTTCGTCGCTTGGCCTGGTCGAGCAGTTCGGCATCACCACCCACAACGGGAAGCTAAGCGACGAATCCCCGGCACATCAACAAGCGGTCATCGATCGGTGGAAGAAAGATCTCAAGCAGCTCCGCGAATACCCGTTGGATCGACAATCGCCGTCGCAAAAGCTGTCCACCCGCGTGCTGGACTGGTTCGTCGAGCGCCAGGTCGAAGGCGAGAAGTGGCAGTTCCACAATTATCCCGTCAACCAGCTCTTCGGCGTCCAGAACCAGCTTCCATCGTTCATGGCAAACACGCACCGGCTGCTGGCCAAGCAGGATTGCGAATATTACATCATGCGACTCGACGCCGTTCCGAGAAAGTTCGACCAACTTCTTGAAAGCCTGAAAGTCCGGGAAGACAAACAGATTCTGCCGCCGCGTTTTGTGGTCGAGAAAGTGTTGAAGGAGATGAGCGATTTCATCGCCAAGCCGGCTGGGGAAAATATTCTCGCTACATCGTTCAAGACGCGCGCCGCCAAGATCGACAAGTTAACCGAGGCCGAGCGGAGCGATTTTCAGAAACGCGTTGAAACGTCGATCACAAGCAACGTTTATCCCGCCTATCAGAAGCTGATCGATTACTTCAAAGGCATCGAGCCGAAAACAACGACAGACGATGGCGTGTGGAAATTGCCCGATGGCGACGCGTTTTATGCCTACGCCCTGCATGAAAACACGACCACGACGCTAAAACCAAATGAAGTGCACGATCTCGGTTTGGGGGAAGTGACGCGGATCGAGGCAGAGATGCGAGCGATTCTCGATTCTAATGGATTTATCAATGTCCCAATCGGTGAGGCTATGGACAAGCTCGGAAAGGACCCGCGTTTTCTTTACTCGAACGACGACAAGGGCCGCGCCGAGGCGTTGGCCGAATACACGCGGTTGATCGATTCGGCGACGGAGCGTTGCAAACAATTGTTCCTGACCTATCCAAAAGCGAAATGCGAAGTGCATCGCGTGGAAACGTTCAAGGAAGCGACTGCGCCCGGCGCCTATTATGAGGGCGCCACCATGGACGGATCGCGTCCGGGGGTGTTTTACGCCAATCTGCGAGACATGAACGAAGTGCCGAAGTGGGGCATGCCGACACTGGCATATCACGAGGGTGTTCCCGGACATCACTGGCAAATCTCGATCGCACGGGAACTCAAAGGTGTGCCGCAATTCCGCAAAGTGATTCCGTTCACGGCCTACTCGGAAGGCTGGGCCCTCTATGCGGAATGGCTGGCCAAACAAGCCGGCTGGTACGATAACGACCCGTTCGGCGATCTCGGCCGTTTGCAGGCCGAGCTGTTCCGCGCGGTCCGGCTGGTTGTCGATACCGGAATTCACACGAAACATTGGACGCGGGAGCAAGCCATCGCTTACATGCGCGAAAAAACGGGCATGGGAGAAAAGGAAGTCACCGCAGAGATCGAGCGATACATCGTAATTCCAGGCCAGGCGTGCGCATACAAGATCGGAATGCTAAAAATTCAGGAATTACGCACCCGAGCGCAAAACGAGCTGGGGGAGAAATTTGATCAGCGCGAATTTCACGACACGCTGCTAAAAAACGGCGCGCTGCCGCTGGAGATTTTGGAAGAACAGGTAAACGATTACATTCAATCCAAGAAAGCGTAAGCTGTAGTCGGAGTTGTTGACTCCGGCCGCGGTCAGCGCCCGTGGCTACAACAAAATGCGGAAAATTCTGATCACCCTTTTCATCGTTATCGCGCTGGCCGCAACAGTGGCCATCCTATGGGTATCGACGGGACGGCAGATATCGACGTATGTCGATCGGCTCCGGACGATCGAAGCTTCGTCAAATCCGATCACCTTGCTCATTTACGAAGGAAATGGGACTGGTGGAGCTGTTCTCGTAAACGATCTCCGCCTCAACCTTGACCCTGTCGATTCAAAAACGGCGGCGCCTCATGTTGGGACCACCAAGGAAAATGAACTCGCATTGTCGTTCGGCGGAAAAGTATTTCCGTTCGGACCGGTTCCGCCAGCACCGGAAAATGGCGAAGAAGTTTTGCGCGTGGCGCCGCAATCCGGCGACAACGCTTCGATGACCATTAGCCACAGCGTGCTGGACTGGATCGAGCCGTTCAACCTCAACTTCATGACCGGCCAGTCGCCCTCCCGGAAACGGCACATCTATTATGAGCTCGGGTGGAAAAGATCGTCCGGCGCGACTCTGAAAATGCTTTGGCGATACGAGCAACACTTCCTGCCGGGCAGCGGCTGGGGTAGTGGATTCATGATCCGGGAAGGCGAATCCGGCCTGATTCGCATTGAAATATCGGACGAGAATCATTAAGCCTGTTTCATGCAGCATCGTGTGGCTGTTGCCGTTTCTGTCTCGGCCTTCATGGCTCTTCTCGCTCTGGAATTGAGCGATTCCGCTCGGGCGGCGCCAAATTTAGGATCGGCACCTTCTGCCAGGATCGACATCGACCAGGTGCCGACATGGTCTCAGGACGACATGAATTTCTTTCTGCACGGTTCGATGAGCACCGAGGTCGTGCCGGAAAGCGTCCTGCGCGCGTTCATCAAGACCTATCCGGGACTGTTTCCGACTGAAGATCTCACCCATCTCGGGTTGATCCCCGACCCGGAATTTGGCTGGCCTATCGGATTCAGTCGCAAGCAAGAAGTCAAACATCTCGCCGGACTTTCCGCGGTTGGGATCAATTGCGCTTCGTGCCACGTCGCGCAAATCACTTCCAAGGCGTCCAACAAGCCGTTCCGGATTCTCGGCGCGACCAGTCATTTCAACGTCGAAGGGTTCTTTGGTTCGATCATCGCAGCCACGTTCAAGACCGCGGACCCGGCTAACATGAAAAAATTTCTGGCCGCCTACGCCCAGGCGGATCCTAAGTACTTCGAAAAGGTCTGGCAAAAACAGGAAGAGAACATTGCCGCCGAAATGAAAGCCGATCCTTTTGGATCAAAGGACATTGCCCCAGGCGATTTGCACGAGATCAACGGTGGCACTCTCTACCTGGATCAATATGCGCTGGAACACGATGTCGATCTTGCAGCGTCGGCGCATGAGATGTTGAAATTATTTCACAACATGCGCGCCGCGCTGCACGTGCCCGATAAACCGCCGGCCAAAGCGCCGCCCGCGTCCGGCCCAGGACGAAATGACGCCTTCGGTCTGCTCGTCGGCGAGTTTGCTTCACAAGCCCCAGCCGTATTCGCCGATCAAATTTGGTCTGGTTTGGAACATCGATCAGCGCACTTGGGTGCACTGGGACGGAAACACGAAATCGCCGATCGCTCGCAATCTGCTCGCGTCACTTGGACTCGGCGCGCCCATGCATGGAAAACACGCCGACCTCGAATTCGCCATGGTGAAACGACAAACCGACATATCGGAAGCCATCCGGCCGCCGAAGTATCCGTTCGATGTCGATGCTGCGGCGGCCAAGCGCGGCGGTGCGCATTTTGTAGCGAAATGCGCGTCATGCCATGCCAGTCCCGAAAGCGACAAGAGGTTGTACCCAGTCGCGGAAGTTGGGACCGATCCGCATCGGGCCGAAATGTTCACCCAGGAACTGGCTGACGGGTTCAACAAATTTCTGGCGGACCTTGAAGCAGACGGCTACGAGCCACCGAAGGATGACGGGGTCCGCAGCACTGGAAAATATTGGGCCGCCACGCTGAACGGAGTCTGGGCGCGCTCGCCCTATTTGCACAACGGTTCCGTCCGCACAATGCGCGAACTGCTGACGTCGCCGGCTGAACGCTCCAAGACGTTCCATCGCGGCTCCCGCACGTTCGACGAGAAAGAAATGGGCTACACCGATGAAGGCGCTTATGTGCTCGACACAAACCTGCCTGGCAATTCCAACTCCGGTCACAATTACGGGACAGAATTGTCGGCCGATCAAAAGCGCGATCTAATCGAATACCTCAAAACGCTCTAGAGGCTGATCCTGTCATCCTGAGCGGAGCGAAGGACCCCGCGATAGAAGGGTCACGCGTGCGAGCAAGCAAGCGTTCACTACCCGAGCTGGTTCCCGAACGTTGTCTTCGGCAGCGAGATCCCTCGCGTCTGCGCGACTCGGGATGACAGAACAACGGGCCTAACGACCCAGCCATTCCGCTAGCTTCTTCTTCAATTCATCGATCCCCTGCCCCTTCGCAGCCGAGACAGCGACGATGTCGATCTTGGGAAAGCGTTTTCGAAGCGTCTTGAGATTTTCGTCCGCGCCCGGCAAATCCATTTTGTTCGCGACGATAAACCACGGACGCGATGAAAGTGTCGAATCGTACAGATCGATTTCGCGCCGCAGTTGTTGCAAATCCTCAACCGGCGATCGCTCTTCGCTTCCGGCTGCATCAAGAACGAATAACAAAATCCGGCAGCGCGTGATATGCCGCAAAAATTCGTGCCCCAATCCGCGGCCTTGGTGTGCGCCTTCGATCAGACCCGGAATATCGGCAATCGTTGCTCGTCGATAAGCGGAAAATTCCACCACGCCGATTATCGGATGCAGCGTCGTGAACGGATAGGCCGCCACTTTCGGACGTGCCGCCGAAATATTTCTGAGCAAAGTCGATTTACCCGCATTCGGATAACCAACAAGGCCGGCATCGGCGATCGTGCGCAGTTCGAGAAGGAAGTGCCCCTGATCGCCTTCATCGCCTTCGGTGTATTCACGTGGCGCGCGATTACGCGAGTTCTTGAAATGCACATTTCCCTTTCCACCCTTCCCGCCATGACAAAGAAGAAAGTCCTGCCCATCCTGGGTAAGATCGGCAATCGGTTTGATTTTCGATGACGGCCCGTCCGGATCGGACCGATCTTCGATTTGTTGCATCACCTCCCCAGCCGTTGGACGCTGTCCCTCTGCTGTTTCCCACACGATCGTTCCCACCGGGACCTTCACAACCTTCGGCGGTGCCGCGCGCCCATGCATTTTCTTGCCCATCCCGTGCCCGCCGTTCCTGGCTTTGATGATCGGCTCGTAGAACAGATTGGAAAGATTATCGGTGTGCCGATCCGCGCGCAGAATCACGTCGCCGCCCCGCCCGCCATCACCGCCATCGGGTCCGCCTTTCGGGACATATTTCTCCCGCCGAAAGCTTACACACCCGCGGCCGCCGCTGCCGGCTTGGGCGAAAACTTTGATTCGATCGACAAACATGGTGTTGCTCCGACTGAAGCTGCCATCTTAGCTCAACGCTGTCATCCCGAGCGGAGGGAGGGACCTCACAGTCGAAGCCAACCGGGTCGAACCAACACTGAAGCTTGATCGTCTTGTTGGTGTCGAGCGTTGATCTTACTCGCGAGATCCTTCGCTTCGCTCAGGATGACGGATTGCAATTCGAGCGACGGCCAGAGACCGCCGCTACAGAAGCGACTCGTAAAGCGCGATGGTTTTCTTCGCGATCGCCGGCCAACCGAAATTTTCCTCGGCCCGTTTACGGCCGGCTTTCCCAAATTTTTCCCGGAGTTGTCGATCCTTCATTAATTGATTGATCCGCGCGGCCAGGTCGCGCGCGAATTTCTCCGGATTAGTCGGCACGAATGGACTCTCCTTCATTTGCTCGAGTGGAACCAGAAACCCGGTCTCCCCATCGACAACCACTTCCTTGATCCCGCCGACCGCGCTCGCCACCACCGCCGTTTCGCAGGCCATCGCTTCCAGGTTGATAATCCCGAACGGCTCGTAAACCGACGGACAACAAAAGACTGCCGCGTGCGAATAAAGCTCGGAAGTCGTCTTGCGATCGAGCATTTCGTCGATCCAAATAATGCCCGGTCGCTGTTTTTTTGCGCGATCGACGGCGACCTTCATTTCTTTTTCGATCTCTGGCGTGTCGGGTGCCGCGGCGCAAAGCACGATTTGAAAATCAGGGTCCATGAATTGGATCGCATCGACCAGATTGGTAATTCCTTTCTGCCGGGTGATCCGGCCCACGAAGAGTAAATACGGTTTATCGGGATCGATGCCGAAACGTTGGAGCGCCGCGGTGGAATCGATTTTTCGATACTCATCGAGATCGATGCCGTTGTGGATGACGTGAACCCGCGCAGGATCGACATTGAACAAACGCTCGATGTCGTTCTTGGTTTCGCCGGACACAGCGATGATCGCGTCCGCCATTTCCAGCGCCGTTTTCTCCACCCAAAGAGAAAAATCGTAACCGCCGCCGAGCTGCTCGCGTTTCCAAGGCCGGAGCGGCTCGAGCGAGTGAACGGTGATCACCAATGGTATTCCGTAATTCTTTTTCGCCAGGATCCCGCCGAAATGACTGTACCAGGTGTGACAATGAGCGAAGTTGGCGTCGATGTTGGTGGTATTAAAGTCGATGCAGCGGCGTACCGCACCGAACGCCGACTGCAACGGCTTCGGACAAGTGAAATTGCTCGGGTCGACTTCGAATCCGGTGACCTTGAGATTTTCCTTCTCGAATCGCTGCTCGCCAAAGCAACGCACTTCCACCGGCATCGTCTTGGCCAGCTCGCGGGAGAGATAGTCGACGTGAACACCCGCGCCGCCGTAAATGTGCGGCGGATATTCGTTGGTGAGGAAAAGCGCCTTCACGTTTGTCTTAGTAAGCGTGGCGGCCAAATGGAGCAAGGTGGATCGAGCGCTCCGTCGCTCGATGCTAAATAATGTCGGCGCAGCCGAGTAGATTCTAACATCGCCCGCGGAGCGGCCGATCCACCACTCCGAGCCGCCTACCTAGTTCTTCACTTTCAGCAACAACACCGGCACCTCCACTCCATGACGCACTTTGTCCGCGGTCGCGCCGTAAAGAATATCGCTAATCAATCGGTGCCCGTGCGTTGTCATCGCGATAAGATCAATATCTTTTTCACTGGCAAGCTTGATGATCTCGTCGGACGGTTCGCCGAGCGCGAGCACCGCGTCACAGGCAAAACCCTCGGCGGTCAACTCCCGGCTCCGTTCCTCCAAATAGGCGCGGTCCTTCTTCATCTCTTCGCTCTCAGCCAGTTTGAGCTGATCAAAATTTCGCGCGACCCAGCCATCGGAAACGTGGACCAGAAGCAGCTTCGCTCCGGTCATGCGAGCCAGCGGTTTAATGTGTCCCAGAATGGTTTCGTCCGCCGGAGTGTTTTCGAGAGGAATGAGAATGTGTTTATACATGGCAATGTTTATTCCGGCGCCGGCAGGCCCAGCGTGCCATAGACAGCTTTGAGCACGGACCCAGGCATGAAAATGTCGAAAAGGAGTTTCACGTTCAGCACGATGATGATCGTGGCGGTAATCCAGCCAAGCAATTTTATCCAAATCGGATTAACAAACTCGCCCATCTTCTGCTTTTCGCCCGTAAACCGCATGAGCGGCCAGACGGCGAAGCCCAGTTGCATGCTTAGCACCACCTGACTGGCCACGAGCAGTTCCGTGGTCTTACCCTCACCGAAAATGGCGATGACCAGCACCGCGGGAACAATTGCAATGAGCCGCGTAATCAATCGGCGCACCCAGGGCGTGATCCGAAAATTGAGAAAGCCTTCCATCACAATCTGGCCAGCCAGGGTGCCGGTCAGAGTCGAATTCTGTCCCGAGGCCAGCAATGCGATGGCAAACAGAGCGCTGGCGACACCCACGCCCAGCAGCGGGCTCAACAATTTGTAGGCGTCCTGAATTTCTGCGACTTCCTGGTGCCCCGACCAGTGAAAAGCCGCTGCGGACAAGATCAGGATCGCCGCATTGATAAACAAGGCGAACATGAGCGCCCCGGTCGAATCGATGGTGGCAAACTTAATCGCTTCCCGCCGGCCACCGGGCGTTTGCTCGAACTTGCGGGTCTGCACAATGGATGAATGGAGGTAAAGATTATGCGGCATGACCGTAGCGCCCAGGATGCCGATGCTGACGTAGAGCATTCCCTGGTTTGCCACAATGTGCGGGCCGGGAACAAATCCGAGCATGACACCAGCCAAGCTAGGCTTGGAAAAGAAAAGCTCTGCGGCGAAGCAGCTGCCGATGGTCGCGATGAGGGTGATAACAATCGCTTCGATATAACGAAAGCCTTTGTTCTGGAGATATAAAACCAGCAGCACATCCGAAGCAGTGATCAGACAGCCCCAGACCAGCGGAATGCCGAACAGCAGCTGTAAACCAATGGCGGATCCGACCACTTCCGCCAAGTCGCAGGCGGCAATGGCGATCTCGCAAAGAATCCAGAGAAACCAAACCGTGGGAATTGAATAATGATCACGACAGGCCTGGGCCAGGTCGCGCCCCGTAGCGACGCCCAGCTTGATGCACAAATGCTGGAGCAGGATTGCCATCATGTTCGAGATCATAATGACGGCCAGCAGCGAATAACCGAACCGAGCGCCACCGGCCAGATCGGTGGCCCAATTGCCCGGGTCCATGTAACCGACCGCCACCAAAAATCCCGGCCCGGAAAACGCCGCCAGCTTCCGCCAGAACGAAGCGGTAGTCGGTACCACGATGCTCCGGTGAACTTCGGGAAGCGAAACTTGCCCGGTGCTTCTGCGCCAGACGCCTTCAGCCACTTCCGGTCTTGTCAGATCTATGTCGTCCAATGGAGCCACGCGGATTTAGGTAAGACTAAATTAGTTATATCTGGACATGAGTCTGTCAATTTAAAAATAATTATTTGTTTGACTAATCTTGCCGCCATTTTATTTTCCGGCCGTGCCACGCAAAAAAAAGAATGCGCATTCGGCTTTGGGCAGTTCGGCCGCGGTCGAGGATTATCTGGAGCGAATCCTCGAGTTGATTAATTCCAAGGGATACGCCCGGGTCGTCGATATCGCTGCGGCATTGAAAATTTCGCAGGCCAGCGTGACCAACATGGTCCAGCGCCTCGATGCCGAAGGCCTTCTCAAATACGAAAAGTACCGGGGGCTGATTTTAACCGCGGCCGGCAAGAACCTCGCCCAAAAGATCGCGCACCGGCACAAGCTTCTAACCGATTTTCTAACCCTGCTGGGCCTCGACGAGCGCGTGATCTATCACGATGTCGAAGGAATGGAACATCACATTAGCCCCCCCACTCTCCGGGCGATCGCGGCGCTTATCGCCCAACTGCGCAAACGGCCGGCGTTGCGGGCGCAATTAGCGAGAGCGGCATAAGTTTCGGCATGCTCACACCTTTCTGCCAGGTGGATCGCGATCTCCGAGCGCGATGATAAACACATGTCGGCGGAGCCGATCAAAAATGGCATCGCCCGCGGCTACAACTAGCAGTCGCCCCAATCCGCGTTATCCGCGATTGCATTCAAAATCGACAATCTCCCCGGGACGGCTACGAATCACGAGCATGATCGGGCGACAACAGACTGTGCAGTCTTCGATCAGCTCCTGCTCGGGCTCGGATGTATCGATCTGAATCGGGAAGTTTTCTCCGCAATGCGGGCAGGTGATGTCGGTCGGGACAATGAGATCCATTGGGTATTGACGGTTTAATGCCGGATGTTTGCAAACGAGCCGACGGCGACACAGCCCTCTAGGGGATTGGCTGCGCGGATGCTCGCCTCTGGTCATTGAGCTTCGCTTGGGACCCTTGCGCCTGAAGCCACCCACCAGTTCGCCTTCGGACGAATCCGTCCCGTGGCGGATCGAACAAGATTCTCATCCCCAAGTGCTCCACAATTTCTGCCGAAGTTCTGGAGCCTAGCCCGTTCACTCCCCTTTTGTCATTTACGGCTAATTTCGGCCGAAACGGCCACCGAAAAGTCTGATTTCCTTGGCTCGCCGTAGCCTTGCGCGAAGGCGGCTCCTGGGACGAACCCGATCCACCACCCTTTTTGACATTCGCCCGATAACGCCGCGTAAAATCCGCCAAATTTCGGAAGTTTTGCCAGTTACGGACCCTTCATTTGATACCCTTCTGGCACCGCGCGGCTGACGGACTTCGGGCTCGCCCACGTTCACAAAGCTGAGCTCCTAAAGTGAAGCCAATTTCGCGCGGCAGCCCGCGCTGAGTGACGATCGTGATCACGCCTCGATGATATTGTTACGAATCGCATAGCGAACCAACGGCGCGAAAGAGGTGATGTCGAGCTTGCGCATCAACGTAGCGCGATGCGTTTCGACCGTGCGACTACTGATGCCGAGGGAACTCGCGATTTCTTTGTTGCTGAGACCTTCGGCCAGAAGCCGCACAATCTCTCGCTCTCGCGCAGTCAGCGAATGCCCCGGGCGGGAGTGTTTTTTACAGGAATCGGCCGAAAAGAATTTCGCGAAAAGAATCTTGGAAATTTCGGGCGTAAAAAACGGCTTATGTTCTGCAAGTGATTTGATTGCGGCGACCAAGTGCCGACCGGCATCAGATTTTTGAATGTAACTTTTGGCTCCCGCCTCGAAGAGTTGCGCGATCACCTCTTCCGAGTGATGCGCGCTGAAGATCATGACTTCTGTATTCGGTAGCGCACGCTTGATTCGGCGTAAAGCCTCGAGCCCGCTAAGCTTCGGCATGGCCATGTCCAAAATAACCACTTCGGGCTTTAGTTTCCTTGCCATTTCGACCGCCTCCTGGCCATTTATTGCGATTCCGCAGACTTCCCAGCCAGGCTCATGCTCGATCAATGCCCGCATGCCCTCGCGCACTACTTCGTGATCGTCAGCGATGAGGATTCGCAAAGGACGCATCCTGTTTATGAATTGTTGTGCAGCACGCGATCAACCGTGCGCAATAATCTCTGGCGGGTATAAGGCTTGTTCAGAGATGCTTGCACGCCCACATTGCTCAACTCGGCCTCGCTAAAGTCGCTGTCACGGGCGGTAGAGAGAATGATCTTTGTCTCGCTATTCATTTTGCGCAGGATGCGCGCGAGCATTAAACCACTCATGATCGGCATCTCTGAGTCGGTAAGAACGATGGCGACCTCTTTCGGTCGCTGCGCAAAAATGGCAACCGCTGACGGCCCGTCGTCAGCAATCAACACGTTATAGCCGCTCTGGGAAAGAACGGCTTTTGCGACCTGGCGGATGGCGGTCTCATCATCGATAAGAAGGATGGTTTCTCCATGGCCGTTAGGAATATCGGCCTCTGCTTCGATCTCCGCCGGCGGCAGAGCGCCCGGTGCGGCGGGTAATAAAACTCGGAACGTAGTCCCTTTCACACCACAGTAAGCATTCACGTTCCCTCCGTGACTCTTCACAATCCCAAGAACCGTCGATAGTCCAAGGCCGGTGCCCTTGCCGAGTTCCTTCGTCGTAAAGAAGGGATCAAAAATCTTGTCGATAAGATGCGGGGGAATGCCACTCCCGGTATCGATGACATTGATAAGAACATGAGGGCCGGGCTTAAGACCGGGCGTCATGGCTGCATAATGCTCGTCGACGTCGAAATTTTCAGCGCTGAGCGAGAGATTGCCCCCTTCCGGCATGGAATCTCTGGCATTCACACACAGGTTGAGCAGCACCTGATGGAGTTGGGTGGGATCGCCTTCGATCAGCCACAAGTCCTCGGGGTGACTTGTGTGCACCCGGATCGCCTTGGAGAAAGTTTCTTCTATCATCTTTGTTACCTCGGCCAAGAGATAGATTGGTTGCAGGAGGACGCGGTCGCCATCGGCCCCGCGGGCGAAGGTGAATACCTGCCGCACGATTTGAGCGCCGCGCTGAGCGCTTGACTCGACGAGATCCAGGAATTTCAGGCGTTCCTCCTTTGGGATGTCCTTTCGCAGGATCGGCGCCGCGAGCAAAATCGGAACCAGGATGTTGTTTAAATCATGCGCCACACCACTCGCGAGCGTGCCAATGCTTTCCAGTCGCTGCGCCCGCAGCAGTTGTGTCTCGAGCTTTTTCTGTTCGGTGATGTTGGTGTTTATTATTAGGACCGAGCGCGGTGAATCGTCGTGATTGCGCACAAGCGTGGTCCGGCTATCCACAATCAATTGTTTCCCATCCTTGGTTACGTGCCTGGTCTCGCTGAGGTATTTACCGGTGGCGAGGAGAGTTTTTGTGAGCGACTCGACCTGTTGTGGATCGGTCAGGTTTAATTCGCTCATGGATCGGCCGAGCACTTCGTCCGCGCCCCAACCGTACAAACTTTCCGCGCCCTTGTTCCAAAAAATGATCCGCTCATTCTTAAAATCCCGAACAATGATGGCGTCGTGCGCGCGATCGATTATGTCCGCTTGTTCCCGCAACCGTTCTTCCGCCTGCTTCCGCTCGGTAATATCTCGGATGAAACCCGTAAACATCGGAGGTTCTTGCAAACCAATCCGGGTAATGGCGAGTTCCACTGGAAACTCCGAATTGTCACTCCGCATTCCTGTCAGTTCGATGTGCTTCCCAAGCATGGGAGCTTCGCCCGTGGAAAGGTAATGCGTTAAACCGCGCTGGTGACGCTCGCGTAACGGTGGCGGGATAATCAGATCTGCCAATACCTGGCCAATCGCTTCGTCGCGTTGGTAGCCGAAGGTTTTTTCAGCGGCGGGATTGAATTCAACAATCCTGCCCTGATGGTCCATGGTAATGACACAATCCAGGGCCGATTCCAGGACTGAGCGCATGCGCTCTTCACTCTCGCGAATCGCGTCTTCCGCCTTTTTTTTCTCCGTGATGTCAATGGCAATCGCGAGGTGCGCGGCCCGGCCTTCAAACTGGATATTCGTCGTGTAAACATCCGCGAAGAGAATTTCCCCGCTCTTTTTGCGATGGCGCCAGGTACCGCTGTATCTCGATCGCTCTCCCTTTTCGTTAGCGGCACTCACCTTGGAGGTTTCCATCAACGCGGGGACATCCTCTGGCGGCCGAATGTCGCGAATGGTTATCTCCAGAAATTCCTCTCGCGAGTAGCCGTAATGTTCAACGGCCGCATCATTGACAGCCAAAAAGGCGAACGTCTCTGCGTCATACACCCAGGTCGGATTTGGATGCGTCTCGAACAGAATTCGATATTGCTTCTCCTGACGCCGCAACGCTTCCTCGGCCTCTTTGCGATCAGTTATATCGCGAAAAGTTACCACTCCGCCGGCGATCTCTCCGTGCTCATCGCGAAGCGGAGCAGTGACATAATCAACTGGGAAGCAAGTTTTGTCCGAACGCCAAAAAAACTCACTGCTGCGATGTCGCACAATCCCGTCGTGCAATGTTTGGTAGATTGGACATTCTCCTTTCGGATACGTCGATCCGTCTGCGTGCGAGTGGTGAATGGTCTCGTGAGCCGGCTTTCCGATCAAGTCTTCAGCTTGCGCCCCAAGCAGTCTGGCCGCGGCGGCATTTTCGAAAATGATCGTCCCATCCAGCCCGATGCCGTGGATTCCTTCGCCGACTGATCGTAATATTAGTTCGTACTGCCGTCGCAGGCTGCCGAGCGCCTCCTCGCTTCGTTTGCGTTCGGTAACATCCGTGTTGATGGCCAAAACGGACTTAGGTCCCCCTTTCTCGTCCCTCACCAACGTCCACCGGGCGGCGACGATTATCTCGTCGCCAGACTTGCGTACCTGGCGCAGCTCCCCAGTCCACTCGCCCTGTTTCATCAACTTCTGAGTGGCCGCCCGAAATTCACAATGCCCGTGGTAGAGCAGATCGGAAACTTTGCGTCCGAAAACTTCGTCAGCACTCCACCCGTAAAGACGTTCCGCGCCCTTGTTCCAAAACTGGATTCGTTCTTCGAGATTGCGGATCAGGACTGCATCGTGCGCCAAGTTAATGATGTTTGCCTGTTCGCGCAGGCGCTCTTCCGCTCGTTTTCGCTCAGTGATATCTGTCCAAACGCCAACCGATCCCGTTGCCTCACCAAATCCGTCCCGCACGACACGATTGTTGTCTTCAACCCAGTGGTAGCTCCCATCCTTATGCCGAACACGGTATTCTATCGAGTAACCGTCACCCGATAACGACTCGTTTAGAGTATTCAGCACATGCTCGCGATCATGCGGGTGCAAACTCTCCAGCCACCACTCGTGGGTTGCTTCCTCCACCCTGACACCAAGCAAACGTTCTATATTGGCGCTCACTACCGTCGCTGTGACGTGGTGATCTTCAATTTTGAGGCAGTAAATCACCGCGGGACTGTGCGCGAGCAGCTGACGCAGTTGCTCGTCCGTGGAATGCAGCTCTGGGGCTGCCCGCTTACGTTCTTTCCGCAATGGCATGGGAATAGGATTTTCAGTTTTTGCTACGATCTTTAGAAACTGAAGTTTGCGAGATTTTTCACGATATCGATAATCAGACCAACCGCCTTTCACTCCCGCCGCTAACCTTCGATATCGCAACTGCTCCCAGCAATTGGGAGAAACCTTAAATCAGGCTGTGGAAAACCTTACCTCTCGCGCGCGATGAAACCGTGGTCCGACGATCCAATCCCGACAAAATCCTATCGCTCTGCCGAGATCAAACCACTGCGAATTGCGTATCGCACCAAGCCGGGAATGTCATGGATGTTCAATCGTTCCATTAGTTGCAGTCGATGGGATTCGATCGTTTTTACGCTGACGTTCAGCTGGCAGGCGATCTCCTTCGTATTCGTTCCTTCCGCGATCAGTTGCAGGATTTCGCGCTGGCGCGGCGTGAGGTGTTCGAGCGGCCCCGACTCGCCACCGACTCGTTCGAGGTAGTTATCGATCACGGTCCGCGAAATCGAAGGGCTTAGGTAGGTCTTGCCTTGTGCGACCGAATTGATGGCGAGTTCCAGCTCCGCTGTCGCCGCGTCTTTAAGCATATATCCGGCAGCGCCGTTCCGCAACGCGCGAATGACGTATTCCTCATTTGCGTGTGCAGAAAGGATGATCACATTTACGCTCGGGAAATCCTTCGTGATTCGCGGCAGCGCCTCCAGCCCTCCCAGTTCCGCCATTGCGATATCCATCAAGACAAGGTTTGGCAGCTCTGATTTCACTAATTCCAGCGTCTCGCGCCCGCTGTTAGCTTCACCGATCACTTCGACATTGGGAATCTTCTCGAGTAGTGCGCGGATACCAGCACGCACGAGGGCATGATCGTCAGCGAGCAACACACGTGTTGCATTCATTTTGCAAGATTGCGATTCTCGCGCTCGGGCCGAACGGTTAACGGCAGAGATACGTCAATCGTCGTTCCTTTATTTGGCGACGAGATAGTCTTTGCCCGCCCACCGACCAAGCAAGCACGTTCTTTTATTCCGATCAAACCAAGACCAATCCCTTGCCGTGATTCGACGTCCAAGCCGACGCCGTTATCGCGAACCAGAAGTCGCAATTTCCCGTTCTTGCATCGAAGATCGAGATCGATGTGCGTAGCATGGGCGTGGCGCAGCGCGTTGGTGATCGCTTCTTGCGCAATGCGGAAACAAGTTGTCTGAATTTCCGGATCGAGCTTCTCCGGCGTATTTTTCTCGGAAAAACGCACTTCCACCGACGCACGGCGTCCTTGTTGGTCGAGCAATGAACGGAGCGCGGGAACCAACCCCAGGTCGTCAAGCATCGACGGACGCAGATCGAGGGAGATCTGTCGCACCTGGCCGAGCAAGCGGTCGAGAATTGCGGTCGTCTCTTGGACCCGCGCAACGGTTGCACTACCGCCGTTACCTGTGACCGATTGCAGATTGATCTTGGCCGCGGTCAGCGCCTGGCCTATTTCATCGTGCAACTCTCGTGCGAGATGACGCCGTTCCTCTTCTTGAACCTCGAATAACCGGCGCGAAAGAAATCGCAGTTGACGATTCGCCTCTTCCAGTTCCTTCGCCGCCCGCTTCCGCTCGGTGATGTCCTGCAAAACACAGGCGATTCGATCGATTCCGCCTGGGCCTTCAATCGGAGAGTAAGAGACGAGGATGTCGCGTTCGCCGTGCTGCTCGAAGTGGTATTTTGTTTCGTATCGGACCGAGTTGCCCTGCAGACACTCGTCGAATCGCGGCTTTACGACGGTTTCAAAAACCGCGCCAGTCAGCAGGTCGGGCACCAGTCGCCCGATCAATTGTTCGCGCTCCATCGCATGGTGTTTCAAGTAAGCGCGGTTGGCGAGCAGGTAGCGGTAATCGCGATCCACTACGATGATCATCTCCTCCAAGCCCTCGACAACTCTCTCGTATTCCCGCAACCGTTCCTCGACGCGTTTGCGCTCGGTGATGTCGCGCGCCACACAAAACAGCAATCGATCGCCGTTGAGCCGGGCGCTTGTCGCGCAAACCTCGACGTCGAAGATGGAGCCATCTTGGCAGCGATGACGCGTTTCAAATACGGAACTTCCGTCCCCCAGTTTCTGGATTCTTTCCCGGATCTCTTGACGATCCCACTGCGCATCCCAATCCGCGATGTTCAAACCTTTCAGGTCCGCCAGTGTGTACCCGCGCCGCTGCAGGAAGGCCGCGTTCGCTTCCTCCAAATTGCCCTCTTCGTCCACGACATAAATCGAATCCGTCGAGGTCTCCATCAGCGTCTTGTAACGCAGCGCTTGCGCATCGAGCGCCTTCTCCGTTTGGGTCAGTTCAGAAATGTCGACGCTGGCCCCTCCCACCATCACCACAGCTCCATCCTGATCAAGAATTGGAAACTTACTGACTATCTGCCAGCCTTGTTCCTTCGGAAAAGGCTCTATTGTTTGCAGGGCATTTTTCGTTTGAATGACCTGATTATCATTCGCGCGATAAGTCGATGCGATTTCCGCCGGCCAAAGCTCGGCATCGGTTTTCCCCACGGCATTGCGTAGTTGGCGGAAGGTCTCGTTTATATAGACATACCGGCCTTCGAGATCCTTTATCCAGGCGAAGCCTGGCATGTGATCCATAAACGCGGTGAAAAGCTTCTCGCTTTTGTGCAACGCTTCTTCGGCGCGCTTGCGCTCTTCAATATCGGTGTTCGTCCCTACCATCTTAGTTCCAATTCGGCCGTCGCTGCATCTTTAAGCATGTAACCGGCTGCGCCAGTTCGCAGCGCGCGAATGACGTATTCCTCGTTCGCGTGCGCGGAAAGAATGATCACTTTTACACTCGGGAAATCTTTTGCGATTCGTGGCAGCGCCTCCAGTCCGCTTAATTCCGCCATCGCAATATCCATCAACACAAGATCCGGCAGCTTTGATTTCACTAATTCCAACGCCTCTCGCCCCGTGCCAGCTTCGCCGACCACTTCGACATTCGGGATTCATTCGACCAAGGTCCGAATACCGATGCGTACCAGCGAATGGTCGTCAGCTAACAATACACGTGTCACAGTCATTTTCCAATACGACCGCCTACGGACTCGGGTTGAAGGCTTAAAGGCAAAGATATATCGATCGTCGTTCCCTTATTTGTTTCTGAAATAATTTTGGCCTGCCCACCAACGAGGGCCGCGCGCTCTTTTATTCCGATCAGACCAAGCCCAGCCGTTCGCGACTTGACGTCGAAGCCAATGCCGTTATCGCGAATCAAAAGTCGCAATTTTTCATTCTCGCGATGAAGATCGACATCGATTCGCGCGGCTTTGGCGTGACGCACAACGTTGGTGATTGCTTCCTGAACAATGCGAAAACATGTCGTCTGTATCTCTGCGTGAAGATTTTCCGGCACGTCGTGGGGAGAAAAGTGCACCTCGATTGATGCGCGACGTGCCCTTTCATCGAGGATAGAACGCAACGCCGGGACGAGTCCAAGGTCATCCAGTATGGATGGGCGCAAATCGAGGGAAATCCGCCGGACCTGTCCGAGCAGCCTGTCCAGGATCGCGACCGTTTCCTGGAGCTTCGGAGAGATTGAAGCGCCGCCGTCACGCATCGCGGATTGCAAATTGATTTTTGCGGCCGTGAGCGCCTGGCCGACTTCGTCGTGCAATTCACGCGCGAGATGGCGACGTTCAATTTCCTGCGCCTGCACCAGTTGTTGCGAAAAGCTGCGCAGCAGAAGCGTGCGCTCTTGCAGTCGATCTGTTTGTGAGGTGAGCACCACGACTACCAGGATCATGACGTTGGCCGCGCCGAGGCCAAGAACACCTAGAGCGGGGACCGGGACCGCGTGGGACAAATTCGGCAGCACATCGGATATAGTAAAACTGGTGCCAGCCATCGCGGTGTAATGCATGGCTGAAATTGCGGCCCCAAGCAAAAGCGCGCTTCCAAACTTGCCCCCTATGTGACCGATGGAGGTTTCTCTGAAAAAGAACATTAACCAGAGCGACGAGAGCGAAAATCCTATTGCGACTACGACCGAAAGGCTCACCAGCGGCGGCGAGTAATGGCACATTGCCTTTAGTCGCATTGAATCCATCGCGACGTAATGCAGAGCCACGATGCCTCCGCCCATGAAAATGCTGGCGCACATGGCGCGCACGAAACCCATTTTCTGCCGGCTCACGACAAACAAGCCCAAGAGGGTGGCGAAAAGACTAGCTAAGTAGGATAAAAAAGCTGTCGGCCAATCATACTGCACCGGAATCGGCAAACAAAAGGCCAGCATTACCGACGTAATGCATCGACCAGGTGCCGATTGCCATGGCGATGCTGCCGCCGATCCACCAATACAATCGAGTTCGGCTGCGAGATTCGGTAACTCGTTCCGCCAGTTCAATCGTGCAGTAGCCGCCCATCACAGCGACTAAAACCGACAGAGTGACGAACCCGTAATCGTAGTATCCGAGCATGAGCTCCCCAGGAGTCATAGGCTGCTCCTTCGTCTCCTGAAATTGAGGAAGTCTCTTTCGCCGCTTTTGTCGCGGACGAGAGCTGTCGATCTTGCGCGGCTATAGAAGTCCCGCGGCCGTCGCCCTGTTCGGCCTGGCACCCCACCGACGATTCGCTCTGGGGAGTATGCTCTCTATATTAGTACAATCGAAATTCGAGCCGCCGCGGTCTTGCCACACTTAAACTTCTATGCTCGAACCAAGAGCAAGTCTCAGTGCATCCGATAATGAGCTCCCTGCTCTTAATAGTAACAGCTCCACTTTTTCAAAGTGGAGCCTAGGGGATTCGAACCCCTGACCTCCTCAATGCCATTGAGGCGCTCTACCAACTGAGCTAAGACCCCGAAGGAATTGCTGATCTTAGATTGCTGATGGCTGATTGCAACTATCGCGCGACAATTGAAAATTATCGCCTTTGGAGTCGTCGCGCCACGGCTTCAACGCTGGCCGACGCGTTCATTTTGCCACGCCTGCGAAGGGCTACCGCAATCGAAAGCTGGGAGAATATAACTTCTTCGCCGCAACCAAGCCAGGCAGTGCGATAAGCAGGAGGGCCAGAGTGGAACCACCCTCGGGAACGGAAGGGCCCTTTGCCGTGACCGTCATACTGCTGACGGATGTGCCGTCGAAATTCAGGCTCAGAATCTGGCCGCTCAGGTTCCCAATGACCCAAGGGTTAGCGAAGGCGATGCTAGTAACCATCGGAGTGCCAAGCGGAATGCCGAAGTCGGGATCACCCGCAACCGCAGGGGAAAAAATCCCAGCGAAACCAAAGCCTAATATGAGATCGGCCAGACCGGCACCCGATACCGACGATGGAGTTCCGTAATCCTGGAAGTAGTAATGGCCCGAACTCGCGTCCGTGGCAAAACTGCCTATCATGCCGAAATCAAAAACGGACATGGCAGCGAATTCCCCAATACCGTCGCCGACTATACCCCCGGCGTATACATCCGTATCGCTTGTGGTCATGCCGGTGATGCTGAATGCGACGCCCGAGAGATCAATCGGACCCATGCCAAGATTCACGAAAGAGCCGCTGGCGGCCGTCATGCTGAAGCTATAATTTAGCAGTACGGCCCGGGCATTGCGTGCAGGTCCAAACGCTACGAGCACGCATGCGGCGAGTGGGGCGAGCCAGGCAGATGTGCGACCCAAATTGAGAAGGGTTTTTGGATTTTTCATTGGTGGTAAGTCTCCGGCTTATTTTTGATGAATTGTGCTCGCTGCCGCCGTTGTCGGGGCGAGCCATTTACACTGCATCACTAATCGTGCCAGCGACGCGCGCTTCCGGGACTGGAATCGCCTCTCACGAGGGCAAAATATTTGAAAAAAAATCCTGCGCTGATCGTCGCTTTCTAAAACGTGTAAGGCATCCCGACGATTCCGGGACGATTGTTAAAGATTCCAGATCACCGCGCGACGATTGAAATCATCGCTTTTTGAGCAAGATCGACAATCTTGTCGCGCTCCAGCAGGAGCGTCTTGCCCGCTTCGACCGCGATGACGCGCAACTTCGCCTCGGTCGCGACTCGGATCGTTTCTACTCCGATCACCGGTACATCGAACCGCATGTCCTGATCGGGCTTGGCCGCTTTGACCATGACCGCGCCTTCGCGCGCCAGCGCACCACCGCGCTTGATCGCTTCGTTCGTTCCTTCAAACGCTTCCACCGCCAGCACCGTCCCGTTTTTCACAATCACGGTCTGACCAACGTCGAGCCGGGCCACTTCCTTGACGATATTCCACCCAAGATCGACATCGCCTTCCTCGCGCCGCGATAATTTTGGTCCGACGATCAACCCGGCCGGCGCCAGCGAATCTTCCAGGAAACTCGTAGCCGGCAGAAGTTCGACACCGATTTTGGTCAGCTCGTTAGCGATCGCGGCAAAAATTGATTCGGCATTCCGCTGTTTCAAACGCACGAGTAGAAGCAGCGCTTTCCAATCCGGGCGCAGGTCGAACAGATTCGACGGCGCGATCTGCCCCGCCATGATCGCGTGCTGAATTTTCTGCGCCCGAAAGAATTTGAGCAACCGGCTCAATTGTCCAACCCGCATCCACTCAATAAGATCGACATGTTCCGCCAAAGCCGGATCGGTTTCATCGGTGAACGCGGTCGCGACAATTTTCTTTACTCCGGCCTTGCGCGCAGCGTCGGCCAGTTCTCGTGGATAAACCCCGTTCCCCGCAATAATTCCGAGGATCTCCGGCGATTGCACTTCTCAAAGAGTCTTATGCGACTGCAGCGGCTTCATGCCGAAGGAGCAGCAAATCCGATCGCTTCAATTCTTTGAGCGCAATGGTCTGGCCCTTGGAGTCCAAAAACTCGATCTCAAAGACGTCTGGCGCCAGGACCTCAACTACTGTCCCCACTTGCCCGGCAACCAGCCCTTCGTTAGGCTGGTCAACCAGCAACGCGACTACGTCGAGCAGTTTCACCGGCGGCGTTTGCATCGGATATTCATAGCACGTAACAGCTGACCAATCGAGGGAAAGTCTCTCCGATGCGCACAATCCAGACACTTCGTAAGCGGGCCGATCTCTCCTCACGCCTGGTCAGGAAATCAATCAGGTAGCGTTGTCCAAACTCCGTTTTTCGCCCAAGCTGGCATGGCTCGTTGTGCGCAGCCTCCAGCAATTTCCCGCGTAGCCATTCGGCATCTTCCTTCGTTAAACCGAGAGCTGCCCTGAAAACTCGCGCCTTATGTTTTCCTTCCCGGTGTCCAGAATTCAGGGAATAATCGCGAAGCTTAACGATGTCCACAATGCGTTCCCGCCATTTGGCAGCTTCATTTGAAGCTGAGCAACCGGCTTAATTGGCCAACGCGCATGGTGGGCTCATTTTAGGAATTGAGCGGAAGAGCAAACATGAAAACAAGATGACCGCGTGGTTGGCGAGCAGGTGTTATTTCCTGTCACCCTCCTCTCCTTCGCCCGCATCCTTGTCCCACTGTTCCAAGAACCCGCCGGTAATGCGGTTGATCAGGTCCACCGTAAATCGGTCGCTAAATCCCCCAATAAAGGCGAGAGCATTCAACCAAAGAAGAGTGTTGAAATCTTTGAGTTCGCCATTTGGTGTGAGTAAATCGGCGCCAACGAGGCGTCCTCCGCCGAGGGCGACAAAGTAGATAACCGCTCCCATGACCAAGCCGATGATCGGTTTGGCCACCACCCATGTATAGAGCTCAATTCCCGGAGTATTCCGTCGATAAGCCAGCCGATAGAGGACAGCGACCATCCCGCCAAGAAAACTCCACTGCAAAACCGCAACGGGGACCCACGCAATAGTGAAAGGTTTCGTGTCCCAAAGCAGGTATGAGAGCAGTCCCATAATGATCAGCAAGGCTGCCACGTAAACGATCGTAACCCAGAAAAGCTTCTTTTGTTCGTTCATGGGTGCAGTCTCGGCCTCCATCGACAGTCTCCTTTGTTTCGGTCGTTTTGGGCAAGACTGACAGACGACTCACATTTTCACGACACAAAAAAATGCCGCCAAACAAACCAAATCGGCCCGCGACGAAAAGTTGTTTACCCGATAGAAAAAAGGCGTAAGAAAAGAGCGTGATCGCAGCATTCTCCGGGTTCCTGGGCGGGCTGATGGCCCTGGCTATCTTCGCCCTGGTATTGGCGGTGGCCATCGCCTGGATCGCGTTCCCGTTTCTTATGTTGGATCGGTTTAAGAAGCTGCAAACGACTTCGGAAAAGATGCTGGTCGAGATGCAATGGGCCAGGCATCACCTGGAAGCGATGCGCAAATACTACGAGGGACCTTCGGGCGACACGCCCGCCTCTACACCGGAACCGAAGCGGGAAAGTCTTTTAGTTTAATCGGAGCCAATGGTGGCATGGGCGATGTGGTCGGGCGACGCGTAGAGCTTCTCTTTTTCCTCCCAGCGTGTTTCGCTGCAGTCGCCGCTACACTGAATCAATCAGGCCGACGAGCATCCAATCCTTAAAGTTGTAGCCGCTGGCGCCGACTGCGGTTGATGATCTTTTTCCTGGCGTGATGATCAGAATCTGCTTTTCTACCGGAGCACGTGGCCTACCGCTCTCCCCAGAGTCTGTCCATCCTCTTCGCTGCTTTTGTCGCCACCAGTTTGCCAGCGCAAATCTGGACCGGAGCCGGCAGCGATAACAATTGGACTACGCCGCAGAATTGGGCCGAGGGAATCGCCCCCACTTCCAGTTCGAACACATGGATTCAATTTGTAGGGTCTCCACCTCGCACGACCCCGTTTACTGATACAAACTTGCCGTGGGTCCTAAACCGTATCGACTTGATTAACTCCAACTACGGACTGTCAGCTCCTTTTACGCTTTCGGGCAATCAGATTTCCTTCCGAGGCGCAACTCCCAAGATCCTTAATACTGCAACCGCTTCGCCACAGATAATTGTCAATGATATCGACATCCCTGACTCGGATTTGACCATCGATAGTTTCGGACATTCCATCACAATAACGGGTCATATTGGCGGACACGGCGGCCTGATTGTGATCGGAGGACTCATCCTTGGCGCACCCAATGATTACCAAGGTCAAACGACGATCGGTGGAACGAACTTAAACGGAACAATGCTAGGCGGACAAATTTCGATCACAGATGCCAACTCACTGGGAACAACGGACGGGGCCGTGGTAGTTAGAGCGGGCTCGTTGCGCTTAAGCGGCGGGATAAATGTTATCGGCAAATTGCTGATTCTGGATGGCGGCGCATTAACTAGCACTTCTGCGAATAACACATGGAGCGGCGCCATCGCGAACGTGCGTGGCGGCGACATTACTTCAATGGCCGCCGGGGACTCGCTTACTGTGGGTGGTGCCTTTGATGGTCAAGGCAATGACCTCTACATACGAGGAGCTGGGAGCATCGTGATTTCCGGGCCCATCAACAACTTGAATCAGCGCGGGCTAACTAAGTTTGGAACCGGCACTCTCACCTTATCCGGTCTGAATTCGAACATTCACCAAATCATCGTCTACGACGGCGCGGTCATCGCGGCACAGGATAATGCGGTTCCAAGCGACACTTTCATCCAGCTGATTCCCAATACCGGAAACGGCAATATCCCCGCGTATCCGACATTAAAGATCGAGCAAGACACGACGATTAGCGGAATCAGGAGCTACGCTTCGGGAGGGATAGCCACCGTTCAGCTCGGTCCTCACACCCTAACCAGCAATCAACAAGCATATTCATCTTTCGCCGGAACAATCACCGGTTCCGGCAGCGTTGTTAAGGAAGGGCCCGGAATCCTTGAACTCAGTGGTCCCAACAATTATTCCGGCGGGACATTTATTAACGACGGTGTCATGAGGTTCGATTCGCTGGGAGCGATCGCCGGTTCGGGCGCCAACGTGAAAATAAGCAATGGAGCCATAGTTACCACGTTTGTTTTTGCGATCGATCAGGCTTTTCTCAATCGCATCAATCCTTCGTCCATTGGCACGGTGGCTCCTTGTACGAGCAGCAGTAATTCGTTGGACTTCGGCGCCGCTGGGCTAAAGAACGTACGTTTCGGCGCTTGTGGTTCGGTGGCCTATGGAGGAACTATAACACCGGCAAATTCCGTTTATCGCTTAGGCGGCGCAGGCGGAACCCTGAATTTGACAGCACTGAACGCATTGAGCGGTGACGCGTCGCTGGAGATCGGGCCGAGCTCGTCGGCTGCGGGAACAGTTATTCTTTCCAACGACAACACACTGACGGGCCCGGTCAGCGTGAGCGGTGGCCTGCTGCAAGTTAGCTCATCGGCCCTGAAATCCGGACCGATAGGTGTAATGAGCGGCACGACGCTGCATCTGTATACCGGCACGATCAATTCTACGACCGTCACGATTGATCCGGGCGGCCTCCTTACCGGCTGCGGAACGATTAACGCGGATGTCGTCAATAACGGGACTGTTTCGGTTAACTGCAGCGGCGCGCTCAACATTACCGGGAACATTACCAACAACGGTACGATCGGGGTCTACAACGGGTCGACGCTCGTTGCGACCGGTTCTTTTATTAATAATGGCGTTCTCGATCTTCTCACGAGCCCGCAAACCGTTCTGCCGTCCGATTTCGTCAACAACGGCACAGTTATCGATTCGAGTAATGTCGCGATTCAAACGATCGCTAATACTGGCAATACGTTTATGGTCACGATTCGATCATTCACTGGTCACAGCTATCAGTTGCAACGAACGGCATCGCTCGCCCCAGCACCCGTGAGTTGGCAATACGTCGGACCCTCCCAGGCTGGAACCACGGGCCAAATCCTCACCTTTACAGATTCAAACGCAACGGGCTCACAATTGTTCTACAGGGTGCAGCTAGCTCCATAAGACTTCGATTTTGTCTTCCTCCGTGTGGGGAAAGAAGCTTTCCTGCCAATCACACAATCACACTCTCTTTTCCAGATTCATCGACTGATTTCTTTTTCCTCTCAGCATTTTTCGCTGGAGTCGCCGCTACACTGAATCAATCAGGGCTGGATAATATCCAATCCCCGAAGCTGTAGCCGCCGGCGCCGACTGCGGCTCTTCTGTATTTGACGCGCTTTTTCTCATCACGCCTCAAATGTTAAATGTTAAACATTCAACTTTCTCGAGGCAGGACGTACATCCGGCGAGCCTACTGAATTGACAGCAATTTTCGACACTTTTTTGTGTGCGGAAATAAGTTCATGCGGCGAGGGCGCCATCACTAACACGCGAGGGGCACGTGCGCTCCCCGGATTCTGAAATCTTTGATCTGTCCTTTTTCGCGTCGATTAGCGTGTTTCGCGGGCTCCAATCTCGTGAAGTTCGACCTTAATGGTGCCGGCGTCGCTTAACATGAAGCTGTGCCAGCGCCTTTTGCAAACTTGCCTGAATGGCGGCGACTTCTTCTTTGCCGTGATCTTCTTTCATGGCCGCTTTGGCGCGTTCGACGGCGGCTTCGGCGGCGGCGATGTCGATCTTCTCGGCTTCCAATGCCATGTCGGTCAGCACTGAGACACTGTCGGCGTTGATCTCGACGAAGCCTTCACCGACTGCCATCGATGTTTCGCGGCCGTTTTTGCGGACACGCAGTTCGCCCGGAACTATCGCCGTGAGGAGCGGAACGTGTTTCGGATAGACGCCCATCTCGCCTTCCGAGCCGGGCAACGTAACCATGTCCACGTCTTCGGAGTAAATCTTTTCCTCGGGCGTGACGATTTCGAGCCTTAGCATAATTTCGATTTTCGATTTTCGATTTTCGATTTAAAAGCAGGCATGCGTGCACGCGCAATGAAATAGAGCGCCACGACGTTTGCTTTGCGAATCCTTAGTCTAAAAGTCATGCAAATTTCGATTTTCGATTCTGGATTTTCGATCTACAAACAGAAATGACCGAGGCCGAGAGAAAGCGCGAACGAAACGGTTTGCGCTCGATATTCTCAAATTGACCGAAGCGATCCCGAAGAGTCGGACTGGAAACGTCGTCGCAAATCAATTGATCCGCAGTGGAACCTCGATTGCCGCCAATTACCGCGCGCTTTGCCGAGCGAAATCCCGCGCCGATTTCATTCACAAAGCCAGCATCGTCGAAGAGGAGGCCGATGAAAGCTGCTTCTGGCTTGAGATGATTATCGATGCAAATCTGTTGCCTGCCGCGCAAGTGAAGCCTCTGCTTCAGGAGGCCAACGAGATCACCGCGATTGTTGTGGCCACACGCAAGACCACCATAACCGCGAACGACCAAGGCCTAGATCGAAATTCGAAATTCGAAATTCGAAATTCATGACTCTTTGATCATCTCAATTCCGCCTTTCATGTAGAAGCTCTGTTCGGGAACTTCATCATGTTTGCCATCGAGAATTTCTTTGAACCCGCGGACGGTATCGGCAATCGAGACGTACTGGCCTTTGGTGCCGGTGAAGACTTCGGCGACGTGGAATGGCTGGCTGAGGAACCGCTGGATTTTGCGGGCGCGTAACACCGAGAGTTTGTCCTCGGGGCTTAATTCGTCCATGCCGAGAATGGCGATGATGTCCTGGAGATCGCGATAACGCTGCAACACTTTCTGCACTCCGCGGGCGACGGCGTAATGTTCTTCGCCGACGATTTCCGGCGCGAGCGATTTCGAGGTCGAGGCCAGCGGATCGACCGCGGGATAAATACCCAGCTCGGCGATGGAACGTTCGAGCACGATGGTCGAATCCAAATGGGCAAACGTGTTGGCCGGCGCCGGATCGGTGAGATCGTCCGCCGGGACATAAACGGCCTGCACGGAAGTGATCGAACCTTTGTTTGTCGATGTAATGCGCTCCTGCAAATCGCCCATCTCGGCGGCCAGGGTCGGTTGATAACCGACGGCGGACGGCGTCCGGCCTAACAATGCGGAAACTTCCGAGCCGGCCTGTGAGAAACGGAAGATGTTGTCGATGAAAAGAAGCACGTCCTGGTTGCGCTCGTCCCGGAAGTATTCGGTCATGGCCAGGGCCGAGAGCGCGACCCGGAGACGGGCGCCGGGCGGCTCATTCATCTGGCCGTAAACCAGCGCGACCTTCGATTTGCTCAGGTCTTTTTGATCGATAACGCCCGCTTCGCTCATTTCCTTGTAAAGATCGTTTCCTTCGCGGGTCCGTTCGCCAACGCCGCCGAACACGGAAAATCCGCCGTGTCCCTTGGCGATGTTGTTGATCAATTCCAGAATGACGACGGTCTTGCCGACGCCGGCCCCGCCGAACGCGCCGACTTTGCCGCCCTTGGTGAACGGACAGATGAGATCGATGACCTTGATGCCGGTCTCGAGGATTTGAGATTTAACATCCTGATCGGTGAGACTGGGAGCGGGGCGATGGATCGGATAACGTTTGGTGAAACTAACGGGGCCTTTGTTATCAACCGGGTCGCCGGTGACATTGAAAATGCGGCCGAGCGTCCCCTCGCCTACCGGCACGGTGATCGGGCCACCGGTATCGTTGACATCCATTCCACGCTTCAAACCTTCGGTGGAAGACATTGCGATGGTGCGGACCCATCTTTCGCCGAGATGCTGTTGCACTTCGAGCGTGAGCTTGGTCGGATGGCCGTTGACCTCGTATTCGAGCTCGAGCGCATTATAGATTCCCGGCAAGCCGCCCGATTCCGGAAATTCAACGTCCACCACGGGACCGATAACCTGAACAATGTTTCCTTTATTCATAAATCGTAACTAAGAGCCGAGCGCCATTTGCGCAGTCGCGATTTCAAGCAACTCGGTGGTAATACTGGCCTGACGCATCTTGTTGTATTCGAGCGTCAAATCTTTGATGAACTGCTGCGCGTTATCGGTGGCGTTCTTCATCGCCACCATTCGCGCACTGTGCTCCGATGCGCGGGCGTCGAGGATCATCTGGTAAATCTGATACTGAAGGTAATAGGGCAACATGATATCGAGCACGGCTTCGGCGTTCGGCTCGAACGTATAAGTCGCCATCACATCGACATCTTTCTTATCGCCCTCAGTCGATTCGCCTTTCGGCAAATCAAAACTGCTGATCGGCAGCAACGTGCTCAGGACCGGACGCTGATTAATCGTGTTGATGAATTGCGTGTAGAGAACGGTCACCTTGTCCACTTCGCGCTTCAGAAATGCTTCGGTGGCGAATTTGGCGATGACTTTGGTTTCGACGAACGATGGCGCGTCTTTCAATTCGAAATCGGCGAGCAATTCCCGTTTGGTCCGGGTAACAAACTGCCGCGCCTTGCGTCCGGTCACGACGAAAACGCTTTTGTCAGCTTCGAACTGCGATGCTTCACGGAAAAGATTGGTATTTAGCGCGCCGGCCAGGCCTTTGTCCGTGCTGATAATGATCACCAGTTCCTTTTGCACGGGGCGAATCTGCAGAAGCGGATGCGTTCTCGGATCGGTGCGCTTTTGAAGGGAGACCAGCACCTTGTTCATCAGGGTGGCATACGGCCGTCCGGCCAATGCCTGCTGCTGCGCCTTGCGCATCTTCGAAGCGGCCACCATCTGCATCGCCTTCGTAATTTGCGCCGTATTGCGGATCGATTTGATCCGGCGTCGTATTTCCTGGGTATTGGCCATTTAGCGAATTTTCGATTTCCGATTGATCCGATAGCGCGCGGTTCGCTCGCGAACGTGAAAGCCGATCTCGCGCTTTTTCGGCGGCACTGTTGGCTCAAGCAGGCGTTTCAACGCCGCGAAAAGATCGATGATTGCTTCGTCATGCGAATCGAGCCGGCGCTCCAGTTCTTTCAAGTTTGGCCGCGAGTTGCGCATTCGCTGCAACCATTTCGCGCAGCTTAATGAACGCGCGAACCACCCGCACACTCGCTTGAATAGCGATATCGCTATTGAGCACGCTCGCGAGCATGATTGCGCCATGCTCGGTGAAAACCCATGGCAGCTTTCGTTTGCCACCGTGCGGTTTGAGGTCACAATTGCCTAAACTTGAAGTCGCAAATTGCGACTTCAAGTTTGTAAACTCCTCAGCCACTAAGCTGAAACGCAAAGTCTTCCGGGAAGCGTGAGCGATTTCTCTTCAGTTGTTCATTGAGGCGCTTGGTCGTGACGCCGTAAATCGCAGCCAAGATCCGAATCGAGCATGACCCGCTGGCCGCGAATCAGGTAGATCGCGCTTTCGACCGGGTCGATCTTGCGATTGGAAGCCATAGCTGAATCGAAAGCGTGCAACGAAATCATCGCCAGGTCGCTGTGAATTCTTCGAGCGCGCTCTTCAACTCCGATTCGAGCTGCTTCATCGAGCTGTTTCTTTTCGCGAATCGACGCGAGCAAACTGTCTTTTCGGGTTTGCAGATAATCCTGGAGCTTGGCTTGAAATTCTTTCACCCGCTCAACCGGCACAGGATCGACATATCCATTCTGCATCGCCCACATCACGGCGACCTGTTCTTCGACCGGGATCGGGTTGTATTGAATCTGCTTGAACAGCTCGACGATGCGCTGACCGCGATCGAGGCGCGCCTTGGTGGCAGCATCGAGATCGGAACCAAATTGTGCAAAAGCCGCAAGCTCGCGGAACTGGGCCAGATCGAGTTTCACTTTACCGGCCACCTGTTTGATCGCTTTGATCTGTGCGGCCGATCCCACGCGACTCACCGATAGACCGACTGAGATCGCCGGCCGCACACCTTGATAGAACAAGTCGGTCTCGAGATAAATCTGGCCGTCAGTGATCGAAATGACGTTGGTCGGAATGTAAGCCGACACGTCGCCGGCCTGCGTTTCGATAATTGGCAAGGCCGTCAGCGAACCGCCGCCGAATTCTTCGCTTACCCGCGCGCTGCGTTCGAGCAGGCGCGAGTGCAAATAAAACACGTCGCCGGGATACGCCTCGCGTCCCGAGGGACGCTTCAATACAAGCGAGACCTGGCGATACGCCACCGCGTGCTTTGACAAATCGTCATAAATGATCAGCGCGTCCATGCCATTATCCATGAACCACTCGCCCATGGCCGCACCGGCAAACGGCGCAAGATATTGGTTCGTTGCCGAATCGGATGCCGGCGCGGAGATGATCGTTGTGTACGGCATCGCACCTTCCCGTTCCAGAACAGTGAGAGCACGTGCCACGTTGGAATTTTTCTGGCCAATCGCGACGTAAATGCAATAGAGCGGCCGAAAATCCTTGATCTGACCTTTTTCGCCGGCCTGATTGAGTCGGGCCTGGCTGATGATGGTATCGATCGCGATGGTGGTCTTGCCGGTGGCGCGATCGCCGATGATCAGCTCGCGCTGGCCGCGGCCGATCGGGATCATGGCATCGATCGCCATGATGCCGGTTTGGACCGGCTGGCTAACACTTTTCCGTTTGATGACACCGGGCGCGATTTTTTCCACCGGATAAAACTTGTCAGTCTTGATAGGCCCCTTGCCATCGAGAGGCTGGCCAATCGTGTTCACCACTCGCCCGAGCAGCGCTTTGCCCACTGGCACCTGCAAAAGTTTACCGGTCGTCTTGACCTCATCGCCTTCGGCGATCTTGGTTGAATCACCGAGCAAAATGGCCCCGACTTCGGTTTCCTCGAGATTCAGCGCGAGGCCGAAGACTCCGTTGGGAAACTCGATCATTTCGTTGAGCATGACATCGCTCAAGCCTTCAATGCGGGCCACGCCGTCGCCGGTTTCGCGCACAACACCGACGTTGCTCTTGGTTGTCGATGTTCTTAGACCCGCAATTTTGGTTTCGATCTCTTCAAGTATGCTGCTCATGGTTTCGGATTAGTTGTGTGAAAGTTCCTGCTGCAGCCGCTCCAAACGATTTCGAACGCTGCCATCCCAGACGTCGCTCCCCACCCGGACGCGCACGCCACCGAGAAGAGTTGGATCGACGATGACCTCGGCAGTCAAATCGTCGCCGTATTTTTGTTTTAATCGCTCGATCATTTTCGCCGAAGCTTCCTTGCTCAGCTCGCTGGCGCTCTCGATCTTCGCGTGCCGTTTTTCGATCTCGAGTCGAACCAGGCGCTGGAAGTTCTGTAAAATTTCCGCAACGTAGCGCGGCTTCTTTGTGATCAATAATTGGACCAACGCCGCAACCTTGCCCCGATCGAGCCGGCCATCGGTAAAACTGGCCCGCAACATTTCCCGCGAAAGCCTGCGGATCTCCTTGTTGATCTTCATCAGGCCAGCTGGCGAGCGGCCTCTTCCTGAAGCCGCCGTTGATCGTCCGGGGTCAACACTTTGCCCGTGACTTTTGCGGTGGTATCGACCACGAGACGCCCCAATTCACGTTTCATCGCTTCCATTGTGCGTTCGTGTTCCATCGTGCTGGCTTCGCGGGCCTTCGCCAGGATTTGCTCGGCCGCGACAATCGCTTCCTGCTGCTTGCGCTCGGACAAATGCGCGGCGCTCGCCCGCGCTTCGTCGATCATTTTTTGCGCTTCCGCATTCGCCTTGGTCAGGATTTCCGCATGCCGTTCCTCCGCTTCCGCGAGCTGCTGCTTGATTTTCTCTGCGTTAAGCTGGCCTTCTTCGATCTTACGCCGGCGTTCCTCAAGGATGGCAAGAATCGGCTTGTAGGCGAACCGGCGCAGCAGCAAGGCGACAATCGTAAAACTAATAACTTGCGACAAAAAGAGCCATGGATTCCAACCGAAGGTCTCGGAAATATCGCGCAACATATCGCCCGCGCCTCCGCTTGCTGCGGCAATCATCGTGTTCATAAGCTAAACCTCACCGCAGAAGCAGTCATCGCGCGTTGCCCAGGATTAATGGCCAATGAGAAAGAGCGCGTAGAAAACGATCGCCTCGGTCAACGCGATGGCGAGAATTCCGTGCACCAATACAGGCGTAAAAGCGCCCGGGTTTCGCCCGACCGCCGTCGTCATGCCGAGGCCGATCAGGCCGAGGCCGATTCCCACGCCCATGGCTGCCAAACCAACGTGAATGCTGCCGCCCATTTCTGCTAGTAGTGATAACATCATAGTTCTTAGTCTTGTTGTTTGTTCCGCGATCCCGTTATGAAATCGCTTAAATTCAATGTGCCTTCTCCGCGCTGTGTTCCGCAATCAAGAGAGTGAAAACCGCCGTGAGCAACATAAAGACCAGCGCCTGGACGAATCCTACCAGCACCTCCAAAAAATAAAATGGAATTGGGATCAGCCAGGAAAGCATCGGCACCATGCTCGATAAAACCTCGATGATGCTCTCCCCCGCGTAAATGTTTCCGAACAATCGAAAGCTCAGGGCGATCGGGCGGAAAAGGATCGAGACCACTTCTAGCCAGCCCACCATGAAGAAAATAACCACCATCAAAATCCGCACAATTCCCGTGGTCTCGCCTTTCGGGCCAAAGAGGTGAAGCAACAGGCCGCCCACGCCATTGGCTTGAATCGCCCAAATGATCCAAAGAACAAAGAAGATTGCCGCCATCGCGGTCGTCATGTTTAAGTCCGCGTTGCCGCCACGCAGTAGGGGCCGATCCACGTGGAAAATGCCCGTCGCCGCATCGTGATGGCCCCAGCCGATCGTCCCCACGCCGGGAATCAGTCCTAACCAGTTGACGAACAGGATGAAAATGAAAATGGTCGCAAAAAACCAAAACGTCTTTCGGACCAGATCGCGGCCGATAATGCCCTCGAGAAAATTGTAGAGACTTTCCACCAGCCATTCCCAGAAATTCTGCAATCCGCTGGGAATCGACTTCGCTTTTCGCGTAGCCAATTGGGCCAGAATGATAATACCGGCCGCCACCACCCATGTGACCAACATCGAGTTCGTAATCGCAAACTTTCCAATGTGAACGAGCTCCGCGGCCTTTAACGAAAGTGCTTCGTGCTCCTCGGCGACCGCCGCGCCTGATGCGGGTTCCATCCCGAATGCCGCTGTGGCCAGAACACAGCCGCAACACAGCGCGAAGATCGACAACGATAGACAGGAAAAATAACGGTCCTGCATTCAGTTAGTGGCAATGCCGCGGCCTGACGTTTATTCGTCCGCGTCAGGTGCAAAAAGCATCGACGCTCGGGGCAAGGCGCGCTTGCGTCGCGGATATCAAAGCTGCTTTTGCGCGGATGACAAGCGCCTTTCCTGAAAAAATTCCACATCCGGTGGATACGGCCTGCGTATCAAACATTTGCATCCCCATACATCTTCCGGCGATAGGACGCCTTCTCGCAGCTCCCGGCTTGTTTGTCGCCGACTTATCGGCATCCTTTTCCCCGTGCGGCTCGCGCGAAAAATTCAAAAGCTCTTCTCGGCCGAAATCTTTCCCAGTTTCTGGGAAAACGCGGCGCGAGCATTGCATCCGGTAAACAGCCGCCGAATCCTCGCCACGATCGACAAGGATAAACTTGTCCGCTTGCGCCAGCAGTGTCCGCGGCGGCCGAATGCGCGACAAATCAACGCCTACGAGAACGCTGATTACTGGATCGGCGTGAACGTGAAGCGGGTGCAGGACCTTTGGCTCGATCGCACACGGCCGCTGCGCATTCTCGATCTTGGCTGCGGCCCGGGATATTTTCTCTACGTCTGCCGTCTGTTCGGGCATGAGGGCATCGGTCTCGATCGCGACCAGGAACCGATTTTTCGCGGACTGACCGAGTTCTTCAACGTGCGCCGCGTGATCTCGCAGATCGACCGTGAGGTTCCCCTGCCCGATCTCGGAGGAAAATTCGACCTGGTGACTTCGCATCGCGTCTGTTTTCACCGAATCAATCGCGCGGCGAACGACGACTGGAACGAGTGGACTCCCGTCGACTGGCGATTCCTTATTAACGATATCAGAACGCGATTTCTGAAACCGAACGGCCGATTGCTGCTCGAGTTCATGCCCCGGCCCGACGGCAGCTCATTTTTCAAGCCGGAGCTGCGCGCTTGTTTTATCAAGCGAGGGCGCTCGCATCTTTCGCTCGAAGGCACTGTTCGCGGCGGATCCGAAGCAACGCCCACGATTCAAACAGCTGTAGCCGCGTCGCTCTGTCGACGCGATCCGCATCGCGACTGGCATTGCGGCGACACAGCGCCGTGGCTACAACTTCCAATCCGCGCAATCCCACCAAGCAGCTTTTCGAGTCTTGCGACGTCATCGGCAAAAATTGGGACGCAAATATTCCCGTTCCGCCGACGTGATCTCGCGTTCGTAGGGCACGACGTTGCTGATCCTTGTTTCGCGGGACCGAGGCCTTGTCCACACCAGAAACTCAAAAATGGAATCGAGCGTCTTGCTGGTTGTCCGGTCGCGAAATTCTTCGGATTTGACGATCTTCACCTGTTCCCGCGGGAAAAACTTGAAAACGCGTTCGATCTGTTCGGCATACAGTCCCCGATCGACATAGGAAAACCGTCGGGATTGCAGCGGAGCTTCCTGCCGCGCTCGATCCGGTTCCGTTTTCACAGCTTCCAAAAAATCGAGCGGCTCGCGTTTCTTGAACCGCTGCATGTTCCAATGGGCGAAGGCCCGGTCGATCGGATTTCGTAACAGAATCAGCAGCTTGATCTTTGGATTGTATTTCCAAATTCGCTCCATGGCCGGATTCCAATAAAGATAGATCGGAGTGCAATCGCCGGCGACTGCCTGCCGCGCCGTAGTGCTACGAAGGCGGGTCGATCCTCCGACCGGCGAATAGTGCCGGTGCAGCAGTTCGTAATCGACTGGCCCGGCAAAAATTTTCTCATCATCGAAGAAGTGCATCTCCTGCTTGTCGCCCATCGTGATATCGGGGTGTTTCGACAAGAAATAATGAAGCGCCGTCGTTCCCGACTTTTGCGCGCCGGCGAGAATAAAATCGAGCGCGTTGATCTTGTGCCGTTTAGTTCGAAGCATTGCCATCCAAGCTAATCAAAACCGATAGCCGTGCAGGTCGATTTCTTTGGCGAAAGCTTCTTCCACGATCCGGCGTTGTGTTTCGTTAAATACTTCCTGATAGGGCCTGCGATCGGTCCGATGTTCCGATTTCGCGCGGACCCCAAGCGAGCCGTCAAACGGCACACCGAGCCGCGCAAACACTTCCGCCAACTCGGCCATGAGATTTTCATACCGCACAATACGATCGACAATGATCTTGTTTCCAGAGGGATCGGTATATCGGACGTAATTAAGCGGAAACTTTCCGATCGCGAGGTATTGATCGAGCGTGAGCGTGCCGCCTTTCCGTGAGGCGTTCATGTGATAATGCGACAGAACTTTGTCCCACGGGTTTCGTTCCACGCAGAATTTGAAATAAGTATTCCAGATTTCTGGCGACACGCGCTTTTGGATGAGCCACGCAGGCATATGATTGTAAAATTTCTTGCGCCTGCGGACCGGGTGCCGCAAATCCTTAAGCGGACCGAATGGCTGTTTGAACACGTCCGCGATTGGATAAGCGAAGCCTTCGTCGTTGCGCGGCTGGTGTCCTTCAACCGGCGGGCGGATAGGCGTCAGGAACGTCGTTGGCACCACAGTGCTTCGAGAGAAAAACCTCGATGCTCGTCCCCGCCGTCTTCACTGTTTTGATGAAGATAAATTTGTGCTTGTGGGAAATGATCATCCGAGCCCGCCTGGCGTCTGATACAGACGCCCTACAGTTCTTTTCGTCGTCGGCTCCGCGGAGCGTCGCCTTACCAGCAGACTACGGCAACTGCTTCAGCAGTTTTTTCCAGCGCTCCCAGGCATCGTCGTGCGCTTTTCTATCGGATTCGCGCACATTGGGATTCGCCGGGTCGCCCGAACGCATGAACCCGTGGCCCGCGCCTTTGTAAATTACCGGCTCGTATTTTTTCCCGGCGGCTTTCATGAGCTCTTCTCCTCTTGGAATCGTCGCGTCCACGCGCTCATCGTTCTCCCCGTAGAATCCGTAAACGGGACACACCACCTTCGCCACCTCTGCCGGGTCGTCCAATGCGGTGCCGTAGAAAGAATAGGCCGCTTTCAGTTTGGAGTTCGTCGTCGCGTACTTGAACGTCCATCCCCCGCCCCAGCAGAAACCGCACACCGCGAGCGTACCGTTGCCGGCGGAAATTTTCAGCGCGTAGTCGGCAGTCGCGTTAAGATCCGATTCGACCTGTTCTTTAGGCAACGCCGAAATCGCTTTTCGGGACCCGTCCACGTCCTCAAACGTCTGACCGCTGAGCAAATCGGGCGCGATGGCGATGACTCCGTTTTCCGCAAGTTCATCGCACAAGCTGCGCACCCAATCGGTGAGTCCGAAGATTTCATGGATAACGAGCACCACCGGCGCCTTGTCTTTGCGCTCCGGATAGACCACGAACGCTTTGATGGTGCGATCGCCCGATTTGATTTCAACCCATTCGCCATGACGCGGCGAACCGTTCAGGCGTTTTTTGCCAAAATCCTTGAATTCCTGCGCCGGCAGTGACTGGACAAGGAAAACCAGGCAAATTCCGATGAGGATGCGTTTCATGCCTACGCAGGTGTACGATCCTGTCCCTACGCTGTCGATGACGTGCCGGCCCCTTTGGTCATCATCGCATCGACGCTCCACCGGCCCGGGCCATGAAAGAACATGAACAGAAATATGAAGCAATAGAGCACAGCCACTTCGCCGTGATTAACAATCGGAATCAAACTGCCGCCGGCGGCGTGAACCATGAAGAACCCAACCGCCATTTCGCCCGAAGCGATGAACGCCGCCAAACGGGTGAGAAGTCCAATCGCGATAAGGAGGCCGGCGATAATTTCGATCCAGCCACCGATAGTCATCATCATGTTGAGATCATGCGGCGCTTTGTCGGGGGGCGTAAACCAGCCCAGGATCTTTTGGGCGCCATGACAGAAAAACATCAGGCCCACAATCAGCCGCATAATGCAAAAGACCGGATCCGCGAAACGATTGAGTGAGTTCATGGCCGGCAGGCTGAACGATTTCGATCGGCACTGTCAAGCCAATCGCGTTTGCCGACGCCCCACCCGCTGTCATCCTGAGCAGAGTCGAAGGATCCCGATGAATCAGCTTTAAGCTCCCGTCTCGGGAATCCTCCCGCCTTCGCAACGCTACTGCGCGGCAGGCGACTCCGCTCGGAATGGCGGGCACAGACGATTGTCGATCCTAAGCGGCGAGTTCGAGCTTTTCGCGGGAGATACCCCGCAATTCAAACAACCGGATCAAAGTTTCCTCGATCAAATTGTTCGGACAGGAGGCACCGGCGGTGATGCCGACCACGGCCGGGCCGCTCGGCAGCCAGAAATGGGAAACGACTTCGCGTTTCTCGTGCAAGTTGTAATGCTTGATCTCGCTGGTAGAAACCAGCCGGGAAGCATTCAATACAAAATAGGTCGGCAATTTTTCCTCGCCCATCTCGGCCAGATGCGACGTATTCGAGCTGTTGTAACCGCCCACGACAAGGAGCAGGTCCATATTCACGCCGAGCAGCTCGCGTAACGCGTCCTGGCGTTCCTGAGTCGCGCCGCAAATGGTGTCGAAGAAACGAAAATGGTTTTCCGCGAGCTCGGGGCCGTCCCGATCGACAATCGCCTGGCGGACTCGCCGCTGCACTTCCTCGGTTTCGCCTCGCAACATCGTGGTTTGATTGGCCACGCCGACTGTTCGCAGGTGAACGTCAGGATCGAACCCGGGCGAATATGCGCCGCTGAAATTTTTCGAGGAATGCCTGCTTGTCGCCGCCGTGGCGGATGTAATCGCAAACGTAATCCGTATCGGCCAGCGTGAGGACGACGAGATAATGTCCATTGCCGTCACCTAGCGCGCGGGAACTGGTGGCCTTTGTCTCTTCGTGTTCGGCCTTGCCGTGAATGATGGAAGTGGCCGATTCGCTGGCATATTTGCGGACGCGTTTCCAGACGCTCATCACGTCGCCGCAAGTGGTATCGACGATCTGGCAGCCGCGATCTTTGATTTGCTGCTGGATCGACAATTCGGTTCCAAACGCCGGCACGATCACGACGTCGTCGGGGCCGAGCTCGGATATGTCCGCCTGCTTGTTTTCACCGGTGAGATTCTTGATGCCGAGCGACGATATTTGTTCGTTTACCTCCGGATTGTGAATGATTTCGCCCACGATGAAGAGACGGCGATCTTTGAAAACCTTGCGCGCGGCATAGGCGAGATCGATCGCGCGCTCGACGCCGTAACAAAATCCGAATTGCTTGGCCAGGCGCACGGTTGTGTCCCCCACTGAAATGGTGCCGCCCGTACGCCGGATCTTTTCCACAATATCGCTGCGGTAATGCGATTCGACCTGCTGCTGGACCGCAGCCATCACATCCGGCGTACGCAGGTTGACCTTTCTCGCGGGCAGTTGTGCCGCTGGAAATCAGGTTCGTGCTCATGACTTGGTAACGATAGCACGTGCCGGCCGCTTTTCAGAGGCCGGCAATTTCGTCCCTTCCAAATGCAGTTTACTGGTCAACCAGTAACGGCCCGGGCGGATCCTTGAACCAGCTGTCCGACATCAGCGCTGAGCGTGGCGGATTCGGGTCCCGGCTTTGATCGATCCGCAGGATCTTGTTACCGAATTTTTGGTCTTCGGGAAGCGACGTAGCAATGTCCACCGGCGTGCCGATTCGCGTCAGCGCGAAAAGTCGAGCCGCGGCCTCGCGATGCAGCCGAACGCAGCCGTGTGTGCGGGGCTGCGCCCAGACGAATCCTTCGTGAAATCCGTAAGCCGGGGCGAACTCGCACCAGTAGGCCATCGGATAACCGGCATCCGGCTCGCTCACGCGGCGTTTGTTTTTGATCTTGTTGTAAATGGTGAAATGCCCGTGAGGGGTCGCCGCGCCACCTCGGCCGACGTTGGCCTGCGCAGCCATGAGCAATCGGTCGCCTTCCATGACGTAGAGGCTCTGGGTGGAAGTCGAGAGTTTCACTCGCACTTTTGACGGGTCGTGCGGCCGATAGGCCACAACGTGGTAAGAACTCCCTCCTCTGTAGCCCATCCCTCCGCTGCCAGTTTCGCAACCGGTAAGCAGTGAAATCGCCACGGCGCCGCCTAACAAAACAAACGGGGAAACGATCTTCATAGTGGCCGATACTGGAAAAGGACCGGAGGGTTTTGTCAACTTACCGCTGCCTGGCGATGTCGATCTATCTTTAGGTCAGGTCGTAGCTGGGATCTTTGGCAGCGCGGCCGGGGTCATCGACCCCGGCTACAGTTTGGTCTCGAATCAATCGATGAAATTTGGGCGAAAACTTCGCATAGAACGGATAACGTCGTTTCGGATTCGCCGGCCGGTAACGCCAAAGCTTGTACATCCACAACCACGGGGCCGGGTCTTTGCGCACGTAGGGCTCAAACGAATCCCAGCATGCTTGTGCAATCTCCTGCTGCGTTTTTCCCGCGACATTGTCGATCTTCGAATGGAAAACGACACGATAACGACCATCCGGCAGCGGCTGGCAATGCACGGGAATAATCGGGACGCCAGTCTGTTCGCGGAGCCAGACGTGCGCGGAGGTCACGCTCGTTTTTAATCCAAAGACATCGATCGCGACCGCGCCCTGGTTTGGCGGCACGCTAAGATCGACCAGCATCGCTGTCGCGCCTTTGCGCCGAAGCGCTTTGTAAAGCCGAATGATCCCGCGCTCGCGGGGAATGAATTCATGGCCGCATCGCTCGCGAAGCTTCTTAAAGATCGGATCCAATAACGGATTCTTAAATTCTTGCGCGATAATTGTCCCGGTCACGCCGGCGAAACCGCTGGCCAGGCTGAACCATTCGAAATTGCTGTAGTGATAGGTCGCCGCAATGAAACTGCGATCGGGGCCGCTGGTCCGGGCGATTTCATCGAAGTTTTCCATCTCGATGTAACGGGAGAAATTTTCGGCAGTCAGACGCGCACTCCATAGAAGATCGAGCATGGTTCGGGCAAAATGTTGAAACGATTCGCGAGCGATTTGCTCGCGCTGCGCGTTCGAGAACCGATCGCCAAACGCGGCCTCCAGGTTGCTCATGGCCACTTCGCGTCCTTCCCGATCGAAGATCGACATCAGCGTTCCGAGAACATTCGCTAGCCGGGAACAGCTCTTACGCGAGAGCAGCGGAACCAGTTTTGACGCCAGGAAAAGCCCTATCCACTCAAGCCGGTAACGAAGCCGCTTCCATGGCGAACGCATTCTGGATGTAACCATGCCTTTTCCAAAACGCCAGACATCAAAGTAGAGACAGCGCTCTGTCGCCATGCTTCCGGAGGGACGTGCTTCTGCACGTCCTGGACTCGCCGCGGCGAGTCCCTCCGATCGGAAACCGAAAATCAGTAGGCCGGAGCGTTGGTCCAGAATACCGTCGCGCCGCCGGCCGTCCTGGCTTTTCGAATCACCATGGCGCTTCCAGCCGGGATCACGTCATCGCCATGATCGGCCGAACCGTCACCGATCAGTTTCCAGCCCGCCTTCTTGCCGGGGCCTTCACTATAGTAGTACACAGCGCTGGGCTGCTTATCGAAGGCGGCCTGGGAATTGTCGAAGACCAGAAGCTGATCCTTAATCGCCAGCTTGGTCTCTCTATTCAGCTGCATCGGCGGCGTCGCCACAAAAGAGCCGTCGGCTGGGCCCAGCCCGGTCTGGTTCAAAGTCACATCTACCGGGCGCACCATCGACACCGCATTATCCTGAAACCCGCTGGCCGAGGTCCGCAGCGCCGTGGCCAGTTTCTTGGTCAGCACCGCGCCGATCCCCTTCAAGGGAAGCGTGGGCGCGCCATTCATGTTACGCACAATAAAATAATTGTTCGCGACCAGGGGATCATCGCCGTGATCGGTCGTGTTATTACCCACCAGACGCCATCCGACGTTGTTCGTCGTGCCGTTGACATTGTTGCTAAAGAAATAGGTCGTAACGGGAAGATTAGTTCCAACCGCGGCATTATTCGGCACCAAAATCTGAGTTTTATAACTCGCGGTAGAAGTCGTGGGGGTGAAAGACACATTGGCATCGGTAGGCGGGAAAAATCGTGGCCGGCGTCCAATAGGGAATCAGTATCAGCTGGGTGTTGGCGGTGATCCCGGTGAGATTGTCCGTGGTCGTATTAACCGTCAGAGTGTTCGAGCCATTGGCGGTGACAGGGTAGGTGTGGCCTTCTTTGGGATTCGATGCGCCGCCCGCGCCGATGAGCACGTAATACGTTTTCGGTTGCGAGCCCGCGGCATAAACGAATTGATTCGTGGTCCATCCGGGCGTGCCGGCAACCGTGATCACGCTGCCGGCAACCGATTGAATCGCTCCGGTAAACTCCGGCGGACGAGTGAAAGGAATCGAGAGCAACGTGTCGGAATTGGACAGGCTCGTCGCGGTCGTAAACCCTACCGGATCGGTGGTGGCGCTTTGAGGAGTGGCCGTGTCCGACAAGAGGAGCGTGATCGCTGCAACAGCTAAGAAAAATTGGCGCATTAAAGAAGATTGGGAACGAAGCCGAGCTTAGAACCCTGGGGAAAAAGCTCAAGAAAATTCCGGCTACGAGCTTCGGATTAAGCTCGGGCTCGACGGTGCAAAATTGACTTGGCCTTCTTCGATCCTAGGTTGAAGCTTCGCCCGCGCGTGGAGCCTCGATCGTGAAAAGCGTTCTCTTTGTTTGCACCGGAAATATCTGCCGCAGCCCCATTGCCGAGGGGCTTTTCCGCCAAATGCTGGGCAATCGCAAGGACATCGAAGTCGCTTCCGCCGGCGTCCACGCCGTCCGGGGTCAGCCACCCAGTCTCTACGCCGTGCAAGTGGCCGATCGCGAAGGCGCCGATATCAGCGGTTTGCGCAGCCAGCCGCTCACAGCCGCGCTGGTCGATCAGGCCACCCATATTTTCGGAATGACCGGGGCCCATCTCGAGACGATCCATGTGCTCTTCCCCAATGGCGCCGAAAAATCGTTCCTGCTCCGCGAGTTCGAACAGCCCGGGGCAACGGTCTGGCGCGATGTGCCGGACCCGATTGGCATGGGTTACGATGTCTATGAAGATTGCGCCCGCATCATCAAAAACGCTTTACCGAGCGTGCTGGCCTTCGTAGAACAAGGCGAGCTTGCCCCCGCGTCGCGCGTTAGTCGGGCGGCTCCTTATTTTATGAGCGAGCGTCCTCAACCCATCGAAACCGCGCCGACAGGATCGACATCGTCTTCCGGCGGCGCGCTGCGCAAAGTCGATCCGGAAATTTTCGATGCCATTCAGGCCGAGGAAAAACGGCAGCGGGAAAACATTGAGCTGATCGCCTCGGAAAATTTCACCAGCCGCGCGGTGATGGAAGCGCAAGGCAGCTGTCTGACCAACAAGTACGCCGAAGGGTATCCGAGAAAGCGCTGGTATGGCGGTTGCGAGAATGTCGATGTTGCTGAGCAGCTTGCCATCGATCGAGCGAAACGTTTGTTCGGCTGCGAACACGTCAATGTTCAGCCCCACAGCGGCGCCCAGGCCAACATGGCGGTTTACTTCTCGATGCTAAAACCGGGCGATAAAATTCTGGCGATGAACCTGGCCCACGGCGGACACCTCACGCACGGACATCCGGCCAATTTTTCCGGTAAGTTTTACACGGTTTCGCAATACGGCGTGAGCGAGAAAACCGAGCAGATCGATTACGACGCGTTGCAAAAACAAGCCGAGGAAGTGAAGCCGGTAATGATCACCGCCGGCGCGTCGGCCTACCCGCGCATTATTGATTTCCCGCGGCTGCGCCAGATCGCCGATTCCGTCGGCGCGATCTTATTCATCGACATGGCGCATATCGCCGGACTGGTCGCTGGCGGCCAGCATCCGACCCCGATTCCGCACGCCCAATTTGTCACGACGACCACGCACAAAAGTTTGCGCGGGCCGCGCGGCGGGATTGTCATGTGCCAGGAGCAATTCGCCAAGCAAATCGACGCCACGGTTTTCCCCGGAGTTCAGGGCGGCCCGCTGATGCACGTGATCGCGGCTAAAGCGGTTTGTTTTCACGAAGCGCTCCAGCCGCAGTTTCGCGATTATCAGCGGCAAGTCGTTGTGAATGCCAAAGCGCTCGCCGCCGGTTTGGCCAAACACGGTTACCGGATCGTATCCGGCGGCACCGATAATCATCTGATGCTTGTCGATCTTCGCCCGAAGGAAATTAACGGCAAAGAAGCTCAGGAAGTCCTCGATCGGGCCGGGATCACCGTAAACAAGAACGGGATTCCATTCGATACCTATCCGATTTTCAAACCCGGCGGCATCCGCGTCGGCACACCGGCTGTGACCACGCGCGGAATGAAAGAGGAAGAAATGCTTGAGATTGCAGATTTGATTGCCGAAGCGCTGGAGAAGCGCACCGACGCCGACGCGTTAGAGCGGGTTCGAGCCAAGGTGCGCGAACTCACCCGAAGATTCCCGCTGCCGTCATGAATCGAGCGGCCGATCAACCGCAGTTGAATCCGTTACGCGAGGGCATCTCCTCGCGCTCCGTGCCGCAGCCATGCACCGTGGTCATTTTTGGCGCGACCGGCGATCTCACCCACCGCAAGCTCGTGCCGGCGCTGTACAATCTCGCCGCCGACGGCGAATTGCCGCCGGCCGTTACCGTGGTCGGTTTCGCCCGGCGCGAGAAAAGCGACGACGATTTCCGCCGCGAGATGGAAGAAGCGACCCGAAAATTTTCGCGCCAGGCTGTGCGCGACGAGATTTGGAACACATTTGGGCAATCTATTTTTTATCACCAGAGCGAGTTTGGAGACGAAGCCGGCTACAGGAGTTTGGCCAAACGCCTGGACAAGATCGACAAGGAACGCGGCACGCGCGGCAACCGGCTTTTCTACCTGGCGGTCGCGCCTGACCAATTTGAACCAATCATAAAAAATCTGAAAGCCGCCGGTTTGAATGACGCCTGCAAGGGAAGCTGGGCCCGGGTGATCGTCGAAAAACCGTTCGGGACCGATCTGGCTTCGGCGCGGGAGCTGAATCGCGTCGTCGACCATGCCTTCTCCGAAGAACAGACCTACCGGATCGATCATTTTCTCGGCAAAGAAACCGCGCAGAACATTTTGGTGTTGCGCTTCGCCAACGCGATTTTCGCTCCGCTCTGGAACCGGCGGTACATCGATCATCTGCAAATTACCGCTTCGGAAACGCTCGGCGTGGAAGGCCGGGCCGGTTATTACGAAGGCGCCGGCGCGTTGCGCGACATGGTGCAAAATCATTTGCTCCAACTTCTTTGCCTCGTCACCATGGAAGCGCCTACTGATCTGAGCGCGGATAGCATTCGCGACGAAAAGGTGAAAGTCGTCCGATCGCTTCGCCATTTTGCCCAGAACGACGTGGGCAAACACGTGATCCGCGGCCAATACGCCGAGGGCGCGATCAACGGCAAACCGGTCCCTGGTTATCGCGCGGAAAAGAATGTCGATCCTAAATCGATGACGGAAACGTTCGTGGCCCTGCGGCTCAACATCGACAACTGGCGTTTTTGGGACGTGCCGATCTATATGCGGGTCGGCAAGCGGCTCCCGAAATCCGGCACCGAGATCTCAGTTCATTTCAAGAAGGCGCCGGCCGTTCTTTTTAACAAGGAACTGACCGATCAGAACGTGCTGGTGATTCGGATCCAACCCGATGAAGGAATGTCGCTGCGGATGCACGCCAAGGTGCCGGGCACGAGTTTTCGAGTCGAGCCGGTCAAGATGGATTTCCACTACGGAACGTCGTTCGGCAAAGCCAGCCCGGAAGCGTACGAACGTTTGCTTCTCGATGCCATGAGCGGCGATGCCACGCTGTTCGCCCGCCGCGACGAAGTTGAAGAAGCCTGGGCTTTCATCGACATCATCGAGAATGCCTGGGCCGCAAAAAAGGACGCCGCCGGAATTGTTCTTTTATCCGGCCGGTTCATGGGGTCCGGACGCAGCCGACGAATTACTGGCCCGTGATGGACAGGCGTGGAGAAGATTGTGAGCCATGCCCGCTGTTGCTGAGACATACTCGCTCGGAACTCCAGTCGAGATCGGCAAGATCGGCAAGGAGCTAAAAAAACTCTGGGACCAGGGCGAAGGCGCGATGACTCGTGCCTCGCTGATGAATCTCGCAGTTTATGGCGAGAAGCCCGGTTCGTTGGAGAAAAACACGCAGTTGATTGCAAAGATCACAGAGAATCATCTCTGTCGCGCGATCGTGGTCGAGGCCGATTGCAGTTCGAAGGAGGATCGCGTCGAAGCATGGGTCAGCACCCATTGCCACGTTGGGGGCGCCGGGGGCAAGCAAGTTTGCTCGGAACAAATCTCTTTTCGCCTGGAGGGCTCGTGCGCGGATCTATTGCCAAGCATTCTTCTTTCCCACCTCGATTCCGATCTGCCGTTTTATCTTTGGTGGCAGGGCGAGCTGCACGATCCGATGGACGCGCAGCTTTGGGCCTGGGTGGACCGGTTCATTTACGATTCGCAAACCTGGAAAAATTTCGACGAGCAACTCCGCCTGGTCGAGACCGCGCAGGAGGAAGCCAAACAGCGGATTATTCTTTGCGATTTGAACTGGACCCGCCTGGACAAAATCCGTTACGCGTTTGCCCAGTTCTTCGATCATCCCGCTTCCCTTCATCATTTTGCCGAGATTGAGAACGCTCAAATCGACTTCGCGCCCGGATTCAGATCGACCGCGTTGCTCCTGGCCGGCTGGCTCGGGGCCCAATTGAACTGGCGCGCGGAGAAGACAAGCAGCGCAAACAAGATTCAATTCGTGGACGGAAGCGGGCGCAAGATCGACATCGATCTGCGCGAAAATGGCCGCGATCCAATCGAGAAGATCGTTCTTAACTCCGGCGGGATAGAATTTTTCGTCGGCCCGGCTAAATGCGGCGATCTTCTCGAAGTCTGGCGCACAGGCCGCGGCCAGAAGGCCGTTCCGCAAATGATGCCGGCCCAAAGCAACGATCTGGTGAGTCTGATGAGTCAGGAATTAATGCGCGGCGGCCCGCATCGTGTTTATCTCCACGCCATCAATTGCGTTCGCGCGTTGCTGTAGCCGCGGACGCTGACCGCGGCAATTATCGTTCCAGAAGAAATTGTATCCGAGGCCTGGACGGAGACGGATCAGTCGCCGTCTTGAAATCTGTGCAGCATTGAACGATGGCAAGACCGACCGAGTGGGCTAGTTCTTTCATTTGCTGTGGCGTGAACAATTGCCATTCGAATTGTTCCCGATCGCCATCTGGATATTCGAGATGCACGAATAACCGCTCGCCATCGACATGTTTATTTTCTCGAACAATTCCGCGGGGCGTTTCTAATTCGCGCTGGCCCTGATGGGCGGCGAAAAACTCAGGATTCCACAAATCGAGAATCACCCGCCCGCCTTCGCGAACACTTCTCGCCAGCCGATCAATAACATCGCGATTCGTTTCCGAATCGAAGTAACCAAAGCTTTGAGACATAACAATCACGACGTCGAACGCGCCCTGCTCCGGACGGTATTCGCGAATGTCCGCATGGACATAGCTTGGCCCGCCACCCAGTTTGCGCGCCTCTGCGATAGCCGCTGCATCGCGGTCGATGCCGATGACTGAATAACCCCGGACCGAAAGCGCCCGGGCATGTCGCCCCGTGCCGCAGCACACATCGGCAAGTTTGCGGAAATCGGGCAGCGGCGCCCAAGAGCAGACAAACATCGCCTCTTGAACGGTCCGCGATTCGTCAATCCCGACGTGGAAGAAATCAAACCATCGAGACGAATACACATTGGGTTCTGCGGTCATTGATCGTTTGGCGTTTCACGTCCGGCTCGGACCGATGACATATTTTGCGAATTGCATTTCCCAGCAGCGCACATTTTCGCTAAAGCGCAGACCGGCCTTCTCCAAAACGCGCACGGAAGCAATGTTCTCCGGCATCACCAGACCGATGATGTGTTCCAGCGCGAGATCAGCGAGCCCGAAACGAACGACGGCGATCGCGGCTTCGGTGGCGAACCCAAAGCCCCATCGATTGCGAACCAAACGATACCCAATCTCGACCTCACCGAGCTCCTCCAGATATTTCAGGCCGGAAAAGCCAATATGCTCTCCAGTGCTCTTGAGAATGCAGGCCCAGCGTCCGAATCCGTACTTCCGGTAATCGGCCATCGGATTGGCCAGCAAGATCTCCCGGGCCTGATCAACATTCTGCAAGACCGCATTGGGGGTGAATCGCACCACCTCCGGATCGCTGTTCAACTGGAAGAACGCCTCAGCGTCATCCTCGACATACTCTCGCAGAAATAATCGGTCGGTCTCGAGAACCACCTTCATTCAACGCTTCTTAACCACAAATGAACACCAATGAACACGAATTTGAGGGAAAAGAAGAGTGCGTTGACACCAGGTCCGATAAATGTAGTCTGCGTTTGATGGCCCAAGGATCCGCAGGAACGACGGAAAGTTCAACAGTTCGCGGTGTAACCCGTCGAAAATTTCTTGGCGCGACCGTCGCTGGCGGGGCTACCATTCTGGCGGGAGGGTTATCACGACTTGTTTCGGCGGCGATGAGTTCATCTAACAAATCTTCATTTCTTCTGGGCGGCGATCTTTCGGTTCATCGGCTTGGCTTTGGTGCGATGCGCCTGACCGGCGACGGCGTTTGGGGATGGCCGGCTGATCGAGGCAACGCGCTAAAAGTTCTGCGCCGGGCAGTCGAGCTCGGCGTAAACCTCATCGATACCGCCGATGCCTACGGGCCCGACGTAAGCGAATTGCTCATCGCCGAGGCTCTTCATCCGTATCCGGCCGGCCTGGTCATCGCGACCAAGGGCGGCCTGACCCGACCCGGTCCCGGTCAGTGGGTGCCAAACGGTCGACCCGAATATCTGACCAAATGCGTCGAGAACAGTCTCAAGCGTCTGAAGCTCGACCGGATCGATCTGTATCAATTGCATCGCATCGATCCGAAGGTGCCAGCCGAAGAATCGTTAGGGGCGCTCAAGAAGATGCAGGATGCCGGAAAAATCCGGCATGTTGGGCTATCCGAAGTGACGCCGAAAGAAATCGAACAGGCCAGGAAGATTCTCCCAATCGTGAGCGTGCAGAACGAATACAACATCGCTTATCGCAAATCGGAAAAGACCCTGACTTATTGCGAGAAAGAGAATCTCGGATTTATCCCGTGGTTTCCCCTTGGCGGAGGACAAAGTTCGTTAACCAAGCCGGGCAATCCGTTGGAAGCCGAAGCGAAGCGTCACGGCACCAGCTCAGTGCAGCTCGCGCTGGCCTGGCTTCTCCAGCGATCTCCGGTGATGCTGCCGATCCCTGGCACGTCCTCTCTGGCGCATCTCGAGGAAAACATGGCGTCCGCGAAACTTCAGCTCACGCCGGCTGATTGGAAAACGATAGAATCGCTGGTGAAGCCGGCGTAACCCGACGCAGGATGTGCTGCGCGCGTTTCGCATCTCCTGCGGCCGGCACGGCCGCCGCTACATCGGCGCATTAGGGCAGCCCGGTGCCGATGTTCGATTTAACGATCGCGGTGTCGGTGGCGTTGATGACGGCGTTGGCGTTCACATCCGAGCGGAAATTGCTCCCATCGATCGCCTGACCGATGCGCGATTTGGTCTGCGAAACGTCCGCTGAGTTCACCACACCGTTGGCATTGGTGTCCCCAACGAGAACGTTCATCGAAATCATGACGTTGCCACTGGATGGACTGTCACTCACGGAATTTAGCATAACGTTGACTGTCTGCGCGTTGCCCACATTTGTGAGCGGCAGGGTCACACTGTTTCCGCTGACCGTCACCATGCCGCCATTGCCGACTCCTCCAGTGCCAACAGTCGCAGTCCCCGAAATGACTTGAGCCTGGGGATTTCCGGCAACGGTCACGGGCGCGCTAAAAGTCACGACAATTTGATAATCGTTCGTTGCGCCGCCGTTTCGGCATTCGATCCCCGGCGTCCCGCCCGGCGCCAGATCGATATCGAAATCGCCTAACGGGCCGTGGGTTTTCCGGGAAACGACGCTGGCCGGCGTCGGACCCACCGGAACCATTGCATACGCATGTGTCTCGCCATTGCGAACACCGGTGCCGACAATGATTCCGTTGTCACTGATGCCGAGCGCCGACGATGAAGTGTTCATCGACAAGTCCCAGCCCGAGCCGCCGGGGATAAGATCGGCAAGGCGATAAGTCATCGACCCGTCGTATAGAAAAGGAATCGAAAATGCGGAAGAATCGTTGCCCACTGCCCAACCGGCCGAGTTCACGGCCCGAGCGGATCCCTGGCTCGTGCCTGAAGCGAGCGGAATCGCGACGATGCCGCCGGCATCCGACCAGATGAACGGTAAGCCCGAGCCCTGATTCAGCATGCTCGAACCAACCACGTGACCGCCGTTGCCCACGCCAAAAGCAAGCGCGCCGTTCATTCCGGGCAGCGCGCCGACTTCGAAAGCCATGCTGTCGCCGATATTGTAAACGATCCCCACGTTCCGAGCGGCGTTGTTTGGATCGATGCCTTGTCCGACGATCCGGCCGGAATCATTGATTCCGAACGCGGTAAGAAAGTAACATCCGATCGACGTTGTCTGGGTAATGAAGGTGCCGTTGCCACCGCTGTAAATTACACCGCGCTGCAAACTCCCGGCGTTGGCCGAGCCGACCGCAACGCCCGAGGCGTTTACATGGTTCGCGTCGCCCAGCGTTTGACCGGAAGGAAGAGGCAGCTGCGAAACCACCCCGTTCTGCCAAACGACCGGTAACCGGCCCGAGCCGAACGCGGTGGTCGAACCGGCGCCCACGACGAGACCGTTGTCATTGGCACTATTGGAAACGCAGTAGCTGCGCCCAGCCAGATTCGGCAGGCCGGCGATGCCGCCGCCGAGGGTCCAGCTGAAAGCCTGGGTCGCGTTGGTCCTGAACGAACGGCCAACCGCAATTCCACCCGGCGAGACACCAAAACCCTGCGAAGCGCTGTCACCAGTCTGAACGACGCCGATGTCGTAAATCTGATATTGCGGCGGCACGGCGAACGCGTTTGAAAATCCGCCAAAGCACACGACCACCAAAAAAACGCCGCCCCGCAAGGCAAACACATCAAGTAAGGCAACGAGATTAGAGATAACGGATTGATCAGCGGATTTCGTTTTCATTGGTGGAGTTCGATCTGGTTGGACACAGCTCGGAAGTGAGAGGGCTCAACGTCGAAAGATATAGCCTGGAAAAGAACCTGACAATGCTTGATAGCGCTTGGCCGCAGCAGGTTTTGCGGCCGACTGCGCCTCTGCGCACGCGATCTGCTTTTAGGAGGGCATGCTGGAACGAATTCTCAGAATTTCGGTCGTCGTCTTAGTCGGCTGTTTTCTTCTGCCGGGTTGCGGGAACCTGACCCACAGCGGCCGCCAACGGATCGCTTATCAACGCTACGTTAAAAAGAGCATGAAAAATCGCGAGCGATGGCGGAAGAAAATTGCGAAACAGCGCACCGGGTCCCGAAACACAAACCGTCGGACTACTCGGTTAGCACCGGCACGGCCGATGGGCCGCAGTCGGTTGCCTCGGGGGATCAATAGACAGGCTCCTCAGGCCGGTTCGCGTTTTACCGGGACGGGTTTCCCGGTGCCATCGACAGCGACATAAATAAAGACGCCGTGGGTCACGCGCAATTGCTGGCCGGTCATGTAGCGGGTCACCCACACTTCGACCGGAATCGTCATCGACGTCCGCCCAATTTTTTCGACCCAGGCATAAACCGCGACCGTGTCCCCTACCCGCACCGGTTGAAGAAACGACATTCCTTCCATGGCCACGGTCACAACGCGCGTCTGCGCAGTTTTCGATGCCAGAATGCCGCTGCCCAAATCCATTTGCGACATCAACCAGCCGCCAAAGATGTCGCCGTTCGGATTTGTGTCCTTGGGCATCGCGATCGTCTGGATGACCAATTCGCCTTTGGGTTGATCGGGCATGGCTATTAATCTAGTCCGTCATCCCGAGCGAAGTCGAGGGATCCGGTGGCATTACTTCACGGTAGCATCGCGGGATCCTTCGACCCCGAAGGTTTTCGGGGCTCAGGATGACAACGTGCGCTACAAAATCAGCATGCAATCGCCGTAGCTGAAAAAACGATATCGCTCCCGGATCGCTTCGGCATAGGCCCGAAGAATAAATTCGCGCCCGGCGAAAGCGCTCACCAGCATGAGCAGAGTCGAGCGCGGCAGATGAAAATTCGTTAGGAGAAGATCGACATGCTGGAACCGGTAGGGCGGATAAATGAAGATGTCGGTCGAGCCGGTTTGGGCAATCAACTTGCCATTTTCGCGCCGGGCTGATTCCAAAACGCGCACCACCGTTGTTCCCACCGCCAGGACGCGTTTCCCGTTGTCGATCTTCGCCGCGGCCGAAGCCGAAATCGAAAAGTGTTCGGCGTGCATGCGATGCTCGGCCACGTTTTCCGAGCGCACCGGCAAGAACGTTCCCGTTCCGACATGGAGTGTGACGAACGTGTGGGCAATTTCCGCCAAAATTTCCGGGGTGAAGTGAAGACCCGCGGTCGGGGCGGCCAGCGCGCCGGGCGTCTGCGCAAAAACGGTTTGGTAACGCGCAGTGTCATCGGCGTCGCTTTCGCGCCCGATATATGGCGGCAACGGCATCGATCCGCCGGCGTAAGGATCGACATCGTCATCGAGCGACACGATCCGATCGCCCTCCGGCGTGATTTCTTCAACGCGCACCGTCGCATTGTCGATCATGGCAATCGCGCCGATACGCATTTTGCGTCCCGGTTTCACCAGACATTTCCAGCGAGCCGGCCCGAGTTTTTCGAGGAACAAAAATTCAATCGTCCCATCGGTCGAAAAGCGCCGGGCCGGCAACACGCGAGTATCGTTCAGGACCGCCAGGTGGCCGGGCGCCAGAAGTTCTTTCAGTTCGCGGAATTGTCGATGCTCGATTGCCCGCGTGTCGCGACGCAGGACCATCAGCCGGGAATCTTCGCGGCGCCCGGGCGGCCTCTGCGCGATCAATTCCCGCGGCAGATCGTAATCATAATCGCTCAACCGGGCGCTCATTGTTGCATCATTAAAGAATTTGCAGCCGCACGCAAAATTTGGATGATCGACTCAGATGCAAGAACCGGCTCTCGATCTCGTCATTGCGGCCTTGAAGAAGATCCGCGAAACGAGCGACCGGCTGCCGCGGGCGTCGAGAAGTGCGCTTTCTGGTTTGCAGTTCGTTGAGCCGGCAATTGGCGCGACATCAGCGCCCCAGACGACAACCGCCCCAAATGCAGCGGACAAATCATCGTTACTTGAGCCGATTCGGGAACGGGTTCGCGTCTGCACCAACTGTTCCCATCTCGCCTGCTCCCGGACCCAGACTGTTTTCGGCGTCGGCAATCCGGACGCGGACTTGATGTTCGTCGGAGAAGCTCCCGGCGCGGATGAAGATCGACAGGGCGAACCATTCGTCGGACGCGCGGGACAATTGTTAACCAAGATTATCAAGGCAATGGGTTTTGCTCGCGAAGATGTTTACATCGCGAACATCCTCAAATGCCGGCCCGACATGCCGGCCGGCTCGTTTGGGAACCGCGCGCCGACGCCGAAGGAGATGGAGACCTGCCGGCCATATCTTGTCGAGCAGATCGACGTGATTCAGCCGAAAGTTGTCGTCGCGCTCGGCGCGGTGGCGGTGGAAGGATTGCTCGGAACGCGCGGGACAATGCGGGATTTGCGCGGTCGCTGGCATTCTTACAATGATACGCCGTTGATGATCACCTATCATCCGGCCTATCTGTTGCGAAATCAGAGCCCATCGGAGAAGCGCAAGGTTTGGGAAGACATGCTTCTGGTGCTGGAAAAGCTGGAGCGACCGATCACCGAGAAGCAGCGCAATTATTTTCGGTAACGTATTCTAGATCTTGGCCCGCTTGAAAATCGCGTCGATTTTCTTGCGCGAAGCGAGAGTGATGGCAAGCGACACAATCATCCCGTGCACTTCGCGGCGCGGGACTTTTAGATTGCGGGTTAGCGCAGTCGAACCGGCGTCGCGCAAAAGGGAAAGTGTGCGCGTTCCGATCAATGCCGGAAGAGCCGTCGCCGCACGTACACGGCAATTGCGAATTGCGCGCGCATATTGCATCCCCGACTCAAGACCGCGGCCGGCCTTTCCGATCCATTTCCGGTAAATCGGCTGGAAACGCCCGGGCTGGCGCAGGATTTGCCCGGGAGTCATGCACGCCGCCGCCAATTCCTCTTCGGGAAAATAAGATCGTCCGGCTCGCAGATCGGACCCGGCATCGCGCAAAATGTTTATCAATTGCAATCCCATTCCGTATTGCTTGCCGAGCACCAGCATTTTCGCCTCGCTCATGGTGGCGAACTTTCGAATGTGCCTGAAGCAAAGCCGTGTCCAAAATTCGCCTACGCAGCCGGCAACGAGATAGGTGTATTTATCGAGATCGGCCGCGGTGGCGAGCGCGCGAATTCCGTGCGGCTTGTCGAACCATTGCAAGTCGAGCATCTGACCTTGCGTGATTTTGCCGAGCACGTCGCGAACGTCGTTGCGATCCTCAGCTTCCAATCGCTCGAGACTATCCAGGCAATCCGGCAGTGATTCGATCAGTTTTCGTTCGGCGGTATTTTTCTGCAACGGTGCAAACGCCGCGACAAGATCGACAATGGCATCCCGTGCCGCCTGGCCCTGAATCATGTTCGACAAATCCTGCAGAGTGGTCACCCGCAGTTTTCTCTCGATTTGTGCCGTATCGGCCACCGTGTCGGTGGCGCGGGCCAGCGAATACGCCAGCGCCACAGGTTCGCGCAATCGCGCGGGCAAAATGCGGATGGAAAGATAAAAAGAGCGCGAAACGGCGCGCAGAATTTTATCGGCCGACATTTTTGATCTCGATCCGATTCGACGACGCATTGCCCAGGCCAATGTCCGCGGCGGCTTTCACGTAATCGGCGGTGTGACCGATGGAGGGCAGACTGGCGCGCAACCGCCATTCCTCCAATTGCCGCAACGTCACGGCATCGATGGCCACCGGGTCCTTGCTCGCGTAAAGCGTGGCGTGATGCACCGCCCAGTTCGGTTGCGATTCCGGCCCGCCGGCATATTGAGCGACCAAGCCATCCATCAAATTAAGCACGACTTTTTTTCCGATCAGCGGATTGCTGTAAATCTCGGCCAGGCTTTCCCGGCCGAAGCCGGTGGGTTGGGTGAACCGGCGCCAGTTGTCGATGTTCGGCAGGGTCATGTTGTAAATGCAACCGGCGATGCCGTTGGTTTCGCTGCTGGTCATGACCGGCACGTTGATAACCTTGGTCACTTCGGTGGATAAAATGCGCGCAAGATGGCTGACGTTGCTCGTGTTCTCGATATCGGAGAGGCCGGCCAATTTCCCCGTGTTGGCCCGGTAATCGAAATCGCCCCATACCAGTTTCCCGATCAACGGCGCCGAGATCGTTGCTTTCGGATCGTAGCCATCTCGGGGCGGGACTGCTCTTAGCTGATATCCATCGGCCCGGCTGTAGCCGGCATCCTTGATTCCGCCAAGGGAACGGTCCCACACGACAATGCTGCTGCGCGGATGTCCGGCAGCGACCAGACCTTCGACAATCGCGTTCACCACATCGTGATGCGTGGTGAAAAGCTCGCCACCGGCTGCGCAAATCTTTATTCCAATCTTGTCTTCCGGCGAAACCAACGATGCCCAGGCCTTGGCGATATCGGATTCGTGGGTAACCGCCAGCACGAGCCGGTTGACCATCGCGCGAACGGCTCGCGCGTTTGTTTCGTAATCCTTGATCGCGTCCGGGTTGTGGACCGTATACACGACGGACGGAGTGGGACTTGGCGGCGGGGTGGAATCCTGGGCGAGCCCGCAGGAGATGGCGCAGAACCAAACAAGAGCTACGTTTCGGATCGACAAGGTGACCACGAACTTATGAGCGGGCGCGCGAATCACAACTGGATCAACGAATCAGGGAAACTCTGTAGGGCGTTCCTGTGAAACGCCAACCAAATGGGTGGCGTCTGGCACAGACGCCCTACAATTGTTCCAGGCAATGATGACATGATCCGGCACCTCTACGTTCACATTCCGTTTTGCGCGCGCATCTGCCCTTACTGCGCTTTCTACAAGGATCTGCTCGATCGTTCCCAAACCGGGCGGTTCTGCGAGGCCATCTTGCAGGAACTCAAATGCCAGGAACATCTCCGTCCATCGACAATTTATTTCGGCGGCGGAACCCCGACCGCGCTCACGACTTCACAATTGGAATTTTTGCTCGGGGGCTTTCGCGAAATTCTTGATCTCTCGGTGTTGGTGGAATGGACCACCGAAGCAAATCCCGGGAGCGTTTCCGCGCACAAGGCCGCGGTGTTGCGCAAGCTCGGCGTGAATCGAATCAGCCTCGGCGTGCAATCGTGGGACGAAAATTTGCTCAAAGTCCTCGGGCGCGAACATAACGGGCCGCAGGCCGAGCAATCCTTCCGGATCCTGCGCGACGCCGGCTTTTCGAACATCAATATCGATCTCATGTTCGGGTTACCCGGCCAGACCATCGAGCAATGGCGAACCACCCTCGAAAAAACGGTCGCCCTTCAGCCCGAGCACATTTCCGCCTACTGCCTCACTTACGAGGAGGACACGGAATTCTTCCTGCGACATGCCCGCGGCGAGTTCCGGCAGGACTCCGACGCCGATGCCGAATTTTTCGAGATGACGATGTCGATCCTGCAAGATGCCGGCTACGAGCACTACGAAATCTCGAATTACGCGCGACCCGGTTTCGCTTCGGCCCATAACCAGGCTTACTGGTCGGGCGAAGATTATTTGGGAATCGGCCCGAGCGCATTTTCCACGCATGGCATGGAGCGATGGCAGAATATCTGCGATTATCGAGAATATGCCGATCGCGTTTTATCCGGGAAAGCGGCGATTGGATCGACCGAGAATCTGACCAGCGAAATGAAACGGGCCGAGCGAATCGCGCTCTTGCTACGCACCCGAAACGGCATTTCCGCAACGGAATTGCAAGGGGGCGCACTACAAACGGACGAGTTTCTCGCTCTGGGATTGATCCAAATATCCAACGGCAATGTCGTGCTGACACAAAAAGGAAAATGTCTCGCCGATTCCGTCACCGAACCGCTCCAGTAAATCTCCCAAACGTCTCTCGATTTTCAGATAAAATTCAAGTGCGATATTTTATTGCACGTGCAACAAAATATTGCACGACGGAGAACTGGTCCCACCCTAACCGAGTCGAAAAGTGCGAAGCTGCCGCCCAGCTTTTCCCAGCCCTTTCACCCGTTCTTTCCATGCCTTCTGCCCTAGGTAGCCAGCCGGCAACAAACAGGACGGCAGTAACGGGTCAATCGTAAACCCCGCCATCCAGGCCTCGCGTTCGGCCCTCCCCCAACGCAACAACGCTTTTGCCGCCCCTTCGCCAACCAATGCGCCGTCCGGACGTGTCGCCAAGATTTTCAGGTATTGATCATAGCGGCGATTGATACGTTCGAAGTCCCAACCGCCGGCAACAATTTGCGCATCCGATTCGCCCGCACATGGCCGTGCTTCCATAACGACCAGCGATTCCACGTCAATGCTGGCACCACCGAAAATGCCCCGTTCCTCATCCAATGGATCAGGGGTGATCCAAACGCTGTGTTGCAAACAACCAAAACCCTTCCCTCGCAAATACCGCCTGAGCTGCTCACGCTGGACGTTGTGCTTTGTCGGTACGTCAAAGAGCACCACCCGCCACTTTCCATCCCAGGACCGGGCCCACCGTTCCATAGGATCGCGTCCGCCCAAAACATGCACGCGCCCCTGCGCGCTCAATCGATACAAGCGGTCCTTCCTGGAACCGCCTCGTCGGTCCAGGAATTTTTCTCTCTCCAAAGCCGCGAGCTGTCGCATGAAGCCGTTGCGATAGGCCCAGCTTTCGAAAGAATCCGTTACGCTACGAAAGCCAGGACGCATCAGCTGATCCGCGGTCCAGAGAAGATGGTACAAAAACTCCTCCGTTTTAGGGTGCATGTCTCAGTGGTTTATAGCGAGAAGAGATTGCAACTTTTTGTTGCACATGCAATAAAATTACGACCACGATTGCAGACGGGTTACTCCACGGCGCCGTAGCGGCGTTGTCTTCGTCCGTATTCTTCCACGGCGGCGAGCAAATCCTTTTTGGTGAAATCGGGCCAGAGCTTCGCCGTTACGTACATTTCGGTGTAGGAAAGCTGCCAGAGAAGAAAATTCGACAGACGCATTTCGCCCGAGGTGCGGATGAGCAAGTCGGGATCGGGATAGTACCGCGTGTAAAGATGTTTGCTGAACATCTCGACGTCGATCATTCCTTTGTCGATATGACCGAGCTCGATGGCGCGCAGCAGACTCTTGATGCCATCGATAATCTCGAGCCGCCCGCCATAGCTGAGCGCAAGAACCAAGGTGAGTCCGGTATTCTTTGACGTTTGCTCGATCGTCTTGTGAAGTTGTTCCTGGCAACTCTTGGGAAGATCTGTCAATCGACCGATCGCCTGGAGACGAACGTTTTTGTCGAGTAATTCCGGCGTTTTCTCCTTCAGGAATTTTTCAAGCAGCCGCATCAGGGCGAACACTTCGCTCTTCGGCCGGCTCCAATTTTCGGCGGAGAAGGCGTAGAGCGTCAGGTATTCGATCTTCAATTCGCCACAACCTTCCACGCATTCGCGGACGGCCTGGGCGCCTTGTTCGTGGCCCTTGATTCGGGGCAGGCCGCGGCCCTTGGCCCATCGGCCGTTGCCGTCCATGATGATGGCGACATGACGGGGAACCGACTTGAGCGGAGCCATGCTAGAGGACAATGGTCTGGGCCCGGCCCGGGCCGACGCTGACGATCGACAATTTCGCCCCGGTGAGTCCGGCAATATATTTCACGTAATCTCTTGCGGCTGAAGGAAGTTGCGAAAATTTGCGCGCCGATTGCGTAGATTGATTCCAGCCCCGCATCTCGTTGTAAATCGGCTCGCAATTCTCCAGCTGAGTTGCATCGGAGGGCGGGACAGCCAGGCGTTTCCCGTTCAGCCTATACGCTACGCAGACGCGAATCGGATCGAGATCGTCCAGTCCATCCAGGTTCGTGATGGCCAACTCGTCGATCCCATTAATCATCGCCGAATAATGCGTCGCCACGGCGTCGAACCAGCCGCAGCGCCGGGCCCGGCCGGTTGTCGCGCCAAACTCGCGGCCCAGGCCGTGCAGCATTTCGGAGACTTGTCGATCCTCGGTTGGCAGCGGTCCCTCGCCTACCCGGGTGGTATAAGCTTTCATCACGCCCATCACGCGGTCCATTCGATGCGGCGGCACGCCTGTGCCGGTGCAGGCGCCGCCCGCCGTGGTGTTGGATGAAGTGACATAGGGATAGGTGCCGTGATCGATATCGAGAAACGTGCCCTGGGCGCCTTCGAAGAGAATGCCTTTCTTGCGCTCGATGGCGCGATGAAGATAAACCACCGTGTTCGCCACGAACGGGCGCAATTTTTTCCCGGCGGCGAGATAGCTCTCGTTCACATCGCGAAAATTGATCGGTCGCGCCCCGAGCGCCTGCAGGATGCTGTTGTTCTCGGTAATCTTGGCCTGCAATTTTTTCGAGAACAGAATCGGCTGCATCAGGTCGGAGACGCGCAAGCCGGTGCGCGCGGCCTTATCGCCGTAGGCCGGACCGATCCCGCGTTTGGTCGTGCCGATTTTGGCGCGGCCTTTCCGCAGCTCGCGCTGTTCGTCCAGCAGCCGGTGGTAAGGCAGAACCAGATGCGCGCAGTCGCTGAGCAAAAGGTTCTTGTCGATCTTGATCCCGAGCTTGCGCAACCCTTCGATCTCCGCCACGAGCGCGATCGGATCGACCACCACGCCGTTGCCGATCACGCAAATCTTTCCGCGCCGAAGAATGCCAGACGGAATGAGATGCAGAACATATTTGTTGCCACGGTGAATGACGGTGTGGCCGGCATTGTTTCCGCCCTGGCTGCGCACCACCACGTCGGCCCCGGCGGTGAGGACATCGATAATCTTCCCTTTTCCTTCATCGCCCCATTGCGCGCCGACCAGGATTGTGTTCGCCATAATTGAACTGGGCAAAAAATTTTCCCGATGCATCAGGGAGACGCATTCGGGAGTGCTCGAAACGATAGGACACCCGCCCGCGGCTGCAAGGATGTTTTGCAGCAAAAGACTTGGCGGAAAAAAATACGCGCGAAGACGCATCCAATCCAACAATCAGGCGCGTTAAGTAAGTCATGCGCACAATTCTGCTTATTATCCTCATTCTTCTGTTGATCGGAGCATTCCCGGCTTGGCCGTACAGCGCCAGCTGGGGCTATTATCCGAGCGGTGGAATAGGTCTCGTGTTGCTGATCGTCCTGATTCTCGCCTTGCTTGGCCGAGTCTAGGCCGAGCGGGAAATCTAGTTCGCGCGAGCGCCGACGTTCTGCGCGGCGAGTGCCTTCTTCAAATTCCGCGCCGACTGGCTCGAACCGCCGCCGGTCCGAGCGCGGGAATAATTGCGCAATTTATCCCAGCGGATCTTTTCGTCGTAGGTGAATGTGTTCATCGCGATCCGATAATTCCCTCTGCTATTTTCGAGACGCCGGTGCGACGTGATGAATTGGGTGGGATCGCAATAATTGCTGAAGTCTTTGGCAAACTTATCGCGGCTCATCCCGATGGCGATGTTCTTGCGGATTTCAAAATGCAGGTGCGCATCGTAAAGACCATGGGCATTGCCGATGGTCGCGATCTGCTGCCCGCGCGACACCGTGTCGCCACGGCGAACAAGAAGCTTCTGACAATGCGCGTAGAGCGAATCGATGTTCCGGATGGTCCCGCCTTCACGATAGGCGTGACGAACAATGGCGACGTTCCCCCAACCCTGATGACAATCCCGGGCAAAAACCACCACGCCGTCGCCGGCACAATACACCGGATCACCGAGATCCGTGTCCCCGCCGCCTACGCCATCCCAGTCTTCGCCAACATGACTGCGTCCCTGAAATCCGCGCGCCTTGTAATAGCCTTGCGCGTCCGGCTTACCGATTGGGAAATCAAAGCCGTTCGCCAATTTGGTAAAGGCGGTCGTGCCCCGGATATTAAGCGGTTGGGCCAGGACGCTGTCCGGCTCACGACTCTTTTTGCTCGGGGCCGATGAGGCAACGGTTGCGATCGCTGGTTTGCCCGGAGCCACATTCGGCTGGGGCTTGGCTGCGGCCGGTTTCGCGGCAGCTACCGAAGCGCTAACTGGACTTGTCTGGAAGTTCACCTTGCCCAGCTGTGGCGGCGGTGGCAGTCCCGGCGCGACTGGCGCAGCGGGCGTGGTGCGAACTTCGACACTGGGCGATTGAGTGGCGACTTTGGGCGCCGGTGGTTTGATCTGCACGATCGGTTCCGATCGACTGGCCGTGGTTTTCGATTCCACTGCCGGCTGACTTACTGGTCGCACCGGGATTGCTTTCTCGACATGAAATTCTGCCGCGACCTGCTTCGGCGCGACCGCTTCGGCCTTGGGAATTGCCGGCGCCTTTTCGCGAACAATGATCACTTCCTGCGCCGATAATTGCGCGGCAAGAGCAAAGCCACAGAACACCCCGATAAAAACCTTCGTGGACATGAGCATGTCCGTTCTAGAAAAACGCCGGCCTTATGGCAAGCGGTTAATTACAGAAATTTGAAGTTTTTTTAGCTCCCCCCTTTTCATGCGACATCGCCCTACCTGACCGGCCTCAGGCCAGTGGCTACAGCTAAATCACCCCGCGCCAGAGCAGCGCCAGGAGGACCACACCCACCAGGATTCGGTAAATTGCGAAGGGAGCGAAACCTCGCTGGCGCACCCAATTCATGAACCAGGCGACGACGCCGAGCGCAACAACAAACGAAATCACGAATCCGATGGCCAGGACCACCCATTGATGACCGGTCATTGCCAGCGGCGCGAGATCTTCCCCAAGATCGGCGCCATGATGCGGCTTGACCGTTTTCAGAAAATCGTAGCCAGTCGCCACGACCATGGTCGGCATCGACAGGAAAAAGGAAAACTCCAGCGCAGCCGGGCGCGACATCCCGGCGATTTGCCCCGCGGCAATGGTGGACATCGAACGCGACGTGCCTGGGAAAACCGCGGAAAGAATCTGGGCCGCACCGATCCAGACGGCTTGGGGCAAACTCATCTCCTCCATGTGCGTCACCCGCGGCCGGGTAAAAATTGCATCGACAATCCACATCACGATTCCGCCGATCAACAGGGCCAGCGCCATGACCCAGAGACTTTCCAGGTTTTTTCCGATCGTTTTTGACAAAACCCACGCCGGAACCGCGGTAACTACAAAAGCGATCAATGTCAGGCTCAGCGGATGAGTGAGGACAGTACGGTCGCCCCGCTCGCCCCGTGGAAATGTCCCGAGGAATTTCAGGATGCGATTCCAAAAATAAACCGGCAACGCCAGGATCGCGCCGAGCTGGATCACGATCGTGTACATCTTCCAAAACCCGTCGTGAAGATCGATATGGAAAAGCGATTCGAAGATGCGCAGATGCGCCGTTGAGCTGACCGGCAGGAATTCGGTGAGTCCCTCGATGATTCCGAGCAAGATCGACAATAAATAATCGTTCATGCGTTACAGGCTGCTAACTTGTCACTTGTCACTTGTCACTCATCACTTCTTAGAGCGCCTCCATCCCGCGCTCGCCCGTCCGGATTCGCACCGCTTCTTCGACTGCCGTGATAAAAATTTTTCCGTCGCCGATCTTGCCGGTCTTGGCCGACTTCAAGATTACATCGACAGCGCGCTGGGCCCGATCGTCGGCGATCACGACCTCAAATTTCACCTTGGGCAGAAAATCGACCGTGTACTCGCTGCCCCGATAAATTTCGCTGTGACCTTTCTGGCGACCGAACCCCTTGACCTCGCTCAGGGTCATCCCTTCCACGCCGATTTCGATCAACGCTTCGCGCACCGTCTCGCTCTTGAACGGTTTGACAACCGCCTCGATTTTTTTCACCGCGCCATAGTAGAGACGGCGCGCAAAAGCGCAAGCCGATCTGAACCACCTGCGGAACCATGCGCATTTGTAATAAGTCTGCTATCGTCACTGGATGCGGCGCGTGGACGCTGAGGCAATTTTTAAAGCATTGAATGACGCAAATGCCCGCTATCTGGTCGTGGGCGGACTGGCGGTGATTGCGCACGGCCATGTCCGGGCGACGGTCGATGTCGATATTGTGCTGCACCTCGAACAAGGCAATGTGCTGCGTGCGATGGAAGCGCGCTTAAAGCGTTGAAGGGTTGAAGCGTGAAAAGGGGCCGCGATGTTTGGGCGCGGGCACTTAGTCTGCTATTTTGCCCGCCGTAAATCACCCGGCTCAACTTCTCAACTTCTCAACTCCTCAACTTCTTCCGTGTCTTCTTCTTTTGATTTCCTGATCGTCGGCGCGGGCTTCGCCGGCGCGGTTTTGGCGGAGCGGATCGCCAGCCAGCTCGATAAGACCGTTCTCGTTGTTGAACGCCGCAATCATATCGCCGGCAACGCTTACGATCACTACGATGACGCCGGCGTTCTCGTGCACGATTACGGTCCGCATTATTTCCGGACCAACTCGCCGCGCATTGTCGATTACCTGAGCCAATTCACCGACTGGCAACCGGTCGATTACAAAGTGCTTTCCTGGACGCACGGCCGCTTCTGGCAATTCCCGATCAATCTGAACACATTCGAGCAGTTCGTTGGCCGGCCATCGACCACCGAAGAAATGGAAGCGCAGCTCGCGAAATGGCGGGTCAAGATCGACAATCCGAAAAACTCCGAGGAAATGATCGTCTCCCAGGTCGGCTGGGAGTTGTACGAAATGTTTTTCAAAAACTACACGCGCAAACAATGGCAGCGCGACGCCAAAGACCTCGATGCCAGCGTTTGCGGACGCATCCCGATCCGGACCAATCGCGACGATCGTTATTTATCGGAAAATTTTCAGGCCCTGCCCCGCGAGGGTTACACCAGGATGTTCGAGCGGATGCTGGCCAATCCGAAGATCGACATCCGCCTCAACACCGATTTTCGAGAAATACGCGAACAAGTGAAATTCAGGCATCTCATCTTCACCGGCCCGATCGACGAGTATTACGATCATTGCTTTGGCCATTTGCCGTATCGCTCGATCCGATTCGAACCGGAAACCCTTTCCAAAGAATTTTTTCAACCGGCAATGCAGGTGAACTACCCGAACGATCACGAATTCACCCGCATTGTCGAAATCAAACACGCCACCGGCCAAAAAATAGGATCGACAACGATCGTGCGCGAATATCCCCAGGAGTTCGGTCCCGGCCGCGAACCGTATTATCCGATTCCCGCCCCCGATGCGAAAGCGCTGTATGCGAAATACGCCGAGCGCGCCGCGGCGGAAAAGAATGTCAGTTTCGTAGGCCGCCTCGCCACCTATCGTTATTACAACATGGACCAGGTAGTCGGAATGGCGCTGGCGGAATTTGAGAAGCTGAAGGGGAAGTTGAGTTGTTGAGAGGTTGAGTGGTTGAGAACGTTGGGGAAGACGCATAAGAGAGTTGAGCCGTTGAGAGAGTTGAGGAGTTGAGGGAGACTTGGGAATGAAGACAAAGAACGATTATTCGTTTGAAAAGTTGCGTGTTTGGCAAGCTGCGAGCGAGTTGGCGAAAGCCGTTTATTTGACGACATCACGGTTTCCGCAGCGCGAGACGTATGGACTGACCAGCCAGTGCAATCGACAAGCTATTTCCGTATCGGCCAATCTTGCCGAGGGCAGTTCGCGCCAAAGCCGAAAAGAACAGGCACACGTTATGCGGAAATCGCTGCACGGATAGTCTGATGGAACTGGCCTGTTTGACTGATCCAGAGCAAAGACGTCGGCATTTTATCTGCTGATGTTGAATCTTCTCTGCGCGCCTCAATCGAACAGGTGTCGATCCAACTAAATGCTCTCCATCGCAGTCAGCGCGCCCGGAATATGCTGATCGCCTACTCATTCTCAACCACTCAACCCCTCGACCTTTCAACCTGCCGTCGTCGCTTCCTTTTATCCTGTCTCCTGACGTTGGCATTAGCTCCCAGCCCGCACACGGCGAGAACTCATCGTCGATCAACGCGCACCGGCAGCATCCGAACACAACCCGGGCACGCCGAAAAAACCGTTCAAGACAATTTCGGCCGCAGTATCGAAAGTTCGCGCCGGCGATCATGTGATCATCCACGGCGGCGACTACCGGGAGGCAGTCGTGATTGGCGCAGCAATATCGGGAACAAAGAAGGCACCCATCGTCATCGAAGCCGCTCGTGAAGAGACCGTAGTTATCAAAGGTTCGGACGTGATCAGCGGCTGGAAACTGGATCGCGATGCAATCTGGAAAGCAAAGATATCCAAATCCGCCTTGCGCTCAAAGACATCGATGATCTGTCGCGCGAGATCATAAATGAACCCGAGCAGGTGTTCATCCGGGACGGTGTGTTGCTCGATGCCATTCGTCTGCGTCGCGTGACCGCAAGAAATAAACTTCAGCCCGGCGAGCTTTTTTCTATGACGCCAAAACGTCCATGATTTACCTCTGGTTGCCCGATTCGGCGATCCGAACAAGTGCAAGGTGGAAGTTGCGGTGCGACCGGTCTTGCTCAACATCAGGGCAAGCTTTGTCGATTGTTCGCGGTATCCAGATGCGTCACGCGAGTACGCTCGCAGTCGGTCCTGGCCCCGGTTGCGGCCTCCAAGGCACGGACTCCCGATTCGAAGACTGCGCAATCACCTGGACAGACTGGATCGGAGTCATTCTCAGCGGAAGTACAAACAGTCTTGTCCGGTGCTTGATCGCCTGCAGCGGCAACTCGGGGATCGACGGTGCCGGGGAAAATCATCTGATCGAAGGATGTCGCGTCCTGTACAACAACATGGATCGGTACAGTCCGGGCTGGCATTGCGGCGGGGCAAAGTTGATTCCACACTTCAACAAGGGGCGAATCATTGGAAACGAGTTCGCCTACAACATCGGACCCGGCCTTTGGTTGGACGAAAGCTGCAACGATAATCGAATCGAAAGAAACTACTGCCATGATAATGAGGGGCCCGGAATCATGGTCGAAGTCTCCGCCGGGAATCTCATTGCAAACAACATTTGCGTCGCGAATCGGAATTCGCCGGCCGCGAAGTTCCTGAATCCGGATCCAGAAGCCGAGAAACACGGCCGGCACAATGTTTTTGTTGCCGAACTCATCAATGAGAGGACACAGTCCAGCCTTATCTACCAAGGCGGCGGGGGGCTCGGGATTTTCATTTCCTCTTCGCCCGGCTCGCGAGTTTACAATAACACCTGTTATCTGAATGAAGGAGGCGGGATCACAGTGGAAGGGCCGACGCGACAGGGTGCAACTGTGCCGATGTCGACTCATGATTGCCGCGTGGCGAACAACATCAGCGTTTACAATAAGGGGCCGCAATTGATTCTGCGAAAAAATGGGATCGATGCCGACACGTCTGGAAATTCGTCTGATTACAATCTGCTGCTCGCGGTCGGTTCGATTCTGGCTAAGAATGGTTGGGCTGGAGAAACCACTTTTTCCATGGCCCATTGGCAACGCCTGACCAATCAGGACGGTCATTCACGCGAAGGTGATCCGCACTTCGCCATGCCGATCATGGGCGACTTTCGCCTTCTCGAAGGCAGCCCGGCCGTCGGCGCAGGACAACCGGTGCCCGAAATCAAAGCCGATATTTTCAATCAGTTACGTTCCGGGAAGAATCCGAGCATCGGTGCCGCTGAAAAGGCCGGATTGGACTATCCTCGACTTCCGTTCCAGTAATATCCGATTCCGTAGAAGCGGGACATGATTCAAGGATTTGCAATTTTTTTGCTTACACGACGCTTCTGCCGTCCCGACGAGTAATCTATAATGGCACGACTGCGTCGATTAGTTCATTCGCTTGCATCCGGCTACGCTGTTTTGTTGGCAAACGTCGTCTTCTCGCTGGCCCAGGTCCCGCTGGCATTGAGCTATCTGACCAAGGCGGAGTTTGGCCTGTGGGCGCTGGCTTTTCAGTTAGGCACATATTTGCAGCTGGTTGACTTTGGGATGTCCATCTCTGTCTCGCGGCTGCTCATAGACTACAAGCATGAGCCGAATGCCGGCGCTTATGGCAGCATCATAAAAACCGGGTCCCTGGTGCTTATCGTTCAAGGCCTTATCGTATTATTTGGCGGCGTCGCGTTTGCCTTCGGTTTTTCGCATTGGCTGCACCTGCCTTCGCAACTGCTGCCGACATTTCGACTCCTGATGAGCGGTTTGTGCGCAATGCTCGCCATCACTTTGTTTACAAAAATCTTCGCGCATATGCTCACGGCTCACCAGCGCTTCGATGTCATTAATTACTCCCAGATGGGATTGTTCGCGATCAACTTTTTCGTTCAATGGCTATGCTTCTATCTTGGCTTCGGCGTCTTCAGCATACTTTGGGGAAATGCAGCGGGTTGGGTGCTGACTTCGGTAGTGACCGGGGCGGCGTGCACGCAGCTGAAACTGTTTCCGGCCGCGAAACACTGGGGCAAAGCCACCTGGGATCGATTTCGGGAAATTTTCACATTCGGTAAAGACGTTTTTTGGGTTGCTCTCGGCTCTCAATTGATTATCGCGAGCCAAACCATCATCGTGACCCGGAGTCTGGGGCTGGATGCTGCGGCAACTTGGAGCGTTTGCACGCGAACCTACACGCTGGTGGCCATGCTGACCTGGCGAATTTTTGACTACTCTTCCCCGGCGCTGTCCGAAATGATCGTCTTCAAGGAACAAGCGCGCCTTTACAGCCGCCTTAAGTCGCTGGTCATCGTAAGCGCGTCGCTTGCCGTGCTGGGCGGCGTGATGTTCGCCGTTTACAATCAACCGTTCATAGCGATTTGGACAAAAGGCAAGATTGGCTGGGCGGCACAAACGACACGCTTCTTGGGTTTTGGCTCGTCCTTTCAACGATCGTGCATTGCCTTTGCGTATTTGTGCTCTCGACCAAACTAGTCGGCTTTATGCGATACATCTATTTTATCGAAGGCATCGTCTTTGTGATTGTCGGCAGTCTGGTTGCCCGAGTCGGCGGCATGACCGCGATCATAGCGACTTCGATTGTTTGCACTTCCTTGTTCACCCTGCCGTATGGCATTTGGCGAACGCGGTCCTATTTTTCAGTATCGACTCGCGAAATGCCATTCGCCTGGGTGATTCCGCCACTGCGATTATTGCTGGTCCTGGCGCCGATTGGAGCAGCAGTTTGGTATTCGTGCGCGCAGCTAGATCTCAAAACACAGTTAATTGCTGGAATCCCGATCCTCGGCTCCGTAGGCACCGTGCTGCTCCTGCGTCTCGGAATACATCGCGAATTGAAAGACGAGATTCGCGATCGGGCACCGGCTTCCTGGAGGCCGGCCCTGGGTGCGATCATGTCGGTGCGTTAGCACATTCAGTTCGCCACGATCGCCAGAGAGAGCGCGAGAATTTCAATGAATTCAGAACTCGAGCAGCATATCGCGATGCCCCGGACAAATTCGGCGCCCCGGATCGTCTGCTTGAGCAATGTCTACGACCAGCAATATCTCGATTTTCGCGGGGAAGCGGTTCCTCCTTCGCTTTCTCATCCGAAGCGCCGCAACCTGTTCGAATGCCTTGAAGCTGCGACCGGACTCGAAGTGTTCGTGCTGTCGTCTCCACCAAAGGCTCTTGATCGAAGAAAGGGCCAATGGCTCCACGCCGTTGAAACCCAATTCTCACATCATCGACAGTTTTTCTGCGCAAACTGGGATGTTCCCAAGCTTCGAATCCCTTTTTCATGGATTTCTTATGCGTTTCATGTCCGACGGCACGTGCGCGACGGCGACATCGTTCTGCTCGACAATTACGAATGGCTTTACGTTGTCGCCTCCTGGGTGGCGCGTATTGGACGCGGACTTCGGTTTGATCCTCGATTATGAGGACGGCAAGCATCTGATCGACAGCGGGGCTTTCTCTGTTGCTTGCGCGCCTTCGCGGAAGCGCATGGGCCGGCCCCTGCTTGCCGCAGCGCTCGTCGCCGCACCCGCATTGCAGAAGCGATTGCCCTCGTCTCTTCCGGTGGAATTTGTCCCCGGGTTTTATTGTCCTCCACTCGATAGGGATCGACCTCACTCCGAAGACCGGGCGTCTTGCGCTTCCTCTATTCGGGTTCTCTCGACAAAACGCGAGGAGTCGATCTCCTTCTCTCGGCTGTTGATCTTCTGCCGCCAGATGGCTGGCAGCCTGGATGTTACCGGCGCAGGCGACTTGCACGAGCAGGTGCGCGAACGCGCCGGCCGCTCGGGCAACCAGATTATCTTCATGCAACCCTCCCGCCGGATCGGTACGCGCGGCTTGTCGCCGAGTGCGACGTGGGCCTGAATTGCCAGCGCACAAGCGATCCGATTTCTAACGTCACGTTTCCGTCAAAGATTTTTACCTATCTCGCGGCAGGGCTGGTTGTGCTGAGCAGTCAGGCGAGCGATGTGCCCTCCGTATGCGCTGATGCATGCATCTATTATGATGAAGAAACCCCTGCCAGCCTGGCTCAATCCATGCGACAGATGATGGAAAATTTTCCGGCCATTCGCAAAGAAACGATGCAAAGATCGACACTCATGGAGAAATACAGTTTTGCAGGAACGGGCAAGAGGCTGCGGGAATCTATTCGAGAAGGCTGGGCTTAGATCAGCGAATCGTCGGCTGAACAGCATCGCGTTCTTCTCGTTTCATGCGGGGCTTAGTACCTTCGTGAAACGGCGCGCGCATTTCATTCTCGCTCGGCTCTCGCCGGACTCTGGATTTCAGACAAGAACAGCACCGGGATTCCGCCGATGCTTTATCGGCGGTGTTGGCCGTTTCACGTTTGTATTAAGCCGTTCTATCATCTCGCTCCGCAAATTGTGGTGGAGCGAATGTTGTACGCGTTGTTCCCAATCTGGCGACAATGGTTTCTGCAACAACCTTTTCCCAGATGCAACGTCGTCCACGCCATGGCGGGTTATGCTACCGAGGCATTTACACAGGCTGAACAAATCGGCGCGCTTAAGGTCATCGACTTTCCGAATAGCCATCCCACCAGCTACTTTGGTTACTGGCAACGCGAGTGCGACATCTGGTGCCCGGGAGAGAAGGTTCCGATTCCGCGAAGGATGTTCGCACGCATGAACCGTGAGCTGGACCGAGCCGATATGGTCATCGTGCAATCGCGCTTCGAGCAAAGATTCCATGGTGGCTAACGGAATTCCGCCGAACAAAGTGTTTGTCAATCCAATGGGCGTAGACACAACGCTTTTTACGAAACGCCCAACTATTCCTTCGAAAACGCGCTTTGTTTATGTCGGAACGATCTGTCTTCGCAAAGGACACCAATATCTCTTTCGCGCGTGGGAAATCGTAAAACGTAAGTTGCCGGACGCTGAGCTTATCTGTGTAGGCCAATATAAGACCGACTTTCGAAAAGAACGGCCCAAATGGGAGAACACGTTCACCTGGATCCCAAGCTTAACACACGCTGAGCTTGCGGATTTGCTGAGGACTTGCACTGCGTTTGCTTTTCATCGCAGGAGGAAGGCATTGCCCGCGCGCAGATGGAAGCATTGCCTGTGGCCTGCCGGTGATCGGCACGCACGAGGGAGGCGCGACTACGCTGGTAGATGATGGTGTTGAAGGTTTCATCGTGCGCGGACGTGAACCGGAAGATATCGCGGCGGCGATGATTAAGATCGCGTCCGACCGCGAGATGAACAACCGAATGGGGGAAGCGGCTTATCGGAAGGGATCAATCCGAAACTCCTGGCAGGACTATGGCGATCGGCTCTTACAAGAATACGCCACGCGACTGCGAGCGAGTGAACAAGAAAAACAAAGCGGGTTGCCTTAACTGGGCGTGCCAATATCGCGAGATCGGGGCTTGAAAAGAGCGTCGGCAAACGTCATTTCCCGCTGCGAATTTCGTGCCGGATGGTAGATGTTGCAGAGCGCGTAATCACAGCTCGTTAAATATCCGAGAATTTCGTGAAACCATCCCTGGCCTGCGTATTGGGGATCAAAAATCGCTTCACACTGGATGAGACCCACGCGCTTCTCGCTCAACATTCGTTGCGCCCCCTTCAGCACGCGCAGATCGAATCCCTGACAATCCGTTTTTAGTAGATCGATTCGTCCGATCTGCTGTTCCGCACAAAATTCATCGAGCGTCGTCACATTGACCGGAATTTTCTCTCGTGTGGCCATCAGCACACCAATCTCAGTCTTGGCGGCTTGTGTCGCCGTGGGCGGCGACGAGTTCGTCATCGGCTCCACGTTCGAAAGAAATCGAACGATCCGGATTCGTCCCCAAGCGCGACCTGGCAAAAATGTACGTCGGAAAAATCGGCGGCCACTTCGCCAAAGCCAGAAACCAGTCCGGATCGGGTTCAAACAATAGATCCTGGCTGCGGGGAAAACGGGTTTTGCGTTTATTAGCGTTTCTCCCCTGTGCGCGCCGGCATCGACAATCACCGGACTCGAGCTAGCCCCGATCAAACCAGCAATGTCTTGCCACGGATCCCACCCGAACCGGCGCTTCGAGACAAAGACATGACCAGTAAGGCCGAGAAGACGCTGCAATAAAGTTTTCAGCATGTCGCCGCGAATATACTAACGTTGAAGGGTGAGACAGCCTTGTAGCCTGTGTCAAGACGGCCGTTCGTCCCGGCCGTGATCACCCTGCCTCCAAATCGGCTTTAACTTTGGAAGGCAATCACGGAGCATAAACATCAAGCGCCCGACAATCAGCTAATCCGGGTTCCGAGCACGCACCGAAACCAAAGAATGAACAATGCAGGCGTTCGAGATTCGAAAGCCGAGAAGCAATGGCAATAGTCAATATTCTCAAGAAAATCCTGCCCAAGCAGTTTAAGGATTTGATCAGGGGGCAAAGTGCCCGTCGTTCGGGGGTTCCGTCCATGCAATGGAGCTTGGAGAATATGTGCCGACTCGGTTTCCGACCGGCTGGCGTTGTGGACATCGGCGCTTACGAAGGAGAGTGGACGTTGATGGCCGCAAAAATCTTTCCGCGCGTTCCGTTTCTGATGATTGAGGCGCAACCGTCAAAACGGGAAGTTCTCGAGCAGATCAAGAGGCAATATCCTGCCACCATTGGCTATCGAATAGCCTTGCTTGGGGACCGGGCAAAAGACGGGGTAGTTTTCCACCAGCTTGAAAATGCTCCGACGGCGTCCTCCATTTTGTCGGACCACGCCGGTACCCCCGCTCGCGACCTCGTCTGTAAGATGGAAGTCCTCGATCACGTGCTGGTGGAGGAGCATCTCCAACGTCCGGAATTAATTAAGATCGATGTCCAAGGCTACGAATTGGAGGTGTTGAAAGGGGCCACGGAAACCCTGGCCAAGGCACACGCAATAATGATGGAAGTTTCTCTGATCGAGCTTTATAAAGGCAACCCGCTATTGAATGAAGCTATTGGCTTCATGCACGAAAAAGGTTTTAGACCTTACGATATCTGCACTTTGAACCGCAGAAGTCTGGATAACGCCCTCGTGCAGGCGGACATGATTTTTCTGAAAAACGACTCTTTTCTGTTAGCGCAAAAGACATGGGCCTGAAGTGCAACGCGGTTCTGATTACCTCGAGAGGTTGCGACTTCCCGATGCCAAGCTCCTTTTCTGAGCTTCTGGGCAGTTTATAGGGACTGATGAAACAGCACGGCCAAGTAGCTCGGCCACCCAAGACAGGCAATATTTTGTGTGCTCATTTGAGTAAATCAAACCCTCTCCGAGCCTTTTTCCGTTTCAATGAAAGTCGCACTCCTTACCACGGACAACCGCGAACATTATCGCGACTACAATGCGCAATATCCCTATTTCGGCATGGCTCCTGAGGCGTTGCTCCAAGGCTTCGCGGCGTCCCCAATGTCGAAGTTCACGCGATCTCCTGCACCAGCAGCCAATGAAATCCCCTGAAAAATTGGGTGATAACATTTGGTTTCACAGTCTGCTAGTGCCAAAAGTCGGCTGGCTACGCACAGGTTATCCGGGATGTGTCCGCGCAGTTCGCAGGAAACTGAAAGAAATTCGGCCGGATATGGTTCATGGCCAGGGAACAGAACGGGATTGCGGGCTGGAGGCAGTCTTCTCCGGGTTTCCGAATGTCGTGACGTTACATGGCGTCATGACGGAACAGGCGAAACTGTTGCATGCCCGGCCCGGGATATTTTACTGGATGGCCGCCCAGCTGGAAAAATTCACTCTGCCCCGCGCGGGCGGGGTTTTCTGCAATTCGGAGTATACAGAGAATGCTGTGCGGTCACTTGCCCGCAGAAAATGGCGAGTGCCGAATGCCCTTCGCGAAGCTTTCTTTCGCGAACCGATTACAACTCGTCCATCTGGAAAACCGATTCTGCTGAATATCGGCATGATTTCTCCGCGCAAACAGCAATGCGAATTATTGATGGCCGCGCGCAAGTTGCAGGAGGCGGGCTTGCATTTCGAGCTCCATTTCTTAGGAACGGTTAATCGCGAAACAACCTCCGGCCACCGATTCTCAACGCCATCGCGCAAAACATTTCGTTTGCTCGTCATCTCGGCTTTAAGTCGATGGATGAGGCCATCCGCTGTTACGACCGCGCATCTGCAGTTGTGCATATCCCCTCCGAAGAAGCGTTGAGTCTCGTCAGTGGCTGAACCCTGGCTCGGAATTTGAAATTCTTCGGTTTTGATGTCGGTGGCATACCCGAAATTGCCCTCGCCGTTGATGGCGCGGAACTATTTGCAGTCGATGACTGGGATGGGCTAGAAAACTCGATTCGCCGATGGATTGAGCAGATCGCCGCAGCCGACCTCAGCGGCTGATGTGATGCGCGAACGATATCACCAGCAGTGATCGCTAGGCGACACCTTGAGATCTATCGAGAAGTCCTCGCCGCTTCGTAAATTTGTATCAATTGCCTGGCGACATCGTCCCAAGAATGCTGCTGGATTTGCGGTGAAGGAAGATCGCGAGCCGAACATAGAAATTCTTCAGAATTTGCGCGTTTACCCCTCCGCCTGCCAAATTGAAATAGGTTGCTTGCTCGCCGAAACATTCGCGCGACCAGTTCAGATCGGGCAGCAGCAATGGCAATCCACAGACGGCGGCTTCATGGGCGACCAAACTCCAGTTTTCGTATCGACTGAACAAAACAAAGCCCCGGGCAGACAAGTCAGGTTCTTCATCGCGGCCGGTCCTGAGTGTGCGTTTGTACAAGACAAAGCGGTTGTCCATCAGGCTTTGAAAGCGCGTCCAGTACTGGATCGTGCCAGAGTAGGATCGCCGACGAAGAGGATCGGCACTTCCGCCGCGCGCGCCATTTCTGCCAACTCGACCGAGCGTTTGACATCCCTAATTGTTCCAACACTGATCAGATAGTTCTCTGGAGACGGCTCGGACGAAGGTTGCAGATAAATGTTGTCCAATCCCAACGGGATAACCGCTATCCGTGAGGCGGAGACCCCATAAACTTTCTCGAGAACACGACGCTCCGCTTCAATGCCGACGACAACACGGTCTGGCTTGTGAAAGGCGCGCCACTGAAGCTGCTTTTGGATTGAACCCCAGCCAGGAAGAGCGAGAAGACCCCGGGTAATCAATCCTTGAAGCGACAAACGAAGATCCGACCGATTGCATGTCTATGAAAAGAAGGTCGTCAAGACGACAGGAATTCTCTTCTGACGCGCGAGGTCGAAATAATGATGCGGAATCGATCCGAAATAATGGATCACGTCGGCTCGCTGTTGTTCATCCCACCACCGAACAAATTCGACATCGATTCCCGCCTTTGCCAAAGCGAGCTTGGTTTGTTCGATTTGGATCTGAACTCCCCCGTGCGCCAGCAGAAACGGGCTGGAGTGGTCAATCAATACCTTCATACCGACGGCAAACGGGCAGTGTCGGCTCGGCCCGGCACGGGGTCAGTGAAATAAAGATTATCATTAGTCATCGGGGCGGAAATGTTATAAGCTCCCGAACGATCACAAGAGAGCGTGGCAATTTGCAACCTGGAATTTCTGCTTATCGAAAACGCTGCTTGATTTAGAGGACCTTTCCGTGGCAAAATCGCTGATTCATGGATAATCCCGCGCTGACCCAACGAGTAAAGGCGCTATTAATCTGCGGCCTCGGGTTGGCTCTTGCCATTTTCCTTGGAACTCAGATCGGTCAGGAGAACTATGCGGAGCTGCTTCTCGGGACCGTCATCGCCGTCGTTGCCTGCCATTTCCCTTTTCTCGGGCCGATTTTTCTGGGTGCTCACGATTGCGTCATCTTTTCTCGGAGGAACGTTTCCGATTCTTGGTGGCCAGTTCACTCCATTTCAAATCTTGATGGTGATTGGCGTGGCAAAGTTCTTTGTTGGAGATGTCGTCTTGCGACGGACGAAGATGAAACTGGGAACTCGGGTGGATGCGCTGCTTGATCCTGGCTTCATGGCGATTCTCACCTGGCATGGCATTCACGACCGATTCGGAATGCGCTTTCTGGGATCGAGTATTTGGGGCGGCAGGAATTATGTGAGCGTTTACGTCGGACTGGCGGCGTTTGTGGTGATCCAGAGCATCCCAATGAAACCGAGGCTTTGGGCAAAATTGCCCTATGTCATCCTGGCGGTGACCGGCATTCGATATGATCATCGCCATAATCACGACAATATTTCCAGATTCCATATATATGATATATCCATTTCTATTCGGCGGTATCCATGGCGGGAGTCGAAGAAATCCTACCGGCAATCTCGATGTACACGGGCGGATCGGCTGCATTCGGCAACTTTGGAGTTCATGATGATTATTCTCATCTTGGCCTCGACTTCGCTGACAAGAATTTTACACCCAGCGAACTTATTCCGCTTGTCGGTCTCGCAGCCGGCTCTCTGGCGGTTCTTTATTCCGGCTTTCGCTCTGCGGTCGCAAACGCTCTGATGCCGGATTTATCGCTGGAATTCGCGATCTAAAATGGGCTGTTTTGGCGGTCTTCCCATTTGTCGCCGTGTTTCTCTTTGGGCTTTCGGTAATCAATTCCGAAATTGTCGCTCTGCCCAAGCAGATCCAGCGCGGCCTGGCGTTTATTCCAGGAAAATGGGATATCGAGATGGACAGGATGCCGCTGCCTCCAACGATTTTCGAAGACAGGTCTGGACAATCTGGTGGAAAGAATATTTTCCGAGGCATCCCTTGCTCGGAAGAGGCTTCGGTTTTCGAAGTCAGTGGGCAAGGACTTCCGTGGTCCAGCACAGCGCCTGGGAAACAAAGCAGATGGTCGAAACCGGGAATATTCATAACGGCCTGTTTTCAGCCATGGATGCTTTGGAATCGTCGGGGCAATTTTCTTCGTCATTTGGAATATTCGGCATGCTCGGCCGGACCTTCCGGGTGCCAGGCCTCGGAACGATCCTGAATGGTCGCTATGCGTTTTCTCGCGCTCTACCTGGCAGTCCAGATCATATCCTATTGGTTCGGCGCTTCGAGCCTGGGTTCGTTTTTTGCCCAGGAATTCGCCTTGGCCGCTGTTTTCCTTCGCCTACAGAGCGAGATTTAATGAATCCAGGAGCAAAACGTCGGTCGGAGGTCAGACAGACGAGCAGAGTCTCCAAGACGAATTGGCAATCGCCTAGCTGCAAGCCCAGGATGCGTTCAAAATCAGGGGGCGCGAATCGGCCAGATGATCTCGATCGTTACGCCGAGTTTTCGACAGCTCGATTGGTTGCGACTCGCAATCGCATCGGTGGCGGACCAAGAAGGAGTGAAGGTCGAACATATCGTTCAAGATGGCGGGACGGAGGATGTCCAGGAAACGTTGGCCAAAATCGCGAAATCTTGGAGAAGCAATTCTTACAAGCCGAAATTGTTCGTTGAAAAAGATCAGGGAATGTACGATGCGATCAATCGTGGATTGCGGCGGACCACCGGTGAAATTTGCGGCTATCTGAATTGCGACGAGCAATATTTCCCGGAGCGCTAACCGAGGTGGAAAATTATTTCGAGGCGAATCCCCGGAAACCGATGTGCTTTTTGGCGATGCTATTCTGGTGAACGCGGAAGGCGTCCCCTCTCGTATCGCCGAGTGACCTCCCCTGCCTGGCCCACTTGCGTCTTGCCGATCTCAATACTCTAACGTGTGCGACCTTTTTCCGACGAACGGGCTGGTGGAAGCCGATCACCTCTTTCCTACTCACCTCAAGATTGCAGGCGATCAATCCTGGGTTTTTCAGCTACTTGAAGAGCGGAATTAAAATGGGCGTGCTGCAAAAACCTCTTAGTGTGTTTGCATTCACTGGGGCCAATCTTTCACACACCGCTTGGTGGATAGACGAACGATCGGCCTGGGCTTTCCCAGACGAGCGATCAAGCCCGTTCGATGACGCCGATTGTAATCTCCGGACATCGGTTCAGGAAACTGCTCGCGGGAGCGTATCGCTGGCGAGATGTTACCATCGAAATCTACACAAAAGCGCGGCCTGATCAGCGTAGAAAAGACATGCGCACGGATCGGCTTCCGCTGGCCGAAGAATCCCGCGGCGTGATCTCAAGTGAAGATCGGGTTGCTTCAATGGCTGATTTGTCCCCGTGATCCGCGGCCCTTTTGAACTCATCGGTAGCAAAGATGCAAATGGCGAAATCGAATCGGGCGTGTTGCGATGTCTGAAATGTGGCTGTGAATACCCGATTGTGCGCGGCGTACCACGGTTCGTTCAATCGGACGATTATGCTTCAAGTTTTGGCTTACAATGGAACCGCCACGCACGGGTTCAGCTCGATTCCAAGAACGGCACGACATTTTCACGCGATCGATTTTATGCGATCACCGAATGGTTGCCGCCCTCGATTAGGGATAAGCTCGTCATGGATGTAGGCTGCGGTGCCGGGCGTTTTGCCGAGATTGCCCTGTCGGACGGCGCCGAAGTTGTTGCTGTGGATTTGAGCTCAGCAGTCGATGCGGCCTATCAAAATCTGGGCAGACATCCGAGGTTTCATTGCATACAGGCATCGATCTACGAATTACCCTTTGCCGACGGGACATTCGACTACGGATATTGCATCGGCGTGATTCAACATACACCCGACCCGGAAAAGGCGGTGAAAAGCATTCTTCCAAAAATCAAAGTCGGCGGGAAAGCAGGCTTTTGGATTTATGAGCGCAATTGGAAAGCGTTCATCGGAACCGTCGGATTCAAATATCTATTGCGCCCGTTCACCGGCGATGGGATTTTCGAGCGCACCGAAGCATTCGCCACTTCATTAGAGAAATTCTTTTGGCCGATCACGCGAGGGGCCGGCAGCGCGGAATCATTGGGAAGATCGTGATGAGAATGTTGCCGGTCTCCTCCGCTCACCTTCAAGGGTTGCCTCTGGGTGAAAGCGATTTTCGGGAATGGGTCAGGCTCGACACCCTCGACATGTATTCGCCCGCGCATGATCATCCGCAGACCTTTGCCCAAGTGAAAACGTGGTTGGAAGCAGGCGGGTTTCAGGTCGATCCTCGACACCCGCATGGAGGAATCTCGATTACGGGAAGCAGGTCTCGCTAATGAACGAAAAGGATGTTTCGGTGCGTTTCCAGGGGATTGAAATTCGATCGCCCTGTCTGGCTATTTCTTCTCGTGGGTATGGCCTTGCGTTGCGTGGCCATCAATAAACCACTGATTGACGCACATTTGGTCCGTCAAACTCAGACCGCAGCGGCTACGGAAAGCCTGATAAATCAGCCGGGTCTTAACCTCAGTTCCAATGTTCCATGGTCTGGGGACATCGATGACCGCTACCTGCAGGAGTTACCGCTCTATAACTATCTCGTGATTGGGATCTATCGAGTCGTCGGCGATCTCGATGCAAGCGGAAAAGTGACGAGCATCATTCTGTGGGCGGCTTCGTTTCTATGTTTACAGTTTATCTGGCGACGTTTTCTTGACCGGGAACAGACAAATTGGGCCAACCTCCTCTTTGTCGTTGCGCCTTTGGGCGTGTTCTTTGGTCAGGCGTTCATGCCCGAGATGCTGGTGCAGCTCCTGGCTTTCTCGTTCGTTCTGCTGGCAATACGCTATATCGAGATTCCAAGTGTCACACGCTGGATATCATGCGTGGCGGTTGGGCTGACCGGATTATTGGTCAAGCTGCCGGAAATCGCCCACCTCTACGTCATTTTGATTGCGTTGGTTTTCGGCTGCGAAGGGCGCAAAGGGCTGGTGCGACCACGATACTTGATAGCCGCTGCTGCGACAATTGTCGTACTCAAGCTCTGGGGCAACTATCCAGACACGGTGAACGTTGGACCTTTGTCTTTCGGCTCATCCGATAGACAAACTACTGCATACCTATATCGGAACATGAGGACAGTAGATTCCATTTCCTACCATGGGCGATGGTGGGTTTGTACCTGACGGCTTTCATCGCTGCCGGGCCGTGCCGCTCTGGTCATCGGTTACGGGCTGTGGATTTATCTGCGGAGGACGACGGGAGAAAATCCTTGGGTTGTGGCTCCTTTCGCTGGTGGTTTTTTATTTACTCTGGTTCGGGTTCGCAGCCACAAATCAAAGCTACTACAACCTGCCAGCGTTAGCTCCGGCTGTGCGCACTTTTCGGGATCGGCATGAAAGAGCTCTTTTCGTCGAGATATTTCATTCGATGGCGGTTGGCGGCAACGATTGGCGCCGCTCTGTTGGTAATCCTTCCCGCAATTCCGGTTTGGCAATACCTTTTCCGGCAAGATCGACAAATCTTTGCTGCGGCATCGTGGGTTCGGGCAAATACTCAGCCGGGCGACCTGATCCTACTTCGGCTGAACCATCGTAATGACATGATCGACTATCCATTCAACCCGATAATCGCTTACTATGGTAAGCGTCCCACCTTTGTCTGGACCAGATATACGCCCGAAGCTTATCGCAGAGCCGCTCTGGAACGCGCCAAATACGCAGTAGTGACGCCGCCTGCGCCGGCCGTGGGAGGTGTGCTGGCGTTAGTCAACCGCTTGCGGCACTCCTCCCACTCTCCTGAGCCTACCGATTGGCTGGAAACGAGCGGATTTCACATGTTCGTGACAGAAAAAGGCTTTGTCGTTTACCGGAAGAACTGATGCTCATGATCTCTTGCATCCGTTCACCGGTTTCGCTTGGATGAAGTGGATTTCTGCAAATGAAGAAGATTGAGCAGACTGCACTGATCCGCACATGATCATCCCCAGACGTTCCAGCCGGAAAAGAATGGCTGGAAGAGGCGGGCTTCGATGTCGATCCAGGACGTCCGCATGGAGGCATCTAGATCGCTGGATACCGTAAACGAATGAAGGCTGCAGATTTCTCAGCCGAAAATGGCCACGGGAAAAGGCCGGCGTTAGCGAATGGCTCCGAGCTGCCGCTGTTACTTCTATTGTTCTGCATTCCGCCGCTGATCGGCATGGCGCGTCATCCATTCTGGCTGGATGAAGTGTTTACTTTGTTTCCGGCGCCAAACGACGATTCGTCTTTACGCGCGGCTTTTGCGAGCGCCTTTCATTTTTCAGGGTCGGTCCAGTTTACTCCCCTTCACACCTTTCTTGTCGCGATCTGGGCGCGAATCGTGCCTTCCACGGAATTCGCGCTCAGGTGCATGAACTTTCCGTTTCTGATCGGCATTGCCCTAATCTCTCGAGCACTTCTGCGCCGGCTGGCTTTGCGATCAGTGGCCAGCTACTGGCTTTTTCTGACATTTATCGCGTTAAGCCCGTTTTATCTTTATTACTCTCATTAGATCTGCGCCCCTACGCGTCACTGATTTGCTTTGGCGGAATGATATTCCTTGGCCTGCTCTTGTGGAAAGAGTGGCAAAAGAGCGGGCCATGGCTGATTGCCACGGGATTTTCTCTAGCTTTCCTGACCCAACCGACGGGTATTTCTGTTGGCGCCGGTCATTCTGGCCAGCGTGATCTCGCGCGGGTGGCACGATCCTCGTCGAGCAGCCCGGATGTGGACTGCGCCAGGCTTAATTGGAACACTGGCCACTGGCGCGGGGAGCCTTTATTACCACGCCGTTCGCAGCGGAGGAGGAATGCAGTTCTGGGGCGGCGGTGGATTCGTCAAAAGCATCGGCTTCGTTCTTTACGAGTTCATGGGATTCGCCGGCCTGGGGCCAACCCGCTCGCAACTGCGGGCACTCGCTCCTCCAGCTGGTGTGGAATCGGCGCTCGCTCCGGTGCAACTCTCATGGATGGATTGGCTGCCGGCCGTTGTGCTCGCCATTTTATGGGGCGTCCTGGCCGGCCTTGTCCTCTACTCACTTGTCCGTGGTGGGACCCGGCGCTTCTGGGCGGTTCCAGTATTGCGTTGGAGCGCAATACTTTTCTTCGTCCGTCTGCTGCTACTGACCGTTTTCTTTGATCTAATCAATTATCGTTTTCAGGCGCGGCACGCCAGTTTCCTCTACCTGCCGTTTCTTTTTCTTGTCTTCGCGTGTGTCGTACAAGCGAATGGAAAACTGACGATTCGCCTCCCTTTTCTCGCTTTGCTCGCAGTCATGGCACTGTCGTCGGCTCGTCTGCTGCTCGACCCGGTTTACATGCGGGAAGATCCCCGCGGATTGCTTGAAGCCTGGCGGCGATTCAACGCAACCGTCGGGCCGGCTGATCTCTGGGCGTTTTATCCGCCCGAGTCGATGATCTACTACGTCAAAGGCAGGGATTTACTCGTTCTCTCCGATTCCGCAGCTTACCGATACGACCGGATCGGGCCGGCAACCTTTCGAAAAACGGATTTGCCTGACGACGCTGCGCAAAAGGATCTCGCAAACGCGGATGTAGTCTGCTTGATGAGACTAAGGCGTCGAGATTTGTGGCAGCACCTGGTGGAAAGTCACCGCGGCAAGAGGGTCGTGATTGCCGTGAACCGTGGCACGGAATTCGATCCGGATAATTTTGCACGGGAATTGATCGATAACCCCGCTGCTCATGCGAAGAAGCTGGGCGAATGGCCTTTCGTCGAATGTTATCAGTGCGTTGTGCCTTAGCGACAACGCCGCTAGTCACGTTGTGCAAAAATGTTAAGGAAGAAATGTTCACCAACTCTGAAGTCCTCCTCGCCAAGGGGAATGAGCCGCCCGTTCCAGGCCACTTTGGAGACTGTGAAGCCGCTACTCGAAAGAAGATTAGTAAGCGCGCGCGGGTTTTCCCCCGCCATAGTTAAACCGTAAGGCCAGAACTCGAGCAGTAACTTCAGTGCCGGGCTCTGCTTGATGACCCGGCTCGCCCCGCGCAGCGCCGCCAATTCGAATCCCTGAATGTCCGCCTTGATAAAATCGACGACTTTGCCATCGGGAAAATAGTCGTCCAAGGCAACGCAGGAGACCGGGATCACTTCGCGCGCCTCTCCGTGGGTCGGATACAAACGGTGATCGACGTTTACCGCCTTCGATAAATAGAGCGACATCTGGCGTGTTTCCGCGGCAAGGGCCACAGGGTTGCAGATGATGTTTTGCTCATTTCGGGCTGCTGCGCTTAACCGAGAAAAATTCTCAGGCGATGGCTCGAAACTATGGACCTCTCCCGATGGACCGACCAGTCGAGCAAGATACCGGGAATAAATGCCGATGTTTGCACCGGCATCGACGACGATCATGCCGGGAATAACATGCGCCCGTATCAGACTGCGCTCGGCGCGATCCCTTGTCGCTTTGTAGATGGAATAGAGCGGCCGATAGAGCGGGAAGCAACGCTCAAATACTTTGTTTCCGATCCGGTGTAAAAGCGGCGACATCGGTCAGGCAAGGCGCACTGGCTGCGCCAGCTGCATCAGGCTCTGCTTGCCGCCTTTCTCGATCATGGTAAGCCGATCGAGAACATGAATGGCTAATGCGGACACAATGATTAGTAGCCCAATTTCAGTTTGACGAAGCCGTGGAAACACATGCGCAGCATCACCAGACCATTCCGAAAGACCCTGGTCATCTTAGTCGTGCCGTAAACTCGCTCTTGATAGTGCACGGGAAGATCGACAATGCGCAGGTTAAGTTTTGAAGCGCCAAAGAGGAGATCGTAGTCGCCCCAACGATCAATCGTTCCCCAGGAACCGACGTAAGACTTGATGCGTTCCCAGTCACTGCGCCAAATGACTTTTGTCCCGCACAACGTGTCCTTGACGCGTTGTCCGAGCAGATACGAGAAGGCAACGCTGAAAAACTTGTTCCCGACCATGTTCGCTCCTTTCATTGCTGAAGTTGGCATTGGATAGATTAACCGGGAGCCGTTCACAAACTCCGCACCGCCGCCAGCGAGCAGGCTCAAGAACATCGGCAATTCTTCGGGCATCGTGGTTAGGTCCGCATCCAGAATCATCAGAACATCACCAGTTGCCGCCTCGAAGCCGGTCCAGACATTCTTTGATTTGCAGATGCCGGGGCCAGAGACGAGCCGGATCGTTTTTTCCGGGTAAAGCGCCGCCAACCGGCGCACCTCGTCAGCTGTTCCGTCCGTCGATCGATCGTCGCAGAAGATAAGTTCGGTTCCCGCCCGAGTCTGGGGATTCGCTGGATCGCGCCGGCGATGTTCCCCTTCTCATCCTTGCATGGAATGATCACGGATACTTTGAGCTCTTCGGTTTGATCGGCTCTGGCAAAACGCGGGCGACGATCACTTGAACCATGCAGAGCCGATTCAGTCCCGGCAGACGCGCACAAAAGCCGTTCAAGAATTCCGACAGGAGCGGAATGTATTTCGGCAACAAGACGATCCGATAAGTCTTGAGCGCTTCGTAATCGGAGATCGTAAGAAAATTCGCAACGTCGATCTCGGAAAGCCAGTTTTGGTTCACGGTCGGGACCTTGAGGCCAAACTTTCCGGCCAAAATGACCATTGGCTCCCAAAGGTGGTTGTACCAGACAATCAGAACACGCGTTTCTCTTTTAGCCAGTGCCCTAAGATTCGCGAATGCACTTTGGACATCAACCGTGTCATCGATTCCGTTGACGAGAATGTAATCGAAGGGTTCTTCGCCGGACAAAAGTTCGCGAAAGTCGTTGGTGTCTGGGAAACCGACGACAAACTTGAACTCCGGATGGCGCTTTTTCGCGACCTGTACCATCTCGCCGGCAATATCGATTCCGACACCATAAGCAGGCCGAACTTCGGCCAGCTGCTGACCTGGCCCCGATCGGATCGAGAGGACCCGCTTTCCCGGCTCCACCAAAAACCGAAGCAACCTGCTGACCATTCCATAATGGTACGGGTTCCGATTAATCCACTTTTCGCGAACATCGGCTACGCTGGCAAGGTGTTGACGGGTCAATTCTCGTCGCGCGTCGAGTGCCGCCGGACCCCATTTACTATTTTCCGGTTGCTGCGCGGGTTGCTTTGCCTCCGCAGGTTCTATTGTAGTCTCGCTCAGACCAGACGGAGATGTCATAGAGGTTCGCTCTCGCCAAAGAATTGTTCGGCCCAGATTTCGAAAGCAACGATGGCATGGAGTTTCCGGCCGAAATTGCGGCGGCCGGAAACATGGGAGTGGACAAAGCGCTGAACTGTGTCGGCATTCAGCAAGCCGCGCTTGACGAATTCTTGACGAAGATGTGTAACGTTCGAGGATATGGCGAAGTGGTCCGCGGTACCAGTCGTTGACCGGCATCCCGAACCCATGTTTCGGCCGTTCGAACAAACTGGCGCGGCATTCGTTTGGCCAGCATCTGTTTCAACAAGAACTTTCCTGGACGCGCCCGACACGCAATTTGCAACGCCGCGGTCACGAAGTTCTGATCCAATAAAGGATTTCGCACTTCCAACCCGTGGGCCATGCTGGCCCGATCCACTTTGGCCAGAATATCGCCGGTAAGATACGTCTCCATGTCGGTGATCATGAAACGCTCGAGCGGAGGAAATGCTGGGCGGCGGTTCCAGGCCAATGAAAAGCATCCGACTTGGCTCGGGTTCGAACGTCCGGATCAACCGCGGCTTCCAACTCCGACTCTTTCCACAGAGTCGAGAGCCAGCGCGCCACGGCCTCGTCGTTAGGGGCGGCCAGCGCCTCCAGGCGTTTTAGATGGCGTCTCCTCCTCTTGAACCAAAAGAGAAGAGCAGCCTTTCGGGCCGGAGCCGGGAGAAGGCGTCTCACTCGTTGAGCTGCCGTGAATTGCCGATACTTGTGTAACCGCAGAACAGTTCGTCTCCGCCGTCACCGGACAGCGCAACTGTGACTTCACGGCGGGTCTCGCGCGAAATCAAAAAAGTCGGCAGAAATGAATCGTCACCAATCGGCTCCGGGGTTCTTTCGAAAATGTCCACGAATTCATCGATGACCGATTGAGGATTGATCATGATCTCGTGATGCTCGGTCCCAAGATGTCGCGCGATCTCCGCTGCGTGGCGGCCTCGTTCATCGAAGAATTTTCAAAGCCAACCGTGTAGGTTTTGAGCCGACCTGGGAACAAGCTCCTGGGCATGGGCCGCGACCAGACTCGAATCGATTCCTCCGCTCAAAAAGCAGCCTAGCGGCACGTCGCTGATCAATCGGCAGGCAACCGCATCGTGCAGCGGCGCCTCCAGATTCTCCGCCGCAGTGCAAGATCGACATTGTCCTTCCGCGCGGGAGGATCTTCTGGAAGCGCCCAAAACGAATGCAGAGATCAATCCCTCGCGGTTCAAAATTCCAAAGTGCCCAGCGGGCAATTGCTTCACTTCCTTCAAAATCGTTCGCGGACTTTGGACATATCCAAACTCGATATATTCGCAGAAGGCGGACGGAGAAATCGACAGGATCAAGTCTGGACACGGCGAAACACCGTGAGCTCGGAGCCAAAAACGAAACGGCCTGCATTCTCCGCAAAAAAGAACGGCTTTTTCCCAAGTCGATCGCGGCCGAAGACAAGCTGCTGCTTCGGTTCGTCCCAGATCGCAAAGGCAAACATGCCGCGCAGTTTCTCGAAGATCCCTTCGCCCCAGCTTTCGTAGCCGTGCAGCAAGACTTCAGTGTCGCTGCGGCTTTTGAAATTGTGGCCTGACTTTTCCAGCTCCTTGCGAAGTTCGGCGAAAATTGTAAATTTCGCCATTGAAAATGACTTTCAGATCGCCGGTCTCATTCGACATCGGCTGCGCGGCCAATGGCGAAAGATCGATGATCCGCAAGCGGCGATGGGCGAATCCGCAGATCTGGTTGCGCCAAATACTCCCTTCGTCCGGCCCGCGATGAGCGAGCGTTTGTTCCATCGCCCGCAAAATGGCCGCATCCGGTGGCGTTTCCCAACTCGACGTAACCGGCGATGCCGCACATCTTATGTTGTAGCCGCGGGCGCTGACCGTGGCTCCGGAGATCTTTTCTGCTGGGACTTTCCGTGGCACGACGACTATCGTAAACCGCTTCGATCTTCTTCACCATTTCCGACAGACTGAAATTTCTCGGCGATTCGCTCCCGCCCGGCGGCGCCCATTTTTCGACGCAGCTCCGGGTCGTTGGCCAGAAGCTCGATTCTCTCGGCCAGCGTTTCGGATCCGCCGGCGGAACCAGAAATCCGGTCACGCCTTCAACCACTTGATCAAGCGAGCCGCCAAGATTGGTCGCAATCACGGGAAGCCCCATCGACATCGCCTCCATCACGACACCGCCAAACGGTTCCGGATAAGCGGAAGGCAAAACAAAAATATCCATGCTGGCATAGGCAGGTTTCGCATCGGCCACTTCACCCGTAAAAATGATTTGATCTTCGACGTCCAGTTCGCGGGCCAGCTCCTTGAGTCGTTCCAAATGAATTTCGTTGCCCGGAAAGGGCGAGCCCACAATGAGAATCTTCGAGATAATCCCGCGCGTTTTCAGCAGATGCGCGGCTTGAATCAGATGTTCCTGGCCTTTGCGTCCCCATTTAATTCGCCCGACGCAGCCGGTAACAAGATCGTTCTCGCCAATGTCCAAACTGTTGCCGAAATTCGGCATCGCGCGTTTGACGGCATGGCGAATTCATCGAGCGAAAAGCCATTGTGAATGACGACTACTTTGCTGCGATCGGAAAATTGCGCAGCAGTGGCATTCGAGACCGCAATAATTCTGTCGCGCAACCATTCGGATATACCTCGAGTAAATTTTCCAGAGCCACGGCGCGCGCCTTCGCGGAACGATTCGCGAATGTGCCAGACATGCGGAACGCCGGCCAGCTTGGCCGCCAGCCCGGGGCTGAGAATGACTCCGGTGTTGGTATGCACCAGATCGATATTTTCCTTTCGGATGAGCTTGAACAGCCGCCGGACCGAAAGTGGCAACCGGTAGACAAGAGTGCCAATCCAGGAGGCGTAGCGCGAGATGATGGCCAGCGATGGATCGACAATCACTCTGACCCAGTTTTCGATCATCGCCGCAAAGCGTCCATCCTCGGGAATCACCACCACTGCATTGGCGCGCTGCGATACCGGAACCTCGAAGAAGCCGAGCCAACGAACGACTCGCCCCGTAGATATCGGCGCTGTTATGCACATAAAGAATCCGGCGGGCGTCGCGGCCGGCAGGCTCGATGAGAGAGAGCAAAGGATCGAGCAGCCAATGCTCCGCTCCATTCTTCCCGATAGCGCTCTTCGAAAATCGAGCGATTGACCTCGCCCCATTCCTGCCATTCGGCGCGCTGCGCCAAAGCTTCCTCCAAAGCCGCCGCGATATCCCGCGACAAGGGAAGAAGAAACCGGAAAACGGATCGCGCCCGCACGCTGAAGTCAGCACGTCCGAATTTCCTCGCCATTGCTGGCGACGATCGGCAATTTCCAGGCCATCGCTTCGGCCAGGACAAGTCCAAACGATTCGTAGGGCGCGATCGTCGGGAAAACAAAAAGGTCTGCGCGACCAAACGCTTCCGCTTTGGCGCGTCCAATGAAAAGGCCCGAAACGCGAACGTGGAGCGAATGCCGAACTCGATCGATTAGTCTTCTCCAGAAGTTCCGAAGTAAAAGGCGGCAGACATTCCCCCACCAGTTCCAATTCGAGTTCTGGATGATCCCGCCGCAACGCCGCGAATGCTGCCAGAAGCTGGGGCGTGCCTTTGTCGGCGCAAAGATGTCCCATATGCAACAGCCGCACGACCGACCATCTCCGCCTCGACGCACCAACGTCGGATCGAAATCGTCGACTTATCCGCCAGGGATAACGAAAGTTCGATTGATACCGACGGCCTCGCGGATCGCGCAGGCCGAACTCGGTCATGACAATCGCGGCAAACGCCTTGCTATAGATCACTCGCGTCAGCCGCGCGATAATGCCGCCAGCCTCCAGTTGATCGGCGATCCCGGCAGCGTGAAAATGCAAAACCACCTGTCGCGAAAACAGAAGAATCAACGGCAAAAGAAGCAGGTCGCGGATCATGGCCGGCCGTTTGCGGTCCGCCGGTTGGAAACAGGAGGATGTCGATCGGCCCGCCCATGCGAATGCGAAAGAGCCGTCCCATCACCCGAAGCAACTCAAACGCCTTGCCCGGATGACTGCTGCGAGCGCGTTTGAGCTCGGGGGTAAAGAAAAACGGCAGATGCACCGTTTGGCAGCGATCGGACTGCACGAATTGCGCGATCGCCTTCTCGATCATAAGGTTCTGTCCTCCAAACGGTGGAGGAACCTGACCCGCCACGACCACTCTCGGTTTGCGCAATGACATGAAACTTAGGCAACCATTTACCGGAATTGGCCGGTTATTCGACCTGTTTCCTCGGCGAAGACATTCCGCTGGAACGGTTGATTGGACAATGAGGATTCTGATTACCGGCGGGTCCGGATTCATCGGCACGAACGTAATCGAAGGGTTTTCGAAGGATGCGGCGGCCCTTCTCAATTACTCTGTTCATCGCACCGCTCAATCCTGAGCAAATGTCATACTGGCGAGCAGGAGATATTCTGGATGCTGCCGCGACCACAGCCGTCTTCAGGGAGTTTCGGCCCGATCGAGTTCTGCATCTGGCGGCCCGGGCCGAATGCGACGAGAAAACAACTGTCGAGGAAGGTTATCGGGCAAATACCGAAGGCACGCGCAATGTTCTGGAGGCGATTCGGGCGACGCCCTTCCGTTGAGCGAGTGATCATTACTTCATCGCAATTCGTTTGCGCTCCCGGGCGGTTGCCAGAAAACGACACCGATTATTTTCCGGAAACCGTTTATGGCCAAAGCAAAGTCGTTACCGAAAAATTGACACGCGAGGCGAATTTGCCGTGTTGCTGGACGATTATCCGGCCAACCAATATCTGGGGACCATGGCACATGCGTTACCGGCGCGAGTTCTGGCGCGTGGTGGAGCGCGGCCTTTACGTGCATCCCGGTCGCGAGCCGGTGATCCGCTGCTACGGTTACGTGAAGAATGTCGCGCATCAGATCCGGAAAATTTTCGAAGCCGATGTCGATCTTGTCCGCGGCCAGACGTTTTATCTCGGTGATCGGCCGACGAATCTCTACGACTGGACCAACGGCTTTTCCCGAGCGCTGCGCGGACGCGATGTGCTGGTCGTGCCGCGTCCACTGATGCGTACCCTTGCTCTGTTAGGAGACATCCCGAGTTCGCTAATGGGAAAATCTTTTTTGATTAACAGCTCCCGTTTCCGAAGCATGACGACGGATTACCAAACTCCGATGGAACGAACATTCGAGCTTGTTCGGCGAAAATCCCTATACGCTGGAGGCTGGAATCGAAGAGACAGTCAACTGGCTCAAATCTTACCAGGGCGACAACGATTCCGGCGGCGGTTTCTAATGCATGCCGTTGTAAACCTCATCCTGTCGCATCAGTCAGCGTCTGCTGTGGCAAAGATGCTCGATCATTGGAAGGGTTCGGTGCCCGGCGCAAGCATTGTTGTCGCTTACGGCGGCACAAAGAGTGGCTTCGAGGCGGTCGAGCACGAGGGCAAATTCTTTGTGGACGATCCACGATTGCGAACACGCGATCACCAGCGGGAACTTCAAAGCTATACACGACTGTTTCAGTCTGCCGCAGAATTTTTGAAAGCCCGAGGCAGCGATTTTCACTTCGTCCATTTCGCCGAATACGATCACCTGCCGCTGGTCGAGAATTTGAACGAACGCCAGATCGAACGCTTGAATGCTGAACGCGCCGATCTGCTCGCATTCCACGTGCATCGTGTGGACGACACCAACAATCCGCATTTTCTCTATCACGCCGCGGACGAAAGATTCATGAAACACTGGGCCGACATCACCCGTCGCGCAGAACCGGAGGTGGTGTTGTCGATGTTCGGCAGCGGAAGTTTTTGGACTCGCGAGGCGTTCCTGGCCATGTGCGCAGTTGACGAACCATTTCCGATTTACATGGAGCTGTATTTGCCCACGCTCGTTCATCATCTCGGGTTTCGGGTCCGCGATTTTGGCGACCAGAACCGATTCGTTCGCGTTTTGAAAGACGAGACTGACTATGTTGACCAGGCCCGCAAAGAAGGCGCGTGGACTTTGCACCCGGTCAAGCGATTGTGGGACAAGTGATGCGCAAATTTATCCGCGCCGTTCGGCTCTAAAATCGCACAAGCGATCGGCACCCCGATTAAAGATTTTCAGTCGGGACGAAAAATCGGCCGGGCGCTCATCATCCCGTGGCGCGGCAAAATTCACGTGATCGGACTGAACGCGGCCGTGCGTCCGATGTTTCAGCCGCAAAAACGCCTGACCTATTGGAAGCAGGAGATCGTCTTCACCGAACACGAGCAGCCCGATTTTCCTCGGGAACGGGGCAATGCAGCGAAAGACTAGGTAGATCGTGATCTCCGAGCGCGATGTTAAGTCAAAAGTTGCACAGCGGCTCAAATTTGATCGCTTCGCGATTCAGTTTTTGCCAACGCGCCCGGAGGTCGCGTTCCACCTTCGAGTGCCTCAGAGCAGCGGGGTACCGTCAGGGCGCGTCAGTTTTGGCGCGAGTTCCTGGATAAATTGCTCGATCATCTCCGCCGTTTGTTCCTCGGTGCGTCCCGACAGCGGCACGTTTGTCGCAATCGTCACATAAGCCCAACGTTGGGCCTGCCCGCGCAAGATTCGATCGCGAATGTCAATCCCGGTCCGGACTAGGTGCGAAGAGGTCATCTCCCTGGCGCCGACGAACCAGTAGTAATCCAAATTGTGCAGCAGGCCCTGCGATTTATCCGGCAGGTCGATCGGATGAACGTTATGCAGTTTTGTTATCACCAACGGCTTTCCGTTAATGGACAACTCCTGTTTCTCGGCGCCCTGAATGCTCCAGCCCTGCGCCACTAAGCATCGTTCCGGCCGATGGATGCTGCTAGTCATGTCGTCGCCCGACATGATGATCGACGCAAAAATTTGCTGGCCATCAGGCCCAGAGTACGTCTTCCGCGCAAACTGTGTGTCTTTGGCCAAAACCTCGCGCTCGCGCTCTGTAATCGGGGCGTCTGCTCCAACCCATCGACCGACCACAGTGGGAAGCGCGATGGCAATGCCCACCGGCGTGCTGGTGCTCGAATGCGGCAAAGCAAAGATCGAGACGAATCCCGCAAGCAAGACAATTTGAACGCTCAGAAGCCGCCTAGTAATCATACGATACTTTCTCTTTTTCGGCCGCGAGCTGTTTCAACCGCGCCGGTTGGAGGTCGAGCAACTTTCCAAAGAGCATCATTGCCGCAATGGCGAAGGGAAATGACAAGAAGCCGAGGAAAATGTGAAACTGCCCACCGGCAAATTCCTGTCCAAAGAAACGGCCCGTCACGAAGATCGACACCAGACGACCCGCGTTGCCAATGATGGCGAACAAGAGCGAGCCGGCAAACAGGGCCAGCTTCTTCCACAACCGGTTCTGGGTGAAATGTCCGTAAATGGCCGAAATCATCGCGATGGCCATGAGCGAACGAATCCCGCTGCAGCCCTCGTCCACTTCGAATCTGAACGCGTTGTCCGTGGCCTGCACAACCGCGCCGATATTGTGCACGTGAATCCCGATCAAATTGCAGATCGCGCTGGCCAGGCCCGTCTCGATTAATTGTAATTTCGCCGTGGCCTGCGTGAGAAAATTCAACGGCACCATGAACAACAGAAAGGCGATCGGAAAAAGCAAAACGCGCGCGACCGACCTCCCCCACACGTAAAGAACCATTCCAAAAAGCAGGAACGGCAGGGCCGGCAACGCAAGCCGCGCCTGCAGCGTGCGAGCGCCGGCGAAAAACAGAAAGAGACCGAGCGCAATGAACAACCAGCCCCAGCGGGACGAACCCGATGGCGCGTTTTTCAATTTGTCCCAGTCCCACCAAACCAGGAACGCAACGATGAATGGGATCAGCCACGCGTGCTCGTAGTTCGTCTCGGAATTCCACGATCGCGCCGCCCACACCATGGTGGAATCGCTACCGTTGTTGAAGAGACGGACGAACCCGAAAAAATAGGCGAGCGTGGCGACAATCGTTAGAAGCAGAGCCACCGCAAACGGATTGCGCTTCATCCAGTCCGACATCGTTTGAAACCAAGTCACCTGCGCTTTTGAATCTGCAGTCATTAAAGAAACGAATCAGCGACTGGCCGTAGCCGCGGCGCCCGATTGAACCCGCCCCGCGTTAGGCGCCATTTGATCGTAGATCCAGCGATAGGTTTGCTCGAGCCCGTCGCGCAAACGGGTGGACGGTTCCCAGCCAAAGATTTTACGGATCAAAGTGTTATCGCTATTGCGGCCATTCACGCCTTTCGGAGCCGAAAGATTGTAACTCCGTTTCAATTTCACGCCGGCGATCTCCTCCACGATATCGACCAGCTGATTGATCGAGACCAGCTCGCTGCTCCCGAGATTAAGAGGATTGACATGGTCGCCTCCGAGAATCGTTTGTGTGCCCTTCACGCAGTCGTGGATCCACATGAAGCTGCGGGTCTGTTTCCCATCGCCCCAGATTTCGATCTCATGGTTACCCGAAAGTTTCGCCTCAATGACTTTGCGACAAATGGCGGCCGGCGCTTTCTCGCGGCCACCGTCGTAGGTTCCGTTTGGACCGTAAACGTTGTGATAACGCGCGACCCGCGTCGCCACTCCGAAATCTTCGCGGTAATGCCGGCACATTCGTTCGCTGAACAATTTTTCCCAGCCGTAACCATCCTCCGGCATGGCCGGATAAGCGTCTTCCTCCTTGAGCGCGGTCACATTTGGATCGGTCTGTTTATCGGCGGCGTAAACGCAGGCTGAAGATGCATAAAAGTAACGTTGCACACCGGCATCTTTCGCCGCCATCAACAGATGCGTGTTGATGAGCACGCTCAACATGCAAAGCGCTTTGTTGTTCTCGATGAAACCCATGCCGCCCATGTCGGCTGCGAGATTGTAAACAATCGCCGCGTCGCGAACGGCTTGTTCGCAGGCCGATTTTTCGCACAGATCGAGCTGCCGGTTTTCCGCATCGGCAAAGACCTGGAACCATTCGTCGATCGGTTTGATATCGATCGCTCGAACGTCCTTCCCTTGACGCAAAAGGTCGGCCACGAGATGTCCGCCGATAAACCCCCCCGCGCCGCCAACAACGATTTTCCCCGAAGCCATGCGCAATGAGCCACTATTGTGGCCGACTGACGCGATTCTGGCAACAGGTAGTTTCCTTGGATTCCCCGCTGTAGCCGCTTCCCTGTGGGAAGCGCAACCAATGCTAGCCACACATCGTCCCCTGCGTCGCCCACAGGGCGACGGCTACATTATTCAGAAACGATCGATAACAATAATCTCGCCCGCATAAGGCCAGTCTCCGGACTTGTTTACCAACCCCGCTCGAGTTGGATTTTCCCGAACATCACTCCCATTTCCGAGCATAACTTTCCTGATTGCGCAGCAAATGATCAAAAAAACCTCGTTGCCATATTGGCTGCAGGTTCTTGGACTGAGCGATTTCCTTGGCAAGATGCTGTTTCAACAAGCCGATCCAGCGCCCCAAGTCAAAATCGTCCGGTCCGCAGACAAAAAGATGCAAATGATCAGGCATGATCACGTACCGGCCGACGGCGATGTTGTAATCTGAGTAGGCCCGAAGACTGAATGCTTCGAACGCAGTATGAACCGCGTGTAGTGCCAGCAGTCTTCTGCGTTGGTGCGTACAGAATGTGACAAAGAAAACGGGATTATCCGAAAAGATACGCGGAAGCCGCGGTGGAAGCTTCGGGTAATCCATAATCGAATGTCCGCTGTAGCCGCTTCCCTGTGGGAAGCGCAACGAAATTCACTACACACCGTGCGTCCCGCGTCGCCCACAGGGCGACGGCTACAGGTCGTATTTTCGCATCCCGAGCAGTTGGGCCGCAGCTCGGACTACGAACAATGGATTATTCACCAGATAGCGCTTCGCCAGGCGTTGCGGTTCCTGGGTCAGTCGAAACAGCCATTCCAATCCCGATCGTTGCATCCACGCGGCGCCTGGCGGATGCGTCCCGTCAACAAATCGAAGGCCGCTCCCACTCCGATGAAAATTTTCACTTCCGGCAGGATCGACATGTATTGGGCCATAAACCGCTCCTGCTTCGGCGTGCTCAGGCCGACCCAGAAAAAATCCGGACGCGTCTCGCGCACGCGCCGTTGCAGTTCGCTCACTTCAATCACATTCAGTTGACGAAATGGCGGACTGAAAGTGCCGGCGATGTTTAATCCGCGAAAGCGCTGTTGGAGATTATCGGCAAGGGCGTCGGCCATGCCAGGCACGCCACCATAAAGAAAATGCGAGAATTTTTCCGACCCGCGAATGCTCGCACAAGATTCAGCATGAGATCCGGCCCATACACCCGCTGGATGGACGGCTTGCCCTGAAAGCGCCCCATCCAGACCATCGGCATTCCATCAGGCGTGCAAAGCAACGCCCGATTCAAAATATCGCGAAGAACCGGATCGTTTTGCGCTTCGCTGACACCGTGAACGCCGGTCACGGCCACGTAACCGCGTCGCCCCTGACGCACAGCATCAAAAAGAAATTCGCGGGCCCGATCCTGATCGATCACGCTGATGCCGACCCCAAGCACGTTTACTTTTTCGATTTCCATTTGGGAGCTGAGTCGAGGAATCCCGCTCCGATGGCCCTGGCTCAGTCCACGGGATCCTTCGACCGCGCTCAGGATGACAGTGGTAAAGAACGAAGTCGAGAAATCCGAGAAATCCGCCATCACACTTTCCGCTCTCCCACCACCAACCGGCACAAGGACAGTTTAATGGCGCATATGCAACATAAAACTGTCCACCGGGGGCCGGCCCTGGCCCGCCCGGAAGGAGCCGAAAGAGGCTCTTTACTGCGGGCCATGTCGCCCGCATAGGACGAAGACTTCGCGCAATGTGTTGCCTAAAACCTGTTCCCGCACCCAGGGCCTACAAGGACAGTTTCATGACGCATATGCGACGCGAAAGTGTCCAACGTCCCCAGGAAGTAATGGGAATCATGATACCTTCCGGCCGAATTTTTTCTCCAGCTCGGCGTTTGAGATCTGGATCATGGTGGGTCGGCCATGGGGACAGCAATAGGGCAGGTCGCAGGCCAGCAGATCGCGGATCAGTTTTTCCACTTCCGGATAACGCAACGGATCGTTCGCTTTCACCGCGTGGCGGCAGACCGTGCTGGCGATCATGTCCTCGCCCAGACGCAACGCCGAGCTGCGATCGCTGGCGCTCTTGAGATCGTCGATCACGCGCTGCATGAAGCTGACCGGGTCGGATGTCTTAAGGAATGCCGGCAGACTGTCGATCTTAAATGTGTTAGGCCCGAAGCTTTCGATGCCGATCCCCATTTTTTGCAGGATCGACATGTTTCGCTCGATCCATTCGGCGTCGCGCGGCGGCAGATCGAATGTCTGCGGGATGAGCAATTTCTGCGATGGCACCCCCTGCTCTTCCATTCGGCGGCGCAATTCCTCGAACAAAATGCGCTCGTGCGCGGCATGTTGATCGACCAGGACCAGTCCGTCCGCGTTCTCCATTAACACGTAAAGCTTGTTCAGGACGCCGATGATTTGGAATTGCTGCGGGCTCGCGTCGCGGACGTTCGACTGCCGGCGATTCTTGAGGGCATCGCGCCGGGCGAAACGAACACGCGACCGGGGTCGGCGCCCCCGGCTACAGATTCGAGTTGGGGCAATTCGCGATGCGATGGTTCCGTCGAGATTATCTCGGGACGCAATGTTAGATCGACAACCGCAGTTTCCCGGGACGACACGGGGTCGTCCCTCCAGGAAGCGCAACCGGCGCACTGAATTTTTCCTGCCAATCGGTTCGTCCGCCCTCCAGGGTGCGCTGAATTGCGGCGACGACTGCTTCGCGGACGCCGTTGGGATCGCGAAACCGGACTTCGCGCTTGGCCGGATGAACGTTCACATCGACGAACGCCGGATCGAGACGCACAAAAAGAAACGTGACCGGGAATTGTCCTTTCATGAGCGCAGTGTGATAACCCTCGCGCAACGCCGAAGTGACAACCGGGCTCTCGATCGCGCGGCCATTGACGAATACCAGCTGCTGGGCCCGGGTTTGCCGGCTCAATCCCGCCTGCCCAATCAACCCGCCGATGTCGATGTTGCCCGAGCCGGCGGCATTCAACGGAAGCAAGCGTTCGAGCAACTCGCTCCCGTACAAATCGCGGATGCGATCGTTGAGATCGGCCGCGGGCGGGAGCTGAAACACGACGCGATCTTCGCGCACAAACGTGAATGCGATCTCCGGATGACCGATCGCCTGGAGATGCAGTTGATGCTCGATGTTCCGGCTCTCGGTATTTTCCGAGCGCAGAAATTTCCGGCGGGCGGGCATGTTGTAAAAAAGCGAGCGCACTTCCACTTGCGTGCCCGGCGCTTCCCCGCCGTCGCGGACGACGTCGATCTTGCCCGCGTTGACCACGATATCGGTCCCGGCGAGCGCGTCTCGTTCCCGAGTGGTCAGGCGAAATCGCGAAACGCTGGCGATGCTCGGCAACGCTTCGCCCCGAAATCCGAGCGTGGCGACGGCCTGGAGATCTTCCGCCGACCGAATTTTACTGGTGGCGTGACGTTCGAGACAAAGCAGCGCGTCGTCCCGGTCCATTCCCGAGCCGTCGTCGATCACCCGAATGAGCGCGATGCCGCCGCGCCGGATGAGGATGTCGATCTTGCGCGCGCCGGCGTCGATGCTGTTCTCGACCAGTTCCTTCACCACCGATGCCGGCCGCTCGACCACTTCGCCGGCCGCGACCTGGCTGGCCACAGTTTCGGAAAGCAATCGAATTCGGCTCATGCGATGTTTGATGTTCGATGTTTGATGTTCGATTTCCAGAGCAAACATCGCTCGCCGCGGAGGAGGCGGAAAACGCTCGACGCCCAATGCCCAACGCCCAACGCCCAATGGGAAGAGGGAAATATCGAGGCCTGGCTTCTTCGACGACTTCGCGCTGTGGCTACATGATTGACTTGAAACGCTCCGAACGTAACTTGCGGACGCTATGTTGAATGTCACCGAAAACGCGGCGCGGCAGCTTCGTTCGCTGCTGCAAAAGGAGGCGGCTGATAGCGGCCACAAGGGTCTTCGCGTCCAAATCTCAAAGGGCGGCTGCTCGGGGCTGCATTACGAGATGGCGCTCGATGAAAAGAAATCGGGCGACGCGGTGGTCGAGCGCGATGGCGTGCAGTTTCTGGTCGATGACGAAAGTGCCGCTTATCTGCGCGACGCCACGCTCGATTTTCGCGATGGCCTGACCGGCGTCGGTTTTCACATTGTGAACCCAAACGCGTCGCGGACTTGTGGGTGCGGTTCGTCGTTCGAAGCGGCCAAGCTCGCCCCGGCGAGCCCGTCCGGCGGCGGATCCGCATGAAAATGCTCAAACTCTTCGTTTCCCCCTAATGGATTACGGCAGCTATCGGTACGAGGATCCTTACTCGGGTCCGCCGCGGCGTTCGCGCGTCAATTATTTCGCCTGGACGGTGGCGATCCTTCTTCTGACCGGCTTCGCCCTGGCCGCGTGGCTCGGCAGTTTTTACATTTTCGATCAACCGGAACGCCCGGACAGTTACCGCATATTGCAGCGGCTTCACAAGGTCGAACAGCCGAAGCGTTTCGAATTGACCGCCGCGCCGAAGGGCGAGTTCCTGAGCGCGAAACAATTTTACGATCGATATGCGTCGATGGGCGCGGCCGAGATGGCCAAGTCCAACGCCGAGCTCACCCGCAATTACATTCGCAACTACGGCCACGTGCGCGGCCTGGTGCCGTACGTCGTCGGCCGGTTCACCATCATGGAAGCGCGCGAGCTTGGGCCGAACGACATTTTCACATCGGGCATGGTCGCCCTGACCGCTTCGACCGATCATCGGTGGAGTCCTGATGGAGCATCTCTATCCGGCCGACGCCAACGTCGTGCCGTTGATGAAACAAACGCTCAATCCCGGTTTGGAGATAAAGTTCGATCGCACCCATGATCTTTCGGCAGTGATCCATGTCGAGCGGCTCGATGACGGCCGGCTCATGCTTACCGCCATCCCGCTGCTTTACGGCACTTATACCATGACCCGCGGCCCGGGAACGTTCAGCCTCGATCCGCCGTTGATGCTCAATCTCGAAGCCGGGTGGCCGTTGTTTAAGCAGCAATCCCGTCTCCGGGCCGAGATGCATTACAGGAATTACCGTCAGGAAATGGGCGTCGCGCAGGGACAGGTCTCCGGCCAGGTGCCGATTCCCGGGTTTTCGCCCGCCGGGACGCCGCCACCCGCCGCGAACGCGTTAGTCCGAGTCGAGCCGGCCAAGCCAGTCGAAACGCCCGCCATTGTTCACGTGCCGCCCAAGGAGGAGAAAGTGGCCAAGGCGACGCCGACACCAAAGGGGAAATTGGCCAAGAAAAAAACCGCCTCGCCCGCGCCGACCGCAACCGCGGAACCGATCGTCGCGGAGAAAGCCCTTCCGGTAACGGCGAAGCCTGTGACGGTGGCAATGACCAAAGCGACTCCGTCACCGCCGCCGGCTCCATCCGAAGCTCCGGTTCAGAAAGCAGCACCCGTGGCCGCAACGCCGCCTGTTGTTGAACCGAAGATCGCCGATGCCGCCTCACCGGCTGCTTCTAATGTTGCCAGCCCGACGCCTCCGCCCGCCGCTACCGAGGTGCCGGTCTTGCCCGCGCAACCCGCGCCGGCAGCCGGAACCCTCGCCTCGACCGCAGGCGGCGGCACTTGGAAAACTTTTTCCCCGGGAAGAATGCCGCTGGGCCGGTTGATCAACACCGGCGATCTTCACGATATCGCCGATCATGGCCTGGCCGGCGAACGCGTTTATTTGCGCGGTCAGTTCGTGGTGAATTTCTCCGATGCCAACCGCGCCGTGCTGCGTCCGCGAAAAGGTTTGGCCGATACTGTCCTGCATTTTGGATCGACAACGCGCATCATTGTCGAGTTCCCGGCCGGTTACAGGCCGCCGCGGCAGGGCGCAATTGTCAGCCGCGACGAAGCGCGTCCCTACGAAATCACCGAGGTTCGCAAACAGGACGACGGCCAGCTCAACGTCTTCGTCCGCGAAATCATGGAGCCGTGAAAACGCGACAAGACGGATGTTTTTTTAACAGAAGATAACGAAAGTAACAAAGGGATCGTACATTCTTGGATCGCCGCCAAATAGAACTTCAGACACGGCGACCCATCCGACTGCCGCTCAGGGCAGGCTCCGCTGCCGTGGCTACATCTCGTCACTCGTCACACGTCACTCGTCACTGTTAGTCCGTCCCGGATTTCAGAATCAATTTCCCGTCCCGGATCTCGAACGAGCCTTTACGATACACGTCGGTATAATCGGAGAGATATTCCCGAAACCGGCGGGACCGGAATCTCCATTCCAGCAAATCGTGCGGCAACGGCTGCTTGTTCACTTCCACCCGGTTCAATTGCATGTGCTCGAACGATTGCGGCCCGTCCGATTCCACCACGACGTCGGCGTTGAAATAATGACCGGCCCGGCCCAGGAGTCTGGCCAGCGGAATGCTCACCTGCAGCCGCAGACGATTGCCCTCGATCGAGGCAAACATTTTTCCGGCCAGGTCCGGGTTGGCTGCGATGCGAGTATTAATATCTCGACCGCTCAGCTCGATCGTGGCCGGTTGACCTTCGTGCGCCGCTTCCTCAAATTTTTGCCAGCGCATCTGCACCTCTTCCATCTCGGCATCCGACGGCTTGAATTCCGGGAACGTCGCCCGGTTTTCGGACAGCGCGTGGATTTTGGTCGCCCAAAAGACGACCCGGGCCAGGGCCGAATGGGTGTGCATTCCCCAATAAATTCCCGCAAAACCGGCAATGATCAGCAGCGCCAAAAACACCGCCAGAATCAGGCAACCCTTGCCGAAACAACCGATCCCCTGCCTCGGGGGCGGCTCAATCCAGCTGCTGTTCATTTTCGATTTTCAATTTTCGATTTTCGATTTGGCTCCGCGTCATTCGCTGTAGCCGCCTCGTCCGCCACCCGGACGGACTCGCCGTGGCGAGCTCTGTCGAGGCGCCCCTCCTGATCACTGGTCACTGGCCACTATCTTGTTCTGCTCCTCGATCAATTTTTCATACAAGCCGCGCAATCCCTCCGACAGCGTTCTTGTCCCGCTGATCATCGGCATAAAATTCGTATCGCCATTCCAGCGCGGCACGATGTGAATGTGCAAATGGTCCGGCACACCCGCTCCCGCGCACTCGCCCAGATTCAACCCGACATTGAACCCTTGCGCTTTCACCGTCGCCCGCAACAATTTTTGCGCGTGCGTCACCAGATTCCAGAGCTCGACAATTTCATTTTCGCCCAAGGCATCGAGATCGGCCGTTTTGCGATAGGGCACCGCCATCAGATGTCCCACCGCGTAGGGATAACGATTCATCATCAGGAAGGCCGTCTTCCGACGCGCGATGACGAGATGGGCTGCGTCATCGCTGGCCCGGGCCGCTTCCGATAAAAACTCCGAGTTCGGTTTTTTCTGGAAATATTCCACCCGCCACGGCGCCCAGATCGTTTCCAGCTCTCGTTTCGGAAATTCCATCGACATGATTTAACAGAAGATAACAAAGTAAACGAAGGTATTTTCTCTATTCGGCCTCTGAAATCTCTGACTTCGGGTCTCCGAAATCTGGCCGGATCTTCGGTTTCCTTCTGTAAAACTCCCCGTGATCTCCGTGGTGAAAATCGACCGGCGATCACATCGCCACAGTCACCCGGACACGCAAAAATAATTTCGTGGCCGCGCCGATCGCGACCGTCGCTTTCACGGTTTGCAGGTCGCCGTGTTGTTCCAGAATTTCATTCTGCGGCATCGCGGTGGTCCAGGTCGTCAGGTTACTGGACGATTCGACTGCGTAGGTGTAACCGGCCACGATTATCTTCTGATACGTCACGCTCAGGTTGGTGCCGCTTCGGCTCACTCCATACAAGGCGGGCGGAGGCGTCGGCCCGCCGACTTGCAGGATCGACAACACCGGCAGATGGTCCGACGCCGTGGCCGAATCGGCGGCAACGAAATTGGTTCCGTTAGCCGCGTTCAACGCGGCCAGTTGCACGGCGGTGTATTGCTTGGTATCGAACACCTGGCCGCCGAGAAAGCTGGCCCTGATAAACATCGCGTAATCGAATCGCGCGTCCGGCGTCGTGGAATCGATAGTGTCGTAGTTCATGGCGATGCTGCCGGGCGACGGATCGATCAAACCGGCCGAATGCATCGTCGTGATCGGCGCGTAAGGCTGGCCCGAAACGGGCAGGATATCGCCAATTTGATGTCCGCTCCAATTGCACGATTCGCCCGGATCTTCGGTTTCGTTCCAATCGCCCGTGACGCCGATCGCATCCGTTGGGTGCGACGCGATCCAACTGGCAATGGTGGCGCTGTCCGCATTCGCTCCGGCCTGGCGTTGTCTGGCATCGTTGGTCGTGCTCAACGCTTTCAAATGAGCCGTGAACAGGTCGAGCCTGGTTACACCGGGCACATTCACCGAAGCGTTGGTTAGTCCGCGCAGTGAACCGAACCCGCCCCCGGCATCGGAGTAAGTATGAGTTGAGGCGAACGAATACCGCGACACGATCGCCTGGGTCGTGAACCCGTCGTTGATCGTGCTGATGTAAATGAAGAAATCCAGGTTCTCCTGCGGGCTCGGGCCGAAGATGGTGAGCCGGGTTTGAATGAAACTGACGAGATAGTTGTGCGCGTTCGTCGTGTTGAAACTGACGCTGTTTCCGCCCAGCTCGTTGATCGTCCAGATATCGGGGTTGAGATAATTAACGATCTTGGCCAGGGCGGGCTGGGCCGAGAGGTTGGAATCGCTCCCTCCGATGTCGCGATTAATATTGTGATCGAGCAGCCGGACAGTGGTCTGCGCATCGAGTGAACTGAGCGGGCCGATGATAAAGGCCAGCGCCCCGCAAACGAGCCGGATTCGTTTCATGAACCGCCGCGATTATCTCAGGCTGCCGCCCGTCGCGCGAGTAAAAACCGAACCGATCACCACGAAATCGGAGAGTTTTTTTACAGAAGGCAACGAAGGAAACAAAGAATCCACAAGCGTCGGATCGGGACCCACAAACCTGCGTTCCCGCAGTCTGCTCTTCCTGTTTTCCTGCTTTCCTGATTATTTCCGTCTCCCTCCTTCTTCGTTCCCTTCGTTTCCTTCTGTGAAATAAATCCGAGTCATCCGCGTAATCCGCGGTTGGATTTGAGCGTTGGGCGTTTTCCCCAACTTCCCGCCACTGTCTCTTCGTTTCTTTCGGTTACGCGCCCGTTTCTGCCCCATTGCCCGCTTGATGGAGCCCGGTCATCGTCAGCAATGGCAGAACATCGAACGCCTCATCCGGATCATTTTTGTCAAACACGACAACATAAGCCGCCCGGGGCGGAAGCGCGATGTAATCCCGATGCGGCACCTCATATTGGTTCCCATCGGCCATCTTCAACACGAAGGGGAGATTGCGCTCGATGGCTTTCTCGATCTGGGAGCGTGTCACAGCAACGAACATCGCAGAGCGCTTTTTTCATGTCAATTTTACCGTCGCTTGCATCGTAGTCTCGTAGTCCTGTGGTCAGTCGTCAGTCGTCAGTCGTCAGTAGTCCCTTCCTTCCTTGCCCCTTTGCTCTTCCCACTTCCCTTCCTTCGTTCCCTTAGTTTCCTTCTGTAAAAATCCCAATTCGCCTCGGTGTAGAGGCGGCCGTGCCGGCCGCTTCCGAAGAACGAAACGGCGTCTGACACAGACGCCCTACAACAATGCAGCTCTTCTGCCTCTGATTTCTGCACGGCGATCCGTTCGACTGCTGCTCAGGGTAGGCTCCGCTGGCGCGGCTTTTCGTTCCCGCAGCCTGCCGGCCGTGGCGGGTTTCCTTCTGTAAAAATCCCGCTTTTCTTCTGTAACAGGAGTTCGTCCAGTATAGGACGAACTTGGCGCTAGAGAGGATATTGAGATTTCGCACTTTGCCTCTCTCACTGAATCAGCTAATATTCCTGGGTAATGGTCAGCACGCTCAAGATCTACGACATCCTGGAGCAGGCGCAGATCGACGAGAAACACGCTCGCGCCATCACCGCCGCCATCGAGCGCGCACTGGACGAGAACAATCTCGATCAGGCGCGTGTCCTCGCGACGAAAGAGGATATCGCCAAATTGCGCGAGGAGTCGGCCAAATTGCGCGGCGAACTGATCGAGAAAATCGCCGATGCCAAGGTCGAGATCATTCGTTGGATGTTTATCTTCTGGATCGGCCTTATCCCCATCATCGCCGCGTTGATCAAGTTCATCCGCTGACCCGAGCATCACTGCTCAAGGAGAGAAACCAAATCGTTGAAACTAATGTTGTAGTCGGACCGGCCGGACAGTATCTGCTGCCACACTTTTTCGTGCTTCGACACACGGCAAAATCTTTTTAACAGAAGGCAACGAAGGAAACAAAGAATCCACAAGCGTCGGATCGGGACCCACAAACCTGCGTTCCCGCAGTCTGCCCGGTCTGGTCGCCGCGCCTGTAGCCGCCTCGTCCGCCACCGGACGGACTCGCCGTGGCGAGCTGTGTCGAGGCGTCCCCGGCCTCGCCTCAATCCTCTCCCCTCTTCCTGTTTTCCTGCTTTCCTGATTATTCCCGTCTCCCTCCTTCGTTCCTTAGTTTCCTTCTGTAAAAATCCCTGCCTTTCTCCTGTAAAGCCCTTCGGTTCGCCCCCTGGCCACAAGCCGCAGGGCCCTGAGGCCCGGGGGGTTATTCACAACCCCACCGCTGGACGAGTTTACCCTGCATTCGATTACGAAGAATTGTGGGATTTTGATTGACTCTAAGGCCAAAAATTGGTGTGATATGCCCTGATTTTGTCGCCAAAAGGGTTAGGCACAAACGGACACCGATTTTACTTCATTTTTTGACCACGGATTACGCCGATTTACACGGAAACCATTCGCCTGCCTTCACTGTGACCTCTGATCTGCCATCTGCCAAAGGAATGATTCGCCACGCCGGGCCTCCGGGCGCGAAGCCCGACCCTTACGCGGCCGGCGCGCATCGGACTTTTGACGTGGTGCTCGTGGTCCTGACCGCGGTGTTGATGTTCATCGTGTTCCGCACCGGCGGAAAAACGCACGCTAACCAAAACGCCACCGACACCGCTCGCCCGGCTCAATCTCAGCAAGTCTCCAAATAAGCGATGTCGTCCTCTACGAAACAATTTAGAAAACGAATCGCACTTTGCTGTGCGATTGCGGCTTCGTTTTTGCCGGTAGCGAGTAATGCACAACCGGAGGATTCTCACCTGATTCAACTTGCCGTGCCCGCACCCGACGCCACTTTGGCGCTCAATTTTGGAGAACCGATGGCAGGCCGCGGGGACGTGGACCGGGGCCAATTGGGGTGCTTCCTCTCCCAACTCGGGCGGCACGAGTTACACCGCCAATAATGACGCGAGCTTCACGGCTAACTGGCGACTGTAACATTTGCGACGGTAATCCATCGGAAATGTGACATTGTCTAGCGGCATCACCGTCACGGTTTCTCAAGCAGGCACGATGAGCACCAATAACGTCAGTCCTGGACCTTCGACATTGGCACCGGTTCGTTGCTCACATGGACGACTCAAGGCGTTTCGAACAACAGCTCCTCGGGCTTCATCAAGAACGGCTTAGGAACATGGAATATCGGGGCACAACCCAACGCTTACACTGGTGGTTTTACGCTCAATGCTGGGACTGTGCATTGTCGATCCGGAAACAATTCCTTCGAACGGCGGCCCAATCCTGCGAATCGACGGAGGAACCATCCAAACATGGTGGTGGACCCGGTGATTACATGCCAACTGCGTTACGCTCGGCGGGAATTCGAAATTACAGGTACACGGAAACTCCACATTGGGCGGCGACAGTTGCCTTGGGGGCAGCTGTGCGCACGATAACAATCAGCCAAAGTCCGGTACCTATATTTTGGCGGAGTTATTTCGATGGCGGAGCGGGCGATTGGCGGCACTTGCTTTCGGCGACTGGGCACATGACGTTCTGACAGGCGCAAATACTTACACCGGCGGGACCACGGTAAACAGTGGAACGCTTGCGCTCGGCTCCAGCAGCACTGCAAGCGGCGGAGCGATTATAAACGGTCCGGTCGGTACCGGCCTCTTGACTCTCAATGATGGTGCGGCGATACGCTCGAACGGCGCGACCGATCGAACCATCCTCAACAATGTAAGTTTGAGCGGAAACGTGACCTTGGGCAGTGCGACAAATGCCGGCGTGCTCAGATTCAACTCGGCTGGCCTGAGCGTGGCGTCTACCGTTACGCTGGCAGCCGATACCGTGCTGACGCTGAATAGCGACGTGCGGATTGGCAACAAGATTACCGGCGTTGGGCAGGAGCCTCACCAAGATGGGTTCGGGTATGTTGGACCTCGACATCGCAAATGATTTTTCCGGAACGTTCACGGCAAGCGGAGGCGCAACGAATCTGAACGTCAATAACGCCCTGGGCTCGGTGACTTCCGTTGTGGTTAACAGTGGCGCGAACCTTTTTAGCATTGGGGACGGCTCGACGACGAATGTGATCAATGACGCCGCCGCCGTAACTATTAACGGAACTGGCAATATGGATCTGAGTGGCGGGAGCGAAACGGTCGGTTCGCTGGCCAGCTCGAGCTCCGACCGCGACGGTTGTCATCGGAGCGTTTGGCAGCAGTGCCGGCAGTTTCACCGTTGGCGACAGCTCCAATACCACTTTTGCCGGAGTTATCAGCGGCGACCCGCTGGTAGCGGGAACCACCGTTTTCACCAAGCAAGGCGCCGGAACGCTCACCCTGTCCGGCGCGAATACTTACACCGGCGCGACGGTGATCAACAACGGCACGCTTGCGCTTGACAATAACAACACCGCCACGCCGAGATTAGCGGGGACGACCAAGATTACGGTCAACAGCGGCGGCACGTTGCTGCTGGCCCAAAGCGGCGGCACATCCAGCAACGACCGGATTAACGACAGCGCGACCATAACGCTGAACGGCGGCAAGTTTAGCACCGGCGGGTTGAGCGAGTATTCGGGCAGCCTCGGGCCGTTACCCGGCAAGGGAAAAGGCCCGACCCCGACAAATGGACCCGTTCCTAAACCGATCGTCACCAACGTTACCGCCGGGATTGGTGCGCTCACGCTTCAAGCGAGCTCGGTCATCGATCTGGGAAGCGGCAAAAGTATTCTGGCCTTTGCCAATAGCAGCAGCGCAACCTGGACCTCGGGACAAGTCCTGAGCATCTGGAATTGGACGGGCAATCTCGCGGGAGGCGGTGCCGATCAGATCTATTTCGGAACGGATACGAGCGGTCTTAGCTCCGGGCAGCTGGCGCAGATCGAGTTCTTTAGCGGCGCCGGCACCGGCTCGTACGGTCTCGGTGTCGCAGCGCTTCTGGCCAACGGCGAGCTCGTGCCCATTCCCGAGCCGGGCACATGGATCGGCGGCGCGCTGGCTCTGGCCGCGGTTGGGTTCAGCCAACGGCGAAGATTCAAGCGCGCGGGCATTCGCGCTTCTGATTGCTGATTGCTGATTTCTGAATCAAATCCTTGTCAGTTTCATCCAGTGTAGAGGCGGCCGTGCCGGCCGCTTCCGAAGACGAGTTGGCGTCTGACACAGACGCCCTACAAGTCATGTAGCGCCGCTGCCCTCTGATTTCTGCGCCGCGACCGATTCGACTGCCGCTCAGGGCAGGCTCGCTGCCCTGGCTACAACTTGTCACTGGTCACTCGTCACTGGTCACTTCTTCCATTCTCCCTTGTCACTTCGCCAGCCCGGCCTAGTTTCATTGATATGAAAATCGCAAAACTGCTTTTGATATTGCCCGCGGCCATTCTGGTGTCGGCGCCGGCATTCGCTCAGGACGACAAACCGATGGGTGGAGACAAGGGAATGAAAATGAAAGCCATGCATGAAGAGATGCAGGCCGAGATGAAAGCGATGGACGAACGGCTCGACAAATTAGTCGTCGACATGAACACCGCGGCCACGCCCGAGAAAAAACTTAATGCGGTGGTTGCCGTCGTGAACGAGATCGCGGCCCAGCACAAGAAAATGCACGGAAAAATGATGCACCGCTGGGAAGGCGGCCGTCGCCATCACGGTCCCGGCGCCGGAAAAGACGAAGACGAAAAGGCCGGGAACCGGACTACAGACTACGGGACCACTGACCACGGACAACTGACCATGGGCCCGGCGGGAAATTGACCGCGGATTACGCGGATTTTCTTGATGCGGTCTGATGTAATAGCTGATAACAGATCACCGATCTGCGATTTCCGATCGTCGAACTGCACGGAAATTCCGCCGCGCAGACGGTAATCGGGCACCGCTTGCAACGCGGTGTTGTCGATCGACACCGGAAGATCGACAGCGACCTCCGCGCTCCAGCGTCCCGCGCGAGGCCACGATCCGGGGCCCGACAAAAACGGAATCGATCCCGGTATCCTCGGCTTTCATCCCGCGAAACCGATCGACATCCTTGTGCTCGCCTGAAACCACGAATTGCAGACCGGCCACGGTGCCGCGATCGCGGACAAAATAATAACCCGGCCCGGCGCTCCAGGTGAGATCGTTGGCGAAATGATATTGGTGCGCCCCATCGCCGCGCAGGGTGAATTGCACGTTCGTCTCAAAAAACAGATTCCGATATCGCAGCGAGTTTTGCTCGCCGAACACGCCGTCGTAGGAACCGGTGCCGAGGGTGAGATCGTGCCCATGAATTCCGCTCTCGGGCGCGTTTATCGCGCCGAAGCCAGGCGAAGGCGGACCCGGAAGTTCCACTTCATGAAATTCTTCCTTAATTCGGCTGGAATCGCCGGTTGGGAATTTCAATCCGGTCAGCAGCACTGACGACATCGTGAAGTCCGGCTCGTGCTCGATGGTCACGGGGTTCTTGCCTTCGAACTGCAACGATTGCCGGGCCGAGCGACGAGTAGTGAAACAGAACGGTCTTGAGCAGGATCGACAGGTCGCCCAAACCCGCCACCGTGCCGCGATCAATGGCGAAGCCTTCCGGTCTTTTGAACTCGCGATAGATAATCGGGATATTGATCTGGAGCGCGAACCGGCTGGTCAGAGCGTAACCGGCCACGACCTGGGTGATCGAACTGTTCAAATATTGTCCGGTCGGATTGCCGACCTCGGCGCCGTCCAGTTGCAGGGTTCCGAATCGAGTGAACTGCTCGGCCACCGCGCCGTATAATCCCGGCGCCCACGGGATCAAATGCGCAGCCTCTAATTGCGACATGGCATTCAATTGCGGCGCGTAACAGCCGCACAGATCACAAGCCCGGGTGGTGACCGCGGCGCCCGCAAACAAACATAAAAGTAAAAGCAAACGTAAAATTTTCATTGGTTCTCTGAAGATTGAGATTTAGAGGTCGGTGTGTCGCCCGCATTCAAAGAATGGGCCTTTGCAGTCGCCGCGGCGACCGCCGCTGGACTTCGGCAGCGAGCGATTGGTGGATCGAGCAGTCCCTTGGCCGATGTTAATTCAGGCGGCAAAGCCGCATTATCTTACCATCGCCCGCGGAGCGGCCGATCCACCTACAGAGCTGCAAGTTAGCTCATCAACCGTGGCGGAGGAACCGGCGGCGAATGCCCGGCGTGGGAAAACGAAAAATCGCGTGTCGCGTATTTGAAATCAACGAAAGAGGGCCTGAGCGAAACCGGGCGTGTCACACAAATGATATCGATTTTCGGAGTCGATGGCTGCAGATCCGATTTCTTCTCGGAATTCCTCCCCTTATTCACAATATGACAAATCGAGCAGGGATGATTGCCGTCAAAAGTCTGCGCGATCGCTTCCCGCAACGGAGCGCGCTGGGCGTTTTGGATGAGCATGCTCGTCCAGGCGAGCGATTGCAGCGCGACCCAATGCAACCCAATCGCACAACAAAGTGCGACGATCGTGATGGCGCGGCCAATGCAGCGAAGCACGAGCCAAGGCTATTGAGGGACTGTCCGGTACGTCAAACCACCGAGGCCGGATCCAATCCAACCTCGGTGGTCAAAAATCTTCTGCGGCGTCGTCCGTTTAGAAGTGAAAGTTCAACCCCGCCCGAACAATGTGGCCGGTGGTCTCGCCGTCCAATCCGTATTTGACGGGGAAGATTTTGCCACCCGGGATGCTTGGTCTGGCACGAGCGGCGTTACCAGCGGCGTTGTTAAATATATTGGCGTCGATCTCCGTGGATTGGTCCTCAAGCGAGAAATAGAGATACTCGAGCTTGATCGACCAGTGGCAGCCGAGCCTGCGCTCGATCCCGCCACCAACGGTATAGCCCCAATTAAAATCCTGCTTGTGAACGTCGAACACCTCGGGATCGGGTTCAAAGGTCGCACTGGTCTCGTAATTCACCCCGATGGCGCCACCCGTGGCGTAGAACAACCAGTTACAACCAGCCGCAACACCAAGGCGTCCGCGAAAAGTCGCATAGAAATCGCTATCGCTTTCGGCCGGGAACCCGGAGTCATGGAACAAATGGCCGCTGCCATCCAGGTTCATGTAGCCGACATCGGATTCCGCTCCCAGAACCAGCCATCGCCACTGCCAGTTGTAACCGATTTGCCCGCCACCAACGAAGCCCGATTCCGAGTATCCAAAGGCATGAGAAAACTCGTCGCCGTTATTGGCAGTGGCTGTAAAATTGTCCTCGCTGTGACCAAACTGACCGCCAGCATGTAGTCCGAGGTAAAATCCGGTCCAATCGCAGCATGGCGGCGGCGGTGGCGGAATGACTTCTTTCATTTCCTTGCCACTCGCCATCGGTTCGGGACCGGCAAAAATAGTTAAGGCAAGCGCATTGCATGCGCAAACAGCGACGAACAGACGGGCTATGGATTTCATAAGGGCTATTTCTCAACAATACAGGCCAACCCGTCAAGCCCTAACATTTCCCGCGGGCGCTATAATTTCCAGACAAGCAAGAGGCTCGCTTCCGTCGTCCCAAGCTGCCTCGGAGGGAAAATTTTTTACAGAAGATAACCCGCCACGGCCGGTAAACTGCGGGAACGAAGATCAGATTTCAGAGTTCAGGGGAATCGGCGTCTGACCCCGCCTTCGCCTTTGCTATGGCGGGCACGCAGACGCCTTAGAACTTTGATACATCCGCGTGATCAGCGGTCGATCACAGCGCTTCGTTTCCTTCTCCTTCTGTAAGAAATCGAGATTCGGCTAAAACCGGAAATTCAATCCACCGCGGATGATGTGCCCCTGGGTTTCGCCTTGGAATCGGAACCTGTCCGTGAGCCGCCCCTGCGGTGACCTTTGGTCAGGCCCCAGATTCATTCTCTCATTGTCGAGACCGCTGAAGGACTGTTCGTCGAGAGTGAACCAGAGGTATTCCAGTTTGATCGACCAATGCCGGCCGAGCTGGCGCTCGATCCCGCCACCCACGGTGGGGCCCCAGTTGAAATCCTGCCTGGAAGCCTCGACGCCGCCGCCGATCTCCTCCTGGGCGACAAACCGGGTGTCGTAATTCACACCAATGACCCCGGCGGTGGCATAGAGCAACCAGCACCCATGCCAATCCAGCGCGTAACCGATTCGTCCCCGCAGAGTCAGATAGAAATCGCTGTCGGTTTCACCATGGGCCACACCCGGGGGACCAAGAGACTGGGGCTCTTCCCCGCGGCCATCCAGATTCATATAACCGAGATCCAGTTCGGGCCCGAGCACGATCCGGCCGAATTGAAAATTGTAGCCCACCTGGCCCCCGCCGACGAAACCCGACTCGCTGTAACCGAAATGATGGTGGGCAAAGAAATAATACTCATCGAGATCGTTCGTCTGGCTGTGGCCAAACTGGCCCCCGGCATGCAGACCGATGTAAATCCCCGACCAGTCGCAAGCCGGAGGCGGTGGCGGCGGCGCAACTTCCTTGGACGGGATCGGCTGGGGACCGGCGGTGACGATCGCTACCAGTCCAGTGCACGCGAACAAAGTGATGAGAAAACGGCTCAGGGCGTTCATGCCGCCATGTTCTTCAAAACGTCCCCTGGGCGCAAGCTCTTTGTTAACGGCCGTCCCACTGTAGAGTCCGCTGTCCTCAGCGGACTGTTGTCGTGGCATCGGCTTCCAGCCGATGTCGATGGGCTCGCCAGGGCGAGTCTGTCCGTTGGCGGACAAGATGCCAATGGCACTTTAATGCGGCACGAAGCTGCCGCTTCCTTCGTCCAGATACGTTGTCGATCCCACGCGTGAGATCTTGAGCGTTTGCCGCCACTTCCCCGAAGGAAATTCCCGCCCGGCGTCGATCGTCGTCGTTTCCGCTTTCAATTGCCCGAGGCTGCTTCCACTCATTGCTTCGGACAAAATCCGGCCATCCAATTGCCTGGGCAGGGCAATCCCGAGTATGCGCAGAATCGTCGGGGCAAGATCGACATTGCCACTTGGTAAATCGTCCGCCTGCCCGCGCTGAAAATCCGGGCCGGCGGCGATGAGTGTGTTGTGCATGTCGAACCGGCCAAGCGTGGCGTGTGTCCCCTTCCCCGCTCTGCGCTGCCAATCGGCATCGATCATTCCGGGCACTCCGAATTGATTCTTCCTTTCGTTCCAACGAAAACTCATCACCACGTCCGGCACCTGTTCGCCAGCGATCCCGGCCTGCTCGCAACCGAACGTGCCGTCCATCGGTGTTTTTGTAAAAATGACTCCGGCGAAATCCGATTGCTGCAAAGTTTCGACCAGCCGGCTCGTAATCGCCGGGTCGTGTTTCATTACATAGAACAAAACTGTGCCGCCGTTTCCAACGAGCATGATCTGGCCGGGCTTGGGCTCCGCCGCAAATTCGGTCACGGCATCAAATCCGGCGTCTTTCAAAATTTTCCGAAGATCGACTGACCGCTCGATCGTGGAAAAACCGTGATCGGAGACAACGAAAATGTCGGTGGTCGATGTTGCCTGATGCCGATCGAGCGCAGCCAGGACGCGACCGAGGTTTGTGTCGCTCGCTTTCATCGCCGCGATGGCCTCTTTGGAACCGGGAGCCGTCTTGTGTTCGGTGTCATCCGGCTCGCTCAACCACAACAGCGAAAATGCCGGCACTTGATCGCGCCAGAGAAAATCGGTCAACGCTTTCGTGGTCCATGCGTCGCGATCGGCCGCTGCTCTGGCCGACGGAAACGGGCCAAGCCCAGCCACCATCGGCGCCAGCGCGGTGGACGAAAAAGATTGACCGCCGAAAAGGGTCAGGCCGTTTTGATCGACATGTCGATCCTGCAACAGCCCAATGCCCTTGGCCGCCGCGATCGCGGTGTGACGGCCGGCCTTTCGCACAAGTTCGGTGATCGTCGGCACCGCCACGTAATTGCCGCCAGAAAGTTCGTCGCCCTTCTGAATAACTCGCGAATTTTCGGTGTCGATCGCTTTCCGGCTGTCAATCTCCGGCCGGTATTCGTGATTGGCGATGATGCCGTTGCGTCCCGGATAAACGCCAGTGGCCATCGCGACACCATTAACCTCGGTCGAGGATGGATAGGTCGCGTGATGATTGCGAAACACCACGCCCGCTTTCGCCAGTTTCCAAAGCGCCGGGGTGTTTTCCTCGGTCACGAAATCGGGACGCATGCCGTCCCACACGATCAACACGACATGCCGATCCGGTTTGGCTGCATCCGCAGCGACTGCGACCGTCTGCGCACAAGAAACCAGCGCCGCCACCAGACAGAATGTGCGATATTGGCGAACCATTTTCATGAGCGTCCGCAGATTACGCAGATTTTCGCAGATTGGTAGGAACCTCATTCCAAACGTCTTGCTTGCCTTTCTATTGGGCGTCGCGTCCATCGCCGCCGGCGCGCTCATTCCCATCCGGGAGGGCACGACCTGGCAATACAACATGACCCAGGAAGTGGGCGAAGGAATCAAGGTGCCCAACGCCAAGCCTGATGCCGACGGGAAAATCCGGGTACCGGTCACTTATCACATTGCCGGCACGCAGAAAGTTGACGGGAAAAATCTCATCGAGTTCGAGATGCATCGTGACGGCGTGGTGACCAACACCGATCTCGTGACTGTGGACGGTCACGGAATTATTTGCTGGGGAAAAATTAATCTCGAAGGCGAGCTGATCGAGATCGATCCGCCCCAGACGATGATCGCGGCGCCGCTCAAGCCGGGCGCGACCTGGAATTTCGAGAGCCAGGTGGCCAATCTGAAAGTTAATCAGCGTTACGATGTGGCCGGGCTGGAAGATGTCGATGTTCCCGCGGGAAAATTTCACGCTTTCCGGATTCATTGCGAGCAGACATCGCCCAGCGCGACGACAATCGATCGCTGGTTTGTTCCCGGAATTGGAATCGTCAAAGACGTCACCACGATGCGATCGAAAGAGGGCGATATTCTTCAACGCATCTCGCTTGAATTGAAGGAACGGCCCAGGATCGACAAGCGACCGGAGGTCAAGCCAACCGAGCCGCCAAAAAAACTTTCAGCCACGCTGGCGACCGAGCCCGCGGGCGAACCCGCCGTCGAATTCTCAACCGATGCGCCGATGATTTATGCGCGCTGGGAAGGACGGCGTTTGCGCGAACACGCCAGGATCCGCGTGGTCTGGATCGCCGAGAAGGTGGAAGATATCCCGGCTAATTACAAAGTGGACGAAGCATCGGCCGTGGCCGACGGCAAATATTCGCATGGGCATTTTGTTCTTTCCCGGCCCGGCGATGGCTGGGAACCGGGCGATTATCGGGCCGAGTTTTATGTCGATGATGAATTGCAGGAAACGGTAAAGTTGAGGATCACAAAATAGACACGGTGTAGTGGCGGGCGTGTCGCCCGCAGTGGTGCGGCCGACACGGCCGCCTCTACAACAGCACGATTTTCTTGAATCCAAACCGGCCATCAGCAGCATCCTATTAACAAAGGCGACATTTTCCCCATGAAAAAGACCAATCTCCTTACGCTCGCGCTCACCGTTATTTTGCTCACCGGCTGCAACTGGCCATTTGGCATCCGGGGCAACGGCAATATCACAACCGATCAGAAAAACATTACGGACTTTTCCGAGCTGCAAGCCGGCGGGCAGTTCAATGTTGAATGGCGGAGCGGCCCGCCCTCTGTAAGCATCACCACCGATGCCAATCTGCTGCAATACATCGAGAGTGAAATCACGGATAACCAACTCCGGTTGCACACTCGCGAGCATCTTTGGCCGACCCACGGGATCAAGGTCCTGGCCTCGAGTCCCACTCGCATGGGTGCGAGACTTTCCGGAGCGGTCGACCTAAAGGTGCCGCAGATCGCCGGGCCGAAATTTTATTTCAAATCCACCGGCGCGTCGGACGTGAAACTGGACGGGAACGTCGATGAACTTTTGGCCGACATGACCGGGGCAAGCGATTTGAATGCGAAAAATCTGCAGGCCAGGACGGTCGAGATTTCGACGACCGGCGCAGCCGACGCAGATATCAGTGTCAGCGAGACGCTAAGAGTTTCGATTACCGGCGCCGGCACGGTGAATTATTACGGCAACCCGCCGACGATCGAAAAACACGTCACTGGCGCGGGCTCGATCCGGCACAGGGATTGAACCATCGATTCCGCCTCAGGTGGATCGGCCGCTCCGCGGGCGATGCTAGATTGCAGGCGGCTTCGCCGCTCAATTAACATCGAGCTCGGAGATCTCGATCCACCTTGAAACAGCCTGCCGCCATCAAAATTCTGGTTTGGTTCGCCGCGCTCGCTTGCGCCGGCATGTTCTTGTCGATCCCGCTGGTTTACTTCGGGATCGCGCCGGCGATGATGGGCGGCGAACCGGTAACGCGCAGTGAGTGGCTGCACATCGCCGCGCCGCTTGTTGCCGTGATCGGCATTTTGATGGCGCTCAGTTCTTACGGACTGGCAACGCGTAAACCGTGGGCCCGTCGGGCAGTGATGGCGATCCCGATCTTGATCGTCAGTTACGCCGTTGCCATTGGCGCGCCCGGCTGGATCAAGCCGGTCATCATGTGGCGGGCCGTGATCAATGGATCCATTCTCGGCTGCCTTTCCGTTTGGTATTTCTATTTCAAACCAAACGTGGCGAAATACTTTCGCGAACTGCAAGATCGACATCGACCGTGAAAAATTCCGAGCGACCAACATTTCTCTTCCGTTATCGACTGGCTCTGGGCTTTTTCATCTTCGGCCTGGTGACCAGTGGCCTGACCGCTTTTCCACTCGAAATGGAATCCGCGCTCTTGAACCGCTGGCTCGGGCTAAATCCGCCGATCGATCCGAATGGCAGTCTGTTTCAGCTGCATGCGTTCATCTCCCGGGTTCATTACGGAGTTCAGCTGACCTATCAGCAGTTTCCGTTCTTCGGTTACGGGACCGATTGGCTCGGGTTCGGTCATTTTGTCATCGCGGCTTTTTTCGTTTTGCCGTTTGTCGATCCAATTCGTTACCGCGCGATTGTGCAGATTGGCTTGTTCGCCTGCGGCGGAGTCATCGTTTTCGCATTAATCGCCGGGCCGATCCGGCATATCCCAATCTATTGGACGATGATCGACTGCAGCTTCGGAATCGCCGGCGCTATTCCGCTTCTTTATTGCCTGCGTTTGACCCGGCGGCCCGGCAACTAACTGCGACAAAGCTCCTCGACGATCCGCGGCAGCGCGATGGCCGCCGGTTCCCGCACCGATTTCGTCGCGAATTCCGATAATGAAGTCTCCTCGGGATTCACTTCGATGAGCCGTCCGTGGTCGCCAATCGCGCGCACGGCCCAATCGACGATGTAGCCAAATGTCGCGGTTGTGCCGATGACGAGCGCAACATCGCAAACTTTTTGGCGCAGGTAATTTTCCACTCGTTGAATCTCGAGAAGGTCCAACTGTTCCCCAAACCAAACCACGCCGGGCCGCATGAGCGCGCCGCACTCGGGGCATTTCGGAACCAGTCCACGACCCTGGTCGTGATCGTGCTCGCCATACGCAGAACTGCAACGCGAGCAGCGGGTGACGAAAATGTCTCCATGAATCTGCACCATTTTCTCAGCCCCCAAGCCGGCCCGGGCGTGAAGATCGTCCACGTTCTGGGTTACCAGCAAAAACTCGCCGGCCAGCTTCGACAATCGCGCGATCGCGTCATGCGCCGGGTTCGGTCGAGCCTTGCGAATCCGTTCCCGTCGTTCCCGATACCATTCCCAAACCAATTGTGGATTTTCCGCAAACGCTTCCGGGGTGGCCAGCTTCATCGGATCGAGGTCCGAGCCGGACTGGCGGCTTCGCCAGTAACCGTCCTTGCCACGAAACGTCGGGATGCCGCTCTCGGCCGAAACGCCGGCGCCGGTGAGAACAAGGACGCGCATAATCGCTATTCGACACGCGGGACGCCCGCCGGCCCCACAGGCTTGCCGCAGCGAGTCCGTCCGGTGGCGGACAAGATGCCTGTGCTAGGAATTATTCCCAGCCGATCTGGCGGCCTTTGTTTTGTTCTTCCAGCCACTTCATTAACGGTTTGAAATATTCCATCATCGCGTAAACCCGGCGTTGGCCAGAGCAAGAAAACGGTCGGCCCGATCCTGAACCGGAGATTTCGGGGCAGCCAAGGTAACGAAGGGAAAGAGCGATGCCAAAACGAGCGAAGGAAGAACGGAGCGATGCATACCGGCAGAGTACTCAATACATATGTCGCGAGGCAAGCGAAGGACGACACCCGGTGCTATTTCTCCCTTTGCAGTTTTGCCTGGGCCCGGCGCAGGTTGTCGCCGGCAACGTGCAACGCCGGCTTGAGTTGCAATGCCTTCTCGAACTCCGGGATGCTCTCGCGGGTCTTGCCGGAGACGAGCAAGGCCAGACCCAAATTGTTATGCGCTTCGGCGTTGTCTGGGTCTAATCGCAGTGCCTGGTGAAGTTGATCGATTCCTTCGGGAAATTTCCCCAGACGCACCAGCACGAGTCCGAGGTTCGTTCGCATGTCGGCATCATCCGGAGCGACGTGCGCGGCCAGTTGCAGTTGCTCCGAAGCGGCGTCGTTCCGGTTTTCCCTGGCCAGGGCCAGACCCAGCTCCATGTGCGCTTTGGCCGACCCCGGCTGAGCGCGAAGCGCGCGCTCATAGTAGTCAATTGCTTCGCCCATCCGGTTTTGCTTCGATCGGGTGATTCCGATGTTCAACAAAGCGTCAAAGAAATCCGGTTTGATCTGCAGCGCTTTTTCAAAATGCGCGCCGGCTTCGTCGTAATTGCCCTTCTGGCCCAAAACCAGACCGAGATTGTGTTCGATAATGAGGCTCGGCGGAGTCACTCCCAATGTGTGCCGAAACAGGGTGATGCTATCGCGCCAGTAATTGACCTGCACCATGGTAAGAGCAGCGAGGGCGATCAACGGCGCACCGGCCAGAATCGCTACAACCGTGGATGGAAAATTTCGCGCGCGGATCACGTCCGCCAGTCCGAACACGATCGCGACGAACAAACCGATCGAAGGCAGATAGTGGTAGCGATCGGCCATGGTTTGCCCGCCGACCTGAACAATTCCTATCACCGGAACCAGCGTTCCCACAAACCAAAGCCAGCCGACGATCAGGTAGGGCCGGCTTTTCGCCTGCAAAAAACAGAAGACCGTGATCCCGGCCAGAGCGATTACCGCTCCAATGATCTGCCACGCCGGTATCCCCTCAGGTGGGAACGGATAGTAGACCGCAAGATTGGCAGGCCAAAAAGTGACAAACAAGTACTTCGCGTAGGAGACGAGAGCGTTCGACAAACGCAGGGAGACAGGAGCATCGACAAAGGTGCGCACTGCTCCGCCGTGCGTTTGGGCGATATAAGTGATGACTGCGGAAGCCGCGACGATGCCAAAGAGCAACAATTTTTCCCTAACAAGCGGGACGAGCGATCCAAAAAAGTTTCGGCCGGACGCCGGCGTCGGCAGGCGGCGCAGCGGCCAATAATCGAGCAGCAACATCACCAACGGCCAGGTCATGAGCATCGGCTTGGCCAGGAGCCCAAGCGCCAGCGTCAACGCAGTCCACGCGTAGCGACTCCGCGATGGCGCCTCGGCGTAACGCGAATAAGCAATCAGCGATAACAGACCGAACAACGTCGCGAGTGTGTCCTTGCGTTCAGCCGCCCAGGCGACGGATTCCACGTGCACGGGATGAAAGGCAAACAACGCTGCCACGAGAGCGCTGCACCAGCGGTCCCGGGTCGTGCGCAAAAAAAACCAGAATAGAAGCAAGGTGGTTGCGATGTGGATCGACACGTTAACGAGCAGGTGACGGCCCGCATTGAGCCCGAATAACTGGATATCGATCATGTGGGCGATCCAGGTGAGCGGATGCCAGTTCGCGGCGTGAAACGTGGTGAAGGCCCAGATGATTCCGGCGAAACTAAGGCCGCGGTTCACCATCGGGTTGTCGCGGATGTAGAGATCGTCATCCAGACCGATGAACTGGTGTCCGACGACGCGCGCGTAGATTGCGAACGTGACAATCGCCAAGCCAACTGCGATGAAGACGTCGGCTTGGCCGAATTTCGTCAGCGGACGCGCCGGGACAGCGGATCGTGATCTTCTTGCTGCAGACTTCGGCATGCGGTTGCTCAATTGTAACGCCGAATAAATGTGGAAGAAACGCTGTTTTCCAGAAGAATGACTGCTATCGGCCTTTGCTCCGCTGTGCTAAAGAGGTTCTTTCCGATCTCCATCATGAGCCAAGCCTTTGAAAGTTCGCGCGCGCCCGAGCCGGTCGGCGCGTTTCCGCACGCCAAACGGGCCGGCGATCTTCTTTTTCTTTCCGGAATTGGCCCGCGAACGCGGGGAAGCAAAGAGATTCCGGGAGTCACGCTCGATACCACTGGCAACATTGTAAGTTACGACATCGAGAAACAATGCCGGGCCGTGTTTGAAAACGTCCGGCTCGTGCTGGAAGACGCCGGTGCGACCTGGAACGACATTGTCGATGTCACGGTCTTCCTCACGCACATGAAGAAAGACTTCCCGATCTATAACAAACTCTACGCCGAATATTTCGCCGGCCCGGGGAAACCGAACCCCACCCGTACTACTCTAGAGGTGGGAGCACTGCCCACTCCCATTGCCATCGAGCTCAAGGTGATCGCGGCGGCACATTAGTATGTCATCCTGAACCGCGGAGACGGTGAAGGATCTCCTGTCGCCGAAAAGCACGGAAGTTGCCTAGTAACGGGACCGACAGAACAATCGCGAGATCCCTCGTCGTCTCCGCGACTCGGGATGACACGCTTTGTTAATTTGAGCGTTTAGTTCTCGCCGATTACGATTACGAGCACGAGCATGAACCGGAAATTCAAGATTATCGCGGCCGATCACACTGGCATTACGGTGTCGAACCTCGAGCGCGCGCTCGCCTTCTGGCGCGATGTGCTCGGCTTCGAGCTTTCTCATCGGCCGCATCAGACTGGCGATCTGGCCAGCGAAATCACCGGAGTTCAAGGGGCGGAAATTTCGATCGCCGTTCTCAAGGGTTACGGGCACAAGATAGAGTTACTCGAGTATCTCGCCCCGGCCGACCGGAAACATATCGATCTTCGGCCGTGCGATGTCGGCTTTGTTCACGTCGCATTCACTGTCGATGATCTGGACGCGGTTTTGAACGCGATTGCTGCCTCCGGTTGGAAAGCAGCAGGCAAACCACAGACTCTTCAAACCGGTCCGAACGCCGGCAAGCGCGTTGTTTACGTCCGCGACCCGGATGGCACAACCATCGAGTTCATGCAGCCGCCCGCTGATAAAGATTGATCATCCGCAGATTTCGCGGATTAACGCAGATTTTGGCGACAGAACGATTCGCACCTGCGGTGAAGTTGTCGTTCTTTTGAATCTGCGAAATCTGCGTAATCTGCGGTTAATGCATTTCTCCTCTGCTGAAGAATTCGCCCTGGAACTGGACCGCGAAGATCCGCTGCGCGACTTCCGCGACAAGTTTCATCTTCCGCTCGGCAAAGATGGCAAGCCGGTGATTTATTTCGCGGGCAATTCGCTCGGACTGATGCCGAAAACGGCGAGAAGGATCGTTGAAGGGGAGTTGGACAATTGGGCCAGACTCGGTGTCGCCGCTCATCACGCCACCGACACGCCGTGGTATGCGTATCACGAGACGTTGCGCGAGCCGATGGCGCAGCTTGTCGGCGCGAAGCCGGTCGAGGTCGTCTGCATGAACAGCCTCACGGTGAACATTCACCTGATGATGGCGACGTTTTATCGCCCGACCAAGTCGCGTTTCAAGATCCTGATGGACGATCCGGCTTTTCCTTCCGACACCTACGCGATCAAGACCCAGATCGTCCATCACGGGCTCGACCCAAAAGATGCGCTCGTCCTGGCGCGGCCGCGCAAAGGCGAATTCACGGTCCGCACGGAAGACATTGTCGATCTTATCGAAAAGCACCACGGCGAACTCGCTGTGCTCCTAATCGGCGCCGTAAATTTTTTCAGCGGTCAACTGTTCGACATTCCGGCGATTACCGCAGCAGCCCAGAAACGCGGGATCATCGTCGGCATCGACCTGGCCCATGCCATCGGCAACGTCCCGCTCTCATTGCACGATTGGAACGTCGATTTCGCCGTCTGGTGCTCATATAAGTACCTCAATGCCGGCCCGGGCGCAGTGGCGGGCGCGTTTGTCCACGAACAACATGCCACCAATACAAAGCTGCCGCGGTTCGCGGGCTGGTTTGGGAACGATCCGAATACGCGCTTCCAATTGCATCTCGAGCCGGAATTCATTCCAGTTCCATCCGCCGATGCCTGGCAAATCAGCAACCCGCCAATCTTCTCCATGGCGCCGTTGCGCGCTTCCCTGGCCATCTTCGATGAAGCCGGCGGGATGGAACCGCTCCGCGCGAAATCGATCAAGCTAACCGGTTATCTTCAGTTTCTGCTGGAGGGCTCGGGCGCGAAACGCTTCACTGTGATCACGCCGCGTGAGACGAACGCGCGCGGCTGTCAGTTGTCGATCTTCGCGCACGAAAATCCAAAGGAGTTGTTCCAAGAACTCCAGTCGGCCGGCGTAAAATGCGATTTCCGCGAGCCAAATGTCATCCGCGCCGCCCCTACCCCGCTTTACAACACATTTCACGAGGTCTGGCGATTCGCCGAAATTTTGGCCGGACGTTGAAAAATAGCTTTTGCCAAACCACACAATCTCCGGGCACTGTAAATGCGAAACAACCGACCGAGATGAAAATGAAAATTGCAATACTGGCAGTGGCCCTGCTTTGCCTCACCGGCCTTACATCGACAACGAAAGCCATTTCGTTGACCATCGAAATCGGCGACCGGCCCTATTACACACACGGCCCAGGATATTGGTATCGCCATCACTATTATGTATGGGTTCCCGGACACTGGGCCTGGCGGCATCATCACCACGTTTGGATTCACGGGCATTACCGCTTGCGCTAGCGGAACAGACCGGGATCCGTGGCGCGTTCATCCTGCCTTGATTGCAGGAGCTGTCGTCCTTACCAGAGCAATTGCTTCACGCAATTGATAAGACCCGAGATGGCAAACGGCTTCACCAGATACTTCACATCGTGCTTGTTGAAAAACAGCGCGATATTCGCGTCGGTGGCGAAACCGGTGATGAAAATGAAACGATCGGCCAGTGATGGACGTATCTCCTTCACTTTCAAGTAAAACTCGTCCCCCCGCAGCCGCGGCATTTTCAAATCGCAAATCACGGCGTCGTATTCGTGCGCTTTCACCTTTAGAATGGCGTCCTCGCCATCGAAGGCCACGTCGACCAGGAAATTTTCATCCGCCAGGATCCACTGCAGAGCGGAAGCCAGCTGCTTGTCGTCATCAACGACCAGAATGGCCTTCAGTTCCAAGGTCTTGATCGGAGCCTTAATTTCGTCCGGTTGCGGCGTAAAATGCATCTTGAATAGCCTCTCTTGAGCAGTCGCAGTGCCAACATCGGAGGTCGGAGATCAGAGGTCAGCGGTCAGAAGTCCCAGGCGGGCCCCTGTCCGGTAGCGGCGGTCTCCGACCGTCGCACTGATCGAGAATTGCGTCCGAGCCTCGCTGATCCGGCTTATTTCTTAGAAACCAGGGACGCCAGGAGCTGTTGGTAACGCGGCTTTCTTCTCAAAGGTTCCCACGCCGGATCGGTTTTCAGGTAACCATAGGAAATGTAGCCCGGAATACCGAGCAAAGTCTGCAGTTCGTCGAATGCGCGGTCATGATCGCCGGTCCAGGTGTAAACTTGGGCCAATCCCTGTAAAACCAGCGGGCCATCGTAGGCGTCCTTCGAGACCGGCATAAGATCGACCGCCTTCTGTGCTTCCTGCAGCGCCAGTTTCTTATTGCCGAGATTGGCATCCACCTGGGCCAGGACAGCAAGAGTGCGCGGATCGTCCGGTTTGTTTTTCAAGCGCGATTCCAGAATCGCACGCGCCGAAGTAAACGCCGCAGTCGTTTTCGCTTTGTCGCCTTCGGCCCGCGCAATCAATGCTTCGTACCAGGCCCGGGGAAAGTAGAAGCTAAAATCGACGTCCTGAAAATCTTTGCGAGGCGATGCGGCCAGGACCCGGCGCGCTTCGCCGTAATTGCGATCGATCATCGCCAGCAAAATTCGCCACGAACTTTCACCTCCGCCCACATCGACATCGGGAGCCGCGGCCAGAGCAGTCCGCAATGTGGCGGGATCGCCCGTTTCGCCAAAATCGAGCGCCGCTCGTCGAATCAACGCGATCGGTTCCCGCATGCCCGCGGCAATCGCGCGGTCGTAGGCGAGCTTTGCCTCCGGAAACCGGCGCTCCAGCACGAAAGTGTCGACCAGAAGATTGACCGCATTCGGATTACGCGGGTCGAGCTTCACGGCGGTGGCGAAATCGCGTTCTCCATCGGCCCAGTGACCTTGTCGCCGGTTGATGTAACCCGACAAAACGAAGAAGGGCACGCTGTTCGGCAGGCCTGGGCGCGCTATCGCCAGCTCCGCCTGGGCTTGCTCGTAGTTGCGATGGCAGCGAAACAAATGATCGGCCAAAGCCAAATGAGCTTCGGCCGAATTGGGACGCAGCCGGAGCGCGTTAGCCACGGCGGCTTCGCCGAGCAGGTTGCGTTCGGGCGTGGGATCCAAATCGAGGAAATAGAGAAGATTGTGAGCCCGGGACGCATAACAATAAGCCAACACAAAATTCGGATCGCGACCGGTCGCCTCATCGAGCAACTGCACCGCTTTTCGCAACGACGCGTTAGGATCGGAAAGCTCCAGGTAGGTATCGACAATTTCCTTCGCTTGAAGATAAAGATCGAACGCCGCCAAGTCGCGCGTTGGCGTTTCTTCAATCTCGGCCTTCTGCTCGGGCGAAAGCTTGGCCTGGAGCTGCTTGACGATGGCCTGGGCCAGATCGCTTTGCAGGCCAAACAAGTCGGCCACGTCGCGATCGTAGCTTTCCGCCCAGACTTGTGAATCCGAGCGGGCATCGATCAATTTCGCATTCACCCGCACGCGCCCTGGCCCGCGTTGCACGGTCCCTTCAAGAACATAAGCCACGCCGAGCTGCCGGCCGATCTCACGCATGTTGCGCGCCGATTCATTGCGATATTGCTCAATACTGGTGTGACTGATCACTTTCAAATCGGATACCTTGGCCAGGTTCGTCAGAATCTGGTCCTGCACCCCATCGGCAAAAAAAGTGCCGGCGTTATCCGGGCTGAGATTTTGAAACGGCAGCACCGCGATGCTCTTTGTCGGAATCGCGTTATTGGAATCCGACTCTTCCAGCGTTGCGTTCTGCCAGGGGTGCCACCACCAATAGCTCGCGAGCGGAACCGCCGCGATAAATGTTCCGGCCAGAGCGACCAGCCACAATTGCCGCCGTCTATAAACGCGCAGTCCCCTGGCGTTGGGGGTGCGTCGAATCCCTTCCGCCGTGATGTCGTAAATCCATCCCAGGATCAGCGACAACGGAAAGCCCGCCGCAATGAGCACAATAAATACCTGCTGAATCCATTGCCGCGCATGAAAAATTGGCAGGATCGTCCCGCCAATCTGAATCATGGCCGACGCGAAAATCCCATACGCGAATGCCACCCGATAAACCCGGCGTCTCTTCAGTTCTCCCAGGAGCGATTTCATGCGCGCCGCACCATAGTGCGAACCTATCCGTTTTCGCCAGTGATCCCGAAAATTTTATCCAGGATTTTAGCTGACGAAGGAACTAAGGCGCCTGCTTCTCGAGCTGATGCCGGAAATAGCCCTTCCAACTTTCGGGCAACGCCTCGACTGCGATCGCCCGGCGCAATGTTCCGACATCGTCTTTCTCAAAGGCGTAGAGCCGAGTAATGTCCGCAACCCTAATCTCTGCCTGTTCGCGCCCGATCAATTTTATCTCGTCGCCGGCGTCCACCTTACCCTCGCGAGACACTGCAAAATAAAAACCGGTGCGACGGCTGGCCAGAAATCGCTTGATGATATCCGCCCGTCCAAACTTAATGCCCAGCTTGTAGCAGGGCATCCGTGGTTCTGTGATCATGACTTCCGCCTCACCGATTCGAAACCTGTCCCCGATACAGACAGAATCCTCGGCCAATCCCTCGGTAGTAAGATTCTCTCCAAACATTCCCGGCGGCAGATTCATTTCCGGCAACTCTGTCCGCCAAAAATCGTAATGCTCCGACGGATATGCATAAACCGCTTTGGTTGCGCCGCCGTGAACCGTCAGATCCGCTTGTCGATCTCCATCCAGATTCAACGTCCGCATCATCACGGGCCCTTTGACCGGCTCCTTGAAAATTCCCGTCGAGACAAGCCTGCCCTGCCAAGTCACCTCCCTCGGCAATCCAACATTCAGCGACACAATCTTCATGAGCCTCCGATCATTTCAGCAATCTAATCTTCCAACCTCATGTCGGCACTGAAAATCCGTGATATCCGCGTAATCCGCGGTTAAGCATTCTGTTGGATGCCAACAAAGTTCGTCCTTATCGGAAGCGGCCTGGCCGGCGGACTGCTCGCCGCCTACCTCGGACGGCGCGAATACGATGTCGATCTTTACGAGCGTCGGGCCGATCCGCGCGAAGGCAACATTGTCGGCGGGCGCTCGATCAATCTCGCGCTCTCGACCCGCGGGATCCACGCGCTCGAACAAATCGGCATTGCCGATGAAGTCCTCAAACATGCCATCCCGATGCCGGGGCGAATGATCCACGATAAATCCGGCGCGCTCCATTTCTCTCCGTACGATGTCGATCCAAAGAAGTGCATCAACTCGATCGGGCGCGCCGCGCTCAACACCACGGTAATCGAAGCGGCCCAGCGTTATCCGAACGTGCGCGTGCACTTCAATCATCAGTGCACCGATGTCGATCTTGATTCGGCTACCGCCCAACTCCTCAACACCTCAACCAATCAACCTCTCAACTCTTCCGGGGACGCGATCATCGGCGTGGACGGCGCGTTCTCCGCTGTGCGTCAATCGATGCAGCGCAAGATCGACAAGTTCCATTACGACGAGAGCTATCTCGCTCACGGTTACAAGGAGCTTACCATCCCACCCGCGCCCGATGGCGGATGGCGTATGGAAAAGAATGCGCTCCACATCTGGCCGCGCAAAAGTTTCATGATGATCGCGCTGCCGAATCCCGATGGCTCGTTCACCTGTACGCTCTTTTGGGAATTCAAAGGCCCACGCAGCTTTGAAACCACCACGTCTGATCCCGATGTTCGCCAATTCTTCGAGGAGGAATTCCCCGACGCCGTGCCGCTCATGCCAACGTTGCTGGAGGATTTTCGCGAAAATCCGACTGGGTCGCTGGTAACGATCCGGTGCGCGCCCTGGTACTATGAAGATAAGGTCGCGCTGGTCGGAGATGCCGCTCATGCGGTCGTGCCGTTCTACGGCCAGGGAATGAACGCCGCCTTCGAAGATTGCGTCGTGCTCGACGAATGCCTGGCCGAATTTCCGCAAGATCGACAACGCGCCTTCGCCGAGTATTTCTCGCGGCGGAAAGAAAACGCCGACGCCCTGGCCGATCTGGCCGTCCAAAACTTCATCGAGATGCGCGACAAAACCGCCTCGCGCGTTTTTCGCGCGAAAAAGAAACTCGATCACGCGCTGGAGAGTTGGTTGCCGGGCATTTATTTGCCGCTCTACACGATGGTCACATTCACAAGAATTCCCTACGCCGCAGCCGCAAAACGCGCCCGCTTCCAGGATGCGATCCTTTACGGGAGTCTTGTTCTCCTGGCAGCATTGATCGTAGGATCAACAATCGCAATCTTTACAAGATGAGCACCAATTTTCTCGGGCGGCTCACGGCGGGTCTTTCTCTTTTCCTGCTCGTGACCGGATGTCAGAAGACCGGCAAGATTTCGCCAGAACTCCAGGCGCGGTTCGACAAGGAAGGCCTCCTCCATCGCGCCGATGATCTCACTTTTCGCCGGACTCGCCCGGCGGGTCAGCGCGATTCGGGATGGGACGAGAAGCGAGCCTCCATTATTGTTACCCGCGAAAGCGTGTTTCTTCATGTGAACGGAAAGCCGCAGGTCGAAATCACGCCGCGCTCGACCGGCTTCTACGAAGTCCGCCGCGATCACGACCGGATCAGTCTGCGCGCCGGCAGCGGCAAATCCGCCCTCAGCTGGTCCTTTCGACCGCCCGACGATGCCGATGCGTGGGCAATGGACATCCGCGCGGTGATCAAGAACGCGAAGTCTCGTTAGGAATCTGCTTCCGCTCGGGGGATCGAGCAGTCCCGTGCTCGATGTTAGTTTGGCGGCGCAGCCGCATTTTGGTCGGCATCGCCCGACGGAGCGGCCGATCCACCTTTTCGCCATCGTCTGATTTCTTTACCATTGGGAGGTTCCGCGGCTAAACTGCAGCGCATGGAAAACGATCTAGCCCAACTGGCCCACGACCGGTATGAGATCGCGGACGCATTGCATCGCTACTCTTTCAGTCTCGATCACGGCGATGCCGATTCGCTGGCGTCGGCATTGACCGAAGATTGCGTTTTCGATTTCCGACCCGCGAGCAAGAAGCTCGGGCTGGACTTCGGTTTGTTAACTGGGCGCGACGCCATCCTCAAAGCCGTTCTACCGTTGATCGGCCCTCTCGACACCAGTCACACCGCCAGCAATCTCCAGATCGAGATCAGTGGCGACTCAGCCACCCTGACGGCCTATGTGATGTCGCAACATTTCATGCCCCGCGAAGGTTCGCGCCGCGGATCGGAGAACGCGCTCTTGATGAACCGTTACGATTGTGAGTTGGTCCGCGACGGCGAGAAATGGCGCTTTAAACGCATGACCATCGACAACGCCTGGGCCCAAGGTGACCCGGAGATATTGAACGCATTAGCAACCCACCGAGCGCTAACGTCGAAACCAAGGGCACCAAAATAGGTTCCCTCTTGAACTGCGAATGGAGCGAATGGGATGAGCGACATAGAAGGGTCCGCGCCGGACTGGCATTGGTCGCGAGGGTAGAGATGAAAAAGCGCGGGCAGCGGCTGAGTTTCAAGCCGAGACAGTCGAAATAATCGCGCCGAATTCGAGGTTGATCCCGGAAGAGTGAGATCAACGTAGCCAGACCCGTCCTGTTACTTTAGCCAGGCGATCTTGATTTCGCGCTCGATCGCCTTGAACTCGGTGTCGCCGGTCACAAGTTCGCAATTGCGTTGTTTGGCCAGCGCTGCGGCAAAAGCGTCCGCCAGGCTAATTCGATGAGACGCTTTCAACCGCGCCGCAATATCTGCCAGTTCCCTGGTAACGGCATGGAAATGGATCGGCAACGAAACCAAACTTGCCGCAACCGATTCCCAGCCCGCGGGACCGCTTCGGCGAATAACAATGTATTGGACCTCGGCATAATTGACTTCCGTCATATGCAGCGGCTCACGCCGCGATGCCGCTTTGTGAAGCAACTCCTCGATTCGGTTCGCACCCTGTTCGTCGCCGAAATATGCAAGCAGGGCGAAACTATCGAGAACGGCGCCGGCCATATTTTCGTTCTTCCAGCTTTTTCTCTTCCCGTTTGTATTTCGCCCACCATTGACGGAAAGGCTTCTGCCCGGGCTGTCGTTTCAGAATCCCACGCGCTCGTTTGATGGCCGCGCCCGTGATTGGTTTCAACAGAATTCCTTCCGCCGTCGTCTGGACAACTGCCCTTGTTCCATTCTCGATTTCAAACTCCCGGCGAATCCGCCGTGGAATGACCACCTGTCCTTTCACGGTGAAAGAGACCGTTTCTCGATCCTTCGTAGCCGACATGCCAATAGTAAACCACACAGAAAATGTATGTCAATCTGTAACTCGCTTACATTTTGGTTCCTTCACACCTCAGCGATCTTTAGAAGAGCGAGATCAACCAAGCGAAGCCGGCCTCGAATTGAATTGTTTTCGCGAGACAGAGACGGTAAATTTCTTTCAACTCACAACCATCAACTCTCAACTTCTTCATATGAACGATACTTACGTTCCACTGATCACCTCCGGCGTGGCCGGGCCACTCGGCGTTCTGCATCTCCCGCGGCTCTGGCAGAAAGTCTCACTCGAAGCGGCGGGTAAACTTGCCGACGGCTATCCCGGGATGGGCCGAGGCTACGACGCGATGACTTGCGCCGCGCTCGGGCTCGACGAACAGGCGGTGCAGGATTACATCAAACAGAGCAAGCCGACCTATCCCCAATTCGAAGCGTGGGTGAAAAAGAATGCGAAATCGCTCAATCCGCAGGCGGTCGAAAAGCATAATGCCGCGGTGCGCGGTTACATTCACGATGACGATACCCGCAAGACAATTTTGGGAGCGTGCGGCATCCCCGATGATGCGTCAGCGCCCAAAGACGCGGTGAACCTGAATAACCTGGATGATTGGTACGCTTTTCATCAGCAGGTCTTGAAGTAGCAGAGACCGCGGATTACGCGGATGGCACGGATACAATCTCGAATTCAGAGAGCAGAGAGAATCGGCCACGGATGAACACCCGCCTCCGAATCTACGGCGCGGCGGGCGGATTTTCACGGATCCGAGAACTGGCTCCGGAAGTCAGGAAACTTGCCAAATCCATGTTTATCTGTGTCGATCCGTGGCTAAGCTTTCTGCCTCGCCATGATCACGGCATTCCGCAACACAGCTGAATCGTTAGCAGCGGGCGCCAAGTCGCTGCCGCAAAAATATTTCGTTTCCCCGGAAGTTTTCGCTGAAGAACAGGCGAAGATCTTCGCCAAACAGTGGCTGTTGGTCGGGCATCAGAGCCAGATTGTGAAACCAGGCGATTACTTTCTTATTGAAGTGCCGGCTCCGCCTTCGCAGCAAGGCTACGGCGCGACAAAGGAAAGTATAATCGTAGTCAGAGATCAAAAGTCAGAGGTCAGAGGCTTTCATAATGTCTGCCGACATCGAGGCTCACGGTTGAAAGAAGACACCTGCGGTCATGCGTCCACGATTCAATGCCCTTATCATGCCTGGACCTACGGCCTCGACGGGCGATTAATCGGCGCGCCGCACATGGACGAGGTGCCGGGTTTTGTTAAGGCCGATTATTCTTTGAAGCCGGTGAAGCTCGATGTTTGGGAGGGATTTATTTTTGTGAACCTCAAGGGCGAGAGAACCGGGGTCAGCGACCCCGGCTACAGTTCGCTGGAACGTTGGTTCGCGCCGCTCAACGGAAAGTTTTCGCACTGGAACATGTCGATCCTGCGCTCGGCGAAACGGATCGAGTACGACGTGCGGGCGAATTGGAAGTTGATGTTCGAAAATTATTCGGAGTGCTATCACTGCCTGGGCGTGCATCCGCAGCTCCAGAAAGTTTCACCCTACGATTCGGCGGAAAACGATCTGACCGAAGGACCGTTCCTCGGTGGATTCATGTCCGTCACAAAAGGCGACAGCCTGACGATGACCGGCAAAACCTGCGCGTTGCCGGTAGGCGATATCAACGCGGCCGACTTCCGTCGCGCTTTTTATTATTCCATTTTCCCGAACATGCTCCTGAGCCTGCATCCGGAATACGTGATGGTGCACCAGCTTTGGCCGCAATCACCGGATCGCACCCTGATCGTGTGCGATTGGCTCTTTCATCCGGACGCTTTTAAGTCCGGCGAAGAGGCCGGGGTCACCGACCCCGGCTACAGCTTCAATCCGGAGGACGCAATCGAGTTTTGGGACATTACCAACAAACAGGATTGGCACGTGTGCGAGCTCAGCCAGCAGGGAATTGCCTCGCGCGCATACGAGCCGGGGCCGTATTCGTCTCGGGAATCCATTCCAGCGGCATGGGATGAGGTACTATCTGCGGCAGATGAAGCTGTAGCGGCAGCATGCCGCCTGCAAACAAGGATTTCTCGGTGCGGCCGACACGACCGCCTGTCCACCGCCGCCCAACGTCGGCATCGGAAAATAAGCGCTTCTGATTGTGTTCATGTCTTGATCGAAATTTGACCCTCCCGGAGGGACATGCTCCAGCATGTCCAGGACGCGCAGAAGCGCGTCCCTCCGTCGTTGACTCGCGGGCGCGCGGCGTAGAGCATTGAGCGATGCCGCCACTGACCTACGCGAACTATCTCGATCTGGAGAAGCTGCTCACTCTGCAGAAACCACGCTCCACGCCGGCCGAGCACGACGAGATGCTATTCATCATCATTCACCAGACCTACGAGCTCTGGTTCAAGCAGTTGTTGCATGAGTTTGAGAAAATAAAGCGCGATTTCTCGGCCGGCGATCTCTTCAGCGCGATTCATTCGTTCAAGCGCACCCGCACCATCATGAAAGTCCTCGTGGCGCAGATCGACATCCTGGAAACGATGACGCCGTCGTCGTTTTCCAGCTTTCGCGACCGGCTCGAGACGGCGTCCGGATTTCAGTCGATCCAGTTTCGGGAATTGGAATTTGTGCTCGGATATAAACGGGGTTCGACGCTCAAATACGTTAAACCGGATTTTCCAGGGTACGATCGGCTTCAGCAGCGGCTCGTGGAACGGACCGTGATCGATCATTTCTACGATTTCCTGGAGAAGCGCGGTGCGAAAATTCCGGCGGAGCTGAAAACGCGCGACATCACCCAGCCAAACGAACCGAACGAGCAGGTCCAGCGCGAAATTCTGCGCCTCTATAAAGAATCACCGGAAGTCTCGATCCTGTTCGAGCTGATGACCGATTTCGACGAAGGGCTCCAGGAATGGCGTTACCGGCATATCAAGTTGGTTGAACGCACCATCGGCGCGAAAAAAGGGACGGGCGGTTCGCCGGGTGTGCCGTTCTTAAAGGAATCGTTGTTCAAACCGATTTTTCACGATCTGTGGGCGATCCGGCATGAAATGTAGCCGCGGCGCCGCGGAATGACGAAGCACGAATGTCGAAATCGACGAAACTAAAGTGATCTACGATATTTCGCCACGAATTGCGTCGAAACTTGCCGTTTGGCCAGGCGATACGCGCGCCGAGTCGTGAGGTCCTGATGGATCTCGCGCGCGGCGATAGCGTCACGCTTTCCACGTTGCGGGCGACGGTTCATCTCGGAGCGCACGCAGATGGGCCAAATCATTACGGGAAAGACGCGCCGGCAATCGACCAGCGCTCGCTCGACTATTATCTCGGGCCGTGTCAGGTCATCCGGATGAATGTGGAGCGGTCGACCCGCATCGCCCCGGCAAAGTTGCGGAGCGAAATTAGTCAGCCGCGAGTCCTGCTCGCGACGGGCACATATCCCGATCCTCAAACCTGGAACAGTGATTTCGCCGCATTGTCGGTCGAGCTGGTCGATTTTCTCCACGAACGCGGCGTGATCACGGTGGGGATCGATACGCCAAGCGTGGACCTATTCGAATCGAAGGATTTGCCCGCGCACAAGGCGATCCTCAAGCATGACATGTCGATCCTGGAAGGGCTCGTGCTGAAAGATGTGCCCGAAGGAACTTATGAATTGATTGCGTTGCCGCTGCCACTGGTCGGGTTCGATGCCAGCCCGGTCCGGGCGATTCTAAGAACGATCTAACCAGGTAGGGACGGATCTCCGAGCCGTCCGTGGAATTCGTCAGACGCCCCGGAGATGCGTCCCTACCTGAGGCCGAGAAATTCGCGAGCGGTTTCGGACAACAACTGCGATTGCTCTGTCGCGGTCAATTTCATTGATTCGATGAGATCGCCAGCGCGTTCTTCGCCTAACGGAAACGGATAATCGGAGCCGAGCGCGACACGTTCCGGGCCGAATAGCTTGAGCAGGGCCCTTAGCGCATCGGCATCGTGCACGAGCGAATCGACGTAAAACCGCGCGGGCGTCTCCTTGTGAGCCAGATATTTTCGCGGCTCGGTTTTATTGTCGATCGCGACCAAATCGGGACGGACGTGAAAAGCGTGTTCGATTCGCCCGATCGTGAACGGGAATGCGCCGCCGCCGTGGGCGAAGGCCACGCGAAGTTTCGGAAACCGCTCGAACACTCCGCCAAAAATCATCGAACAAATGGCGAGGGACGTTTCCGCCGGCATGCCAACCAGCCAGGGCAGCCAATATTTCGGCATCCGTTCCTTGCCTATCATGTCCCAGGGATGAACGAAGATGGCGGCGTTGAGTTGCTCGGCTGTTTTCCAGACAACATCGAGCGAGGGATGATCGAGGTTCCGGCATTCGGGCCCGTGGCAATGATCGTTAGGATCGACATGGGTGCCAATCTCGACGCCGCGCAGACCGAGTTCGCGCACGCAGCGGTCCAGTTCGCGCGCAGCAAGATCGACATCCTGCAATGGGACCGTGCCGAGACCGGCAAACTGTTTCGGATGCGCCCGCACAATTTCCGCGATGTGATCGTTCAACATGCGGGCAAGATCGAACGCGTCGTGCGGTTTCGCCCAGTAACTGAACATCACCGGCACGGTCGAAAGCACCTGCATCGACACGCCTGCAGCGTCCATTTCCTCGATCCGGCGCTTCGGGTCCCAGACGTTATCGGTGATCTCGCGAAAAACCCGGTCGCCGATCATCATTCGCGCACAACACGGCTTGTGATGATCCAGCCGGACGAACCCGGCGTAGCCGTATTTCGCATCAAGATCCGGCCATTCTTTCGGCAGGATGTGCGTGTGAAGATCGATCTTCAAGGAGAGTGGCAGGTGACGAGTGACATGTGATGAGAAAGACAACGCAACGCCAGCAGAAACTCGTCACCCGTCACTTGTCACTCGTCACTTTCTAAATGGCTTGGTCGGCTCCGGCTTTGGGACCTTGGTTCCGCATTTCTTACAGGTTCGGCGCGCGTCATCATTCCAGAAATCCAGCATCGCCTGGCTGAAATGCTGAACGATGTCGCCGCAATCAAAATCAATGTCTTCCACGAGCGCGCCGCATTTTTCGCAGTAGAAAATTACGTGTTCGTGCTCGCCCGGCGGACGGCGGCGCTCGACCACCACGCCCAGCGTGTCGGGCGGTCGAACCGGCGCATGCGGCACATTCGGCGGGATGAAGAACGTCTCCCCTTCGCGCACCAGATGATCGACAATGCGATCGCCCTCGCGGATGCGCACTTTAATGTCCCCCTTGAGTTGGTAGAAGTATTCTTCGGAATCGACGAGGTGAAAATCGTTTCGCGCGTTCGGGCCCTTGATCACCATCACAAAAAAATCGCGCCCGTCATATAGATAGAGATTGCTTACCGGTGGTTTGAACTTGTCTCGGTTCTCCTCAATCCAGTTTTTCAGGTCGATCGGCGGTTGCACTGTCGTCATAACGCGCAGCGTATTTCCTCAGACGCGCAGCGTCAACCTGTAGGGGCGGTCTCTGACCGTCGCCATCTCGTACCCGCGTGCGATGGTCAGTGGTCAGAGACCGCCGCTCCAGCCAGGACAGGATCGACATCATGTTTTATGTTGAAGCGCTCTCGCGGGCACGCATTATATCCGCCGCTCATGAAATCCGGCCGCCTAATCCAGCTCATCATTGTCGCCACAGCGGCGGCGCTTGTTTGCAGTTGCGAAGAGATGCCGCCGCAAATGCAAACACCTCTGGCTTCGGTTTTACCGATGCCGACGCCACCGTCCGGGTGGTGGAACGGTGACGGCATCCCCGGCTCGCCCCGCATCGTGGTTCATATTAGCGAGCAAAAAGCTTATTTTTTCAAAGGCAAACGGTTGGTGGGCGAATCGACGGTATCGACCGGCAAGCCCGGTTTTTCTACTCCCCCCGGGCATTATTCGGTTGTTTCCAAAAGCAAGGATCACGTCTCGAGCATCTTTGGCGATTACATCGATGACGCGGGAAATATCATCAGGTTCAACATCGACGCGCGCAAGGATCGCCGGCCGCCGGGCACACACTTCGATGGCGCGCGGATGCCGTATGCGATGTTTTTCCGGGGCGGCTACGCGATGCACCAGGGTTACGTCCCACCGTACGCGGCGTCGCATGGTTGCATTCGGTTGCCCAAGGGAATGGCTGAGCCGTTTTTCAATGCCGCTCCAGTGGGCACACCAGTTATCGTAAAAGAGTAAGTCGCGGGCCGACCCGCTGCTTTCGACGCGCTTGAAGGCACTTCTAAAAAAGCTCCCGGGCAGCGGGTTGCTCCAGGGCGGTTGGCCAGATCAGGCCCGCACCATTATTCAGACACCCGTTTTCCGGCGTCTGCTTGAAAACCAGCCGCGCGGCGTCTGCTTGAACGCCGGATGCGGCGAGGGATCGTTCGTTTCGTTTCTCGATACATTTAGAGGATTGAAGCGAATCGTCCACATGGACCTGGAAAAGCCGTTGCTTGATCGTTTTAGGTCCGATCAAAGACATGAGGTAGCGGAAGGTTCGCTTGTCGATCTTCCATTCAGCGACGCCCAATTCGATTTCGTGTTTTGCACCGAAGTGCTGGAACACGTTGCAAATGACGTCCGCGCGTTTCAGGAGATTGGCCGCGTGCTTCGCCCCGGAGGACTGGTGCTTATTTCCACGCCCACGCCGCCCGCCCCTTTCGATCCGGCGCATGTGCGAGAGGGCTACACTTTGGATGAACTTCAGAAACGACTTGCGCCCGCGACGATGGAGCTTCTCAAATCCACCTATTGTTTACATGGCGCGATGCGAATGCTGTTGAAAATCTGGCGGTGGCAATACGAACTCGCCGGTCAACAAAAGAGTTGGATGCCGCGGGCCGCGGTGCTGGCCTTCGCCTACTTCGACTGCTGGCTTCCAATTGGGAAACCGTTCGATATCGTGGTGCTAGCCCGAAAAATCTGAACTCACCGATGCGCAAACGATACAAGATCTCTCTTTATGTCGTGGCGTGGATCGGCGCGTTTCTTACAACCAATCCAAATGCCAAGTATTGGGCGTTTATATGGATGTTCCCGTTAGGCCTGGCCAGCTTTTTCAAGGATAGCCTTGGTAATGTGGACGGCAAGTGGGTGCTAGGGTTTTGCATCGCGATTTATGTTGTCCACGGTTTTTTCTACTTCCGTTGCCGGACGATGCGCTCAACACTATTGTGGCTAGGCGCGCTCGTGCTCCTGTTCGCCTTCAATGTCCCAGGATGCCGAGCGATGATTAACACGCATTAGGCCGCCGCGCCGCGGCGGAAATCTCAAGCACCATCCAAACGCCAGGGAACCTCAACAAATCTCAGGCCGGCGGCGAAGATACGCGAAGATTTGAACACTGAGGCTTCCTTGGGATTTGGAACCTGGGGTTTGAGCTTTACTAACCCGGCGGCCAGGCCAGGGCCCGTTTGCCTAGCAAATGAACATGCAGATGCGGGACGCTTTCGCCCGCGTCGGGACCGCTATTGATCACGACTCGGTACCCGCTCTTTTCCACGTCGAGTTTCCTGGCCAAGTCGCGGGCGGCCAGCAAAAGCTTTCCCAGAACCTTGCTGTCAGCCTCGGTCGCGTCGGTCAGGCGTGGAATCGTTTTCTTCGGGACGATCAACACATGCACCGGCGCCTGGGGATTGACATCGTGAAACGCGATGGCGTCGTCATCTTCCCAGATAATTTTCGCCGGAATCTCTCGGTTAATGATTTTTTCAAAAATGGTCATGACACTTCAGGACTCAACGCAAGGAACAATCAAGCCGCTCGAATTCGATTGTCGATGTTAGTTTTTCGCGCACGAAACAGACAATTTCTTCCCGCAACGAATCGCAGGCCCGGGTCCATGTTTTGACGCCCCGCAGATGCTTCACGCACGGCTGCAGGGAACAAAGTTGCAGATTGTCCACTCCGGTATCGACCAGGCCGTTAATCCGTTTTTCGAGCAAATCAAAAAATGCCAGCTCGTACCCGGTGCCGGCTTCGTGCGCGATGTCGACGAGCGAAATGGAAATCGGCGGCGGCGCCGGCTCGAAATGCGGAATGATTTCCTTGTACCCAATCACTTTCAAAACATAACGAACAGTTTGGGAGAGCTGACTGAATGCGACGACATTCTCGTCGGTCCGGAGCCGGAGATAAAAGGCAATGCTCTCGGTTACGTGATCGCTCAGCCACCAGCTGGGATAGCCGGCCTTGTCCGCCGCGCGAGTGATCGCAGCGTGGAGCCAATCGCGATTGAACTCGAAGAGCTGCCCCGAGTCGCACCGCAAATACGGAAATTCTTCCTTAAACGCGACCATTTTTCTTTTTCGTTTTTCCGCCGGTCACTGTCTCGGAAGCGATTGCCGCCGGGCGCGCCTCCTCTGCTACCGTCTCGGGCGGAAACAATTCCTTTTGCAGGGCATTGGTTTTTACTCGCCGGCCCAGCTTTTGAATCGCATCGACAAATTCATCCACATCTTCGAATTGGCGATGCACGGAAGCATATCGCAGATAGGCCACTTCATCGATGTCCTTCAATTTCTCCAAAACTTTGGCGCCGATATCGGCCGAATGAACTTCGCGCCCGGTGGTTTCGAGATCATGCACAATTTCATCCACGACTTGTTCCAGGGTCAGCAGGCTGGTCGAGCGTTTCTCAAAAGCTCGGGCGATGCTGGCAGCGAGTTTGCGTCGGTCGAATGGTTCATGGGTGCGCCGGTCGCGCTTGATTACCCGCAGGGCGGAACGCTCGATTTCTTCGTAGGTGGTAAAGCGATAATCGCAGCTCAAACATTGGCGACGACGGCGGATACTGGAATTATCCCTCGACTGCCGGGAATCGATGACCTTGTCATCACGAGACCCGCACTTGGGGCAACGCATAGTGTTGGGCGAGTAGGTAGCACACTATTGGTTGTGGCGTCAACCATTTTTACAACCAACCCCGGAAGATCTCTTGTTACTGATTAACGCGGTCATCCCGAGCGCAGCGAGGGACCTCCCAGTCGAAGCGATAGCGGGCAAGCCATCCTGCAAGCGCGGCCGCATCGTCACCCGCGAGCGCTCCCCTTCTACTCGCGGGGTCCTTCGCTTCGCTCAGGATGACAAGCGCGTTACGCCGCTCTTGATTGCCGCGCGCGCGCGGAACTTTACCACCAAACTGTCGATCCTAACGGGTTTGCTCGGCCGGTTCCTCAGGCGGCTCTTCGCCTATTTCTTCTTCGATTTCGCGGCGCCATTCCCGCGACAGCCACGGCCGCAGGAATCCGTAAAGCAGATAGGCCAGGAAGAGGACCGCGGGCATCCATTGGTAATACATCGCGGTGAGAATGAGGATCACGCTGATAAAAAGGAAACGCGGGATCGATTTCGTCGTGCGCCAGTTGATCGCCTTGAAACTCGGATAACGGAAGCGGCTGAACATCATGAAGGAAAGAAAAAGCATGAGCGGCGGCAGGACGAACTTCCAATTGCCAAGCTGCCGCTCGCTCTCGGCCCACCAAAGCATGAACAGCGTGAGCGACGCGATCAGACCGGCCGCGGCCGGAATAGGGAATCCCCTAAAATCTTTCTCTCCGCCGGTCTGAGTGGCGGCGATGCAATTGAATCGTGCCAATCTTAAGGCGCCGCAGGCGAGATAAACGAACGCCACGATCCAACCCGCGCGCGGAAATTCCTGGAGAACGATTCGATAAACCAGCAAGGCGGGTGCGACTCCGAAGGAGACAATATCCGCTAACGAATCGAACTCGCGGCCAAAAGGGCTGTCATGGCCGCCGAGCCGCGCCAGCCGGCCATCGAGCAGATCGAAAATGCAGGCGCCGAGAATGAACCAGATCGCGGTATGAAAGAGATCGGCGGCCGAGTCCGGATCCGATCCTTGAAGCAGCGCGCCCTGAAGAATCTTCAATGTCGCGGCAAACCCGCAAAACAAGTTGCCCGCCGTCATCAAATTCGGCAGCAAATAAATCTTGGGCGGAGTTTGTTCGTTCATTGACCGGGAAGCCGCGCAATGATTGTCGATCCACCAAGGACGTGATCGCCTGCTTTCACGAGCGTTTCAGCGTTGAGCGGCAAATATACTTCCGTTCGGGAACCGAAGCGAATCATTCCAAAGCGCTCGCCCTTCTTTAGTTCGTCGCCCACGTTCGACCAGCCCACGATGCGCCGGGCGATCGCGCCGGTGATTTGGCGCACCACAATCGTGGCCCGCGGATTTTCGAAAGCCCAGGTCATGGCTTCGTTTTTCTCCGAGCAATCGGGACGGCGCGCGTCGAGACAAAGACCTTGTCGATGTTGCCGGTAAATAACGCGGCCGTCGATCGGCGCCCGGTTAGTGTGCACATCGAACACCGACAGAAAAATTCCGACGCGCCGCGTTTTGGCCTTCACCACTTCGGTTTCGTCCGTCTCAATAATTTCGGTAATGGTTCCATCGGCCGCGGCTACCACAGCACTCGGATCGGTCGGCGCGGTCCGATCCGGGTCGCGGAAAAATGCGAGCGTGCCCAGAATCAGCAGAAGAAAAAAGAGCGAGAGCCAGGCCGAAATGAGCCAACCGGCGATCATCAGGAGCGCAAGAAACCCAAGAATCCAACGAGCTTCGGCAAGTGTTTGAAAGCGCATTTTGGCCACCCATTCTCGATGTCAAAGTTGGATGGTCAAGTGTCCGAAAATGGCCTCTTCAGATGGCGATCGGGATTCAGGGGATTGGCCACAAGATGGAGTATTTTTGGCGGAGGCGGCCCGCAAGATATGGGGGGAATTTATTCTTCTAAACTACGAGATATTTGTTGTTTACGGCGCCTTTTTGCATATCGTTTCCGAGCATAATGGGAGCAGCAGCTTTGGCTAAACAAGAAGACGAAGATCTCACCCCAAAAAGTCGTCAGCGCGACGAGACCGGGATTAACAAATCTCAAAAGTACGACGCCGCTCAGATCGACAAGTTGGAAGGTCTCGAGGCGGTCCGGAAACGCCCCGGGATGTACATCGGCGACCCCGATGAGCGCGGCTTGCATCACCTGGTGTTCGAAGTTCTCGATAATTCGATCGACGAACATCTGGCCGGTTATTGCGACAAGATCGAAGTGGCCGTGCATGTCGATGGAAGCGTTTCCGTGCGCGACAACGGGCGCGGAATTCCGGTCGATGTTCATCCGAAATGGAAAATGCCGGCGGTTGAGCTGGTGCTGACCAATCTGCACGCCGGCGGAAAATTCGGACAGGGCGCTTACAAGTACTCCGGCGGTTTGCACGGCGTCGGCGCGAAATGCACCAACGCGCTTTCGGAATGGTTCAAAGTAGAGGTCTCGCGCGACGGCAAGGTCCATCACATGGCTTTTGCCAAGGGAAAGACGACCGACAAGCTATCCGTCATCGCCGAGCTCAAGAACAAGAAGACGACCGGCACGCTCATCACTTTTCTGCCCGATCCCGAAATCTTCACCATCACGACCGAGTTCAAGTTCGAACGTCTGGCCACCCGCCTGCGCGAACTGGCCTTTCTTAACCCCGGCCTCGAGATCACGCTGACCGACGAACGCCTGGAGCCGCCAAAGAAGGAAACATTTCTCTACAAGCACGGCATCGAAGAGTTCGTAAAGCAGCTCGGCGAGAACAAACAAGTTCTTCATCCGAAGCCGGTCGTGATCTCGCGGCAGCGCGACGAGGTTTTTGTCGATGTTGTTCTGCAATACAACGACAGTTACAACGATCAGATTTTGCCGTTCGCTAATTCGATTCCGAATCCGGACGGCGGGACGCATCTAACCGGTTTTCGCACGGCCCTTACGAAAGCGGTCAATCAGTACGCCAAATCGAGTTCGTTGATGAAGGAGAAGGATCCCTCCATCTCCGGCGATGACGTGCGCGAAGGTCTGGTTTGCGTGCTCAGCATTAAATTGCCGAATCCGCGGTTTGAATCGCAGACCAAGGTCAAGCTCGTGAACACCGAGATCGACGGCATCGTCAACTCGACCGTTTACGAGGGGTTGATGACTTTCTTCGACCAGAACCCGCCGATTGCGAAGCGGATCTTCGACAAGGTCCTCACTGCTGCACGCGCGCGGGAAGCGGCGCGAAAAGCGCGGGAAACCATTCGCAAAGGAGCGCTCACCGGTGGCGGTTTGCCTGGCAAACTGGCGGATTGTTCGGAGCGCGATCCGGAATTGACCGAGCTTTACATTGTCGAGGGCGATTCGGCCGGCGGTTCGGCCAAGCAGGGGCGCGACCGACGGTATCAGGCCATTCTGCCGATTCGCGGCAAACTGATCAACGTCGAGAAAGCGCGCGAGGATCAATTTCTCAAGAACAACGAAATTCAGGCAATGATCACCGCCATCGGCGCGGGCATCGGCAAACCGAAGGAAGATGGCAACGGAAAAGACGAGGGCCGGTTCGACATCACGAAGCTGCGCTACGGACGAATCATTATCATGACCGACGCGGACGTGGACGGATCGCATATTCGGACGCTGCTGCTCACGTTTTTCTTCCGGCAGATGACCGAGCTGGTGCGCGCGGGCAAGATTTACATCGCTCAACCGCCGCTCTATCAAATTAAGCGCAAGAAACGTGAGGAATACGTCGATGACGACGTCCAGCTAAACAAGATTCTCATTACGCTCGGCGCGGAAGACGTACGCCTGAAAAATCTTGGCGACGACAAGGAAATCTCCGCGGCGCAGTTGAAAGATATTCTCGAATCGCTGGAGAAGCTGGCCAAGCTTAGCGAATCGGTCCGGCGACACGGCGGCGACTTCGAGACGTTTCTGGCCGAGCGAAATTCCAAGACGGCGAAGCTGCCGGCCTTTCTTGTCAAAGTGCGCGATGGAAACGAGGAGACGGTTCATTATTTCCACGACGAGAAAGAGGTTCGGAAATTTCATCAGAACAATCCGGACCTGAATCTCTTTGAAGTTGAAACACAGCAGGAACTTTTGCCTCTCGGGAGCGCGCCGGCCAAGACCAACGGCGCGAGCCGTCGCCGCGCCAAACTGGCTGAGCTGCACGAGTCGGCCTCGATCCAGAAGATCATCGCCGAGCTCGCGCGAAAGGGTCTCAAGGTGGATCACTATGCCGCAAGCGATCGCCCTATTTTCGACCTGATCGAAGGCGAAGGCGACAAGGCCACTTCACATCCCCTCTTCTCGATCCCGGAAATCCTGCAAAAGATTTTGGAGATCGGCCGCCGCGGCGTGCAGATCAAACGCTTCAAAGGTCTCGGTGAAATGAATGCGAAAGAGCTGTTCGAGACCACGATGAACCCGGAGAAGCGCAAGCTCCTCAAAGTCGATCTAAACGACGACAACGCCGTCGATGCCGACAAAATGTTTACCATCCTGATGGGTGACGTGGTCGAGCCGCGCCGCCAGTTCATTGAAGACAACGCATTAAACGTCCGGAACCTGGATGTGTGATCTCTTGTCTCACCTCTGTCATCCCGAGCGGAGCGAGGGACCTCTCAAGCTAAGTCGGACATTCGAGAGATGTTTCGCTTCCGCTCAACATGACACGTTGGGAGAGCGCTAACTAAACATGTATAACGAAAACGAAAAGGTAGAGCCGATCAACGTAGCCGAGGAAGTCTCGAGGTCATTCCTCGATTACTCGATGTCGGTCATCATTTCGCGTGCGCTTCCGGACGCGCGTGACGGTCTCAAACCATCGCAGCGCCGGATTCTTTATGCGATGCATGACCTGTCGCTCTTTCCGGGACGGCAGCATCGGAAGTGCGCCAAAATTTGCGGTGACACCAGCGGTAACTATCACCCGCACGGCGAGGCGGTGATTTATCCCACGCTGGTGCACATGGCCCAGCCATGGGCCATGCGTGAGCGGTTGGTCGATGGTCAGGGCAACTTCGGATCGGTCGAAGGCGATCCACCGGCGGCGATGCGATACACCGAGGCCCGCATGACCCATCTCGGCGCCGCGCTCATGACCGACATGGAGAAGGAGACGGTCGATTTCGTCCCGAACTACGACGAGACCCGCACCGAGCCTACTGTTTTCCCATCTGCATTCCCAAATCTTCTGGTTAACGGCGGAACCGGTATCGCTGTCGGCATGGCCACGAACATGCCGCCGCACAATCTGGTCGAGATCATTGATGGAATCTGCGCCCAGATCGATGATCCGGAGATCACGCTGGACAAGCTGATGAAGCACGTGAAGGGACCGGATTTTCCGACCGGTTGCGCGATTTGCGGTGTCGCGGGCGTGAAGCAATATCTCGAGACCGGCCGCGGCAGCATGAAAGTTCGCGGCAAAGCCGGCGTGGAAGAAATCAAGGGCGGCCGTGAGCAGATCGTCATCACGGAGATCCCCTACAACGTGAATCGAGCCACGCTGGTGGAACGGATCGCCGATTTGGTTAACGAGAAAATTCTGGGAGACATCAGCGCGATCCGCGATGAATCGGACGAAAACACGCGGGTGGTGATCGAGCTGAAGCGGGACGGGAACCCGAAGGTCGTCATCAACAATCTTTACAAGCACACCGCGATGGAAAGCTCATTCGCGGTCAACATGCTGGCGATCGATCATGGCCGGCCTCGGCTGCTTTCTCTGAAGGACGCGAACCAGGCCTACATCGATCATCGCCGCGAAGTGATTCTGCGCCGGACACGTTTCGAATTGCGCAAGGCCGAGGAACGCTCCGAAACGCTGGAGGGTTATCTCATCGCACTCTCGAATCTGGATGAATTCATTCGTATCATTCGCGGGTCGGCCAATCGCGATGAAGCGCGTGTAAAATTGCTCGCCTTCGAGTTTACCCGGAAACAAGTGGAGAAAATCGGCATTCTCATTCGCAATGAAGCCCGCCTGAACGAAGGCCGCTATGCTTTCAGCGAGCACCAAGCCAATCAAATTCTCGATCTGCGTTTGTATCAATTGACCGGGCTGGAACGCGACAAGATCGAGAAGGAATACAAGGAACTGATCGAAACGATCAAAGATTTGCGCGATATTTTGGCCAAAGAGGCGCGCGTCTTCACCATCGTCAAGAAAGAGCTACGCGAAATTCGCGATAAATATGGTTCGCCGCGCCTGACTGAATTCATCGCCGACGAGGGCGAGATCAACATGGAAGATCTCATCGCCAACGAGGGCTGCATCATCAGCATCACTCATGGCGGCTTCATCAAGCGCACAGCGGTAAGCGCATTTCGGGCGCAGCGTCGCGGCGGCAAAGGCGTCATTGGCATGGCCACACGCGAAGGGGCGACCGAAGAAGAGGAGGGCGATTTCGTCCAGCATCTTTTCACCGCAACCACGCACGATTACCTAATGTTCTTCACCGAATCGGGCCGCGCCTATGTCGAAAAAGTTTACGAGATTCCCGAGATGGGCCGCGCGGCTAAAGGGCGTTCCATTGCAAATATTCTCGAATTGCGCCCCGACGAGAAGATTGCTGCAACCATCCGTGTGCAGTCGAAGAAATCGGGCACCGGGCCGGCCGCGGTCGATGAAACGTGGGATGAAAATCTCCACATCGTGTTCGGCACCCAATCAGGAATCATTAAGAAGTCGAATCTTTCCGATTATCGCAACGTGCGAAAAGGCGGCATCATCGCCATTCAGATTGAGCAAGGCGATCGCTTGATCGATGCGAAGTTGACCAACGGCAACAACGAGATCGTGCTGATTACCAAAGAAGGAATGAGTCTGCGCTTTCACGAGGAACAGTTGCGCGACCAGGGACGCAACACCGTGGGCGTTTGGGGAATTCGCCCCGACAAGAAAGATCTCGTCGTCTCCATCGCCATTGTCGATCCGGACGCGATGCTGCTGGTGGCCGGTGAAAACGGCATTGGCAAACGCACGCCGTTCGACGACTACCGCAAGCAAAAACGCGGCGGCAAAGGCATCATCACGATGAAGACCGGCGAAAAAACCGGCGCTGTCGTGGGCGCCCTAACCGTGACCGACAAAGACGAGCTGATGTTGATCACTACCAAAGGCCAGATGGTCCGGACACGGGTGAAAGAAATTCGCGTGGTCGGCCGCAATACGATGGGCGTAAAATTAATGGACCTTCGAGGCGCTGAGAAATTGCAGGCGATCGCGCCGGTGGTCAGTCAAGCCGAAGAAGAAGCGCAAACCGCCGACGAACCAGCGGAGAAATAATTTCGGCGGACGTCTGCGCTGCCTGCCACGCCATAGTGGCACGACGGCGGGTCGGTGCCCAGATATTCTGAGCGCCCGTTCGACTTCGCTCAGGACAGACAGCGCGTCGTCCCTCCAAGAGAATTAGTGGTCGGTGGTTGTCTGGTGGGTCGTTGTCGTGCTGCTTGCCGGCGGTCTGGTTACCGCCGTTTCCTGAGTGGTTGTCGTCGTCGTTGAAGTTGTTTCAGCTTTGTGGGCGCAGGACGTGAACAACACCACAGCCGAAACAACCGGCAGAAGAATAATCAGTTTTTTCATAGTTGTATTTTGTTTCCAAGATAGGTTCGTTACAAGCCCTTCTTTCAGACGTATTTAAACCCGAAGTTTTTTCGGAGCTTGTAGCCACGGCGCTCTGTCGCCGTGATCGCCGCGTAGGGTAAACGCCTCGGCAGAGCGAGGCGGCTACAGCGCAACCCTGGCCCGTTGTCGCTTGATCTCGCCACGTTTGCGTTTCGATTCGAGTATCTTTCTTTTTAGAGCGCGCGGACGCGGCGATTTTCTGCGACGCGCCTTTTCACGCGCCGCAATCTCGGCCGCGCGACGCTTTTGCTGCGCTCCTTCAATGGCATCGAGGAATCTCTCCCGGGCCAGCTTCCGGTTCTGCGCTTGCGATCGCGAATCCTGCACCGTCACGCTGATTCCGCTGGGCCCGTGCCGCAGCGTGACCGCGGTTGAAACCTTATTTACGTTCTGGCCGCCCGGCCCCCCGGATCGCGCAAACGATTCCTGCAAATCGGATTCCCTGATTCCAAGCCGCGCCATTCGCGCGCCGAATGATGCCTCAGCCATAACTCCATCACTCCCTACTCCACCTTAGCCGACGCGATTTCCTCCCGTCCGTGACGAAGCACGCGCGCCATCCAGATCAGTTCGTCCAAGAATTTGTCCACACGCCGGACATAGTTTTGATCAACCAGCTTGCCCTGCTCGTCGAAAAGCTTCCGCACACTTCCGAAATTGACGTCCTCAAAGATCGTAACAAGGCCAAGCTCGCGCATCACCGGCAAAAGATTCTCAATCACACGCGCCCCGCCGAATGGACCTGCCGAAACCCCGCATATCCCAACCGCTTTGTGAATATATTCCTTCAAATTCATGTCTAGCGCGTGTTTCAAGAGTCCGGGATAGCCGTGATTATATTCCGGCGCCACAATGACGAGGCCGTCGCAACGCGCGATTGTCGATGCAAACTTCGCGTCTTTTATTTGTTCGCCCGCATCATCGAATCGCATCGGCAAATTACGCACGTCAATGAGTTCCGTTTCCACGCCGGGGCGATTCGTCGTTTGCTCAAGGACAAAGTTCGCCACGTGCTCGCTTTCCCGGCCCTGACGCGCGGTGCCCAGGATTATTGGAATAAAAAACGGCCGTTCCATTTCTTAGACAAGGCTTACACTTTAGGGATTCGCCCTTGCGATCTTTTTGTGAATTTCTGGTGTCGCCATTAGCGAAGCCGAGCCATACCAGGGCGTCATGTCCGCGATCAATATTCCCGCCTTTATCGCCGGATCAGTTTCTACGAGCGTTTGAGCCTCGGCCACCGTTGAGACATTAAAGATAAACAGGCCGCGAAAGCCTTTGTCATTTTTTCCGAACGGTCCGGCGACGGCGAGTTTTCCTTCGTTTGCGAGCCTTCCAATGTTCGCGAGGTGCGCAGCGAAAATATCGTCCCGTTCCTTGCCTTTATAGTTCGCGTCACTTGGGCCGGTCTTAAGGATCACAAAAACGTAATTCTTCATGCCGTAGTCGTCAGCACCGAGTTGTTTTGCCAACACGGCGTCGTATTTGGAAGCTTCTGAGATTGTGCCGGCTTTTTGGTCAGCACCCGCGCCGGTCAAGCATGGAACTACAGCCAACGTCAGCAGTAATGATCGCATCTTCATATTTACGTTTTGGTTTCCTTTCGCCAACAGTGGATAATTAAAATCCGGCGAGTCCTCGCATTCGCCAGCTTCGGCAACCGCCTCTGCGAGGGTGCCGATGATGGGATTCGAACCCATACAGAGTTTTCACTCTAACGGATTTTAAGTCCGTTGCGTCTGCCATTTCGCCACATCGGCGGGTCGCCGCGCCACTCTAGCCACATTTGGCTGACCAACCAAAATGAATTCGTAAGCCGCCGGTATTTCTCCTTGAGAGACAGTCCAGCGTTTGGGGCTTGACCAAAGACCGCCATCCTGTCACAAGCAGCAGCCATAGAGACTTGGCTGATCTTACGAAATGCGCTTATGAGTGGGCGTCTTGTCTTCATTCTGTTCGCGCTCGCCTTTGTCGATCTTCGACAAACCAAAGCGGCGGAACAGTCGGCTGAGGATAAGCTGAAACAGGCCCAGGCCGAACTGCAGCTTGAACAGACGAAGCTCCAGCTTGAACAGACAAAAGCGTCCATTGCCGCAAGCCATGCCGCTCAGGTCAGCGCAGCTTTTCCCACGAACAAGGTTACGCCTTTGGAAGGAAAGACAACGGTCGATCAACAGTACACATTTCCTCCTCTCGTTCTGGCTTATGCCGCCTCGGAACGGATGACCTCCAAAATAGCCGCGCAAATTGCCACCATCATTGAGGAACGTCGGGTCAACGCGCGGGCGAGACCGCGTGTTGTGATCTATCAGGCCGGCGACTCCATCCTGGGACAACGAGCAATCTATGCCCAATTAAACAATCGGTTAGACAGCATTATCGCTAGAATTGACCAGTGCGAAAAAGATTTTGAGGCGGCCAAGTCAGAAATGGCGGCCCTTTCGGATCCAAAGAAGGCAGCTGCTGACTATTTGGAGCGAGCAAGATCGTATCTTGCTGCCGAAGCTGCGGCGGCAACTCAAGGTTTGGGTCCGGCCATGATGGCCGGAGCTGGATTTGATGAAGGCATAACCGCAGCCAACAGCACCGTCCAATCGATCATTCAATTAATCTCGCTGTTTCGAACCGATACGACAATTGGAGGCGTGGCCATTAACATCGACGTGGACGCGATCGCCGCTCAGTTAGGTCATAACCTGCAAAACTCGAGTCTGGCACCGGTGATCAACTACCCATCGCTGATGATGAACGTCGATTCAGCGATCCTGAAAAAGTTTGGCGAAATGAACGATCGACAAGGATTGCTGACGACGCATACGATCGAGATCGACGCATTCAGCCGCGACCTCGCTCTTGCTGAGGGAGTAATTGAGGACCAAATCAAAAAGCAACCGCCGCGACCGGCGCCAGATGATACGGCAAAAATCACGGCATTGGCCATTAGCCTCGCTCAAGAAGATAACCAGCGGCGGACGGCCACCTTGAACGATCTGAAACAACGAAGCACTTCTCTGGAGCAGTTGGTTAGCGGAATCGATAAAGGTTTGGAGACCGTTGATGAAAAGACCGGGATGACGCCTCTCGCTAGCATTATGAAGACGGAAGCTTTAATGGCGGCGCTGGACCAACCAAACACTTATAGCGTTCTCCTCAAGGCGGTCGCGGGTGGCGGCGCGACCCAAATCGATCGCAATCTTTTCACCGGATCAAGGCTCCGCCAACTTGGCGGCGCGGTTTTTATCACCACTCTCACAGATAACAAGGGAACAGTCTTATTCACGGACGTGTCCACGGGTTTTCTTGGCTATTCCAAGCTGAAAAGCATGGGCGGAGCTGTTCGAAACGATGTCACGATTGACGAAGTTGCCGCCCCGAGGCACGCAGCGACAAAGACCAAGAGTTCTTTCCCAACGGGCGGAAACTAAAAGAAGCGGGTGAGCAAAGAGGGCAATCGGCTCCGGCCGCGCACTCCATTAACGCGGGATTGGCGTTTTACCGAAACGCCCTACAATTCCTCTGGAACTCCGCGCCATGACTACCGCCAACAAGATCACCGTTATCCGGATCCTTATGATCCCGGTATTCGTGACACTGGCCATCTATTATGGGCAAAGTGTCCAGCGGGGCGAGCCAGTCGAGTGGCAGCGTTTCGCGGCGATTTTTGTTTTTCTTCTCGCGGCGGTCAGCGACGGCCTTGACGGCTACGTCGCGCGACGTTACAACCAGCGCAGCACGCTCGGACTTTATCTCGATCCAATTGCGGACAAAGGCCTTCTTCTCAGCGGGATCATCACCCTGAGCATTAGCAACTGGAACGATGTCGATCCTGCATACGGACGATTTCCGCTTTGGTTCCCGATTCTCGTCATCACCCGCGACGTGGTCATTCTCGTCGGCTCCGTGGTTTTGCATCTGCTGATCGGTGACAAGATGCGGGTGAGGCCGCGCTGGCCGGGCAAAGTCGCCACGGTTTGCCAAATGGTCGCGATCGGCTGGGTAATGCTGCAATTCCATTTTATCCCCTTGACCTTTGTCGTCGCAGTCGCCGGATTGTTTACATTCGTGTCCGGGGTGGTTTACGTCATGGACGGCGTCCGCCAGTTGCAAGCCGAAGGACACGCGCACGCCAAGGTCGGCTGAGCGGGTCCTATCAACGTGATGAAGGCCACAAACGGAGTGCCGAACGTCGTAATCGTGGGACGGCCTAACGTCGGCAAGTCGGCGTTATTCAATCGGCTGGCCGGCCGCAAGATCGCGATTGTGCACGATCAGCCGGGAATCACTCGCGATCGCATTTCGGCCCTGTGCACCCGCGGGCCCCGGCCATTCATGATCTGGGACACCGGTGGCGTTTTGGGCGCGGGAGAATCCGAGCTGACCGGGCAAGTCCGCCGCGGAGTCGAACGGGCAATCAGCGAGGGCGACCTTTTGTTATTCATTGTCGATGCAAAACACGGGCTCTCGCCTATCGACAAGGAATTTTCTCGCTTGCTGCGCAAATCCGGCAAGCCGGTGGTGCTGGTCGTGAATAAGATCGACAACGACAAGCACGAGTCGCTGGCGGTTGATTTCTACGCGCTCGGCTTCGCGCATTGTCTCCCAATCAGTGCGGAGCACAACCGCGGCATTATCGAATTGATCGACACAATCGATGAAATCTTGCCCGCTTTCGGGACACGCGACAGCCGGGCTCCGGAACCCACCATCCCGCGCCCGCTCGCACTCGCGATCGTCGGCCGGCCGAATGTCGGCAAGTCCTCTTTGATCAATGCCATCGCAAAAAGCGAACACGCAATCGTGAGTGAAATACCGGGCACCACGCGTGATGCCGTCGATATCTCCTACGAGCGCGATGGCGACCACTATATGCTGATCGACACGGCCGGAATCCGCCGGCGCGGGAAACATTCGACCTCCGTCGAGGTCTTCAGCGTGATGCGCGCGGCCCGCAGTATTCGACGGGCCGATCTGTGCGTGTTGATTGTCGATCCTATTAGTGGCGTCACCGCCCAGGACAAGAAGATCGCCGGGCTCATCCAGGAAGCGCGCAAGGCCGCCATCGTCGTGGTTAACAAATTCGATCTGGTCAAGCCGAAACGCGATGTTCGTAAGGCGATCGATGAAATTATCACGGCAACGCGGGAGCGGCTTTTCTTTGCCGATTACGCGCCGGTTCTGGTCGCATCCGCGCTCACCGGCGAACACGTACAAAAGTTTTTCCAGATGATCAAACACGTGCGACGGGCGGCAGACGCTCGAATCGGAACCGGCGTTTTGAACCGTCTGCTCCGGGCCGCCTTCGCGGCAAATCCGCCGCCGATGAAGCGAGGGAAGCGGCTAAAGTTATTTTACGCAGCACAAGCGGCTGGAGATGAAGATCGACAACTGCAACCGTCCGAATTTGTTCTCTTCGTGAACAATCCGCGTTTACTCATACAGAGTTACGAACGTTATTTGGAAGGGCGCATCCGCGAAGCGCAGCCTTATCCGGGGTTACCGATCCTTTTGACGCTGCGCCCGCGCAGCGAAAGTTAGGATCGAACATTTAGCGAGAAAATTTGTCTCAAAACACACATGAAATCGACTCAGGAAATCACGCACGAAGTGCAACAACTGGGCCAATGGATCCCGGCGCTACGCGAACAGGTCGGGCACGTAGTCATCGGACAGAAGTATCTGGTCGATCGGCTCTTGCTTGGTTTGCTGGCTAATGGCCACATCCTGCTCGAAGGCGTTCCCGGATTGGCCAAGACCCTGGCCGTCAAAACCATGGCGGGCTGTATTCAGACCGGCTTTCAGCGACTGCAATTCACCCCCGATCTTTTGCCGGCCGATTTGATCGGCACTCTCATCTACAATCCGCGTACCGGCGAGTTCACGACCAAGATGGGCCCGATTTTTTCGAACCTGATCCTGGCCGATGAAATCAATCGCGCACCTGCCAAAGTACAAAGCGCGCTACTGGAAGCGATGCAGGAACGGCAAATCACGATCGGCGAAAAAACGTATCCCCTCCCCGATCCGTTCCTGGTTCTCGCTACCCAGAACCCCATCGAACAGGAAGGAACCTACCAGCTGCCGGAAGCTCAACTCGACCGTTTCATGCTGAAGCTAAATGTCGGTTATCCTGGGAAGCCGGAAGAGCGTCGCATCCTCGACTTGATGGCCACGTCCGCGCCGGACTTGCGGGTCAACCCGGTGATCGAACCGAAACAGATCATCGCCGCCCGCGACATCGTAAACCAGATCTACATCGACGACCGCGTAAAGGATTACATTGTCGATGTTGTCTGGGCGACCCGTGAGCCGGCGTCGTTCAATTTGCAACTGGAAGGTCTGATTCGTTACGGCGCGTCGCCTCGGGCAACTATTTATCTCGCGCTCGGCGCGCGGGCCAATGCATTCGTTAACGGCCGCGGCTACGTCACGCCGCAGGACGTGAAGAGCATCGGCCCGGACGTTTTGCGGCATCGAATCATCGTCAGCTACGAAGCGGAAGCCGAAGCGGTAACGAGCGAGACGATCATTGAGAGGATTTTCGCGGGATTGCCGGTGCCCTAGGGTCATCCCGAGCGCTCGCCGCGCCGTAGCGCAGCGGAGGCGGGAAGTCGAGGGATCCCGTGGTGCAACCGAGAAGCTAGGAATGAAAGTCGCAAAATTACTTCGTTTATATATTAACTAATGGGGATCGCCATACCGTGCTCTACATTGGCGTTACCAACGATCTCGAACGCCGCGGCAGCGAACATTCATTAGAATTCGGGAGCGCATTTGCGAGGCAATACAACGCGCACAAGCTCATCTATTTCGAAGCTCATCCCGATCCGACGAGTGCAATTGCACGCGAGAAACAACTGAAAGGCTGGAGTCGCGTTAAGAAGGAGGCATTGATTTCACAGGCAAATCCGGCCTGGAAGGATCTGTTTGACGAGATGTACGCACTTCGGCCAATCGGAGGTTCCCGGTAATGCTACGGGATCCCTCGACTTCGCTGCGCGCGGCTCGGGATGACGAGCAGGCAGAAACCACCGCCGGCATCCTGAAAAAGATCAGAACGCTGGAACTCAAGACCCGCGGCCTGGTCGAAACCGCTTTCGCAGGCGATTACCACAGCGTCTTCAAAGGACGCGGGATGAATTTTGAAGATGTGCGCGAATATCAGCCGGGGGACGAGATTCGCGCGATCGATTGGAACGTGACCGCGCGCCTCGGCACGGCCTTCGTGAAGCAATTCACCGAAGAACGCGAGCTGACCGTGATGCTGATTGTCGATGTGAGCGCTTCGGGAAATTTCGGCAGCACCACGCAATCGAAGCGCGAGCTTGCCGCGGAAGTGGCCTGCCTGCTCGCTTTCAGCGCGATCCGAAACAACGACAAGGTCGGCCTGCTCTTGTTTACCGATCGGGTCGAGCTTTTCATTCCGCCGAAAAAAGGACGGTCGCACACGTTGCGGGTGATTCGCGAGATCTTGTTCTTCACGCCGCAAGGCCGCGGGACCGAGCCGGCGCTGGCGCTCGATTATCTAAACAAGATCGTTACACGGCGCGCGGTCGTGTTTTTTATTTCCGATTTTCAGGCGCCCGATTTTTCAAAAGCGCTGGCGGTGAGCGCGCGACGCCACGATTTCATCGCGGTCCATATTCACGACGAGCGGGAAAAGGTGCTGCCGAATATTGGGATCATCACACTGGAAGACGCAGAGACCGGCGAACAAATCGAAATTAACACGGCCGATCGCGCGACCCGGGCGCGATTTGCCCAGGAGGCCGAAGATCAAGAGGCCGAGCTTGCCCACACACTTCGCCGAAACCGTATCGACTCGATCGCGCTGCGGACCGGACAGGATTACTTGCCCGCGCTGCGCACATTTTTCAAACAGCGCGAGCACCGCCTGGCAATTCGCTAATGACAATGTCGATCCTATTAGCCGAAGAATTTCATGACATTGCGCCCCCTGTCGATTATTCGCTCATTCCGCCCTGGGTGGTCTTCGTCGGAGTTTTTATAGCGTTCACGATCATAGGGTTACTCATTTGGCTGTTCCTGCGGTCGCGGAAGACTGCGGCTGCCAATCAAATCGCCGCGGGAACGCGCCCTGGAGCAGCTCGAGCGTATGAAAAACGAGGTGGAAAAAACGCGGCCTTATCGATTCAGCATTCGGGTTTCGGACGTTCTGCGCCGGTACGTGACCGAGCAATTCAATCTGCCGGTTACGCGCCAGACGTCTGTGGAATTTCTCGATCGCGCTGGCCCAATCCGCGTCGTTTTCCGAGGACGAAAAGGAGTTGCTCGAAGATTTTCTAAACCGGTGCGACTTGATCAAGTTCGCGCGCTACGACGCGACCACATCGGACAGCCGGTTGCTTTTGGAGGAAGCGATGCGCTTCGTGAAGGGAGGTCAGCTTGCAACTGCACCTGCTTGATTGGTGGCCGGCGAACAGCGCGCTGACCTTCGCTCGCCCGTGGCTGCTCTTATTGCTGCTGGCAATTCCGCTGCTGGCCTGGTTGCGCGGCAAACGCGGGCCGGCAGCGGCGCTTGACCTTTTCCTCGACCGCCACCCTTCACGCGATCGGTAAACGAAGTCAGGCCCGGGCGGGAAAAATTCTGCGGACATTGTTACTGGCAACGCTGGCGATTTTCGTCATTGCGCTGGCGCGTCCGCAGCTCGGCAAAAGTCTCACCCAGGTCGAAGCCAGCGGGATCGACATCATGCTCGTGCTCGATGTTTCGGGATCGATGCTGACGAAGGATTTCACGATCGGCGGCGAGCTGGCGACGCGAGTGGATGCGATCCGCGAAGTGACGCGCAAATTCATCGAAGGCCGGCCCAACGATCGCATCGGAATCATTGCCTTCGCCGGGCGCCCCTATGTCGTAAGCCCGATGACGCTGGATCACGATTGGCTTGTGCAAAATCTGGACCGGGTGCGCATCGGATTGGTCGAAGACGGCACCGCCATTGGTTCGGCGATGGCGGCGGCAGCGAATCGTTTGAACGACAAACAATCAAAGAGCCGCGTCATCGTGCTGCTTAACCGATGGTGAAAACAATGCCGGCAAAATCCCGCCCAACACGGCGGCGGAAGCGGTAAAGGCGTTAAAGATTCATTTTTATGCGATTGGCGCCGGGACCAACGGCCTGGCCCTGGCGCCGGTATTTACGCCGCGCGGTCCGCTGACCGATCCGTTCGGCAACCTTGTTTACGAAAGACAGCGCGGTTCAATTCAACGAGACCGGCTTGAAAGAAGTCGCGAAGATCGCCGATGGAAAATTTTTCCGCGCGACCGATACCAAATCGCTCGAACAAATTTATGACGACATCGACAAGATGGAAAAAACGACCATCAACGTGAAGAAATATCAGGAGTATCGCGACTTGTTTCCGCTCTGTCTCATGAGCGGTCTCGGCTTACTGGTTGCGCAGATTTTGTTGTCGCAAACGATTTGGAAGAAATTGCCGTGAATCGCCTCATTGTCATTCCGAGCGAAGCGAAGCGAAGTCGAGGAATCCCGCGACCGAACCGAAGGACTATTCTACGGGATCCCTCGACTTCGCTCGGGATGACCGGAATTACATTATGAGCTTTGGCGCACCACAATGGTTCTGGGGATTGCTTCTGATCCCTGTGCTGATCGCGTTGTTCGTTCGCGCGGAACATCGCGCAGCCGAGCGTTTGCGGGAATTCGTTTCCGCGCGTTTGCTTCCGCAGCTTGCCGGCACGGTGAATCGCCCGCGGCGCGTGCTGCGGTTCGCTCTGCAGCTTCTCGGTCTGGCGTTCGTCGTCTTGAGCCTGGCTCAGCCGCGATGGGGCTACACTTTTGAAGATGTAAAACGCAAAGGCCTCGACCTGCTGATCGCGGTGGATACATCGCGCAGCATGCTGTCGAACGATGTTGCGCCAAACCGCCTCGAACGCGTCAAACTGGCCGCCCATGATTTGATCGACGAACTGCAGGGCGATCGCGTGGGGTTGATTGCTTTTGCCGGTCGCGCCTTTTTGCAAGCGCCGCTTACGATCGATTACGGTGCGGCCACGGAATCGATCAACGATCTCGATACAAAAACGATTCCGGAAGGCGGGACAAACATTTCCGAAGCGATCACGCTGGCCACCACGACCTTCGGCAAAAGCGCGATGGGAAATCGGGCGCTGATCATTTTTACCGATGGCGAGGAGTTGAGTGGCGATGCCGTTAAAAGCGCGAAGGCCGCCGCCGACGCCGGAGTGCGCATTTTCACCGTGGGCGTGGGCACGCCGCAAGGCTCGCTCATTCCGCTCGCCAGCGACGATGGCGGGTCCGCATTCGTAAAGGATTCCGCGGGCCAGGTCGTGAAGTCGAAGCTGGACGAAAAAGTTTTGGATGAGATCGCGAAAGCCGCCGGCGGATTTTATCTGCACCTGGAAAACGGTCCGCGCACGATGCAACAATTTACTCGGACGGGCTGGCAAAAATGACGGCGGCCGAGATCGACGCGCGTTTGTCGAGAAAACCGATCGAACGCTACGAATGGCCTCTCGGAGCGGCGCTTGCCGCTCTCGCCTTGTCGATCCTAATTGGCGAACGCAAACGCGTGCGCGCGCCGGCTCCGATTTCCGCGCCAGTCAGAATCGCCGCAGCGGCAACCATGATCGCAGCGTTTTCCCAGTTCGCTTCCGGCGCGGCCCCGGGCCTCGACGCTTATGAGAACGGCAAGTTCAACGACGCTTACAATGCCTTTCAAGAAACGTTAAAAACGCATCCTCAATCGCATGCCAAGGATGAGTTGCAATTCGACTCCGGCGCTGCCGCTTACAAGATGAAAGATTACGGCAAGGCGCTCGAGTTGTTCAGCCAGGCGTTGCTTTCGCCCGATGCCGGTTTGCAGAGCAAGAGCCATTACAATCTCGGGAACACGCTTTACCAGCGCGGCGAAGAACAGAAAGCGGAACAGAAGAAACTGGGCGACTGGACGAACGCCCTCGCCCATTACAACGAGACACTCAAGATCGAACCGAACAACAAGGAGGCGAAAGACAATTACGACTACGTAAAAAAGAAGATCGACGAGCTCAAAAACAAAAAGAAGGAGCAGCCGACGCCTACGCCTTCCCCGCAGGAAAATAAGCAGAACCAACAGAATCAGCAGTCGCAAGACCAGCAGCAAAAAGGGGATCAGGGCCAGCAACAACAGCAAGACCAGCAGCAGTCCCAGAATCAACAATCTCAAAAAGAGAAAGAACAAAACCAGGAGAAGCAGCCACAATCGAAGAGCGAGCCGGAAAAATCCGAACAGTCCAAGCCCAGCGAAACCTCATCGCCGACTCCTTCTCCGGGCGAGCAGAAGCAGGATCAGAAGGAAAAGGGCGAAGGTGAGCAGCCTTCTCCGACACCCGGGCCGGGGTCACCGACCCCGGCTACAACTCCGACGCCGGGCGAAAACGAAAATGGAAGTCCGTCGCCTTCGCCAAACACCGGGGAAGGCTCGGGCGAAAAGACAACACCATCTCCTGCTCCGTCCGGGTCGCCCCAGAAAAAACTGGCAGGTGAATTGAAGGAGGCCGGTGAGGAGAAGCCGAAGGCGGACCAGACTGCGGAAGTTGGCGAAGCCGAACCAGAGAAGGAAGGCCAGATGAGCGAGAGTCAAGCGCTGGCCTTGCTCCAGTCGATGAAGGACGAGGAGGCGCGGGTCCGGCTTGATGAACGCAAGGCTGCGCGCCATGTCTATAAGGATTGGTAATCGAATGTTTGATGTTAGATGTTTGAGGTAAGATGGGACGCACGCTTGTAACAATTACGCTTGCCGGAATTTTTGCGGTCAGCTCTGCCCACGCGGAATCGCCGAGCGTTACGGCGGTGTTGAGCAATTCGGAAGCGGGAGTGGGCGAAACGGTCCAGTTGCAGATCCGGGTCACGGGGGGCCGCAGTGCGGAAGCGCCCGAGGAGATCGCGGTCGACGGTTTGGAGATTCACCGCACCGGCACCTCGCAGCATTTGGAGATGAACAATTTCAACGTCACCTCTAGCGTGATCTACAGTTACACGATCTTGCCGTTGAAAACGGGAACGCTCAAGATCCCGCCCCAAACGATCCGCATCGCCGGGAAATCCCTTCAGACTCCGGAGCTGACGCTGCATGTCGTTGATTCGCCAGGCTCGGCCGCGCGCCCAAATCCAGGCGCGACCGGTGAACCGCAAAGAACCTCCGCCGGCAAGCTCGCGTTTGCCGAGCTCATTGTGCCTAAGAAAAGCGCTTTTGTCGGGGAGATTGTGCCGGTCCAAATCCGGCTCGGATTCGACCCGCGCTCGCGGCCGCGGTTGATCGATGGCCCGGAGATAACCGCCCAGGGATTCACGGCGCAAAAACTCCAGCAAACGGGAGAACGAATGGAAACGATCGATGGCAGGGCCTACACGGTCGTCGGGTTCAAAACGGCTATTGCAGCGGCCCGGGCCGGAAAATTCGAGATCGGTCCGGTGAAAGCGCGAGCGCAAATCTCCGTGCCGCGGCAATCGAGTTCGCAGCCGCGTCGGCGCTCACCATTCGACATGTTCGATCAAAACGATCCGTTCTCCAATCCGTTTTTTGACGATCCGTTCGGTCAGATGAACGAGCGCCGAGAAGTCGATGTTAAAAGCGAAGCGATGAGTTTTGAAGTGAAACCATTGCCGCCCAATGCGCCGCCCCAGTTTTCCGGCGCGGTTGGAAATTTCACGATGACAACCGATGCCAAGCCGACGAACCTGCAAGTAGGCGATCCGATTACGGTAACATCGACAATCACCGGGCGCGGAAACTTCGATCGCGTCAACGCGCCGGTCCTCGAAAACGACCGCGGCTGGCACAAGTACCCGTCGTCATCGAAGTTCAGTCAGGACGATGATGTTGGCATCAGCGGAGCGAAGAGTTTTGAAACGGTCATTTCGCCGAACGAAAAGAAGCCGAACATCCCGCCGTTCGTTTTCGCATATTTCGATCCGGCGAAAGAAAATTATGTGACGCTGCGCAGCGATACGGTGCCAATCAACGTGGAAGGAGGAGCCACTGCGGCCGCCGGATCGGCTCAGCCGGGGTCATCGCCCCCGGCTACAGCATCGATCCCGGCTACCATGACCGAGACGAAGCCGACGGATATTTTGTATCAGTTGACTGAACAACCGAAAACCGTGCAATCGTTTGTGCCGTTCTACGCCCGACGCGTTTTTTGGGCGGCACAGCTGGTTCCGTTAATCGGGCTACTGGGATTTGCCGGATGGAAAATTCGCCAGTCCAAGGTTGGTAATCGTGAACGACAGAGGATCGCGGCCTTGGAGCACGAGGCGGGAGATTTGATGCGCAAACTGCGCCGGGCCGATGTTTCACCGCAGGATTACTATGCCGAGGCTTCGCGAATGGTGAGGGTCAAGGCCGCGCTCGCGTCCGGCAGCCGAATCGATCCGAACTCTGTGGATCTGGAAACGGCGGCGGCCGCGTTTCGGTTGGACCAGCAATCGCAAGAGCAGCTCCGGCGATTGTTCGACCGAAGCGACGAATTGCAATACAGCGGCGCTCAAAACGGCGCCGAGACAATCTCGCGAGAAAACCGCCGCGAAGTGCTGGAGCTTATCGAAAATCTGCGAACGTGACGCTGCGAAATTTCATTGTTCATTTTTGGTGCGCGACGATTTGCATCGTTGGCGTTTCGTCCCTCTCTGCTCAAACCGACGCGCAATTTGCCAAAGCGACTCAGGAGTATTCGCAAGGGCATTACAAGGAGGCGATCAGCGGTTATGAAGAACTGGTTCGCGCCGGCCAATGGAGTGCGACTCTGTTTTATGATCTCGGCAATGCTTACTTTCGAGCCGGAGATTTCGGGCGATGCGATCCTGAACTACGAGCGAGCGCTCGCGCTGGATCGACATCATCCGGAAAGCGCAGCCAACCTGGGCATCGCACGCGACGAGGCGCGAGCACTTGAGATACAGCCGGGCTGGCTGGAGCGCCACCTGCAATTCGCCAGCCTGAATCAATATAGCGTTGTTGCGGCCACGGCGTTCTGGGTAGGAATTTTTTGCGTCGCCGGATTGATCTTTGCCCGCCGCCGGGCGGCGGGAACGGTTGCGTTGTCGGTCCTTGGATTCGCCATTTTTGCCGTATCACTTTTTGCGATTTACAAGATCGACAACCAAAACAGAGGGCTGGCAATTGTGACGGGCAACGACGTGACCGCACGCCTGGCCACAGCGGACAACGCGGCGAGTATTCTGGCGTTGCCGGCCGGCAGCGAGATCAGGATCTTGAGCAGACGGGGCGACTGGATTTACGCGACGCTGCCAAACGATCAACGCGGCTGGATCCCGGCCGCGGACGCCGAGAAAGTGCGATTGTAGTCTAAATACCTCGGCCTCACGTTTTTCGTGCGGGCGCGGCGACCCCAAAGCCCGCGTCAGGCGCAAAAAGGGCTGTGTCGGCACGGTTTCCGCTACAGGGAAGTCCTGCACCATGGGCAAACGCGCGGATTCTGTCATCGGCATCGACTTGGGCAAGCACGTCTTTAAGGGCGTAACGCTCAAAAGAAAGGGCGATTCCCGCCTTGTGCTGACGAGTTTTGCCTCGCACGAGGTGCCCGAAACGTTCGCCACCGCCGATGACCTCGCACAGGAACTAAAACATTTGTTGCACGATCTCGGCAATGGCGCCAAGGCCTGCGTCGTAGCGATCTCCGATCCCACGGCGTTGTTACGCATCGTCGAACAACCCGAGACCCCGATCGATCTGCTTCGAACCGCCCTGCGGTTAAACGGCATGGCCGTGCTCAATCAGGAGTGCCGGGAATTCGTGCTGGATGTCGCGCCCGTCAATCTAAACGGCAGCGATGAAATCAATCCTGCCGAAAAAGGCGCGGGCTCAGGATCGACATCGACAATGGTCCAGGGCGGCGTCGTAACGCAAACCAAATACCTGGTAGGCGGGATGCCGCGCCAGTTGGTAAAGCAAATCTCCGAAGCGTTCGCCAAGACCCGTCTCTCCGCGGAAATCTTCCAGGTCGGCCCGGTTTGTTCGTTCAACGCATTCGAGTTTGCTTATCCGGAAATATTTAACAACGACGCCTTTCTGCTTCTCGATATGGGTCATTTGCAAAGCACGGTGCTGATCGGGAGCAAGGGTGAACTGGTACTGGCACGCAGTATCGATTACGGTGGAAAAATCCTCACCCACGCGCTCACCGCCGATGGAGCGCTGGAAAAAGCTGCGGCCTGGGCGCTGATTCAACAGGGGGACGAGGCAATGACGGAAATCTGCCGGGGTTCGCTCTCGCGGCTCGGCATGGAGGTGCGCAATTCCATCGGCTTTTTCGAGGGCCAGCGGGAGGAGAGCATCAATCGCATTTTTGTGTCGGGCGGCCTCGCCCACTCGGAAGCAGTGTTGCAAATGCTCAGCGATGAGCTTGGCCTGGCCTGCGAAGTTTGGGACCCGTTAGAGACATGCGAAGTGGCGGTGTCCGCGGCAAAACGCCAGAGCCTGCCGGACGAATTTGTTTCACTGAATGTCGCTTGCGGCGCGGCCTTTGAATATCTCAGGAACTAACAGACGATGGCACTTCATCTCAACCTCCTCCACGAGGAGATTCTGGAACAAAGACAGCGCCAGCGCGATCCGCTAAAGATCGGGATGATGGTGCTGGTGGGGATTGGCTCGCTGCTCGTCCTCTACTATCTGTGGAACGTCTTTCGAACCCTTGAGATCAAGAGCCAGTTGTCCACTCTCAATCGCGACTGGGCCAAGGTCGAACCGAGTGTGACCGCCGCCCAAAAACGTGTGGCCGACCTCAATGAAGCGATCAAGACAACGCGCGCACTGGACGACTACATCGACAATCGATTTTTCTGGGGCCCGTTCTTGCAGAAGGTTGCCGAATGCGTCGCGCCCAACACACAGCTGACCGGAATGACGGGCGCTGTCTTGGAAGATAACAAAGGCGTCAACGTTTCCATCGAAGGCGTGGCCGCCGGCCGCGAGCCGCGATCCGTGGCTGAGGATCTGCGCCAGATGTTGCTGGAACAGCTCAAGAAGGCTTACAGCGATGTCAAAGTCGAGTTCAAGTCGCTCGAGGACGTCGACCAGATCGTGATCGTGAGCGGGACTCACATGGCGATGGCCCACTACACCCTCAACATTACCTTCCAGCCTCACGCCGCGTCCAAAGCCGTGCCCGCTTCTACCCCGGGCCGGAATCGCAAAAAATGAACAAGATTAATTTGAACAAGGATCAGATCCAGAAGGTCGTGCTCAGCGCGATGGGCCTCGTGGTCTTGCTCTATGTTTACTTCAACTTTTTCCTCGGCCCGCTGGCCAACAGCCGCAACGCCGCGTTGGCCACGATCAAGGAGCAACAAGCGAAGCTGGACGGCTCCCAGGACGAAATCGCCAAGGCCGCCAAGCTCGAACACACGGCCAAAAACGCCACGGCGCGTTTTGCCGCGCTCAAGGCCCTCAATCCTGAAGGTGCGCCAATCGCCTGGTTTCCGCCTCGGGTGAAAACATTCTTTGCCAATCAGCAGATCGATAAAGCGGTGGCGCGTCTCGACAACAGCAGCGGATTCAAGCCAAACGAACTCTCCGGCTGGACGCGATATAACTGGCTAGTCGAATTGCCCCAGACCGATTACGGCGCGCTTGGCAAAGCCATCGCCGAACTGGAAAATACCGAGCCGCTGCTGGCGATCACGAAAATGGGCATTCACGTTCTGCCGGAACAGCCCCAGTTCCAGAAGGTCGATCTCGCCGGTGGAAAACATGATCACGGAGAAAAAATGAGAGAGTCCGCGTTTCTTCTCATCGCCGTCCTCATCGTTGTCAGCAATTCGTTTGCGGACGAGCCGGCGCCGATCGAGATAAAAAGCAAATCATCCTTCAAGCTGGATGGTGGCCGCAATCCGTTTTGGCCTATCGGCTGGAAACCCTCGGGACTAACGGCCAGCACCGACGCGGCGGGCACGGCATCGGACATTCCCGAGAGCGCTTTCTTGTTAAGTTCCATCGCGATCGAAAAGGGAGCGCGCTTTGCAATCATCAACGGCAAGATCATGCAGGAAGGCCAGCAGTTCGCATTGCAGATGGGCACTTCGACTTATCAGCTCACCTTGAAAAAGATCGCGGATGGCAAGGTAATCCTCGGCCGGCGCGACCAGGAAATCGTCATCCAGCTTCGGCGGAAATAACCGCGAACACATCGCGGCGCGAGGCGCGCCGCCATTCGGGAGACTAGCCGACCGGCGCCCCCAGTTGCCCGATTGGAACGAACTTACTTTCGTGCAGCTCGACCGGCTTCGTCCCGCGAATCAGCTGCCACCATTGTCTGGCCGAGCCGATCACAATCAGCAAAACCAATACCAGGAAAAACGCTGCCACCATCGCGTCGACCCGCCAGACCGCGGCCTGCCGAACGAGTCCGGCCGCCTGGTTCAGATCGACAATCGTACCCGCCCGCTCTACAAGCGACTGCGCGCCGCTCAAGAAACCCAGCCTCGGTTCCGGCGAAAAAATCTTTAGATAGCCGGCCGAAAACGTCACCGCGCACATAAACGCAAGCGGCAGCAGCGTGATGAACAAATATCGCGTCTTTTGCATTTTGATCAGGATGGTCGTGCACAGGCAGAGCGCGACCACCGAAAGCAACTGATTGGCCAATCCGAACAGCGGCCACAGCGTGTTGATGCCGCCCAGCGGATCGATCACGCCTTGATATAAAAACCAGCCCCAGCCCGCGACCAAGAGCGCGCTCGTAGCACAATTCGCCGTCCACGACCGCGTATTGCCGAGCGCAGGCCACACGTTGCCTAGCAAATCTTGAAGCAGAAAACGTCCGACCCGGGTTCCGGCGTCAATCGTCGTCAGAATAAACAGCGCTTCAAACATGATGGCGAAGTGGTACCACAGCGCCATCGCGGTCGGTCCCGCGGAAACGCGAGCAAACATGTGCGCCATTCCCACCGCAAACGTCGGCGCACCTCCGGCGCGATTGAACATGGTGTCTTCGCCGAGGCTGTGCGCCAAATTGCTCATCTGCTGCTCCGTCACCGGAAAACCGGCTGCGCTCACCGTGGCCACGACCTCGGCCGGCGCGCCTTTCGAATTGATCGCGAAATACTCCCCCGGCACGAGCACGCAGGCCGCAATCATTGCCATCAACGCCACCATCATTTCCGTGACCATTGCGCCGTAACCAATGTCGCGAATGCGCGATTCGCGGCCGAGCATTTTTGGCGTTGTTCCCGACGCGATCAGTGAATGGAAACCGGAAACGGCTCCGCAGGCGATTGTGATGCAGACAAAAGGAAAAACAGGCCCGGCGAAAACCAGACCGGTGCCGTCAATGAATTTCGTGAGCGCGGGCATTTGCAGAGTCGGATGAATCAACATCACCGCTACGGCCAGCGCCGCCACCGTGCCCAGTTTCAAGAAAGTGCTCAGATAATCGCGCGGCGTAAGCAGCATCCAGACTGGGAGGATCGACGCCGCGAGTCCATAGATCATGATTGCCCAGGCCAGCCAGCGCGCATCGTGGCGGAACAAGCTTTCGATCGCCGGGAATTGCCCGAGAAATTGTCCGCCCCAGACCCCAAACGCCAGGCCGAGCAATCCAAAAATCGTGATCACGGTCACGCTCACTTTTCCGCTGCGCAATCCCGCGCCCATGATCAGCGCGACTGGAATTGTCGTCGCGATGGTAAACACGCCCCACGGACTTTTTGCCAGCGCCTGGACGACCACGAGCGCCAGCACCGCCAACAGAATGGTCATGATCGCCAGCACGCTTATCAAGCGCCAGCACGCCAACCCCGGGCCCGATTTCTTCCTTCACCATTTGGCCAAGCGTTTTCCCGCCCCGCCGGACCGAAGCGAAAAGAACGATCATGTCGTGGACAGCGCCGCCGAGCGTCGCGCCAATCAAAATCCAGAGCGTGCCCGGCAAGAAACCAAACTGCGCGGCAAGCACGGGGCCCACAAGCGGACCCGGTCCGGCAATCGCGGCAAAATGATGGCCAAAAACCATCCAGCGATTCGTCGGCACAAAATCCTTGCCATCGTTCCGACCACTGCCGGCGTGGCTCGCTCGTCATTAAGCACGAGAATTTTCGTCGCCAGCCATTTGCTGTAGAACCGATAACTGATCGAGCCCGCGCAAAGTCCGGCCACAATAATCCAAAGCGCGCTGATTTGCTCGCCCCGGGAAAACGCCAGGACGGCCAAGCGCGCCAAGTCCCAAGAGCGTGACCGCAATCCAAAGCAGCTTTTTCCAGAGGCTCATGCGCTGATCATGATCCGCAATCGGGAAGCGATTTGCAATCCGCGTTGTAGCGGCGCTCTCCGAGCGTCGGACGAATTAATGCGACGGTCGGAGACCGCCGCTACAATCATAAACTCCCCCGCGCTTGTTTCAGCTTCGCCAATTGCTCGACTGAAATTCTTCTGCCGTTGTCGATGTTCTTCGACTACCGCTGCCGGTGCTCGATCGACAAACGATTTGTTTTTCAACTTATCTTCTACCGTTTTCAGCTCCGCTTCGACTCTCGCGATTTCTTTGTCAAGCCGGTCGCGCTCGGCCGCTTTGTCCACGCCGCTAATCGTCAGGAAAATTTCACCCAACGAGGTCACCGCCATCGGCAGCCCTGGTTCTGCCTTGTGTTGTCGATCCAACTTCACGTCTTCGGCATTGAGTAAACGAGCGAGCGTCGGCATCTCGTCTGGCGATCTCCTTTGCATCCGCGCGCAAAATAAATTGGGCCTTCTTATTCGACGGAATCTTAGCTTCCGCCCGCAGATTGCGCCCGGCCTGGACCGTTTCATAAATCGCAGCGACAAGTTTACGCTTTTGCCCAAGATCGACATCGTCTAAGGCGATCTTCTTTGGCGGCGCGGCGAACTGAATCGATCCCGTTCCCAGGCCTAGCAACGACCAAAGCTCCTCGGTAATGTGCGGCATAAACGGATGAAGCAAGCCGCGACATTGCCGACAACACGAAATCCATCACCGCCAGCACGGAATTCTTCCTCGCTTCGTCTCCGCTGAAGATGTCCGTCTTCGCCGCTTCCACGAACCAGTCGCAGTAATCACTCCAAATAAATTCGTAAAGCCTTTGCGCGACGGTGTTGAATTGATATTCGCGATAGGCCGTCTCGATCGCGTCGATCGTTTCATTCAATCGCGCCAGAACTTCCACCGCGTAAATTGACAACTGTTTGTTATCGATCTTTGGTTCGGCCGCGCTCGAGCCCGTGCATCTGCCGAAATCGCGCCACGTTCCAAAGCTTCGTCGCAAAATTCCGCCCCTCTTCGATCTGTTTTTCGTCGAACCGAATGTCCTGCCCGCTCGGCGCGATCCGCATCAGGCCGAAGCGCAATCCATCGGCGCCGTACTTGTCGATCAACTCCAGCGGATCGGGCGAGTTACCCAATGACTTCGACATTTTTCGCCCCTGCTGATCACGGATCAGGCCGGTAAAGAAAACATCGTGGAACGGAATGTTATCTTCGATGCGCTCCGATTTTCCCGGCTTGAACTCGAGCCCGGCGATGATCATGCGGGCCACCCAGAAGAAAATGATGTCCGGCGCCGTCACCAGCACGCTCGTCGGATAAAATTTTTTCCGCGTCTCTTTGTCCATCGTCTCATACGCCCAAAGCCACGATGAAAACCAGGTATCGAGCGTGTCGTCGTCTTGGATCCAATTTCCCGGATCGGCCGGTGGTTCCAGGCCGACATAAATTTGGGATTCTGGAACCTGGGATTTGGGATTTCGCATACCAGGCAGGTATGCGATGTCCCCACCAGACCTGCCGGCTGATGCACCAGTCCTGAATGTTCTCCAGCCATTGGGCGTAAACTTTTTCCCAATGCGCTGGAAAGAAACGAATCAGGTGATCGCGCACAACGGCAAGCGCCTCCTCCGTTTTCGGATAGCGCAGAAACCATTGCTCGCTCAGACGCGGCTCAATCGGCACGTCGCTGCGATCGCTGAAACCGACATTGTTTTCATACGGCTCCGTTTTCGAGAGCATCCCCTGCTCTTTCAATAACTCCGCGGCTTTCTTGCGCGCTTCGAATCGGTCGAGGCCATGCAACTCCGGAACCGCCGGACAATTTATTTTCCCGTCCGGCCGTGAGAACATCGACAACGGGCAGGTTATGACGCTGGCCAATCTCAAAATCGACCGTGTCATGCGCGGGCGTGACCTTTAAAACGCCGGTCCCGAATTTCGGATCGATCGCTTCATCGGTAATGATTGGGATCTTTTCACGCGCCAGCGGACGCCAGGCGTGTTTGCCGACAAGATCGACATAGCGCTTGTCGCCAGGGTGAAACGCCATCCCGACGTCAGCCATGATCGTTTCCGGTCGCGTGGTCGCGACTTCCAGAAAACGTCCCGGTTCCTCGACAATCTCGTAACGGACATAGTAGAGATTTCCCTTCTGCGGCTTGGAAATGACTTCCTCATCCGAGACGGCCGTTTGCGCGGCCGGATCCCAATTAATCATGCGCTTGCCGCGATAGATCAGCCCTTTGTCGTAAAGATCGACAAAAACTTTTTGGACAGCGCGGACGTAATCGTCATCCAGCGTGTAGCGCTGGCGCGACCAATCGCACGAACAGCCAAGCCGCTTGAGCTGTTCGATGATGATGCCGCCATGTTTGTCCTGCCACTCCAGAATACGACGCAGAAATTCTTCCCGGCCGAGATCGTGCCGCGTTTTCTTCTCCGTCTTGCGCAAATATTTTTCGACCGCCGTTTGAGTGCCGATGCCGGCATGGTCCATTCCCGGCAACCAAAGAACCTCAAAGCCCTGCATTCGCGCGCGGCGAGCGAGGATATCCTGGATCGTGTTATTCAGCACATGCCCGAGGGTAAGCATTCCGGTGATGTTTGGCGGCGGAATGACAATCGAGAACGCCGGCTTCGACGAGGCCGGATTGGCCTCGAAATCACGATTGTCGATCCAACGCCGGTACCATTTCGGTTCGACCGATTTCGGATCGTAGGTTTTTGAAAGCTCAGCCATCGCGTTGAATCATCCGAAGCCCCGGCACGTTTGCAACCGGATGTCAGGCAGCCTTGCCTGACTCGGCTGGCAGGCTGCCCGCCTGCCGGGATTCGACAGGCAAGCTGCCTGTCGGCCGAGCCAGCCTGGCAGGCGATCTTCCTTCGCTTCGTCATAACGCGCTTGCGACACGTTGGGACAGCCGCCACCTTTCCCGCTGCATGAGCGACTCGCGCCCCATCGGCGTCTTCGATTCCGGAATTGGCGGGCTAACCGTCGTCAAGGCGCTGCGCGAGCTGTTGCCGAACGAGAACATTTTTTATCTGGGCGATACCGCCCGAGTCCCGTACGGAAATAAAAGTGCGGAGACGGTTGAGCGATACAGCCTCGAGCTGGCGGAGATGTTGATGCAGGAAGACGCCAAACTCATCGTCGTCGCCTGCAACACAGTTTCGTCGGTTGCGATTCCGAAGTTGAGGACCTCGGTTACAGTTCCGGTTATCGGGGTGATCGAGCCCGGGGCGCAGGCCGCCATTGCGACAACCCGGAACCGCCATGTTGGCGTAATCGGAACGCGCGCGACCATTCGCAGCGGCGCCTACGAAAACGCGTTGCGCGCACTCAATACTCACGTTCGTGTCAGCAGCTGCGCCTGCCCGCTGCTCGTGCCCTTGATCGAAGAGGGAATGCTGGATGACGAACTGACCGACCAGACGATCAGCGCGTTACCTCGAACCGATGATCGCCGATGGGATAGATACCCTTGTTCTCGGCTGCACTCATTATCCATTGCTTGCCGGCGCGATCGAGCGCGTCATTGGCCCCAAGGTGAAAATCGTCGATTCCGCGCGTAACTGCGCGGCTGCGGTCAAAGAATTATTAGATCGACAATCGCTCAGCGCCTCGGCCGATCAGGCCGGCGATCTGCAGGTAGCATTGACCGATGCGCCGGATCATTTTCTGCGCGTCGCCCGGGAAGCGTTGCAATTGGAAATCGGCGACGTGCAACTCCGTGAAGTCTTGCATCCGGCAAAGCTGTAGCGGCGGTCTCTGACCGTCGAAGCTTTTCGGAATTGTAGGCCGTCTCTGCGAGACGGCGATTCAACGGAAAGGCGTCTGACACAAACGCCCTACAATCTCTGATCCTGTCGGCGGTCAGAGACCGCCGCTACAATCTTGCCCTGCTCGCCTTCGGCAAACTCTCGACCACCAGCTCGTAAGAGTGATCCATCATCTTGCGAACTTCGGCATCGGGAATTCCACCGTCGATCTCGACCGTGTTCCAATGCTTCTTGTTCATGTGATAACCGGGCCGAACTTGCTCGTAACGATCGCGCAATTCGAGCGCCAAATCCGGATCGCATTTTAGATTCGCTGTCGCCGGAACTTCATCCAGCGACGCGAGCGCAAATATTTTGCCACCGACCTTGAAAACGAGAACGTCTTCGCCGAACGGCGTACCCTCGGTTGCGCCGGGTTTGTTCAGGCAATATTCACGAAATTGCTCGAGATCCATGTGAGAACACCGTCATCCCGAGCGAAGCGCAGCGGAGTCGAGGGATCCCGTGGAAGGGTCTCAAGGTTTCGCAACGGGATCCCTACGACTTGCGCTCGGGATGACTATCTAATTGCGCTCAACAATCGTTCACGCAAATCCTTAATCGCGACCCGGTCCTGTTTCATCGAGTCCCGATCGCGCAGCGTAACGGTGTCGCGCAAAGTGGCATCTCGTTCACCGAGCGTTTCGAAATCTACCGTCACACAAAACGGCGTGCCGGCTTCATCCTGGCGACGATAACGGCGCCCGATCGCGCCGCTCTCATCATAAAAAACGTACATGTGCGGCCGGAGAAGATCGACAATCTCTTTTGCTTTGGCCACCAACGGCTCCTTGTTTTTTAAGAGCGGAAAGACCGCGCACTTGATCGGCGCCAGGCGCGGATGGAATCGCAGAACAATGCGCGTCTCCATTTTGCCTTTTTCGTCGGGCGCTTCGTCTTCTGAATAGGCCTCACAAATCATCGCCAGCACCGGTCCGATCGACTCCGGCGCTCGGCTCGATTACGTGCGGAATGAATTTCTGCTTCGTTTCCTCATCGAAATATTCCAGCGATTTGCCGCTGGCCTTCTGGTGTTGAGTCAAATCGTAGTCGGTGCGATAAGCGACGCCTTCGAGCTCCTGCCGGCCGAAAGGAAAATCGTATTCGATGTCGTAGGTGCCCTTGGAATAAAACGCGCGCTCGGCATCCGGCACAGTGAGCACGTGCAATTTGTCGCGCGCGATTCCGATGTTCTCGTAAAACTTCAGACGCTCTTCTTTCCAGTATTCGAGCAGTTCCATCCCCTGCTCCGGTCGGCAAAAGTATTCCAGCTCCATCTGCTCGAACTCACGCGAGCGAAAAGTGAAATTACGCGGATTAATCTCATTCCGAAACGCTTTCCCGATCTGCGCGATGCCAAACGGCAATTTCTTGCGCGAAGTATCGAGCACGTTTTTGAACTGCACGAAAATCGCCTGCGCCGTCTCCGGCCGAAGATAAGTCACGCTCGATTCGTCCTCGGTCGCGCCTACGAACGTCTTGAACATCAAATTGAACGCGCGCGGTTCGGTTAAATCCTTGCCGCCGCAGGTCGGGCATTGCTTCTCGCCCTTCTTGTTTGTGATCTGATCGGCACGCAATCGTGCCTTACAAGATCGACAATCGACCATCGGATCGCTGAACGTTTCTTCGTGGCCGCTCGCCTTCCAGACCGCCCGATTCATCAGGATCGAGCCGTCCATGCCGACCACGTCGTCGCGCTCCTGCACCATGATGCGCCACCAGTAATTCTTTAGATTGCGCTTCAATTCGACCCCGAGCGGGCCGTAATCCCAGCAGCCATTCAAGCCGCCGTAAATCTCGCTCGATTGAAAAATGAACCCGCGCCGCTTGCACAAGCTGACGATCTTCTCCATGCTTGCCGCGCCGTAGCTCGGCGAAGGCGGGCGCTGGGCGTCGGGCTTGTCGTTCATATGGGAGCCAAATGTCCGCAGATTTCGCAGATTTACGCAGATTTTTCGAACCAGGAATCCTCAGTCTTTTTCAATCTGCGAAATCTGCGTAAATCTGCGGATAGAACCTCCGGGGGCTAAGTCTGCGCTTCGACGGTGACCTCGGTCTTGACCGAGTTGGCGATGAAACATTGATCGTGCGCGCCGTGGTTAATCTCCTCGATCTCCTGCGCAGTCGGCTGTTTGTCGCCGGAAAATTTGAGCCGCTGCTTTAAGGTCACGCGTGTGATGGCCATTTTACCCTCGGCATTTTTTTCCATGTGCCCGACCGCTTCATCGGAATATTCGTCCAGCACGAATTTCTTCTTACAGGCGATGGCCAGGAAGGTGAGCATATGACAAGCGGAGATCGAAGCGACAAACGCTTCCTCCGGATCGACTTGCTTGGGGTCGCCGAGATAGGCCGGCGCGGCCGAGGCCGTCATCTCGTGGCCGCCGTCGAACTTCCAGGTGTGATTGCGCGGATATTTCTGATACTCGAACGGCGCATCACCGCGTTTCCAGGTAAGAGATATTTTATGTTCGGACATTCTTTTACATAGAACGACGTGCGTTGTAGGGCAAGCGCCTTGACTAGTCACTCGTCACTGGTCACTTACTTGTCACGCCGTAGCCTCGGCGAAGGCGGATCACTGCCCATCGCGCGATTAGCTCAGTGGTAGAGCGCTTGCTTCACACGCAAGAAGTCGCAGGTTCGAACCCTGCATCGCGCACGCCCTTCCCCCGCTCGGAATTTGAAGCGCGCTCTAATTACAGAGCGGTCGCCGCGGCGACAAGTCGCTGGTTCGATCCCTGCATCGCGCACGCCCTTCCCCCGCTCGGAATTTGAAGCGCGCTCTAATTACGGAGCGGTCGCCGCGGCGACAAATCGCAGGTTCGGTGACGGTTTATTCCAAACCCGCAGCCCCTGCCAGTGCGTCCGGTTTTTGTTGCTTTGCCAGTTCGACCTGTCGACGTCCGAGCCACAGACTGAGCATGCACCAGATGGCCGCGAGCGGAACAGCCACCAGACTGATCCTCGGGAGCTCCAGACCCAGCGCATGCAATCCGCCGTACGACCATGCGCCTATCTGATCACCGGTGCGGTATCCCAGAGTATCCGTCACGCTCTTGACCTTGTATTTGTCTTCGCGGCGCAAAACGGTAAACAAAATCTCGCGGGACGGACGCATCAGCGCGTAGGCGGCGACCCGGCGGGCAACTTGAAAGATAGCGAGCAGGCCCAGACTTGGCGCAACGCTCATGGCCACAAAGCCGATCATGCTGAGGAAGGGCAGTGCAACCAGGGTGAGCCCGACCCCGAACGATTTTAGCAAACGTCCCGTGAGAAAAATCTGAATAATCACGGTCATGCTGTTGACCCAGATTTCAATGTTCGCCAGAAAGACGGTGCGTTCGTTACTGCCCTTGAAAGCCTCGCGCGCGAGATCGGACTGTTGAAAATAGGCCCAGGTCGAAGTGATCGTATAGAGAAGCATGGAGCCGGCCAGTCCCATAAGATAGGGCGAGCGGCCAATATGCGTGATCCCCGACCAAATCGATCCGCCGATCGGCTCTTCCGGGGCGGGATCGGCCTGACTCCGGCCAGCAAAGCCATGGGGAAAGAAGCGCACCAGACAGACGGCGATGGCGAAGATTACCGCAGAGATGGCCAGAAGATTTGCTGGCCCGATCTCGCGGACAAGATTCTTGGTGATGTAAGCTCCCAAAATCGCGCCGAGCGATCCGCCCACAGCGATGAAACCATAGAGCCGCTTGCCCTGCTCGACGGTAAACAGGTCGGTCATGAACGCCCAGAAGATCGCGGTATTGAACAGATTGAAAACGCTGACCCAAACGTAGAGCGCGCGGCCGATCCAGACCTGCTGCGCGGGTGGACAAGTCCGCATCAGAGCGAAAAAGAGGACAAGATTCAGGATGAAAAATGCGTAGGCGATTGGAATGAATTTTCTCCGGGACATTCGCGCCACGATCGCGGCGAAGAGAGCATTGGCGATCAACATGAACACCAGTGTGGCGGTGAACATCCACGGCAATGTCTCCAGGCGATTGCCGGCGGCGATGCTATCCCGAATCGGGCGCATGACGTAGTAGCCGGCGAGAATGAGAAAATGAAAAGCGAAGCCGAGCCAAAGCGCGCGGACTTCATCGGGGCGGACATCCACCGCGCGGCGTTGCAAACTAGCGAGGAACGTTCGCATGGTCGCGGTGGAGGGCGGCGGTCCGGGTGATTGGCCGTTATTCTACCGCGATCACGACTTTTCCCCTGGCGTGGCCTTGTTCCAAATACCGGATCGCGTCAGGGACTTCGCTCAGTTTGTAACGACGATCGATGACCGGGGTCACTTTCCCAGCCGCCATTAGATCTGCCAGTTGCTTCATGTCTTTCTGCGTCGGATCGGACATCATCATGCTCATCTTCTGACTCACGAACGGGGACAACAGCATCGCTTTGAGAGGACGAGACAATGGCCCCAGTAATCCCTGGTCGGCGGTTCCGCCGCCACCGATCATGATATATTCGCCGGTGGGAACCAGGGCGCGTCTCATGCTTAACAACGGTTGGTTCCCCACATTGTCGAGAATCACGTCATAACGCGGCCCACCCTTGGTGAAATCCTCCTTGGTGTAATCAATAACGTGATCGGCGCCGAGCGATCGGACCATGTCGAGGTTCCTCGTGCTACACACACCGGTCACCTCTGCACCGAACGATTTCGCGATCTGCACCGCGAACGTGCCCACGCCCCCCGATGCGCCATTGATCAGAATTTTTCGTCCGGGCTGAGCTTTGGCCTTGTCGCGGAGCGCCTGCAATGCGGTCAACCCAGCGATCTGGACAACTCCCGCCTGCTCGAATGTGATGTTAGCCGGTTTCAGGACGACCCCTTTTTCGGAAACAGCGACATACTCTGCGAAAGCGCCGGTCTTCCCGCCCCACACTTCATCGCCGGGCTTGAATTGCGTCACGTTCTTGCCGACCGCTTCTATCGTCCCGGCGAAGTCGACGCCGAGTCGTACGACTTTGGGTTTACGCAAGCCCACGCCCAGCCGCATGATGTAAGGCGTGCCGCGGATGAAATGCCAGTCATACGGATTGACCGAAGCCGCATGAACTTTTACCAGGACCTGGTTATCATTAGGCACAGGCTTGGCGATATCCATCAGCTTGAGGACATCGGGTGGACCATACTCGCAGTAGACGATCGCCTTCATCGTGTCGCCCTCGGTCGCGGCGAGGTGATCACAGTCGTTGGTCGACCTCCAGTAGGCGATAACGAGGAAAACGACTCCCACGAATAGAACGAGTGAGATTGCCAGCGCAGTCCACTTCACAATGCCTTTCAAGATGCGTGTTATTTTCATAAGTTTGGCAAATTCGATTCATGTCTGATCACTGACCGCTGGCCTCTGGTCTCTGATTTGTATTCCCTTAAACAGAAGCCAAAAACTCACTATCATTTCAAAAATGGCCATCGGCGAATCGAACCAGTACGCGTTCACTGTCTTGCCGAAGTTTGGGAAGATAAGAAAAGCAAAAGCACAGATTACGCACCAGGCCGACGAGATTACGCCAAGGAGAGCTAATCCTTTCGGAATGTAATTCGACTTAAGCCACAACCATGCACAAACGGTTGCGGCCAATCCAAAAAATGGCAAACCCACGTAGTAGTCGTCGAAATTTGCGGCGAGATGCAGCCGCCCCAAGGCTTGCAATCGATCGGGCTCGAAGACTTCCAGGTAAGTTGCACCATGCACGACCCGCAGAACGCTCAGCAGATTGAGCGTAGTGAGAAGCCACAACAGGGCGAAGACGAAACGAAAGAGTGCTCCAATCAAGGCAAGGCCTTGATTGATCGGCTTAAAAATCACGTAGAGCGCTGCGAGGAGAACGAAAACGGTTGCGCTGTAGGCCAGAAAACAAACAACGATGATCCGGAATTGTGTTTCGTGCGCCACGATGTTTCGAGCGGTTTCCGGCGCGTTGCCCGGAACGATAAGAGGATTGAGCAGCGCATAGTTAGCGAAGACCACGATTACCGCCGCGAACAGGCCGCTGATTCCCGCTACTTTTGCCGCCGTGCGTTGTGCATTGTTCGCCACGGCGAATCCGTCCTTTGGCGGATCGATGGTAATATTCGTCATTCGTTTTTCTCCGCGTGGTCAGCTTTTCTTTCTATTCCACAGTAATTACGACTTTTCCGCGAGCATGTCCTTGTTCCAAATATCGAATGGCGTCAGCCGTCTCACTCAATTTGTAGGTCCGGTCGATGACCGGTGTCACTTTTCCCGATTGCATGAGTTCGGCCAGGATCATCATGTCCTTTTTGTTGAATTGGGCAATGTAGGCGATGAACTTCTGGCTAACGAACCGTGAGCGCACGTACGCACTGAGCGCACCAGCCAGACGCATCCCCATGCCGTCGTGCCATCCCGCGCCGCCGAACCCGGCCATGACACAGATGCCATTTGGATTCAGAATCCGCCGGCGCTCCGAAAACGAATGGTTCCCGACAAGATCATAGATCAAATCGTAACGTTGATCCGATTTGGTGAAATCCTCTTTGGTGTAGTCAATCACGTGATCGGCGCCGATCGATCGGACAAGATCGACATTTCGCGTGCTGCAGACGCCGGTCACGTCGGTCCCGAACGATTTCGCAATCTGGACCGCGAACGTGCCAACGCCGCCGGACGCGCCGTTGATCAGGACCTTTTGTCCGGCCTGAATTTTTCCCTTGTCCCGAAGACCTTGCAGCGCCGTGATTGCCGCCACGGGGATAGAAGCGGCTTGCTCAAACGTCATGTTCGCTGGTTTAAACACAACGGCTCGATCCGCCATGACACACACATACTCTGCCAATGCGCCATTTTTCCCGCCGAACACTTCGTCGCCGGGCTTGAACTGTCCCGCCGCGGCGGGATTCTTGCCAACTGCTTCCACCGTTCCGGCATAGTCGACACCCAGGCGGGTATCTTTTGGTTTTCGCAAGCCAGTCAACGGGCGGAGCAGAAGCGGGCCTCGGATGCCGAGGTCGAGTGGGTTTACTGAAACCGCATGCACTCGGACCAGAAGTTGGTCTTCATTCGGAACCGGTTTTTCGATTTGTTCAACCTTGAGAACATCAGGGCCCCCATATTCACAATGGATAATAGCTCTCATGGGATTGATCGGAGGCCCGGCGTTGCGAAAGCAATCGTTAGTCGATCTCCAGTAAGCAATGAACCCGACTAGGAACGCCAACATTAGTGCGAACAAAATCGCGCGGATACTCCACTTTACGATACGCCTTAGGGTCATAATGCCTAACTAAACACAAGAATCACAGCGGTCCGCGATAACGGCGCAGCCGGACCGCTGCCGCAAGAAGTGCCGCGGCGACGATGAGCCCGATCCAAAGTCCAGGGCTGCTCAAGTATCTTCCCGGAGTAAGTTGTGAAAGCGAATCGATCGTGGGGTGAGTGCCACCGTGGAACCCGAACGCGTGCGGCGCAAAACCTATCAACCGGTGGCCCAACATCTTCCCGACATAGGTGGTGCCAAATGCAATCTTCTCGAGGATTTGGATCGCAATGAACGGCAACACCGCCCAGAGAAATGTCGCGCGACGGGCCCAGCCCGAGACAAGAATCAGCCAGCCGTAGATTGGCGCATGCCAGAGCGCGAGCACGATCAAACCGTAGAGCAGCACAATCCAGTTCTGAACCACCGGGAAATGTTCCCAGGTCGAGGCCGGACTCATCCCATGGACCAGAAGGACCACGCTGGTGTGCAGCAGCATGATAAGGTGAACGCAAACGATGACGACGAAGGCAACCAGCGGCAAAATTACAAGCGGTATGGTCACTTTTGATAGCACGTTGGTGAGATCCGACACCGGCAACGATTTCCAGAACAGGATGCTGCGATCGCGACGTTCGCTGTGGAGCGCATCGAGACAGTAGAACACGCCGATGATGAACACGGTGAAGAGCATCATCATTGCCGCCATGTCGTATGGCGCCTCAATACGGACTCGTTGCAGGGCCGGGGCGAGCAACAACCCCTCGCGCCGGCGTTCCGCCAGACCAATCGTGCTGATGGCGAACCCAAATATTTGGACGGCGCCAACAATCAGCGGCGCAATATATATGGAGCGGTTCTCCCACAGCTCCCGCCAGACCGACCAGTAGAAGGGTCGGGTCGGCGTGGTGGCATCCGCATCTTGCCGATGAGTTGGAGCAATATTCGAGTCCGTAGTCATTTGGCACCTCCGGTGTTTGATTGCGGATTGCTCATAGTCGCCACGAACAGATCAGCAATGCTCGGCCGGCGCACTTCACCCAGCGCGGCCAGCTGACCGCGATCGACATTCTCGAATAGCATCACGCTCCGTCCGAAAACCGGCCGTTCATAAATCGGCTTGAGCGACCGCGCCCCAGCGACATGATCCGGGTGCACCATCACTTCGACATAGCGCGAATCGAATTGCTCCATGCTGCATTCGAGCACGATCTTTCCGCGATCGATGAACATGAGATCGGTCAGGACGTCCTGGATCTCTTCCACTTGATGGGTCGTCACCACGATGGTGCGGCTCTTGTCGAAGTAATCGTTCAGCAGCGAATCGTAGAACTGTTTCCGATACAGGATGTCCAATCCGAGCGTCGGTTCGTCCAGCACCAGCAATTTCGCGTCGATCGCCATGACCACCGCGAGATGCAGCTGGGCCACCATGCCTTTCGACAATTGCCTAACCTTGCTGGTGCGCTTGATCGTGGTCCTCCCCAAAAAACCTTCTGCTTTCGCTCGATCGAATCGCGGATGCACACCGGCGACGTAATCGAGCAACTGCGAAACTCGGATCCAACGCGGCAACACCGCGACATCGGCAATAAATGAGACGTTGCGCATCAGCTCTTCGCGCGAGTTCCACGGGTCGCGTCCGAGCACGGACAACTGTCCGTCGTATGACGTAAGACCAAGAATCGCGTTGAGCGCGGTGGTCTTGCCCGCGCCATTAGGCCCGATCATCCCGAGAATCCGACCCTCTTCGACGCGAAGATCGACACCGTCCAAGGCGACAGTGGTGCCGAAAGTTTTGCGAAGACCGTGTGCTTCTATACAGGCCATGGTTTTACTTTCCTTCCTTGGGATTTTTGTGGCCGGGGGCGTTGACCCCGGTTCCTGAAGATCGAGCAGAGCTGCGCTTCGCGGCCGCTTTCAGCAATTCCTCCGGCGTTAGGCCAAGCCGTTGAATATGTTCGTGAACTCTTGGCCAATGCTCGTCCAGAAATTTCTGGCGCTCGGCTTTTAGCAACAGATCGCGCGCGCCCGCATTGACGAACATGCCGAGTCCCCGCTTCGATTCGACCAGCTGTTCGTCCACCAATTCCTGGTAGGCCTTGAGAACGGTCAGTGGATTGACCCGGGATTCGGCCGCAACCGTGCGCACCGACGGCAACGGATCGCCCTCCTTGAGCACGCCGTCGAGAATCATATGCACGACACGATCTCGAAGCTGTCGATAAATCGGCTGACCGTTGTTCCATTCACTGTCCATTCTTTGTTCCGAGTAATCCTTGAAAGAGGATGAGGAGGTCCGAGGCGGAAAGGCGGTCCGAGCTCTCCCCGGCCAGTGTTCGACCGGATTGGCAGTTGTCTTGTAGCGGCGCTCTATGACCGTCGACCTCGTCGATCTGCGTGTAGAGGCGGGCGTGTCGCTCGCAATCTATTCTGGTTCTCGCGGCCGACCCGGCCGGCTCTGCACCTTCTGCGGCAGCCGAATCGAGGCGAAAAGGTTCTGACCCGGCTGCGCCCAAGCAAGATCCTCCGGCGTCGACTTGGGCTCTCTGCTCATTTCCTCTCATATAGTGTTATAGTTAACTATAACACAAAGGCACTGGCAAGGACTTTTTTAGACTTTTTTTGGCTGTCGTTCAGCGGGCGGTTTTCCGCAAGAGATGGATCGAGCTCTCCGAGCTCGATGTTAATTTTACCAACGGTGCGAGCCGCATTGGCATTCTAGGAGAGCGCGTTCCACCCATACCGACCATCGGTCTACCGGGACCGCTCCGAATCGTGCCCCGGTGACGCAAGCAGCGAGAAGAGGTAGCCGCCTCTCAACGAGGCGGCCGTCCCCTTTTCGGATTGGTTATTTCTTCAGCTTTATATCGACCCCGGAAGCACCGATCGTCAGATCGACGCCCTTCGAAGTCGCGCTAACGAACACCGTCACACCGTTCTGATTCTTCATGGTCACGCCCGAGCGACCGCCAGCCAGGGTGATATCGGCATTGGCCGAGGTGTAGTTACCCGAGAAATCCTCGAGCTTCTTCAGGCCATAAACTTCGCCCGTAGCCGTGACCTTGGTGATCCCGACTTTGCCTAACGATAATCCGCTCACGGAAACCGGATAATCCTTGCCCTTGTAGGTAAGAGTGCCCTTGCCCCAGCTGATACCGACGCCGGCGGCGACCGCTTTGCTACTGAGGCGCAAAGTTGCGTCCGGTCGCATCGCTTTTCCTGCCGCCTGGGCGAAACCCGCCATCAGGCAGAAGGCAACCGACAGAATCCCAATTCGTTGAATGATTTTCATAATGTTTGTTCTCTCTCGTTTTATGTCTCGCGGTTTTGCCGCGTTACATCGTTGGTGTGAACAGGTTGAACCTCCGGGTCAAGACCTTTCGCTCGCGACCGGCAACCGCACGCCTCAAAGACACAAAAATTTCTCACCGCGCATTGCACCGCGGCACACCCCGCTTTTTCATCCGCGATATCCGGGGTTGTCTGTCCTAGCTACAAAAAGCGGTTTCCAGTTACATTCGTCCGATGCGTTTTCGACCTTTGATCACTGCTCTCGGACTGAACGCCGTTCCGGCGTTGGGCTGGTTCGTGGGCGACTGGTCGGCCGGGACAACCCTGGTGCTCTACTGGCTCGAAACGCTTATCGGCACATTGCTCCTCAGCCGTCCGGATCATCATTCATCGGCGAATCCACCCCAGCAAAGGACATTGGGATTATCACGCGCCGCAAGGTCAGTCAGCGCAGACAACCACAAGCAGTGGCCGCTCTACTTATCTCGCGGCGTTCCTCGTTCCGGCCCTGGTCTTCACCTTTGCCCATGGAATTTTTCTCGGCGTGCTCGGCTTCATCGCGATCAAGAATAGCGTGAGCCCTAACGAAGCCAGGGTCAACGTCCACGATTTGCTTGCGGGTCTCATCGGAGTCGGCCTGTTCCAAGTGGCCGATTTCATCTTCGATCTCACCTGGATAAGAAACCGGCCGTTCGCCTGGATTGAGAAACTCGGCCAGATAACCCTCGCTCGCGTCGTCGTCGTTCACCTAACGATCATTGGCGGCATGGCGGCTGTCATGTTCACCGGCGCGAATAGAAACTTCTTCGGCGTCTTCATCTTCCTGAAAACGATGCTCCAGTGCAGCATCGTCCTCCCGCAATACCAACCCAAAACGCCGCCAGCCTGGCTCTCCGGCATCATGGACCGCATCGGATCGCCGAAGTACAAGAACGAAAGCTTTGCCCAGTTCTGGAAACAAACCGACGACCACGAAGAAGCCCGAATTGCTCGCAACGAAAAGGCGATGGAGAAGTGACGAGAAGCTGATGTGACGCGGCTCGGCTGGTGCGCTATGCTTCCTCGCATGAAGTTGATCCGACTCGCCTTGGTTCTCTTTGTTTCCGGCGTTCTCGCAACGCAGACGGTGAGCGCGGCTGAGCCTGCCGCTCCGGAAGACACCGAGCTGGCGGTGGGAAAAAAAGCGCCGTTGTTTACTCTCAAGGATCAAGCGAACCGCGACGCCTCGCTTGAATCGCTGCTCAAGAAGGGCCCGGTGGCGCTGGTCTTTTTTCGGTCGGCGGATTGGTGACCATTTTGCCAGAAGCAGTTGGTCCAACTGCAAGCCAGCTTGAAGGAACTGGAAGCGACCGGCGGCCAGGTCGTGGCCATTAGTTACGATTCCATGGATGTTCTCAGCCGGTTCGCCACGAAACATTCGATCACCTACCCTTTGCTCTCCGATGCCGGCAGCAAAACCATCGAGGCCTACGGAATTCTCAACCGGGAAGCACAGGGTCGTGCCAAAGGAATCCCTTACCCAGGCACGTTCGTCGTCGGAACCGACGGGGTCATTCGCGCGAAATTCTTTTTGGAAGGCTACAAGGAGCGTATCGATCCCGGGTCGATTCGCGAGGCGGTGCAGAAGGCGAACGCGGAAAGTAGAAAGTAGCAATAACTCATGACTAATCGCTTGCTCGCTCTCAGCCGCTCCGCGATAAAATGACGCGATGGCCACCGGCATTCAGTGCGTTCCAATGATCATCGATGGCAAACCGGTTTCAACCGCCCGCACCTTTCCCGTTATCAATCCCGCCACCGGCGTCTCCTTTGCCGACGTTGCTGCCGGAGATAAATCTCATCTCGATGCCGCAGTAGCGGCGGCTCGCGCTGCCTTTCCAAACTGGAGCGCGACCGCCAATGCCGAGCGCCAGCGTCTGCTACACGCCATCGGCGACGCGTTGCAGACGAACATGGCCGAGCTGATGGAATTGGTGACGAAAGAAACCGGCAAGCCGTTAAAAGGATTGAATGGCGTTGGTGCCGGGATGGAGGTCGGTGGCGCGATCGCGTGGACACACGCCACGGCCGATCTGACACTGCCGGTGGACCTCATTCAGGATAACGATGAGGCGCGCATCGAGGTGCACCGCAAACCTCTTGGCGTAGTCGGCTCCATTCCGCCTTGGAACTGGCCGCTCATGATCGGGATCTGGCATGTCATTCCCGCGCTGCGCGCCGGCAACACCGTTGTCATCAAACCATCCTCGTTAACACCGGTGGCGACCGCGAAGTTCGTCGAGCTGGCTAACGAAATTCTGCCCCCGGGTGTGTTGAGCGTGATCACCACGCCGTCCGATTCCGGGGTCGGACCGGCGATGGCCAGGCACGCCGGTATCGACAAGATGGTTTTTACCGGCTCGACCGCTACCGGAAAAAAGATCATGCAAGACGCGGCCGGCAATCTCAAACGTCTGACTCTGGAACTTGGGGGCAACGACGCCGGCATCGTGCTGCCGGATATCGATCCCAAAACAATCGCGCCAAAACTGTTTGGAGTGGCCTTCCATAATAATGGGCAAACCTGCGCGTGTCTGAAACGGTTGTATGTCCATGAAAGCATCTACGACTCCCTCTGCGTCGAGCTTGCAAAAATCGCGAAAAAGGCGGTTGTCGGCGATGGTTTAAACGCGGAAACCGAACTGGGTCCTCTGCAGAACAAGGCTCAACTCGCCTACGTCGAGGAATTGGCCGAGGACGCCCGCGCCCACGGCGCGCGGATTCTTTCCGGCGGCGGGGCCAGACAAGGCGACGGCTATTTCTTTGAGCCGACAGTCGTGGCCGACGTGACCGACGGGGTTCGGCTCGTGGACGAAGAGCAGTTCGGTCCCATCCTGCCCATCATCAAATATTCCGATATTGAGGACGCAATTCGCCGTGCCAATGCCAGCCCGAATGGACTCGGCGGTTCTATTTGGTCTAACGACATAAAAAAGGCCGCGGAGCTGGCCAGTCGCCTGGAGTGTGGCACGGCCTGGGTAAACGAGCATGGGGCCATTCAGCCAAACGCGCCGTTCGGTGGAGTCAAACAATCAGGGATCGGAGTCGAGTTCGGAGAATATGGCCTGGAGGAAAATACCTCGATCCAGACGTTGAAGATCATGAAGGTACGTCCGGGTTCTTTCGCAGCCTAACGATAATCGGCATTGTGTGGGGGATGCTTCACGCGGCTTCGGAACCGAGCGTCACCCGTTAGGCGACGGCAGGCTGCGTAAAATACCATTCGCGTTAATCTGTGTTTTGCCGCGCGGTAGCCGCAGCGAAGGCGGGTGTTTCGCGGGTGCTTTTTCATGCTGCGGCTGACACATCCGCCACTGCATCTATTATTGAACAATTCGGGCTACGCATGCGTCTCTCTTGCGGAGGGCTGCAAGATCGATGGGTAGGAGAAATGTAACGGGAAAAATGCTTCGGATCGGGGGTTTCTTTTTTCTCTTTTTCTCGGTTTCGCGCGGATTCGGCGCAGAGGATACCCCGGATACAGTGGCGAAATATCTGGCGGGATTGATGGTTCCGGCTGCTTCGGCCGACGCACCGCAACAGCTATCAGGTCCCGATCCCCAATCTGCCCAAGTTCGTCCGGCACTCCCCACCGCTACGTCGAGTCCTATTGCGATACGGGTTCGCAGGCCCGGATCACTAATTGCCGTTCGCCGATATCTACCCGCGCCAACCGATCGCGGGTCCGCAACCCCTCGACCTGCGTCTTCAACCAGCCGGTCAACCGCTCAACCCGCCAACAATCCGTGGCTGACGCACTCGACCGAGTTGGACCAAGCCTGGAAACGGACCGAACAGCAGCAGCTCGCAAATATTGCGACCTGGGCGCCGCAAGTTTTGGACGGAGCTTATCAAGCGGACACCACGGTGTTCTATATGTTTAGCGGGCCGGATTTTCTTTACGCGCACGCGTTTTTCCCGAATGCGCGCACCTACATCTTTTGCGGGAACGAACCCGTCGGCACGCCGCCCGACTTGGACAAGATTGCACCGCAAGCGCTGCCCTACGCGCTGGCCAACATCAGGAAATCGCTGGAGTCGGTGCTGAACTGGAGCTTCTTCATCACCAAAGAGATGAAGACCGATCTGACTCGCACCGATCTGAGCGGGACGGTTCCTCTTCTTTACGTCTTTCTTGCCCGGATGCGTTGCGCGATTGAATCGGTTACGCCGGTGACGATCGACCGCGAAGGAAATCTGAGCGAGGGAAATGCGAGCGAACAAACCCCCGGGATCCGGATTGTGTTTACGAACGGTTCGCCGTCGCCACAAACGCTCTATTACTTCTGCAGCGATCTGTCGGATGACGGCGTGAAGTCGAACCCGGCGTTTCTACGTTTTTGTGAGAAACAAGGACGGGGAGTGAGTTTGCTTAAAGCCGCTTCCTATCTCATGCACGAGCCGGGATTCTCGAAAGTGCGCGAGTTTCTGCTGGAGCACAGTAGTCTCATTCTGCAGGACGATTCCGGCATTCCGCTGCGGTTTCTGGCGGAAAAGGGATGGAACGTCCGCTATTGCGGTCAATACGTCGGTCCGATCGAGATCTTTAAGCAGCACTGGCAACCGGATCTGGCCGATAATTACGCGCGCCAGGTACCATCGCCGTTGTCGTTCGGGTTTGGCTATCAATGGCAACCGGATCGGTCCGATGTGATGATCGCCACGCCGCCGGGAATAAGGGAAGTGGCGAGCGGCGAGTGACGCGATTGGTTGATGGTTGAGATGTTGTTGGCGCGGCGGGCGAAGTTTCTCGACGAATTGGATTTGCCCGGCAGAGTGGAGTCATGAGCGATGGAAATCCGCCTGATCCGTCGGCAATCCTGCAAACTGCGTTTGGTTTTTGGTCCTCCAAGGTTTTGCTCAGCGCGGTCGAGCTGGGCGTCTTTACGGCGCTCAAGGACCGGAAACTGACCGGAGCCGAACTGGCCAAAGAGGTCGGGGTACATCCGCGCGCGATCAGTGATTTTTTTGACGCGCTCGTAGCGATGAAGTTCTTGGAGCGCGAAGGCAAATCGGAAAGCCATTCGGCCGGTGAATCGACCGCCCGATATTTCAACACGCCGGCCGCTGCGTTGTATCTCGACCGGAATTCTTCGCGGTATGTCGGCGGTATTCTGGAGATGCTCAATGCGCGGCTCTTCAAGTTCTGGAACGATCTGCCGGAAGCATTGCGCACGGGCAAACCGCAGAACGAGATCAAACACGCCGGCAGGGGAATATTTGAAGTGCTTTATGCCGATCCGGCCGGCCTGGAACAATTCCTGGGCGGAATGACCGGGTTATCGCGTCTGAATTTCGAGGCCTTTGCCAACAAGTTTGATTTCAGTGGGTACAAGACTTTATGCGACGTGGGTGGCGCGACGGGGTTGTTGTGCACGGAAGTAGCAAAACGGCATCCGCACATGCGGTGTGTGTCCTTCGATCTGCCGGTAGTTGAACCGATCGCCAGGAGAAGCATCGCCGCAGCCGGCCTGACGGATCGTGTTTCCACGGCCGGTGGCGATTTCTTTGCCGATCCCCTGCCCAAGGCGGACGTGATCACCATGGGAATGATCCTGCACGACTGGAACCTGGAGCGGAAAATGCGTCTGATCCGCGCAGCTTACGACGCGTTGCCGGCGGGCGGTGCCTTCGTTGCCATTGAAGCGTTGATCGACAACGCCAGAAGGGAAAATGTTTTCGGTCTTCTGATGTCGCTCAACATGTTGATCGAGTTCGGCGAGGCGTTCGACTATTCCGCAAAAGATTTCGAGGGATGGTGCCGGGAGGTGGGATTTGGACGGTTTGAGACGATTCATCTATTTGGACCATCCAGCGCAGCGATCGCCTACAAATAGGATTCGTTATTCCGTTCGGAGCGCCACCATGGGATTGATGCGCGTGGCTCGTCGCGCGGGCAGCCAGGTGGCGAATAGCGTCGCTGCGGCGAGAACAGTCAGCGCGCCGGCGAAAGCCGGCGGATCGAACGCGCCGACTTCGAACAAAATGCCGCTAAGTATCTTTCCGGCCGCGGCGGAGAGAAGAAGACCGAGACCGATCCCGGAACAGAGCATTATGGTGCTCTCGCCCATGATTAATCGAAACACCATTCCGGGTTGGGCGCCGAGGGCCATGCGAATCCCGATCTCGCGGGTGCGTCGCGCAACCGAATAGGCTTTCACACCGTAAAGACCCACCGCGGCCAGAGCGAGCGCAAGCCCTCCAAAGATGGAGAACATGGCGGCGCCGGCACGAACCAGCCAGAGATCGAGATTCGAATCGAGAAACTGGGCAAATGTTTGCAGGGTGATGATCGGAATCGATGGATCGACATCGTGTACGGTGCGACGCAACAGATCGGCGGTGGCGGTTTCGTTTTCGGGAGCGAGCGAACGGAACCTGACGAAAAAATGAAACGTCACTTTGGAATCCGCGCGCGAAGGGCAGATAAATGGCGCCGTCGGGCTCTTCGTTGGCGAAAAGATCGTGCCGCGTTACCGGCACAATGCCGACGATCTCGATCGTCTCGTCCTGTTTTTCCTTTTCTCCGGCGTATTGAACGCGCTGCCCGAGCGCGTCACCATTTGGCCAAAGTTTTTTTGCCAGCTTTTCATCGATGATGGCCACCTTCGGTCCGGGGCTTGTCGCTTCCGCGTCGGTGAATGCGCGCCCGCGGAGCACAGGCAATCCAACGGTTGAAAAATAATCCGCGCCCACGCTGTTCCAGGCCGATTTGAAAGCGAGACCTTCAGCCGCGGTTGCGGGCCGGGCATCCGGGCCGGGATTAACCCCGGCGCGCTGAACGTTCTTGTCCGACGAAATGATTCCGAGCGGAACTGTCGCACTAATGCTCGCGTGTTCCACGCCCGGCAGCGCGGCCAGCCGCGCATTCAGAGTTTGATAAAGTTCCCGGGCGCGTTGGGGTTCGTAACCGGCCAGGCTGGCATCGACTTCGAGAAGAAAACTCGCGCCCGGTCTGAGCCCGGTGTCGATCGACGCCGCTTTGCCGGCGCCGCGAACGAACAAGGCGGCCGCGGTCAGCAAGGCGAGCGAAAATGCAATTTGGACGACGACGAGCGGGTTTCGCGGAAGAAATTTCCAGCGACGATGTACGGCATCTTCGCCGGCGTGTGCTTTCAGGTCGGTCACGACCGCGGTGCGAGAAATTTTCAAGGCTGGCCCGAGCGCGAACATGAGCGTGCCAAGTAGACAAAACCCAAATGTCGCAGCCAATATTGCGGGATCGGCACCGGTCGACCACACCACATCGAGCGGCATCAGCCGGCGCATCGAGGCTACGAGCAAACTCGACGACCAGAGTCCAAGAACGAGTCCGCCGGCGCCTCCCAGCAAAGCCAGGAGAAGACCTTCGCTGAGAAGCTGGCGAACAATGCGGCCTCGGCTGCCGCCCAGGGCGAGGCGGATTGCGATTTCCTTCCGGCGCGCCGCGCCGCGCGCGAGCAACATGTTGGCAAGATTGAGACAGGCCACGAGCAGGACAACCACCGCCATGCCGAGAAGGAGCGGTGCGATTGCTTGCATTCCTTTGTCGGTTGCCGGGCTGTTGCCCACGCTGTTACGCGGTACCGGGGTCGCCATGAACGTCTGGTCCTGTTGCTCCACCGGATAGGCTTTTTCCAAATTGGCGGCCAGCGTTTCGAGGGCAGGCTTCGCCGAGGCGGCGGTCATTCCCGGTTTCAACCGGCCGATGATACGCAGCTGCGTTCCGCTGCGATCGTTCAGGGTAGTCTTTTCCCTTGTCCCAAAATCGTTAGCGACCAGATCGTAATCGCTCATCGGCAACCAGACTTCCGGGGACAGAATTTGCATCGTGCCGGCAAAACCTTTGGGCGCGATCCCGACGATGGTGAACTGCCGGCCGTTGATCGTTAATTGTGAGCCGAGCATCGCCGAATCGAGGCCGTGCCTTTGCCAGTAACTGTAACTGACGATGGCGACCGGAGCGTTACGGCCGGGCGGCTCCTCTTCGGGAAGAAATGCTCGGCCCCGCGCGAGCGGAACACCGAGGACAGAGAAGTAATTTGAAGTGACGACTGCCGCGAACGCGCGACGGGTATCGCCTTTCTGGCCGAGACCGACCAACGCCAGATTGAAACTCAGCGCGTCGGTCAGGACCGTGTTTTGTTCGCGGATATCGAGATAAGTCGGGTAAGAAAAACCGCGAAACTTCTTTGGGTCTTTCTTGTTCTGGGAAAAGAGCTGCACCATTTCGTGCGGCCGGGCGTAAGCCGGTGGAGCGAAAAAGAGTCTATTGACCAGGCTGAACACGGCGGTATTCGCACCGATTCCAAATGCGAGGACGAGCATGGCGGCGATGGTGAAGCCCGGCGCTTTCACGAGTTGCCGGAATGCGAATCGAAAATCCTGGATCATGTGATGTCTCTCCTACTCATGAGATGCATCCAAGTCGCCAAATGGATTCAGAATCTACAGACTGGGACGCAACCGTTTTGGTACGGAGTCTGCGACTGCCACCGGTCACCTGCGCCTTGCGATCATGAGGAGTCCGCGCTCTGCTTGCCACCAGTAGCCGAAGGCGAAACCGAGCTCGGGCGGAGGATTTTTTCGGTAAATCTCGGCCAGTTCTTTTTGATCGTATTTCCCGAACTTTTCGCCATGCGGAAAGAAGCGCCCGTAGAATTCGAGAGCCCAGCCTTTGCGAAAGGCCCGCAGCGGAATTCCGGAGTCGTCTTGGACAATGACGCTGCTGTGTTCGAGGAGAAAATTGCGGACCCCGGCGAATCCTTCGCCGTGCATGAGGTAGGAAGCAGCCTTCACCAGACTAAGCCCCGGTCCGCGCGCCGCGCACCATCGCAAAAAAGCGCTGTTGCCGCCCGAGAGGTTGGTTTTGAAGTAATACAAGGTCTGTGATCGACCACTACGGCTAAATGTGATCTTGACGCCTTCGGCGGGACTCCGGACGTAGGTAGTATCAATCACGGTGCAACCGAGCCGGGCCAGGAATACGTACAGAATCGGAAGCGTTCCGCCGAGATTGCTGCGCCCAAGGCTCGCTTTCATTTCCTCGGTCACAAAATAGTGGGTAATCAGCAAGGTGCTCATCGAGTTGCGCAAAGCCGCCAGATCGTTCCCCAACGTGGCCGGATTCATGCGAGAGAGGTCTGGCACCTGGCCGACCGGCTCCAGACCGGCAAGGATGTAAGTGTTTGCGTTTGGAAAAAAGGTGTAGGCGTACAGAAAATCCGGACCGCTGAACATGTAGTACATGGTGTTCGAGCTGCGATAGGAGGCACCGGCATGCGCCTTCATCCAGGAAGCGATCGGTTCCAGTTGAAAGAACTCTTTTGTTTTCCACGCCTTGTCCAAAGCGGCGGCGTGGCCCTGCCAGGCGGCGTTCTGCGTGAGCGGCACGAGCGGCCCGGTCGTCACGGGCAGGCCGGCGAGCAGGTGCGCGGTCTCGTCGAGCGTGGGGCCGTTTTGACCGTAAACGGATGAGCAAACGACGGCCAAAGAGCAGGCCAGCGCAATCTGGCAACACTTACGTTGCATCAATTCCGCGAAGAAATTCCTTCGATTCATCGGCGTGCTCTTGCCACATAGTCACGGTCGGAGCAAACATTGGGACAAGATTGTGCGTTTATTTGCGTATCTGCTAATGTAAGCGGCTTGATGTTCAGCCGAGGTATAGCAGATTCCAACCCGGCATCGCGCATGATGAGGTTAATACTGCGACAAAAAAAGTAGTCTCCCGAAATAAAATCTATGGCTCTTGTTCAAGAAGTTCTCGAAATCGTTAACAAACGTAACCCAAACGAGCCTGAATTTCTTCAGGCTGTAACCGAAGTTCTCGAATCGATCCGGCCGGCGGTCGAAAAGTATAAGAAATATCGGGACGGAAAAATTCTCGAACGCCTGGTCGAACCCGAACGGGTGATTCATTTCCGTGTTCCGTGGGTTGACGACAAAGGCGTGATCCAGGTAAACCGCGGGTTTCGGATCCAGATGAATAGCGCCCTCGGGCCCTACAAAGGCGGGTTGCGTTTTCATCCCACCGTCTGTGCCAGCATCATAAAATTCCTCGCTTTCGAGCAGGTCTTTAAGAACTCACTTACCACTCTACCGATGGGTGGCGGGAAAGGCGGCTCCGATTTCGATCCCAAAGGAAAATCCGACCACGAAGTCATGCGCTTTTGCCAGTCGTTCATGACCGAACTGTTCCGGCACGTGGGTCCGAACACCGACGTGCCGGCCGGCGACATCGGCGTGGGCGGCCGCGAGATTGGCTACTTGTTTGGCCAATACAAACGGCTGGCCAACGAATTCACCGGCGTGCTCACTGGCAAGGCGCTCAATTGGGGCGGTTCGCTGATTCGTCCTGAGGCGACCGGCTACGGCGCGGTTTATTTCGCGCAGGACATGCTCAAGACTCGGGACCAATCCATCGAAGGAAAAATCTGCACTGTCTCCGGGTCCGGTAACGCCGCCCAGTACACCGTCGAAAAATTAAACCAGGTCGGCGCCAAGGTCGTCACCATGTCCGACTCCGGCGGCTTCATCCACGATAAAAGCGGCATCACCGAAGAAAAACTGGCCTTGATCCAAAGCATTAAGAATGTGCGGCGCGGCCGGATCAAGGAGTACGCCGACAAGTTCCGCAGCGCGACTTATGTGGCGGGGCAGCGACCATGGAGCGTCAAATGCGATTGTGCGTTTCCGTGCGCTACACAAAATGAAATCACTGTCGAGGATGCCAAGAAGTTGCTTCAGAACGGTTGCTATCTGGTTTCGGAGGCGGCCAACATGCCGACCGTACCCACAGGCGTTGATCTCTTTCTGGAGAAAAAGATTCTTTACGGCCCAGGTAAAGCGGCCAACGCCGGCGGCGTGGCCACGTCCGGACTCGAGATGAGCCAAAACTCGATGCGTTTACCCTGGCCGCGTGAGGAAGTCGATTCGCGGTTGCGCCACATCATGGCCACGATCCACAAGGAAGCCTGGGATACGGCTGCCGAGTACGGAGAGCCGGGCAACCTCGTCGTCGGCGCGAACATCGCCGGCTTCGTCAAAGTCGCCGACGCCATGCTCGACCAAGGGGTCGTTTAGTTTTTCGTAAATCTCGATCTCACCGCACTGCTTTACTGCGGATTGGCTGCCTGGACCGGTAGGTCTCAATATTCTTTTCCAAGTCAGCAGCCAGACCAGAGTCGCCAGTAGCAGTCGCCGTTTCCCAAGCTCTTTCCGCGGCGCGGACGGCCTCGGGAAATTGGCCAGTCTCAGCATAAGCCGCTGCCAGGGTGCGTAAGACAATCGGATTATCACGCTTCGAATCGCGAACCACACTGCCAGCGAGTCCGACGGCCCTTTCGCCATCGCGCAGCGCGGGGTCGGGCGAAGTGGCTAATACCCACGCGAGATTGCAGCGCACGTTCAAGTTGCTGGGCGAGTTTCTCAGGCTGTTTTCGAAATGTGCTACCGCGTCCCGCTCATTGCCCAACTGCAGGTAAGCGAGCCCAAGGTTATTTTCCGCATTGGCGTCATCGGGCCGAATCCGAAGCGCTTGCTGACAATGCGTGATCGCGTCGTTCAACCGGCCCCGCCGCATCAGCAAATCAGCCAGGCTTGAGTGGGCAAAATAGTTGTCCCGAGTGACCGATATCGCGTGAGTCCAAAGAACTTCGCTGTCGCGCCAGTAGGCCGCTTGGCCGCGCGCCGTCCACGCCAGTGCGGCGATAACCAGACCCGCAGCCAAGCCGATGATCCCCCTGCGAGCAACCCAGTGCGCCGACAGGTGCGCCACTCCCCACGCAATGATCAGGTAGAGACCAATCTGGGGCAGGTAAGTATAGCGATCGGCATGTCCTTGTAGTCCGACTTGAACAATCCCAATAACCGGCAGCAACATCGACAAGTACCAGAACCAGCCAACGGCGAAATACGGCCGGCGCTCACGAAGCCAAAATGCTGCCGTTGTCATCGCGATCAGAAAAACAACAGCGACCACGACTTGCCAGGCAATGCTTGGGCCGCCATATGGGTAGAAAACCGCGAGCCGATCGGGCCATACCATCTGCCAGACATAAATGGCATAGGTGATGATCGCGTTGGCGATCCGCGAGGACATCGGCAACCGCTGCATCGATGCCGCATTCTGCGCAATGATCGTTGCCACAGACAAAGCCGCCGACAGTGTAAAGAGCGGAATTTTTTCCAGGATCGCCCGGCGCATTTCACGCCGCCCAGAAATTCTTTTGAGCGGCCAGTAATCGAGCAGAAGCAACACAAACGGAACAGTTACCAACATCGGCTTGGACATCAGCCCGCAGGCAAACAAGATCGACATCGCCACGTAGCGGGCGAACGTTCGCTTGCGCGTATAGCGCACATACGCGCCAAGTGTGAGCATGAATAACACGGCGCTAAGCACGTCCTTGCGTTCCGCAATCCAGGCGACCGATTCCACGCGCAGGGGGTGAACCGTAAAGACCGCCGCGACAAACGCGCTACGCCCAAGCAGTCCCGTCATGTCGCGGAGCACGAGAAAGAGCAAAACCACCGCGATGGCGTGGAGCACAACGTTGGTGAAATGATGACCGCCAGGATTGAGGCCAAACAATTGGCAATCGAGCATATGAGAAATCGTCGTGAGCGGATGCCAGTTTCCGCCGACGACGTGCGTAAATGCCCAAACAATTCCGTGAATGGTTAGCCCTCTGATGATCTCGGGATTCTCATAGATGTAGTGAGGATCGTCGAAATCAACGAACGGAAATCGAATCGTCTGACCGAACACAAACCAGGTGATGGCGACCAGAAGAAGGCTGATGACGACGGTCGTTCCAAGCGAAGTCGAGGAATCCCGATGCAAAATCGACCGGCTGCTCCGCGGAATCCTTTCACTCCGAAAGGTTTCGGAGCTCAGGATGACTGGGCGACGAGAGCGCCCCCTATTCGTTCGATTCCGCATTGGTCAGACTAGAATCGCGTAAGGGAAAGCGTTCGCGATAAAGATCGACATCCTGCGCTAACTTAATTGCCAGCGAATTCTGACCAAGCGCGTCGGCCAGCCCTGCTGCGCGTTGGGCGATTTCGATTGCGTCGTCAAAGCGGCCAGCGTCGGCGTAGGCCGCCGCCAGAGTACGCATGACGATTGGATTTTTTTCGTCGGAGTAATGGTTGGCTTTCCGCGCGAGTTCAATCGCTTTCGCGCCATCGCGTAACGACGCATCGGCAGAAGTGGCTGAAATCCAAGCGAGTTTGTTTAGCGTTAAGATCGAACGCGGGTCCAGCTGCAACACCTTCTCATAATGGGATATCCCCTCTCGAATCCGGTGTGTTCGCACGAGCGCGTCGCCAAGCATCGTATGCCCTTCGACATCGTCGGGATGGATCGACAATGTCTTCCTCCATTCGGCAATCGCTTCGTCCAGCCTGCCTTGCTGAAGAAACACGCTACCGAGATTGAAATGGCCATCCGCGTAATCCGGCCGCAGCGCGATCGCCTTTTCGTACTGCGCAATCGCTTCGTCGAGTCGCTCCTTTTCGACAAAGGCGTTGCCGAGATTGTTGTGAACCAGCGCATTACTCAAGTTGTAGCGCGCTTCCTGGGCATCGCCGCGAATTCGTAGCGCGGCTTGATATTGGGCGATTGCGCCGTCAATTCGGCCGCGCTCGGCGAGGAATTGGCCGAGATTGTTGTGCGCGATATCGTTGTCTGAGGTAACGGCCAGCGTGTGCGTCCATAGCGTTTCGCTGTTTTTCCAGTACTTCGTCTGCTTCCAGGACTGCCACCCGGGTGCCAACAGCAAAATCGCGGCAATGGCCGCCAGAAATTTCTCCCTGCCACGGAAGATCGCCATATCCGCGACTGTCCAGGTCGCCAATACGTAGAGGCCAATTTGCGGCAGATAGGTGTAGCGATCGGCGTGACTTTGAAGACCGATTTGGAGAACGCCAATCACAGGAACGAGCATTCCCAAATACCAAAACCAACCGGTAAAAAGATATGGATGTCTTTTGCGCATCGCGACCGTAATTGCACTGACCGCGATGAGAAATCCAAACGCGAAAACGATTTGCCAAACGGAGAAGGAATGCGCCGGATAGAAAACCGCGAGTTTAACAGGCCAAAACATTTGCCCGATATAAGTCGTGCAGCTGACCGCGGCGTTTTCGATTCGCCAGATGAATGGGAGTGGTTCCATATCGCCGGTCGATCCCCGTTGCGCGATAATGGTTACGACACACGACGCGGCTGACAACACAAACAGCGGAAGCTTTTCGACCACGAGACCAATGACAACCGACCACTGACCTTTGAGGCGATCCAGCGGCCAATAATCGAGCAAGAGCAAAACAAACGGCACAGTTACCAGCATCGGTTTGGACATCAGCCCGCAGGCGAACAGGATCGACATCGTTACGTACCGGCCAATCGTCCGCCGCCGCGTGTAACCTACGTAAGCGCCTAGCGTTAGCATAAAGAAAACAGCGCTGAGCACGTCTTTGCGTTCGGCGATCCAGGCGACGGATTCGACATGCAACGGATGAATTGCGAAGACCGCCGCAACAAACGCGCTCCGCCAAAGCTGTGCCGTCATTTGATTGAGCACGAGAAGGAGCAAGATAACGGCGATGGTGTGGAGCAGAACGTTTGTGAAATGATGACCGCCCGCGTTCAGCCCGAACACTTGGCAATCGAACATGTGCGAAATCGTGGTCAGCGGATGCCAATTAAGCGCGTGGCTGTGGATGAACGCCCACGCGATTCCGGGCCACGTCAGTCCACTGGTTACCACCGGATTCCCGTAAACGTATGTCTTGTCGTCAAAATTGACGAAGTCGTGTCCGAGCGTCTGGCCAAAGACCAGCCACGTAATCGCGACCAGAAAAACGCAAATCCCGAGACGCGTCTTCAAATTAACGATCGGGACCCGAACGCGCGAGTCCGTAGCGCAAAGCCGTGGCGAGACATCCGAGCCCGTAGCGGACGCTTCGGCGAAAATTGATCGATGATGCTTCGGGCATATAGCGCGCGGGGCATGTGACTTCACCGATCGAAACTCCCAACGCGATGATTTGGGCGAGGATCTGGTTATCGAAAACGAAATCGTCGGAGTTCTTTTCGATCGGCAAACGCTCGAGCAAATGCCGGGAAAACGCTCGATAACCGGTATGATACTCCGAAAGCTTAGCGCCAAGCAGTAGGTTCTCCGCCAGCGTGAGAAAGCGGTTGGCGACATATTTCCACAATGGCATTCCGCCGCGCAGAGCGCCGCCGCCGAGAATCCGCGAGGCGAGTACGCATGGGTAAAGCCCGCTAGCAACGAGCGACGCCATCGCCGGGAGCAGTTGCGGCGTGTACTGGTAGTCGGGATGAATCATGACAATAATATCGGCTCCGGCGGCGAGCGCGAGCCGGTAACAAGTTTTTTGATTGGCGCCGTAGCCGCGATTCTCTGGATGCACTTCCACCTGGACGCGATTCAGAGTGCGGGCGATCGCTACGGTTTCGTCGTGGCTGGCGTCATCGACGACAATAACAAGATCGACAATGCCCTGAGCCATCACTTCGTCGTAAGTGCGTTGCAAAGTGCGCGCGGCGTTGTAAGCGGGCATTACCACGACGATCTTCTGGCTGTTCAACATGGCTCATGTTTATATTAGGCCGTGCTCAAGAAGCAAACGTGCGGTCGATTTTGAATCATAAATAATTCGAGCCGTTGCCGGGATCAGCGATCCCGGCTACAACTGCGACATGCCGATGGCTGAGTTTTTTTCCTCGTCGCGCAATCGAGCGTGCCTGTTTGGCTTGATCCTCGTTGCCGCGACGATCTTGGCCTACCGGCCGGCCTGGCACGGCGGATTTATCTGGGATGACGATGAATACGTGACGAAAAATCATCTGCTGGTCGCGCCTGATGGGCTGCGCCGGATCTGGTTCTCGCTCGATTCGCCTTCGCAATATTTCCCGCTCACTTACACAACGCTTCGGATCGAGCGCGCGCTTTGGGGTCTGAATCCGACGGGATATCATTGGGTTAACATTCTTTTTCACGTCGTGAACGCGTTGCTGTTGTGGCGGTTGCTGACGCGCCTAAAGATTCCCGGCGCATGGCTGGCAGCCGGCATTTTCGCGCTCCATCCCGTTCAGGTGGAATCGGTCGCCTGGATCACCGAACGCAAGAACGTGCTGATGGGATTTTTCTTCCTGTTGACGCTCCTGGCCTGGACAAAGTTTGTCGGCGAGCAAACGGCCCGGCGCTGGCGTTTCTACGCGCTGTCCCTGGTTTTCTTTCTGCTCGCGTTGTTCGCTAAATCGACGGCATGCACCCTACCGGCGGCGTTGTTTCTGATTTTATGGTTGCAGGAGAAACGGATCGATTGGCGGCGAGTCGCACAAATCGTCCCGTTTCTCGTTCTCGGTTTGGCGATGGGGCTCATTGCGGTCTGGTGGGAGCGTTATCACCAGGGGACGCGCGGAGCGATGTTCGCCCTCGGGCCGTTCGAGCGATTGATCGTGGCAACGCATGCGATCTGGTTTTACCTGGGCAAATTGTTATGGCCAGCGAAGCTGACGTTCATTCATCCGCAGTGGACGATCTCACCGGGTAATCCCCTTTCCTATGCCTGGCTCGCGGCATGTATCGCAGCGGGGATTGCGATCTATTTTCTCAGACGTCGCGTCGGGAGAGGCCTCGAAGTCGCCGCGGCGTTTTTTGTGGCTACGCTGAGCCCCGTCTTGGGGTTCATTATGCTCTACACGTTTCGTTACACGTTCGTGGCAGATCATTACCAATATCTCGCCTGCATCGGCCCGATCGTGCTCGCCGCGGCCGGTATTGTGAAATTCACGGAGTGGACGCGACTCGGTCCAGGCGTTCTCGCCGGTATCGGCACGTTGATCTTCGCCATGCTCGGCATATTGACCTGGCATCAAAGCGCCAACTATCGCGATATCGAAACGCTCTGGCGGGCAACCATTGCGAATAATCCCGATTGCTGGATGGCGGAAAATAATCTCGGGATCGCCCTCGTGGAAAAGGGTGAGGTCGATGAAGCGATCGCGCATTACGAAAAATCCCTCGGGATGCGGCCCCAATACGCACAGACGCATTACAACTACGGCAATGCGTTGCTACTCAAAGGGCGCGTTGACGAAGCGATCGCGGAAAGTCGCGAGGCGTTGAGCCCTGGAGCCGAACGATCCGGACGCGCATGTCGCTCTAGGCAATGCTCTTTTGACCAAAGGTCTCATCGACGACGCAATCGTCCAGTATTCGAAAGCTCTGGAACTGCGTCCCCATCACAGCAGCGCTCATTACAATCTGGCCAACGCATTGTTGCAGAAAAGCGAACGGCGCCAGGCGATCGCACATTACGAAGCAGCTCTCGACGAACAACCGGATTTTGTTGAAGCGCTGACCAATCTGGCCTGGCTGCTGGCGATCTCGCCCGGATCGGCAATTCGCAATGGCACCAGAGCGGTTGCTCTGGCCGAAAAAGCCAACCGGCTAGTGGGTGGAGCAAACGTTCTTAATCTCCGGGCACTCGCTGCCGCCTACGCCGAAAACGGGCAGTTCGAATTGGCGGTTGCGACGGCTCAGCGCGCCTTGCAGATCGCGTTGCAACACGACCAGCCAGCACTGGCCGAAGCGCTTCGCCGCGAAATCACGCTTTACGAAAGCGGCTCATCGTATCGGGAGCCGTAAAGCTGCTGCGGGTGCCTTGTTGCGATAAAAAAATCCGCCGCCCCGATGTTATTCGGAGCGGCGGAGATCCAATTGGAGTTCAGCTATGCTCTAATCGCCAAATAGCCGCATGTTGCAGGTAATGGTCGCATCCGTAACAAATTTTGCCGTGCCGGTGACATCCATTCGAATCGTCATAGGATTCTTGAACAGGTTGTCCACAACGCTCTGCGGAAGACCTGATCCTACCAACTGGGCCTTATTGATTCCGGCGTTTCCCGCTCGTGCATAATCCAGGCGAGTTCTGATCCGCTCGTCCACAGCAAGACTGCGATCAACCCGGTTGCGATTGGGCGAGAAGACGAAAACCAGCTGCCCGTTGGCCGGCAAGCCGGTATTGGGATCAATGATGCTTGGATCGTTCAAGACCGTACTCACGATTGTGAGACTCGCTGAGTAATCAAATATGGCCTGCGGTTGTGCAACCCCGGTTGAATTTTGCAATTGATAGTTCACAAAGAAATTCAGGACCGGATAAATGATGTCTTTCGAGCTGTTCTTCGGCAGATTGATCCGGCAAATGTTCTGCGCACTGAATGTGGTCACAGCCGGTGCCGGGTTAAGCGTGAAACACTGATTGTCGGGCGGTGTGGGAGTAGGCGAAGGCAGAGCCGAGCAATCGGGCGACAAGGTGATGAATCCACTCGCGACTCCTATGTATTGAGCATTGTGACCAAAAGAATCGACATCGCCCACGTCGCTGGGGCTCGGAGGCGCGGCCCGCAATCCCCCTGCAATCGCCAAACTCGACAGAACTAGCACAAGCGTTCCAAACATTTTGCATTTCATTTTTTCCTGTTTCCTTTCCTGGTTGAGTTATGAATCGTAATGGTGCACCGATCCGGTCGCACCCTCAGCGTATGTATTATTACATGGCCGACCTTGGAGATCTGTCAATTTCGATCGCTGCGGATTTGCCACGTGATTGCCGATTCCAGAGACAACCTTATTTCCGGACTTTTCTTCATTTATGATTATCTTTCATGATCCGAAGTGCGCGGAGTATTCCGCGCCCGGGCATCCCGAGCGGCCGGGCCGGATTGTGCGAACCGTGCCGCTTCTGCAAAATCGACATCGCGATTGGGAATGGAGGGAGCCCCGCGTGGCGACTGAGGAGGAACTCTTGCGCGCGCATTCACCGGAACAGATCGCGCGGATTAAGTTTGCCGCTCAGGATTTCGATGCCGATACGCCGGCGTATCCGAATATCTTCGATCACGCTTTGCGATCCGCCGGAGCGGCAGTCGAAACTGCTCACGTTGCGTTAAAGGGCGAACACGCTTTCAGTTTGATGCGGCCGCCCGGGCATCATGCAACCCGCGATCAGGCGATGGGATTCTGTTATTTCAGCAACATCGCCGTCGCCGCGCTGGACGCGTTGGCGAATGGCGCCCAGCGGGTCGCCATTTGGGATTTCGACGCGCACCATGGCAACGGCACCGAAGCCATCGTCGCCCACAACGCGGCGATCGCATTCGCCTCCATTCATCAATTCCCGGCTTATCCAGGCACCGGCGCCAAATCGTTCGACAACATCGACAATTATCCTGTAGCCCCGGGCACACCCCGGGTCCAACATGTCGACGTTGCGGAACGGGCGCTGCAAAAGCTGCTGCGGTTCAAACCCGATCTCCTTCTCGTTTCCGCCGGGTTCGATGCCTACGCGCGCGACCCGTTGGTGCAAATGACATTGGAAATTGAAGATTTCGCGCGGTTCGGTGAACGGCTCGCGAACGTCGGAACACCTGTGGCCGCGATTCTCGAAGGCGGCTACAGTGATGATCTTCCGGAATTGATCGACGCCTTTTTGACGAGTTGGGCTGGTTAGCGCACCTGCCAGCGCCCCTTCTGTCATCCCGATCCCGCAGTCGCGGGAGAGGGACCTCGCGGTCGTAGTCACCGCAGCGAGCACGCTGAAAGCATTGATCGTTTGGTTTCTCGCAAACGTTGCCTCCATTCGGGGGGTTCTTCGCTTCGCTCAGAATGACGGAGCGCCGGGCTGGCGGGATTTGAACCCACGACCTGTCGCCGCGGCGACCGTTCTATCGACCAAGCTTAGCGACCGCCGCCGGAAACGCCCGGTCGGTTGCAACCATCGCTGACAAATTACCCGAACCGTCCGCCTGCCCAGCGGGGCGGCGGTTCGCTGCAGCGCTCTGGTTAGGCGTTACGGTGTCTCTCATCTGAACCCCTGAAAATCAAAATTGCCGAGGAAGCGCACGGGCGCAGTCGGATTAACGGTGACCCGCTTCGGGTCAAACTCAACCCAGTGAAACACTAGCATCGTGGACGCGGAAGCAATCCCCGCTGCCTCTGCCGCCGCCACAACAGCGTCTGCGTAGTCACGCCAGCACGAGAACTCCTCGACAAGCTCGCGAATCGAAACTGGCTGCGGTGTAACCGCCATCTCCGGGCCTCGTCGGTCGGCGATGCGAAAACCAAAATCCCGCTCAAACCCTCGGTCAAGATTCATGTAGTCGTCTGCCTGCAACTCGTCGGTGAATGAGCCAATCCAAACGGCAACACGCCCCTGAACGGTGATGTCGTCTTGGTGGAATGATGGCTGAGTAGTCACAGCAACGTAGTAACGTCTATCTGTCCAATCTGTCGAGTTCATCCCGACCGCATCCCGTCTTGTAATAACGCTCCTTTCGCTCAGCATCCGTTCGGGTTGCGAAACTTTCCGTGTGCAAAACGATTCACGGGACACCATGCCGTGTTGCTTTTGAGTGACCAGCATTGTGGCGACGAACCCTCTCGTCCACGTCTTCGCATGATCCAACATAGCGCCGGCCGGTCTTCCTATTTCGCAAGACGTAGACATGAAACATAGCGACAGTTGTTAGCCTCGCTTTTGACATCGGGCTGGCGGGATTTGAACCCACGACCTCTTGAACCCCATTCAAGCGTTCTACCAAGCTGAACTACAGCCCGCGAGTTGGTTGCGAACTATTCACTAAATCAAGAAGATCGCCAGTCTCCCTTGTAGCGGCGCTCTCCGAGCGTCGCGCTATTCGATCCAATTTGCGACGGTCGGAGACCGCCGCTACAGAGGAAGATGTTTAGCGCCGGAATCGTTGGTTTGCCCAATGTCGGCAAGTCCACCTTGTTCAATGCCGTTACTCGCACGCATAAAGCGCCGGCGGAGAACTATCCCTTTTGCACGATTGAGCCCAATGTCGGCGTAGTTGTCGTGCCCGACCCGCGACTGGCGAAGCTCGGCGAGATGTCGCACTCGCAAAAAATTGTGCCGACGGCGATCGAGTTTGTCGATATTGCCGGTTTGGTCAAAGGCGCGAGTGCCGGTGAAGGACTCGGCAACCAATTCCTCAGCCACATTCGCGAAGTGGACGCGATCGTGCAGGTGGTGCGCTGCTTTGAAAGCGCGGATATTCATCATGTCGCCGGCACAATCGATCCGGTCCGCGACATCGAGGTGATCAACACCGAGCTGGTGCTGGCCGATTTGGCCGCGCTTCAAAAGCGGCAGCATCGAGTGCAAAAGGAAGTTCGAGCCGGCGAGAAGGGAGCGAAAATCGAGAGCGCGATCGTCGAGAAACTGTTGCCGCATCTGGACGCAGGAAAGCCGGCAATCACGCTCGATCTTTCGCCTGAAGAAAAAATTGTGGCGCGCGAATTCTTCCTGCTGACCTCAAAACCGACACTCTTCGCCTGCAACGTTGCAGAAGCAGATCTCGCTGTAGCCGCGGGCGCCGACCGCGGCAGCGCTGCGCAACATCTCGCCGCGGTGCAGGATTACGCGCGACATCATTTTGGAACTGAGGCTGTGGTGATCAGCGCCCAAATTGAGAGCGAACTGGTCGATCTCGGTGAAGAGGAAGCGCGCGAATATTTGCGCGGGCTCGGGGTCGAGGACAGCGGCGTCAACGCACTGATCCGGGCGGTCTATCACCTGCTTGGATTACGCACCTATCTTACGACCGGTGAAAAGGAAACGCGGGCCTGGACGATTCACGCGGGCGACAAGGCGCCAGCCGCGGCGGGGGTGATCCATTCCGATTTCGAACGCGGGTTCATCGCCGCGGAAACGATCCACTACGACGAGCTGGTCGCGTTGGGTTCGTTCGCTAAGGCCCGCGACGCCGGCAAACTTCGCATCGAAGGCAAGGATTACGAAGTCCGCGACGGCGACGTGATCACGTTCCGGTTTAACGTCTAACCGCGACGCAAGTCATCCCGAGCGAAGTCGAGGGATCCCGTGGAACTATCTTTGCGTCATGCATCGGGATTCCTCGACTTCGCTTCGCTCCGCTCAGAATGACACCGCTGTGGCCAGCGATGTCGATCCTACTCGGCCAGGTAAGAGAATCCGGCCGCAGTTTTCGCAACTCACGATCTCCTTGCCGCCTTTGACGGCTGCCGCTGTGGCAGTGGTCACTTTCATATGGCAACCGGTGCAAACTCCATGTTCCACCCCGACAACTGCCGCATCGCCTTTGCTGTTAAAAAGGCGCTCGAAACGGCCAAGCACATCTTCGTCGATCTGCCCGGCCAGATCCGCGCGTTCTTTGGTCAATTCACCCAGACGCGACTCCAGAGCCTTTGATTTTTCATCGAGATCTTTCATTTGCCGGCTGAGTGAGTCTTTCAGAGTGCCGGCTTTGGCTTCTTCGCTGCTGAGTTCGGCTTTCACTTTGTCGGCTTGCAGCATGAACTCGAGTTCCTCGTCCTCGATCTTACGAATTTCACTTTCGTAGCGCTCGATCTCATGGCCGATGGCCTGGAACTCATCGTTCTTGCGCGTTTGATATTGCTGGGTCTTGAGCCGGGCGATGCTTTCGGTGCGGGTGCCCACATCGAGCTCCAGCTTCTTGCGATCGACTTCGATCTGGCGGCCTTTCTGCCTCAGCGCCTCGACACCGGCTATGCTCGCCGCCAGTTGGGCTTCAACACTTTTGCGCTGCAACGGCACCGTGGCGATTTCATTTTGGATCTGCCTGATCTTTTGTTGTCGATCCTGGAGAACGAGGAGTTGTTCCAATTCCGAATGCACGCGGGCTGAAGGTATTGGCTCGGCGATGCGCCGTCAATCACCGCGCGAATCTTCGGCCAGCTCCTTCAGCGAACCGGGGATGACTTCATCTCATCGAACGCCGCCAGAGCCTGCTCGGGACGCGCTCGCACCGCGATGCTTTCAGTCAGATTCACCCAGCGCACCGTTCCTGATGAGTCGATGAGAAACTCCGCCGGACGGGCAATGTCGGAGCCTTTCGGTCCGGCCCCGGCGTGCAGCAAGTCATACCGCCGAGTCACTTCCGCTTTTTCGTCGGATAAGAAGCTAAAGGTGAAACCCATTTGCTTCGTATGCCGCCGATTGATTTCGGGCGAATCAACGCTGATTGCCACCACTCGGATCCCGCGCGATTCGAAATCGGCAAGCTTTTGCTGAAAACCCCGCAACTCGGAGTTGCAGAAGGGTCACCAGAATCCGCGATAAAAAATCAGCACCACTGCGTTCGATCCGGAAACCAGATCGGCCAACGCCACGGGCTTGTCGTCTTTATCCGGCAGAGTGAAATCCGGTGCCTTTTGCCCGACCCGCGGTGCGCCGTTCGAGGACGGGATTTGGCGCGCCGCGTAAAAGGAGCCGTAGGCAAAAAGGGCGAAGCTACACAGACTCAGTACGGCAAAGATCGATCCAAAAATCTTGCCGCGATAAATTTTCGGTTTTCCAAAAGCGCGAACCAGGCCGGTGATCAGCAAGAGTCCACCGGTCGCGAAAAGGAGCAGATTGGCCCAGGGAAAATCGCGCGTGACCGGGAAAAGAATAAAGAGCGGGAAACTAAAAAGGCCTGCCAGCACGAGCAGAAAACCAATCCAAACCGCCGAGTTCCAGTTTCGCTTCGTGCCCATGCTCATGCTCGTGATCATAATCGTAATCGAAATTCAAAAACAGTGTCGAGAACGGATTCACGCCGCATTTCGTCGTCATTCTGCAGCGAAGCGAAACGAAGTGGAGCGCAGTCGAGGAATCCCGCTCAGCAACCTCCACGTAACGCCTCGGGATCCCTCGACTTCGCTCGGGATGACGAGAGCTGCGAAAACGTCCACGGCAAAAGGCGCTTGCGCTTTGCACGCGTTTTCTAAAAGCTCTGCGCAATGGCGATTGCCGATCCCGCAAACCCGCCGAACGAATATCCAGACATCGTCGGCGCGAAACCGACCAATCCGCTGGCAGCCAATTTCAAACCGTTCATTCCGGCGTCGGTCCAATTGCCTGAGCTGACCTGGCCGCACCTGATTACGGGCACACTGTTGGGCATCCTTTTCGGCGCTTCATCACTTTACCTTGTGCTCAAAGTGGGGCTGACCGTCAGCGCTTCCATTCCGGTCGCGGTCATTTCAATCACGATCTTCCGCAGCCTCTCGAAATTGTTCAAAATCCCGGACGCTAACATTCTCCAGCACAACATCGTCCAAACCGCCGGTTCAGCCGGCGAATCGATCGCTTTCGGGCTGGGGGTGACGATGCCGGCGATCATGATCCTCGGGTTCGATCTGGAAATCACGCGGGTGATGCTGGTCTCTGTTCTCGGCGGTTTACTCGGCATTCTGATGATGATCCCGCTGCGACGCGCGCTGATTGTCGATCAGCACGGCATTTTGAAATACCCCGAAGGCACGGCCTGCGCTGAGGTGCTAAAAGCTGCCGCCAGCAAGGAAACGCTGGCCGTCTCCGACAAGACCCATACGACTCCGGACGCCGAGATTGTGAATGAAGAAGCCGCCGGCGGAGGAAAAATCATTTTTGGCGGTTTCGGCCTCGGCTTGATTTACTACGCGATTGAACGGGCGTTTTACGGCTGGAAGGAGATTCCGGAAAAGATTTTTGGTGCGCCGTTCAAAGGCGGATCGGTCGGCATCGAGATCAATCCAGCATTGTTAGGCGTGGGCTACATCATAGGCCCGCGCATCGCGTCCCTGATGTGCGCGGGAGGTGTGCTCTCCTACCTCGTCCTGATTCCGGCGATCAAGTTTTTCGGCGACCATATCCCGGGCACGCTTGCTCCGGGCAACATGCCGATCGCCGACATGACGCCGGACGACGTCCGGGACGCCTATGTGCTTTACGTCGGGGCTGGAGCGGTAGCGGCCGGTGGCATCATTAGCTTGTTTCGATCGCTGCCGACGATTTGGCACGGCATGAAAGGCGGAATGCGAGATTTGTTAGGTCAACATGGGCCGCGTGACGGCGGATTGCGAACGGATCGAGATTTGTCAATGCGCTTCGTGATCATCGGCTGTCTGGCGATCATCGCCGTCATTATGGTCGTGCCGCAACTGCATCTCCAATGGAATTTGCTAGGGGCCCTGCTGATCGTCATTTTTGGATTTATTTTCGTCACCGTCTCTTCCCGGCTCACCGGAGAGATCGGCTCGTCTTCGACTCCCACTTCGGGAATGACAGTGGCGACGCTGCTGCTCACCTGTCTGGTGTTCCTGATTGTTGGCTGGACAGCGCCACACTATTACGTCACCGCGCTTTCCATCGGCGCGATTGTTTGCATCGCTAATTCCAATGGCGGTACGACATCTCAGGATCTAAAAACCGGGTTTCTGGTCGGCTCGACACCGAAGGCGCAACAGATTGCCATTCTGTTTGGCACGCTCGCATCCGCGCTGGTGCTCGGTTATGTCCTCCTGCTGCTGAACAACGGGAACACGGTCTACGTTCCCGTTCCGGCGACTACCGGGCTTGTGGCGCCGGCAAACGAACTTGGCGGGACCGAGAAGCTTCGCGGGTTGCAAGCGGTCTCGGATCCAAAAAGCTATCGTGTCTGGCAGCGATCCGATCCGAGCGGTGGGTCCGCCCAGCGCTATCTCGTGAACGAACGAGGCGTCCCAGTTTATCTGGTCGATCCCGGAATTAACGGCACGCATAAGTTCCGACCGGACGGTTCGAGCGTAATTAAATTCGGCGCCCCGAAAGCGACCTTGATGTCGTATATCATTAAGGGAATCCTCAGCCGCAAACTGCCGTGGACCCTGGTCTTGTTAGGCGCGATGATCGCGATCGTCCTGGAGATGAGTGGCATTCCCTCCCTCGCCTTCGCCGTAGGCGTTTACCTGCCACTTTCGTCCTCCAGCCCAATTTGGGTTGGCGGGATGATGCGCTGGCTGGTCGATCGTTATCTAAAGGTAAAATTCCGTCACAAGAATCTTTCCGAACTTGAGCTTACCGCTGAGGGCGACAAGGGTCCGGGTGTCTTGCTCGCTTCCGGTTATATTGCCGGTGGCGCGCTTGCCGGCATCGTCATTGCCTTTATGCAAGGATTCCCCGGCCATTTTGGCGAACGTTTGGCCGGATTCGGCAAGACGGTCGAAGATTGGTCCAACGCTCACAATCCTTTCTTCAACGGCGCATATGCCGACCTGCTCGCCTGCATCCCGTTTCTTGGGTTGTGCGTTTTACTCTACCTGGTCGGCCGCGACAGATTACTGGCGGTCAGACCGGCTCACGGAAAACTCGAATAACGTTTTACGTCGATCTTGCCGCAGCCATCGACAAGATCCAGCGATACAGCACTAAGGCAATCACTGCGAAAGCCAGGCCGCCGATGATGATCCCGGCAGTTTCAAAGCCCGGCCCGACTAGTGCCAGCGGCGCTCCTTTTCCGGAGAAGACGACGATCGCGGAAATCACGACGCCGATGATGCTTTCACCCACAATCAAGCCGGACGCCAGCAATACGCCGAGTTGTTCCGTCGCTTCCGGCTTCGGCGTGCGAGCGGCACGTTTGGAGAAAAGCCAGCCAACAATCGCACCGACCACGATCATGAGCGTACTGGACGTTGGCAGATAAATCCCGAGGCCGACGGCGAGCGGCGGAACACGCAAGTGCTTTGTGAAGCGAGTGAGGACTTCATTGAGAACAATGATGCCTGCGCCAATCCATGCGCCGATTCGGATCAAGCTCCAATCGATGTCACCGGCAATGACGCCTTGCGCGAGAGAAGAAATCAGCCCGGCCTGCGGCGCGGGCAATGGATTGGGGCGCAGTTCGGCTCCGGGCGCGCCCACGAAACCGTAGGCGTGGTTTACCAGATCGAGCACTGGCGGAATCACGAACGCGCCTGCGATTACGCCGATCACCAGCGCCACCTGCTGTTTCCATGGCGTGGCATCGACCAACTGCCCGGTCTTTAGATCCTGCAGGTTATTGTTTGCAATAGAAGCGACATTGAAGACTACGGCAGTGGTAAAAAGAGCGAATGCCATGAGCGCCTTGCTCGCATCGGGACCAACGTAGGGCTTAACGCCTAGCACGAGCAACAACGCAGCCCCGATCACCACCAAAATACCAATCCCCGATAGCGGGCTGTTTGAGGAACCGATCAGGCCCGCCATATAACCGGTGACCGCTGAGACGAAAAAACTCATGACGACGACATAGGCAAGACCGCCGATGACGAGAATTGTGAGATGCCCGCCGAGTCCGCTCGAATTACCAAAGTAACCGAGCAACCAACCGATTGGCGCCATACAAACCAGGGTGATCACGGCAACGATCCCGATTGGGATATCGCGCTCGGTGATTGGCAGCGTATCGGCCTTCCCGGCCTTGCGCGCGCGCGAGGCTGCCATCGCGCCGGCGAGACCTTGGGCAACGGGTTTGACCAGCTTGAGCAACGTCCAGATCGCCGAGACGCCAATTGCGCCCGCGCCGACAAAACGGACTTTATGACTCCAGGTACTCTGCGCGAGTTGCGCCGCCGCAGTGGTAAGGTCCCCGGCGATTGCCGAATAATGCGGGACACCCCAGCCCCAACCGATTATCGCTCCAATCAGCATCGCGATTCCGACAGATAATCCGACCAAATGGCCGATGCCGAGCAACGCGAACGACAGGAAGAAATCGTAGCCGCTCACTGCGCCGCGCCGGCCGATTCGAAAAGTCTGCGCCACGTCGGCGGCAAACAGTTGCGTTGCGACAATCACAGCAAATACCGCTGATACAATCGATCCCCATAAAACCGCGAGCAGACCGGCGCGGCCATGTTCGATATCGGCGGCATGGACCGAGTCTCCGGTGCTGCCAACCTTCAACACTTCGGCACATGCGACACCTTCGGGATACGGCAGGTCGGAGTTTGTTACCAAAGCGCGCCGAAGCGGGATCGAATACATCACGCCGAGGATTCCCCCGAGTGCGCAGATCCAAAACGACGTCCAGAACGGAAATTCCGTCCAGTATCCGATCATGATCAGCCCCGGCAGGACGAAGATGATTGCCGAAAGAGTGCCCGCGGCGGATGCGACCGTCTGCACAATGTTGTTTTCCTGGATCGTTGCCCCGCGAAAACTGCGCAGAATCGCCATCGAAATCACCGCCGCCGGGATCGAAGTGGAGAAAGTAAGACCGGCCTTGAGGCCGAAGTAGACATTCGCCGCAGTGAATACCACGGTAATGAAGACGCCAATAATCATGCCGCGAATGGTGAGTTCCGCGGGCGAACTGGCAGGGGTTTGTTGGTTGGCGTTCACGATGTGATCTCCTTGGGTTTAGAAATAATGAGCGGTCTGCACTCTGCCCGACCGATTGAGAGCGGAGGATAATGTGAAATCGCGGAAAGGGTCAAGACAGCGTCACTCCATTCGGAGCGCTGGCTAATCCTGCCCGAGGCCAACCGCCGCCCCGTTCCTACCACAAGATTTGTCGTAACAAGCTTGGACTGAACCGCTGCGTGATAATATGTTCGTCGCCTTCACGTCCGAATAATGCCGTCCCGAAACCGAATCCTGCTGATTGCGTTGTCGATCCTGCTGGTCGGGGCGACCGCGGTTTGGTTTACGCCATTTATTGTGTCGCGCGGATTACGCCTCTGGATTTCCTGGAAAGCGCGCCAGCAGCATCTTGTCGTCAAGATCGACAAAATCGACGCGCCGCTTTTGCGCCCGGTGGTCATGCGCGGGATTCATATCGCAAGCGCTCCTGGAAATTCAGTCAACCTCAACGTTGACGCGACTCAGGCCACATTCGATTTCAACCTTGCCGCCGTCATTTTGCGACGTGGTCGTTCGATTCGCTCGCTTTCGGTTGACGATTTTCACGTCGAGACCCACCGCCTTCGGCCCGGGGCGTTCCTGTCCGAATCCGGCTGGATCGCGATGCAAAAATTGTTCCCGCTCAAATTCAACTTCTCCAAGTTCGATCTGCGCATGGAAGACGGGGCGACCGTAATTCTGCTTCGCAACGCGTCGATGTCGGGGAGCGAAATCGAAGCGGGCCAGTTTAGCGCCGGCGAGGTCACGATCGCGTCACCTTTATTTCGCCAGACTTTCGGCCAGCTCCGGGGCTCGACCAATTGGCAAAACGATCATTTAACCGTGGCCGGCCTGAGCCTTGCCCGGGGCCTCGATCTTCAGTGGATGACCTTTGATTTATCCCAGGTTGGAAGGCAACGCCTCGCGCTCGATTTCGATGTCGATGCTTTCGGGGGAAAAATTCGCGCCAGTATTTCCAACGAATGGCTTCCCGGCAGTTCTCTCTGGAATGTGGTCGGCTCGGGAAACGATATTTCACTGGCGCAAACTTCGGAAGCGCTCGGGTTCACCGACCGGATGGGTGGACTTCTTCACGCCTGCAAATTTACTTTCCGCGGCGATCCACACGATCCGTTGCAGGCGGCCGCATCGCTTTGGACCGAGCTGACCGGATTGAGTTGGCGCGATCGCGCAGCCGAAGTGATCATGCTCGGCGTCTCGCTCTACAATCGGCAGATCGACATCCAGGAACTTTACGTCAAGCAAAGCAAGAACCAGCTGACCCTGAAAGGCCAGGGCGCGTTCCCGGGGAAATCGTCGGACTGGCTCAGCCCGGATTTCCAAGGCGATATTTCCGCGTCGATCAACCAGCTCGGCGATTTCGCCGCCCTGTTCGGCGCGGATCCGCGCGATTTCGCCGGAAAAATTGCGATCGACGGGACAATGAACGCTCGCGACCGAAAGATCGGCGGGCACCTTACCTTCGATGGCAAGTCGCTCACGCTTTTCAAAACCGGAATCAATGCCTTAAGCGCGAAGCTCAGTCTCAAAGCGAGCGAATTGCAGATCGAACAACTGGAGCTGAAGCGCAAAAACGATTCGATGACCGCCCAGGGCAAGATCGACATGTCGCATGAGCATAAATACTCGGGCACGCTGAACGCCGCGGTCGACGACCTGGCCGACTATTTGTCGATCATCCGCGGCCCGACTGAAGACAACGTGAAGCCGACCCCGGCTAGCGTTCAAATAAACATCGAGGCCAGCCGATGGGACGCGAACGGGTCGATCAAGTTACCGGGTTCGAGCCCATTCGATTTCACGGCCAATTTCTTCCTGCCCATCGGAGCGGATTGGAGCGCTCTTCGGGCGGCGCCGGTCAACATTACTCTCGATTTTCCCTCGGTCTTTCTTGGAAGCACGCCACAATTTTTTCATCCGAGGATCTTCCGCGACGGCATTCTTAGCGGAAACCTCTCCATTGCCGGTTCCCTGCAACACCCCCGCATCACAGGCGACCTGCAGTTGTTAAACAGCAAGCTGGAGAACGCATCCTTTAATTTCACCGAAGCCAGCAGTCGGATTACCTTTAGCGGAGATCGCGCCTCGATAGATTTTTTTAATGCCGCCACCAAGGATGTGGATCTCTCGCTTCGCGGAGAAATCGATCTGCGCGACGCAAACGATCTCGGCATCAAGATAATTGCCGGAACACCGATCTTCGATCTCACGCCGCGGGCAATTGATTGCGTGAGCAAGATCGAGATCGATTCTGTGGCCGCAACGCTCGCGCCCGCTGTTACGGAACTGGAAATTCGCGGCGCGTTTCGATCTGCCTGGAAGATGAGCCTGAAAGAACGCGCAAGCACTCAATCCCCCGGCGGTCCGAGCTTGGACGAAACTGCTCGAAAATTTCCGATCTGTCTGGGCACGGCTACGGAAGGAAAAACGCTGGTGCTCGGCGGCCCATCGCGGCCGGAAAAACCTGCCGTTCGCCCACAAAAACGAAAGAAGCGGCGCTAAGCCCGCCGCTCAGATTTCGTTGCCACCAGCCAGCGGGCAAGCTTTTCTTCCAGATCGCTGGTAAGGTTCACGTGAAACTCCGCGCCGGCATCGAGAAGCAGCGAACCGCTGTTGCCGCGATCGAACAGGAATCGAACCGGACTGCTTCCAGGAGAGCTGGCCAGGATCTTGCGCACTTCGCGCAATTCTTCGCTCGTTGCCGCCGAAGAAAATTGCAACAGGATCGGCGGCTCTTCTTTTGTTCCGTTTGTCGATCCTTCCCTCCCCTCGCCGTTCGTCTTTTCGGTAGTTAAAACCTTGACCTTTTGCGCTACTGCGCGCGATCGATCGTCGCGGCTATCGACGCTGGCCTGGACCGCAATCACCCGGCCGGGCACGAGGAGGTCGGCTACTTTCGAATAAGTGTCGTCCCACAGGAAAACTTCAATCGATCCGGTCAGATCTTCCAGCGCGAGGATGGCGTACGGCTTCCCATCGGATCGCCGGAATTTCTTTTCGACTTGCGTGATTGCGCCCGCGATTCGGCAGACGGCCCGATCGTCTAATTCGGCTAACGAGGCGATCGATTGATATTTCTTTTCCGCCAAAAGATCGGCAAAAGCCTCCAGCGGATGCCCGCTGACGTAAAAACCGAGCAATTCCTTCTCGAACGAAAGTTTCTCGTGCTCGCTCCATGCCACCACCGTTCTCGGCTTTGTCGATGTTGTCGAGGCGGTCAGCTCCTCAAACAACGAGCCTTGTCCCGCGGCGCGATCGCGCTGCGCCGCGGCCGAGGCCGCCAGCGCTTCTTCGATACAGGCGTGAAGCTCCGCCCGGTCGCGCCCAAGAAAATCGAACGCGCCGGCTTTGACCAAACTCTCAAGCATTTTCCGATTGGCCCCGCGCGTTCCCAGCCGTCCGCAAAAATCTTCCAGCGAGGTAAATTCGCCGCCTTGCTCGCGTTCCTGGATCGTCACGTCCATGGCTGCTTCACCGACGTTCTTGATCGCCGCCAGCCCGTAACGGATTGCGTTCTTCTGTAGCGGCGCTCTCTGAGCGTCACCTTCTTCGGTTCGGCGGTCAGAGACCGCCGCTACAATGCTTTCGGGACTAAACTTTAACCCGCTCCGGTTCACGTCTGGCGCGAGAATCGGAATGCCCATTCGTTTACATTCGCCGACGAAGACCGAGATTTTTTCGGTATTGCTAATCTCGTTGCTCAGCAATCCGGCCATGAATTCCACCGGATAATGCGCTTTTAGATATGCGGTCTGATAACTGATCAGTCCGTAAGCGGCGCTGTGGCTCTTGTTGAATCCGTAACCGGCAAATTTTTCCAGCAAATCGAAAATCGCGTTCGCTTTTTTCTCCGGGATCTTGTTCGTGCGCGCGCAACCCTCGATAAAATTCGTGCGCTCCTTGGCCATTTTCTCCTTGTCCTTCTTCCCCATGGCGCGCCGCAGCAAATCGCCCTGGGCCAGCGAATAGCCGGCCAACTTGCTGGCCGCGGCCATCACCTGTTCCTGGTAAATCATAACGCCATAAGTGTCGGCGCAGATTTCCTCCAGCAGCGGATGCTCGTACCGAATCTTGGTTAGTCCCTTTTTGCGTTTGATGTAATCGCCGATGAGATCCATCGGGCCGGGCCGATAGAGTGCGATCAACGCGATGATGTCGTCGATCTTTTGCACGTCGAATTGCTTGGCCGTGCTGGTCATGCCGCCTGATTCCATTTGGAACAGCCCGATGGTTTCTCCGCGGTTGTAGAGACCGAACGCGGCTTCATCATCGAGCGGAATATTTTTCAGCGAAAATCCCGGCTCGCGTTTCCGGATCAGCTTCAGCGTGTCCTCGATCACCGTCAGGGTCTTGAGCCCGAGGAAATCCATCTTCAGCAGACCAAGATCGTTCAGCGGCCCCATCGCGTACTGACTGATGATGTCGTTTCCCTTCACGTCGCGGCAGAGCGGGATGTATTCGGACAAATCGCGATCGGCGATGACGACGCCGGCGGCGTGCACGCCGGCATTGCGCGAGATGCCTTCCAAAATCTTGCCGTACTCGAAGACCTGCCGCGTTTCTTTTTCGGTCGCGATGGCCCGTTTCAGCTCGGGATTCTTTTCGACGGCAGATTCGAGAGTGATGTTCAGTTCGTTCGGGATCATCTTGGCGATGCGGTCCGCCGCGGCGTAGGGAAGCCCGATCACGCGACCCACATCGCGCACCACGCTCTTCGCTTTCAGTTTTCCGAAGGTGATGATCTGCGCGACCCGGCGCTCGCCATATTTCTGCCGAACGTACTCGAGCACTTCACCCCGACGCGCTTCGCAAAAATCGACATCGATATCCGGCGGCGAAATCCGGTCCGGATTCAAGAACCGCTCAAAAATCAGACCGATACTGCAACGGATCGATGTCCGTAATTCCGAGCACGTAGGCCACCAGTGATCCGGCCGCCGATCCGCGCCCCGGCCCGACCGGGATCCCGCGTTCCTTGGCGAAGTGCGATAAAATCCCAGACGATCAGGATGTAGCTGACGAAGCCGGTTTTCTCGAGAATGCCCAGCTCATAATCGAGACGCTGTTGAAGTTGATTGTCGATCTTCGCTCGCTCGCCGTAGCGCTCCTCCAAACCCCTGGCGCAAAGAACGCGCAGATATTTCTCGCGTTCAACGCCTTCCGGCACGGGATATTCCGGGTATTTCGACTTACCGAGCTCGATCTCCAGGTTGCAGCGCTCGGCGATCGCCAGCGTGTTGGCGATCGCCTCCGGGAAATCCTTGAATATCTCCCGCATCTCTTCCGGCGACTTGAAATAAAGTTCCGGCAGATAATGCATTCGCTGCTCGTCCTGCACCATTTTCCCGGTGCCGATGCAAAGCATCACATCATGCGCGTCATGATCGCTCCGCCGCAGAAAATGCACGTCGTTCGCGGCAACAAGCCCGACACCCAGGTCTTTCGCCATTTTCGGCAGGACGGCATTGCACCAGCGCTGTTCCTCCATGCCGTGATCGTGCATTTCGATGAAGAAATTTTCCGCGCCGAGAATGTCGCGATACTCGGCGGCGGCCTGCGTCGCGCTGTCGATCTTGTTCGATTGAATGGCCGAGTTCATTTCGCTGGCCAGACAACCGCTCAGCCCGATAAGGCCCTGCGCGTGTGAAGCGAGAAGTTCCTTGTCGATCCGCGGCCGGTAATGAAATCCGTCGAGATGCGCGGTCGAAATCAGTTTTACCAGATTGCGATAGCCCGTTTCATCCTGGGCCAGCAGCGTAAAATGATAGGCCGACTCGCGCATCGAGCTGGGCCGGTCCTTGTGCGAACGCGGCGCGATGTAAGCCTCGCAGCCGATGATCGGTTTTATCCCGGCCCGTTTTGCCTCCTGATAAAATTCGATCGCGCCAAAAAGATTGCCGTGATCGGTCATCGCTACCGCCGGCATCTTGAATTCTTTCGCTTTTTTCATCAGCTCCCGCATCCGAATCGCCCCGTCGAGGAGGGAGTATTCGGTATGGAGGTGGAGATGAACGAAGGAATCGCGGGGCATCATTTTCAGTATTGAACGCCACCGCGATTTGGCAAAAAAAATTCGCTCGGGATCGCGAAAAATTCGTGATTGCATTCCCTCTGGCGCCGTTGCTATGAGAGCCCGTGCCGGATTCAGCTTTTGATTGCAAAGCACCGCCCGCCGCCGAGTTTACATCGACCCGCCTCCGCTGGGCTACGGCGGGGCAGGCATCGACAAAGTTAATGACTACATGAAAAAATTGGAAGCGATCATCAAGCCGTTTAAGCTCGAGGAGGTCAAGGAAGCCCTCGCCGAGCTGGGAATTGAAGGGATGACCGTCACCGAAGTCAAAGGGTTCGGCCGGCAAAAAGGCCACACCGAGATTTATCGCGGCAGCGAATACACGGTCGATTTTCTGCCTAAAGTTAAGGTGGAAGTCGTGCTGGCGGACGACATGGTGGAAAAAGCCGTCAGCGTAGTCGTGGCGGCGGCCAAGACCGGCAAGATCGGCGACGGAAAAGTTTTCGTGCTGCCAGTGGAACACGCGGTGCGTATCCGCACGGAAGAGATCGGCGAGAAAGCGGTGTGAGAACCGCCTTGCGCCTATCTGCCCTTCCAAACTCAGTCGAGGAATCCCGTTGCGGTAGCTTTATAGTGACAACGCGGGATCCTTCGACTTCGCTCAGGATGACAGGCTCTTAATTTTCCAACTATTCAACCACTCAACTCCTCAACCTCCTATGCCCAAAGACAAGACCCCATCCGATGTCAGTAAATTGATCAAAGACAACGACGTGAAATTGATCGACTTCAAGTTCACGGACCTGCTCGGTACCTGGCAGCATTTCACGACTACTCTTACCGAATATAACGAAGAAATTTTTACGGACGGCCTCGGCTTCGATGGCTCGAGCATTCGCGGCTGGCGAGTGATCAATGCGTCGGACATGCTCGTCATTCCCGATCCGTCCACCGCGTGGATCGACATCTTCAACGCCGAACCGACCCTCTCGCTCATCTGCACCATCGTCGATCCTATTACCCGGGAACCGTACGATCGCGACCCGCGCGGCGTGGCCGAAAAAGCGGAAGCGTATTTGAAAAGCACCGGCATCGCCGACACCGCGTTTATCGGGCCGGAAGCGGAGTTCTTCATCTTTGACGACGTGCGCTTTAGTTACAACGGGAACTCTTCCTTTCACCAAGTCGACAGCATCGAGGGCCATTGGAACAGCGGCCGCGAGGAGTTTCCGAATCTGGGTTATAAAATCCGGGCCAAAGAAGGTTATTTCCCGGTCGCGCCGGCGGACAGTTTGCAAGACATCCGCAACGAAATGTGTCTCGAGCTGGAGCGGGCTGGAATTCCGATCGAGCGCCAGCATCACGAGGTCGCGACTGCGGGCCAGGCCGAGATCGACATCCGTTTCGCTCCGCTCAAACGCATGGCGGACAGTTTGCAGTATTATAAATACATCCTGCGCAACGTGGCCAAGAAACACAACAAGACGGTCACGTTCATGCCGAAGCCACTCTTTGGTGACAATGGCTCGGGCATGCACACGCACATATCGCTTTGGAATGGCGACAAGCCCCTCTTTGCCGGGAATGGCTATGCCGGCTTGAGCGATCTCGCCCTCTTTTTCATCGGCGGAATCTTGAAACATGCGCCGGCGCTCACTTGCATGACCAATCCAACAACCAACAGCTACAAGCGCCTCGTGCCCGGATTTGAAGCGCCGGTCAATCTCGCTTATTCCGCCCGGAATCGTTCCGCCGCGATTCGCATACCGACCTACTCGCCAAGTCCCAAGGCCAAACGAATCGAGTTCCGCACGCCGGATGCCGCAGCAAATCCGTATCTCGCCTTTTCCGCAATGCTGCTGGCCGGTCTCGATGGAGTGCAAAATCGAATCGATCCCGGCGACCCGCTGGACAAGAATCTGTATGAGCTGCCGCCGGAAGAGCTGGCCCAGATCGCCAGCGTGCCAGATTCACTCCTTGGCGCAATCCAAGCGCTCCGGGCCGATCATTCCTTCCTGTTGCGCGGCGACGTCTTCAACGCCGACTTCATCGCCAACTGGATCGACATGAAACAGAAAGAATACGACGCGTTGCGGCTGCGCCCGCACCCGTACGAATTCTCGATGTACTACGACGTGTGATCGTCGTTTCGTTTTACCCGCGCCGATATCGCCGCATCAACTTGAAAAACCGCAGCGTGTCGCGCATGGGATGGATGCTGCTCACTTCGTCGCAGTAAACAGTCGTGATTGGGACGGAGTCGATTCGGAAACCTTTGCGGCTCGCTTTGATCAACATCTCGGTTTCGTAATCGAACCGGTCGGCGCCTTCGAGCATCTCCGGGATCACGTCGCGATGCAGCATCCGAAATCCGCATTGCGTGTCGGGAATGGTTTGACCACACACCCGGCTGATCTTGTTGCTCATGTAACGATTCACAAGTCGCCGAACCAGCGGCATGCGCGAAAGATCGTTCATTCGATTGCCGACAAATAACTTCGCGTCCTTTGCCGAAGCGGCGCTCAGGAATCGATCGATTTCTTCCGGGCGATGCTGGGCGTCGGCGTCCAGGATCATCACCCAGGATACTTGTCGATCCTGTCCGCCGTCGGACGGACTCGCCGGGGCGAGCCAATGCCGCAGCCCGGTTCGAATCGCTTCGCCTTTGCCGCGATTTTGCGGATGGGTGATGACTTCCGCCCCGGCGATGCGAGCTTCGGCAGCCGTCGCATCGCTGGAACCATCGTCGACCACCAGAACATGATCGAGCTTGCCTCGCGTCCGCCGGACAACGTCGCCAATATGTTTCTCTTCGTTGAAAGCAGGAATGACCGCCGCGACCGACTGTCGCTCCTGCGCGCGCGCTCCGGCCGTCTCCATTATCGACGGACGACCGGATGAAAATCCGCTGCGTGATACGAACTGCGGACGAGCGGACCGGAGGCGACGTAAAGAAAACCTTTTTGACGTGCGATGTCGCCGTAGAGATCAAATTGTGCCGGCGTGATGTATTCGACGACTGGCAAATGTTTCGGTGTTGGCCGCAGGTACTGTCCCATGGTCAAGACCTCGCAGCCGGCTTCGCGCAAATCGTCCATCGTTTGAAAAATTTCAGGTTCGGTTTCACCGAGGCCGAGCATGATCCCGCTCTTGATGACAGTTTTCGGAGACAGTTCCTTCGCCCGCCGCAATACTTCGAGCGATGTCCGGTATTTGGCGCGTGAGCGCACCAGCGGCGTCAGCCGCTCGACCGTTTCCATGTTGTGATTGTAGATGTCCGGTCCGGCGTTGAGGACGATCTGGATGCACCAATCTTGCGCGTGAAAATCGGGGACGAGCACCTCGATCACAATCGTGGGATCCATGTCTCGAATCGCGGTGATGACGCGGGCAAAGTGATCGGCGCCGCCGTCTTCGAGATCGTCGCGAGCCACTGCCGTAATCACGACGTGTTTCAATTTCATCCGCTGCACGGCCTCGGCCACGCGCTGCGGCTCGTCTTCTTCGAGCGCAAACGGCTTGGCCGTCGTCACCGCGCAAAATCCGCACGCCCGGGTGCAACGATCGCCCGCGATCATGAACGTCGCCGTGCCCTGGCTCCAGCATTCCCAGCGATTCGGGCATTGCGCGCTTTCACAAACCGTATGCAATTGCAGATCGGAAATCAGCGCCTTGGTGGAAAAGAAAACCGGATTCGACGGCAACCGCACCTTGATCCAGGACGGTTTGCGCGCCTGGTGCAACGCCGGATCGATTTTTGCGCAGGACATGCGGACGAAATTTGTCATCGCCGGGTTGAAAAGCAAACGAACGTGTCATCCCGAGCCTGCCTGTCATCCAGAGCGAAGCGAAGGATCCCGCGTTCCGGAATGACGCTTGCGATCAACCAAGTAATCACAGCCCGGGATAATTTGGGCATTGCAATCGCGTAGGCGAGATCCCTCGCCGTCTACGCGGCTCGGGATGACAAGCGCGCGAGTTACAATTTCGTTCGTCCTGAAAGCGCGGCGGAAAGCGTCAATTCATCGGCCGATTCCAGGCCGCCGCCGGCTGGAATGCCCCGGGCAATTCGGGTAAGCGCGATCGGCTTGCCCTTCAGAAGATCGACAATGTAATTCATTGTCGATTCACCTTCGACATCGGCGGCCACAGCGAAAATAATTTCGGAAATCTTTTCCCGCTCGATCCGATCGATCAATTCCTTGATCCGCAAATCCTCCGGACCAACATGATCGAGCGGTGAGATTTTTCCACCCAGCGAATGATAGCGACCGCGAAACGCGCTTGTCTTTTCCAGCGGCAGAATATCAGTGGGTTGTTCGACTACGCACAGCAGCTCGGACGAACGCGACGCGTCCGCGCAAATGTCGCAAATTTCCTGCGTGGTAAAGAATCCACAGAGCGCGCAGGCATGAATATTTTGCCGCGTCGAATGAATGGCCCGCGCGATTTGATCGGGTTTATCGTCACGCGCACGCACGATCCAAAGAGCAATGCGCTCCGCCGAGCGCGGCCCGACCCCGGGCATTTGTCGAAGTTGCGCGATCAGGTCCCGAATCGCGGCCGGATATTCGGTTTTTCTCAACACGCCCAGATTCTAGCCGTGCGTCGTTTCCGCCAGATGCAGAGCGAGCGGCTCCAGTCGACGCAAATATAGTTGCAATGGCGCATCGTTATCGGCATCCGGCCCGCGCGCCTTTTGAAATTCCTGGTAGGCTTCGGCCCACCGCTTTTCTCGATAGAGAACAACGCCGTTCCAGAAATAGTCGCGCCGGGCGAGATGCTCCGGCTTCGCCTCGGCGGCCAGCCAGAGCGGCTCGTAAATTTCGTGACGCTCCTGAGAATTCACCCCGCTAAGAAAGTCGATTGGGCGCGCGACAACCATTTTGCTGGCCAGCTCGAACGTTCGCGGACCGATCAAGACTCGCGACCCATAAAACCGGTTCGCAACACAGAACCGGCGGGCAAGCTCGACCGGTTCTCCGCTGGTAAAAAGCGAGGGCCCCTCATCCCGATTCAACGGCGCAACAATGATCGTGCCGGAGCTGACGCCCAGGTGCACCTCGCAGTTCCCGAAAAGTTCGCCGTTGTTTTGCCGGCGCGAATCACGAAAATCGCCGACCAGATCGAGCGCGACCCGCACCGCTTTTTCGGAATGCTCGGCATCGCCCGCCGGAAATCCGAAGATGGCAACCACGCCTTCGCCGTCGGCGGCCTGGATATAACCGCCGGCCTTGAGAAGAAGATCGGTTGTCCGCCGAATGAATTTCTCAGTGGCTTCGGCAAATGCTGACGGCTCGGTATCCTCGGCCAGATCGTATTTGTTAGCGATGTCGCAGACGAGGACGGTGGTTTCATATGTGCGCGCTTCGGGTTCGAGCGGCACTTCTCCTTCAATGATGCTCCGCACCTTGTCTCCGGACAACCGGCCGGCGAAAAGCGCCCGGGCCAGGTGGGCCCGGCCGCGGGTGGCAATTGCCACCGTTCGCTCGGCCGCGACGAAAGCGAGGCCGGTAACCAAAAGCGAAGGGATCGGCTGAAAAAACAGGTGAAACAGCGCGCAAATCCAGGCCAGGGCCACCAATTCAACCAGCAGCACGCAGATCAGCCAGGCCATTCGCATACGGCGGGCAGCGGTAATAGTGAGCCCGGCCACTCCAAGCGACAACGCGGCGATGATAAGATACTGCCACTTGTCATCGAGGGGATGGGATACTTTGCGGAAATGGGAAATGAGTCCCGCGATCGGCTCTTCGATCCGGAGCAATACTCCGAAGCCGTGCAAAGCCCCGACCAACCCCGCGACGAGGAGACCAATAATCAGGGCTGCAACAAGAGGTCGTTTCATGGACTGGCTAGGCCTTCTGGCCTTGCGCACCTGGATAGTACGATTGCACAACCAATTCGCTCAAGAACTTATCGGGGGCATCAACCGCCCCGGCATTTAGCACAAATTTTCCAAGGCCCGTGTTCTTCTGGATCAGGCCCAGCCCAAACTGATATTCCTTAAACAAGTGTCCGCAAAGTTCCGCCATGGTCATACGCTCTGCTTGAGCGCGCTCGACTAAACGCCGGATTGCCGCGTCGTCGAACACTATTTCGACGCCGTGTTGCTTGGTAAACTGATCGGCATACTGCCGTGCGCTTGCTTCCAGCGCCTGCGCTTCCTGCTTGTGCCCCTCGGCCATCAGCCGATCCAGCACCCGCCTCGGTTCCCGAACCGTCTCGGCTGTAACCCGCAACTGGCTCAAGCCGGACCCGGCCAGATGATATTTATAATCGCGGAACAATTTCTCGAACACGGTCAGCAAACCGCGCGCGCCGGTCTTTTCCTTGCCCGCAGCGGCAGCCAGCAACAAGAGCGCTTCATCCTCGAAGCTGATGTCGATCCCGTAAGCGCGAAAAGCGCGCTCGTATTGTCGAAGCAAGCTGCCTTCGGAAAATCTCATGATCTTAAAGAGATCGTCGGCATCGAGGTCCTCGCACACCACCCGCACCGGCAACCGGCCGATAAACTCCGGCTCGAACCCGTACTCGACAAAATCCTGCGTAGTCACGTGCTGGAACAGCTCGTTGTCCATCACATGGACCGGCGAAGCGCTGAACCCGATCTGCCCCTGCCGGACGCGCCGGGCCACTTGTTCTTTCAATTTCTCGAACGCGCCGCTAACCACGAAGAGAATATGCCGGGTATTGATCGTTTCCCGTTTCGACTTGCCGCGGCGTTGAAACTCGAACGCCGCCTGCAACTGGGCCTGGAGATCGTTCATGCTTCGCACCGGCACTTCCGTCTCTTCCATTAACTTGAGCAACGTGGTCTGCACCCCTCGTCCGCTCACGTCGCGACCGGACAAATTGCTGGCCGACGCAATCTTATCGACCTCGTCGATGTAAATGATCCCGAATTGCGCCAGGTCCACGTCGCCGTCCGCTTTGTGGACCAGTTCGCGGACCAGATCTTCCACGTCACCGCCCACATAGCCGGTCTCGCTGAACTTCGTCGCATCCGCTTTCACGAACGGCACCTTGATCAGCTCGGCGATATGCTTGATCAGATACGTTTTGCCGACACCGGTGGGCCCGACCAAAATCACATTCTGTTTCGCGTATTCGGTTTTTTCCGCCAGAGCCGGGTCCTCCTTCTCGAGCCGGCGCAGATATTTCGCGTGGTTGTAATGATCGCAAACGGCGATCGAGAGCACCTTTTTCGCTTCCTCCTGTTTGATCACAAACCGGTCGAGATGCGCCTTGATGTCGCGCGGCAGAAAATTGAACTCGAAGTCCTCGTGCTCGGTCGCGGCCTTTTCCGGCTTCTCCTCCTCGGTCGCCGCAGCCGGCTCGGGCTGCATAAAAGTCTGGACCGAAACGCGATCGCCGAAGTTCTGTTTCATGAACTCCGAGATCTTGGACTTCAATTCTTCCGGTGAAGGGAAAGGTGGCGGGGTCGGTTCCATGTGTCAGGGGCAAACAGTCGTGCAAAAACCTACCATCGCAATAAAAGCTGTAAATTCGACTCTCCGAGCGCAAATTTCGTTCATCCCCGGCGAGGCATCCGGCGTTGACAGTGGCCTTTCGCGTCCGAAGCCGGGTTGTTGTGATTTTCCTCTCTGGGAGTAACTTTGCCGATGCTTCGCGTGCGCGGGTTTACGTTGCTGGAGATCGTGCTGGCGGTCGCCATTTTGATGGTGTTACTACTGCTGGCGGTGCCGAGTCTGGATGGCGTGCTATCGGACAGGCATCTCCGGCGTTCGCTGGATAGCTTTAACGCTCTGGTGCGCCAGGCCCAGGAACGAAGCGTGAACGAGCATCGCGCGTATCTCATCGTCTGGGGGGAAAAGGGGGTCTTCTTGCGGCCCGAGGGTTTTGCCAAGGGCGAAGAAGAGACTACGACGGCGAATCTCGAGCTGCGGAAGGGAGACGTCTTTAAGTTGTCGCTGCCGGCGGCGCTGGTGAAGGATCCACCGAGCGAATGGATTTTCTGGCCCTCCGGCACCTGCGAACCGGCGGTGGTGCAATTCACCGGGAAAGACGGAACGTGGACGGCGAATTACGCGGGCCTGACGGCGCGGGCGGAGATCACGAAGTATGTCGCGAGATAACGAAAAAGAAATTCGAGATTCGAGATTCGAAATTCGAAACTTTTCCCGCGCCTTCGCCCTTTACGAAGTGCTCATCGGAGTGGCAATTTTTGCCATCGGCGTGCTGGCCATCGGCCGTTCAGTAGAAAATTGTTTGAACGCGAGCACCCTCGGCGCCGAGGAAGACCGCGTACGCGAGATTTTGTCGAACCGAATGGCGGAGGTCCAAACCGCGCCCGGTCTTCCCGATGTCTCGGAAAAAAAGAAGATCGACACCGGCTACGGAATGGTGACTTTGATCCAAAAGAGCGTGCCGGCAAACTTGACCGAACCGGATGGTGCCCGCAAACTAACCGGGATGGTGCTGGTGACCTTGAAGGCGGAATGGGAGCGCGGCGGCGTGCCGCAATCGGAGGCGATCGAGTTTTATGTTTATCGTTCCGGTCTTAATTCCGCGGGCCGGCGCGCCTTTACGCTGCTCGAGGTGACCCTGGCGGTGGTGATCCTCGGGATGATGGCGCTGGTGATTTATCGTTTCGTCCAGATAAACATCGTAGCGATACGAATTTCCGCGGAGACGACCGCGGCGGATGCGCAATACTCCGGACTGCGGGATCTCTTGCAGCGCAATGGCAGAGTCTGCCCCCGGGCAAAGGTGCGATGACCGGCGAGCCAGGCAAGTTGGAACGATCGCGCGCGGGATGAGATTCGGTGGACGTGCGGGCCCGGGCCGGGGTTGCTGACGCGATATGCGCCGGGCGATTTTGCCGTCTGGTTGCGTCTGAAACCGGAGGATAAAAACAGCAAACAGCTGGATCTTGGGGTCTTGCGGCGGCCGCTGGCCGAACCCGGTCTGGTTCACGAACACGATACCTGGGTGCCGTTAATTAAGAACGTTGGCAGCCTTAAGATCCGTTATTTCGATCCGCGCTTGAATGTCGTGGGTGGAGCGGTGGAGCGACACTTTGCTGTTGCCCCGGCTGGTGAAACTGACCGTGGGTCGCAACGATGCCAATGCGCCGTGGGAAGTGATCATCCCGCTCGGGCGCACCCCGTATTGACGATGTCAATGTTAACGAGACGCTGTCAGAAAGGCCAGAAATCGCGCGGCGCGGCGATCATGCTCGCGCTCTGGGCGCTTTTCCTGCTCAGCGCAATGGTCATTTCCTGGGCGCTCGATATTAATGCAAGGCTCTCGCTGGCCGGAAACGCCAGCCGGGTTCTGGAAGCCGAAGCCATGGCCTGCTCAGGCGCGGAAGTTGCGCTGCATCCTCTCATCAAGACCGACTCCCCCAATTTGCACAGGAACATTGGGCGGAAAAATTATGAAGCGCGCATTACCGGCGAAGGAGGCCGTTTGAACATCAACTGGATCGTGGCCGGGGAAGACCCAACCCGGCTGGAAATTCTGCGCCGATACCTGGAGCAAAAAGGGATCGATTTGAACGAACGCGAGCACATGATGGATTGCCTGCTCGACTGGGTGGACGCCGACGATCTGGTGCGATTGAACGGCGCCGAAGCAAGCGACGATTATCGTCCGGCCAATGCGCTGCTTACGCGCATCGACGAACTCAAGAACGTGAAAGGCTGGGAGGAATTCACCTCCAACCCCGGGTGGGACGACGATCTTACGGTCAACAGTTCCGGACCGATCGATGTGACCTGGGCCTCGCGCGATGTGCTGCTCGCGTTGCCGGGGATGACCGAGGGCCTGGTCGATCGGTTCCTGGAATTGCGGCGCGGTCAGGATGGAATCGATGGAACGGATGACGACATGCAATTCAAGAAGTGGGACGACGTTCGGTACCGCGCTCGGCCTCTCCCCGGACCAATTCAAACAGCTGCAGCCGGGCGTTTTGATCGCGCTAAAAGATCCATTTTATCGAGTTGTTAGCGTCGGAAAATCGGGCAACGCGCGGCGAACTGTGCAATTAGTCTTCCAGCGCACGGGCGCTACGCCTCAATTGCGCACCTGGAAGGAGTTTTAATATCGAAGCAGGATCGACATCCGTTTTCATTACGCCGACCGCGCACGGCTGGAATTTCCTCCGTTCGACCGACCTGAACGGGACGTGGGACGTTCGGTCGCTTCGCACTTTGGAAGAAGCCGTGCCGCTAATGAAAGCGGAGGACGATTTCGTGCTTGGTCTTCCTCTTTCCGCGGTTCTCGCTCAGCGCATTCATTTGCCTACAGCCGATCCGGCGGAATTTGCGGAAATGGTCCGTCTCCAAATTGAAAAAGCGCTGCCGTATTCGTCTGAGGAAGTGACAACCGATTTCGAAGTGATCGAGCAAGGCGAGAACGGTTGCGTCGTTTCTGCCGTCGCGGTTCACAACGGACGGCTGTCCGAGATGGCCGCGCCGTTGCTGGAGCGCGGTTTCATCCCGCGGCAGGTGACCGTTTATGCCGCTCAACGCGGCAGCACGCACGCGCCTAAGGGCAACGCCCTTCTCATTTACCCCGAAGGCGAGGAACTGGTTTCGGCCATGACGGAAAACGGCAAGGTGAGCCTCACCCGAACATTCGAGGGTGTGGAACCGCAGAACCTGCAAATGGAATTGCCGCAATTGACCTTGAGCGCGGAATTGCAAGGGATCAATGCCGGGGCTTCGAGCGTGTTTCTCGACGAAACCTGTTATGACTTGCGCGATACGGTGCAGGGAATTTTGTCCAGTTTGCCCTCGATCGTGGGAGTGGAAAGACCCCCGGCCACGGTCAAGCTCAATCTCCTGCCGGAGAGCTGGCGGCAGCGCAAAGCGAAACTCGCCAGGCAAGGCGAGTGGCGCAAACGGCTTCTTTGGGCCGGCGGCGCTTATGCCGGCCTCTTCTTTCTTTTGCTGGCCTTGCTCGGTTTCTTCCGGTTCGAGATTTCGCGGCTCGGTCGAACCATCGCGCGCAACGAACCGCAGATCCAATTCGTCCGCAGCGCCGAAGCGAGCTGGAAAGCGCTTCAACCGGCCATCGACACGCGTTATTACCCGGTCGAAATTTTGCTTCATCTTTTCCAGAGCCTCCCTTCAACAGATGTGCGCATCACTGCTTACAACCAATCCGCTCGGCAAATTTCCGTCGACGGCGAGGCCAACACCGCGCAACTGGCCTACGATTTCGCCGAGAAAGTGAAAAAGGATCCGGCCCTGCAAATTTTCCAATTCAATATGGCCGATCCGCGGATTCTGCCGAACGGCCACGCCCAATTTCGACTGGAGGGACGCCCCCGATGACTGTCACGGCCTGGTACGAAAAATTGAGCCGCCGCGAACGCCTTTTGTCGTTGACCGTGGCGAGTCTTGTTTTCGTGGTGCTCAATCTCCTGATCTGGAGCTGGCTTTTCGGCGCGCTTGGCCGCGCCCGGACCGAGCTCGCAGAACGCAAATCGACGCGTGCCCAGCAGGCCGTTTACATGCAAGAGCGCGATCTCTGGGTAAAACGGGAGGAGTGGATCAAAAAACATCAACCTGTCCTCACCGGACCGGGCGAAGCCTCAAAACTCCTGGAAGATCACATCAAGCCGGTCGCCGCGAAGCATAATGTTTTGCTCGAAAACCCGCAGATCGGCTCGGGCGAAACTACGCCTTATCATCTGACCGTTTTCACTTCCCTGGAAACAAAGAGCCCATGGCCGGCGCTCGTGCATTTTCTCTATGATGTTCAGCAGCCGGAGAAATTTGTCGTGCTTGAAAGTGTGATGCTTTCGATCGATTCAAATGATCCCACAATGATGCATGGAAAATTCAAGATTGCGCGGTGGTTTGCCCCCGCTCAACGTAAGAAAGGATGATTATGAAACGCTGCCTGCTTTCGCTGTCGATCCTGGCCACGTCCGTCGCGACGATTTGTCGAGCGGACGATGTCATTCCAAAACGCACCGATTTTAGCCGTTACGCGGCGATGGTGGAGCATTCGCCGTTTGCCGTGGCCAGCGCTCCGGTCCAGGCGTCAACGACACCATCCTGGTCGAAGGACCTTTTCATCGCCAACGCAGCCCACATGCCCGAGGCCGATTTGATCACGATCATGTCGTTGTCGGACAAGAACCTGAAAGAATATGTTTCCACTGACGAGCCAAACGAACACGGCTATGGCATCGCCAGTATTGAATGGTCGGACAATCCGGGCGCAACCAAAGTCACCATTAGCAAGGATGGCCAATTCGCGACTCTCGGGTTTAACGAAGCGGTGATGGCCCAGCCGCCGATGATTCCTAACGCGCCTCCGCCGCGCAATATTCCCGGGATTAAACCAGCGACGCCGCCGACCTTGCCCGCGCCCCATGTGCGCGGCGTGATTCAAAGAAAACCGTCGCAGCCTTCCCCGCCAAACAGTGGGCCGGTGACCGCGCCCGAATCCTGATTGTTAATTTATAGCGTTCTAATCGCCCCAATCGTCGTCAGCGGTATCGGGAGTCCGGTCCGGACCCGCGGAAAAAAGATCGTAGCCTTGCGGATGTTTGAGTCCCGGACAGCGATAAATGTAAGGGTTCTGCCATGGATCTTTGGGCACCTCCTTGAACAATTGATACCAGCGCGATGGCCGCGGTTCGCTGTCCATCCTGGTCACTAACGCTTCCAAGCCCTGATCGGTACCTGGGAAAGAATCCATTCATGCTTTCATACAAGTTCAGTTGCGTCCCAATGGATTGAATATCTGCTTTAACCCCCACGCCTTTCGCGAACCCCAGGGGATTGCCGATCTTCGTGATCGCCAGTCCTAAAAGGACCACGATGATGCTCACCACGATCATGATCTCGAGCAGGGTGAAGCCTTGCTGATGTTTCTTCGTCGTCATTCCGATCCCCTTTTCCGTTTCTTACTGCCCCGTCTTCAGCAGGTAATCTGATTTGTCCCAGAGATACTTCAATTGAATTTGCGTTGCCGAATAGCCGAACCCGACGCGTTCGCGCCGTTCAAAATGATCAAGTCGTTGTTCCCAGCTTTTAAGCTGGAGGCCGGCACGATTTTCTGCGCCCGGAGCCAGCCCGTGTATTGAAAGTGCATTTGCTTCACCAATGGTTCCATTTCGCCGCGATAACCGGGATCAGCCAGCTCGGGCAATGCCAATGAGACAGGCCCAACGTCCGCGCCGTTCAGATAGACCTCGGGCGGCGAATCGATCCGCGGACTGGCGATCTCGAACGTGAGCACCGCCAGCAACGGCTGCGATTCAATCCCGAACTGGAACACCGCCCCCTCTTGAATATCCGGTCCGATCCGAATCGCGTCGGCGGCCAGCGTGGCCGTCACCGTCCCAAATTGCTCGACGTCCTGCTCGGGCACATGCAACGGCGGCACCGCCGAGAACGGTTCCGGAATCACGTCGCGATGTTCGGCCTTCAACGGGTGGACGACCTCGCTGCTCGTCATCCAGTCGAGATAGGCGCCCCGTACCGTTTTTCCGTCTCCGGGTACTTCGATGTCGATGGTCGATATGCCAAACATTGGGATCATCACCGAATCGGAGCTGGGCAGATTGATTCCCGACCCGAGCTGGCCGGAACGCAGTATTTGCGTTCCCGATTCGTCCCATGCGATCAACTCGGGGCGCGCATCTGGTTTGTCGTCGAAGAACAATCGGAAGAAGAGAACCTGATAATCGGGTCCGGGCTGCGAAACGCGGATGCGAAAGACACTCTTGGAAATCCCCTCCCCGGCCCCCTTAACCGAACTGAGTCCGACCGCTTCCACCCAGCGCGGGGCGCTTTGTGGTTTGGAATTGGCCGGCGCGTGCTGGCGTAAATCGAGCCAGGCGCTTTCCGGACGCGCCGTTGTCGATCCGGCATCTCCCGATACAGGCAAGGCGTCGCTGAAGGCGACCTGGGCGTGAAGAGAAGACGTTGCGCCCAGCAGAAGAACGGCCGCAACAAGGCGAGGAACCATTAAGCTGTCGAGAGTACCCTAGTGCGGGCGAACCTGCAAACTCTTTGTCATCTCGAATACTGCCGAGAGAATGCTGTAAACCACCAGCCCGATCACGATCGCGATCACGGCGATAATGATTGGCGGGATCAGTTGAGAAATCACCGAACTGGTCCGGTCGAGCTCGCGTTCGTAAACATCCGCGATCGTTTGCATCGTCTCTACGAAATGTCCGGTCTGTTCTCCAACCGCCATCATGTCAGTAAACAAATCCGGAAACAATTTTTGACTCGTTAACGCGGCCGAGAGCGTGGCGCCGTCGATCACGGCGCGCCGAACTTCTGCCATTTTCACTTCCAAAAATCGATTGCTCGCGATTTCGGTGACCAGATCGAGCGAGCGAAGCAGAGGCACGCCATTTTCCATCAGTGTCCCCAATGTGCGGGCGAATTGCGCATAATAGCGGTGGCGGATCACGCGGCCGTAACCCGGAATAACAAGACGAAAACGGTCCCAGGCGATTCGTCCTTCATCGGTTCGCACAAACGCTCTAAACCCGACCATTCCTCCTACGACAACGAGCGCGCCAACCCACCAGTAGCCGGTAACAAGATGGTTAATCTGGATCAACAGTCGCGTGGCAAACGGGAGCGAACTGCCCGTTTGCGTCTGCGCCATGAACCCGACGAGCTTCGGCACCATGAAGGTAATAAAGATCGTGATCAAAGCGATGCCCGCGACGGCAAGGAACGCCGGATAAATAAGCGCCTGCTGCACGCGATCGCGAAGATCTCGCGCCTGGCTCAAGTGTTTCACCACCCGTTGCAAAATATCCGGGAGCGCGCCGCTCGCTTCGCCCGCCGCCACCATGTTCACGTACAACGGCGGAAAAATTCGCGGGAACTCGCGCAGCGCTTGCGAGAAACTGCGCCCATCGACAAGGGCCTGGTGAAGCGAGTGCGTCATCTGTTGCACCCGTGGCTGTTTGATCCGTTTCTCCAGGATCGACAACCCCTCGTCCAGCGTCATGCCCGCGCGAAGCAAGTGCCCGAGTTGCTCGGTAAACACCAGTACCTGCCCATGCGGAATTTTCAGATTCTGCGTCGGGGACGCGGCGGCGGCCGCCCCGTTTTGCCGGGCCACGGCCGGATCCGCCCCCACGATGTCTACCCGAATCGGGATATACTTCTGTTGCTCGATCTGACGAATGGCGACGGATCGATCCGGGCAATCCAATATCCCTTCGACCAGGGCCCCCTGCGCATCCCGCGCCCGATAAGCAAACTGTGGCATCGGCGTCGAAAATAATCTGAAACCGGAAAACTGCATCGATTCTTTCTATCGACAGCGAACCGGCCGTCTGGCTAGGATCGACATCGTCGTCGTCATGAATACGCTTCGCGCTGCGTTTGTTCCCGGGCTTATCGCCGGTGTCGTGTCCATCTTTACCAGCTGGCTTTGGATGGGCGTTATCTTTCACCGCTATCAACGCGAGACGCCCGAAACGTGGCGACCCGAAGGCGCGAGGAGCTATTTAGGCGCGAGTCTGCTTCACTTGCTCGCCGCAATCGGGATCGCTTGTCTATTTACACTAGTTGTTCGCTTCAACGTTGGCGTTTTCGCGCTCGGCTTCGGCGGAAGCATTTATTTCGCCATATGCATCTGGGGCGCGCTGGCTCTGCCCATTCTTATCGAGTCCGCGCTCTTCATTCGGCTCCATACCCTGGTCGTTCTCGGTCAACTTCTCGACTGGCTCACCACTGCGCTCCTGGCCTGTGTCATTACCGCCTGGTGGCTAGGGCGCTGAGCTTCCCCGGCGTCGGCGAAAAAAGGAATTGCCTAAAATGGCACGTTTGGTGCAAAATAATGATTGAAATTATGAGAATTACCATTGTTTCCCTCCTCGTTACCCTGGCGTTTTCATCCCCTGCCTTTGCCATCCTGCGCCCCCGTTTCCCGATCAAGCCCCACGCGCCCTATCGCGGACAGGTCGCTATCATCGACGACGACTCGCTCAAAAGCCCGCCGAAGAATTCTCCGTTCCAAGCATCGAGATAACGGAGCAACATCCAGGCACGTCCCTCCGGCAAAACGGCTCTCAGCTCCAGCGGCAAATCGAAGATCGCCGATCAAAAATCGAAAATGTAGTGAGGCAGGGGCGGGAATGGAGCCGGCGGGAGCCGAGCGACATAGACGAAGCCCCGTCAGGGGTGAGGTCGCCGGGCGGCGACCGAATCAATCGAACCTAAACGTGGAACGAAATTTAGTTGTCAACAAGGACCGAGCGTGATGTGGAGGCGGGGGCGGGAATGGAGCCGGCGGGAGCCGAGCGACATAGACGAAGCCCCGTCAGGGGTGAGGTCGCCGGGCGGCGACCGAATCAATCGAACCTAAACGTGGAACGAAATTTGGTTGTCAACAAGGACCGAGCGTGATGTGGAGGCGGGGGCGGGAATCGAACCCGCGAATAGCGGTTTTGCAGACCGCAGCCTTACCACTTGGCTACCCCGCCGACGCTAAGGGAGAGAATTATCGTTGTAGCGGCGCTTGTATCAAGCGCCGAAGCTAAATAAATAGGCGATTGGCCCACGCGCCTCTACAATGCCTTCCAAATCATCCAAACTCTTCGCCGCAGCCCAAAAGCGCATTCCCGGCGGCGTAAACTCGCCGGTCCGCGCTTTTCGCAACGTCGAGCGGCGAACCATTTTTCGTCGACGCGCGCCAAAGGCTCGAGAATCTGGGATGTCGATGGAAACGAATACATCGATTACGTCGGCAGTTGGGGCCCGGCCATTCTCGGTCATGCGCCGGAAGTTGTCGTCGATGCCGTTGCGATACCGCAACGCGCGGCGTCAGTTTCGGAATTCCCAATCCGCTCGAAGTGGAAATGGCGGAATTGATCTGCCAGCTGGATGCCGTCGATTGAAAAAGTGCGGATGGTCAACAGCGGCACCGAAGCGACGATGTCGTGCATCCGTCTCGCGCGCGGTTTTACCGGCCGCGACAAGATCATCAAGTTCGATGGCTGTTATCACGGGCATGCCGATTCGCTGCTGGTGAAATCCGGCAGCGGCGCGCTCACCCATGGTCAGCCCGATAGCGCCGGCGTGCCGCAAAGCGTTTGCCGATCTCACGATCTCGCTGCCATTCAACGATGCCGATCTTGTCCGGAAAGCATTTCGCGAAAACAGGAACGAAATCGCCGCCGTGATTCTCGAACCGATCCCGGCCAATGCCGGCCTCTATTTTCCGCAGCGAGAGATTTTCTGTCGATCCTGCGCGAGGAATGCACCAGAAACGGCGCGCTTTTGATTTTCGACGAAGTGATGACCGGTTTTCGCGTCGCGCGCGGCGGCGCGCAGGAAATTTACGGAATCAAACCGGATCTCACCGCGCTCGGAAAAGTGATCGGCGGCGGTTGCCGGTCGGCGCGTTCGGCGGGCGCGCGGAAATCATGGACAAGCTTTCGCCGGACGGTCCGGTCTATCAGGCGGGAACGCTTTCCGGAAATCCGCTCGCCATGGCGGCCGGTCTGGCGCAACTGCGCGAGCTGGAACGAATCGACGGCTGGAAATTACTCGAAGAACTCGGCGCGCAATTTGAAAAGCTCGACGCGCGAAGCAATCTCGCGAAGGCGAGGATCGACATCACATTTCACCGGATCGGCTCGATGTTTTGTCTGTTTTTCGCGTCCGGACCGATTGTCGATCTTGCCGGCGCAAAACGCAGCGACTTGAAAATGTTCGCGAAATTCTTCCACGGTTGCCTGGAGCGCGGCGTTTATTTCGCGCCGTCGCAATTCGAAACCGGATTTATCTCAACCGCGCACACGGCGGATGACATCGAGCGAACCGGCGAAGTCGTGCGCGAAGCGCTGGCTCGAGGTGTAGCGGCCGCTACTGCGGGCGCATGTCGTGGATCAGCGACTGTGCCGCCCATCGAGCGCCATGCTACATGGAAGCGAGGAACCCTGCGATTCATCTCGCGACTGGACGCGCGCATGGACTCGCGACCTTTCCCGCTGTGAGCGATAACTCGCGAGTTCGCGCAGTCGCGAAATTTTTTTTCGACGGCGACAAGAAGTTTTTTGTCAAAGGCGTCACCTACGGCCCGTTCAAGCCGGATGCGGAAGGAAACTATCTCGGCGCGCCCGGAACAGGTGGATGTCGATCTTGCGCTGATGCGCGAGAGCGGGCTGAACGTCGTGCGCATTTATCACGCGCCGCCGCGCTGGTTTCTCGATCGATGCGCCGCCGCCGGGATGCGGGTGCTGATCACTTTGCCATGGGCGAAGCACGTCGAGTTTTTGCGCCAGAAGAAAGGCGCGTGACGAAATCGCCGATGCGGTCCGGGAAGCGGTGAGCGCCAATGCCGGGTCATCCGGCGATCTTCGGTTATCTGGTGGGCAACGAAATCCTCCAGCACGATGGTGCGCTGGCTCGGCGTGCGCCGGGTCACGGAGTTTGTCGAGCATTTGATTCGAATCGGCCGCGCCATCGATCCCGAACGTTCTTTTTTCCTACGCCACGTATCCGCCGACCGAGTATCTCCTGCCGCAGAATGTCGATTTCTTTTGCTTCAACGTTTATCTTCATAATCAGCGCGAGTTCGAACGATATCTGCTTGCGCCTGCAAAATCTGACCGAGGAAAAGCCGCTCATTCTCGGCGAGTTCGGCATGGACACGATCCGCCATTCGCAGGACGAGCAGGCCGAGATGCTCGGCTGGCACATCGACAGCGTGGTGAAATGCGGGCTGGCCGGCACGATTTTCTTTTCCTGGACGGACGAATGGTTCACCGGCGAGCAGGAAATCACCGATTGGGCGTTCGGCATCGTCACGCGCGAACCGGCAGCCGAAAAAAGCGTTTCACATGTTGCGGGAAAAACTCGGCTGGAGAATTCGCGTTCTGCCGCACCGTCGCTCTGTCAACAACGCCGTCTGTTTCGGTGATCGTCTGTTCCTACAACGGCGCGCAAGACGCTCGCGCGCCTGTCTCGAATCGTTAGGCCAACTCAACTATCCCGATTACGAAGTGATCCTGGTCGATGATGGATCGACCGACGATACCGCCTATATCGCCGCTCAGTTTCCCAAGGTCCGCTACATTCACCAGACGCAATCACGGCTTGAGCCACGCCCGCAACACCGGCGCGGCCGCAGCCAATGGCGAAGTGTTCGTTTATACCGATTCCGACTGCATGGCGGATGTCGATTGGCTCTATTATATGATCGGCACGCTGACGAGCGGCGATTACGCGGGGGTCGGCGGACCGAATATCACGCCGCCGGCGCAGAATTGGGTCCAGGCTTGCGTGGCTGCCGCGCCCGGCGGGCCGAGTCACGTTCTGCTGACGGACACGGTCGCGGAACACATTCCCGGCTGCAACATGGCGTTCTACGAGTGGGCGTTCGACAATGTTGGCGGATTCGATCCCGAGTATCGCAAGGCCGGTGACGATGTCGATTTTTGCTGGCGAATTCAACAGGCCGGCGGCGTCATCGCCTTCAGCCCGACAGCGATGGTCTGGCATCATCGGCGTTTTACTTTGCGCGCGTTCTTCAAGCAACAGGACGGATACGGCGAGGCGGAATCGCTCTTGCGGTTCAAGCATTTGATTTTTTTCGGCCCGACCGGCACCGCAAAATGGCGCGGCCAGATTTACGGTGCGCCGCGGTTCAGCTGGTTTCTAAACCGGCCGATCGTTTATCACGGAGTTTTCGGCGAAGGATTTTTCCAATCGATGTATCCGACTCCGCAATCGGAAGTAGCCGCGTATCTGAGCAGCATCGAATGGTTCGCGCTCACGATTTTTCTTTTCGGTCTGGGAATTTTTCTGCCGTCGCTGCGGATCGTGCCCTACGTGATGCTGGGCGGCACATTTTGCGTGGCGCTCTCCTACATGGTGCGGGCCCATATCGAGCCGAAGTTCGACACCGTCGCACGCGCGGTTGCTCGTCATGTTTCTGGCTTTTGTGCAACCGCTGGTGCGCGGTTTTCGCGCTATTTCACCTGGCTGCATTTCAAGCGCACGCCGAGAAGCGTGATCCGGACGCACGAACAGCTTCCCGCTGTGGCGCGGTTTTCAGGAGCGCTTGCTCGCCGTGTCTTTTGGAGCGAAGAAGGCCGGGACCGGCATCATCTGCTCGGCGCCATTTTTCAATTACTCGAAGAAGAAGGATGGCGTTACTCCACCGATTCGGGCTGGAACGAATGGGACATTCAGATCTACGGAAATTTCTGGTGGAGCGTTGCGCTGCAAACCGTCACCGAATACCACGGCGGCCCGAAATGCCTGACGCGCGTCAAGCTCCGAGTCGCGTCTGGTGCCCACCACGGTGATTTTTAATTTCATTGTCGCTGAGTCTTTTGATTTATCGGCAGGTCAATATTTCCCATATCGATCTTTGGTTCATCGTTCCTTATGGCTTGTTTCTGCTTTTTCTCGCCAACCGCGCTCGCGCGTTGAAATTGCGCGTTGCCGAACTGGTCGATCTTGCTGCCTATCGCGCCGGTCTCCAGCGCATCACCCGTCGCTGGCGCGGGAAACCTGTCGCCGCCAAAGCCGAGCCGCAACTGGAAGTTCCGATAAACACCGATCCGGCCGCGCGCACTTAGGCGTCGGTGATAATGAAGTTGCATAGCCGGCATTATGTACCTACTGTAGCTACGCATGGAAACGGCGAAGTTGTTTACGACCGGCGGATCGCAAGCGGTGCGGCTTCCCAAAGATTTCCGCTTTGATGGGGATGAGGTCTCCATCCGCAAAGAGGGGAAGGCTGTGATTCTGGAACCAAAATCGAAGCGAGGCTGGCCCCGGAATTTTTTCAGGCGGGTTCGCATTACGGACCGGGCCTTTAAGCGGCCCCCTCAAGGAAGCCTACCTCCTGCGCCTAACCTGTGAACGAGCAAGTCCGTGGAGTATCTTCTCGATACTGACACCTGTGTTGATTTGCTGCGTGGGCTGCGCTCCGTGATTGGCAAACTGGAGCAGCTCGCGCCCGAAGATTGCACCATCTCAGCCATCACTACCTTCGAACTGTTTGCCGGCGCGGCCAAAGCCCGCCAGCCCCGCGCGGAAATGGACAAGATCAAACGGCTGGTCGAGGTCGTGGAGGTAGCCAGTTTTGACGCGGCGGCGGCTCGTCAGGCGGGATCGCTCCGAAATCGTCTGGACAAAGCAGGCACACCGGTCGGGCCCTATGATTTGCTAATAGCAGCGCACGCGCTTGCCTTGGATGCCACCCTGGTCACTGCGAACATCGTCGAATTCAGCCGGGTTCCCGGTCTGCGAATTGAGAGTTGGAGATGAAAGCGTGCCGGCCTACTTCGCCGGCGAGATCAAGTAAATGACGTGAACGCTTTGGCTAACGATGATTGGAGCCAGCCGATATTCCGGTCCCGGTGGCGCTTCGTAACGCTGCACTAAGTCAGTTTGTGCTAAACCGAGAAGCCTGTCCTGAATGGAACGGAAATTCACCGGTGAGACAGCGAAGACAGAATCGATCTTCATTCCGATCGGTTTGAGGGTTTTTTCAGCTTGATCTCGAGCATCGGCGAGAGCTTTCTGCCAGACTTCGGGCTTAATCTCCTTTTCGTTGGCCAGTTCACCGTCGATTCCCGAAAATTCTACGCCTTGGATATTGATCACTTCATCGGCAAGCTTTGGAAAGACAACGATATCACGCACTCGAACTCGAAAACTGCGGGTCACCTTGTAACCGATGAGCTTTCCACGTCGGGAAGAATATTCCTCGCCCTGCTCGAATTCTGGCTGTGATTGAAGATTTTCCGCAATAACATCGTTTTCGGCGATTTTGCGTTCGTTAAGCAGCGCGAATATCTTTTTCGCGTTCAATTGAACTTGCTGATTTGCTTTCTGTTGATCCGGCGCGCGCGCGACCAAATCGAATCGAATGGTAACAATATCCGCTGGCTTCTTAATTTCGCCGTTGCCTTCAACGTAGATGTAAGGCGTGTTCGGCAAGCCGCCCTCCGCTAACGCTGAGACCGGAAGAATGAGAACAGCGAAGAGAAGAAGTTTCATGGATATACGTTAGCCTGCGAGCAGCAGAGAAGTCGATGTCGATCTTGGCGCGGGAGCGCACGCTTCCAGCGTGCCGCGGCGACGAGGTCGCTCCCCAACGCCGTCGCTCGTATGACGCCGCTACAGATGATTCAGCGCGTCGGCAAAATCCTTCGGCAAAGGCGCTTCGAAACTTTTCCATTCACCGGCGCGGGGATGATTAAACCCAAGCTTCCAGGCATGGAGCATCTGGCGGGGATAATTCGTGGTCAGTTTCGCTGCGTAAACTTTGTCGCCCAGGACCGGATGACCCAGATGATGAAGATGGACCCGGATTTGATGGGTGCGGCCGCTGTGTAACCGGCATTCGATCAGGCTTCCGTTCTCGCCGGCCCGAATCACTCGATACTCGGTTTTCGCGGCGCGCCCGCGCGACGAAGCCACCGACATTCTTTGTCGATGCACTGGGTGACGGCCGATCTTCTCTTCAATCATGCCCGTGCTCTGTTTCAATTTTCCGGCGACGAGCGCGAGATAAATCTTTTCGACTGTGCGCGCGGCAAATTGTTCCGACAATCCGCGGTGGGCTTCGTCGTTCTTCGCGACGACGAGGCAACCGCTCGTGTCCTTATCGAGTCGATGCACGATACCGGGACGTTCCTTGCCGCCGATTCCAGAGAGCTTCGGACAATGATAAAGGAGCGCGTTCACCAGTGTGTGCTCGCGGTGCCCCGCCCCGGGATGAACGACCAGACCGGCGGGCTTGTTGATCACGATCAGGTCGTCGTCTTCGAACAGAACATCGAGCGGAATCGGCTCCGGTTGATTGTCGATCTTCTCCAGAGGCGGCTCGATAAGATCGACATGATCGCCGGTGCGGACCGATTCGCTCGGCCGGGCTGGTACGCCATTGAGCGTTACAGATTTGTCGCGGATCAATTGCTGGATTCGCGAGCGCGAATAGGCGGTAAGCTCTTTCGCCAGAAAACGATCAAGCCGAAGACGAGCGTCTTGTTTCGTTACGACTAGCTCAATTCGTGTCGGTTTGGCGCTGGAGAGTGGGCTCATACGTTTTCTGCCAAGAGTGTAGCCGGGATCGATGATCCCGGTAGAGCTTGCTGCCGTCATTTCTTTTTTTCCAAAGACGTGAATGATACAGTCGATTCGATGGCTTCCGACGACAGCGCGACGACTCAGTCTTGCCCGGCCTGCGGCGTTCCGATCGACACCGCGAATGCCGAGCCGTTGGAGCGCGTAGCCTGTCCGAAGTGCGGCGAGAAAGTCCGGGTGGAGCGGGCGTTCGATAATTTCGTTCTGGTCGAGACGCTCGGGATCGGCGGCATGGGCACGGTTTACAAGGCCCGGGACACATTGCTCGATCGATTGGTGGCGCTGAAATTGTTGCGCAAAGATCTCGAGGGCGGAGTCGATCAGGCCAAACAACTACAGCAGGAAGCCCGGGTAACGGCATCGGTTAATCATCCCAACGTGGTCCAGGTTTTTTCTTCCGGGACCGCTCACGGCCAATTTTATCTGGTAATGGAACTGGTCGATCACGGCAGCCTGGACGATTTGATCGAACAACATAAACGGCTGCCGGAAGAACAGGTTCTGGAAACGGGCATCCAGGTCGCAAAAGGACTGCGCGCGGCCTACGCCAAAGGGCTCATTCATCGCGACGTGAAACCGGCGAACATTCTTTTCAACGAGGAAAACGCGGCCAAGATCGGCGACTTCGGCCTGGCGGGCGTGGCCGCACAAGGGGCGGAGGATCGCGGCGAAATTTGGGGCACGCCGTATTACGTCGCGCCGGAGCGATTGAACAACGAAGCGGAGGATTTCCGCAGCGACATCTACAGCCTGGGCGCGACGCTGTTTCATGCCGTTGCCGGTAAAGCGCCGATTGAAGGCGATACCAATTCCGCCGTCGCTCTGCTGAATCTAAAAAGGGAACCGATCGATCTCGCGACAGTCGCGCCGGAAGTTTCCGGGCCGACCGCGCAGGTTTTCCGTCGCATGATCGCGCCCGATCCGGCGCAACGTTTCTCTTCCTACGACGAACTCGTTACCGAGCTGGAGAACGCCTATGGATTGTTAACCGGAAAAGACGAATTCCTGAAACGACGCCGGAGCAAATTACCATGGCTAATCGGCGTGGCGGCACTGGCTTTGGCCCTCATCGGTGTCGGCTCCTGGGCGTATATTTCCCGCCAACACGCCCAAAAAGCTCTCAACGCCGCATCCGCGCGCGCCGAACAACTGGCAACATTGGCTCCACTCGAGGCGCGAGCCGCTGAGGCCCGGCGGCGTTTGGTCCTTAATCACTTCGACATCGCGGCCGAAGGCTTCGAACAAATTGCGGCCGAAGCAAGAGGGAAGCAGCCGTTCTACGATTGGGCACGCCTGCAACAAGGCCTCTCCTCATCAGTCGGACGAAAGACCACGCGCGCGGACGGAGCGTTTAAGGAAATAGAAAAAGCGGGTGAAGCGGGCTTTGCCAATGACGATGTCGATCTTGCGAAATTTTTCGGGACGACGGCGAAGAAGCTTCTCGAAACCAGTCCGGTGCCGGCCGGCGAAGTCGCTGGGATTAACGCCGATTCCTATCAGGCGTTCGCTCTCCTCGCCTTTGGGGTAAAGGACTTTAATGAAGCCGATATCGAGAATGCCACACAACTCCTGAAGCAGTTTATTGGCGCGAAACCGACTGGGAAATTTTCCTGGATCGCGGAGCTAAAGCCGATCGGCCGAAGGTATCTCCGCGATTGCGAGCTTTTCACGGAGTGGAAAGAGGAAGCGGCCAAGGCTTCCGACGCGCCGGCGTTATCGGCCGCTCTGGCCAAGCTTCCCGATTTGAAAAAGAGACTGAAATCCTACGGCGCCATTATAAGCGAGTTGGATACCGAAGAAGCAAAGTTGAATCGGCGCTTAACGGAAGCGGGAGCGGCACAGAAAAAGGAAACGCAACAAACAGCGGAACAGTTTGCCCAAAAAAAAGCAGGCTGGTTAACTGCTTGGAAAAAACAACTGATCACGGACATCAACCGGACACCTTTCTCGGGGCCGATTAGAGATAGCGGCGGCATGCAGTACACCGGCATCGTGGCGGCGACGGATCGAATTCTCAAGATGAAGCTCCCGTACGGCACTGCGCAACTCAGTTGGGCAAAGCTTCCCCCTCAAATACTCCTGGCAATCTCGACGTCGTTCGTTAAACCAAACGCACCCGACGCGGGAGATCGACGATGGCTCTGCGCCGTCTATGCCGCTGAAACCGGCCAGATGGAAGAGGCCCGGAAGCTGGCCGAGGAAGCCATCAAGGCCAAGCCGGAGTACCAGGACCAAGTCTCGTTGCTTATCAAATAGAATTGCCCCTGATGAAGGGAGCGCGACGAGGCGCAGTCCATCCTGTTTTGGCGCATCTTCTGCTCCCTGAAAGGGATGCAGCGACATGTTCTCACCGCTTTCGCTTTCCTTCTCTTATCGATCACGGCCGCACACGCCGGACAATTGCCAATGACGGCAAACGAGGTGGGTCTGATGCTCCGTTCCGGTTATACCAACGACACCGTGGTGCGAGACCTCGCCAAACGGCATTTCGCCGATACCATCGATGCCAAGTCGGAGGCGATGCTCATCCAGGCCGGGGCAACGATGGAACTGGTGAGCGCACTGAAGAACGGAACTTACTCAGTGCCGGCGGAGGAGGCGGCTCGGGCCAAGGCAGAGTTAGCCGAACAGGCGAAGCGGCGCGAATTGCAAGCCGAAGAATCGCGCAAATTCAGTACGCTTTACCAGGACCAACTGGCCCGAGAGCGTGCGACCGCTCTGCAGACCTTCCACAGCGCCAATACCACTTACGATTACTTGAAGGGATCTCTGGTCCGTCTCAGCAACAACGGCGTTGTCCGGCTTGATGACGAAGAAATCGGGAAAAAGAAACTGATCGCGTATTATTTTTCGGCCCATTGGTGCGTGCCCTGCCGCAAGTTCACGCCGCAATTGGTCGAATACTACAACCGGGTCGCGGCCGAGCATCCGGAGTTCGAAGTCGTCTTCTTCAGCATGGATAAATCGGCTGCCGAAATGGAGCAGTACATGCGTCAGAACAACATGCCCTGGCCGGCGATCGAATATGACAAGCGTCAGGAGAAAGAAGAACTGTTAAAAGCTCATGGCAACGGGATTCCGTCGCTCTTGCTGGTCGAATCGACTGGCAAACTAATCTCCAGCAGTTACGACGGGGAAAAATATCTCGGCCCGCAAAAGGTGCTGGCCGATCTCGATGCGATCTTTGCCGGGAAAACGATCGCTCCGGTGACCGCGCAAACCCAATAAGACCGTAGCCGAGAGCGGCAACGAGGCTATGCCCGGTGTCGCCAACCCTGCGCGGCAAGCAGGGTCGCCTAGCGCCCGCAAGCAGCCGCTAAAAAAAAGCAATCCAGCGGCAGCGGCCCTTTGCCGGTATGATAAGCTTCAATTCGACATGAAGATTGCTCTGCGCATCGGCATCCTCGTGGCTGCGCTTTTCGTAGTCACGATGCTTGTCTGGCAGGGGCTCAGGGCACACGGCGCGCCCGATCCGATGCGGCCCAATACCAGCCCGACTGTTGCGTTCCTCGACATCGGCATCCTGGTTTTCCGGGAGGGACTGGAGTGCATCCTGGTATTGGCCGCGATCACCGCCAGCATGACCGGCGCCAAGCGCAGTCATCGCCGGCCAGTCGCTTTCGGCGCGGGGCTCGCTTTTGTCGCCAGTTTGATCACCTGGTTCGTCGCTGTGCGCATCGTCGGCTCGCTCAGCGACAACGTGTCGGCGCTCGATCTTCAGGCCGCCACCGGTCTTCTGGCTGTGATCGTTCTGCTGGTGATCATGAACTGGTTTTTTCACAAGATTTACTGGGGCGGCTGGATTCGGGCTCATAATCGCCGCCGCAAGACGCTCCTGGAAAACGCGAGCACCGTCGAAATTTCGCGGCGGCATCTCTGGTGGGGATTAATCCTGCTCGGGTTCACGTCGCTGTATCGCGAGGGGTTCGAAGTTGTTTTGTTTCTGCAAAGTTACAATCTGCGGCTTGGAGGCGGGGTCGTGCTCAAGGGCGCCCTGCTCGGCCTCACTCTTTCGGCCATGGTCGCGGTGCTCACATTCGTTCTTCAACAACGTCTGCCTTATCGAAAAATGCTCATCACCACCGGCATTCTTCTGGGAGTGGTCCTGCTGGTGATGGTCGGCGAACAAGCCCAGGAAATGCAATTGGCCCACTGGATTTCGACCACGCCAATCGGTCGCCTCGAAAATGTGATTCCGCCCTGGATGGGAATGTGGTTTGCCGTTTTCCCGACTGTCGAGACTCTCGCAGCCCAACTCATTGCCGGGATCCTGGTAATCGGATCCTACTATGCCGCTCGACACTTCGGCGGCGTATTGCCTGAAAATGCCGAGCCGGTCGAGGAAGCGCGAGAGGAAGCCAAAGCCGTAATTGCGGAGCAACTCGAACCGGTCTCGTGACGTGGAACGGCAGAGGAACCGACAACTTGTCTTCGATCAGTTGTCGATCCTCCCCAGCGATTTCCAGCCTGCGGCCCCCGAACTATTCGTAACGCAGCGCTTTCACCGGATCCAGACGCGCGGCGAAGTAGGCGGGGATAATCGCAAATATCCAGCAGATGAAGAACGCCCCGATGCAAACTCTGGCCACATCATACGGCACAATTTGGGCCGGGATTTCAGAGAATTGATAAACTTCGCGGGGGAAAATCTCGATGTGCAATGTCGAGGCCAGCAGTCGGCTAAATTCGTTGCGGTAACGAATTAGCGTCATACCTAGCCCAAGCCCGATCGCAGTGCCGAACAGACCGACGATTACGCCCTGGCCCATGAAGACCCACACAATTTGCGAAATTCTGGCGCCGAGCGCTTTCATAATCCCGATCTCGCGCCGTTTTTGCACGGTCACGGTGATGAGCGTGTTCATGATTCCAAACGCCGCCACCACCACGATGAAGAACAAGCAGGAAGAACATGACGTTGCGCTCGAGACGAATCGCTTCGAAGAATTGATGGTTCATGTCGATCCATGTCTGCGCGAACTCAGGCGGTTCCAGGAACTTCTCAATCGATTCTTTTACGCGCTCGGCGATGTAGGGATTGTCTGTCTTAACCGTGATTCCGTGGAGCGCGTCGCCAAGACCGTATAACTCCTGCCCGATATGAACCGGCACGAGAAGAAATTCTGAGTCGTGCAAGTAATGACCGGTTTCATAAATGCCGGTCACGGTCAGCTCCTTGGGCAAAATCACGTCGCGCAGTTGATCGATCGCCTGTTTTTCCTGGGCGCCCTTGGCGTTTTCCAGCTTCTTAATTCCATCAAGAACCTGATTAAGATTACCCGGCGAATAAACCGTGACCTTGTCGCCGACATGGACCTGTAATTTTCGCGCCAGTTCGACTCCAATCACGGTCGATTCGCCGTCCAGATCGAGCTTGCCCTCCTTAATGAACTTCTTCAGCGGAATGACTTTCTCCTCCTGAGCCGGATCGATCCCGCGGATCATCGGAGCCAGCCGGCGATTTTGAAATTCTACGATCACCGGGCCCTGAACGAACGGCGCGGTGGCGACCACACCCGGGGTATTGTCGATCTTCGTTCTCAACTCGCGCCAGTCCCGCAGGACATCCTCCGTAGTAACAAGAATGTGCGCGTCGAACTCGATCACTTTCCGGCGCAGCTCGCGATCGAACCCGGTCATGACCGAGATAACGAGAATGAGCACGGTCACTCCGAGCATCACGCCGATAATCGAAATGAGTGTGATGATCGAAATGAACGTGCGTTTCGGCTTGAGATAACGCAGCGCCAGAAAAAGACTAAACGGCAGTTTCAATTCGGCGATACCGTGGACGGGATTCCCCCAGTTTTCCAGAATTGAATGTTGTAGCGGCGGTCTCCGACCGTCGCACTTTGGATTGCCCGCGCCCGCGCCCAGAGAAAATAGTGCGACAGTCGGAGACTGCCGCTACAAGTGGAGGATGGTTGAACGCCTGAGGCGCCTCGAATGGACGTTTGAGCGCGCGCCAATTTATTTTATAACCGCTTGCATACATAAAAGGCGGCATTTGCTGGCAAATGATGCGGCTCATAACGTGTTCCAACGGTTTTGTGAATCCGCACCCGATCACGGCGCCTGGGTCGGCGCATACGTCTTAATGCCGGATCACTTTCATCTCTTCGTTGGATTGGACCACGAGCGGCTCGCCTTATCAGCGTGGATGAACTCTTTGAAAGGCATCGTCTCCGCACATTTTCGAGAAGCTGCTGTCGGCCGGCCCTATTGGCAGAAGGGATTCTTCGATCACGTCCTGCGAAGCGGAGAATCCTATTCCGAAAAATGGCACTACGTTTGCGAAAATCCGGTCCGGGCGGGTTTGGTGTCGCGGTGGGAAGAGTGGCCCTACGCGGGAGAAATTTGCGATCTCGAATATCGACGCGACCGGATCTGACTTCGCTGTAGCGGCAGTCTCCGACCGTCGCACTTTGGATTGCCCGCGCCCGCACCCAGAGAAAATAGTGCGACAGTCGGAGACTGCCGCTACAAATTACGTCTTGAGTGCGTGCGCTTTTAGTTCCTCGATCGTGACGAACTCCAGCGCGCTGGAATGCGTCGCCTCGAGATCAATGGGGGCCGCGCGATCGTGATCCAGCGCGGCTTTCCAGCGGGTGACACAGACGCACCATTTGTCACCGGGCTTCAGTCCCGGAAAACCCCACTCCGGGTGCGGCGTGACCAGATCGTTTCCATCGAGCACGGAGAAATCCAGAAACTCGCGCGTAACTTCCACACAAACCGTGTGCTGACCAATGTCTTCCGGCCCTGTGCGACAATAGCCGTCCCGATAGAATCCAGTGAGCGGGTCACGACAACAGCATTTCAATTCCGTTCCGAGAACGTTTGTGGGCATAAGGTTGGAAAACGTTAAAGGGCTGGACTAGTTCGTCACGCGAAATCAGGTTCCTCGGTCGAGATGGTCGATTCGCCGGCGTTTTTCTCTACTGCCTGCTCCATCGCGCGCCAAGCCAGCATGGCGCATTTGACCCGCTGCGGAAATTTTCGCACACCGCGCATCACGCGAAGATCGCCGAGCATTTTCGGCGGATCGCTCGTCTCCTGCGTCACGAGTTCATGAAATGCGCGCAGCATTTCCATCACTTCTTCGCGGCTTTTTCCTTTCAGTTTCATTGTCATTAACGAAGCCGAGGCCTGGCTAATGGCGCAGCCGTGCCCGGTAAACTTGATGTCCTGCAAGCCGCCTTCCGAATCGAATTTTACCGCCAGATGGATCTCGTCGCCGCAGGCGGGATTATCGCCGTGCACCCGGACTGCCGCGTCGGGCAATTCTCCAAAGTTCCGCGGCTTCCGCGAATGATCGAGAATGACTTCCTGATATAGCTCTTCCAGTTCCGAGCTCATGAGAAGAAACGCGATCGCGGCGCGGAGGATGTCGATCATCCGATCGATTTCCTCGATCGTGTTATAAAAATAGAAGCTGGCTCGCGTCGTTCCAGGCAGGCCGAACCTGCGCATCAGCGGCTGATTGCAATGATGCCCGCCGCGCATGGCCAACCCGTGCTGATCCGCGAACGTCGTGAGATCGTGCGGATGCGCAGCCGCCATCACGAACCCGACCAGCGCACCGCGCTCCTGGTCGGGTCCGAGAATGCGAATTCCGGGCAACTCCGCCATGCGCTCCATCGCGTGCCGGGTAAGATCGACATCGTGCTCGAAAATTTCGGGGCGCCCGATCCGCTCGATGTAGTCAATCGCGGCGGCGAGCCCGATTGCGCCGGCAATGTTCGGCGTGCCCGCTTCGAATCGATGCGGCGCTTTCTTGAACGAGCTTTTTTCCAAGGTAACGCTGACAATCATTTCCCCGCCACCGTGCCAGGGCGGCATGGAATCGAGAATTTCGGCGCGTCCGTAAAGCGCGCCAATCCCGGTCGGTCCACACATCTTGTGTCCGGAGAAGGCAAGAAAATCGCAGCCCAGCTCCTGCACGTTGACCGGCAAATGTCCCACGCTTTGGGCCGCATCCACCAGACTCACCGCTCCGACTTCGCGCGCTTTTCGGCACAGATCGGCCACAGGATTGATCGTGCCGAGCGAGTTCGAGACGTGGGTAAACCCGAATAATTTCACTTCCGGCGTGAGCAACGACGACAGCCGATCCAAATCGAGAGTGCCATCGTCGCGCACCGGGACAAAACGCAGCTTCGCGCCCACTCGTTCCGCCAACAGCTGCCACGGCACGAGATTGCTGTGGTGCTCCATTTCGGTGAGCAAAATCGAATCGCCCGCCCGGACAAATTTTTCGCCCCACGCTTGGGCAACAAGATTGATGCTTTCCGTTGTTCCGCGGGTAAAAACGACCTCATCAGGACTGGCGGCTCCGATGTATGTCGCCACCCGTTGCCGCGCGTTCTCGTAGGCTTCGGTGGCGCGCGAGCTCAGAACATGAAGTCCGCGATGCACGTTTGCGTTTTCGTGCTCGTAATAATTGCGTAGCGCATCGAGAACGGCCCGGGGTTTTTGCGAAGTCGCGGCATTATCGAAATAAATCAATGGATGGCCATTGGCCTGCTCCCGGAGGATCGGAAAATCATCCCGGATCGCTTCCCAATCCACAGCGCTCGTGGCGGCCTTGTGCATAAGGCTAATCTGCTTCAGAGGCAGCGCTTCGCTACTTGATTCATCAATTCATCTTTCCGAAGGTTTTGTCTTGCCGGTTGAAAGCACCGTTCTCTAAGCTAGCTCGGATCAACTCATAAATGGCTGCGAAAACTAAAGATCGCCCGACGGTGATCGCTTATTGGCTTGTCCCGGCCAAACCGGAGCGCGAATTCTTCAACGACGTGATTCGAATTCTCGGCGCGCAAATGAAGGCGCCGCGGTTCGAACCTCACATCACGATCTTCACCGCGCCAGAGGATCGACATCCGCCCAAGAAAATTCTCGAGAGAATCAAAGCCGAGCCGATTCATTTGGGTGTGCGCGGAATCGGAGCGTCATCCGAGTTTCGGAAGAACGCTTTTTGTTCGTCTGCGCCCGAGCAAAGCGCTGGAAAAGCTGGTTGTCGATCTTCGCCGGGCGACAAAATCGCGCGGAAAAGCTGCGCCCGCTCCGCATGTGAGCTTGCTCTACAAGAAGCTATCCGCCCCCACCCGTCGCAAGCTGACCTCCATGGTGAAGCTTCCCTTTTCGCAAATCGTTTTCGATTCGATCAAGGCGGTGCGATGCACTTCGCCACTGCGCAACCGGGCCGATATTGAAACCTGGCGCGTCGTCGCCAGCAAATCACTTAAGTAGACGCAGTTGTCTTGAACGGCGCCGGGCGATTGAGGCCAATCGCTCCTGCCATTAGTAGTTTGTCGATGGAAGCGACGACGAAAATATTCGGCGAGCACGACGAGGCGACGATCAGGCAAATCAATACCTGCGTCGCCGCGGGCGGCGCGCGTGGCGTGCTTTGCGCGGACGGGCATAAAGGTTACGCGCAACCGATCGGCGGCGTGGTCGCCTACAAAGACAAGATTTCGCTCAGCGGCGTCGGGTTCGATATTGCCTGCGGCAATCTCGCGATTTTAACGGACGCGAAACGGGAAGAGATCGCGCCCAGATGGAGCAGATCATGGACGACGTAGTGCGCGATATTTCGTTTGGTATCGGACGCAAGAGCAAGACACGCATCGATCACGATCTGTTCGACGATCCGGCGTGGCAACTGAAACCGATCGGTCACTTGAAAGAGTTGGCCCGCGCCCAACTCGGCACGGTCGGCGGCGGGAATCACTATGTCGATCTTTTCGCGGACGAACAGGACCGCATCTGGGTCGGCGTGCATTTTGGGTCGCGCGGGCTCGGGCACAAGACGGCTTCTTATTTTCTAAGAGCGGCCGGCGGCAAGGACGGAATGGATGTGCCACCGGCGGTGGTCGAAGAGCAATCGGAGATCGGTCACGATTACCTGGCCGGAATGCATTTGGCGGGCCGCTATGCCTACGCCGGACGCGAAGCGGTGGCGCGCCACGTGGTGCGCAATATTCTTGGCGCGAAAATCATCGAAGAGGTCCACAACCATCACAACTTCGCCTGGCGCGAGAAACACGACGGCGAGGAATACTGGGTGATCCGCAAAGGGGCAACGCCGGCGTTCCCGGGACAGAAGGGTTTCGTCGGCGGCAGCATGGGTGACGACGCCGTGATCATCGAAGGAGTCGATTCGCCGGTTTCGCGCGAGGCGTTATTCTCCACAGTTCACGGAGCCGGACGCGTCATGTCGCGAACAGCGGCAAAGGGCCGATTCGTAAAGATTGGCAACAAGCGCATTCGCCAGGAAGGGCTCGTCCGGCACGACGAAATGATGAAGTGGCTACAGGATCGACAAGTCGTTCTGCGCGGCGGCGATTTGGATGAAGCACCCCAGGCTTATCGGCGTCTTCCGGATGTTCTCGCGGCCCATGCGGGCACGATTCGAATCCTGCACAGATTGCGCCCGCTCGGTGTCGCCATGGCCGGTCGCGATATTGTCGATCCGTATAAAGATTAGCCCGCGGGCGACGGCGCGGGCGTTGCCGTGGCTTTTGGCGCGGGTGTTTGTTTGTGGCCGGAGTTGGTGAAGTTGTTGGCGAAGGAGTCGGAGAAGCCGGCGCCAGTTTGAGTTTAGCTTCTTCGAATAACTTCTTTTCTTCGGTGTAAAGCGAGCCTCCCTGCGCGGCCTCGATGTATTCCTTCGCCATCTCGGTTTCATTCTCATCGAGCAAAAGCGTGGCGAAATAAACCGCGGCGTGAGGATCATGTAATTTGTCGGCCGGTAATTTTCGCATGATTTCGAGTCCTTCGGTGGTGCGGCCCAGGCCGTAGAGGGCGAAGGCGTAGGTCACGGCGCAGTTCACATTTTCCGGCGCGCGATCGTAAGCCTCCTTGGCCAGCTCCTGAGCTTGTTGAGTATTATGATCGATGTTCAGGCCCAGCCGGGCGAGGTCCGCGGTGATCCCGATTTCGTTAGGTGAATTTTCGTGCAACCTTTGGAGCACGTCGTAGAGCTTGCGCAGTTCGTTGCTTTTTCGATAGATCCGGTAGAGCGCATCGAGCGCTTCCCGGCGAGTCGACGGGTTCCTGGAAACGCTGGCCCAGAGCTGGGTCGCTTCAATGGAGAGATTCCACCGAGTGGCAAGCCGCGCCAGATTTGCTTCGCGTTCCGGCCGGCCACTGGTTGCGCTTTCGGCCGAACGCCAGAGCCGGTCGGATTCGGCATCGGCCACGGTCTGGCGGGCCTGGCGCGCGGCATAGGACTGATAGGCGAGGCGCAAATAATCCTGCTCGGCCCATGAGCTGGTGCGGGTCCAGCGCTTCAGCCGGGACCAGTTTTTCATGTGAGCGAACGCCTCGGCCACGGCGATGGCCACCGGAGGACGCGTGGTGATTTCGGAAGGCAGTTTGTCCACCCACTTGAGCACTTCGGCGGCCTGTTTGTTGTTGTTCATCCAATCCATCAGAAGCGCGAGATCGGATGGATTGCGCGCGGCCACGGGCTTCACCTTTTCCAGCAGCGCATCGAATTTTTTCTGGTCGAGCTTGAGATACAAATTCAGGCAAAGCAGGTAATCGGCAAATGTGACCTCCTGCGACATTTGAAGTTCCTGGGCAAATTTGTCCGCTTCCTCGAGATCGCTGCGATCGATGGCGTCATTGAGCAAAGCGCGCGAGCGAACCGGTACGGAAAGTTTGTGACTGCCGGAGCCGCTCGAGGGTTTCCCGCGCGCTGGCGCTCTTTTCCGGGTCCGACGAACGAATCTGCAACGCGGCGAGATTGAATTGGTAGACATCGTTAGCGGGTTCCTGTTTGGCCGCCTCCGCGAATTGTCGCTCCTGCTCCGCGACATTTCCCTCGGCCTGGGCCAGCCACCCGGCCACGACGTGAAAGCGGGCCCGGTCCCGATCGCTTTGTTCGACGTTGCCCAGAGCGTTCCGCGCAGTATCGAGATGACCGAAACGCAACGCGGCCGAAGCGAGATTAAGCTGGGCGTCGAGATCGTGCGGATGCAGCCGGGCAATTTGCGCCCGCCAGGAAACCGCTTCCTCGAGATTCCGTTTTTCGGCCGCTTCGGCCAGGATATAAAAGGCCGGTAACGAATCGCGATGAAGCTCCAGCACGTCGCGCGCGGTCTGGGCGGCCTGGGGCAGCTTCCCCTGCTCCAACATTGCGGCCGCCCGTTGAAGTAAACTCCGCTCCCGCCAGCCGCTGTAGAATTTCGAGCCGTAACTGACGAGAAAAAAACCGGCCACGAGAACGAAGACAATCACGCTCACCAAAAGCACCGCGCGCGCCGGGGACAAATCGCGCCGGAGAATGTCCCACGATTCTCCAGGAAGAGATCGGATCCTCCGCTTACGGCGAACACGAACAATTTTCTCGGCCATTTGTTGCCCTTTCTATGCTAGGGGCGGAGTGAAATGCAACCCACACGACGGAGTATTGGCACTACGATGATGCCGGCAATCTCTCGAGCCGCCCCACCCGCGCCGGCCAGGTCGCGACGTTTGCTTACGATAATCGCAATCGTCAGACCAGCGCGGTCTGGAGCGATTCGACCCCGCGGGTGGACAAAACTTACGATGCCGTTGGCCGGCTCCTCGTCGAGATCAGCAGTGTAAGCTGTATCAGCGACACCTACGATGCCGCCGGACGCCTCACCAGCGAGACGCAACAAATCTTGCCCAATAACAAGCCTAAATCGGTCATCTATCATTATGATGGGAGTCCGGGTAGCCCCGGGAAAGATGGGCTCCGGACAAGCGTCGATTATCCCTACGGCAGCTCCGTGGCTTACGGCTATTCTGGACGGAATCAGATCAACGCAATCACGTCCGGCGCGATCAACGCGACTTACGTTTACGATTTAGATGGGAACGAAAGCACCCGGGGACTGAACAACGGCGCAAGCGAGAGCTGCGGCTACAACGATGTCGATCATCTTACGTCGTTGAATCATACAGCGAATAGCGCGAGCTTTTCCCGGTTCGATTACACCCACAACAAAGTGAACGATTGTCTGACCCGGACGGAGACAGCTGCCGGCGTGGCGAAGCTGGACAAATTTGCCTACGATCTGGATGATCAGGTGACCGAGGCGCGATATAACGTCGACGAGCAGCACAGCACCCAGGATCGGCTCTGCAATTATGCTTACGATGCGACCGGGAACCGGATGACCATGAACGACAACGTGAACGGGAATGTGAGTTATGCGGTTAACAATTTGAACCAGTACACCGCCGCCGGGGGCGGATCGATGCAGTATGATCTCAATGGCAATCTCAACTCGGCCACCGTGGCGGGCACGAATTGGACTTACCTTTACGATGCCCAAAACCGGTTGATCAGCGCGATCAGCCCGACCGAACAGGTCGATTTCGCTTACGATCCCAAGAACCGGTGCGTGAGCCGGACGGTCTCGACGGGGAACTTCAGCACGGTGACCTATTTTTATTATGACGGCTGGGAAATGATCGAAGAACACGACGCCAGTGCCGCGTTGCTGGCCCGCTACATTCACGGCGCGCGCGAGGACGAAATGATCGCCAAGATCGACAGCTACGGCACGGTCTATTATCACACCGATGCCGAAGGCAGCGTGGCGGCGTTGACCGACGCCAGCGGCAACGTGATCGAGCGTTACACCTACGATGCATTCGGTGCAGCGACCGTTAAGGACGCCAACGGGACAGTGCGACCCGCTGGAACTGCCTACGGGAATCGGTTTACTTTCACCGGAAGAGAATGGTTGCCCGACCTCGGCCTGTACGATTATCGCAATCGCGTCTATTCACCTGAGCTCGGCCGGTTTCTCCAAACTGATCCCAAGAGCTTCGACGCCGATCCAAGCAATCTCTATCGCTATTGCGGCAATGAGCCAATCGACCGGACGGATCCGATGGGGCTGGAGGGAGACAATTTGGCGGGCGGTTATATCAACCAGTTTTATCGGCAGTCCGAGCAGGAACACACCGAGCCGGATACCCGGACCGCTTTGGAAAGAAGCCGTGTTTACGAAGGTATCCGGGAACAGAATCTGACCGCTAGGCAAACGCAGGCTCGTGAACAGGCAAAATCCGTTAGAATTGTGGTTCGGACCGAAATTCAAGACAATTCTGTTGGACAGGCTGGAATGAAGACAAAACAGGTAGTTAATCTCAATCAAGACGGCACATACACGTCTTCATCGTCTGCTGGAACCACGAACATCGGCATTACCAGAGTTAAAGGCGAATTCCACTCGTCGACCAATGTAACGTCCGGAGGAGCGCCCGGGGCTTACACCGTTGAAATGAGAGGATACGCTGTATCGCGTCCTCTAATGTTGGCCACGGGACCAAGCGGCTATGTCCTCTTTTCAATCCACTATTCTGTAAATGTGTCGGTGAATTTTTCGAACCATACCGCGGTCGGCCACGGCCTTATTAGCGGATATCCGTCTTCCTACATCCGCGTGGGCGGGCAACGACTGTTTCATCACCAGGAAGGGCGAATACCTTTGGTCGATCTGCTGCCGGGCAGGGAGGTGCCGGTTGAAGGCCACACTGGGTGGTGATTCTATGATCGCAGCCTTGTTGCCGCTTGTTTCGACGGTGGTGTTTTTTGGCCTTTTGGGTGCCGCGATCGGCTTTGTCTGCTACAAAAAGATTGGCCTGCAACTGGCAATAAGCAGTACGTTGAGCTTGCTAGTCTTTATAGCGATCCAATTCAAAGCGGGTACCCTATCGTTCAAGGCGTCGCTGCTGACTAATTTTCTAGGAAGTGCAGTGTATCTCCTAGCTCCTTTTGTAATTTTCTGCCTGTTACCAACCACGGCAGTGTCAGTTCTAGTGGGACATTGGCGGAGGAACCAGCGCTCTGGCGCTGAACCCCAGGCGCAGATCGTTCCTCGCAACGGGCACAATCTAATTTGGAGCGGCAGAATGAAAAAGGCTCTCTCGGCCTTATCCGTCTCCTATCTTGTTTACGCTTTGCTCACGTCGTGTTTCGTGGTTTTTTTTATTCTTCGCGCGTACGGCGTAATGTCATCTGCGGCCGCCGAGCAACCGCTTCCGATTGCGGCCTGGCTTTTTTTTGGTGCCGTGAGTTTTCTGACGGCGATGTTGATTGCCATGCTGTTTTTACTTGGGTATTTTCTCGCTGTCAGACGATACTGGAAGGCGGCGCTCGTAATGGCAGCGTTTTCGGTTCTGAGCATGCCGATCGGTACAATACTGGGCATATTGTCGATTTACGTTCTGACTCGCCCCCAGGTTGCCTCCGAGTTTACGAGTTGAAGGCGAGCGATCGATGAAGGGGTCTGCCAGAGAATTTTAATAGGGTCAGTCATCAAAATCTTAACGGAAGGGAACGATTGCCTGACCCGGACCGAAACGGCCGCCGGTGTGGCGAAGCTGGATAAGTTTGCCTACGATCTGGACGATCAGGTGACCGAGGCGCGCTATAATTACGATGAGCAGCACGAAACCCAGGATCGACTCTGCAATTACGCCTACGACCCGACCGGGAACCGGATGACCATGAACGACGACCTGAACGGGAATGTGAGTTATGAGGTTAACAATTTGAACCAGTACACCGCGGCCGGGGGCGGCTCGATGCAGTATGATCTCAATGGCAATCTCACATCGGCGACCGTGGCGGGCACGAACTGGACTTACCTTTACGATGCCCAAAACCGGTTGACCAGCGCGATCAGCCCGGCCGAGCAGGTCGATTTCGCATACGATCCCAAGAACCGCTGCGTGAGCCGGGCCGTTTCGACGGGCTCAATCCAAGGGCCGACGATGTCTTTCTATTACGATGGGTGGGATTTGATTGAGGAGTATTCGGGGGCCGTGCTCCAGGCCCGCTACGTGCACGGGGTGCGCGAGGACGAAATGATCGCCAAGATCGACAGCTACGGCACGGTCTATTATCACACCGATGCCGAAGGCAGCGTGGTCGCGCTGACCAATTCGAGTGGCAACGTGATCGAGCGGTACAAATACGACGCGTTCGGCAAAGCGACGATTCTCGATCCCTCGTCACTTGTCACTCGTCCCTCGTCACTGTTTGGTAATCGCTTCACCTTCACCGGAAGGGAATGGTTGCCCGACCTCGGTTTGTACGATTACAGGAACCGCGCGTATTCACCCGAGCTGGGTCGGTTCCTCCAAACCGATCCCAAGAGCTTCGACGCCGATCCGAGCAATCTCTATCGCTACTGCGGTAATGAGCCCATCGATCGCACCGATCCGATGGGTTTGGAAGAGAACAACTACGGCTACGTGAATCCGTTCTACCGGCAGTCTGAGCATCTGAGTGCGTCAGAGCAGATTGAGCGAAACGAATTAGCAAACCAGAACAGCATCGCCGGCGAGCGCGCCTTTCAAGCAATCCAAGCCGAGCGATACGCAAGAGCCGAATCCGCCAGTCGAGGTGGGGGAGGCTTTGCCGGCGGCGGTGGAGTAATTTCGGCCCGCCAGAACATGGCTTATCTGGTGTACCGAGGGAGGTGGACCGAGGATGACAAGGAACATCTGGAACACGCTTGGAATGAAAAATACCAAGAATGGAAGGAAGATGCTATAGAACACGAAATCCGCCCAGTTCACCGCTTCGGGCTAGTCTTTTTTGGGGTAACAAATGTTTCGCGTCGCGAATTGTCGCTATGGCAACAACTCGTAGCTGCCATGGTCGGTCGTGGGTCAAAGCCTCAGGATGATAAAAAAACGCTGCGGGATTTGATGCAAAAGCGGGAGAGCATCAAAAACAAAAATCGGGAGTTTCGCACGGGAAAGACCGACCAACGTCTTAGGGAAAGATTGAAGCAGATTGAAAAGGATCCGCAATCGATGGATCCCGAAGACTGACTATGAGCTCCGACGATTGCAAGGTACTCCACAGAGAACTAGCGGCGGCTGAGGCACGAGGTGACTTTCGAGGGCGGATCAAAGCTTGTCGCAGAGCAATGACAACCGAGTTGGATTCAAATCCAAAAAATCTCTGGTTCTTCGGAATAAAACTAGTTGCTTGTTTGCTCGCCGACCAAGACCAGCCCAGCGACAAGGATGTTAATGAGGCAATCCAAGTAATGAATCGAATGCTAACAGTGTTCACAAGGGAAAAACAGCCCAAATACTGGGCGCACGTGCACTTACAGCTCGGAAGGGCTGTCCGCGATCCGAAAGAAGCATTGCTGCACTACGAGAAAGCCTTGGAGGTTTTTACAAAAGAAAAGCACCCCGAAGATTGGGCTTTGGCAAAAAAAGCCGCAGGCGAAGTATATTACCACCTTGCTGATTCAATCCCTGAACTCAACAAATCGCTAGACTATCATCGCGACGCCCTCACGGTCTTTACGCCGGAAAAATATCCAGATGAGGGTTTGGTCGAGGCGATTGAAATGATCGAAAGTGCCATCGCGAAGGCGGGTTCGAGGTCGACTTGATGGTGAGCCGGACGGTTCGACCGGGAACTTCAGCACGGTCACCTATTTTTATTATGACGGCTGGGAATTGATCGAAGAGCACGATGCCAGTGCCACGTTGCTAGCCCGCTACATTCACGGCGCGCGCGAGGATGAACTGATCGCCAAGATCGACAGCTACGGCACGGTCTATTATCACACCGATGCCGAAGGCAGCGTCGCGGCGCTGACCAATTCGAGTGGCAACGTGATCGAGCGATATAAGTACGATGCGTTCGGCAAAGCGACGATTCTCGACCCCTCGTCACTCGTCACTCGTCCCTCGTCACTGTTTGGCAATCGTTTCCTGTTTACCGGCCGCGAATGGTTGCCCGACCTCGGCCTGTACGATTACCGGAATCGCGTTTATTCACCCGAGCTTGGCCGGTTTCTCCAAACTGATCCCAAAAGCTTCGACGCCGACCCGAGCAACCTCTACCGGTATTGTGGGAATGATTCATTGGATCGGACCGATCCAATGGGGCTACAGGACGAAAGTTCTTCAGGATATGTGAATCAGTTTTACCGGCAGTCTGAACACATGAGCGCAACTGAAATCCTAAGCATGTGGGACCGGCTAGAACGGAGCATGCCGCTCACCATGGGGCAAACAGCAGCCATTAACGAGCAAAAGGCAATGGGTGAAGCCGCTGCGCGAGATCGAGAGGGAGTCCAAGCTACCCAAAGATGCATGGACAAAATGGGCGATGCCAAAGCCGGAGTTCCTCGTTCGCAGGTAGTGCTTATTAATAGCAAGGGCGAGAAAGTTTACAGCGATATCGTGGCGGGGGAAAAACACGGCAAGGGATTCACTGAATCAATCCCATTGGGCCCCGATTATTTTGAAGCGTTTAGGTCTGGTGCACAAAAATGGGATCCAAAGAAATGGAGTGTATACGTCATCGGTCACACTCATCCTGATGAGAAATCGGCTGATCCCCGGATGAGCGGAAAAGATCGGTCTATCTCCCGAAAAGAAAACGCTCCGGTTTACAAGAACCACTTTAACAGCAGTACCATTTTCGATAAGTTTTTCAACGGTCGGGAAACTCGGCTAAAAATCGACCGCGGAAACATTAAGGATGTCGGGCCGGATCCAGATTGGCAATGAAAAGACTATTCGTGAGTATAATTTTTGCGGCGTTAGCAACAGTGGACGCGGCGAGCGCTGCCGAGAAGAAGTCCGATTATCTCGAACCTGTCTTTCGCGACGATCCACTTAACAATAAGCATCTGGAGCTTGTCACTACCAAGCTCGGAATCACGCCGTTTGATTATGGTAGGCTAATCACAATCCCTTCGTTCGTACCAGAAAGTTGTCTATCGATGTATTCAACTGTCAAAAGCGACGGGAGAAAGTACTATGTCACATATACTGAAGCCACGTCTTACCTAAGGCGACTAATTTCATTAAGAAAAAAGTCGAAAGAAGATGAAGGAACTCACGTCAAGAGATTTGACGCCGAAATTTCCAAGGAGACTGCGGAGAAGGTGCGACAGATATGGATGCAAATGCTGAAACAGAAGCGCGTTAGGCCGCCTTGGAACGAGGTACAGGATCCCATCTTGGAATTTTCGATTCAGAGGTCGGGCAAGCCGCTTCTTGAGGCTCAACTAACGATGCCACCGCTCGGCCCGAAAACTGAAGCATTGGTCAAGCTGAGCGACGCTCTCTCCGAGTATGCGCAAGCTCCGAATGACCAAAAAGCTCGTGCGATTGGGGAGCAAGCAAAACGGCTCCTCGAAATGTTGAAACAAGGTCGGGAGAAGGGGTCAGAGTAGGGTTGCCCTGATTGTACGGACCCGCCTTCGAGGCTGCGGCGCGGCAAGCAGTGGGCTAAGGGTCAATTCAGTTCAGATGGTTGGCTCCCAATCTGCGTAAATCTGCGAAATCTGCGGTCAGAAACGTTCCTGAGTTCATGCTTTCCTTAGCGATTCAGAATCCGGTGTAATTCGATGACGCAATGTGTCCTCGCGAGGTCCTTCGGCCGCAAGGCGGCCTCAGGATGACAGAAAGGAAGTGTGGCGCCTTTGGCGCATGAAGTTTTAGCAACGCGCTCGGAGATCGCGTTCCACCTGCGGAGCGAAGGGCCCCTTTTCTAGGGCGTGGGGGCTTCGGGGTCAGTGGAGGCTTCCGGGGTCAGAGCTTACTATCGACAGTGGTGGCCACCATTCCTTGCGCGTCCTGGACAACGGGTACGTGCGCGATCGACTCGTCCATTTCGGTGCGGAGGCGCCGGCCCCAGACGTAGCGCGTTAATAGCACTTTAAGTGTGGCGGTTAGCGGCACAGCTACAATGGGTCCCAGCAGGCCGCCGATGAGCAAGCCCCAGACGAAAATCGACACGATCACCGTCATCGGGTGCAATCCGACATAGTTTCCGACGATGCGCGGTGCGTAAAACATTCCTTCGAGATTTTGGATCACCACAAAAATAAGCGTGACCCACAGCGGCCACCAGCCGCCGAATTGAAAAGCAGCGATGAGCACCGCCGGCACCCAGCAAATAACGATGCCGATGTAGGGAATCATGGTCAGGATCGCGACCATCACGCCGATCAGCGGCGCGAAGCTGAGCCCGATAATGCTGAGGGCGCTGCCGATCAGGACACCATCCACCATGCAAACGAGCAACTGCCCGCGAAAATACGCGATGATGTAGTAATTGATCTGCGCTAAAACGTCTGCCACTTCATCTTTGAAGGGTGAAGCGCGCAGCGGCAGATATTCTCTCCAACTCCTGGAAATGCGCGGGCTCTCCTTTAAAAAGAAAAACAGATAGATCGGCACGAGGATGAGACTAAGCAAAAATCCAGTGATCCCGAGGAATCCGCCGATACTTGTCTTGACCAGGTTCCAAAACTTTTCCGCCAGGGTTGGAACATAACGCTCCAGATTTGGAATCTGCTTTTCCACGTAAGCCTGGATGCGTTGGCGGTCCTGCGATGAAATTTTGGATGGAGTCGGGCCAATGGCTTCTTCGGACGCAGATGTGATCTCCGGCGCCGGAGGTGGACTACTCTCTGGCGACGGGTTCGGGGAGGGCGTGCCGAGAAGCCAGTTCACCACACTGGCGGTGGGCGATCCAGTCTTGCCATGCGATACCGTGGTTGCCGCGGCGATGTTTCGATTGAATTGGACCAGAAGATCGACAACGTAATCGCGCGCTTTTTGAGTGTAGGCCGGAAGTTCCTTTGCGAAATTGCTGCTCTGCACCGAGATGGTCGGCCCGAGCCACCAAACGAATCCGCCGGTGGCCAGAAAGACGAGCAGAAATATGAACACGATTGCCGGCGTTCGCCCCATCCCGCGCTTGCTCATTCGCGTCACCAACGGGTCTAGCAAATAGGCAAGGATCGCGGCAATGGCCACCGGGATCAGGATCGGCTGGAGAAAACTCATGACGCTGGCCGTTGCCCAAACCACCGCGCAAGCCGTGACCACAATGAAGACAACGAAGAACACCGTGAGCGCGGCCCACATCGTCTTTTTCTGCCACGGCGTCGGATAATTGCTCATTACATTTCAGGCCCTACTTAATCGGATTGGGAATAGGTGACTGGCCTTTGCTGACCTTGGTTTTGGCGTTGTCGATCTTCTCGGCCAGCTTTTTGTTTTCGGGGTCGATAATGAGCGCTTTCTGCCACGCTTCCAAGGCTTGCGGCACGCGATTGAGCTCCAAATAGGTATCGCCCAAGTGATCGAATACGACGGAATCGTCGCGCGACATGTTCTCCGCCGCGCGCTGCAAATCGGTTGCGGCCTGCTCGAATTTCCCCTGTCGATACTCGACCCACCCCAGGCTGTCGAGATAAGCGCCGTTATCCGGCTCCGCCTCCAGCGCGCGCCTGATCATCTGCTCGGCTTCATCGAGATGCATATTGTGCTCGGCCCACATGTAACCGAGATAATTGCAGGCGTCCGCCGAATTGGCCGGATCGAGCGCGATCGACTTGCGAAATAAATCCGCGGCCTTCTCGTACAAGCCCGGCCTGCTCCGCCGTTGCGCCGTACTGGAAATAGAATTTCGCGTTTACGATTTCGTTGTCTTCCAACTCGGCTTCGTGCAGGGCTTCGGCAAAAGTGGCCAGGGCTTGCTGCGTCTGTTTGGATTCGCGCTGGGCCAGGGCCAGATAATAAGCGATTTCCGGCGCGCCCGGGAACCGGTGGCGCGCTTCTGTGAGAACTTTCACCGCGCGCTCCGGATCTTTTACCGGGCCGAGGAGTAATTCCGCCAGGCGCAAGTAAGTCGTCGCTCGACTTGGGTTGATCAGCACGCACTGCTCGTAGTTGGCCGCCGCTTTCGCAAACGCGGCCTTTGCCTGCTCGGGTTGGTTTTCCCGCTGGGCCGCTCGCCCTTCATCATCCAGGACCTGGGCCAGCAATTCGTAGGACTGATATTTCTCCGGCTGCGTCTTGATAATCTGCTCCAGCATCTCGACTGCTTTGGCCCGCTGATTGGTCAGGACAAAGCCGGTCGCGAGTTTCTCCCGGGCATTGGCGTCGTCCGGTTGCAGTTCGAGCACGCGAAGATAAAGGGGGATTGCTTCATTGATTTGCTGCGAGGCGGCATAAAAATCCGCGACGTCCTTCAAAACCGACGGGTCATCCCCCGCGTGTTCGGCCGCTTTTTTGAAAATCGCGCTTACCCGTTCGATGTCCGCCGGTTTTTGGTCTGCATCAGTCTTGAAAAGAACGGCGGCGTAAAGTTTTCCGAGCTGCGCCCAGAAAGTCGGATCGTCGTTTTGCACCTTCAGCGCTCGATCCAGCGACTGGAGCGCTTTTTTCTCTTCTCCCGCCGCCAGCTCGATTTCGAAAAGGCGTTGGTAAGCATCGATGTTGCGCGGGTCGAGGTTAATGGCGCGGTTCGCATAATCGACCGCCTGATCTGTTCGTTTCAGATATTTCGCGTAAATGAAAGCGAGCTGAAGATAAGGACCGGAATCTTTCGGGTTGGCCTTGATCGCGTCCTTCAGCACATCGATTGCCTGGGGAAAACTATCCTGCTTCGAAAGCAGGGTGGCGACTTGGACCGCAAGCTCCGACTGGCCAGGATCGACATTGAGCACTTTGCGGTAGGCCTCGAGCGCTTTGTCCACTTCGCCATTTTCTTCAAATGACCTTCCCTCGACAAAATGAGCCAGGGCATCGGCCTGGCGCCCCCCCTCGGGACGAAGAGCCAAATCTTTGGCCGCGACAACGTTAAACGAATCGTCCTGGCGCTGGCTGGTTCCCCGCGGGCTCCGTGCGGCCGCACCATTGACCAAAAGGACCAGGCCACAAAGAAAATAGCCAAAAAAACGGAGACCCCGGCGCCTGGTCATGCATTCGAGTGTAGCTGGAGCCGGGCCATTCGCAAACCAGCTTGCGCTGCCTAACAATGCGTTGGCCGCAAGCCGGCGCTTACGCCTTGTAACGCAAGCGCTTCTTGTGGCGGCTCGCTCGCATGCGCTTGCGGCGTTTATGTTTGGAAATTTTCGCTTTACGTCGTTTTTTGAGAGATCCCATATCAGAAGTCGAAAGTCAGATGTCGATCCAAGCATCTAACCCGCGCGGGCGCAACCTCCTTCTTTTCCACAACGTTCGCGCTGCCGGCCATGTCGCGGCGCTGACTTTGCCGAAAGATCGACATCAGACGTTGTCTTCCGGCGCGAGATTACATTCGTGGTCGAGCGTTTCGAATTGCAACGTGGCGTGGTGAATCTGGAATTGGTCGCGCAAATCCCGGGCGGCTCTGTTCAAGAGAGAACAATCGCAATCATTCACATCTCGCACCAAATGGGCGGTGAGCGCGGTCTCGGTCGTGCTCATGGGCCAGATATGAAGATCGTGCACCGCCGTCACGTGCGGAAGATCGGTCAGATATTTTCGCACATCGCGAATCTCAATTCCTCGCGGAACGGCTTGCAGGGCAAGGTCGATGGAATCGCGGAGCAGACCCCACGTCCCCCAAATGATAGCAGCCGCGATGAGAAGACTAACCACCGGATCGATCCAATGCCAGCCGGTTGCCAGAATCGCAAATCCAGCCAGGACGACTCCGAACGAAATTACCGCATCGGCCGCCATGTGCATGAACGCGCCTCGAATATTCAAATCGCGTTTGCGTCCCGACATGAACATCAACGCGGTCGCGCCATTAACGAGGATCCCGATGGCAGCGATCCAAATCACCGTCGGAGCAACGACTTCAATGTGCACTCGAAATCGATGAATCGCTTCCCAGGCAATCGCGCCCACGGCAACCAGCAAAAAGATTGCGTTAAACAGGGCCGCGAGAATCGTTGTGCTTCGCCAACCGTAGGTGCGCCGTTCCGTCGGCGCTCTTCGCGCCAGAGCGCTGGCCGCCCATGCCAGCACCAGCCCGAGAACATCGCTAAGGTTGTGGCCGGCGTCGGCGATCAGCGCCAGCGAATGAGCGAAGATGCCGAAGATGACCTGAATGACGACGAAAAGAACGTTCAGCGTCACGCCGACAGCGAAAGCGGCGCCAAAATTCCCCAGGCCTTGACCGCATAGCCCCGCGGCATTGATCCGGTCGTTGTCCTGGTGATTCATGTCGATCCTTTTGCCTGATCGGGCGCTATTTTTCGAAGAGAATAATCAGCACGCCCACGACAGAGAGCAATACGCCCATTAATCCGAGCTCGTACTTCTCCAAGAGACCAAGGTTGATCCGACGCAGGCCCGCCAGGGTAAGCGAAGTGAAAATGATCATGCCCGCGACCGTAGCGATGGACAGGATCGCTGTGAGCAGCACAAATCCCAGCCACCCGTATCGGATGCCATAAACATAAAACGGGACGAAGCTTTCGCACGGCGAGAAAGTCAGCAGCGCCAGCAAACTGGTGATGGCAATCCGATCCGACACCGGTGGCGGTAACTCACTGATGGACGGCAATTCCAAAGCATGGTCGTGATCGTGTTCGATCAGGTGATGTGCGGCGTGCACCGCCGGATTTTCGCCAATGGCACGACTATGCCCGTGAACTTTGCCCATCATTTGACGATACAAATAGAACAGTCCACAGGAGAGCAGCGCGCCTCCGGCGATTCGCGGAAACCAACTTCCGATTTTTTCGTGAATCGCAAAGCCGAAGAGCGTAAGAAGAAATCCTAAAGCGGCGGTAAACAACACGTGACAGCTACCAGCCAGCGCGGTGATAGCGAGCGTCTTGGAGTGATTCCATCGTTGAGCCCGAGCGGTGAGCACGAACGGCAGCCAATGCGTGGGAATGGCGGCGTGGAAAAATGCGACGCCAAAGCCGCTGATGGCGATGGTGGTGAGAACCGCCTCGTCGATTGCATTAGTGTTCATGCTCGTAATCGTGATGCCCATTGAGCATGACCATGATCAGGAGCATGAGCACGAGAAAAATCGGGCTGAACCCTCTGTCATCCCGAGCGCAGCGAGGGAGCTCACAACCGTACTTCGACCAACCGAGCAATAGTGAATCCAGTCCGCATCCTTGCTCCCGAATGTTGCCTTCGCTCGCGGGTTCCTTCGCTTCGCTCAGGATGACATGCATGTTATCCCGCTTCTCACATGGACCCTGCCATCCAAATTCAAAAAATCGGGCTGGTGGGATTTGAACCCACGGCCTGTCGCCGCGGCGGCGACCGCTCTCCTAGGGTAGGCTCGATCTGTCGAGTTCGTCACGACCGTGTCCGGTTTTATTATGGCGCTCTCTCTTGAGCGCTTCCGTACACGTTGGAAAACTCTCGGCGTGGACGAGCACCCATGGCACGCCTTGTTTCGTTGCCTTTGAATGCCCGGCGTTGTGTCGCCTAAGCCGATCATCGAGATCTTCGCACGATCCGACATAACGCCGTCCGCTGCTGGCGCTCCGCAGAACGTAGACATGAAACATGAAGCTTGGGGCCAAAATCCTAGCTATCGGGCTGGTGGGATTTGAACCCACGGCCTCCTGCACCCGAGGCAGGCGCTCTACCAAGCTGAGCCACAGCCCGTTCCAGCGAAACGACGCAGCGCACTCTACTCATGCGCCCGTTGCAATCGCGGCGTCACTCTTCGCCTGTTTTGATGTCGATGGCAAGCCGCCACCGGCGAATTAAGCCAGGACCTCGCTCCGGCCCTCCACCTCTTTTCGCCCAGCCTCACCCTTGCTTTCCAGCAGGCCTTCGGTAGCTGCGCGAACCGCTTCCAAGAGATCGGCGCCTTCCCGTAGCCGCGGCAGACTGACGTAATCCGCCCCAGCGGCATAGCTGGCCCGCGCGGCCTCAAAGGTCTCGGCTGTGACAATAATTTTCGCCTCCGGATTCAACCGGCGCAGCACGCGCACGAGTCGCTCGTTATTAACTCCCTTGAGGTAAGTGTCGGGCACAGTGCTGACGAGCACCTCGGCCTTGTCCACGCCGGCGTGAACCAGGGTGTCCCGCTGGCTGATGTCGCCGTAGATCACGGGCACTTCTTTGGCGAGCAGACCAGCTCGAGCTGCCGGGCTAAAGTCGACCACCGCAATTTGGGACAGCAAATCGGGCTCGTGACGTCCAAGCTCCTCGAGCAACGAACTGGCGCTGCGAAAAAAGCCGAGAAAAAGGATCCGCGCGCCAAGAGCGTGACTTTGTCCGGCGCCGTGCCCCTCGACATGCCCGGCGTCCAAGTCACGCAGCCCGCGTTTCTTGAGGAAACGAACGAGTCGCGGCGTGAGACTATCGCTCTTCGATATCGCGAAAGTAGAAATGGCGGCCAAAAGCACGAAAGCCAGCGCAGTCAGACCGGAGGTCGCCGGATTGGCAAAATGGCCTGAAGCCGCGCCGAGGGCGATAATGACCAATGAGAATTCGCTAATCTGGCTAAGGTTGATTCCCGGCAGGACGCTGAGCCGCAGTCCCTGCCGAAGCGCGTAAAGCGGCACAAAAACCGTGAGCAACCGGCTGGCCATAACGAACCCGGCCATGACAAACGCCCAGCCAATCAGCGTGCCTGAAGGCATCGGGATTTGCATCCCGAGTCCGACAAAGAATAGCGTTACGAAAAAATCGCGCAGGCTGGTCACTTTCGCCGTCACGTCGAGCGCATAGGGGAACGTCGAGAGCGCCACGCCGGCGACCAGAGCCCCCATTTCCCGCGAGAGATGAAGTTGCGCGCCGAATTCGCCGACCAGAAAACACCAGGCGATCGCGCCCACTTGCATCAGTTCCGGCAGGCGCGCCACACTGTGAAAAAGCGTCGGTAGAACAAACCGGCTCACGCCCAGCGTCACCAAAACGAGCAACCCAGCCCGGGCAAAGCTGCCAAAAAGCACGCTGGTCTGGAGATTCCCCAAGTTCGGTTGCACGGCGAGAAAAAGAATCGCCGCCAGATCCTGCAGCACGAGCACGCCCAGCGTAATGCGGCCGCCCAGCGTATCGAGTTCCTGTTTTTCGTAGAGAATCTTTACGATGATGACCGTGCTGCTTAGCGCCGCGGCCATTCCGAGATAAAGCGCATCCCATTTACCGCCACTAAGCGGAAAACCGCATAGCCAAAAAAATCCAACGCCGAGAACGACGCCGCCGATGATTTGCACCCCGGCCGTCAGCGTGATGCTGCTTCCCGCGCTCACGATTTTTTTCAGGTCGATTTCGAGCCCGATCATGAACAGCAGAAAAATCAGCCCCAGTTCGGAAATCGTGGCCACGGACTCGTGCGACGAAACCCAATGCAACCCATGCGGCCCCAGGACGAAACCGCCTACCAAATAAGCGAGCAGGACCGGTTGCCGGAGCCAGTTTGCCGCCAGACCGAACAACCACGCCGCCAGGACGCAAAATGTAATGTCGCGGATGATTTCGTGCATTTTTCGTGCTGCTTGCTACTAGAAACCGGCGCAGCTTACCAGCTTATATGAATGCTGGGCCTTCCTTTAGGATCAGATAGCCCGCTCAATCAACCGTACAAAGTCGTTGACAGCCGGTTGGTTCGTTCGCAAAGTCACTACTCGTTTTTGCCATGCTAGCTCCGCAACTTATCTCGCCCGCTCTCCCCGGCAGCGCGGCGACTATTCTTCAATTCCCGACGGAAACGTTTCATCCCGTTCGTTCCTTGCGCCATATGACCACTCAACTCCTCCAGGAAGCAGCCCAAGCGATCCCGAATCAGCAAATCCTGATCAACGTGGTCTCCAAACGCGTGCGTCAGCTCGGCTTGGGACACCGGCCCATGGTGGAGACCACTCCACGCATGTCGCTCACGGATATCGCGCTCAAGGAAATTATCGCCGGCAAGCTTGTTTACGAATCCATCGAGGGTTCACCGGAGAAAGCTTAAGCTTCGTCGCGTTTCAGGGCGCGATCATGGCTGCCGAGTCGATTCTCAATCGCAAGGCGCTGCGCGACTATCACATTCTCGATCGCTACGAAGCCGGGATCGAACTCAAAGGCAGCGAGGTCAAATCGATCCGGGCCGGGAAAGCGAACATCGGCGATGCCTTCGCCCGCATCGAAAAGGGCGAAGCTTTTCTCTACAACGCCGATATCCAGCCCTACGCCCAGGCCAGTCACGAAGTTCCGGCTCCCAAACGCGTCCGCAAACTCCTGTTACATCGACAAGAGATCGACAAACTCTATGGCGAGACCCAGGTCGCAGGACGCGCCCTGGTTGTTCTCAAACTGTATTGGAAGAGCGGCAAGCTGAAAGCCGAGATCGGCGTCGCCCAAGGCAAAGCCGCGCGTGACAAGCGCGCCGACTTGAAAAAGCGCGCCGTCGATCGCGAAACCCAGCGCGAAGTGGCGAAATTCAATCGCCGTCACAGCTAATTTCTTTTGGGGAGCGCAGGCATCCTGCCTGTGCTTCGCGGCATCTTGCCGCGAAGGCTTGCAGGGCGTCTGTGTCCCGACGCCATCTAATGATTGGCGTCTCACAGAGACGCCCTACAATTACGGTGAATGTTAATTCGCACCGGCTCCTGGATTCGCGATAAAGTCGCCCTTATCACCGGCGGCTCCCGCGGTCTCGGCTTGATCATCGCACGACAAATTTGTGATCAGGGCGGCAAAGTCGCTCTCATCGCTCGCGATGCTGATGAGCTCACCCGCGCCAAGAACGATCTCGAAAGCCGGGGCGGCGAAGCTATTACAATTCAATGCGATTTGCTCGATCGCGCGCAGATTGAATCCGCTGTCCGCCTCGCCATCGATCGTTTCGGCAGGATCGACATTCTCATCAATAACGCCGGGATCATCGAAGTCGGTCCGCTCGAACACATGCAGCGCGAAGATTTCGAGCGCAGCATGGGCGTGCATTTTTGGGCGCCATTCGAATTGATCATGCGGATCATTCCCGACATGCGACGACTAGGCGGCGGACGAATCATCAACATCGCTTCCATTGGCGGCAAGATTGCCGTCCCGCACATGGCCCCGTACACCGCGAGCAAATTCGCTCTGGTCGGCTTCTCCGATGCGCTTCGGGCGGAATTGCTCGCGAAAATATTTATGTCACCACAGTTACGCCCGGGTCTGATGCGGACCGGTTCGGAAGTGCACGCAAAATTCAAAGGGGATCACGCCGCCGAATTCGAATCGTTTGCCGGTGCGACCAAAATGCCGCTCGCTTCGATCTCGGCAGAACGCGCGGCCGAAAAATTCTGGCAGCTGCTGCGCGCGGCAAGGCTGCGTTGATGATGCCGTTGCCGGCGCGCGCGTTGATTATCGCCAATGCGATTTTTCCAAATATCGTCGCGCGGAGTCATGAAGATAGTGAACAAACGGCTACCCGCGACCGACCGGAGCCGGCGGCGATGAGGCGCGCGCGGCTCGGAAGATTCAATGAAGCCGAAACGGCTGTTCGTGGCCATCGATCCGCCGAAATCCATTCGGCAGAGTCTGGTGGATCTCGATCCGCAAATTCACGGCGTTCGTTGGGTCGATGGCAATCAAATGCATCTTACCCTCGGGTTTTTTCCGGCCGTAATCGAAGATGTCGAATCTGTAACTTGCGCGAAAATTGAGCGCGATCGAATTTCGCGCATTTGTTCTCCCGATGGTCGGCCTCGGAAAATTTCCGGCCAAAGGGGCATCCGAAAATCGTCTGGATCGGGGTCGGCACCGGTCATCCTCATTTGTTCCAATTGCACAAACGAGTGCAGGAGGCCGCGATTGGCGGTCTGGCTTGGAAGCGGATTTACGCCCGTGGCATCCGCACATCACTCTGGCGCGTTGCCACAATGTCCATGAAGGCGCATTGCACAAATTTTTCAAAGCCAATGCCGAAGTCGATGCCGGAATGTTTCGGGTCGAAGCGTTTCATCTTTACTGCAGCGAGCTGACATCCGCGGGGCCGATTCACACCTGCGAGCTATCGATTCGCAGCACCGATGGTTCGTGAAGTGTAGCGACGTTTGTGTCAAACGCCGAACGCTCAGGCGCTTGGCAGAAGCGCCTCTACAACCGCTAATAAATTCGACGCTAACAGAAGGGCGCTACAGATTCCGGCTTGAGAGCGGTGCGGCGATATGTTCGAGCGATCGGCGCTCGGCTGCTACGCCAATCCAGATTTCCGTTAACGCGCCGACGATCATCAGTACCGCGGCAACCAGATAACCGGCAAATAACGCTGTGCTCGAGCCGGTCCCAATCATCCAGCCAAACAAAATGGGCGCGCCAACTCCGCCGGCCAGAGTTCCAATCGCGTAGAAAATTGCGATTGCCAATGCGCGAATCTCCAATGGGAAAATCTCGCTCACAGTCAGATAAGCAGAGCTGGCCGCGGCCGACGCAATGAAGAAGATGATTGTCCAGGCGACCGTTTGAGTTTGAGCCGTCAGCATTCCGGCATGAAACAGCCAGCCGGTTACAGCCAGGAGAATTCCGGCGAGAGCATAAGTTGCAGCGATCATTTTCTTGCGTCCAATCGTGTCGAACAAATGCCCGAGCACGACCGGGCCAAGCACGTTGCCGAGCGCGAAGGGAAGGAGATAAAGGCCCACGCTCTGTTCCGGCACACCGTAAAACCGCATCAGGACCAGCGCGTAGGTGAAGAAGATTGCGTTGTAAAAAAACGCCTGGGTCAGCATCAGAATAAAACCGAGAAACGAACGCCGTCGATGCTCGTGCACGATCGCGTCCCAAATCTCGTGCCACGGCGTGTGCGTCCGAGTTCGAATCCGCACGCTGTAGAGATCGGCCGTCGTGGCTGAGACCCCGATTCTTCGTTCTACTTCACCGACAATTTGCTCCGCTTCATGATTCCTTCCGTGAATCATCAGCCAGCGCGGGCTTTCGGGAATCCACCGCCGAAAGAAAATGACGATCAATCCAAGAGTCGCGCCGATTGCAAACGCGAAACGCCAGCCAAGCCAGATCGGCAATCGAGCGCGGGTCGAGCAAGACGAGCGTTCCAAGCTGCACCCATCGCTGCACCTACCCAATACGATCCATTGATCATCAAATCGACTCGGCCACGCACGCGAGCCGGAATCAGTTCGTCAATCGCCGAGTTGATGGCCGCGTATTCGCCGCCGATGCCGGCGCCGGTGATCGCGCGGAAAACTGCATAGCTTGTGAAATTCCACGAGAACGCGCTAGAGCGCCGTTCCGACGAGATAAACGGTCACCGTGATGAAAAATAATTTCTTTCGGCCAAACCGATCCGTTCCATAACCGAACAGCAGCGCGCCAATCACCGCGCCGGCCAGATAACAAGTCGCGCTCGCGCCGACCTCCGTCGGAGTTAGTCCCAGCGTCTCGTGGCGGGTCAAAATTCCGCCAAGCGCGCCGGCGAGCGTGACTTCAAGCCCATCGAGAATCCAAGTCGCGCCCAGCGCAACCACGATCAACCAATGCCATCGGCTCCACGGCAGATCATCCAGCCGCGCCGGCACATAGGATTCAATTGTCTCGCCATTTGTCATAGCAATTTTGGAGTGCGCGGACATGTCCGCGCTTTCAAAGCGGTCCGGCGGCTGCCGGATCGCCGCACTCAAAATTATTGCACTCGCGATGGCGCCAAAATCGCGTCGCGCATTCCGTGAAGAAATTTCTTGTCGGCGGGAACGATGGTGGCCAGCGCGCCGCGCAATTTCACTTTGTCTTCTTCGACGAAGTAATACGGGCAAAGACGGACGCGGCCTTGCATCGTTTTCAACTCGGTGGATCGAGCAGTCCCTTGCTCGATGCTAAAACCAGGCGGCGAAGCCGCATTCTTATTAGCATCGCCCGACGGAGCGGTCGATCCACCATCTTCCCAATACCGGTGTTCGAACAATCGGCCTTTGTGAAAGCGTTGCATGATGGTCGGCGACGAATCGAACGTGGCAAGCGCATTGTCGATCCTCTTTGCCCATTCCGCGTGGGCGAGATCGGAGCCGAGCGAGATGCCGCGACTGCCCCAGCCGAGCGGTGAAAATCCGCTCACTTTCAAAAGAAGATCGCGATCTTTTTGACTGAATCTGGCCGCCTCGCGCCAATCGTGAATTTCCAAACGCGGAATCACGCGCATGTTGCGGCAACGGCGTTGGATCAAGCAGCCACGAATACGGAATCACTTCCTGCAGTTTCATGAAATATTTTTCGCCCAGCTCGCGCCGCCAGAATTCGCGCAGCGGCTGCATCCAAAAAAGCGCGAACCACATTTTCTCTTCGAGATACGGTTTGATCGGCGGTGTGATCGTGATCCGGCCTTCTGCGTTTGCGCGAAGCAGATTGTCGATCTTCGGGAATGTTGGGCAGATCGAACAACTCGAAGAAGCGGTAAACATGCGCGCGCCATCCTGCGGCTCATAATTCTCCGCCGCCACGACGCGCCAGCTGTAGTTCGGGAGCGTTGACCCCGGCCCGTGACGACGTTAACAGAGCCGTGGTCGGCGTTCGCGGCTACAGTTCGCTCGTTCAATCGCGCAGCGATCCATTCCATTTCCGGCCGATAGGTGGCCGATTCCTGCGAAATAACGATGTCGCCGCCGTCTGGGAAGAACACTTTGAAATCCCTCCAGCATCCCATCCGCGCCGCCGATGATTTCGTTATCGAATTGCGAGTAGGTTTGATTGAGCCACCGGTCAATCCGATTCCGCCCGGCACGGAATCGATTTCCGCAATGATGTAACCGTCCTCGGTCAGAATGAGATCCGGGCGAATGACGCGCGGAAGATCGTCCCGGATTTCTTTGCGTCGCGAAAACTCGATCAGCTCCTTCGGTTTGCCCGCATCGAGATAACGCGCAACCCAATCGGGCTGTTTTCCTTTGACACTCTGTTGATAAAGCTGATTACAAGCGCGCTGAAAAACGAACAACTGATGACCGAGTTGCTCGAGCTCGGCCAGGAATTTTTGCTCGATCGGAAACGCATCGGGCGAAAGGAGCCAGTCCTTTTCTGCGAAGAGGCCTTCCTTTGGGAAGGCAGTGCGGATGGCGACGAAGCCTGTCGTCTTGAACCTGCATTAGAAAGCAACGTCCAACGTCCAACGCTCGAACGCTCAACGTCCAACGCTCAATGAACAACGTCGACATCCCGAGCGGAGTCGAGGGATCTCGGAAAAGTGCTTCAGGTGGCACAACGGGCTTCCTCGCCGCGTCGGAATTCCACGTTTATCTTCCCGCGGCGATTTTCTTCAGCGCCAAGCTTACCAATTCCTCCGCCGATTTCGCTTCGCCTTTTTCCTGCAAATCGCGCACCGCTTTGTGGGCATCGACTTGTTTGTAACCAAGCGCGATCAGCGCCAGCACGGCTTCGTTGGCTTGTTCCTGCTCGGGCGTCGGCGCGTGCGCGCCGATTGCGGCTTCCCACGCCGCCGCGACCCCGAGCTTGTCTTTCAATTCGAGCACGATTCGTTCGGCCGTTTTTTTCCCAAGCCCGCTAATTTTCGAGATCGCCGCGATATCCGAGTTCACAACGGCGGCTTTGAAATTCGTTACGCTCATTCCGCTTAATACAGCCAGCGCAAGTTTCGGCCCGATCCCGCTGACGTTATTCACCAGCAACCGAAACAGATCGCGCTCCGGGCGCAGTCATGAATCCGTAAAGAATGTGCGCGTCTTCGCGCACGGCCAGATGCGTCAGAATGTGAATCGGCTGGCCGACTGACCGGGAGCTTATCGTAACTGGAAAGCGGAATCAAAACTTCGTAACCGACGCCGTTGACATCGACAATGGCCTGCGTGGGCAGAGCCGTCGACAAGTTTGCCGGTCGAGAAACGTGATCATTGAGAGCGGTTGAAACGCTATAAGATGAAGAGTTGAAACGGAGCGTGTTTGCAAACGCAAGGCGAAGAATCTCCATTATCCTGTAGCGGCGCTCTGCGAGCGATCGCAGAGATGTATCAATTCGTCCAGACAGAGGAGTAAACGACCGCGCGCTTATCAAGGTCATTCCGATTTCATTACAAGCGTAAGATCGAGGTGCTTGCCTTTGGCGAGGTTGAAGCCGTGCGTTGAAAATGTTTTCCAGTTGTCCGGATGATTCGCGAAGAGCGTGCCCGTAAGCGAACTCGGTATCACCACGAAGCGCGGTCCAGTCTTTTGCCATAAAATCGGCGGCTCCCCTCTTGTTCAAAGGCGTAAGAAAGCCTTTCACCCGGGAACGAAAATACCAGACCAGACTTGGCTCGTTGTAATCAACCGCGCCAAACTCCATGTCTGGCCGCAACTGATCGCGAGACTCTCGAAAAAGCGCATAGGCGGGGAACGAACGCGCGACCAGCGGCGGAACTATAAACGCGACGGCGAACAACACGCATGTCGTCGCAATCGCGATCCCTTTGAAACGAGGCAATGGTTGTTGCGACCAATGCCGCGCCAATAACAGCGCAAGCAATGGAAATGCCGGCAATGTGTAATGCGGCAACTTCGTTTTGATGAGCGTGAATATTAGAAAAATGATTCCGGCACGGACGAGAAGGTAATTGTCGATCCTATCGCGCCCGCTGTAGCCTCGGCCTACTTTGTTACGCCACAATTTCCGGACCAACCAAGGAAACTTGAGCGACCACGGAAACATGCTCAGAAAAACAGTAATGAAATAAAACGGCAGCAACAGCAGATACACGCTGAGAGAATTGGCGCCGTGCCCTTCCATCGCCCCGATCGATCGACCGATGACGTGACGCCCGATCCCAACGCTAAAAAATTCGCCATGAGTGCGAATCAAGGCGGGAACGGCCCAGATCGCGACAACGCCGAGCATTAAGAGGACCCCAGCGATCAACCTAAAAGGACGGCGTGAGACGTTGATCCAACCGACTGTTAACAGCGGGACCCATCCGATTGGTCCTTTGGCCAGAAAGGCCAGCGCCAGCGAGAGATAAAAAACCAGCCACCAATTCCATTGGACGGTGGACGTTGGGCGTTGAGCGCCTGCCACGCCGAAGCCTTGCGCAGGCGGGTTGGACGTTTTCTGACCGCAAGTCAATTCGTAATCGGCCCAATAGGCCAAAGTCATGAAAAGCACCAGCCACATGTCGGCGACCGCCGCTTTCGCGTGAACAAATGTCTGGAGCGAAACCGTAAAGATGATCGCCGCCCACCAGCCGACACGATCGCCGCCAATACGCGCGCCCCAGGCCAGGAGCGTCAATGCGATCAGCGCAGCGGCGATTGTCGATGGAAAACGTGCGGCAAAATCGTTCTCTCCAAAAATCTTGTAACTCGCGGCCTGGGCCCAGTAGGTGAGCGGAGGCTTGTCGAATCGAATGTTATTATTGAAATAGGGAACGATGTAATCGCCGCGTTGAATCATTTCCCTGGTCGCTTCGGCAAAACGCGGCTCGTCCCGATCGATAAGCGGCAGGCTCCAAGTGCCGGCCAGGTGGAGAAGCACGCAGCCGAAAAATAACATCGCGTATTTCCCGGTGGAGGAGTTTATCATGCTCGTGCTCGTGCTCGTGCTCGTGCTCATACTCATGCTCTTGCTCTTGCTCGACTTCCATCGATCATGAGCAAGAGCAGGAGCAAGAGTAAGAGGACAAAGTGCCGACGGGAACTCATTTGTGAAACGCAGCTCCGTTTTTTACTGGCTGATTTGCATCGTGATTATGCTCGCTGTAATCGTTGCGTCCTTTCATTTCGATGGCGCAGCGCGCGATTTTGTAACGCAGCATCAAGACCGGGCTCTGCGGAAGTTCATGCTCAATGTCAGCCGGATCGGCGACTGGCCCGCTCATCTCGCCCTCGGGTCGTTGCTGCTCGCGATTGCCTGGTGGCGCGGCAACAAGAAATGGACGCGCATTTTCTTGTCGATGCTGGTCGCCCTGGCGCTCGCTGGCGTGGTTAGCCGCGGGATCAAGATCGCCACCGCTCGCGCCCGACCATCGGTGAAAACGGAAGAAGTCGCAGCGCGATCACATTTCAGCTCCAAGTATCAGGCCTTCCCCTCCGGACACGTCGCGGCATCGATGGGATTTTTCGGCGTCCTGTTTTTTGTACGCCGTCGAATCGCCCTCGCCTGCCTGCCAATCCCAATCCTAATCGGAATCTCCCGGATGTATGTCGCGGCACATTATTTATCCGACGTCGTCTGCGCGGCGATCCTGGGAATATCGTGCGCGTTTCTAGTCACGCGATTTCCTCATCTGTCAATCAGCAATCAGAAATCAGCAATCCGCAATTAGAATGCGGAGGGGGTGGGATTATCCAAAGCTGCGCTTTGGCTCTGGGGTTAGAGCTTCGCTTATAACCCATGCGCGTAACGCGCCCCACCAGTCGAACGGCGTTCGAATCGCGAAATTGCAACGCTTCCAAATCGAAAATCGAAAATCGACATTCGAAAATTAAAATGGCGGAGGGGGTGGGATTCGAACCCACGAGGGCTTGCGCCCTGCCGGTTTTCAAGACCGGAGCCATCAACCACTCGACCACCCCTCCGGCGCTGGGCCGACTGTAGCGGCGCTCTGTGAGCGTCGCAAACTTTGGGCCATCAATTGGCGACCCCGAAGGCTTTCGGGGCCGCTACAGCAGAGATTCGATTCGACAGCGTTATATGTTCGCGCGAACATTCTTCATGACCGGGCGCAAGTTTGTTCCAATCGTTGTCGAACAGCCTCAAAGCCGCGCTCCTCTACACGGCCGGGGCGCGTCATGGAGCCCGGCCAACCGTTTCGAAAAGCTTCATGTCGATCTAACCGATGTCGATGTCGTTGATGTCGATCCCGATGATGAGGAACGACCGCGCCGCCACACCCAGTATTTCCGCGATGCTTCCAAATCGATTATCACGCGTAACAACAGTCCCGATGTCGGATTCGAGACGAGCCTGAATCCGTATCGTGGCTGCGAACACGGCTGCATTTATTGTTATGCCAGGCCAACCCATGAATATCTCGGCTTTTCAGCCGGCCTCGATTTCGAAAGTAAAATCATGGTCAAGACCGATGCGCCGGAATTATTGTGCGCGGAAATGGAATCGCCGCGCTGGAAACCGCAAACGCTGGTAATGAGCGGCGTGACCGATCCGTATCAGCCGATCGAAAAGAAACTGCGGATCACGCGCGGTTGCCTCGAGGTGCTGGCGAAGTTTCGCAACCCGGTTGCGATCATCACCAAAAACCGCCTCGTGACACGCGATGTCGATCTTCTGCGGGAGCTGGCAAGTCATCATGCCGCGGCTGTGAATATTTCGATCACATCACTCGATCCGAAATTGCAACGGATTCTGGAACCGCGCACTTCGTCGCCCGAAGCGCGCCTCAACGCCATCCGACAGCTTCGTGCAGCGGGAATTCCAGTTGGGGTCATGACTGCGCCGATCATTCCCGGGCTGACCGATCACGAGGTGCCGAAAATTCTCGAAGCAGCGGCCAAAGCAGGCGCGCAATTCGCCGGTTACACGATTGTGCGTTTGCCGTGGGCGGTGGCACCGCTGTTCGAGCATTGGCTGGAAGAACACTTTCCCGATCGAAAAGAGAAGGTGCTCGGGCGAATCCGAGAACTGCGCGGGAACGGCAAACTGAACAATTCGCAATGGCACACTCGCATGAGTGGCGAAGGAGCTTTTGCAGAGCAAATCGCTTCGTTGTTTGCGGTGGGTTGTCATCGTGCAGGGATCGGTGCACGACCGAAACTCTCGGCAACTGCGTTTCGAAGATCGACAACCCAAATTGAGCTGTCATTCCGAGCGAAGACAAGCGCAGTCGAGGAACCCCGCGGCATTCCTTCTCGCTAGCGCATCGTGATCCCTCGACTTTGCTCGGGATGACAGAGTGAATTATCTAGTCGCCGCGCGCGGTTGTTTGGCCAGACTGACGCGTCCCAAGATCGTTAGCATTAGGATCCCACCGACCACGCCGAACGGCGCCATGAAATAAAAATAATTGCCCCAGCTTCGATCCAGCAGCGCCCCGAGAAAGTAACCAGCGAGACTTCCTCCGAAATATTGAAACGAATCGATCACGCCGGAAGCAAACCCGGCCATTTTTGCGCCGCCGATGTCCATGGCCGCCGCGGTTCCGAGAATCGAGTGCGTTGAGTTAGCTGTCAGCGAAATAAGAACAAGAAAGAAAATTGCGGCATTGACCGAGTGAAACTGCGCCGCGGCAAGAATGATGAATGTTTCCACAAAATACAGAACAGCCGCAACCGGTGCGCGACGCCCGTGAAAAACTTTGTCGGAAACAAAGCCTGAGATAAGCGAGCCGGCAGACGCCACAAATGGAATCGACGCAGCAAGGACTTGAAATTGCGCGGACTTGAAATCAACGTGATGCACTTCTCGCATGAAAAGCGGGAACCATTGGTCGATGCCCTGGCGCACGGCGCCGGTACACGCGTATGCGCACGCTACGATCCAGACCACTGGATTTGTTACGATGATTTTGAAGACATCGGAAACCCTGGCCTGGACGTGACCGCCGGTTTCCTCATCTGGGTTTACTGGCGGAAAATTCGCCTGCTCGGGCGCGTCTTTCACAATCAGAGCCATGCAAGTGCCGATCACAAGAGCGATGCCCGCCGGGATCCAAAATAACCAACGCCAATGCAGCGGTGGAATTTGTATCAAGCCGAGAAATACAAAGCCTGCCAATAGGGCTGCGCCAAGACTGTTGATGCCAAATCGGCCGAGGTTGATCATGAATCCGAAAATGCCGGCAAATCCTCCCCGCTCGGTGGGACGGAACCAGGCTGCATTAATCTTGACCATCCCCGGTGCGCCAAACGCCTGCACATAACCGTCGATTCCGCGAATTACGACGAAAAGCCAAAGTAATCCCCAAAACGACGCGACTCCGAACACAATGTTCATGATGATCGTGCCAGCCGCCCCGATGAGCATCGCGCGTTTTCCGCCTAATCGATCGGTCAGCAGCCCGTTGATAATTTGTCCGCAAGCGTAGGCAAGTAACTGGGTTGTGATAATCGTGCCGATTTGCGCCTTGTTGAATCCGAACTCGTCACTAATGGCGCCGCTCGCCAAGGGCAGGTTGTAACGACACATGTAGAACGACGTGTAGAGCAGACCGATGAAAGCCCAGTTCAATCCGCGGCGCTGGCGAAAGCCGGGCGGATGCGGCACAAAAACTGGAGCGTCGGCCTTAGCCATCCTTCACCAGAATGAGCGGCGATGGAGGAACGAGACAACTAAAAACGTTGTTGAGCTTTCCCAAACATCTCGGAGGATGCCCGCATCATGTCATTGACCATCGAGAATCTGCACATTGGAATGAAGGTGAATCATCCACGCTACGGCGTCGGCGTGGTGAAAGCGCTGACTGAACACACGGCCGATATTTCGTTCGACGATGCCCCGCGAACTCTGGATCCGGCGTCGGCTGATCTCGCGTCGGCCGAAGCGACTGCGACCTTGCGCGAGCTGCAAGTTCCGCTCGCGAATCTAATCCGCGACACCGCTCAAGCGACGGTGGAAGCGCTGGGCCTGGAAAAAAAAGACGCGCTGGTCGAAGGACTGGCCACTCGCTGGCAGCGTGGAAACCTCGTTATGCAATCCGCCGACTCCTCGCTGCAACCGAAAGAAGTGCCGCTCGAAACTTTCTTTCACAAGATCGTCATGATCCGAAACAATCTTCGCGTGCTCGAACAGAAAGTGAACGCCAGCGACAAACTGAGCGATGCCGACAAGTTCGACATACAACAATACATCACCCGCTGCTACGGCTCGCTCACCACATTTAACGTCTTGTTCAAGAACAAAGAGGATCAGTTTTCGACAAGCAAATAGATCACGCGTTAGGGCCTGCTCGTAAACAATGCTTGTCTCCTGAGCGCAGCGAAGGACCTCGCGAAAACTGCCTGCGCTCACATACTTTGCTGCCTGTTGTTGCTGCGAGGAGGTCGCGAACGCTTGCGGGATAATCGGCAAGTTGCGGGATCCTTTCCGTTCGACTCGCGATCGCTCGCTCAGGACAAGCTCACAAAGTGACCGCGCACAGCCGGTAAAAAAATGGATGCAACGTCACGTTGCCCGCTCAGGATGACGGCGTTTAATTAGCCGAACCAGACCGTTTTGGCGTTCATGAATTCGCGGATTCCAGCCGCGCCGAGTTCGCGGCCAAACCCGGAGCGCTTTACTCCGCCGAACGGCAATCGTGGATCCGACGCGACCATGGCGTTGATGAAAACCATTCCCGCTTCGAGTTGCGAGGCGAAGAGTTCCTGTTCGGCACGATCGCCTGTCCACGCACTCGCGCCCAGGCCAAACGAAGAATCATTGGCAATTTCGATCGCCTCCGCGGAATCGCGTACGCGAAAGATCGCCGCCACCGGCCCAAAAATTTCTTCGCGATAAGCCGGCGAATTCTTCGGAACATCGACAAGGACAGTCGGTTCGTAGAAAAATCCCGACCCATGGATGCGATTTCCGCCGGTTAGCAATTTCGCGCCGGCCGCGATCGATTTCTGGACCTGCTCGTGCACGCCATTCAGAATTTGCTCGGTGGCCAGCGGACCAATATCGGTCGTTTCATCCAACGGATCGCCAATTTTCAACGCGCGCATTCGCTCCACGAATTCCGTAAGAAACTTGTCGTAGATCTTGTCCGCCACGAGCAGCCGCTTTGCCGCGATACACGATTGCCCGGTGTTGAGTGTCCGCGCCTTTACCGCCGTGGAAATCGCGTTCTCGAAATCTGCGCTCGGCATCACAATAAATGGATCGCTACCACCAAGCTCCAGCACCGCTTTCTTTATTTCGCGCGCCGCCGCGCTCGCCACTGCGGCACCCGCTTTCTCGCTTCCGGTAAGGGTGACCGCCTTTACGCGAGGATCGACAATGATCTTTTCAACCTGGTCGGATTCGATGAGCAACGTCTGGAAAATGCCTTCCTCAAATCCGGCCCGGCAAAAAATTTCTTCGATGGCAAGCGCACACTGAGGCACGTTGGCGGCGTGTTTGAGAAGTCCCACGTTGCCTGCCATCAACGCCGGCACGGCAAAGCGGAATACCTGCCAAAACGGAAAATTCCACGGCATGACCGCAAGGACCGCTCCGATCGGTTCGTAATGAACATAGCTCCGCGCGGCATCGGTTTGCCCAGCCTCGTCCTCGAGAAACCGCTCGGCATTTTCCGCATAATATCGGCAGCAGCGCGCGCATTTCTCGATTTCCTCGCCGGCCGCGCGCAGGAGCTTGCCCATCTCCAGGGTCATAACACGCGCGAACTTGTCTTTCTCGCGCTCGAGCAACGAAGCGGCCGCCGTCATTAGTTGGGCCCGAGCAGAAAATGGCTGTCGTCGATGCAGCTCAAATGCCTTCTCGGCCCGATCGAGCCGTTTCTCGATCTCCTTTTCATCGAACGCCGAAAATTCTTTCAGCTTCTCGCCCGTAGCCGGATTAATCGATGTGATGGCCATACAATGTAATAAACGCATGCCGACACGCTGTCATCCTGAGCGAAGTCGAAGGATCCCGTGGAGTTGCCTCTAGGTATGCATCGGGATTCCTCGACTTCTCTCGGAATGACGGCTCAAGCAGACCGCCGCTACAGGCGCAACCCCTTCGGAATCAAGACGCGGTCGAGCAAATCGAAAAGCGATTGCACGAGCAGCGCCAGCAACGCCGCTGGGATCGCTCCCTCAAGAATTGTCACGTGATCGTTCAAGTTCAGTCCGCTCAGGATTGGCTCCCCCAGCCCGCCGGCACCGATCAGCGCCGCCAGCGTTGCGGTCCCGATATTGATCACGGCGCTGGTCTTGATTCCCGATAAAATCGACCGCGACGCCATTGGCAAATAAATTTGCCACAATTGCGCAGCTGGTTTGAGCCCGAGGGCAATCGCCGATTCGCGCAACGATCGCGGAATGTCCTGCAAACCGCTTGCGGTGTTGCGCACGATCGGGAGCAGACCATAAAGAAAAAGCGCCGCGATCGCGGTTCGCACGCTGATTCCAAAGAACGGAAGCGGAACGAGCAATGCGAGTAATGCGAGCGACGGAATCGTTTGCATGACTCCAGCGAACCCAAGAATCAGGTGTCCAACTGCGCCGCCGCGGCTGGCAAAAATGCCAAGCGGAATTCCTACGATCACCGCCAGAAGCAGCGAAAAACCCGCCAGTTCGAGATGACGCACCGTCCAGCGGACGAGTTTATGCAAAAACGATTCTCCTGTGTTGGTTGATGTCGATCTTGCGCCATTATCGAAATACAAACTCGCGGCTCGGGCGTAGTTCTTCGCGCGCTCGGCTTCGGCGTTGAGCCGAATCATTTTCGCTTCGTTGATTGTTCCTTCCAGTTTGCGCAAGGCGGCGATCGTCGATCCTGGCAGCGAGAGCCGGTACAAGAACACCGCTTCGTAACGCGGAAAAAATTCCAGATCATCGTTTAGAGTGACCAAATCGTATTCGGCAATTTTGGCATCGGTCGAGTAAGCATCTTTCACGTCGATCTCGCCGCTCTTCAGCGCGGCGTAACCGAGGGCATGATCGATCCCGATGACGTTCGGGAGATTCAACTGATAGCGCGCGACCAGAGGCTGCCAGCCGTCCTGTCGATCCAGGAATTCATGGGTGAGCCCGATCTTCAGTTCAGGATGACTTCGCAAATCGCTGATGTTGCGAATCGCGAGCCGCTTCGCTTCATCCTTCCGCATGACAAGCGCATATGTGTTGTTAAAGCCGAGGGGCTCGGTCATTCCAACGCCGGATTTCGCCAACGCGTCGCGCATGTTCGCTTGTCGATCCTTCAATATTTCTTCGCAAATGGTGCCCGTGTATTCGGGATAGAGATCGATTTGGCCACCCTGAAGCGCCTGCCAGAGAATGATCGTGCCCCCCATGCCTTGTCGATGTTCGGCAGAAATTCCGGCATCGTTCAATGTCCGTGTCGCAATTTCGCCCAATACATACGACTCGGTAAATTTCTTCGAGCCAACCACGACCGGTTGCGCCGACAGAGAAGAAGAAATAATAATCAGGAAAGCAGGAAGGCAGGAAATGACATGGCTCCGCTTTCCGATACAAAATCCTCGACCCCCTTCCTGTTTTCCTGCTTTCCTGATTCCTCTCATATAAGCGCAAGGCCTCGCTGGGCGTTGATGAATTCGGAGACGAATCCATTCACGGGTTTTTCTCGAAGATCGACAATCGATCCCTGCTGCACGATTCGGCCTTCGTTCATGAGCACGATCTCATCGCCGAGATAAGCGGCTTCGGCGAGATCATGCGTCACCAGGAGCGCGGTCTGTTTCAAATTCGCAAAGATTTCCTTCAGATCTTTTTGCAGCGACGCTCGGACGAGCGGATCGAGCGCGCCGAGCGGTTCGTCGAGCAACAACAATTCGGGCGCGAGCATGAGCGCACGCATCAGACTAACCCGCTGACGCTGGCCACCGGAAAGTTCAAGCGGATAACGCGAAAGCAGAGTCTCGGAAAATCGTGTCAGCTCGCACAATTCGGAAAGACGTTCCCGCGTCTTGTTTTCGTCTTTTGCGAGATGTCGGGCCATTAAAAGGACATTGGCCCGCGCCGTAAGATGAGGAAATAAGCCGCCTTCTTGAATCACGTAACCGATCCGGCGGCGGACGTTGTCGATCTTATCAGGAGCTATCCGCGCCCCATCGAATTCAATTGTTCCGGTGTCGGGTTCGACTAAACCAATGACCAGACGCAGTAATGTGGATTTGCCGCACCCGCTAGGCCCGATCAGCGCCGTCGTTCTGCCATTCTCGACGGCAAGATTGGTCGCGTGCAAAGCCGACGTGCCGGCGTAGCGCTTGCTGACACTGTTGAGCCGAACAAGTGCAGTCATTGTTGCAGCCGCGGGCGTCGACCGTGGCCGGGGTCAGCGCCCCCGGCTACAGGTGAAATTGCAAAACGTTGCCCAAACGCGTTCATTTCTCCTGTCATGCTGAGCGAAAGCCTGCCCTGAGCCAAGGCCGAATGGGTCTCTCGGAGATCATCAGAGATCCCTCGACTCCGCTCCCGCCACGGCGGGCAGGCGGCATGACAACAGCCGGCGGCTAGCTTGCCACAGTGAAATAGAAAACGCCAAACAGACGCGCGTCGTCCGTCCACATTTTTTCAAAATCGAATCCGGCACTGTCCGCAAGTGCCGAGAAACTCTCCGATGTGTGCTTGTAGGAATACTCCGTAAGAATTTTTTCGCCGGCACCGAATTCAAACTGCCGATTTTCGATGCGCACCTTCTGGTCGATGTCGCTGATCAGGTACATTTCGATGCGGCCCTCGTTTGAATTGTAGATCGCGCGGTGCCGCCAATGGGCCAGATCGAAATCGGCCCCGAGCTCGCGATTTGCCCGCACGAGCAAATTCAAATTAAATTCGGCGGTCACGCCCTGGGCGTCATTGTAAGCGGCCTCGATGATATTTCGATCTTTTCGCAGATCGACGCCGATGAGCAGGCCGCTACCGTGGCCGCAGAGCTTCGCAATCCGGCCGAGGAAACCGGCCGCTTCGTCCGGCTCAAAGTTGCCGATGGTCGATCCGGGGAAATAAACGACCTTGCGCGACGCCGCGGTGCGCGGCGAAGGAAGCACGACTGGCTGCAAATAATCGGCCGCGACGGGCAGGACTTCGAGATCGGGAAAGGTCTTCCGAAAAACCGCGGCGGATTCGTGGAGTTGCTTCTCGGAAATATCGACCGGCATGTAGACAGCGGGTTTATCGAGCGCTTCGACGAGAATTCGTGTTTTAGTTCCGGCGCCGGTGCCGAGGCCGATCAGCTCGATGTTCGAGCCGAGACGCGACGCAATCTCAGCGCGATATCGATCCAGGATCGCGATCTCTGTTCGAGTAACATAATATTCCGGCAGCTCGCAGATTTTTTGGAACAATCCGGCGCCGCGCGCGTCATAAAAATATTTGCACGGCAGCGTCCGCGGCGTGCTGGAAAGACCGGCGATAACATCGGCAAAGAAATCCGTGCCGGCGGGTGCGACTGCAGTTGGTGATCGTGCCGTCATTAGTGAATTTGCCATGGTTGCGCAACGTTTTACTCGGCGCGTCCGAAAATGCCAGTCCGGCTCGGACCCGCGCCTAATAAATCATTTTAGATCGCGTGCGAGTCTAATCCCGGTGAACTGCCAGCGTTTTTCGGGTTGGAAGAAATTGCGATAGGTGTGGCGAATGTGCGTGCGCGACGTCGCGCAGGAACCACCGCGCAAAACGTATTGGTTACACATGAACTTCCCATTGTATTCGCCGAGCGCCCCGGCTCGGCCCGATAACCGGGGTAAGGCGAATACGAGCTGCGCGTCCATTCCCAAACGTCGCCAAACATTTGCTGGAGCTGTGCCGAACATCCTCACCTGGAGCTTCGCAGCCCCTCGCCCATCGAAGGGAGAGGATGAGGCGAGTGCAGATCACGGTTAGCCGGATGAAACATTTCGGTTTCGACGAAATTGCCGTCGATGCCTACCGCGCCGTAGCCTTGCCCAGGCGGGTCGATCTTCGTTGCGGCGTGTTCCCATTCGAATTCGGTAGGCAACCGCGCCCCGCTCCAATTGGCGAAGGCATCGGCCTCGAAATAACTGATGTGCGTGACCGGCTCATTTGGATCGACCGGGCGAAATCCGGACAGAGTAAAGTTCCACCAGGCGCCATCGCGTTTGGTCCAGTAGAGCGGAGCCTGCCAGCGCTGTTCGTTTACGTCGTCCAGCCGAGCGATAACCAGAATTCAGATCGTGCGTAGCCGTTGTCTTCGATGAAAGCGATGTATTCGCCATTGGTGACCGGTCGCGAGGCCAGGAAAAAAGCGGGAACCAGCGCGCGATGCCGGGGACCTTCGTTGTCGTAGGAAAATCCGTCGCCGTCGTGCCCGATTTCAGTAATCACTTCATCAAACTCAACGAATTTGGCAGAGGCGATGTCGATCTTGCGGTCCATGATCGGGCGCTCGCGGAAAACGGGATAGAGCGGGTTTTGGGAGAAGACGTGTTTGATATCGGTGACGAGAAGTTCCTGGTGCTGTTGCTCGTGATGGATGCCGAGAACAATCAATGGTTCGATTTCATCGAGAAGCTTTTCGCCGGCGCCGGAGACAAGGTGATCGACGTGTTCGTCGATGGCGGAACGGTAGCGGTGCGTTTCTTCAACGGTCGGGCGCGAGATCAACCCTCGAAGATCGCGGCGGTGCATGTCGCCCGCGGCGTTGTAATAAGAATTAAAAAGGTAGGCGTACTGCGGGTTTTCGGGACGATACCCGCTGATCCATTTCTTGAGAATGAATGTCTCGAAAAACCAGGTGGTGTGGGCGAGGTGCCATTTGGTTGGGCTCACATCCGGCATCGATTGCACGACGCAATCTTCGGCTGCGAGTCCCGAGCAAAGCGAGGTGGTAAAACGGCGAACATCGTGAAAGCGCGCCAGCAAACGCGCGCTCCGCGACGATGTGGACCCGGCCCGGGTCGACGACATCGGCGTCTCTTCAATTGTCGCTGCCGCCGTTCGACTCACGCGGTTCCTCCTTCCTCTTCGATTTCTTCCTTGCGCGCTTCCAGCATTTGATCGTGCGTCGCTTCCTCAACTCCTCCCGTAACCAGATGCTCGCCGATCGTTTCCTCTTCTTCGTCAACGCCAGGTCGCGGCATACGTTTCCCGCGTGAAGGCGCGGGCACGTACCAATCGTCGGTCAGCTCGGCGCTTTGCTTGGTTTCCTCCGGCGGAGTGGGATGCTCCGCGCCGCCCAATTCTTTGCGGGCCTGGGTCCAATCGGCTTCGGTAAATTCCTCCGGATCGCGCTCGTCGATCATTGCAATCTCGCGAGCCCGCCGTTCAATGTCCTCCGGCGAAGGCACACCCATGCCATTTCCATGCAACGAAATTTTTCCCGCGCCTTCCTGTGAGAAATCACTCATATCATTGAATACGCAATTGGGATGCGGATTGTCTGTCTAATCACAAAGATAACTTGGATGTTGTCGATGCGAAGAGTTTTTTTATTGGTGGGTGCCCGTGGCAATGAAATCAATTGAACTCCACGGCGGGGGCCGCCTGACTCTCGATGAATACGGCGACCCGCGGGGCGAACCGGTGTTTTTCTGTCATGGCTGGCCCAGTTCGCGTACGATGGGGCAACTGACGGATCAATCTGCCCGCGAACTAGGCGTCCGCATCATTTCGCCGGATCGGCCCGGCATCGCCGAGTCAACGCTCCAATCGGACCGCAAATTACTCGATTGGCCTCCGGTCTTGGAACAACTCGCCGATCATCTGGGAATCGATCGGTTTCGCATCCTCGCCATTTCCGGTGGCGCGCCCTACGGGTACGCCACCGCCAAAGCGATGCCCCAACGCCTGCGCGCACTTGCCATCGTGAGCGGAGCGCCACCGATCGCCAATCTTCGCGATCATAGCGGTTTGCTCCGGCTTTATCGCTGGATGCTCGCGCTTTATCGAATCAATCCGGAGATTCTGCGAATCTGCTTTCGCGTGGCGCAGCCGTTTGCGTCACGCCGAATCCCGATCCGTTTGCGGCCATTATTTCTGAAATTGTTCCAAGGCGCCGACGCAGATGTTCTGCGTGATGACGTCGCTTTCGAATGCTGTTTCGAGAGCGCCCGCCGAGCGTGGCGCGGGTCGGTCGAGGGACTGTTGATCGACGCTCAGGTCTATGCGGAGCCGTGGGGATTCCGGTTGGAAGATGTCGATGTTCCAGTTCGGTTATGGCACGGAAAAGAGGATCGCGCGTTTTCGTTCCGAGTCGCGGAAGGAGTGGCCCAGCGTCTGCCGAACTGCGAGGCGCGGATTGTCGAGCATGCCGGGCATTTTTCGTTGCCGATTCGTCACATGCGGGAAATCCTCGCAGACTTGATCGCGGTTTAGCGTTGGTCGACTTGGCAACGGTTCTCATTAAAACCGGTTAATGAGATATGTAACTTTTTCTATGCCTTGGGCACGGGCCACGCTAAAGCATAGTCGTGGAAGATTTCACAACAGGCGCGATTGCCAAGGAACCGGTCCGGCGGCAATGGAGCATTGAAGCGCCATTCGACGAGCGGGTGCGCGAACTGGTGCAGGAATGGGGCGCGGAGAAAACGCCGGAGCTGATCGAGGAGATGATCGTGACGGCGTTGAAGATCGCGCGCGACGAGATGGGCGTGGCCGATCTCAAGCTGATCAATCGTTCTCTTAAAGAATTGCGCTATGCCGGGAAAGTTTTCGCGCCCTACACCGACGTGCGAAAAGTGGCTGTATTCGGCTCCGCCCGGACGGCGCCGGACGCGCCCGTCTATCAGATGGCGGAAGAATTCGGTCGCGAGATTGTGAAGCACAAGTTCATGGTTATTACCGGCGGCGGCGACGGCATCATGGGCGCTGCCCAGAAAGGCGCGGGCCGGGAAAACAGTTTCGGTCTCAATATTCGGCTGCCGTTCGAGCAAAGAGCGAACCCCGTTATCGAAGGCGACGGGAAACTCATCAACTTCAATTACTTTTTTACCCGGAAATTGAATTTTGTGAAAGAAACACATGCGTTGGCACTTTTTCCCGGCGGTTTCGGGACCATGGACGAAGGCTTTGAAGTGCTCACACTAATGCAAACCGGCAAAGCCCGAATTATCCCGATGGTCCTCCTGGACATGCCCAACGGCAAGTATTGGGAGACGTGGATGAAATTTGTCCGCGACGACATGTTCAACCTTGGCTATGTGTCGCCCGAAGATTTTTCTCTCTTCAAACTCTGTCACAACGTGGCCGAGGCCGTAAACGAGGTCGTGCGATTCTACTCGAATTATCACTCGGTCCGCTGGGTAGGCGACCAGCTCGTCCTGCGGATTCACCGCCGCCTGTCGGACAAAGCGATTGTCGATCTAAACAAAAAATTCGCCGAGCTCGTGCGCGAAGGCGAAATTGTTCAAGGCAACGCGCTGCCGCCGGAAAAAAATGAGCCGGAAATCGCGGACCTGCCCCGGCTGGCCTTGACTCCGCACCGCCGGGATTTTGGCCGGTTTCGGCAACTGATCGACGCGATCAACGCCTCGTCAGTCGTGTGAAACCAACTCCGCGGTAGCGACCGGCGCGAGCGACGACGGCATCCGCGCCGAAGCAACGGGCTCGATTTGGGGATGGCGGCAAAGAGATGCATCAACCCGCAGCTTTTTTTCCATCATCCGATCGAACGAAAAATGTTCGCGAGCGTAATGAAGCGCGTTGGCTGCACAGTGCGCCATTAATTTTGGCTCGGAAACAAATTCCAGAATGGCCTCGGCCAGGGACTCGGCATCCCCCGGCTCGACGGCCAACCCGTTCTGTCGATCCTCGATGATCTCGGGGATGTCGCCCACCTTGGTGGCCACGACCGTGCGGCCGCTGGCGAACGCTTCACGCAAGACAATCGGCGACGCTTCGGTATGCAGAGACGCGATCGCCACCAGGTCGCAAGCCGCGTAAATTTCGGGCGTATCCCAGCGATAGCCGACCATGAAAATTTTACCGGCCAATCGGTTACGATTGATGGCGTTTCTCACTTTTTCGCCCAGCTTGAACGAACCGGTGCCCTGCCCAACGATGACAAAGCGGACGTCCGGCCGCTCCTCCAACACCAGGCGGGCCGCTTCCACCAGCACGAGTTGACCCTTATCCGGGCGAATCATCCCGACGTTCCCGATGAGCGGCGTGTCGGCATCGATACCCATCTCACGCCGGAACTTCATCCTGTCGCGCGACGGATTGAACCGATGCAAATCGACAGCCGACCCGATCACCTCGATCCGGCTCGAGTCGATTCCATGTTGCTCCACCAGCTGACGTTTGATGACCGATGCGTCGGCAACAATTTTCGTGCAGGCGTGTTTAAAAATGAATGCGCGGCCTCGGTTGCTGATCGGGTTCGTGATGCAACGGGCCCGCGTCACCGGTATTCCGCAAAAGTATAAGGGCAACGCGAGCCAGTGGTCCTTCGAGCTATAGGTCTTGATCAGATCTATTTTCCGTCGCCGGCAAAATCTCCAAAGCCGCCAGGAACAGACTGGATCCATCCGATGCTGCATCGGCATGGTCAGCACCCGGGTGTCGATGGCGCGAGCTTTGACGACGACCTCGCTTCTCGGATCGCAGATCAGCCAGGCCCGATGACCATGGGCATTAAGCCAATTGATTTCGAGACAGGTTCGATATTCCTGCCCGCCCCAGCTTCGGCTGCTTTCCAAGTAAAGAATGTTCACGTGAGTTTAGATCGACAATCGCCAAGTTTAGCCGGTTGCCCCGCGTTTTTCGAGAATATAATCGTGGATCGTATTGACGCTCTTGAGCGCTTTCCCGGCGACTTCCGAGTTTGGCACACCCACTCCGAAGGTCTTTTCCATGCTGACGGCCAGTTCCAGTGCATCGATGGAATCCAGCCCAAGCCCATTCGGGCCAAACAAAGGCAGATCGTCGCCGATTTTATCGACAGTGGTTTGCAGCATCAGATTTTTCACCAGCATCTCCTTGATACGAGTGCGTAGATCGGGCTCGGACATAACGGAAGGGGCGACTTTGTCGCAAACTGCGTGTCGGGTCAAACGTGTAGAGGCGGCCGCATGGCCAAGGTGGATCGGCCGCTCCGTCGGGCGATGCCAAAACAAATGCGGCTTCGCCGCCTTAATTATCATCGAGCTCGCCACAGGACGACTCCGTCCGACTGGCGGACAAGAGACTGCTCAATCCACCGCTACACCTGATCGACCTTGTCGCCGGGCGTGATCGCTTGATTGGGATCGGGCTGCACCGCGCTGCTCGCAGGCGTGTCCGCAACTCGCGGAATAGTTGATTGGGCCGGTTTCACTTCCGGCTTGCCAGTCTCCCCTTCGGTTTTGCCGGCCTTATGCAGCTCGTCGTTAAACTCGTCCTTGGCTTTTTGAAACTCTTTCACGGCCTGCCCCATTCCCCGCGCAAGCTCGGGCAATTTTTTCGCGCCGAACAAAACAAGGACGATCAACAGAATGACGATCAAATCCGGCCCGGCCAAATTCATAAAGCTGGCGATAAGGCTCATAAGGTGGCCCAAACATCAGACCGTTTGCCCGACTTGCAAGGGGATTTCGGTGGGCCAGCTTAACCACGAATGAACACGAATAAACACGAATTCGAATCCCCTCTATTCGTATCCATTCGTGTTCATTCGTGGTTGATTCCCTTCCAGCACGCAATCTGCTGGAATTTGACAGGTCCACCCGATTGTGGGAAAAAGGCAATCCCTAGCAATATGCGTCCGATTTGGAAAGGCAGTATCAGCTTTGGGCTGGTTTACATCCCGGTGGCCGTTTACCCGGCTACGCGTGAGGAGAAAATTAGTTTCCGTCAACTTCGCTCCAGCGATCTGAGCCCGATCAAATACAAAAAGGTCGCGGAGGCCGATTCGAAAGAAGTCTCGGCCGATCAGATCGTCAAAGGTTTCGAGTACGAGCGGGGCCGCTACGTAGTGATGAAGGACGAAGACTTCGAGAAAGTCCGGATCGAATCGACCCACTCCATCGACATCACCGACTTCGTCGAGGTCGAGCAGGTCGATCCGAAGTTCTTCTACAAACCGTATTTCCTCGAGCCGCAGAAAGGCGGCGAGAAAGCCTACACCGTCTTGCACAAGGCGCTCAGCGGCACGGGCAAGATCGGCGTGGCCAAGGTCGTGATCAGCAATCGCGAGCATCTGGCGGCGGTGAAGCCGGACGGACTGTTTCTGATCCTGGAGCTGATGCATTTCGCCAGCGAGATCATGAGCACGGAGATTTTGAAAAATGGCGCAGCCACGGCCGTGACCGACAAGGAATTGAAAATGGCGCAGGCGCTCATCGAGACCATGACCGTCCAGTGGACCCCGGAAAAATACCGCGACGAATATCGGACGGCGCTGATGGAAATCATCGAGCAGAAAGCGCAGAACAAACAGATCGCCGCCAAAGCCCCCGCCCCGCCCACGCCCACGAACGTTGTCGATCTTGTCAAAGTCCTGCAGGACAGCCTCAACCGGAGCCAATCGCTCAAGCAAAAGCGCAGCCCCGCTCGCTCGAATGGCCGCCGCTCCACCAGCGCGCTGATCAAGCAAAAGCGACGTGCCGGCGCCCTGGGCTGATCGGATTAGGCGAACAAATGTTCGCTTTTAATTACGAACGTTCGTCTACTTCTCGTTAGGTCTTGAATGCCCTCGTTTTTGCGCTTCCAGACAAAGTTGCCTGACCGGGATTCCGGCAAACCGACCGGTATCTTCGTAGTCGCCCACGAGCTCCGCGACAGTGATCGGGTCTCGCGGGAAGAGGAAGAGTGGCTCAGGAGTTGCCTCGCTTGGTTCAAAATGCATTTGAAAGTGCCACGCTGTTTGCGAGATCCAGCAAACCGCCGCGCGATCTCCTGGTTCAAGGGAGACAACCGCAACGCGATTTCGCGCATCTGGGATCTCGTCGCCTTTCTAAAAGATTATGGCATCTTCATCGACATAGTGCGCACACGCGACCCTGGGATCATTATTTACGAAGATGGCTATCAGGTCGTGGCGAAGCCGCGCCGAAAGAGACCTAACCAAACGATGCAGCCAACCACTGGACGGCGTACGGCCTCGCGTTAAATTTATGAAAGCACCTCCCTTGCAGGCCACACGCGCTCTCGCCAGCGGTGGCTGATCTTGTTCTCGTTAGACCTAAAGCGTGTCATCAATCCCCTTTGCTCTTTGTGCAGCGATGTTCTGTCTTGCACTAACAAGCTGCGAGAGGAGATCAGCGACCCCCGAGGATTTCCGCCGCGGTGATGAGATCGTTGCGGCGCTTCAGAAGTATCGTGCTGACCATGGCCACTATCCTGACACACTAGGCCCATTGGCACCTGACTATATTCGCGAGATCAAAGACCCGGATTATGGCGAACGGCGATGGGATTACATCCATTATTGCGAGAAAGATACCTACGCTCTTTTCATGTGGACCTCGACGAAGGCGGGCTGCGGCTACAACGTACCCGATTCCAAATGGACGCGGATCGACAATTCTTGATGAAGCGACGCAACAGGTCTAACCAGACGGTCGAGCGAACGGCGGCTGGCCTTGTGTTCGACACTTTGAGTAGCTAGTATCTTTCTCATGCAATCTACGCGCCCTCTCCGCCGCCGTCGCTCATCTTGTTCTCGTTAGGCCGACAGCGAAAATGCAATGAAACGCACATGGACAATCATCGGCGTGAGTGACGTTCCGGGGAGCTTCAAATGGTACCAGTCGCTCTTCGGCCAGCCCCAGACGCAGCCGGGCCACGACTACTTTGGTCAGATCCTGGATACGGATGGAACCGTTTTGCTCTGTCTCCACCAGTGGGGCGCGCACGAGCATCCCTCCTTGATGAGTCCGAGCCAGGCGCCACCTGGCAACGGGCTCCTCTTGTTCTTCCGCGTCGACGACTACGACAAGGCCCTGAACAGGGCACGCGCTTTCGTCGCCCGATTCGAGGAGGAGCCCCACGTGAACCCGAACACTCGAACAAGGGAGTTCTCACTCCGGGATCCGGACGGATACTACGTCACGATCAGCGCTGATCGTTAGGCTTATGCAGTGCAGCGTCAGAATCAACTCAACATAACCAAATGCCCACAAAACCAATTCCTGACGGATTCCACGCCGTTACTCCCTATCTATTCGCCCAAGGTGCTTCGCGGTTGATTGAGTTCATCTCCGCGGCATTCCACGGCGAGGTGATCTTCCGACAAACCCGGCCAGATGGCGCAATCATGCACGCCACAATGCGAATCGGAGACTCGATGCTCATGCTGGCCGACCCAACCCCACAGTTTGGACCGATGCCCGCCTCGATCTATCTGTACGTGCACGACTCCGACACCGTTTATCATTCCGCGCTCAAGGCAGGCGGAGTTTCTGTTTTTCCCATCATGACGTTGCCTTCGGGTGAACGGTATGGCGGCGTCAAAGATCCCTGCGGCAACATTTGGTGGGTTGCCACCCACGTCGAGGATGTTCCTCTCGACGAGCAGGAACGACGCTGGAAAGAATTCAAAATGCCATGAGTCAAGCGAATCTGAACCCGGCCTAACCATTCGATACAGCCAACCGCTGGCCGCTGTACTGAGAAGGTTGAGGGTTGAGAGATGATAGTTGAGAGTAAAGCAAAGCTCGCCATACAACTCCGGCGTGTCTGCCACGACACCCTGCCGCAGCTCATCTCTGAGCGCAGCAAGGAAGGTAGTGAGCTTCGCCATCTGCTTATAAAGGGCAGAGTCGACGAACAGGTCGGGTTCGGCTAAGAAATAAGGCCGCTGAAATGAAAACGCTTGGTCATTTATTCGAGAACAACAAAGCCTGGGTTGAACGCATCCGGAAGCAGGACCGGGATTTTTTCGTTAAGCTTTCGCGTCAGCAATCGCCCAATTATCTGTGGATCGGTTGCGCCGACAGCCGGGTTCCGGCCAATGAGATCGTCGGGCTTCTCCCGGGCGAGTTGTTTGTTCATCGTAATGTCGCCAATCTGGTGGTTCACACCGATCTAAATTGTCTGTCGGTGATTCAGTTTGCAGTGGACGTGCTGAAGGTGAGCCACATCATCGTGTGCGGTCATTATGGATGCGGCGGGGTGAAAGCGGCGTTTCACGGCGACCGAGTTGGCTTGAGCGATAACTGGCTGCGTCATGTGAAGGATGTGCGCGACAAACACCTTCGCCACCTGCCAGTTGCCAGAAAAGATGACGATGCCGTCGATCGCCTTTGCGAGTTCAACGTCATCGAGCAGGTCACGAATGTCTGCCAGACCACAATCGTGCAGGATGCCTGGGAGCGCGGCCAGAGCCTGGCGGTGCACGGCTGGATCTACGAACTGAAGGATGGACTTCTGCGCGATTTGAAAATGACCATTAGCGGCGTCGATGAGGTTCGCCCCGCCTACCAGGCTGCGATTTCAGCCGCGACCTAGGAAGGTCGGCCCGCGGCGGCTGGAGCGTGCTGTGAAACCGCGCTGGCAGCATGTTGCGCTTGCAAGATAGTTTCCATCGGTTCGGGAATGTTTAGTTTTAGCCCGGAAGGTTTATCGGTGTAGTCCATCCCACGACGCTTCTTAAGAAGATCGACATCGCGACGAACCCGGCTCCGGTTCGTGCAGTAGATCATTACCGTTTCTTCGGAAATCAAGTCGGCCTCGAATGCCCGGAGCAGCGATTGATCGAAAGTGTGCCAACCAAGCGTGGATCCGGATTCCATCATTTCGGCAAAGGTTTTGTTTTCCGATTCGCCGTAAACAATTGCCTCGCGCGTGCGCAGGCTGCTGCCCATCACTTCCGTTACCAGCAGACGGCCCCCGCCCGTCTTGCTGACGAGACGCTGGCTGGCGATGTAACGCACCGTTTCCGAGAGACGCTGGCGGACCTGCGATTCTTCTTCGCGTGGAAACATTCCGAGAATTCGACCGATGGTTTGCCCGGCATTGACAGTGTGAAGGGTGCTGAACACCAAATGGCCGGTTTCGCTCGCCGACATGGCGATCTCCATCGAGTCACGGTCGCGAATCTCGCCCACGAAAATTACCTTTGGCGCCTGGCGCAGGGAGGCGCGCAGTCCATCCGCATACGTGGGAAAATCTTTGCCCAGTTCTCGCTGATTAATGACTGCCTTCTTATGCCGATGTTGATATTCAACCGGGTCCTCCAGCGTGACGATGTGAATTGCCTGCGTCTCGTTAAGCGCGTCGAGCAACGCGGCCAGAGTCGTGCTCTTGCCCGAGCCCGTGCTGCCGGTAATCAAAACGATCCCATCTTTTTCTTTTGCAAATTCATGGAAAACCGGCGCCAACTGGAGGCCTTCCAACGTTGGGATTTGTGAATCGAGCTTGCGCATGACGACGGCATGCCGGCCGTTTTGCCTAAAGATGTTGACTCGAAATCGCGCCACGCTGTCGATGGCATAGCTGCAGTCGCACGAGCCCAACCGATCAAAGTCCCGGAGCAACCGCTCGTTGCCGCCGATGATATGATCAGCCAGCGTCTGGATCTGATCGGAAGTGAGGACCCCCGTATCGACGGCGAATTCATTCAACCGGCCGTGGATTTCGACCAAGGGCGGCTTGCCGGCGACGAAAATAAGGTCGGAAACGCTGTCGCTTACCCTCAGCATTGCGGAAAGCAACGCATGAATCGTTTCCTTGTTCATTTCCCGCGGGAGAACAAAGCTTGGATCGTGCCGAATCGGCGACGGCTTGGGGTAATTATCCGCTAAAACCGCGCCGGCCAGCGAGCAGGGCAAGATCTTGCCTACGATGCGCTTGGAAGACGTTCCAAAGGGTCAAATTCCAAAGCGTAACCGGAGCCTTCTGCCCTCCTTCCGGCTTCCTCGTTTCCAGCTCAGGTAATTTGCCGTACGAACAGCGGGATCGAGGCCTCATGTCGATCGTCCACGGCCAAGTCGATCGAATACTCGCCAAACTTCGGCAGTTTGAGTTGCTGGATCACAAGGACCAGGCACGAGGTGATGCTCGACTCGCCGGGCGGAAATTGCACCTGAGTCGCCGCATCCAGGGTGGGCATGATCGATTTTCCATCGGAATCGACAAACGAAATCCGGATCCGTTTCTGTCCCTCCTCCAGCCGCTCGTAGCGCAATTTGATGGCCAGGGCGCATTGCGGATGCATGACCGGCGCTTCTTTCGCGTTCAGCCGGTCGAACGAGCCCAGGATATTCAGTTTCCCGCCGGCATCGGTCGTTGCCGCATCGCACAACGTAAAAATTTCAACTTTCATTTATGGCCTAATTAACCACACAGATCACAAAGATCGCAGAGAAAAATCCATCTTTATCTGCGAGGTGGATCGACCGCTCCGCGGGCGAGGCCAAAATGGCGCCGAAGGCGCATCATTTTAGCATCGAGCAAGGGACTGCTCGATCCGCCCGCTGCGAATTCGCGCCGACAGGGGGTTCACTCTTCCCCCTCGAAGTAATCGGCCTCCTTGCCAATTACGATCACCTCATCGGTCCCTTCCCTGAGCACCGCAAACTTGCCGCTATCGGGATAAAAACAGGAATCGCCGCGCGGATTATCGGCAATAACGTAGTAAACGAAATCGTCATCTTCCCGCGCAGCGAGCTGGTGCGCTGCGCCTGGGCCGAAAAAAGAATGAGTCGCCCGGTCCGACTTCAGTTGGTCCGTCCTTGTCCCGAATTTTGCCGCGGCCCGAAACCACCAGATAAAACTCGAACTCGGCCGAGTGCGAATGATACGGGCAATACGTCTTCCCTTTTGGAATTCGCACCAGAGCCAGGTCGAACGGATGCCGTTTCATTAGGTCGAGCGACTCCGGCTCGCGCCCCAGCGCGACCGAAATGTTTTTTACAAATTTATGAAAGTTCCCCTTCGGCGATTTCCGCTCCTGTTCTTCAACATCTTTCAGGTTCACTTTGCGCATACGGCAACTCCTATCCGCGCCTGCGAAGACACGCGAGAAAAAATCAGCGGCATCCCGCCTCGTCCGAACGGAATTTCATTTCGGGGCGGGAAATATGATTAGGTTAATGTCGCCCAGACGGCGGCTGCAGAGGATCTTCATTCCATCCGGCGACCATCTTGGATTTGTGAATTCGCCCAGCGCGGTGTCCGTCAACTGCCGCGCACCGCTGCCGTCGCGATTCATCACGAAAAGTTGAAATCGATCAACCACACGTCGCGAAAAAATAATGCGCTTGCCATCCGACGACCATGCCGGCCATCCATCCAGTTTCGATTCGCCGGAAACGTTGCGATCATTCGAGCCGTCCGCGTTCATCAAAAAGATCTGCGAGAGTTCACCCTGGACCCGGCGGTGCAGGATCGACATCCCATCGAGCGAAAAGGATGCATAGGTGTAGCCGCCTCCTGTTGTAACTCTCTTTAGATCGCCGCCATCGGGTGGAATCATGGCCAGATCCATTTTCTCATCGATCTTTTCACCAACTACCTTGTTATCGCTTGGGACGTTTCTGCCGTCGGCCGCGGTCGCGCCGGCAAAATGGGTGGTATTAAAAAGAATCCGCGCGCTGTCCGGCGACCACATCGGATGAATATTTTCCGCGTTACCCTTCGTGAGCTGACGCACATCGCTGCCATCCGCGTTCATTACGCAAATCTGCGAAACACCCGCACGGATCGACACGAACGCGATTTTCTTCCCGTCGGGCGACCAAGCCGGCGAATCGTCCTCGTCCTCGCCGAACGTTAACTGGCGCATGTCGCTGCCGTGATTGCTGCTGCTCGCGTCCATCACGTGAACCTTCATTCCCCCGTGCCGGCTCGAGATGAGCACAATCTGCCGGCCATCAGGCGACCAAAACGGCTCGTAATCAACAACGTAGGTAAATGACTTAACGCGCTTGAGTGGAAAATCCTCGGCACTCGACCCAGCCGCGCCGAGCAAAAGCGCAACCAAGGGAAAAACAACGCTGCGTCTCACGCTTAGAGCTTCCATTTCTTCGAGAGCTTTTGCTTCATCTTTTCAATGGACGCAAAAAAGTCGCCCATTTTTTCTACCCGGGCCAGGGTTTGGTCGGAGCGGAATTTCAGGAGATCGCCTTTTTTCTTTTTCAGGCAGTTGCCGACCTCATCCCATGTGACCGGGGTGGAAACAGTCGGCTCTTCCCGGGCGCGAAGTGAGTAAACGCAGATGGTCGTTTTATGTTCGTCGTTCTGGCTCCAATCGACGAACACTTTTCCTTTGCGCACTGCCTTCGACATGTTCGAGGTGACAAGCTCGCCCTGTTCGTTTTCCAGATACTGCGCGAGCGCGCGCGCCAAGTCCTTGGTTTGATCGTAGGTGACCGGCGTATTCAGCGGCACGTAAACCTGGAGACCTTTTGAGCCGCTCGTTTTCGGGAAGCTCTTCAATTTCATTTTCGCCAACAGATCGCGCAGCCAAAGCCCGACCTGACAGCACTGAACAATGTCGGCCGGCGCGCCAGGATCGAGATCGAACACCATCATGGTAGGGCGTTCGATGTTGCTCTTTCGCGAGAGCGACGTGTGCAATTCGAGATCGGCCAGATTCGCTGCCCAAACCAGCGTCGGCAAATCCTGGGCCAGGCAATAATTCATCATCCGATTATTACCCTCGCTCCAGACCTTCGCCGTTTTTACCCAGGCCGGCCGGTGCGACGGGCAGTTTTTCTCGTAAAAGAATTCGCCATCGACCCCGTCCGGATAACGCTTCATGGTCAGGGGCCGGTCTTTCAGATGCGGCAACAACGCGGGCGCGATGCGAATGTAATAATCGATCACCTGCCCTTTGGTGAATCCGACTTTCGGGTACAAAACCTTGTCGAGGTTCGAGACCGAAAGTTTTTTGCCTTGGACGACGATCTCGGCTTTTTGAGGCATTGACTCAGAACATCACATGAAGTCCACGACGATTCACAACGATTTATTCTCCTTTCCGTCTGGGCCCGCCGTGGGCCTTTGTGGCCTTTGTGTGAGATTTCTCAGGCAAAAAATCTCTCGGGCGAAAGCAGCGGCTGCGGCTTGCAGATGCGGGCCACGCAATGCTCCCAGCTCTCGTGTCCGCTCAGGATTTCGATTTCAACGCGCAGGAAAAAAATTGGCACCTTCACCTCCGTGTCCGGCAAATGGGGCATGCGCACCGCGTCCTTCTCGGTGGTTACGATCATTGCCAGATCGCGCCGGATGCAACGATTGACGAAGCTCTGCAGTTCCGCCTCGGTGTAATAGTGGTGATCGATGTAGCGCTTGGCCAGGTCGACTCGAGCGCCCAGCTGCTTGAGGGCTCGCTCGAAACTTTCGGGTGCGGCAATGCCGCAAATCGAACCGACAAACGCATCGCGCAGACGCTCGAGCGGTAAGCGTTCGCCGGTTTGGACATTTTGCAGATAAAGCGGCTTATGCGCGCACTCGATGATCTCGGCGGTCCGATTGTATCGCCGGATGCGCGCGATCAGCGCTTCGTTCGATTCGCCTGTGCTCTTGGTAATAAAAACGTAGCTGGCCCGACGCAAATTGCGCGGCGGCTCGCGCAGCGTCCCGCGGGGCAGCAGGAATTCGTTCCCGAAAGGCGCTTGTCGATCCACCAACACAATATCGAGCCGATGTTTGAGATGCAGATATTGCAGCCCGTCATCGAGGAGAAGCGTATCCGCTTTCCATTTGTCGATGGCGAAGCGGCCGCTTTTTACCCGATCCTTGTCCACCAGGACAACTACATCCTTAAGATTGTGCGCCAGCATGTACGGTTCGTCGCCGGCGGTTAACGAATCGAGCAGAAGCGATTTGCCGTCGGACACAATTCTTGGAGGATCGACATCCCCGTTTCGCAGCCGATCGAGCCAGCCTCGTTTGCTCGGATGCGGCACGCTCTTGTAACCTCGGGTGAGGATGGCGACCCGTCGCCCGCCCGTTTGCAAGGCCCGCGCGAACTTTTCCACGATTGGCGTTTTGCCAGTGCCGCCTACGGTCAAGTTCCCGATGCTAATGACCAAGCAGCCCAGCGTGCGCTCGCGAAAAATCCGTTTCCGGTAAAGGTAGAGGCGAAGTTGAACGATCCGTTCATAAATGAAAGAGAGAGCGTAGAGGAGCGCGCGCAGCATCGATGCGCGCGCGCCGCGGCGGCGCCCCAGGACAACGTCGATGCCGAACTCCTCTAGGTTTTCAAGACGCCGGCCCATTCCGGTTAGTTGATAGTTGAGAGTTTATGGTTGAGAGACGGATCCTGGTTTATTGGGCGCATCGCCAAAAATAGGTGTCATCCCGAGCGAAGTCGAGAGATCACGCGGTGCCTCTTTCTCCGAGAGATGAAAAAGAAGTCCGAATGGATCGATTCAGTTCTGCTCCGCGAATTCGAGACGGAAGGAACCGATGTGCATCGACTCTGTACCATCGACAACGGATGGGTGGAACGCTTTAGGCGGGATATTCTCATTTCCTACAAGAACGAACCGGCCCTGGATCGGCTGATTGCCGAACTCGAATCGTGGGGCAAAAGCGCCGGTTTCACACCCAGCCGAATCTTCGTCCGCTTTCTCCCGCGGAAAAACGAAGAACGGGAACGGCCCCGCTTGCTGGTGGGCGACGCCAACGAAGATTTGCAAACAGTCGTGACCGAACGGCAGCTCCGGTTCGGGATCGATTTCAGCGCCGGCTATTCGGTTGGCTTGTTTATCGATCAACGAGAAAATCGCAGTTACCCGCGCAAGATCGCGTCGAAGAGGTTATTAAACTGCTTCGCTTACACCTGCTCGTTTTCCGTGGCGGCGGCTTCAACCGGAACAACGACGGTCAATGTCGATCTTTCGAACAAATCACTCGCACGTGGCCGGGAAAATTTCTCTCTCAATGATCTCCCGATGAATGATCACCGTTTCGTCGCGGACGATGTCATGTCCGTCCTGCCGCGGTTCGCGCGCAAAGGAGAAAAATTTGATGCGATCATTCTCGATCCGCCGACGTTCTCGCGCTCGCATCGCGGCAAAGTATTTCATGCTGAAAACGATTTTGAGACGTTGTTGCTGGCTGCATTGGATGTGGCCGAGCGCAACGCATCGATCCTGCTCTCGACAAACTGCTCGACATTAAAAGAAAGCGCGCTCGAAACGATGGGACGTTATTGCCTGAAAGTCTCGCGGCGGGGCGGCACATTTCACCGGACGCCTCCCCTGGCCGATTTTCCGCCCGGTGCAGGCGCGAGCACAACCTGGCTAACTTTACGTTGACCGAGGTCACACCCGCGGACAATGATTGCGGAGGGATATTATATTGCCATATGGACGAATCAGAAGATTTCTCGCAGCACAGTCTTCAATACGCCAAAGACCAATTCGACGCGGTCCTGAGCCAAACTGAAGATTACGTTCGCGAAAAGCCCGCGCAGTCGCTTCTCTACGCGTTTCTTGCCGGTTTTATTGTAAATCGATTGCCGGTCGGCCGAATCGTCGGCGGCGTGTTTCGACTTTCATTGCTTGCGCTCAAGCCGGCGATTCTCATCTACGGCGCGACCAAGCTGTATCAGGCGACGCAGGAAGAAGAATAGCCTGTAGCGGCGGTCTCTGACCGACGGACGAATCATGCGGCGCTGACCAAGAGGCCGCGACAAATTCAATCGTCCAGCGTGAAGCCAATCTTGAGCGTGACCTGCCAGTGATCGATCTTGTCCTTGTCGATGTAACCGCGGGTCTCGACCACCTCGAACCAGCGCATGTTACGCACAGTCTTCGCCGCGCGGGTCAGCGCATTCTTCACCGCTTCGTCAAAACTCTTCGGCGACGAACCAACCAGCTCGATTTTTTTGTAAGTATGATCTGCCATGTCTGCATTCTTCCGGTTCGCTCCCGAGAAAACAAGAATAACTCACGAGGCGCACGGCCCAGATTCGCCATTTGGACGGGTTGACCGTTCTCACCGACAACGATATTAAAAAACTACGCATGCAGAATAACATCGAATCGCACCTGAAAGAGAAGCGCGTCTTTAAGCCGTCGAAGCAATTTGCGGAGAAAGCCAGGATCAAGAATCTGGCGCATTATCGAAAGCTGCATCGGGAGTCGATTCAGCACCCGGCAAAATTTTGGACCCGGGAGGCTCGTGAACTGACCTGGCAGGCGCCATGGAAAAAACTGGTCCAATGGAAAGCGCCCTTCGCGAAATGGTTCGTAGGCGGCAAAATCAATGTGTCAGAGAATTGTTTGGATCGACATCTGACCGGCGCGCGCCGGAACAAGGCGGCGATTATCTGGGAAGGCGAGCCGGGCGAGAAACGCACGCTCACCTACCAGCAGCTTCATCATGAAGTCTGCCGGTTCGCGAATGTGCTGAAGCGAAACAAGATCGGCAAGGGCGACCGCGTCATCATTTATCTGCCGACCATTCCCGAGGCGGCGATTGCGATGCTGGCGTGCGCACGAATCGGCGCGGTCCACTCCGTTGTCTTCGGCGGGTTTAGCCCCGAGAGCATTCGCGATCGCATCGCCGACTGCGGCGCGATCGCTGTAATCACCGCGGACGGCGGGTATCGCCGGGGCGGAATCGTTCCGCTCAAGAAAAATGTCGATGATGCGTTGCGCGGTAGCACATCGATCAAGCGGGTCATTGTTTTCCGCCGGACCGCAAACGACATCCACATGGAAGAAGGTCGCGATGTCTGGTGGCATCGCGAGCTGGAATATGTCGATGCTAATTGCCCGCCCGCCGCGCTCGATAGCGAGCATCCGCTTTACATTCTCTACACCAGCGGCTCAACCGGGAAACCGAAGGGAATCCTGCATACCACCGGTGGCTATCTGGTCGGCATTTATTCGACGATGAAATACGTCTTCGACATTCGCGACGAAGATATTTTCTGGTGCACGGCCGATGTCGGCTGGGTAACGGGCCACAGCTACGTCGTTTACGGCCCACTGGCCAATGGCGCGACGACTTTCATGTACGAAGGCGCACCGAACTGGCCCGAGCCCGATCGTTTTTGGAAAATCATCGAGGACAACCGAATCAGCATTCTTTACACGGCGCCGACGGCGATCCGCGCTTTCATTCGCTGGGGCGATCAATGGGTGAAGAAACACGATCTGTCGTCGCTGCGCCTGCTCGGCACGGTGGGTGAACCGATCAATCCCGAAGCCTGGATGTGGTATCACAAGAACATCGGCGGCGGGCGTTGTCCGGTCGTGGATACGTGGTGGCAAACGGAGACGGGCGCGATCATGATCACCCCGTTGCCGGGAGCGATCCCGACAAAACCGGGCAGCGCGACACTGCCGTTCTTTGGTGTGGATGCGGCGGTTGTCGATGAAAAAGGGAGCGAGGTCGGACCGAACGTCGGCGGGAAATTGATCATTCGCCGGCCCTGGCCGTCGATGCTGCGCACGATCTATGGCGACAAGGAGCGCTATCAAAAACAGTACCTGGAGTGAATTCAAAGGCAACTATCTCACCGGTGACGGCGCTCGGCGCGATGAAGACGGCTACTTCTGGATCGTCGGCCGGATCGATGACGTGTTGAACGTGGCCGGGCACCGTCTCGGCACGTCGGAAATCGAAAGCGCGCTGGTCAGTCACGCGCGCGTGGCGGAAGCGGCGGTCGTCGGGCGGCCGGACGAACTAAAAGGCCAGGGCGTGGTCGCGTTTGTAACTTTGAAATCGGGCGTAGAGCCCACCCGTGCTCTCAAGAGCGAACTCCGCGATCACGTTGGGGCGCAGATCGGCGCGATCGCCAAACCGGACGAAGTCCGTTTCGCCGAAATGCTGCCCAAAACGCGCAGCGGAAAAATCATGCGTCGCCTTCTCAAGGAAATTGCCAGTGGCACCAAGGTGACCGGCGACACCACCACGCTGGAGGATTTCAGCGTCCTGGCCAGATTAAGCGGGCTCGAGGAATAACGCCTGGCCATTGTCGATCCTGTTGCGTTCGACTAACCTTCCCATGTGAGCTTTATACGCACAGGCCTGCGCGAAATCGGATTAAAGGTCCGGCGGCAGCGCACCCGCATGGCGCTTCGGCACGAGAAGCGGCTTTTGCAGAAGAGCGAGATCGCCCTTGGCCGGGAGGGAACGTCGCAGGCGGGAAACTTTCCAGAGCTGCGCACCGAGATCGTGGCGTTGAAGAAATTGGAGCAGGAACAGAAAGAGGTGGCCCTGCGAATTGCCCAGATCGAAGAGGGCATTAAGAAGATCGAGACGGAACGCGAACAAAACAAGCGCGAGCAAAGCGAAACGATCGAAAAACTGGAGACGGAGAAAAAACCGGTTCTACAGAAGCGGAATCAGGCAAAAAGCGCGGCTGAAATTTGCGAGCGCGAATTGGCCGCGGTGGAAAAGCGCGTCGCAGAAAACGACGCAGCCGATCGCGATCTGGTAAGAAAACTCGAAGAGTTGCAGGCGATCACACCACGGCCAGCCGATCTGGAGGCGCAGTCAACCAGCATCGCGGCGCGACGCGCCCGGTTGCCGGAAGAAAAAGCCGAACTTGTCCGGGCCCGGCTCGGCAGCACCGAAGCCGCCCGGTTGGCGAAGGAAAAGCTCGCCGCCGCAGAAGCTGAACTCGCCGTCGTTGAAAAAAATATCGAAAAGGTCCGCGCAGAATTCGAGGCGCGCGACAAGGCGTTGACTGAGAATATCCGCACCCAACAGGAAGCCGTAGACGAAGCCAAGGCACATCATGAAACCGTGGAGGAGCGGAAAAATCCGGCCTATTTGAACATCGGGCGGCATCTCGCTTCGCAAGGGATCGCGCCACCGAACGCGCCGCAATTGCTCGCCGAAGCGCAACGGCGCCGCACCGCGGTGGATCGACATCTCGAGCACACGGCCGAGCTGGCGCTGCTTTCCAGCCAGATCGACAAACAGGAACTGCGAAAGTTTTATTTCAGCGTGGTTTCCGTGCTCGCGCTGCTGGCGATCATTCTGCCGCTGGTTTTCCAATCTCCGCCGAAACGCGAATGGTTGCCGCTCGAAACGGACGCTATTTTGTCAATCAACTCGGATCAATTCGACCGCGATGATCTGCCCAAACGCTGGCGAAAGGATTTGCCAGATGATTGGCCGAAGATCTGGTCCGGTTTGATTGGCCCGGCGGCCCGAACACCCGGGCTGACTCTGCCGCGCGATGCCCTTCGGATCACCCGAGCCCTAACGACAAATGAGACTGGCCAGACACGCGAATTCATTCTGGTCGAAACGCGGGGGGAGGCTTCGCGCGTTATGGACGCAATTAACCGCGACAAGAACTTCGACAAGCGCGTCATCAGCGGTCTGCCGGTTTGGGAGCGGCCCGATCTCGCAGTGTCGCGAGTAGGTCCCACTACATTGGCGGTGGGTGCATCGAGTGAAGTGAACGAGTTGGTTCGGGTTCGGCTCGGGATCGATTCGGACCTGAAAATCACCGGCCAACTCCTGGACAGTTTCCAGTCGCTCGATCGCGAGAGCACGCTGCGGTTGATCTCGCGCAACCCGCCGGACCTGTCGCGGGTCTTTCAACCAGTCTTTACCCGCGAACTGCTCGATGCGGCGCAATTGCTCGGCCTTGCGCTCAACCTGCAGAATCCAGTAAAAGCCAGGTTGCTCTTGAAATTGAGTTCGCCCGAAGCCGCCTCCGAGTTTGCGCGCACTTTGAAAGACGAACCACAACGCTGGCTGCGTCTGGAGGATTCGGATTTGTTGCTCTACCTGCAGCCACCGGAGATTCAAAGACAAGGCGCGACCATGGAATTGCGTTTCACCATTCCCGACGCCAGTGCGCGCCTTTTGCTCCAACGCATCGCAAAAGCAGGTGAGTCGACTGTGGCGGTAACACGGTAGACATGAAACAGGAACGCTTCATTCCCAGGGGCCGCCTTTGGCGTCTCATTGCCATATCAACGGCGGCGACGGCGTTTCATGCGGCGCAGGCGCAGGATAATATTCCGTTGGTAAACATAAAGTCGGTGGATCCTTCGATCGTTGTCGAGTTGCGCTACGCCAGCTCGAAAAATCTTGCCGGTCGTCCGTTGTATCCGCCGAAAACAGCGGCTCTTGTTCGTCCCGAGGTTGCCCAACGGCTGGCCGTGGCCCAGGCCATTCTCAAGCGCTATCAATATTCATTGAAAATCTGGGACGCCTACCGGCCGCAGTCGGTGCAAGTGGAGCTGTGGAAGGCGGCGGGCAAGAACGACTACGTGGCAAATCCGGATGCCGGCGCGGGTTCGTTGCACAAGTGGGGCGTGGCTGTCGATGCGACTCTCACCGATTTCTACAACCGGCCGGTCAGTATGCCTACCGATTACGACAATTTCACCCCGGCCGCGATGTGGAAATATCAGGGGGCCGATCCCGCCATTCGCTCGCACCTTTATCTACTGCAAGCCTCGATGCGCGACGCCGGATTCCTCGGACTCCGCACTGAGTGGTGGCATTTCACCGTCGAAGGCTGGGAAAAATTCCTGCCACCGGAAGAAGCGAAGCGGGCCCTGGAAGTTTTCGGCACAAAGTGGGAAGGGAAATTATGATCGACACCCTGCTCCGGGATTTGCGCCAGCCTGAATACATCCACGTGCTGCTCAATCCGTTGCCGGTCTATGGGCTGCTGGTGGGCTGGATCGGATTACTTATCGCAATTTTTCTGCGAAGCCGGCCTGCGACAATCGCCACGCTCGCCCTCGTCATGATCAGCGCGGCCTCGGCCTGGCCTGTATATGAATACGGCGAAGATGCCTACGATCGGGTCCTGTCAATGACGGACGACCCCGGCCACGCCTGGCTGGACGAACACAAGGATCGCGCCGAGGACCTCATCTATTTCTTTTACGCGCTCGCAGTTTTGAGCGCTGCCGCTATCGCACTCCCGATTAAGTGGCCGAAGTTGTCGTTGCCGTTTGCGATCGCTGTGCTTCTGCTTGGTGCGGTCACCCTGGGAACAGGCACCTACATCGCTTACGCCGGCGGCAAGATTCGGCACAAAGAGTTCCGCAACGAGCCTCCGCCACCGCCAAGACCTGAGCACGAGCACGACTAGGATCGAAGGTGGATCGCGACCTCCGGGCGCGATGCTAAATCAATCGCGGCGCAGCCGCGCAAGCAAATCAATAGTCGCCTCGACGGAGTCTCGCCCTACCGGTAATGGGCCAGATTTCGATTCGGCAACGCGGGCGATTGCCCTAGAATCCCGCCGTGACAACGGAATTCAACCAGACGGAACGCGATGTCGAACAGCACAGCATCGCGCTCAAGAAGCCGCTCGGGTTGCGCGATCTCGTTCTCATGCAGATTGTCTTTGTCGTCGGTTCGAGCTGGGTTGGCGCCGCCGCGAAACTCGGCTCGGCTCACCTGTTTTTCTGGCTGCTCGCGATCTGCCTTTTCTACATTCCGCAGGCTGCGGTCGTTATTTATTTAAACAGGCGCATGCCCCTGGAGGGCGGGATCTACCAGTGGGCCAAGCTTGGGTTTAACGAATTTGTCGGATTCATCGTGGCTTGGAATCTCTGGCTGCTCTCCATCACCGTGATCGCGCTGGGCGGCATGTTTGTGACCACCAATCTTTCCTACGCAATTGGCGAAAGCGCCACCTGGATGCCGCACAGCAAATGGTGCGTATCGCTAATCAGCTGCGCGCTGGTGGCCGGCCTTGCCTGGACGGCCGTTCGCGGCCTTGCCCTCGGCAAATGGGTCAACAATATCGGCGCACTGGCAATGTTTCTTGCCTATGGCGCGCTTATCGTCCTGCCTTTCATCGCCCTCGCCCGTGGGGATCTGAAAGAATATCACCCGGTCCAGTTCGCCCTCCCAACCGTGTCGATCTTCTTTTGCCTGAACATCTTCACCAAACTTTCGGTCGGTGCGCTGAGCGGCTTCGAGTATGTCGCGATTCTCGCGGGCGAAGCGCGCTCGCCCGCGCGAAACATCGGCCGCTCCGTCATGATCGCGTCTCCAATCATCGCGCTGATGTTCATTCTCGGCACCAGCTCAGTCCTTGCTTTTGTCGGCAACAATCAAATCGATCTCATCGGCCCGGTGCCGCAAACGCTGCGGCTGGGCCTCCGTTTTTTCCCAATCGCCGGCGCCATCGCTTCCGTGGGAATCATTATGATGACGGTTCGATCAATCTCGGCGACGAGCATTCATCTGATCGGCAGCTCGCGACTACCGATGGTCGCGGGATGGGACCGGCTTTTGCCGGCATGGTTCTCGGGGTTACATCCTCGATACAAAACACCGATCAATTCGATTCTGTTTGTCGGCGCCGTCACGGCAATCCTCGCCATCACCAGCCAGATCGGAACCGGAATCCAGGAAGCGTTTCAACTCGTCGATAACGCCGCGAACGTTTTTTATGGAATCGTTTATTTCGTTCTCTTCGCCATTCCCATCGTCGGCGCAAAAGCGATTCGATCCGGCGCGCGGCTCTGGCTCCGAGTCGCGGCCGTGTGCGGACTCACCGTTTGCCTGCTAACCATCTTTTTTACCGTCTACCCGATCATCGACGTACCCAATCCGATGATCTTCGGCGCAAAGATCATCGTTGTGACCGCGATCGCGAACCTGATCGGCGTGATCATCTTTGCGATCGGCCAAAAACGCCGCCGCGCCTAGGAAAGAACTCATTTGACTTGTGCGATGGAGAGCAGCGATACCGTTTCTTCATCGAACATGTAATATAGCGAAACTTGTTCGCCATTGATTGGAGTCATTGGCAGGAACCAGATATCTGATCCTGGCTCAAGCTGAAACCCAACCTCTGGGTCACGCACCAACAGAAACTCAGCCCCTTCCACAAACCGGTCGGCATCGATTGCATCAGCAATCAATGCCCGTAGCTCGCGTTCGAAACGATGTTCCCGGATGACGCGACGAAGACGATCGGCCACGCAGGGAAAACTTAATTTGCGCGGGCAAGCTTGCGGGTTTTCTGGCCGTTTCGCGCGGCTCTGCGCAAATCCCGTGCACGGGGCTCGAGCGATTTTCCATATGCCCGCTCGGCGGCGGTCGGTTTGCGAAAATCGATAAGATCGACTCCGGCAGGAATATTTTCCTTTTTCTCGCGGGCGATAATAGCCAGCGCGCGCCGCTTGCGCGATTGCGCATCATGGGAAGCCGGCGACCTTACTTTCATACCACATACGCTAGCATTTCGCGGGCCGGTTCGTCAAAGGGTGATCCTCTATTGTCGGCAATTCTCCGCCACCCAACGCAGATAGTCGGGCAAGCCGTTATCGATCTTCACAAAGACGATTTCGGGAACTTCATAGGAATGAAGCGAACGGAGTTTGTCTTGAAATGCAGATTGTCTGTCTTCGCTCAACTTGAAAAGGACGAGGGTTTCGTTTCCGGTCTCGATCTTTTCTTTCCAGCGATAAATCGATTCCACGCCCGATAGAATGTTCGCGCAGGCGGCGAACTTTTCCGTGACGAGTCGCGTTGAAATTTTTCTCGCTGTTTCAACGTCAGGAAACGTGCTGATCGCAACTGTCATTCCGAGCGAAGTCGAGGAATCCCGTTGCATTATCTTAAGCTACCGCCACGGGATCCTTCGACCCCGAAAGCCTTCGGGGCTCGGGATGACGGTCGGCTCGTGATTCGGTCTGCTTGGCCGGCTCAAAACGGTCAAGCGCCTCGCTTCGGCAGATCCAGCCGCCACCGAGGACAATGTCGCCGTTGTAGATCACCGCGGCCTGTCCCGGAGTCACGGCGCGTTGTGGCTCGTGCAAACGAATCCGGGCTCGATCATTCTCCAATGGCGTGACCGTTGCGTGCGTTCCGGGATGATTGTAGCGGATTTTAGCCGTGGCTTTGATCTCTTTGTTGTAGCCGGGGTCGTTGACCCCGGCGCCGCGGTCAGCGGTGCGAGCCGCACTGGCATTTCCGGCTACAGGATGCCAGTTCACATTATCGATCTCGAATTCATCCACGACCAGGTCGTCGGCGTCGCCGACAATGACGCGATTTGTTTCCGGATCGAGATCGATAACGTAACGCGGCGTGGGCGAACCGCCGGGTAATCCCTTGCGCTGGCCGATGGTGAACAACTCAATCCCTTCGTGCTCGCCCACAAAATTACCATCGACATCGTAAATCTCGCCGCGATGAAATTCCTTTTCACCGAGATGCGAGCGCAGGAACGCCTTGTAATCGTTCCCGGGAACGAAACAGATTTCCTGACTGTCGATCTTATCGGCTACTTTTAGGCCTAACGAATGCGCAATCTCGCGGATTTCCGGCTTTTGCATCGTGCCCAGCGGGGTCAGCGCGCGGCGCAACTGCGGCTGGCGCAGACTAAACAGAAAATACGATTGATCTTTTCGCGGGTCCATTCCTTTGCGAAGCACAGCAGTGCGAGCCGCACTGGCATCTCCGGGGTCAGCGCCCCCGGCTACAGTGTGCTCGATGATCGCGTAATGGCCCGTCGCGATGTAATCGCATCCTAACGCTTTGGCTTTGCTCCAGAGGTTGCCGAACTTGAGTTTCTCGTTGCACATCACGCACGGATTCGGCGTCCGGCCGGCCTGGTATTCGCTCGCGAAATAGTCGATCACCACGCGCTCGAACAAATCGGCCTCATCGACCACGTAATGCGGAAAACCGAGCGAGTGCGCCACGCTACGCGCATCGGCCACGGCCTGCGGTCCGCAGCATTTGTCTTCCGCGCGCGAGATGCAGTCCTGCGGCCAGACCTTCATCGTCACGCCGATAACTTCGTAGCCCTGTTCGCGCAGTAAATATCCGGCGACGCTGGAGTCGACTCCACCGCTCATACCGAGCAAAACGCGCTGTTTCCTGTTCATTTCGCGAATGACTCTCGGTCAAGACGTGCGGGCGTCAACGCTCAGCATTCTGGGGAGAGCAGGCAGTTTGCCTGCAGTCGTCGGCAGCTTGCCGACGACAATTCTTTTCGGCAAGCTGCCGAAAAGCACAGGCTGGCAGCCTGTGCTCCCCGGATTCATAACGCGCTACATCTTCACTGGCCGGCTTACGAACTTGCTCCCGCGCAACGTGAATCGCCAGGGATGGTGCGCGGACCGGCTAATGCCAATGCGCGCGTCGGCAACAACATCGACATTGGTTTCCGCGCGTTTCACAAAGCAATGCCGCGGATCGGTGCATAAATCCGTTTCGTGATGCCGACCGGTAATGGCCAGGGCTTGCGCGAGTTTGCCCGGGCCGGAGCAAAGTTGTCGAAGCTCGTTAACGCCACGGCGCTTGCTCATTAGCCTTATGCCGCGTCGCGGCTCGATCGCACGAAACAAAACAAAGCCGTTTTCTTTGCCCTTGACCAGCACGTTCAACATCCAGTGCATTCCGTAATTGAAATAAACGTAGGCAGTGCCGGCACGGTTCCGTTCGATAAACGCGCGCGCGCTCGGCCGGGTAAAAGTATGAGCGGCTTCATCGCCGATGGCGGCATAGGCTTCGACCTCGACCACGACTCCCGAGCAATGACCCCAGATCAATTCCGCGCCAATTAGTTCGCGCGCGCAGGTCAACGGATCGCGCTGAAAAAACGAAGCGCGGATCATCCGCTCTGCCGCCCTGCGCCTTGCGATCACCTAGCCGCTAATATTCCAGGGCTTCGGTATGTAGTGAATCGGGAGCGTGATCTTGCTCTCCACCGGCCGGCCGTCACGAAATGCAGGAACGAATTTCGCGCCTTTGAAATCCTTCAGGGCAGCATCCCCAAAACCTAAAAACGGCGGCTCTTCCGATTTTACTGCGATCTCTTTCAGAATCCCATTGGCGTCCACACTTAGGGAGAGTTCGACGATGCCGTCCACCTGCACCGCCACATCTGGCGGATAATGGAGCCCGAGGTATTTGGATTGGTTGCCGAAGATGGGCTGAGGACTGATGAAATCGCTTTCCTTCTTCAACTCCTCCGGCTCCTGGTTCGAAAAAATACGAAGCCGCGGCTTCCCATCGACAACCGCGAAAACCACCGTGCCGTAATACACGGCATCGACCGGCTTGGAGTCATAAATTCCGGGAATAAACTTGGCCGTGTCGAGGCGTTTTCCGAGTTCTTCATTGAGCACCTTCGACCCGGCCGTGCCACGGTAAGTTTCGCTCCAGATCATCCTGCCGTTCTTGTCGACAATGCAAAAAAACATGACTGCCGCATCTTTTTGGCCCTTCGCCATCAAACTGCTCGTGTCGATCTGATCGATCAGAGAAGTTGGCCCGGTGCCGAGCAAGATCGGCCGGTACTTTGGAACGGGGGCCACTGGCGGTGAGGGAGTTGTCGAAACGGACTGTGATGACGCAACATCGACAGCAAACAACAAGGCCATAGCTGGAAATGCCAAAAAACGCATGGACAGATACGCAAGCGGAACGTTTCTGCTTTGCAAGGGCAAATTCTGTAGCCGCCTCGTCCGCCAATGGACAGACTCGCTGTGGCGAGCTGGGTCGAGGCGCGGCCCGATCCCTTGCCGCTAAACACGGCGGCGGAGCGCCGTGGCTACAACTATTATACGATGGCTTCTGACAAACTCAGGCTGCAACCGGCCATGCCCCGGCAGCCGCAATCTTGTGCACGATTTTGTGGCGTCGGAAATACTCGATCAGCGCATCGCGGGTTTGGACGGGATGAAACGTGCAGTTTGAAGCCGGCAACTCAAGCAATCGGCGCAAGGTCATGAAACGATGGCCGGCGCTGCGGGAATCGAAGCTGTTGAACGCGATCACGTATTTCCGGCCATTCTCCAGCGGTGCTCCGTCTTCGAGCGAGATGCCGGTGATCCGCCGCTCGCTCCCTAAGCCTTCGCTGCGAACCGACAGGCCTATCAAATTTCGATCCTCCCGGCTCCGAAACACTTCTTCCATCACCGCGACGATTTCATCCCGCGTCAGCTCGCCGGTTACGGTATAATTTTCGTAAGGAAGAACGTTCCAGATATCCCTCACCGTTTTCGGGCCGGCGACAAAATCGTGTTCGTCATCGAAAATGCCATGCATCGCTCCATCGACATGCGCGCCGCGCTGACGCAGCGATTCCAGAATAGCTGCACCAATCAATGCTTCCACATCGCTCGGCTGACCAGGGTGACTGCGCACGCGCAGGGTGTCGGCCAACTCGCCTATCGGTTCAGACAATGCCACCTCGGATTCGGCCAGCAGCGATTTGGTCCGCGACAGGACGACATGATCGCGGCGAACACGACGATCCATTAATTCGCAAGATGCCTGTCGCTCCAGCAGCTTTTTCGAACGCCTATCGAAGACTAAATCGACGCGCCCTGCATGAATGCCGAAGTGGTCGGCCTGCGTAAGAAGCACACCGTTCACGATGCGACTCGGGATTGTCTGATGGGTGTGCCCGGCAATGAACACTGCGGTCTCGGGAAACTCCGAAGTTAACGCCGTCACATTATTCGCAAAATCATCGCCGCCCGTGCGGGCCTTCAAACCCATGTGACCGCTCAGAACAATGGCATCGGCGCCGTCTGCCTTGGCCCGCGCGATCGCGCGACGGACCGGCGCGACCGGATTCTCGAAGTCGATCCCACGGGTAAATTCGGGCCGAAACCAAAATGGCATCCCGGGCGTCGTCACCCCGATGATTGCAATCCTAATTCCCGCGATCTCTTTTATTATGAACGGCTGAATTTTCGCGAAGGGATGTTTCGCATCGGAAAACGCGCCGGCTGGTTTTCCCTCCAGCAAAGTGTTCGCAGCCAGGATTGGCATCGCCGATCTGGCCAGCGTTTGCTGGAACGGCTCGATCCCCCAATCGAACTCGTGGTTCCCGAGAATCCAGGCGTCGTATTCGAGATGATTGAAAAGATCGATCATTAACTCACCCTTGCTGCGCAGGCCGATCTCAGTGCCCTGATAGACATCGCCTACATCGATCAAAATCGAGTTCCGGTTTTGCCGGCGCCAATGCCGAATTTGCGTAACGCACCGGGCGAATCCGCCGCGATCCGGGTTTCCCTCGTAATCGGAGGTCGGCAGAATGTGCCCGTGTAAATCCGTCGTGTGCAAGATCGAGATGCGCACCGTATCGGAGTGGAGCCGCACGGCACTCGGCAGAGTTGGGACTGCGCTCATCAAACCCGCTTGCCCAACGAGTTTCAAAAATTCGCGTCGAGTCCAGAATTTGTCCGGATCAAACATCGCTTTCTCCCTTCGCATCCTACCGATTGGCTCCCTGTTATCTCAAGGAAAATGCCGGGCTCGCTTTTCTTGACCGCATCACATTTCCAGACATGGTGGTTCATTATGCTCCAGAAAAATTCCATCGAAGAATTTCGAGCCAAGCCTGCGCGGAACCCTCACGCAACCAGGCGATAAGGATTACGATGAGGCTCGCAAGGTTTACAACGCGATGATCGACAAAAAGCCGCGCCTGATCGCGCGGTGCGCGGACGTGGCGGACATCATTCACTGCATAAACTTTGCCCGAGAAAACAACGTCCTGGTTTCTGTCCGCGGAGGCGGACATAACGCGGGAGGTCTGGGAATTTGCGACGACGGCCTCGTTATCGATCTCGCGCCGATCAAGTACCTCCCGTGTCGATCCGGCGGCGCGCACAGTCACCGTGGGAGGCGGATGCACGTGGGGAGATGTCGATCATGCCACGCATGCATTCGGTCTCGCGACTCCGAGCGGCGTTATTTCGACCACGGGCGTTGGAGGTTTGACCCTCGGTGGCGGAGTCGGGCATCTCACCCGCAAATGCGGGCTCACGATCGACAATCTACTTTCAGCCGACGTTGTTTTGGCGAACGGGAGCTTTGTAAAAGCCAATGCCGAAGAGAACAGCGATCTGTTCTGGGCCATCCGGGGCGGCGGCGGAAACTTCGGCATCGTAACCGCTTTCACGTTCAAGCTGCATCCCATCGACACGATTTACGGCGGCCCGATGCTGTACGAATTGAGCGAAGCGGCGGATGTGATGAAATGGTATCGCAAATTGATACCAGCCGCTTCCGACGATTTGAGCGGTTTTTTCGCCTTCTTGACCGTGCCGCCGGGGCCGCCTTTCCCCGAACACCTTCACCTGAAGAAAATGTGCGGCGTGGTTTGGGCCTACACCGGTCCGCAGGCGAACGCGGAGGAAACATTCAAACCGATCCGCTCGTTCAAGAAGCCGGCCCTGGACTTTGTCGGCCCGCTGCCACATCCGGCGCTGCAAAGCATGTTCGATCCAATATATCCCCCGGGACTGCAATGGTACTGGCGCGCGGATTTCGTGAACGAACTGAGCGATGAAGCGATCGCGCAATATGTTCGTTTTGGTGAAAAGCTGCCCTCAATGCACTCCACCATGCATCTTTATCCCATTAATGGCGCCGCGGCGCGCGTCGACAAGAAGGCAACGGCCTGGAATTATCGCGGCGCGAACTGGGCGCAGGTGATCGTGGGTGTCGATCCCGACCCGGCCAATAAACAGAAAATCATTTCCTGGACGAAGGACTACTACGATGCCGTGCATCCGTTTTCGGCAGGCGGCGCGTATGTAAACTTTCTAATGGGCGACGAAGGCGAAGAGCGGGTTAAGAAAACCTACGGCGACAATTACGACCGGCTGGTGGCAGTGAAACAGAAATACGATCCGCAAAATTTCTTTCGAGTGAACCAGAACATCAAGCCCAACGGCAAAGCCGGATGACCGCGGATCAATTGAAGGCGTTGCAGGCGCCGATCAAAGATCGCTATCGACAAAATCCGGAAGCCGCGTTGGTCACACTCCGAGCCGAGGGACGAATCGGCGAAAATGTCACCTGCAAAATCGAGACGGGAAAAGCGCGCGTGGAGGCCGGGCTCCATCCGGCAACGGGAGGCGACGGGAGCAGTGCGTGCTCGGCCGATATGCTGTTGGAAGCGCTGGTGAGTTGCGCGGGCGTGACGCTCGGCGCCGTCGCGACGGCCCTGGGAATCCAATTGCGGGACGCGACGATTCGGGCCGAGGGCGATCTCGATTTTCGCGGAACCCTCGGCGTATCCAAAGAGGCGCCCGTTGGATACGGCCAGATTCGATTACAATTCGATTTGGATACGGATGCCAGTGAAGAACAGATCGCCACATTGATTCGCCTGACCGAAAGGTACTGCGTCGTTTACCAAACGTTAAATATGCCGCCAAAAATCGTCGTGAACCACCGGGCAAAACCGTCATGAAATCCCGTGCTACCGCGCATCTTGTCCGGGCCGAGATCGTACCGTAGCTTCGCCTCGCCATGCCGCTCTACATGGACATCCACGAACTCGGGCCGGGCGTCACCCCCGAAGATGTGGCCAAGGCCCATGCCCACGATCTCGAAGTGCAGGGCAAATACGGCGTCAATTACAGCAAGTACTGGGTCAACCAGAAAGCCGGAAAAGTTTTCTGCCTCTGCCATGCCCCAAACGCTGATGCCGCGGTCCAGGTCCACCGCGAAGCTCACGGTTTGATCGCCGAAAAACTCATTCAAGTCGAGCCCGACGTGGCCGATTTGTTTCTCGGCAGCAGTGAAGTGAACTCGGCCGGGGCGGTGGTGCTGTCGGATGCGGCGGCCGATGAGCGCGACCCCGGGATTCGCACGATTCTTTTCACCGACATTGTCGATTCGACAGGCTTGACCCAAAGACTGGGCGACGACGATGCCATGGCTCTACTCGATATCCATAATGACGTTGTTCGAAAAGCGCTGTCCAATTCCGGCGGCCGCGAGGTGAAGCACACGGGCGACGGTATCATGGCCTCTTTCGTATCAGCGGCAGCCGCCGTAAGATGCGCCGCTCAAATCCAGCGCGATTTAGCCAGGCTGATGGAAGATCAAGGAGAACGTACGTTTAAAGTCCGGATCGGCGCCGCCGCCGGGGAACCGGTCGAACAACATGACGATCTTTTTGGTTGCACCGTGCAACTCGCAGCCCGGCTCTGCTCCTCTGCTTCAGCCGAGCAAATCGTGGTCTCGAACGCGATCGCCGAACTTTGCCTGGGCAAAGGAATTTCATTTCAAGACATGGGTGAGCTTCCCTTGAAAGGGTTCGATCGCCCGGTCCGGGCTCACTCGGTGATATGGGCCGGCTAGTCTTGTTAGGCTGCGTTTTCGTCCATGCAGCTTGAAGGCATCGACCATGTGGCCTTAAGCGTTCGTGATGTCGAACGTTCCGCCCAATGGTACATCGATGTGCTGGGATTTGAGAGAAAACACCAGGATGTCTGGGGTGGAATTCCCACTTTCATCGCCAAAGGCAGCACCGCGATTGCTTTGTTCCCGATAAACGCAACCGCAGAATCGACAACCCTGGGGGCCGTAGCCTCGGCGAAGGTGGCGTCGGCTCCAGCCCCGATCCGAATGCTTCATCTGGCCTTTCGCGCCGGCCGGGAAAACTTCCGTGCGGCCCAGGAGGAACTCAAGCACCGTGGAATCAAATTCGAGTTCAAGGATCACGAAATTTCGCACTCAATCTATTTCAGCGATCCCGACGGCCACAAATTAGAGATCACGACTTACGAAATCTGATTGCGGCTCGCTGCGAATTGTGCGGAAATACGCCCAGGGGCAACCGATGGATCTTTCAGTGCGCGGGGTTCAATAAATCAGGGACGTTTAACCAACCACAAAACTCTTACTCATGCCGGACGATAAACCAGAGGAACGACGGCACCCGCGACAAAAAGCGATCAGCCCGCAACTGCGCCGTTTTCTAGGGCCGGCCCGCTCCGTTCACGATCAGCCGCCAACAAAGCCCAAGCCCGAACCGGCTCCGCCCCCGGAACGCGAGACAGACGAACCCAGCCCGGCTCCGCCCGAGTTCGAAGAAAAGATCCAATCGCCGAGCCCGGAGTTCGCCGACGAAAACGTAGCCGAATCCGAACCCGAGTCCGAGCCCCAGCGGCGGCCCACCGGGACTGGAGTTGCCCTGGCTCCGGCCCGGGAACTGTCGCGCAAGATCGAGATGCAAACCGTTTTCCTCATCATCGGAGGTCTGTTCCTCCTGGCCGGCATGTTCTACGTCGGCAAGAAATTCGAATACTGGAAGTACCTCATCACCTCCCGGAACAAACCGCAGTTGTCCAGCATCGTGCCCGACAAATTCCAGGGCCTGACCGCCGATGAACTGGTCGAGCAAGCGCTCGCCGCTCAGCGCCTCGGCAACTGGCAGGAAGCAGCCGAACGATTCTTCGCCGCCAAACGCAAGAACACTGCCTACCGCGGTCTCCTGTTTCGCGTCGGCAAACTTCATTACGACCACGGCGAGTTCGACACCGCGGACAAGTTGTTTGAAAAATCCGTCGCCTTTGGCGAGAACGTCGATACCGCAAGTTTTCTGCGCGGGCTGATCGCCGTGGGCCGCAGCAACTTCGCCGCCGCCGAACGTTTCTTCGAGGCCGCGGCCAACGCCGAGCCATTAATGCCGGCTTATCCTTACTATTGGGCGGAAGCGATCCGGCGCGATCACCAGCCGCTGGAAGCAATCCCGGTCTACGAGCGGGCGTTACGCCGCTTCGATACCGACCAGGAACGGACCATATGCAATTTCAAGATTCGCATGGCCATGATCGAAGCCGGCCAGACCGCGCCGCTCAGTGTTGAGATCGACGCCAAACAACAAGCCGGCCCGTTACCGGTGGACTGGCTCATGACCGCCGCCGCGATTCATATCCGCGAGGGAAACATTGCCGAAGCGTTACCCCTCATCGAAAAAGCGCGTAACACCGACCGGGCCAATTTGTACAGCCTGTTCGCCTCATGCACCGGCGACATGTTCTTCGCCGCCGCCAGCGTAAGAAATCCCGAAATCGCCCAAGCCTGCCAAATCCAGACGCCCCCCACCGGATCGCCCCCGCGCTAAGCGCAAAGGCAATCACGAGCTGAATCTAACAGTTTTGAATTGCACAGGAACGGACCCGGCTGGCAAACTGCCGGACATGTTCGACAATCCCACCGTCCCCCGCCAAGAGGCCACTGGATTAGGCCGAATCATTCCCCTTTTCCCACGAAATTGCCGAATAATTCGGCCCACTCCTCGTTAGACCTATGCGCCACGCGTGCATCATTTGCTTCACGGCCTTGGCAACATTGGTGCATGCCGAAGACATCAAGCTGCTTAACGGCACGCTTCTCAAGGACGCCAAGATCACGAGCTATGACGCGATCGGCGTCACGATCACTCACTCGGCGGGCATTGCTCGTGTTCCATTCGATGAGCTTCCCGCCGAACTGCGTCAGAAATTCACCTACGACCCAGAGAAGGCACACGCGCAAGCAGACGCAGAAGCGCGCGCTATTGCGCAGCGCGCGCAGGAACAACAGTCACTGCAAAACAACGCGGCGCACGAAGCAGCAGAGGCGCAATTAGCGCAGGAGTTGGATAAGGTCGCTGTGACCATCACAGGCAAAGTTCTGTCAGTTGCACCCGACGGCCTTCTACTTAGTCATGTTTCGGTCAAGGTTCCAGCGCTGAAAGATGTTGTAGTTTGGCGCAACCCACTGGATGGCTCCCCACGCTACGCGCGGGTTCCCGGCTTCGACACAATTCGCCCGGATGAGCCGATCTTTATTTATGGCGCTCACGGTTTGGTCGATGGAGACATTTATTCCGCAGTCGTTTACCCAGCGCCGCACTACTCATACGCTGCAGCGTCAGGCGCAGCGAAGACGGTTCGGGCGTTTGCGGCGTCAAAACAACTTTGCAGGGAACTGCTTCAGAATGAAGATGCCAAATAGGTCTAACCAGACGATGAAGCCAATTTGCCCCCTGCAAGAAAACCTCAGTGATTTTGCCACGGCGCCCTCGCCTGGCTTATCTTTTTCTCGTTAGATGTTTAGGCGCAGCCTCAGACTTTTGTTCGCTATTGGGCTCCTCGTCGTCGGCCCATCAGCGACAATCGCGAAGCCGAAGGAGTGGACCCAGGGCGAGGCCATCGCCGAGGCTCAGCACGATATTCGCATGCACCACATCAAGTTCTATTGGCACGGCACTATTGCGTCAGCGCCTGTTGGCGTACCCGATCAGTACGTCCGCATGGTAGATCGCTATCCGCATGCTGACGGCGGCATCGGCTGCATCGTTTATGATCGCGCGCTCCGCGGCCGACAGCGAAAGTATTCAGAGAGATACAACAAACTCATGTTGTCTTATCTCCTACAAAAAAAGTGAGTTTGGGCACGTCCACATCTAACAAATCGCTCGAGCCACCCGCTCTTTGGCGTTGCGCGTCGATGTCCATCTTGATTAATATGCCATCAACTGTAGCGCAGCCTCGCTGCCAGAGCAGTAGCTGAGCTCCGTTCTCGTTAGGCCTATGAAGCGTTACTCCACACTTGCCGTGCTCGTTGCTGCGACACTACTCGCAGGTTGCGCAGACGTATCCTCGACATCGGGCACATCGCAGCTTTCGCGGGAGCTCGTCGAGCGCAGCCTCATCAAGGGCAAGACCACGAAAGAGCAGGTTCGCGCACTTCTCGGAGAGCCGCAGTCAACGGTTTCCGGTGATTCCACCATTCCGGGCATGCCATCCGAGACGTGGACATACACTAAGACGTTTCGCCGCGACGCGATGAAGAAGGAAGGCGTCGCAGGCAGCTTCGCTCGGTATGCGGTCACTGGTAGTCTTTACGATCGCGTTGAGGTATCGGTGCTCATCGTCATGTTCGATTCGCGAGGTCGAGTTTCGGGCCACACGTTTTCTACTTCTCATGCGGGAGCGTCACAGTGATGCCACGAATAGGTCTAATCATCCAATGGAGCGAACGGCGGACCGGTGTACGCCCCACTTTGGAGATGACTTCCACCTCTTCACTACGAGCGACGCGTGGGCTCGCCCGCCGTCGCTCATCTTGTTCTCGTTAGACATCTCCTTATGAATCCCGTAACTGAGCATAACCGTTGGGACAGACTTCTCGCTAAACTCGACCTCCCTGAGACCCGTTATAAAGCTGACCTAGAACTTTATGACAGATCGCAAGCCTTTTCGAGCGAGCTTCTGAAACTTGCCTTGGCTGGCATCGCAGTGATCGGTTTTCTCTTAGCCAACTTTCCGAAGGAGCGCTTGGAACACGTTTTAGACGATGCTTCCATCAGGATTTTATTTTGTGCTTCCGTCGTAGCGTTCGCCCTATCTGTCGGCTTAGCCTTGCTTCAGCGTTTCCAAGCCGGTGGCGCGATGTTTCATCATCTCCATGTTATCAAGCTTTCTTCCTTGGAAGACGCCGCAGCGGAAGCAGAGATTTCTCACCACATGCGAATCCGAGAAAAGAGGTTTATGCGAGCTCATGCGCTACTGAAGAGCACGTCTTGCTTCTTGATTCTCGCCGCGGTCGTTGTTAGCGTCGCATTTATCCGAATGATGTTTCTTCACGTATAAGGTCTCATCAGACATCCCAGGCACGTCCAAAACGGGGAAGCGCGGAGTTGTGCCTTTAAATTAACTGCGCGCTGTACTGCGGATCACGCCTGATGATTTTCAGCTGATAAAGGCAGGCCGAGACTGTGTTCCAGCACTTCTCTCGCTCTGTATTAGCCCGCCACTTTCCAAGCTCAACACTCGTTCGATTTCCAATCGGGAAGGGGCTTTCTCTTCTTGCCGTAGGATCAGTGGAAATTCCTTTGAAAACGTGAACACAGTCGGGCGAATGATCGCGCAGTTCATCGAGCGTCTGCTTTATCAACCGGTGAAGTTTTTTTGGCGTGGTTCTTTTGTCGCTACCGTACCACTTCTCCAGTTTTTCAAACTCAGACACTAGATCGTTCAGTGCCTCCATGCGCGTCTTTCCGGTCAAGGCTTGATAACGCTTGTCGGCTTTCGACCATACCCGATAGGACCCCGCGACAAAGCAAGCTGCAGAGGCAATTAACAAAGCAGTTTTAGCTTGTCCCTGAGAAGGGGGGTGCAGAGTCACCCAAAAGAGAAATCCGACAGAAACAATACCGCTCATCGTCGTGATCCAATCTTCAAACCATGCGGCGAAAAAGCGCATGCGGGAGCGTAGCGGAAGCTGCTTCGAAATACTAGATCGCTTCGTTCTCGGCTTGCCAGTTTTGTCCCCGTTGGTTTTGATTGTTGCCTGAAACGACAGACCGGAGGGACCTATGAGCCGCCGCACTAAAACCAAACGAATCGAGCTCGAACGTGCCCGTAACGCGGTGGCAAAAATTTGGTTCTGGGGCGCGGGCCTTCTCGGGCTCCTGGTGATATTGCAATCGATTATCGGTCGGTTCGAGGGGTTTACTCAGGATTTTCTGGCCTGGTTTACGCCCACCCTGGCTCCGGCACTGGGCCTGATCATCGGGATAATCATCAGCACCGCGCAGGACGACGATACCGGCCGGACCGTGAAACAATTCTTTTATCGCGCCGCCCTCGGATTGTCGGTTGTCTATCTGGGCACTTTGCTACTGACACTGCTGTTGGAACCCGTTGCCTGGATTCACGACATGAAGTTTTACAATCTGTCGAACTACTGGCTCGGACCGATCCAGGGATTCGTGGTCGCGGCGCTCGGCGCGCTGTTTAATTCGCGCAAGAAGACCGATGTTTGATTCGGTTTAACGACTGAAGGTGGCGGCAGCGGCGATTAATGCCTGCCCAAAGCGGCGAGGAACCCCGCTTTTTCCAAATGCGTTTTGGCGCCAATCGAGGTCGGCTTTACAAACTCCGGCTTGCCGTTTCCGACCCAGCGAAACTGATAGACCAACGCCGTGCATTCGTAGGCGTCGGTATATTTAAGGTTGCCGATCTCTTCGGGCAGCGTGTTCATGCCACCCGAAACCCAGGCGCCGGCTTCGTCGCGTGTCACTTCCACGTCTGTCTGCGAAAACGGATGCGGAGTAACCACGAACACAATCACGCGATATTGACCGGGTCGGGCGTGGAACAACGCGTTCAGATATGCGCTCAGCGAAAAATCTTCCATCGGCTCCACGTCCAGCGACCAGCGATCGGCCGCCGGCTGCCACGGAGCTCCATCCGGACGCATCCGCTCGATATGGGTGGCCATGGCAAAGCCGTCGGGCACCGCGTGGTAACTTATTTCCGGATACTCGCAATCGTCGAACGCCTCTTTCAGCGCGCTCTGCACGTCCTTCAACAATGGCTGCGAACGGTCGCCCACTAACAAATTTCTCGGGATCACATAAAACGTCGATGCCCTTGGGGGCGGAAACGGAAATTTGGAAACTTGCGGCTCGGCAGGTTCCCCGGCGCCGGGAGTCATATCGCTCACTGCCGCGATCGTGGCCGACGGCCGCGCGATTGCCTTGTGCCGCCTTCCGCCGGGGTGCGGAGAAGGACTGGGGTGATATGCGAGACCTCGTCCCCCGCCCGTTGGCCCGGCTCCGCCCGCCGGTTCTCCCGGGGTAACCGCAGGGGTTGGCGCAGCTCTTATGGAGGCAATCGCTCGCGAGGGCGCATTCGCGGTTGCAGTTGGATTATAGGAAAGGCGCTGGCCCCGGGGGCCTTCACAAACAAGGCCGTTGATCGTGAGCCGCACGTTTCTTGGCCCATCGACTTCGGGCACCAGTTCAAAGAAACGCAGTTTGCGCGCGCGTGGCCCGATCTTGATGTCGAACCCAATCGCTTCTCCGGTCGCAGCATCGACAAGTTCGATCAGGCGGCGGTTCCTCAACGCGGGCGAGTTCGGATTGATCGCCGCATTTTCACCTAAGGGCTCGATCCGCAATAACCATTCGTCGTGCGACCTCACCCAGCTCGCCCTCAAGTTTACATCAGCGGCCCAAGCAGTCGTCGCCGACAGGATAATCATCGCAATCAGCCCGGCACGGGAGTTCATGGACAAACCATCTAACCAATCCGGCAAAAGATGTCGATCCTTTTGCGCACAAAATCGGATCTTACGCGACGCGACCGAAGGAGTTCGGGTATTTCCTTCCGCTTCATCGGCCGGCCTGGGCGTTCTTGCCGGAATCGAATTGAAAGACTTCTTCCAACGGCTTGCCGAAGGCGGCGGCGATTCGAAAGGCCAATTCAAGCGACGGCGAATATTTGGCCGCTTCGATGGCAACAATGGTTTGCCGAGTCACGCCGGATTGTTCGGCCAGGTTTTGCTGGGTCATTTCCCCGGCCTCAAACCGCAACCGCCGGATGTTATTGCGGATCGTGGGATGTTTCATGAATCAACGTCCGCGTCGATAGGACACGACTTGCGTGCCGAATCGCACCGTTTCACCCAGGATAAAACAAAACAACACCAGTTGGCTGATCAACAATGGCGTGATCGCCAGACCGGCTGCCTCTTCCCCGACAGCAGCCACAGACCAAACAATCCAGCCGGCCATGAAAACGAGCGAGCAGAGAACAAAATAGGCATTCTTTGCCGCTCGCGCTTCGATCGCCAGATCGCGCTCGTCTTTTGGTTCCTCTTTGGAATGGATGGCAATCGCGACGGCGGCCACGATCTGAATGGCTACTTGAACGACCACCGCGCCGATAAACATCCCCAGGACGCGGCCGGCGGTCAGTTCGTTATGCCGAAACAATTGGAGCACATGAGCAAAATAAGGGACCCAGACCAAAAGGGTGATCAGGAAGCAAGCCCAGGCAGTTTTCTCGCGGAATGAAGTAATCTCCCGATCCGACTCGGTTGTAACAGTAGTTGTCATGGAATCAGTGTATACGATACCCGACACAATGTCAAATATACTTTACATGTTTTCTTTCACCTATTCTGCACGTGATCCAAAAGAACACCGCTTCGCGCGACCACATCGCGCATGCCATCATCGGCTCCGATCAGAAGAATTTCGCCCACTAAACACACGAAAAAAACGAAATTGGAAATCCTTCTGCCTCTCCTCTTTTAGTGCCTTTCGTGTGTTTCGTGGGCCAACCTCTTCCTCGATTTAACCCGAGAGCCGTTCGCGCTTCGACTCTTTGTCCGGTTCATAGGATTTGCGCAGGCAAACGATTTCGCCAGCGCCGATCAGAAGAATTTCGCCCACTAAACACATGAAAAAAACGAAATTGGAAATCCTTCTGCCTCTCCTCTTTTAGTGCCTTTCGTGTGTTTCGTGGGCCAACCTCTTCCTCGATTTAACCCGAGAGCCGTTCGCGCTTCGACTCTTTGTCTGGTTCATAGGATTTGCGCAGGCAAAAGATTTCGCCAGCGCCAGAACTTCTGGGATCCACCGTCACGCTAACTTGTCTAGGCGACTCGGCCGCAGCAGTTCTTGTATTTCTTTCCGCTGCCGCAGGGACAGGGCTCGTTGCGGCCGACTTTCGGCATGACCCGTCGAACCGGGAGGTCGAGAGCCACTCCGCCATCGTCGCCTTCTTCGCCATTGCCCCCGACGGCGGCCATTGCGCCGACGCGCTGACGCCCGCGCACGGGAGCATTCGGAGTTGACCCGGCCGGGCCTTCTTCCCGCAACAAAAATTGCGGCAAACTGGCCAGGAAATTCTCGAAGGCCTGCAAGTTTGAGGTGCTGCGGAAGAGATTATGAAGCACTTCATTCTTAATGTTCGCCATCAGATCGACGAACATGTCGTAGGCTTCGGTCTTATACTCTATAAGCGGATCTTTTTGCGCGTAACCGCGGAGATAAACGCCTTCCCGCAACGCATCCATGGCGTAGAGGTGCTCCTGCCAAAGCCGGTCGATCGCGTTTAGAATGATGTAGCGCTCCAGACTCTTGACCGCCGCCGGTTCCTCGTGACTCGATTTGCGCTGGTAGGCGTCCTTGATCTTCTCGATCAGGAATTGCACGTTTTCATCGACGCCGCGTGACTCGAACTCCGCTTTTTCTTTGGTCAGGCCGAGCGGGAACGTCGTGTTCACCCAATTAATGAGCCCGCCGTAGTTCGGCTCATCACCCTCCAGAAATTCCTTCACCTTGGCCGGCACCGCTTCGCCGATCACTTCGTAAATGAGCGCGCGCGGGTCTTCCGAATCGATCACCTCATTGCGATAGCCGTAAACGACTTCGCGCTGCATGTTCATCACGTCGTCGAAATCGAGAGTCTTCTTACGAACGAGGTAATTGCGCTGCTCGACCCGTTTCTGGGCCGTCTCGACCGATTTGTTCAACCACGGATGTTCCAGTTCCTGGCCTTCTTCCAGACCGAAGCGTTCCATGATCCGCGTCATGCGATCGGCTGCGCCGAAGTTGCGCATCAGATCGTCTTCAAAGCTGACATAGAAACGCGACCCGCCCGGATCGCCCTGACGCGCGCAACGTCCGCGTAATTGTCGATCGATCCGGCGCGCTTCGTGGCGTTCGGTGCCAATGACGAAAAGGCCGCCCGCCTCGGGCACGCCGGCCCCGAGTTTAATGTCGGTGCCGCGCCCCGCCATATTGGTCGAGATCGTGACCGTGCCCGGCTGACCGGCCCGTTGCACAATCTCGGCTTCCTGGAGGTGGAATTTCGCGTTGAGCACGTTGTGTGGAATTTTTTCTCGCTTGAGCATCCGGCTGAGCAGCTCCGAGGCTTCAACGCTCACCGTACCCACCAGCACCGGTTGTTGTCGGATGTGGCAATCCCTGATTTCGTTGATGACCGCGTTGTATTTTTCGCGCCGAGTCTTGTAAATGCGATCGTTGTGATCCTTGCGCGCCACCGGGCGATTCGTCGGGATCACATTGACGTCGAGCTTGTAAATATCGTGGAATTCAGCCGCTTCGGTCTCAGCCGTGCCGGTCATGCCGGCCAGTTTTTGATAAAGCCGGAAATAATTTTGGATCGTGATGGTGGCCAGCGTTTGAGTCTCGCGATCGATCTGCACGCCCTCCTTGGCTTCGACCGCCTGGTGTAACCCGTCGCTCCAGCGGCGCCCGGGCATTTTGCGCCCGGTGAACTCATCGACAATCACGACTTTGTTTTCCTCGACCACGTACTGAACGTCTTTCTCGAACAAGCAATAGGCCCGCAGCAACTGCGAGATGTTATGGATCCGCTCGGCCTGGGCGTCGCAATGCTGCTGGCGTTCCGCTTTTTTCTTGTCCTTCTCGTCTTGCGACAGCGCTTGATCGAGATCGATATCGGTGAATTCGCTGATCAAATCCGGCAGAACAAAGGAGTTCGGATCGTCCGGATTCAGAAAAGCGCGGCCCTGCTCGGAGAGATCGGACTCATTCGTTTTCTCATCGATGGTGAAGAACAACTCTTCCTTGAGCGCGAACAATTCCTCTTTGCGCGTGTCGGCATAAAACGAGAGCTCCGCTTTGTCGATGGCGCGCCGCTTGTCCGGGTCTTCCATCATGCGAAGCAATTGCTTGTTGCGCGGCTGGCCGAGCTTCACCTTGAACATCAAAACGCCCGGATTGAAGAGCGAGGCAGCGTAACGCACGTCCGATTCCGTAATCTTGCCCTCTTTGCCAGTGGGTGTGACCTCGGTGAGATGAACCCTCAGTTCCGTTGCCAATTTTCGGACTTCGGGCGAGATGACCGCGCCCTCCGGCTCGCGCGGCGTAAACACCGGCGTCTTCTCCTGGTCGAATCGCTCAAACAATTCGACTGCTTCGCTGGCCAGCCGGTTGCAGAGCATGTTCTGCTTGCGCACCAACTGCTCGATCAACGGTTTCCATTTGTCATACTGATGCGTGGAGATGGTGGTCGGCCCGCTGATGATCAACGGCGTGCGCGCTTCGTCGATCAGGATGGAATCGACTTCATCGACAATCGCGAAGTGATAGCCGCGCTGGACTTGTTGCTCCCGCGTTGTGGCCATGCCGTTGTCGCGCAGATAATCGAACCCGAACTCGCTGTTCGTTCCGTAACAAATGTCCATCGCATACTGCTCGCGGCGGACATCCGGTTCCTGGTCGTGTTGAATGCAACCGTAGGTAAGCCCGAGAAAATTGTAGAGCTGCCCCATCCACTCGGCATCGCGCCGGGCCAGATAATCGTTCACCGTCACCAGATGCGCGCCGCGTCCGGTCAACGCGTTGAGATACAGCGGCAACGTCGCCACCAGCGTTTTGCCTTCGCCCGTCGCCATTTCCGCGATCCGCCCCCGATGCAACACCATCCCGCCCACCAATTGGACATCGAAATGCACCATGTCCCACGTCATTGGCTGATCGCATACCGTGAAACTGTGTCGCCGTTCCTGGAGCCGACGCGCCGCGTTTTTCACCACCGCAAACGCTTCCGGCAAAATCTCGTCCAGCTTGCGCCATTGCTCTTCCAGGTCCGACATCTGGGCCAGCTCCGCCTTCCAGGCCGCGGTTTTTGCCCGCAACTCGTCGTCGGACAAACTCTTGAACTGCTCATCCAGCTCGTTGATCCGGTGGACCGCAGGCATCAGCCGCTTGAGCTCGCGCTGATTCTTCGACCCTAAAATCTTCTTTAAAATCCAGGCAACCATGGGAGCGCCTAATATCGCCGAGATTCTCTCACTATCAATCAGGTAGGGACGGATCTCCGAGCCGTCCGACTTGTTTCTTGAAAGCGACGGACGCCCTCCATTCGACTGCGCTCAGGACAGTCCGGCGCGTCCCTACTTGTAGGAACGTTGTAGAGCCTCACTCAGGAACGCCAGCGCGAGAGAACGGGTAGTATATTCGCGCTACCTGTCCGCAGATATTTGCCGCAGGAACGCAACCCCAGTAGCGGCTATCCGCGCTATTGTAAGAATTGTCGCCAAGGACAAAGTAGCTGCCTTCAGGCACTCGAAATTCCTGGTCCGGTCTCGTGAGATACTCGCGACCGAGAGCGTATCCCTTATAGGCCCGACTGCAGGCGGAGAAGATTGTGTTACCTCGTTCATTCGACCGCGCAACGTAGTTAGACGGATGGTTCCGTGTAAAGGATAACCAAATATATCTTCCCGCGAACCGCTCGAGGTAACGCCGCAGCGTTAACGAAACTTTTCGAGGAAGCCGAAATCCTCGTCTTCGTAATCGATCCCGGCGCCGTGAACGAAGGCGCAGGCGGCGATGACACAGTCCGACGACGGAACTGGATTTCCGGCCTTGCGACACGCTGAGGCCAGCAGTCTGGCCCGGCTCCAAACGGCCTGATCGATGGGAAGCGAAACTAGCAGCGCAGCGAGATCGGTTACGTCCTCTTGGTCCCGTTTGGAAGCTACACCCATCCAGAGCTCGACTTCCACCATGTCGCAGATTGCCGCGTCCCCACGAAGCAGGATGGAATTCACCCGATCCTTGACCGTTTGCTCACCCTTGCGCCGGAGCAGGTGGACAAGGCTGGAGGTATCAAGGAGCGTCATCGCACCGAGGTGGTGTTTGTTTTGCCAAGAGCCCGTCTGCGCAGCGCGCGCAGTTCTTGAGGCGACATGAACGTCTCCGAGCGACCTAGGCGCTGGGTGAGCTTGCGCAAGCGCTCGCGCCGGTTGAACTCTTCCAAGGCTCGCATCACTGCGCCGCGCTTGGTCGTTTCTCCAGCGGCCTTCATGGCTTCCGCCAAAAGCCTTTCGGGAATATCTAGTGTGGTCTTAATGCTGTATAGTTTACACAAGTCTTCCATACTATGCAAGCTCTGAGTGCATATCCGGGGCAATCGCTCGTCCTGGTTTGAGTCTGTTGTAAGCGCCGGTTTTACCGCTACAATCGGCCCCATGAAGAAAATCATTTCCACCAGCGAAGCTCCGGCTGCCATCGGTCCCTATTCCCAGGCCGTGCGGGTCGGTTCGACGATCTTTTGCGCCGGTCAGATCCCACTCGATCCAAAGACCGGCCAGATTGTCGATGGCGGGATCACCGAGCAAACCCAGCGCGTCATGAAAAATATCAGCGCAGTTTTGAAAGCCGATGGCCTGACTTTCGAAAACGTGGTTAAAACGACGATTTTTCTGATCGATTTTGCAGATTTCCAGACGGTGAATGAAATCTATGGCTCCAACTTCAAGAGCGATCCTCCGGCCCGCTCGACGGTTCAGGTGGCCGCGTTGCCAAAGGGCGCTCGTGTTGAAATCGAAGTCATCGCTGTGGCCGGCAATGGCGAGAAAACCGCCAGCGACACATCCGGCTAGGATCGACATGGTGGACACGCGATTTCTGCTTCTGGGGAGCGCACGCGCCTCGCGTGCTGGCGAAGGCGCCCTCGCCTTCGCGAACTTTTTCTCATCCAGCGCGTTGGAAGTAATAATTGCATCTGAATCGTTTCGGCGAACGCGCCGAAACCCGCACGCGAGGACGCGTGCGCTCCCCAGATCATGAGCGAAGATTTGCTCGCGCTTTTTCGCAAGACCGGCGCGTTGCTCGACGGGCATTTCGTTTTGCGCTCCGGATTACATAGTAGGCAATATTTTCAGTGCGCAATCCTGCTGCAGCACACCGAGATCGCCGCGCGCGTTTGCACCGAGCTCGCCAATCGATTGCGCGCATTCGATTGTGACACAGTGATCTCCCCTGCTCTGGGCGGAATCATTGTCGGGCAGGAAGTCGGCCGTGCCTTGGGTAAACGCCATATTTTCGTCGAGAAAGAAGCCGGCGGGCTCGTATTGCGTCGCGGGTTTAAGATCGACAAGGGCGAAAAATTCATTGTTGCCGAAGACGTGGTCACGCGAGGCGGACGCGTCCAGCAGACGACCGACATCGTCCGCGCGCACGGCGGCATCGTTTCGGCAGTCGCCGTGATCGTCGACCGAAGCGGGGCGCACAAGCCAGGTTTCGGCTGCCCATTCGTCAGTTTGATCGAGATTGAAATGGAAACATTTGAGCCGGACAAATTACCCGCGGATCTGGCCCGCATTCCTGCGATCAAACCGGGTAGCAAATAACTCCCACGTCCTCGAGGCTTACTGCACTGAACTTCGGGCTCCGAAAAACGGTTGAGAATCAGGCCTGTTCCAGCTTCGCGAGCAAACGTTCGCTGTAACCATCCTTGCGAAGCTTGTCGTAATCGATGCGACCTTCTTTCTTTAGCATCTCCTCTTTGAGGGCGCGCAAAAGATTTTTGGAGGCGTGATCCAATAACTCGGGCTCGGATTTTGCGCGTCGCTTCGCTGCCGCTTTCATGAGCCCAAACTTGGCCTAATTGGACTGGATATTCAATGCCGATGTCTTGACGGTAGAGGCGGCACTTATAATCTCAAGCAACCACGAAATTACGCAGCGCTCAATTTGTGAACAGTATCTCAGCTTTTTACCATTCCTCGATCGGGAAAAAGATGATCGTTGCGATCACCGGGATCATTTTGATTCTGTTCGTGATCGGCCATCTGCTGGGCAACCTGCAAATCTTTCTCGGACCTGATTGGATCAACGGCTACTCGCAACACCTGCGCGATCTGGGTCCCTTGCTCTGGGCGGTTCGCGCGTTTCTTTTGGCCACCGTCCTGATCCATATCTACGTGACGATCCGGCTGGCGATCGACAATCGCCGGGCCCGTCCGGAGTCGTACAAGGACAAGCACCACGTGAAAGCCACCTTCGCGTCGCGGCATATGGTGATGAGCGGACTGATCGTGCTCGCTTTCATCATTTATCACCTGGCCCACTTCACCGTCCGCGTAACCGATTCGCGGTTTGCTTTGCTCAAGGCCGACCCACTCGGTCATTACGACGTTTATTCAATGATGGTTTACGGCTTCCAAAATTATTACGTCTCGGCGTTCTATGTTCTGGGACTCTTCTTGCTCGCCCTGCATCTGAGCCACGGTTCGTCCAGCTTTTTTCAATCGCTCGGGCTTAACGACCAAAAACTCGCGCCGCGTTTTGCTTTGATCGGTCGCATCTTTGCCTGGCTGCTTTTTATCGGCTACACCTCGATCCCGGTCGCGATCCTGCTCGGATTCATCAAGCCGGCGCAACAGTTATAGGCAGGACAATTCGAAATCCGAATATCGAATCTCTAAACAAATTTAAATACCAAATCCAAAAACAATGGAAAACAATGTCGAATAGCGACAATTCAAAGCCCTACGACCTCGAGGAGCGCACTTTCCAATTTGCAAGGACCAGTCGGGCGTTTGTGAAACAATTGCCGCGAACAATCTCAAATATTGAAGACGTTAAGCAGTTCATTCGCGCGTCCGGCTCTGTCGGCGCGAACTACATCGAGGCGAACGAAGCTATTGGGAAAAAAGATTTCGTGATGAAATCAAGATCTGCCGGCGAGAAGCGAAAGAAAGCCGCTATTGGCTTGGCTTGATCGAGATAAATGAAAAACTCGGAACGGAACATGTGCGGCTCATGAACGAAGCCAATGAGCTAATGAAAATCTTTGGCGCAATCGTACGTAAATCGGAATAATGAGATTTCCTTCTCCTTTTGAATTTTCTGACGTTTGTTTCGGATTTCGGGATTCGGATTTCGTATTTTCTTACTCCGTATGATTGGAACCCTGGACGCCAAAATTCCTTCCGGGCCGCTCGACCGGAAATGGCAGAGTCATCGGGATCATTCCCGGCTCATTAGTCCAAATAATCGGCGCAAATTTGAGATCATCATCGTGGGATCGGGGCTGGCCGGCGGCTCGGCGGCGGCAACTCTGGGCGAGCTCGGTTATCGGGTAAAATGTTTTTGTTACCAGGACTCGCCGCGTCGGGCCCATTCGATCGCGGCGCAAGGCGGGATCAATGCCGCGAAAAATTATCAGAACGATGGCGACAGCGTTTACCGATTGTTTTACGACACGATCAAGGGCGGCGATTTCCGTTCCCGGGAAGCGAATGTTTACCGGCTGGCGGAAGTCAGTGCGAACATCATCGACCAATGCGTGGCGCAAGGCGTGCCTTTCGCGCGTGAATACAGCGGCTATTTGGCAAACCGATCGTTCGGCGGCGCCCAGGTTTCGCGAACATTTTACGCGCGCGGCCAAACCGGCCAACAACTCTTGCTTGGCTGTTATCAGGCGCTGTGCCGCCAGATCGCTGCCGGCACAGTGCAAATGTTTCCGCAAACTGAGATGCTCGACGTGGTCGTTGTCGATGGTCACGCCAAAGGAATCATCACCCGCGATCTGCGCACTGGTAAGATCGACATGTGCGCCGCTGACGCTGTCGTGCTGGCCACCGGCGGTTACGGAAATGTTTTCTTTCTTTCAACCAACGCCCGCGGGTGCAACGTCACCGCCACCTATCGCGCCTACAAAAAAGGCGCGCTGTTTGCCAACCCCTGCTTCACCCAGATCCATCCGACCTGCATCCCTCAAGCCGGCGATTATCAATCGAAGCTCACCTTGATGTCCGAATCGCTCCGCAACGACGGGCGGGTCTGGGTACCGAAACGAAAGGAAGATTGCGCGAAATCGCCAAATCAAATTCCCGAGGCGGACCGCGATTATTATCTGGAACGGAAATATCCGAGCTACGGGAATCTCTCGCCCCGCGATATTTCATCGCGCGCGGCCAAGGAAGTTTGCGATGAAGGCCGCGGCGTCGGGCCCGGCGGTCGCGGCGTTTATCTGGATTTTGCCGATGCCATCAAAAGGCTTGGCGAAGAAACCATCAGAGAGCGCTACGGAAATCTGTTCGAGATTTACGAAAAGATCACCGGCGAGAATGCCTACAAAGTGCCGATGCGAATTTATCCCGCGGTGCATTACACCATGGGCGGGCTCTGGGTGGATTACAATTTGATGAGCAATTTGCCCGGGCTGTTCGTGATCGGCGAAGCGAACTTTTCCGATCACGGCGCGAACCGGCTCGGGGCCAGTGCGTTGATGCAAGGCTTGGCCGACGGCTATTTCGTTCTGCCATACACCTTGCCGAATTACCTGGCCGGCCAGGTGGGCAAGCGACCTTCCCGGAAAATCCCGAATTCAAAAAGGCGGAGGCCGATGTTCTCGCGAAGATCGACAATCTTCTCAAAATAAATGGCAAGCGATCGCTCGATTCGTTTCACCGCGAGCTGGGCATCCTGCTGTGGGATAAATGCGGGATGGCGCGAAATGCAAAAGGATTACGGGAAGCGCTAAAAACAATTCCCGAATTGCGGGAAGCGTTTTGGCGCGACGTGCGCGTGCCCGGCCAGAACGAAGATTTCAATCAATCGCTGGAGCGCGCCGGACGCGTCGCCGATTTTCTCGAGTTCGCCGAGCTGATGTGCACCGACGCGCTGGCCCGGGACGAATCATGCGGCGCGCATTTTCGCGAAGAACATCAAACGCCCGAGGGCGAAGCGCTGCGCGACGACGAAAATTTCGCCGACGTGTTCGCCTGGGAATTTCAAGGGGCCAACGGCGCAATCGTGCCGCCAAAACTGCATCGCGAGCCGTTGCATTTTGAAACGGTGCATTTAACGCAGAGGAGCTATAAGTGAAGTTGAGAGTCCTTAGTTGAGAGTTGAGAGACAAAACAAACCCAGGAGCGAATATGTTTAACTTCGAAAAACTCGATGTTTGGCAAAAAGCGATCGAATTCGCTGACCTTGTTTACAATCATACTAAGACGTTCCCGCCAGAGGAGCGATTTGGCTTAACCAATCAGCTTCGACGGGCTGCGATCTCCATCTCATCAAATATCGCGGAAGGTTCATCACGAAGTTCTAAAGCGGATTTCTCACGCTTCATTGAAATCGCGACAGGCTCCGTATTCGAAGTCACGTCGCAAGCCTTCATAGCACAACGGCAGGAGTTTCTAAACGACACTAGCTTTCAACAGATTTACAACGGTGCGGAAGAACTCAGTCGAATGCGGAGCGGCCTACGCAAATCGCTCTTGACCGGTTAACTCGCGATGTGGCGCTTCCGACTCTCAACTCTCAACTCTCAACTATGAACTTTCGGCTGAAGATTTGGCGGCAGAAAAGTCGGCAGACGAAAGGCAAGCTCGTCGCCTACGACGCTCCCGACATTTCACCAAACGCTTCGGTTCTCGAAATGCTCGATATCGTTAACGAGCGGCTATTGCTCCGAGGCGAGGAGCCGATTGCGTTCGATTCGGATTGCCGCGAGGGAATTTGCGGCACGTGCAGTCTTTCCATCAACGGCGAGGCCCACGGCCCGGATCATCCCGGCGCGGCTTGCGAGCTTTACATGAGGCAATTTCGCGACGGCGCAAAGATCATCATTGAGCCGTTTCGAGTAAAGTCTTTCCCGGTTGTGAAGGATTTGGTTGTCGATCGAAGTGCGCTCGATCGGATTGTGCAGGCCGGCGGTTTCATTTCCGCGCGGGCCGGTTCCGCGCCGGAAGCGAATTCAATTCTCGTTCCCAAGCACGACTCCGATCTGGCCATGGAAGCAGCAGCCTGCATCGGTTGCGGCGCGTGCGCGGCGGCCTGCCCGAACGCTTCGGCCATGCTTTTCACCGCAGCGAAAGTTTCCCATCTTGCCCTTCTGCCGCAGGGAGGGCCGGAACGGGAAAGCCGGGCTGCGAAAATGGTGCGGGCGATGGACGCCGAAGGTTTCGGCAATTGCACGAATACCTATGAATGCGAAGCCGTTTGCCCGGCCGAGATCAGCGTCAGTTTCATCGCCAGGCTCAATCGGGAATACGCGCGGTCAAATTTTCGCAGAAGCGTGGGCGAGTAGGCTGGGGAGCGCAGGCTGCTAGCCTGCAGTTGCCGGCAGCTTGCCGGCAACATTTGGAGACAGAGATAGCAAAAACACGCAGGGCGAGATCCGTACCCAGTGATGCATCTCGGCAAGCTGCCGAGATGGACAGGCTGGCAGCCTGTGCTCCCCAGAATCAGATCGTTTCACACCCGCAGGTCCACAATTCCGGGTCGAGCTCGGCCTTTGCGCGCCTGGCTACACCATCGACATCTGCTTTTGACCGCATCACGGCAAACATGGTCGATCCCGAGCCGGACATCAATGCCGCGCCAACTTCCGGTTGCTTGAGCAACCACATCTTCATTTGGGCGAGAAAAACAAATTTCTCGAAGACTGGACGTTCCAGATCGTTCACGAAAATGTGATTCGAGAATTCTTGCGGTCCGTAATTCATTTCCGGAATCTCCTGCGAATTCTGCCAGCGTTCATAGGCCCATGCGGTCGGGACGCCAAATTCGGGCTTCAACAACAGGATCGACAATCGCTCGGGCAGTTTTATCGGCGTGACCAGTTCTCCGCGTCCTTTGCAGATCGCCGCCGATTGAAAAATGAAAAATGAAACGTCTGAGCCGATCGATTCGGCCATTTTAGCAAGCGCTTCGCGCGGCAGTTTCGTTTCGAACAATTCGTCGAGCGCGATTAACGTCGAAGCTGCATCACTGCTTCCCCCGCCCAGACCCGCGCCATGCGGAATTTTCTTTTTGAGTTTGATTGAAATGCCGCCTTTACGCTTTCGTTGATTCAAAGAAAGTCTTTGCCGCGCGCACCACCAAATTGTCGTCGCCATGTCGGGACACCGAGGATCATCGCATTGGAAATCGATCCATCCTCGATCTGTTTCTCGATCTCGATCTCATCGGAGAGCGAAATCGGCGTGATAAGTGTTTCAATCTCATGAAAGCCATCGCTGCGACTGCCCAGGACGCTCAGGGAAAGATTGATTTTCGCGGGAGCGAAGACGCTTGCATATTGTCATGTCGAGCGAAGTCGAGAAATCCCGTGTTGCCAGTTAAAGTGACGCAGCGGGATTTCTCGACTTTGCTCGGAATGACAACTGACAAAATCATCGTCGCGCTGGACGTCGCGACAAAAAAGGAAGCGCTCGGCCTGGTAGAGCAATTGGGCGCCAAATTTCCTTTTTCAAGATCGGTCTCCAACTTTACACAGCGGAAGGTCCCGGGAATCGTGCACGCGCCGTTCGAGATGCAGGCGCGAGAGTTTTCCTCGATCTTAAGCTGCACGACATCCCAAATACAGTTGCGGGCGCCGATCGAATCTGCGGCACCCTGGATGTGCAGATGCTGACCATTCATTTGATCGGTGGAAGCGAAATGATTCGGGCCGCAGCGGGTGCACGATCAAGGCGACTGTCTTTGCTTGGCGTCACCGTTTTAACGAGCATGGATGGCGACGACACTCGCGAAGCTGGCGTTCCCGACAAGATCGACAATCAGGTATTGCGTTTGGCAAAACTCGGGATGGAAAACGGAATCGACGGTATTGTGACAAGCCCGACACGAAATCAAGATGCTCCGCGCAGAATTTGGCGGACAAGATCAAGATTGTAGTGCCCGGGAATTCGGCCGAGCTGGTCGAAACCAGGCGATCAAAAGCGCGCCATGACTCCGCGCGAAGCACTCGAGGCCGGAGCGGATTATCTTGTGATCGGCCGGCCAATCACGGCGCATGCGAATCCGCCCGAAGCAGTGGCGAAGATCATCAAAGAGATGGAGTAAGAGATTTCTTCGCTTCGCTCGGAATGACGAACGCTTTTCGCGACGCTTGCGGTTTATCACGACTACGGATTGCGCTCGGCGGCGATGAACATGGCCATCGACGAGGCATTGCTCGAAACTGCGCAAATTCCCTCGATTCGATTTTATCGCTGGGATCATCCTGCTCTGTCATTTGGATATTTCGGCGAAATTCGCGGAAGTCGCGCCTTACGCTTCTCCAGCGCGAATCTCGTCCGGCGTTGGACCGGTGGCGGGATTGTTTTTCATGGAGAAGATTTGACTTATTCGATCGTAATTCCAGCCAATGATCCGACGTTTTGCGAGTCATCGATGTCGATCTACGAAAGTGTTCATCGCGCTTTGTGCAGATGTGCTGAATGATAACGGCGACCGCGCAGGTTGTGGCCGGGGGCGTTCGGAGGGACGGCCCGGCGCCAGGACACGAGCCGCTGTCAGCGCCAAGCGGCTATCGGTAATTGTTTTACAAATCCGGTGCGCGCGGACGTGATGTTGAATGGACGCAAAATCGCCGGGGCGGCGCAACGCCGGACAAAACGCGGGTTGCTTCAACAAGGCAGCATCCAGTATCGTCGATCCTGAAACGGGTTGGCTGAGCGATTTGCTCAAGCGCTTTCGCCCGGATCGCCGCGAGCGAAGGATCGACAATTGCACCGATGTCGAACGCGCACAAGAACTCGCCCGGCATAAATACGGTGCAGAATCGTGGCTCCGTAGGCGATAACGCCGGTCAATTTTTCTCGAATTTGTTTGCCTGTTGTTTTGACAACATGTGAGCCGCCCCTCTATTCTCGGGTTGTGGAAGTATTCGCATTCGTCTGGCGCGGTGGGAGCTGCTTTTTCTTCGGGCCACTGGCTCATGTGGCGGAATTGGTGCGCCCGCATCTCGAAGAGGTGGAAAAGCGAATCGCCGAGCAAGCAGCGGACGTTCGATCCGGCGCTGGAGGGATATGTCGTTTATGCTGTCGGTAGCCGCGGGAAAAGGCTCCGGCCACTGCTCGCTTTGCTGGCGGGCGGCGCGAGCGGGGCGGTCAAATCGGGACATGTCGATCTTGCCGTGATCGTCGAGCTCATTCACATCGCCACGCTGGTGCATGACGATATCATGGACGAAGCGGAACGCCGGCGCGCCCAGCCGACAGTCAACGCGCGCTGGGGAAATTCGCTCAGCGTTTTGCTGGGCGATTGCCTTTTCGCTCACGCCCTGACTTTATCGACGAATTTCGAAAACGCAGATATCAGCCGAGCGATCGCGCGCACCGCGGCGACAGTTTGCTCGGGCGAGATGATCCAAACCCAGCGCCGGTTCGATCTGAAGCTCGGGCGTGGAGGAATATTTCCGGATTGTCGCAAATGAAAACCGGCTCGCTCTTTGCCGCCGCAGCGGAATTGGCGGCGGTCATCAGCGAGGCCGATTCGACTGTGATCGAAACACTTCAGAAATTTCGGGAACGCGGATCGGGACCGCCTACCAAATTTACGATGATTGCCTCGATCTCGCCGGAACAGAGAGCGCCACCGGCAAGACCCTCGGAACTGATCTGCGCAAAGGCAAGTTCACGCTGCCGGTCCTGATTTTCCTGCGCTCGGCATCGGAGTTTGAGCGGGAACGTTGTTGCCAGCTCGTGCTCGAAGAAAAAATCGAGGAGATGACCGAGCTATTGAAAAATGGCGCGACTAACGGCGCGCTCAACGAGTCAATCGACGCCGGAAGCGATTTGATTCGGAGGCGCAAGGCGCGCTGGATCGAATCGCCGCAAATCCCTATGCAGACGCGCTTTTTGCCCTCGGTGACGCCTTGCGCGAAATGTTCGATCAACTTCGCGTCTAGATGTCGCAGCTCAAGATCCGCGAGATGCCGCAGGGAGAGCGGCCGCGCGAAAAACTTGCGTCTCGCGGCGCATCGGCGTTAACGGATTCGGAGCTGATTGCGATTTTGTTACGCACCGGAATTCCCGGCGCCAACGCGATCGAAGATCGCGCGCAGATTGTTGGAACAATACGGCACATGGAATCGGCTGAGCCGGTGCAGCGTTCACGACTTGGCAGCTATTCCCGGGATCGGTTTCGCAAAAGCGACTCAACTCGTTGCCGCGTTTGAAATCGGTCAGCGCCTGGCTCGCGAGAAGTTATCGAAGCAGAAAATCGATTCTCCGGAATTGGTTAACGACTTGCTCGGGCCCGAAATGCGCCGGCTAAGCAAGGAATCGTTGCGCGTGATTCTGCTCGATACGCGTTATCATTTGATTCGAACCGAGGAAGTTTCCGTCGGCAGTGTGAACGAAAGCATCGCCCATCCACGCGACGTTTTTCGGCCCGCGGTCGTTTCCTCGGCCTACGCCGTGATAGTCGTGCACAACCATCCATCGGGGGATGCTTCGCCCAGCCAAACCGATCACAGCCTGACCCGTCGCCTGGCCGAAGCTGCCGAACTTATTGCAAATCAAGCTGCTCGATCACGTCATCATCGGCGCACCCGGCAGAAGGCAGTCCCGGTTATTTCAGTTTCAAGGAAGCAGGCGTTTCTAGTAAATTCGAAATCCGAATATCGAAATTCGAAAACAGATGAGTGACCACAAAAATTCATCCCACGGCGATTATCGATCCTGGCGCGCAAATCGGAACTGATGTTGAGATCGGTCCGTTTTCGGTGATCGGACCGGAAGTGGTGATCGGAGACAAGACGATTATACAATCGCACGTCGTGATTGAGAAAGTGTGACAATCGGCTCCGGAAATTTTATCGGGCATGGCGCAATCATCGGCGCGGCGCCGCAGGACCTTTCGTTTTCACCGGAGCGAAGAACGAGGGTCGAGATCGGAAACGACAATATCATTCGCGAATACTGCACGATACATCGTGGCAGCGCCGAGAGCAGCGCGACGAAGATCGGCGACAAGAATTTCCTGATGGCGGGCGCGCATGTCGGTCACAATTGCGAGATCGGAAGCAACGTCATCATCGCGAACAATTGTTTGCTCGGCGGGCACGTGCGCGTGGATGAAGGAGCGTTCCTCGGCGGTGGCTCGTCATTTCATCAGCTCATGCACGTCGGACGGCTGGTGATCGCGCAGGGCGGATCGGCTTTCAGCAAAGACATTCCCGCCGTTTGTGATAGCGGCAGAACGCAATGATGTTTTCGGAATAAATGTGATTGGTCTGCGTCGCGCCGGTTTTAGCGCCCAGGATCGAGATGAAATCAAAGCGGCATTCAAATTGATTTACTCGAGCGGACTGAACGTCGCCCAGGCCCTGGAGAAAGCGGGAGCGATGAAACTCGGCGCGGCTGCGCGCGAGTTTTTCGAATTCGTTGCGCATGCAAAGAAACGCGGCATTTGCCCGATCAAGCGCGGCCCGGCCGAGGCCTAAAGTAGCCATCATCATCGGCGCTTGAAAGGCGCGGGCGGCTATGCATTCTTGGTTGAAGCTTGCCCCGGGAGGCGAGCCAGGCCGCCCAATGAACAGCAGCCCCATCATCGTGGATCGGGTAACAACCGATTCGAAAGTTTTCGCCTACAGCCGCTGGGATGCCATTCCGGTCGCGGCTGGTCTGCTCCATTTCGCCTATTTTTTGGGAATGTTTTATCTTTTTCCGCGAGCGCCGCTGTGGGTCATGCTCGTTTTGGGCTTTATCTATTCGGTGAGCATTTCCTGGAACATCAATGGGATTTCTCACAACTTCATTCACAATCCCTATTTCCGATCCCCGTTGTTGAATCGTCTCTTTAGCATTCTCGAATCCGTGACGGTCGGTTTTAGCCAGGTTTTTTATGAGTGCATCCATATGCAACATCACAAAGGCAATGCCGACCGGCCTGATGAAAACGGTGAGACCATCGATTGGATCTCGATCTACAAACATGGCGACGATGGAGAAGCCGAGCACCCGTTGAAATACACGTTCCTCAGTTTCTTCCGGGAAGATCCAAAGACGGTGTTCAAAGAATTGAAGCGCAAAAATCCGTGGGAAGCGTTCTGGGGCGTGCTCGAGCTCACCCTTTTTGTTGGCACCTTCGTCCTTCTGGGGTTTCTCAACTGGCGCTACATCGCTTTCTTAATTCCCTTCTATTATCTGGGGCACAGCCTTTCTTACCTCAACGGCTACTATCGTCATTACGGCGGGAATCCGGATCAACCTCTGGCTTGGGGAGTGAGCAGTTACGACAAACTTTACAATTGGATCTGGTTTTATAACGGCTACCACGCCGAACATCATTTCCGCCCGAAGGTTCATTGGACCCGGATGGAGGCTTTTCGCGATCAGATCGCCGAGCAACAACGCGCCGCCGGAGTCCGCGTGATCAAGCCACCGCACGCACTCGGTTTTCTCGATCCCGACCTGCCTCCGCATGCGCGAGCCAGATCGAGCGGCGACGCCGAACCAAGCCTGGGCTAAGCTTCGACCCGCGGCCGGCGACGCGATTCACTCCAATCCAAGAATCGCCAGCATCCGGCCGGTTTTCCCCTTCTCGATGCGGTAGGAATAGTAGCGCTCCAAATCACAGGCGGTGCAGGCCCCGCTGTCGTGAACTTCCTTCACACCGGCAGATCGACATTGCCGGACAATTTCCGCCGCGAAATCGATCTCGTAATGCGGCGGACGAATGCAAGGACTGAGCTGGACGATCATGTCGGCGGGACTCGACCCAAATTTCTCTTTCATTTGCTCGATCGCCTTGGCCGCAATCGCCTGGGCCGTTCCTTTCTTGCCGGAATGAACGAGGCCGATCGCGGGCGTTTTAGGATCGACAATGTAAACCGCGCAACAATCGGCGACATGAATGCCGAGGAGGATGCCGGGCCGATTTGTAATCATTCCGTCGCAGCCGATTCCAAATTCGTGTGGCATATGCAACATGGAATTGGAATCCACGACTGCCAACCGATTCCCGTGAATTTGCTCGACTGTGAGCAACGGCCAGTCGGCGAGGCCGAGTTGACGTCGGATGCCTTGATGCGCGGCTTCGAGCCGTCTTAACACTTTCGCTTTTTCGTGCGAAGCATCAATGCCGGCGATACGTGTAATGAACGCGCTGCGGCAAACGCCGGTCGCTTCCAGCGCGGGAAAATATTCAATCGGTTCTTGCTTTGTCACCTGGAACTCACCGTTGCCGCAAAAAATCTCAAAGGCCGCAAACGCGGCATCTGAAGGCTTCGCGCCCAGAGTTGAACTCCTACTTCGGGGCCGGCTCGTTGGACATCGGAGTCACCGGCGCCGGCTGCAATGGATTCCGTTTTGGTTTCCCAAGCGCATCGACATCGCTGCCCGTGTAGTATCTTCGTGAGTGGGTCGCGCGCGGCGCGGTTCCTTCGAACGATTCGGTGAAGCTGCTCTGAGCTCCGGTTACGCGATCAAATTCCGCCAGCGAAGAAAGCCATCCAAAGAGGGCTTGCAGCCGCGTCGATTGCGCAGTGGTCAATTGCACCTGCGCATTCAGCACGTCCAATTGCGTACCCGCGCCGGCATCGAGCCGGGCTTTGGCCAGACGAACCGCTTCGTCCGCTTGCTCGACATTCTTCTCCGTAGCCTGAATCAGTTCGCGGTTCTGTAATAAGTTCGACGCAGCCTGCTGGATTTCGAGCTCGACCTGGCGAACGTCGTCATCATAAGTGATCTTTGCCTGCGAAAGAAGAGCGCGCTGCTGCTTGACCAAACCGTAGGTTTCGCCGCTGTCCCAGATGTCCCAGTTACCCTGTGCGCCCGCGACCCAGCCCTTGGATGCGTTATGCAATGCGGTACTGAACGGCGAACTGAAAACCTCGTAGCCGCCGCTTCCTGTAAAATTTGGAAGAAAGTTACCGATCGCCACATGGACCTGCTCGAGCTGATTATAAACATTGGCCCGGGCCTGCTTCAGGAACGGGCGGTTTTGTTTGCCCTGCTCGATCGCAGAGAGGAGCTCGATCGACCGTGGAATAAAAGTCAGCTCGCCCACGACGCGAAGCGGCGAAGCAATACCGCGGGCGGGGTTAAAATCGAGGCCTAACGTTTTCGCAAGCTGGAGAATTGAGATGCGATAATCGTTGCGGGCAGCGATCAATTGCGGAATCTGATTGGAAAGCTGGACTTGCGCCTGGAGAACATTGAACCGCGGCACTGTTCCGGCATCGAAACGATTCTGCTGGTCTTTCAACTGGCTTTCCAATAACCGGACCGATTCCTCCTGAACGCCAATCAGAGCGCGATTCAGAATTACCTGATAAAATTGCGTTTTTACCGTCGCGATGACCTGATCGATCGTGCTTCGGAATCCGAAATAAGCGCTGTCGCGCTGGAAAAACGTTCCTCGAATCGACCGAAACGTTCCGTAGTTGAAAAGCAGCTGCGTGCCGAGGATGCGAATAGCGTAGGCATGATCCGTCTGCATGAGATCCTGAGGTTGAATGTCTGAAGGCGTGTTGGTGCCGGCCGAGGTACCGGTTCCAGAGTTCGTGCCCGAAAATCCGCCGGCGGAGCCGAGGCGAGGATCGGTCCATTGATACGCCACGTTGGGCATGACATGCGGCAACGCCTGCGCGCCGATCTGGAGAATGACGCCCCGGGTTCGTTCAATTTCCTCCTTGGCCCGCAAAATATCGGGATTCTGCTGGAGAGCGGCGAGGATGGCCTTATCGAGATCGAACACGGGTGCGCCTTTTTCCGACCATTGGAAACTGCTCGATGTCACGACCGCGCTCGACTGCGTCGAGTTCGACATCGCGGCGCCATTTCCTGTCGGAACGGGACTCAGTCCCGGAATGATTGGAGTGGGCTCGGGCGCTACGGGAGTGGATTCCGGAACGACAGCCGGCGCCGGAGTAGTGGTGGCGGTCGAATCCGGTTCGGGGAAGACGGTTGCCGTTGGAGTGGCGGTGGGACTGGCTTCGACAAGAATTGCCGGGTCCGTGACGGCCGCGGGAACTGCCTCTTCCTGTCCCGCGACAGACGAGATGATAAAAGCGGCTCCTAACACGGTGCCGCATACAACAGAAATTTTTCGCATTACAAAGTGACTGAAATTTAGACCCAGGAAGCCCTGCCTGTGGATTCAGACCGGCACATCGTCATCCTGAGGTCATAGCACAGACGACGATTTGCTGACAAGGGATCATTTCGATTGGCAATAGTTGTAAATTTTATTGTAGATATGCAGCCAGGCCTTTTGCTCAGCCGGTGAAAGGTGTTCGAGGATTTTCATGAGGTTTCCCACCATCTCTTCGCGGATGCGCCGGACGAGAGCCGAGCCCTTCGGGGTAATGCAAACCATCACTTTGCGGCGATCCTCCCGCACACTCGAGCGCGCCACGTAATCGAGATTCTCCAGCCGCGCGACCAGTCCGCTCGCCGCCGCCGTGGTGTGTCCCATTTTCTGCGCGATAGCCGACATGGTGAGCGCCTCTTTCTGATCGAGATAAGTCAGCAGAAAAAATTGGGGGAAGGACACGTTGCCCGGCGCGAGTTCCTTGCACAGATGCAGCATGAAACAACGCTGCATTTCCAGCACGATATGGGAAAGACGTTCGGCGTCGGCACGGATTCGATCGGACGGATTTCGTCACAAACGCTGTGGCGGTCCCGGTATTCAACCCGCTAAAGCTAAGAGTCCACCGTGGACTGTCAAACGTCCGGACGACAAAGAAATCAGGCTCCGGACTAAAATCTCTCATGAAATAATTCGCTATTGCTTCGCTGCTCGCATTCCCCGCAGCATCGGTTTGAAAACGCTCTCGTGTCAGTGAGATGCGACACCGAGCTCGAATGGATTCAAGTTTCAATCGAAAAGCAGAGCCGTAACCATCGCGCCCCGCTCCATTTTTTCTCCCGGACCGAGACGCACAAGCGAGTTCGACTGGCTCAGGCCGAAAAGCGCGTGCGATTCCTGCCGGCCAACGGGTGAAAATTCTCCATCTTGCAGCCTGCCGCGGATGTAATGGGCCCGGTCGCCGTCATTATTAAGATCGACAGTTATCCGGGCCGGGACCATCAATGGATCGAGATTTGTCGCGCCCATCATTTTCAAAATCGCCGGGCGCACGAACACCAGAAAGGTCACAAAAGCGGAGACGGGATTTCCGGGCAAGCCGAACACCGCGCACTCGCCGATGCGACCGAATAGAAACGGTTTGCCCGGTTTGATGGCGACACGCCAGATGTCGATTCTGGCGCCGAGTGATTGCAACGCCGTTTTGACGAAATCATGTTGGCCGACGGAAACGCCGCCGGTGATAATGAGCAGCGAACTCTTGCTGCCTTCCTTGATTGCAGCGGCCAGCGCGTCGCGGTCGTCACGACAATGCACGGATGAGCTTACACTCGTCCGGCAGCGTTCGAGTAATCCTTGCAGCAAGATCGAATTGCTCTCGTAAATTTGGCCTGGCTGAAGCGGCTCGCCCAATTTCGCCAGCTCGTCGCCGGTTGAAATAATTGCAGCACTCGCTTCACCACCAACAACCACGTCGGCGATTCCCTGCGAAGCGAGCAAGGCAACGGTGGTTGCGCGAATCGGCTCGCCTTTGCTCAGAATTTTTTGGCCTTCGCTTAGATCACAGCCTCTTTTCCGAATGAACTCGCCAGGATCGACATCGGCATTCACGAGAATCTCATCGCCCTGACGATCGACATCCTCCTGCATGACCACCGCATCAGCGCCTTCGGGGATCAACGCACCGGTGAAAACTCGGATGGCCTGACCTTTCCGGAGACGCAGTTGTCGATCCAATCCGGCGGGCTGTTCCCCGACCACTCGCAACCGCGCGCCGGATCGGCCCGCCTTCGCTGCGCTACGGCGCGGCAGGCAATCGCTCGCGATCACCGCGTAACCGTCCATGGCCGAGTTGTCGAAAACCGGGAGCGCCAACCGAGCGAGATAATCCTGGGCTGAAAAACAATCGAGCGCGTCCGCCAGCGGGACCTTGCGCGCCGGCAATGGTCATAGCTTACTTAGAATGGTTTGTCGGGCTTCGTCCTCTGAAATCATTTGCTGTAGGGGACGCTGTTAGCGTCCCGGCTTTTTGGAAAGGGAAGCTAGCAGCTTCCCCTACAACTTAATCAATTCGGAACCGGGATTTGGCAACTCCGATAGAATCGCGAGCACGCGACGGATGTCGGTGTCACCATTTCCAATTGGAAATCCGAAATCCTTCGCCATATTGTCGCCGACCGACCAGAGGTGAGGTGGCTGAGTGGTCGAAAGCAGCGCTTTGCTAAAGCGCCGTACCTGTCAAAGGGTACCGAGGGTTCGAATCCCTCCCTCACCGCCATTCCATTTTCGATTTTAGAATTTCGATTTTCGATTGCTTGCGTACTCCGCGTTTCGTCATTCGGCATTCGTCATTCGTCATTCCGCCGCAGGCAGCAATCCCTCCCTCACCGAGTCCAAGGCCAAAAACGCTCGCCCCGTCGGACAGCCCCGAAAGCCTTCGGCGGTTGCGTTTTTGCCAGGTGCCGCTGGCAATTGTGCAGCAGGCTGGTGCACAATTGGTAGTCATCAGCTTGGGACGAATGTCACCGTTCCCGCTTTGACCTGCGGCAGCAAAGCGATCAACGCCGCCATCAACGGGCGAGTGTCAGCCAATCGATTTGAGCGCGCTTGAAGCGCGACGACAGCAATGTTGTATTCCCCAATGTTCTGCTGGTGCACCATGTTGCTGTCCATCGTCACCAGGACATCGAATCCAGCTTCGGCTGCCTTGGCGAGCAATTCGCCATTCTGAATTCCGGTCCATCCTAACGAAGAGACGGAGTCCGTTTGATGTCCGGTCAAATCGCGACTCAACCGCAGTCGAGATTCTCATCCAAGAGCAGCCGCATTCAGGAGGCAGCCAGCGCGTGCTCTCGCGCTTCTTCCAGCAACGCAATGACTTGGTCGCGCTTCACACTGGGAAAGCCTTCCAAGAACTCTTCGATCGAATCGCCAGCCTCCAAATGATCGAAAAGACTTTTGACCGGTACGCGCGTTCCGACAAAGACCGGCTCGCCGCCCAGGACGTCCGGATTTTGCGATATGACCTTGCTCATTGGGGTGATTCTAACTCCAAACACCCAAATCTTCCAGCGTTAGAAGCTGCCCGGATTACGCTGTTTGCGTTACGCATGTTGCGTCATGCGACCCGGATCATTTCGGCATTCGGTTTTTGCGGGAGCGTAAGCCGGCGACTTGTGTAGACTTTGCGGTTCAGCCCGAATCCGCGCGTTCGCCATCGGACAACCCCGAACTCCGAAAGTCTTCGCGAGCAGGTGCTTTCGGGATTCGCACGTCCATAGCGCCTTAATCGGAGCGTTGTGCGAGCGCTCACTATTTGTTGGCCAGATTCTTAACGATCCCATTTCTCAAATTTACTCTTCAAGTAGGAAAGCATCGCTCTTGCTCCACACATGTTCCTGGCCGCAGTAAGGACAGCGCACGGAATTGCCCTCCAGCGTAGAGCTTTCAAAGCTTTGCTCGGACATCGCAATCCCTGTAAAAATTGCTTTATTAGTGATCGGGCATTTGATCATCACGCGACTAGATTTTTGCGGATTGGGGGACTCGAGTTGCGCAAATATCCAATACGTACCTGTTGAATCGGAATTCAGTGAGGCCAGAATCCGTACCTCCTTAAGTGTTATTCTATGTAGATCTTGCTCAAGTCTCTCCGTCCGAATATTTGGGTGAGTTTGGATTTCACTTAGTTCGTGCCGTTCGATGTAACCGGCTATGACTTTGACGATGTTTTGAACTCGCTTGGACGAATTTTCGATCTGCCGAGCGAACTCCGGCGCAAAATATATTTTCATTGGTCTCGTTGGAAAATTTGGCGCAGTTTTTGGTCTGCCTCTTGCAGCTCGTCGATTTGACCTTGATCGATCTTAGCAGCGTAGAATTGGGTGATGCTTCCGGCCAACTCCTGTTTCGACTCGTCGAGCACCGAGAGAGCTCGGTTGTCGTAATCATAAACTTTCTTTTGGTACAGTATGCCAGTTGCGAGCAGCACGACGGCAACCCAAACGGTCGGAATCTGCGGCAGCACGGACCATTGAATTTCGCCGCTCTTAAACACGCACGCAGCTATCAGATTTGTTAATAGGCCTAGCAACGCTCCGATTATCGCAGGTATTCCCGACCTCGGCAGCGGCTTCGTCAGCAGCCAAAGCTTTATCGTGTTCCAATTCATTTTTCCCCGACGCGGCATAACGGTAAAGCGTCGGCGGCGGCTGTGACAAGAAGGGACATAAAGTAGGGGGTAGTAAATGGGGTTGCGTCTGCAGACCGTTTTTTTTGAAAACGCTGTTGACAGGCATTGTGAACAACGTTAACATGCCCTAGAAAGCATCGTTCACAACTACTGGGGGAATTATTATGACAGAAACACTTATTGGCGTTTATGAAGTCGCGGAGCTGGCTAACGTCAGTCCGTCAGCGGTAGCGAACTGGCGAAAGCGTTTCAGTGATTTTCCCGCGCCGCTGGCCGAACTGAAATCGGGTCCGGTGTTCGCGGAGAACCAGATTAAGCTGTGGCTCGCTCGGCGCCAAGGCAGCGATTCCGTAGAGACGGAACTGTTTTACGATGAACTGGCGACGAAGCGTGGCGACCCGCCCGATCTGCGGGAGAAAGTTGAAGAAGTTGTCGATCAGCTCGAGAAGCAAGCGACATCGACGAAACGGCCCGGGATTTTGCTGGGGCGCGTGCAGAGTGGAAAGACGCGCGCATTCCTGGGAGTAATCGCGCGGGCTTTTGATAAGGGCTACGACGTGGCCATAATCCTGACGAAAGGGACCAAGTCGCTTGCTGAACAAACTCTCAGCCGCGTGAAAGAGGATTTCCGCGAGTTCATCGCGGCCGACCAGGTTGATGTGTTCGACATTTTGTCGGTACCCGACCTGACGCGTCATGAGCTGAGCCGAAAACTGATCTTCGTCGTGAAAAAAGAGGACGATAATCTGCGGCGATTGCTGAGCGTGTTTCGCGTGCAATATCCCGATCTGCGCAAGAAGTCGGTGCTTATTATTGACGACGAAGCCGACCTTGCATCGGTCAGTTTCCGCAAGACAGGCGGCGTGAGCTCGGCCGGGGTAATATCCCAACAAATTGATCAATTGCGCGAATCAGTCACAAATTCCGCATTCCTGCAGGTGACGGCCACTCCCTACGCGCTGTATCTGCAGCCCGACAATGAAATGGTCGTGAATGGCAGTTCGCTTTTTAAACCGAAGCGCCCCGCGTTTACGGTGATGTTGCCGACGCACAGCAAATACGCCGGCGGTGACGAGTACTTCGAGAAAAGCAGCGAGCCGGATTCGGCGGCATTCTATTTCTATCAGGAGGTGGCCCTCGCCGAACGTGATGCCCTAAAAAAGGAAGATCGTCGACGGCTACAGATCGAGAGAGTGCTAACGGAAAACAACGCGACAGTCCTGAGGACGGCCATTATCAATTTTCTGGTTGGCGGTGCAATTCGTCGGCTGCAACAGCGGGCGGTTGGTCAGCGGCCGCAAAAATATAGTTTCCTCTTTCATACGGAACAGTCCCGCAGCTCGCACGAGTGGCAGGAAAAGGTCGCCGGCGCCATTAAAGATGCGCTTGTCGACCAAGCGCGAGCTGACAGTCCGTTGTTCAATGAATTGATCCGCTCGGCGTATATGGATCTTCGTCGATCGATCGAGCTGGAAGGTATGTCGCTGCCGAGCATCGAGGACGTGACCAAGGCCGTGGTTGAAGCACTGGAAACAGAACAGCTCATGATCACGAAAGTGAATTCGGACACCGACGTTAAGAAGCTGTTGGCGGAGAATGGACAGCTCAAATTACGCACGCCTTTCAACATGTTCATCGGTGGTCAGATTCTCGATCGGGGTATTACGATCGCGAATTTGATCGGCTTTTACTACGGACGAAACCCGAACCGTTTTCAGCAGGACACCGTGCTGCAGCACTCGCGGATGTACGGCGCTCGCCCGACCGCCGACCTGGCGGTGACAAGGTTCTATGCGCCGCAGCATGTTTATCAGATCATGAAAAGGATTCACGAATTCGACGGAGCATTGCGCGAGGCGTTCGAGTCCGGCGCTCACGATCAGGGCGTTTATTTCATCCGAAAGGATCCGTCTAACCGATTGGTCGCCTGCTCTCCAAACAAGTTGCTGTTTTCGGACGTTGTGAGCATCCGACCAGGGCGCCGGCTGGTGCTTTCCGGCTTCCAAACCGTGTATAAATCATATGGCGGGAAAAATCTGGAAGCGCTGGATGGTGCGATCGCCAAAATCGTCGGAAAGAAAGAAGAGCCGGTTTTGATTGATGTGTCGAAAGCGATCGAACTGCTGAAATTGGCTTATGCCAATTTGGAATTTGACGACGAGACTGACGATGATCGCGAAGCGCACATTGCAGCGTTGGAGCACCTGTCCCGCACATGTAGAAACGCGAAGTTCAAAGGTAAGGTGTGGCTGTTGGTCGCCCGCGACCGCGACGTTGCGCGCTATCGTGAGGAAGGCCGTTTCTCGAACGCTCCCGACACGAAACAACAGAAGGACTTGGCGCGCACCAAAGCGGATGACGTTCCGGTTTTAGAATTGCTGCGGCAGAATGGCACTAAAGCGAAAGGTTGGAACGATCTGCCTTTCTGGTGGCCGGTCATTGTGACGCCCAGATCGGCGGTAACGTCGATCTTTGCTACGGATGAGGCTGTTGCGCCGACGGCAGCAACCAGCACCGGTCCGACGCGCGCATTGGTAACTGAGCAGTTCGCATAGTTGGCGTCGCGACTGAGAAGTGGCGATCAGGTCCTAATCGCTTCCGGCTAGCTTACCGAACTCCATGCCGAGTCGCTGCGGATCGCGACAGACGAGGAAGTCCCACTTTCCGAGTCTTCCCCAATGGTTCACCGCCGAGACCCAACGTCGTGCGCCTTGGTGTTTGGCGTCGGTGTCTTCGTAGGACTTGCCTTTGATTTCGAGAACGACGTTAACGCCATTTCGAAGTCGAACGATGAAATCGGGTTCGTAAACCTGTGGGTTGCCGTAAAGTTCGTAAGGAATATTGAATTCCAGGCGATCATTTCGAGCGTAACAAAAGACCACGCCCTCTTTCGCTAGCTTTTCGAGTTGAAACGTCGCTGCTTGCTCCCAGGAATTCGTGTCGCACGCGACAAAGTTCAGGTGGCTCGCGCCCGTTATCTGCACCGGCTTGACGGTCTTGAAATGAACGCTCTCGGTGCTGCTTATCGGCTTGTAGCGATTCAATCTGGGTAACAAGGGAGCTTCGCCTTTGCCATCGTCCGGGGTGATAGCGGCGATCAACAGTCCGATGATACGCTGCGCGTAGGTCTGTAAACCGACCTCGCTTGGATTCAGCCCATCGAAATCGACCCTCTCGCTAACGTAGCGCCGCACGATGTCCAGGATCTGTGGAAACAAGATGCTCCGGCTTTCCCGACGTAGTTGCTCCTTTCCCGGATGGGACGCTTCGGTCAGCGCTCGGACGATCTCCCTTGTAATCTCGAACTCGATGGTTTGTGGATGAACGGAATCGTAATAAGTCTGCCGGTTCACAAGTTCGAAACCGAAACCGCCGTGCGCACTCGGATGTCCGATTTGATATCCGACCTGCGGCCGGACGAAAGCGTCAGTGGGCGTGCTCCATGGATCGAGCCTAGTCCGCTCAACTTTTTGAACATCGCAACTGACCAAGTTTCGCTTTAGCGAAACCACATAGCCTTCAACCACCGGGAAACGAATCTCCAAAGCTTTGCGTTCGGGCAGTGCCATCACTTCGTGTTTGGGACGATCCTCAGGCGGCGGCCCTCCGCCCGGTTCGCGGCCTTTGAACGGAATCAGTGAAAATGGTACACCGAAGATGTCCACGTATTCGGGCGAGAGCATGAGCTTCCCGTCCTTATCCGGCATCGGAACGTAGTCCATTCGGCGCAGGCCACGTCCCACTACCTGTTCGCACAGCAGTTGGCTGTGAAACGCGCGCAACCCGAGGATGTGAGTCACGCTGTTCGCGTCCCAGCCTTCGCTCAGCATGTTGACGCTGACCACACAACGTATTTGCTCGCCTGGTTCACCCGCGCGACCCACTGTGGAGACGATCTTCCTTAACTCTTCTGCCGCCTCCTTTCGTGTGGCCTTCGGGTCTTCGCTTTCCGCCGCGGCGAGCAGGTTCGAGTCGATACGTAGGGTAACTTCTGCGCCCTTGCGGTTCCATAACTCTGGGAAGCCTGGCAAGCCCGCGCCATATTGCTTCTGCGGCTTTGGCTTCTTCTTTCGCTTCTTGGGTGCCTCATCATCGTCATCCTCCTCGTCCGGCAAATCTGCCTCGATGACTTCCTCGCCGGAGATCACACGATGAAAATGTTCCGCGATGTCGGTGTTATCACAGACCACGATCATGACCGGTGGGGTTCGATCCTGTCCGGGTGTTGCTGCCTGCAACTGATCGAACCGTTCCTTCCACTCGCCGGCTAGCGTTAACAGAGCATCTTCCGCTTTGCGGTAAACCACTGCGGGTTTGGGCTTCCCTCCCGTTAGTCTCTCGCCAGGTCTCAGGTCGCGCGTGATATGTTCCCACAGTTTGAAATACTTTGGATCGGGCCGGCCTGTGTTATCGATCGCCGGCAGGCGCGGAATTTTAGTAATGCCACTCTCAATGGCGTCGACGAGCGAGAAGTCGCTCACGATCCAAGGAAACGGAGAGCCTTCGGGATAACCGCTACCGTGGATATAGAACGGTGTTGCCGACATATCCACGCAGAGCCCGATGCCGCACGCGGCGTTGATCTTATCCAGTCCGCTCACCCAGACCGTGGCCTCTTCGCGGTCGGCCTTTTCCTCGACGGTTAATCGCACACCTTCGGGAACCGGTGCCGGCCGATAGGCATGATGGCCTTCGTCGTTTAACACCATCACCGGTTCTTCGTCCCACAAATCGCCGAGCCGGTTACGTGCGAAGGCTTCGGGACTTTCCTCGCCGAGCCTTACGATTGGGGCGCCGCCTACATTTTGCACTTCTGCTTCCGGCGACAACCAATGCCAGTTCGTCACCAGCACCTTGCCCTTGGCCAACTCTGGTCGCAGCGAAGAAGGAACGATCTCGAACTGCTCATAATAGTTGTCCGGATCACCGGGCCGCAGAACGTTCAATCGTTCTTTGATCGTCAGATTCGGACAAACGACGAGCGCACGGCGTGGGATAGCGCGGGTCGCCAGGTTTAGTTCCACGATTGCAGAACGCCCAAGAGATGAGCATCGCCATCACAACTGTCTTGCCGCTACCCGTCGCCATCTTGCAGGCATAGCGCGGAATGGGCTTGACGCCCGGCTTCGTTAGGGATGTCCGCGAGTTTCGGGTGCTGCGCCACCTTGGCTAGCCATTCCGTCGGGCGTGGATTCCGCCCCTGCATAAGGGTGTTGAAGTCTTCGAGCGTCAAGTTTGGGATTCCAACGCGGCTTTTTTCCCAGGGCTAGTATCTCGCGGAGGTAAATGATTGTTTCCGCTGCCTCGACCTGGCAGAAGAACAGCCGCCGCGTTCGATCTTCACGCCACCAATGGCGAAGCAGTTTCTTCGTCGTCTCACTCGCATTTTCCCACCCGGACTCTCGCCAGCGACGCACATCGTCGCGCAGCGCGTTGACGAGAGGTAGGTCATCGCGCTCCTCCTCGGCCAATAATGACATCTGCGCGCTGCCTGTGCGTTCGCTCTTGAACCAGTAGCTCGCCGGGCGTCGACCGGGATTCTTCGTTGGGATACCCGTCCCTGTATCGTAAAGCCAATGTTGATCCGGCTCATTGTAGGGTGAACACAGGATCGGATTCTCAACCGGCTGAATGGGAATTTGGATGTCGGGCATTCTAATTGCCCTCTACTTCAAGGTGAGCACTCGCATCCCTTCGTTACCGCGGGGATCGATGACCTTTACGGCAACACGCCACTGATCGTCTTTGCCCAGTCGCTCTGGGCGCGGGAAAGGCAGACTCGTTAGTCCACTCAGCGCTTCGAAGGCATCTTCTTCTATCACATCTGCGTCGCCGAGTGCCTTGGCTAGCTTCGACCATTTGCTTTTTGTCGGGGAAAAATGCCTGGCAGATGCAGAACGTCCGTCCGTCATAATCCGTGTCGAGGAACCACGCGGCAATGCGTTCCTTATCCGTCGGGAAAAGCGTGTTGCTCACCGGGTCATAGACATCCATGCCTTCGACCTCGACGGTGAACTCCCCATCGGCCCGCTTCGTCGGACCTTTCACTCGAGGCGCGCTGAAGACGGTGAAAAGCTGGCTGCCGGGTTGCGTCTTGAGCAGGTCGCCCATCGCCACGTCCGGGCGGATGAGCGCCATGTGCAGCCGCAGCTTTGGATGGCTGCCGCTTTCGATGGCATCCTGCGCCGCCGCGTCGAAGCCGAAGCCAGCGAAGACCACGTCGTCGTAGCCTTTGCGGTTCGCGTCGCGGATCACGTCCTCGACCTGCATTGACGACACGTTGCCGACTTCCGGGCCGACACTCACCGCCACGCGGCGCTCTTTCTTGTCGCCGTTCATCCACTCGCCTTCGGCGTGAATGAGTGATGCGCCCGTCAGCGGATCGAGCCGGCTGAACTTCATATTCTTGTTGTCAGGGAAATCAACGCCGCTCGCCTTGAGCAGGCGAATGATCTTGTCGAGATGCGCCTCGGCGTTCTGCACTGCGGCGTCGCCGTCGAAAGTCTCCAGTTCCTCCGGCGCACCGCCGATCGGCGTATCGGGACCTGTCTTCCACGCGAAATAACGCCTTCCATCGAGAACGGGCCCGCTCACGCGCACCACGCCTTTCACCGACTCGGGCTTGTCCACCAGTTCCTCCATCTCGGCGTTAGCGGAGATGCAAGCGTTCACCTCGTCCATCTTTGCTCGCCACGCGGCGCGGTAGGCGATCAGCGCTTCTTGCAAAGGCTTCGGCCAGTCGGGATCGTGATCAAAAGGCACCTCCCATTCCTTCCATCCGCCTTTGGGAATCGCGGCGCGATAAGCTTCCGCCTGCTTCGGCGTCACACCCTTGAACGGCTTCTTCGCGGGAAAGGAACGGATCAACACCGGCTGCGTGTCCGGTAGCAGCCAGCGGCGCGTATCGGCGTCCGTCACGGCGTTTGCGCCAGATTCGCGATGCTTGTGGATGAGCTTCTCCACCAGCTTCTCCTTCAGCGGCCGTGCCGACCTTGGCCACTTCACGGTTCAGCTTCTCCAGCTTCTCCGCGAGGATCGGCTCATGTTTCGCGAAGATCGGATCGAGCGAGGTGTTGCGGGCAATGCTCTTGAGCGTGATGTGCGGCACCGTCTTGCACGCAAAGGTGGCCTTGCCGGGAACCTTGCCCGTCGGGTCGGTGAGCCAAGTCCCGTGTCGGATTGCGCGCCACGTCCTCCGCACTCAACGGGCGAAGCTGCTGGAAATCGAACTTCGCCGTCATCAGCCGGTGCTTGGCCAGCGCCAACGCCACGCGGCTGGAATCACAGGTGATCCAGCGCCGTCCCCACTGCTCGGCCACATACGCCGTCGTTCCGCTCCCGCACGTCGGGTCCAACACGAGGTCGCCGGGATCGGTGGTCATCAGGATGCAGCGGGCAATGACCTTCGGATTAGTCTGAACGACGTATAGCTTTGGCTCCGAAAAGCCGGTCATCAGCGTGTCTCGCCAAATGTTATTTACCTCGCGAACCGGCGAAGTCCTCGGAGAACCGCCGATACATTAGGTTTTCGCCAATCGGGAATCAAGCGATCGGCAAGTTCAAGCCGATTGAATCCTCTCGACGTTTGTTTTCAATGAGCCTTTTCGCCGAGGAAACACGCGACCAAATGCTGGAACTTCACTGTGCTTCGTTTGGCCCCGCGGGCTGCGACGACGTACAGTTGTCCGCCGCGAAAATTGTCCGATCTTCTGGCAAGTCTTTGAAATCATCCTGTTCTTCAGTGCTTAACCGTCGCGTCTCACCGGTTGGCGTTTCCGCATAGACATATTGCGACGTTCCTTCCTCACCTAACTCCTTCATCAAGATAGACACGCTTAAACTTCAATTTGGCTGATGTCACTGCGCATACCAAAGGATGTAGTCGCTTATCGTCGCACGAGGTTCTCACCGGTCGCGCTGGTCGTCTTAACGAAGGTGATAACGCTGACGAAATTAGCGAACACCAAAAACCTCGTCCATCAAGCACCGCACGCGATGTAGATTTTCATCGCTGATTTGGACGAAGATGCTGCCCGAGTCGGCGAGAAGTTCCTTGGCCATTTGCAGGCGGTCGCGCAGGTAAGCGAGGTAGGAGTGGATGCCGAGCGTCCAGGTGTCGCGGTACGCTTTGACCATCTCCGGCTCGCGGGTGAGGTCTTGCTCTCGGTCCTTCACTTCGCGCTGGCCGAGCTGCGGCTGGAAGTTCGAGGCGAATTTGATGCCGTAGGGCGGGTCGAGGTAGATCATCTGCACCTTGCCCGCGAGGTCTTCGCGCCGGGCGAGGCTGGCCATGACCTGGAGCGAGTCGCCGAGGATCATGCGGTTCGCCCAGTCCACGTCGTGCTGATAGAACTGCACGGCCTTCGCATAATCGTGCTGCGGGTCGGCAAACAGATCGCGCTCGACATCTTCGCGCGCGAGCACGCGCAAGATGGCCTGTGTGGAGATGCGCTCATGCATGTGCAGTGCCACCGGCTCGACCTCAAACCACGGCTTCTCCCGCTTCCCGCTCCACTCCAACCACGGCTCGTGCCGTCGCAGCGCATCGGCGAGCGTGCGCGCTTCGTCGTCCGTCAGCGCCCGCTTGCGCGCAAGCGCCAGTAACTCGGGCAGTTTGTCTGCCTCGGTCGCTTCCGTGGCCGAGCGGAGATCGGAGGCAGGTGCGGATTGTATTCGTAGCGAATCTTCGCCGCTTCCTGAATTCGTCCCTGCGCCTCTAATCCAGCGGGCGGAATGTTTTTCCGCGTGGCTGGGTATTTGATGGAGGAAACCGAGTCCGCAATATTTTCGTGTTGGGTATCCGTTTTTTTCCTACGTGGCATGGACTGTCCTCCTCTGCGTCATTGAGGCGGAACCCTAGCTGAAACGTCTGACAACTGAAAACACTAATCGCGATCGCGGCGGCGGCCGCCCTCGAAAGGAAAAACGCGCGTTGCTTTGCAGCAACGCGCGTTTCCTGGCTGCTCTGGGGGAGAGAGCGTTAGTGGGTTGGGGGTGTCGGCGGCGGGACGTTCCCGCCTTCGCCGAGGCTACGGCGCGGCAGGCGATTTCTCGGTGAAGCCGCTCTGCCGCTGGGATTTGCGAACATATCCCATGGCACCGTAAAGGTTCGAGTTTGGCCCGGTATTGCCCTCCTACCCCTGAAATCGTCCTGCGGAATTTGATGGAGTTTAGCCAGTTTATAAAGATTTTGTAAATCGCCAGGCAAGGAACGGAACGATCAACAATGACTAAAAAATTGCCGAATGTTGTTACGCAGTGATCCGTGATCAGTAACGATCCTTTTCGGATTTCGTCATTCGTCATTCTGCCGCAGGCAGCTATCCCTCCCTCACCGCCATTCCATTTTCGATTTTAGAATTTCGATTTTCGATTGCTTGTGTACTCCGCGTTTCGTCATTCGTCATTCATCTGCCACGCCGAAGCCGGCTCTTGGCCGTGGCGGCCGTTCCGGGGCCCAGTTCGTCTGGTAAAAAGTATTGACAATTAAGCCATACTTCGCGAATGTCATTGCGCGTGAGATTCGAATGGGACAAGGAAAAAGAAACGCTCAACATTGCCAAACACGGCGTCGATTTCAGCGAAGCGAAGAGCGCATTTGCCGATCCGCTGCTCGTGCTGGCGGTGGATAAAGGGCACAGCCAAAAGGAGCCGCGCCTTTTCGGCATTGGCCGGAGCGGACGCGGCGGCATTCTCACTGTTCGATTCACCTATCGGAGCGAGACGATTCGCATTATCGGGGCAGGCTATTGGCGGAAAGGCAAAAAAATCTATGAAGAAAAAAACGGTTAGATATACAGATGACAAAGGCGAGATCATTGGGGAATTGCGCGCCATCCGAAAAGGCGAGCTCCCTTCGCTCGATCAGCTCGTGGGCAAACTGCACCAAAAGCAGAAGGTAACTCTGGCTCTCGATGGCGAAGCCATCTCGTTTTTTAAGCGCGAGGCGACCAAAAGGCACACCAGTTACCAGCGGATGATTCGCAACCTGGTCCTCGCCTACGCCCGACAGCACGCCAGATAGATTATCCTCTGTCCTCCGATCCGCCGGCCGTCTTTCTCACGCTGGAAGACTCGGCTGCCCTACTGCAATGATTACTGATTGGAAATGGTCGCGGTCGTGCCGTCGATCTTGGTCAGGCTGACGGTGAATTTCTCGGCGTAGCACTGGGCCCGATCCTGGAGCATGCCGATGGCCACCGCCTCGCCCAGTTGGACGGACGAGGAGGTATCGCTGCGCCAATGGATACCGGAGTGAATCCCATGGGCGAAGGAGATGTTGTTCGCCAGCTTGTTCAACTCGCCGTTGACCGTGAGATCGCCCGCATCTGAGCCTGTGTAGGGTAACAATGAAAGCCCATCACTGGCTGGCACTACCGGATTCGGGATGACGAAATTACCGTCGAAGAAAAATTTCAGGACGGTGATGCAAGCACCAGCGACGGCGCCATGGCCGGTGGGATACGACGGGTGAGTAGGCGAGCCTTCGGGGAAAGCCTGCGAGAGGAAGTAGTCCCCATATTTGTTGAAGCTGCTTTGCACCGCCTGGGAGTTGAGCACGTTGTCGTTCACGTGGCCCTGGAGCGTCTTGCCCTGGCCAGTGAGCATTTGTCGCACGATGGCGCCGCCCGACTCGGGGCGGTGCCGCAGGTGAACGGCCCATTTTTGATACCAGACGCTGTTCAACGCGAGACGAGCGACGGCCGTGAGTGAGCGCCGCGACATCGGGACCCCCAAAGGTGCCGAAGCCGTTTTGCTTGGTGGAGCCGACGTAGGGATTGCCTGGATTGGCCGGTGCGCCGATGGTGTTGAGCACGAGGAAAGCGACAAAGTATGCCTGGAAGAGCACGTCGACGTGGGTGTATGCGCCAAGATCGCGGCCATTACGGAGATGGCGTAACTGGGGGTCGTATTGGTTTTGGAACCCGGTGTCGATGCCGTTCTGGACTTGTTGAAACGTTGTCGGATCCGTCATGTAGTCGACGTCCGCCACGAAGGTGGCCATTCGCTGGGGTAACGGCTGCGCACCAAAGTAGGTGGGACGCAGAGTCAATTGAGACATATAGGGTCCAACGGTGTCGCCCGGGTAGGACCCGCGGAATAACAAGTCCGGGGTCACGTTACCAAACCCAGTCCTCGGCCCGGCGTAGTCGAGCATGTGGGTCAGCTCGTCCGCAGCCTGCGCGGCGATGGGATTTGCAGCGTAGTCGGTAAACGCGACATCCCGGAGCAGCGAAGCCCAGTAAAGTTCGACCAGTTCCGTCCCGTAGGCCGCGCTGGCCAGGGCCGGCGCGGGTGGAACCACCACCTGGCTAATTTGGTTGGCCGGCGACGGCGCGCTGCCAAGCTGCACACAATCGCACCCTTCAAGATGGAAAGCTTCTCCCCCGAGCGGACCGTTCTGGGTGCGGGGCCCGCCCGTAATCACGTTTTCAAAGGCGGCGAAAGTGCCAGTATCAATCGCGTTCCGGAAGGTCAGGAAGGCGGCCGGATTAACCAGGCCGATCCCATCCTGCAGGATGCCCTTCGAGTAGGTGCCCGATTTGTCCGCATAGAGCGCTTCGTCGCCATTGGTCGTGTGCGGCGGCACGGGAATCTCCGATTCTTTGATCGCCGCCTTGACGCGACGGGCATAGAATTGTCCAACCCGCGTATCGGACCCTATGGCTGGCGGAGGGATTTCCTTCACCACCGCGAATTTGGAATCCTGAGCGGAGGCAATGGCGGCTTTGCCCAGGACGGCCCCGCCGGCGAGAGCGGCGCCGATCTGCCCCAGAAATTTTCGGCGGGTTGCTCCCATTGATCCCCGATCGCCAGATTTGTTTACCGGGCTCGAATGACCGTTGGCCGGATGATTTCCTGACTCTGTGCGCTGCGGGGTGTTATTCACGCAGCCGAGTTAATTACAGATGGGCCGCCCTGGGCAAGAATAATTATGCTAATCCAGCAAGATTTCTCGAACCTGTCGCCCCAAGACGGGGCGCAGGAGCTATGCTCGCCCAATCGGTGGCGAGCGGACTGGAACTCCCGTTAGCTAGGCCAGCCTAATGGTAAGGGAAGGTAGGATTATTATCCCGGACGAGCAGGTCACGTTGCGCGTTCCAAAGGTTCCGCTCCCCTTGGTCCATCTGCTCGCTCTCCTGCTGCTGGATCGCGGCGAGACGTTTTCTTTCCTGGTTGCCCTGCCCCGCCGTTTTGGTGCTCTCACAGCTGACACAGAAACCGACGCAAACGATCAGGCTAATGAGTTGAAGGTGTTTCATGTCCTTTAAGTAAATGTTGTAACACCGGTTGTAGCAAGCGCCGAGCCACGAACTTTTCCCCGCCGCCGGTACCCTACAATCCTCATCATTGAACATTGAATGTTGGGCGTTGAACGTTGAACGTTGATTGCCCATGCAGGCCGAAAAATTCCAGATTCGAAACTTTATTAACGGCGAGTTTGTCGAACCGCTCGGGGGCAAGTATCTCGACAATATCGAGCCGGCGACGGGGAAGCCGTACTCGCAGGTGGCGGATAGCGACGGGCGCGATGTCGATCTTGCCGTGGCCGCCGCGGAAAAGGCATTTCCAGAATGGTCCAGGAAATCCGCCGCGGAACGTTCAAGGATCCTGCTGCGCATCGCCGACCTTATTGACCGAGATCTGGAGAAGCTGGCACGGGCCGAGTCGATCGACACCGGCAAGCCGCTTGCCCTCGCCCGGTCGCTCGATATTCCGCGTGCCGCCAGCAACCTTCGGTTTTTTGCCACTGCGATCCTCCACACCGAGAACGAAGCGCACGTCACTGACAACGTGGCGTTCAACTACACGTTGCGCCAGCCGCGCGGCATCGCCGGTCTGATCTCGCCCTGGAATTTGCCTCTCTATCTGTTGACCTGGAAAATCGCGCCCGCCATCGCTACGGGCAACACTGCCATCGCTAAACCGAGCGAGCTGACCCCGATGACGGCCTATATGTTCTGCGAGCTCGCACGTGAAGCCGGTGTTCCTGGTGGCGTAATCAACGTCGTGCATGGCACCGGGCCGAACGTGGGTGCGCCAATCACGGCACATCCAAAGATCACTACGATCTCGTTTACCGGCGGCACCGTCACGGGGAAGAAAGTTGCCGAGACATGCGCACCGCTATTTAAGAAAGTATCACTCGAGCTGGGCGGAAAAAATCCGAACATCATTTTCGCCGATGCCGATCTCGATGCTGCGATCGCCGGCAGCGTCCGTTCGTCATTTGCCAATCAGGGCCAGGTCTGCCTGTGCGGTTCGCGCGTTTTCGTCGAGAGGCCCGCTTACAAGGATTTCGTCGATCGCTTCATCGACAAAGCGTCGCAATTGAAACAGGGCGACCCGTTAGACGAGAAAACCGAGCAAGGCGCGGTCGTGAGCCAGACCCAGCTCGAAAAGGTAAAGTTCTATGTCGATCTTGCCCAAAAAGAAGGCGGGAAGATCGCGCTCGGCGGCAAAGCGCCGGAATCGATCAATGATCGTTGCCGCGAAGGCTATTTCTTTCCGCCGACGGTGATTGTCGATCTTCCGGTTGCGTGTCGGACAAACCGCGAAGAGATCTTCGGTCCGGTCGTCACCATCACACCGTTCGACAACGAAGAAGAAGTGATCGGTTATGCCAACGACGTCGACTACGGCCTGTCGTCGAGCGTCTGGACCCAAAACCTGAGCCGGGCTCATCGGGTCGCGGAACAAATCAACGCCGGAACGGTCTGGGTAAACTGCTGGCTCGTGCGCGACCTGCGCGTCCCCTTCGGCGGCATGAAACAAAGCGGCCTCGGCCGCGAAGGCGGCGAAGAAACGCTCCGTTTTTTCACCGAACCTAAAAACGTTTGCATCGCGAAATGAACTCGTGATCGGGATCGTGCTCGTCTCATAATCTGAGGCTGTGAAATACGAACTGAGTTACCATGCACTCGTTCGGCTTCAGGAACGCAAGATCGAGTTTACCTGGCTGGAGCAGACGATCACGCAGCCGAAAAAGACAGAACCGGACCCCGATCATCCGGCGCTTGAACATCGGCTGGCAGCCATAGCCGAACGAGACTATCGTGTGCTCCGAGTCGTGTGCGATCCGCGGACAACTCCGCTAAAGATCGTGACTGCTCACTTTGATAGAAGCATGAAGGGAAAACTATGAAGCTGACTGTCGATCCTGAAGCCGACGCGCTCTATTTGCGGTTGAATGACGCACAGATTGTCGATTCCGAGCAAGTGGCCGCCGGCGTGATTTTGGATTACGACGCGAAGGACAACGTGGTCGGCGTGGAAATGCTGCATCTTTCAAAACGAGCCCGGAAAGCCGACTTGGAACGCCTGCTTTTCGAAACTTTGGGAACTTCAGCGCCGCAAGAATTTCTGGTCCGGGAAACGTCTTCCAGCTACGGAAAAGGAAAAAATCCTTGATCCAAAGTAATCTCGGCTGCCGAAGGCTAATCATCCGCGATCTGCGCGTCCCCTTCGGCGGGATGAAAGTCAGCGGCGTCGGCCGCGAAGGCGGCACCGAGGCGCTCAATTTCTTCACAGAGGCAGAGAATGTCTGAATCGCTAAATAATCTCGCAGACCAGAAGCGCGAAGCTTGTCGCGCCGTAGCCTTGGCGAAGGCAGGCTTCTTCACCGAACCGAAGAACGTCTGCATCGCAAAGTGATTTCCAATCAATGGAATCTTATCCGCGGATTACGCAAATTTCCGCGGATTAAGAGATGGATTATTTCGAGCGCTAATCAGCGTAAACAGCGAAATAGAAACTAAATCCGTCTTGATCCGCGCTATCAGCGGTGCACGGTTGATCCATGTGTCGCAATATCAGAACCCTGCATAATTTTGAGCCGCCGGCGACGGAGGATGAGATTCGGGCGTCGTCGCTGCAGTTTGTTCGCAAGCTGAGCGGTTTTACGAAACCATCGAAAGCGAACGAGGACGCGTTCAATCGGGCGGTGGACGAAGTCGCGCACGCGGCGCATCACCTGCTCGATTCGCTCGTGACAAACTCACCGCCGCGCGATCGCGAAACGGAAGCATTGAAGGCGCGGGCACGATCGGCAAAACGCTTCGGCGCTTCGAACGGACGGGTCGCGCATCACCTTCATTGAAAGGGCCACAGATGGGCACAGATTTGCGCAGATCGAAAGGCTTTAAGGCTCAACTTCTGCATCCGTGTTTAATCCGTGTTAATCTGTGGCGGAGAATTTTGGTGAGATGAAGCGATTGTTCGTTGTTACAAGAGTCAGAGGCCGGGCCTGGGACCCGACCAGAATCATGCGGCTTCAAAAACAGTGGGAAGAGCACGCTTTATTCATGGACGATCTGGCCGACAATCGATTTGTGATCCTGGGCGGGCCGCTTGATGACGGAGCCAGGACGCTGCTGGTCGTTGATGCGCAGGATGAAGCTGAGATTCGCTCAACTCTGGCGCGCGATCCCTGGAGCAAATCCGGTATTCTCGACTTGCAATCAATCGAATTATGGACTGTTTTGTTGCAAGCAGGGCCGGGAATCCGGGCCATGCCTTCCCCCGGCCAGGATTTTAACAAGAACGTTCGCTTCTCTTAGCTGGTTCTTCTCGAGTTCCTCGAGAGAGCGCGGACACCTGAAAGGATCAGGCCGTGAAATACTGGGCATTCATCAGCTACAGCCATAAAGACACGGGAGTGGCGGACTGGCTTCACAAGAAGCTCGAGACTTATCGCGTCCCGCGCAGTTTGGTCGGCACCCCCAGCCGCGAAGGCGAAGTGCCGCCGCGGATCATGCCGATCTTTCGCGATCGCGACGAACTACCGACCTCTTCGGAGTTGGGCGACAATCTGCAAAAATCTCTCCAACAATCGCGTTATCTTATTGTGATTTGTTCGCCGGCTTCGGCCCAATCGCGCTGGGTCGAGGAAGAAGTCCGCGCATTCAAAAAAGAGAAGGGGCGGGACCGCGTCATCGCTCTCATCGCCGCGGGCGTTCCGAATGCGAGCGATCGCTCCGATCCCGACAACGAATGTTTCCCGCACAGCATGCGCTTCGATGTCGATGACACCGTTCGAGTCGAGCCGATCGCGGCCGATATTCGCCCCGAAGGCGACGGCCGGCAGCGCGCCTTCCTGAAAATCGTGGCCGGCGTCCTCGGGGTCGGGTTCGACGATCTTTATCAGCGGGAAAAACGCCGCGAGAACCGGCGCAAAATGGTCGTCGGCGCGCTGGCCGCGGCCGGCCTGCTGCTCATCGCCGGGATTTATGCGTCGATTGCCCATCTGGGCAAATCGCAAAAACAGATGCAACGGGAAATGGTCGATGTCCGCAAAGACGCCTCCATCGCGACCACCGATTATCAGGATATTCGCCCGAAACAGAAAGAGGCGGAGAATCGGATCCGGGCCGCCGCCCAGCGGGCAAGCGAAGCGCTCGACGCGCTGGTTCAAGCCCGAAAAACTCACCAGCCGACCAGCGATTACCAACTCGCCTACGAAAATGCGACTGCGGCGGTGATTGCGGTCAACAAAGAGGCCCATTCCGCCGATGAGTCGATCTTTGCCGCCGAACTGTCGAAGCCGCTCAACGATCGATTGGTCGCCGAAGGGAAGGAATACGGCGACGAACTGACCCGGCGCGCGCTGGGCAAAGTGAAAGAGGCAAAGGACGCCGCCCGGCGGCGCTAGAATCCCGAAGGCTTGCAATCACGGTTCGGAACCGCCTAGACTGCCGTCTCTAATTGATATCCGATGGGAGCGCAAAATACTCTCTGCTGGGCCGATATCCCGGTGACCAATCTCGATCGGGCGATCAAGTTCTACTCCGCCGTGCTCGGCAGCGAGGTGCAGAAAATGTCCGAAGGCGGACTGGAATACGGACTTCTGCCGCACGAAGAACAGAACGCTTCGGCTTGTTTGTGTGTTCGGGGAGACAGCGGAGGTATCAAGAATGAGCCGGCGCAGAGCGGGCCCCTTGTTTATCTCCTGGTGGAGGGGCGCCTGGATGAAGCCGTGACGGCCGTGAAGGCAAACGGGGGCAAGGTTTTGGACGAGCGTCAACAGATCGGGCCGCACGGTTTTCGCTCCCTCATTATCGACTCGGAGGGGAACCGGATCGCGCTGCATACATCCGGGTAACGGGCCGGGCGAGATTCTACAGTTTACCCGCTGTGGCGGGAGCCGGCCAAATTCTGGGGAGCGCAGGCTGCCAGCCTGCAGTTTCCGGCAGCTTGCCGGAAACATTTCACAGATGCGACGGGATGAATCGCAAAAGCTGTCTCGGCAGGCTGCCGAGACCCACAGGCTGGCAGCCTGTGCTCCCCAGATTCAGATCATCGCGCGAACGCGAATTTGTAAACCAGCCCGAGCAGGCCGCTCCCAATTACAACCGGCACAATATCCCATTTCCAGCGCAGCATCCCGACAAAAGCGATTGCGCATACCGCGCCAGCGAACCAATCGATGTTCCCGCTCGATGGAAAAATCACGTGCACACCAAACCAGATCGCCAAATTCAGTATGACTCCGACGACTGCGGCCGTGACGGCAGATAAAGCTGAAGTAAGTCGCTCGTTTCGGCGCAATCTCTCGATGTAAGGCGCGCCGAGAAAAATCCAAAGAAAACAGGGCACGAATGTGGTCCAGGTCGTGATCAAGGCGCCGAGCGTGGCCGCGGCGAGCGGCGGCAGATTTCCCGGATGATTCCATCCGCCGAGAAAGCCGACAAACTGCAACACCATAATCAGCGGGCCAGGGGTTGTTTCGGCCAGCCCGAGGCCGTCGAGCATTTCGCCGTGCCCCAGCCAGTGATAATTTCCAACCGCTTGTTGGGAGACATACGGCAACACTGCGTAGGCCCCGCCGAATGTTACCATCGCAGCCTTGCTGAAAAAGATGCCTTCGCGAAAAATTGCGTGCTGCTGCCCGAGAAAGATTCCGGCCAGCAATACCGGTGTCCACCAGAGCAAGATCGACAATGTAAAGATCTTCAGGGATCGCGCGATTGACGGGGCCGGCTGCGGCGAAAGATCCACGTTCTCCGACGATGTCGATCCTGTACCGTGATCGCCGCTGCCGGAAAAATATTGCCGAAGAAATTTGCCCCCGAGCAATCCCAATCCGCCGGCAGCGACAACGATCAATGGAAACGGCGCGTGGAAGAAATAAATGGCGATGAAAGCCGCGGCGGCAATCAGCCACATCACTGAGTTTTGCAACGCGCGCCGGCCCAGCCTGATCACGGCCGCGGCCACGATCGCCAGGACAGCCGGTTTCAATCCGTAAAAGATCGCCGCGATCCAGGGAAGATTTCCGTAGGCGACATAAACGTAACTGAGCGCCCAGAGAATGAAGATCGACGGAATGACAAACAACGCGCCGGCGACGATCCCGCCCCGGGTTTTATGCAGGAGCCAGCCGCAGTACGTCGCCAGTTGTTGCGCCTCCGGGCCGGGAAGCAGCATGCAAAAATTCAAGGCGTGAAGAAAACGCTCGTTGCTGATCCACTTTTTCTTCTCGACCAGTTCGCTGTGCATAATGGCGATCTGGCCGCTCGGTCCGCCGAAACTGATGAACCCGAATTTAAGCCAGAATCGCACCGCTTCCGAAAACGGCACCTGTTCGCCACGGCAAATCCGTCCCTGGGCGGATCGATCCTGGCGATTGGAGCTGAGCATTTCGTCGGACATCAGACGCGAGTGTGCGAACAAGATCGACTATCCGCTTCTTGTTCCATTAAATGAAGGACACAGTTTCAACTCTTCGTTGAAGAATGCGTGCCCGGCGCCAGAAAGCGATTACCGAATACCACGACTTGCTCGCGGCCGATGAAGCGCTTTGCCCGGCTGTGTTCGACAAACTCCGGAGCGGCATGGCGGCAAATCGGCTTCTCTACGGCGAACGGCCCATCGGTGTTTCCCTTCGGCCACATCTCCTGGATGCGAATCAATTCGCCAGCCTGGTTCATGCCGCCGAATCGATCGCCAGCGCCTCGGAGAAAGTTGCCACCGCGCTCGTGCAATCTCCGGTGTTGCTCGACCGGGTCGGGCTGACCGAAGCCGAAAGAAAACTGGCGCAGATCGATCCTGGTTTTTCCACCGCTGCTATCACGACCAGGCTGGATGCTTTCGTGCACGGCGACGAAATCAAGTTTGTCGAATATAACGCCGAGAATCCTTCCAGTCTTTCGGATCAGGAGGGGTTGAACCGGTTGATGTTCGAAGTGAGCGCGATGGAGACCTTTGCCCAGCGATATCGTCTTCGCCAATTTTCACCGGTCGAAAAGCTGCTGGCCACGCTCCTGGCAACCTATGCCGAATGGGGCGGCACCGGCGCGCCGAACATCGCCATTTTGGACTGGGAAAACCTCCCTACGTCCCATGAATTCGTTTTGCTCCGAAATCACTTCGCCACGCACGGTGTGCGGACCATCATCTGTTCGCCGGACAACCTGGAATATCGCGATCATCGGCTCCGGTGCGGCGATTTTGAAATTGATCTCGTTTACAAACGCATCCTGATCCACGAATTCCTCGGCCGATTTGATGATACCCATCCCCTCACCCGCGCCTATGTGGCACACGATGTCTGCCTGGTGAATCCGTTCCGCTGCAAAATCATGCACAAAAAGGCCTTGTTCGAGCTGCTGACCGACGATGAGAACAAGAATTGGTTTACCAGCAGAGAGCAGGAAGTGATTCGTCGCTCGGTGCCGTGGACCCGGCGGGTGGCAGATCGGCGAACAACACGCGAGGGCCGCACGATTAATCTGCTCGATTTCATCCGGAAGAATCGCGCGCGCCTCGTCCTGAAACCAAACGATGATTACGGCGGTCATGGACTTTACCTTGGACCGCGCCTGGAAGAGCGCGCCTGGGACGAAGCAATCCAGACTGCGCTCGCGGGAGATTACGTTGTGCAGGACGCGATTAATCTGCGCACCGAGGAGTTCCCGATTTTCGGCGAGACCGACTGGAGCTTGCAGCCGATGTTCGTTGACACAAATCCATTCCTTTTCCGCGGCAAAGTGTGCGGCGCCATGGTTCGCTTGTCCGACTCGCCAATTGTTAATGTCACTTCCGGTGGCGGCGAAACGGGGTTCTTCGTCATCGAGGACGAACCGTGAGCAAGCTGGCGCGAATCGCATAAAAACTTCGTGCGCGCGACAAAGCAAAACTGATACAACTTCGTATCAGAAACGAGAAGCCATGCCACAGGATGACAACCGCCCGCCCGGCAACGCGGAAGCGCAAAGCCGACCACGAGGTGATCGCTGGTTAGCGCGGGTGGCAGATTTTTTCGGTATCAAACGCAACCTGGCAATTCTGCTCATCGCCATCTTCGTCATCGGCACGGGTGAAGAACTTTGGATGCGTTTCGTGCCGATTTATCTCAAGACCTTGGGCGCAGGGTTTCTTGTGATTGGTCTTTACGACGGATTGCGCACGTTGCTGGGGGCGATTTACGCCTACCCGGGCGGCGTGGTGGTCGATCGTTGGGGACACCGGCGTGCGTTTCTCGCGTTCAACATTGTATCGATTGTCGGTTACGCGCTCGTTCTGATCGTCCCGCAGTGGGGCGCGGTAATCGCCGGCATGTTCCTGTTTCTATCGTGGACCTGCTTTTCTCTTCCGGCCACACTTTCTCTGGTCGGCGCAACGCTCTCCGCCGATCGGCACTCGATGGGGATCGGCGTGCAAATGGTGATCAGGCGGTTGCCCATCATGATCGCACCGTTCTTTGGCGGAATGTTGATCGACCAGTTCGGAATTGTTCTCGGCGTGCGGATCGCATTGACCGTGTCGATCCTGCTCTCGGTAGGAACGATTTTCGTGCAACGCCGGCTACAGGACGAACCAGTGCTGGAAACGGAAAAGAAAGAGCGCTGGAGTTTTTGGCAAAGTTTGCGCGGATTCAACGAACCGCTGCGCAATCTGCTCTTGAGCGATATTCTGGTCCGGTTCTGCGAGCGTCTCCCGTTCGCCTGGGTGGTGATCTTCGCGATGGATTACATCGGCATGACCGGGAAACAAGTGGGCATACTGATCGCGGTGGAAATGGCGGCGGCAACATTGTGCATCATTCCGACTTCTTATTTTGCCGACAAGTGGCAGCGCGAGCCGTTCGTCATAGCCACGTTTGTCATGTTCACCCTTTTCCCGATCTGGCTGCTCATGTCGCGCAGCTTCACAATGCTCGCCGTCGCGTTCGCTATTCGCGGGCTTAAGGAATTCGGCGATACCTCGCGGAAGGCACTCATCATTGGATATTGCGACCCGGAGCGGCGAGGACAAATGGTCGGCACGTATTATTTGGTGCGCGATTTGATTGTGAGCGTCGGCGCAATTGCAGGCGCGTATCTTTGGTATCTGGGACCGCGTCTCAATTTTCTCGGCGCCGCTGCGTTCGGCGTGGCTGGCACCATCATTTATATGCGCAGTGTCCGGCAGGCGCGCGCCTCCGCGCCCCCGGTGATTCTTTTTTACGGCCGGAAACCGCCGAAGAGCTAAGGCAATAACCACGGATTTGTATCCCGCAGATCTCAACCGCTGCCTCGCGGCTTTACCGGCCATGTCGCAACTGCCCCGTTGCTCCATTCGCGGATAACACGGATGGAAACGCTGCGTTATTGTCAAAAGCATCTCGATCCTTTATTTTGACCAACGAAATCCGTGTAATCCGCGGTTCTGACGCCATGTCCCTTCCTCTGTTTCGCATTGCCGCAGCGCTCTGTTTCCTGGCGGTCGCGCTCGGCGCGTTCGGCGCGCACGCCTTAAGATCGACAATTGAAAGCCACGGACTGCTCGATGCCTGGAACAAGGCGGTGCTTTATCATTTTGTGCACGCCATTGCGCTATTCGCGCTGGCGCTGGCCGGCGCAACGAATCGGACCGCATGGTGGCTGCTTTTCGCCGGGATTTTTCTTTTCAGCGGCAGCCTTTACCTGATGGCGTTGACAAATCTGCGCTGGCTCGGCGCGGTCACTCCACTGGGCGGCCTCTGTTTCCTGGCCGGCTGGGCCTGGCTCGTTGTCGCGCCGCGATCGTAACGGCATCCGCTACAGAACATTGTTTCGGCCCGGTGCTTTTTTGATATACTAGGCACCAATGTTCGACTGGCTCAACTTGCTTGACGAGACCCAACGGGCAATCGCTGCCGTGGTCGTGTTCTTCGCGACGTTTCTCGTCACGCTGATGATCGGGCGTTTGCTGAAGCGGCGCGCGGGCGTTCAACTGGGCCTTTTATTCCGGTTCTTCTGTCTCGCGCTCGCTTTGTACGCAGCGATGTGGGTGTTTGGTGCGCCGCTCGAATTTCGTAATCACGTAGGCGCAGCGATCGCGCTTCTGAGCACCGTCGTCGTGGTCGCGCTGGTGAATCGCTACATCTGGGATCTTTATTTCGAAAAGAAAAAACAAGTCCCAATTCCCCATTTTCCGCGCCAGTTGGTGGCCCTGCTCATTTTTCTCATCGCGGTACTGGCGATCCTTCGCTACGGGTATCACGCCGAGCGATGGTTAACCGGTCTGCTGGCGGGATCGGGCATCGTTGCGATCATTCTGGGTTTGGCCGGGCAAAACCTGCTTGGCGGAATCATTGCCGGCGTGTCGTTGCAGCTGAATCGCCCATACAAAGTGGGCGATTGGTTGCAGGTCGGAGAAAGATTCGCCGAGGTCATGGAGATCAACTGGCGCTCCACCCGGCTCCGAACCAATGACGCGATCTATCTCGACATCCCGAACAACGAGATCGTCAAGCAAACCATCATCAACCTCCATTATCCCACGGAGGTCCACGCCATGCGGATCCGCATCGGGCTGGAGTATCACGTGCCGCCGAATCTGGCAAAGGAAGCACTCACTCGAGCGGCCCAGTCCGCGAATGGCGTCCTGTCTCATCCCCCGGTAAGGATCTTTCTGGTCGATTTCGCCGATTTCGCGGTCATTTACGAGATCAAGTTTTACATGGGTAATCATGCCCGGATTAACCAGGTCAATGATGCCGTGCGCACCAATGTCTGGTACGAACTCAAGCGGCAACGGCTCACCGTCCCCTTCCCGATTCGCACGTTGCATTTGCAGCGCCGCACCGGGCGGCCCGCCGAGGAAGGCCAGGACGAAGCACGCCAAATCCTGCGCGGCGAACCGATTTTCGAATGTCTCACCGACGCGCAGCTCGATAATCTGGTGCAGCAGGCCCGCCTCAATCACTTCGGGCACGGCGAACGCGTGATCGAGGAAGGCGCCGAGGGCGATTCGATGTTTATTCTCCTGCGCGGAACAGCAAATGTTTCCGTCGCGAAAAATGGCGCCAGGATTGGCGTCGCCACTTTGGGCGCAGGCGATTGCTTCGGCGAAATGTCGTTGTTAACCGGCGAGAAACGCAGCGCCACCGTGCAAGCCGATGGCGATTGTTACGTGATGGAGATCGGCAAGCCGGTCCTGGCCGAAGTGATTCGTGATGCGCCCGAATGTCTCGAACAACTCAGCGATCTGCTGGCCAAACGCAAAATGCAGACCGATGACATCGTGAAAGAAGTCGTCTCCAAGGAACAGACCGCCACTAAACAACGCGAGTACCAGGCCAATTTCTTGAGACGCCTCAAGACGTTTTTTGAATTGTAGCGGTCGAACCAGCAACGGGCACGAATTCAGGTGGGACGCGTTTCGGCCGGCTGGGCAACGAATACCGGGCCAGTGACCAGCAACGGTTACAGGCTACAACCTGGCAGATCGGGCCCGCCGGCGTGGTGATTTGGAAACGGTGACCGCGGTGGGGCGACCGGCTTTCTCGGGCGAACCGCCGGATTTTTTTTGCAACCGGGCCATTTCGCGATCGATCTCCTGAATTTGCGACATGAGCGCTTCCTTGCGCTCGGTCAGTTTGACGAGCTGGCGGAGCGTCGCGCTCGGAATGTTGGTCACCATTTCCCTATCTTCACGCGCAGGATCGACAATGCAACTTCCGGCGTCATGTCGAGCGGAGGAACAGCTTGCCCGCCGTGGCGGGAGACATCCTGTTGCGGAAACATCAGGTAACTTCGCGGGATCCCTCGACTCCGCTCGGGATGACACGCGTGCCTTTACGCTTCTAATTCGCGGGTTTTGGAGAGGGCGGCGGCTAGACCGAGGCCGGTTATCAAGAGGCCGGTGGCAAGCGCGAGCGCGAAGATCCAAAGCACCGGCAGAATTGCCACGCGCTCGAACATCACCGCGATGAAACGTCCGTCATCGGAGAGGACATAGGCGAGCGCGCTGCCGAGCAGAGTGATCCCGAGAAGAATGATCGCGCGTAGCGATTCGCGACGCGCCCGTGGCGGCGGCAGTTTTTGCAAGACCCGCGCAGTGAACCCGGCGTCGTCGATATACGGCGCGGCCTCGCGAAGTTGTCGATCGAGCAAATCTTCCTGGTTCACTTCTTCCATCATAATCAATTCGGCCCCCAGGCCGCAAGTGTGCGTTTCAATTTTTCGCGACCGCGCAGCACATTCGTTTTCACCGTGCCGAGGGGAATATCCAGGACCCGCGCGGCTTCGTCGTGCGACAGCCCGTTCTGACAGCAAAGCACAACCGCCGTGCGTTCGTTTAACGGGAGTAAGCTCAGTGCATGCATCAGATCGTGTTTCAAACCAAGATCGACAGTCTTCGGGTCGTGCTCGGCTTCCAGTCGCGCCTCGTCGATCCCAACCAGTTCCTTGCGGCGGCGAGCATCTTCTCGAAAACAATTGTAAGCGATTCGATAAAGCCAGGTCGAGAAACGGGCTTCACCGCGAAAACTGCGAATGTGTTTGTAAGCGCGCAGAAAAGTTTCCTGGGCGAGATCGTCGGCCAGGGCGAGATCGGTGCGGGTGAGTTGGCGAAGCAAACCGCGCACGGTGGATTGATGCCGACGAACCAGCTCGCCAAAAGCGTGCTGGTCGTCATCGACAAGAATTCTGGCAACGAGGTCCGCATCAGTCAGCTCCACATACGCAGCTTACGATGCCGGCGGCGTCGGGGGAATTTCCTTCTTGGCATCGAGTTTCCATACCAGCAAATAACCGGCCCCAATCAGGAACGGGATAATACCGAGCGCCCAGACCCCGCCTTCCCAATCGTTGACCGCGCCGAAAAACACCATCAGACCCAGCCCGACCATCGACCAGATCACACCGCGGCGCATATCGGAACGCTGACGCACAGCCGGCGGAGGCGCGAGCCAGCAACGCTGCCGGTACTTCCTGGCCTTTCTCGACCATCATTCGAACGGTCTTATGCAAGCGAGCGCGTCCGCGACATGCTGAAGTAGAGGATCACGGCAACGATCAGAACCGGCGCACCGAAGATCGACATGAACACGATCGCGACGATCGGAATCGCCAAGCCCGGAATGTCGTTATCTCCGTGGTCACCGCTGTGGTTCGGCCTGTCTTCGTCTCCCATTGTGAAATGGAAATGTCTTTTGGTTTTGTTTTTGATCGATTTCTCGAGGTCGCTCTCGGCCGGACTCGGCGAAACGGAGCTGGCCGGCGAGACCGAAGCAGCCGGGCTCGCCAGGGCGGCTTGAGCCGCGGCCGCCGAGGGCGACTGGCCAACGACCTTCCAGGCCAGGACGGTCAAACAAACACAGATAAGTAAGAGGGTTTTAATAGCATTCATTTGATAGTGAGATGGGCCGAGGCGGCCATTTGGATTCAAGATTCTGCGACCGCTGTAGCCTCCGTCCTGCGGGCCGCGCGCGCACGTCCCAAGCCGACGTGGCAACAGAAGAGAAAAATGAGCGGGTGACGAGGCTCGAACTCGCGACGTCCTCCTTGGCAAGGAGGTGCTCTACCACTGAGCTACACCCGCAGATTTGAAGGGAAGAAATAATGTCTCGCGACGGGGCGAACGCAACCATTAATTAGGGAGGGCGCCGCCACCGCGGAAGCTCTACAAAATGTATCTGTGGCGAAGACAAGCGAACCCAGGCTGGTGGCTTGAAAACGAAGTGGTGTTGCGCGGCCGCGCGGGCGATCGACTGGCGATCATCGAAAGACCAAATCGCAAACGCTTGCAAATCGAAGTCGCCTGCCAGTCGCGACGTGATGCAGCGAAGCTCGTAAAAGAGTTCGGCGGGCACGTGCAAAAACTCGGCCGCGATTGGCTAGAGCGATTCGCTCGCGAACAGAAAAGCGAGCCGCTAAAGATCGGGAAGCGGCTCATCATCAATGTGGGAGGGCCCTCAGTGTCCCGAAGGTCGCTAATTGTTCCCCACGGCGCGGCGTTCGGCACGGGCGATCACGCGACGACCGCGATGTCCTTGCGCTTGCTGGAACAATTGACTCGTAAATGGGCCCCGGGCTGGACTCTTGTCGATCTTGGAACGGGTTCCGGCATTCTCGCGCTCGCGGCCCGACGCTTCGGGGCTCGGCGAGTACTGGCAATCGATAATGATGCCACTGCCATTTCCACCGCAAAAGCGAACGCGCGTCTAAATAAGATCGACAATATCGCGTTCCGCATTGGCGATGTGCGCCGGTCGAAATTTCCTCACAGGATCGACATCGTGACGGCGAATTTGTTTAGCGAATTGCTAATCGAGGTTGTGCCGAGGTTGAAAACAAGCCGTTGGCTGATTCTCTCCGGCATTTTGCGAACGCAGGAACGCCAATTCACCCGGGCACTGCGACGCAACAAGATCGACATCGTAGAAGTGCGCCGCCGCGGAAAATGGATCGCGCTTCTGGCCAAAATTATTTGACGGCCTGAGCCCCTCCCGGCTACGTTCCTCCAGCCTTGGCGGCTTTGGTTTCTCTGCATTGACGCGGTTAATCACGAGCCGCGGTGTAACCATGCAGACAGAAGAACTTTCCTACGCCATCGTGACGCCCTATTCGATGCGCAAATCGCGCACCGGCGGAATCGTCTCGCGTTTGATTTCGCGCACCGGGCTCGATCTGGTGGCCGCGCGGATGTTCGCCCCGAGCGCCGAGTTAACCAAGCGCTACGCCGAAACGATCGTGACGGAGACAGATTCGCGGCATCGCGCCACCCAGGAATTGATCCGGGATTACGTGCTCAAGAATTTTACCGGCCAGAAGAACGGTCAGCAGCCCCGCGCACTTTTTTTGGTTCTTCGCGGTCCCGACGCGGTCGAGAAGACTCATCATACCGTCGGTCACATCGTGCACGAGCGCACCAGCGGCGAGACAATTCGGGATACTTTCGGTGATTACATCACTGACGATTCCGGAAAAGCGACCTACTTCGAGCCCGGCGTTCTGGCCGCCTTCGAAGCCAAGGCAATCGAACGCGACTTGAAACTTTGGGCGGAATTCTCCGATTCCGACGGAGGCGTGCTCGACCAGGCGGTCCATTTTCCGAGCGATGCCAAGATCGAGAAAACGCTGGTGTTAATTAAGCCGGACAATTTCAAATTCCCGAACCTGCGGCCAGGCGGCGTGATCGAAGTCTTTTCGCGCACCGGCCTCTACATCGTCGGATTCAAGGTCCACCAAATGAGCGTGGCCCAGGCCGAGGAATTCTACGGGCCGGTCCTGCCGGTTTTGGAAAATAAACTGGGAGCAAAAAGCGGACGCGAAAATTGGGAAAGCATCGTCGAATTCATGTCGGGCATGAAACCGAGTGAGTGTCCGCCGGAAAAACGAGAAAATCCTGGCACGGAAAAATGCATCGCCATTGTTTATCAGGGCGTGGACGCGGTGCGCAAAGTTCGCGACGTTCTCGGGCCGACCGATCCGGCCAAGGCGCCGCCCGGTTCGATTCGAAAAGAATTTGGGCAAACCATCATGATCAACGCCGCGCATGCCTCCGATTCGGTTGAAAATGCCAAGCGCGAGATGGGGATCGTGAAAGTAAACGAGAACAACTTTAAACCTTTCATTGAAAACTTCTATCGTCGCCCCTAGTGTGCGCTCCTTAAATTTTGCAACTAACAACTGACCACATCGACATGGAAATCTCCGCCAACGCCGCCCAACTGACCCCTTCGCTCACTCTCTCGATCGATAGCAAAGCCAAAGCCATGAAAGCCGAGGGCCTCGACGTCTGCGGTTTCGGCGCGGGCGAACCCGACTTCGACACGCCCGAGCACATCAAAGCGGCGGCCATCGCCGCGTTGCAGGCTGGATTCACCAAATACACGCCAAGCGCCGGGATTCCGGAGTTGCGGCAGGCCATCGCGGAAAAACTGGCAGCCGATAACGGGCTAAGTTATCGCGCCACCCAGATCGTGGTAAGCAACGGCGCCAAGCATTCGTGCTTCAACGCGATCCTGGCGACCTGTCAGGCGGGCGACGAGGTCGTGATTCCCGCGCCCTACTGGGTCAGCTATCCCGACATGGTGCGGCTGGCCGGCGCCGAGCCGGTGTTTGTGCCCACGAGCGAGCGCAATTCCTGGAAGATGAGCGCGGAAGATTTTGAAAACGCCATGACCCCGCGCACGAAAATGCTGATCCTGAATAGCCCGTCGAATCCAACCGGCTCGGTCTACACGGCTGAGGAATTGCAGGCGATTGTCGATGTCGCGGCCGAGGAAGACATTTACATTTTGTCGGACGAAATTTACGAGAAACTCATTTACGACGACGCGAAACACGTCAGTGTCGCGTCGCTTTCGAAAGAAGCCTACGACCTCACCATCACGGTCAACGGTTTCAGCAAATCCTACGCGATGACCGGCTGGCGCATGGGCTATTCGGCTGCGCCTGATGCGGTGGCCAAGGCGATCGATTCCATCCAAAGCCACAGCACTTCGAATCCGTCGTCGTTCTCGCAGTATGGTGCGCTGGCCGCTTTGAAGGGCGACCAACAGCCGCTGGCCGATATGCGCGAAGAATTTGATCTGCGTCGCAATTACATGTTCGATCGGATTTCCAAGATACCGAACGTGACCGCGGTCAAACCGCTGGGCGCGTTTTACGTGTTGGTGAATATCAGCCAGCTCGGATTGACCTCGCAGAATTTTGCCGATCGCTTGCTCAGCAAAGCGAACGTGGCCGTGGTACCCGGCGCCGCTTTTGGCGACGACCGCACCGTCCGGCTCAGTTACGCCACCAGCATCGACGTCATCAAGAAGGGTCTCGACCGGTTCCAGGATTTTTGCCGGACGCTGTAAGCCGTTGCAGTTCTTTAGCCCATCAGTGGAGCTGGCGACTTCTTGATTTGTCATCCCGAGTCGCGCAGACGACGAGGGACCTCACATCGTCACTCAACGCGCCCGCTTAACACGAAGGCATGATCGCGTCGCCGATCGCGAGCGTTACTGCTATTCGCGAGGTCCTTCGCTTTGCTCAGGATGACAAGCACGTTTCTTTGCTTCCCGCCTTGCGTATCAACTCGAGTCTTGAGAGGTTCCTCGCGTCGCTCGATATGGCGGGCTAGATGTTTCGAATGCCTTCCGCTTCCCTCGCGCTCATTCTCCACGCGCATCTGCCGTTCGTTCGGCATCCCGACCACGAGCATTTTCTCGAGGAGGACTGGCTCTTCGAGGCGATCACCGAAACTTACATTCCACTCCTGCAGATGATGCAGCGGCTGGTGAACGACGGCGTGCGGTTCAAGCTGACGATGTCGATCACACCAACTCTCGCCGCCATGTTGCAGGACGAACTCTTGCGCGAGCGTTACGTCCAGCATGTCGATCTTCTGATCGATCTGGCGAAGCGCGAACGAAAACGCAATCGCAATCACCCGAAGCTGCGCGGACTAGCCAGCTTCTATCTCGATTTTTTTACGACGAGCCGGCGATTCTTTGTCGATGATTGGAAACGCGACTTGATCGCCGCGTTTCGCGAACTGCGAAAATCCGGCGCGCTCGAAATCATCGGCTCCGCCGCGACGCACGGATTGCTTCCCCTGCTCCAGCAAACAGCTGTAGCCGAGGGCGCCGACCTCGGCCCGCGCGGGACAATCACCGGGCCGCGGTCAGCGCCCGCGGCTACAGCTGGAGCCGTCCGCGCCCAGGTGCTGATCGGGCGCGATGTCTATGTCGATCTTTTCGGGACCGCGCCCACCGGTTTCTGGTTGCCCGAATGCGCTTACGCTCCTGGGCTGGAATCGATTCTGCAGGAAGCGAACATTCGCTGGTTCGTTCTCGATTCTCACGGTCTGCTCTTCGGAAACCCGCGCCCGCGTCGGGCAATTTTTTCGCCATGCTACACGCCGGCTGGCCCGGCCGCTTTCGCGCGCGACCGCGATTCGAGTCAGCAGGTCTGGAGCGCGCGCGGCGGTTACCCGGGCGATCCGGCCTATCGGGAATTTTACCGAGATGTCGGGTTCGATCTTCCTATGGAACACCTGGGACCAATTAGCCGCGGGAAAAGAAAATTTTCGGGGATGAAATATCATCGCATCACCGGACAGGGTGACGAGAAGGAGCTATACGATCCCGCTGCCGCCGAAAAAGTCGCGGAGGTCCAAGCCACTCATTTTCTCGAGCAACGGAAGCGGCAAATCCGAGAAGTGAGCGCTTTGGGATTCGATCCAATCGTAACGATCCCCTTCGACGCGGAATTGTTCGGGCATTGGTGGTTTGAAGGGCCGCGGTTCCTGGAGCAGTTCATTCGCAAAACAGCCAATCAACGAGATCTTTGCCTGACAACTCCGAGCGAATACCTGAAGGAGCATCCCACCCAGCAAACGATCCAGCCCGCAGCATCGACATGGGGCGAGAACGGTCACCTAGAAGTCTGGCTTAATCCGAGCAACGCCTGGGTTTATCCGCATCTGCATAATGCCGCTCGACGCATGAGCGAAATAGCGCACAAAAATGTCGAAAGTGGCATGCGCTTCCAGCGCATGTCTCATCGGCAGGCTGCCGATGCCGCGGTCACAGATCGAGTTCTAAAACAACTCGCCCGCGAACTTCTTCTCGCGCAATCGAGCGATTGGGCATTCCTGATGAAAACCGGGACGGCCCGCGAATACGCCACCAAACGCACCCTGGATCATCTTGCCCGGTTCAACCGGTTACACGATCAGTTGGCTCGCGAACAATGTCGATGAAGAATTCCTGAGCGATTGCGAATGGCGAGAAAGTCTTTTTCCAAACGTGAACTGGCGGTATTACATTTGAGACCACACATCGCGATCATGCTTCGTGCCACTTAATCGGCTTGCTTTGGTTGTCGGCACTTACTGGATGCATGAATTGCAGACAAACAATGATGGAGCCGATCATTACGTCAAAATCTGGCCAGCATATATGTGCGAGGCACCATATTCCCCTGGTCACTGTGCCCGGCTACGCGGTTCGTGGATGGAATGATCCGATTCATCGGGTCGCGAGTTTCTCTAGTATTGGGCAGATGGCTGTAGTGGAGGCGTGCAATCCGAATTCCGTTTTTCCAGAGCAATCTTTACATCGCAGCAAGGGATACCCAGAGCGTGCGATGGTTACTTACTGCCCAAAATGCGAAGCGGCCGTGCAGATAGCGGCGGCGCAGCCGAATCCAAACCGAATGCCGAGTATTTGGACACAGATTCGAACCGGCATCTTCATAACCGGGCGTTAATCGGCCCGCACCAGCAGCCCCACCATGCCTAAGCCACTTGTCATTCCGAGCGAAGTCGAGGAATCTCTCACTGTTCTTTTTGACCAATAATAGAGATGTCTCCCGACCTTCGCATAAAGCTACGGCGCGGCGCGCGACTCCGCTCGACATGACAAAGAAAGGTAACTTCGCAGATCCTAATCGTCTTCGCCGCGCTCTGTAGCGGAGCGATCGCACAAGAGTCGCCGACACCGACTCCTTCGCCCACGTCCGAGGAATCTCCATCCCTTTCCCCAATTTCCCATCGACCCCCGAGGAGTCCCCCTCATCTTCTCCAAGCGTTTCACCGACCGCGGAGGAATCTCCTTCCCCTAGCGCTAGCCCCGAGCTCACGCGAAATGTTCGTATCCGTTTCGTCCCGCCGCCGATGGAAGGCACGATCAGCCTCGGGCATCTTCGATGAAAACGGAAACCTTGTGCGGGTCCTGCATCGCGAAGCGAAGATCGACAATTTCACTGTCGATGCCGATTCGTTAAGCACGACTTGGGACGGAAAAAACTATGCCGGCCAGGATGCGCCACCAGGAAGATATCGCGGCCGCGGGTATGCTGTCGGCGAGCTTAAAGTTGAAGATTTGGGAAAAGCGAAAAAGCCACCGCCAACCGACGGCGCAGATCGAATTTCGGTAACCCTGGTCGTAAATCCGTTGCTGAGCGACACCCGTTCGGTTGTCGATCTTGGGGTCGGCTTCGATGACAAGGGGAGCTTTATAAGAACAATGGACGGATTGCCGCTATTCACGGTGAGCAAGACTCCGAATCTGGTTCGTGCATCAATCACAAAGAGTGGGAAAAAATCGGCCGATGTCTGGCAGGACGACGGCGCGGTGGTGGAACAATTCCGCGTTTCAAACATCGACCAGATGATGGCGTTCGATTGCGGCTTTTTTGAGTTGAAATAAACCTGTAGCGGCGGTCTCCGACCGTCGAATCCCTACAACCGCGCTTGACACAAGCGCTTCTACGACGCAAGCGAGATTGCTAACAACATGGCCGCCATCCCCGAATTTCAACATACCGTCGGCAAAACCGCCGGCTTTAGCGGGACCTCGCTGCACACCGGCGAAAAAGTTTCGCTGAAACTTCATCCGGCGCCCGCCGGACACGGGATCAAGTTTAAACGCAAAGATTTGCAGGACGAGCCGACCATCGATGCGAAGATCGAGAACCTCAAAACGGTCGAGCGCTCCACAACGATTGGTGAAGGCTCGGTGCGGGTCCATACCGTCGAGCATGTGCTCTCCGCGCTTTCGGCGATGGGCGTGGACAATGCCATCGTGGAGATGGACGCAAACGAACCGCCCATCGGTGACGGCAGCGCCCAACCTTATGTCGATGTAATCAAGCGCGCCGGCCTGACCGCGCAGGAAGCGTCCCGCAAATTTTTCGATGTCCGCGAGCCGATGCACGTCGAATCGAAGGGCGGTTCGATGCTCATCCTGCTGCCCGACGACAAATTCCGCATCTCGTGCACTCAGGCCGGACCGAACAATCGGTTCACGCAGTATTTATCTGCTGAAATTACCCCGGCGATTTTCGAGCGAGAGATCGCGCCGGCCCGTACGTTTGTTTATTACGAAGACGTCGAGCCGTTGATGCAGAAAAACTTGATCAAAGGCGGCAGCCTCGAAAATGCCATCGTGGTTCGCGGTGAAGCGGTCTTGGGCAAGGAGCCATTGCGGTTCCCGGATGAATTCGTGCGGCACAAGATTCTCGACATCATCGGCGATCTGGCGCTTTTCGGGCAACGTATTCGCGGTCACGTCATCGCGGTCAAACCCGGTCATGGCGTAAATGCAGAGCTAACCCGGGCACTTGCCCGTGAACATGCCCGAGTCAGCGCCCTGGCCGTGCCGCGGAGCTTTCCGCCGGGCGAAGGCGGTTTCGATATTAACGAGGTGATGAATATTCTGCCTCATCGTTATCCGTTCCTAATGATCGATCGCGTCATTGGTTTTGAAGGCGATACCAAAATCACTGCCGTGAAATCGGTCTCGATCAACGAACCGTATTTCCAGGGACATTTCCCGGGCCACCCGGTGATGCCGGGAGTTCTGCAGGTCGAAGCGATGGCGCAAGGGGCCAGCATTTTATTAATGCGTCTGGCCAGGAGTGCGAGCCGGGTCGGCTACTTCATGAGCGCCGATTCGGTCAAATTTCGCAAACCGGTTTTCCCCGGCGACACCATCTTTATCCACGCCGAGATCACCAAGACGCGCGGCGCGAAGCTCGCAAAAGCGAAATGCCATTGCGTGGTCAATGACGCCGTCGTGTCCGAAGGCGAACTGATGTTCACGTTCCTCGATCAATGAGCGACGTGCAGATTCATCCAACCGCGATTGTCGATCCTAAAGCGGAAATCGGAGCGGGCACAACCATCGGGCCATACTGCGTGGTCGGTGCGAACGTCGTGCTCGGCGCGGATTGCTGGCTGCAACATCACGTGACACTTTCGGGACCGATGCATGCGGGCAGTGGAAATAAATTTTATGCCTATTGCTCGATCGGTCAGCAAACGCAGGATTTGAAATATCAAGGCGAGCCGACTTACCTCGAGATGGGCGACGACAACACGTTTCGCGAATTCGTTACCGTGAATCGCAGCACGACCAGTGAGGGAAAGACGCGTATGGGCAGTCGCGGGAATTTTCTGGCTTACAGCCACATCGGGCACGATTGCACCGTGGGCGACGACGTCGTTTTTTCTAATAACGGCACACTGGCCGGGCATGTGCAGGTGGGCGATTGCGCGGTGATGGGCGGACTCACCGCGGTGCATCAGTTTTGCCGGATCGGGCGGTTCGCGATCACCGGCGGTTGCTCCAAAATTGTGCAGGATGTTCCCCCGTTCATGATCGCCGACGGCAATCCCGGCGGAAATTCGAGGAGTCAATCTGATCGGGCTCGAACGGAAGAAGTTTCCGCCGGAAAGCGTGAAACTGATCAAGGAAGCGTTTCGGTTGATTTATCGTTCAAAGCTGAACACGGCCCAGGCGATCGATGCGATTCGCCGGGAATTGCCGGAGAAGAAAGAAATCGCTGAGATCATCGAGTTCATTGAGAAGACCGAGCGCGGAATCATTCGATAAGATTCCGTTTCGAACTTCCTAAGGCTTCGCCGGTGTCGGCGAAAGTGGCGGCCTTCCGCTGGCTTCACGTTCGAGGGCGCGTAGTAACGGCGCCGCCGGCGTATCGGGCACCGTTCTCATCGTCGTGCGGATAAGCGCGAGCGCGCGTTTCGGTTTTTTCAGTTTGATCCATGCGTCCGATTCCTCCAGCACAACGCGGACAATGTCGTCGCGCTTGGTGTAGTAGGTGCGAGCCAACTGGAAATTGTTGGTCGCGGCAGCGAAATGTTCCTCCCGCGCCTCCATAAGCCCGAGATCCTCCATCATTGGACCGTTGTGCGCCTGCATCGCGACCTGCCGCGCCGCCACGCGAAATTGCGGCGCCGGGATCGTGGCATTCTGAACCACGAATTCGTGATACATCTTCCAATCGTTGGCACTTCTCACCGAATCTGGCAGCGCCGTGATCTTGAGCCACGACGAGTACGGCCGATAAAGCGGATCGCCGACCATCACCGACATCCAGGAGAGCGCGCGCATCGACATGTAGGCGCTCTCGGCAAAGGTAAACCCGTGAAGCAGACGATCGTTGAAAATATCCAGCTGCGCAGTGAGCTGTAGATACGGCTCGTAAACGTTGCCCATGCTGGCAACGGCGCCTTTTGAAACCAGTGGGCCGACCCAGTCCGCATTCGGATCGCGCAGGGTGTGCGCGCTAAAGGAATGGATATGAACGGCCACCGCTCCCGGCACAAAACGGAAATCGGGCCGGGCAAACGGACCCGCCGCGTCGGCCGCGTACCATCCATAATAAAGCGCGCAATCGGTTATCGGATATGTCTCGGGAAAAATTTCCGGCGCGTTATCGTAAATGGTCGGGATTCCCGCCTTGTGAAGTTGCTGAGTTATATCGCCAAGCCATTGATCGCCCATGGCCAAACCCATTCCGCTGTTGTGGGCGCCATCGACATAGGCCCGGCCCCAGAGCCCGTTTTTTTCCGCGGCGATTGCATCGACAATCATTCGTCGCACCGTCGCGGCGCTCGGCGCGTCGAGGCGGCACACCAGCAACAGCCCAATATTATCGAAATCGCCGATCGCCCGGAAGATTTTGAAATATGGATTCGATGCGAAACCGGAAATCTGGCGCGCGGTAGCGGCCAGCATGGCCAGCTCCGCATCAACGCACGCTTCGTTGCGATTACCGATCGGGCCCGGCCCGGGCGTGTCGCCCGGATAATCCGCGGTCGAACGAATCTTTAGCGGAATGCCTCTGATAACAGCGACGAACCGGATGGAGCTTTCCGTTGTCGATGTTCCCTGCGCCAGCGGGCGAATTGTCCACCAACCGTGTTCCTTGAATGCATCGCGAAGCGGGCCCGCGATATCGTCATCGTACTCGGCGCGGCTAATTTCCTCCTGAGTGGAACAACTTAGCCCAACCAGATGATCGACCGCGATCCCGCGCTGCTGGGCGTAAAATTTCGCCAGCGAAACCGATTCAGACAATGTCTTGTTGTAAATGACAATGGTCGAATCCGCGAGGGATGGATCGGCTCGAGCATCGAGCACGATTACGAGCACGATTACGACCGGAAGAAAAAATCGAAAACGTCTCATTTACAGATGAAGCTTGAGGCCGTCATACGCGATGTGCGTATGCGCCGGAAGCCGCGATTCGGCCGCTTGCGGGAGATCGTGGCAAACATGAGTGAAATAAGTCTCCTCCGGACGCACCCGCGCCGCCGCTTCGATCGCTTGACCGACACTCAAATGAGTCGGATGCGGCTTGTCGCGAAGCGCGTCGATAATCAACACCTTCACTCCGGCGATAAGATCGACAATCGCTTCCGGCACCGCGCTGCAATCGCTTAGATAGGCAACGAGCTTTTGCCCGTCGCGCGAGAAAAGATATCCGTTGACGACCGAATTGCCGTGCGGCACCGGCAACGGAGTAATGATTGTCGATCCTAGTTCGAACGGTCCAGCAATGACGTGCGGTTCGGGTTTCAAGTAATAGGGAATCGGATTGCTCGCCTGAAAGGCGAACTGAAAAACGCGCTCCAAATCGCCCATCGTTTCGGGAGAAGCATAAACCGGCATCGAGCCGCGCGCGTGCGAGAACCGGCGCAGATCGTCGAAGCCCATGATGTGATCGGTATGCGAATGGGTGAAAACAACCGCATCGAGTCGCCGAATATTTTCGCGAAGAGCTTGGGTCCGAAAATCAGTCCCCGTGTCCACTACCCAGGCGCATTCGGGCGTTTCGACATAAATGGACGAGCGCAGCCGTTGATCGCGCGGATCAGGCGACCGGCAGACCTCGCAATCGCAACCGATCATCGGCACACCCTGCGATGTGCCAGTGCCAAGGAAAGTGAGCGTTAACCCCGACTTGAGCTTTGAATCTTGAATTGGCAAGCTGCCACTCTCAACTCAACCACTCCACCTCTCAACTCCTCAACCGCTCAACTTCCAGATGCCCGCTGTTCTCAATCTCCTGCGAATCAAAAATCTCGCGCTCGTAGAGGAACTTGAGTGGCAGATTGCGCCGGGCTTCGTCGCGGTCACGGGTGAAACCGGCGCGGGCAAATCGATCATCATTGGCGCGCTGCAACTTGTGCTGGGCGAGCGCGCCGATAAATCGCTTATTCGCACTGGCACCGATCTGTGCACCGTCGAAGCCGTCTTCAGTGGAGCGGATTTGCAAAAGCTAAATCCGCAGCTGGTCGGAGCGGGGGTCGAGCCGTGCGAGGACGAGTTGATTATCAAGCGAACGATTTCGGCAAGCGGCGCCAATCGCCAGTTCATCAACGGTTCGCCAACGACATTGTCGATCCTCAAGAATCTCGGCGACGACCTTGTCGATCTGCACGGACCGCACGATCACCAGTCGTTGCTCTCGCCGGAAAAGCAGTTGGGTCTGCTCGATTCGTTCGCGCGCGCAGGCGAGCAGCTCGACGAGTATCGAAAGCATTACCGCCAATTACAGACACTTCTGGCCGAACACGCCGCTCTTAATACCGCCGAGACCGCCCGGGAACAGGAACTCGATCTCCTCCGTCATCAAACTCGCGAAATCACGGCGGCCAATCTGGTCGCAGGCGAAGAAGAAGAAATCGAGAACCGCTACAAACTGGCCAGCAACAGCAAACGCCTGATCGAACTGGCTGGCGCGGTTGCCAACAAACTGTCCGAAGCCGACGAGTCCGTTCTATCGCAATTATCGGAGACGCAACGCCTGCTGCGCGAGCTGGAGAAGATCGACAATTCCATTTCGCAGTTTTCTACCGGACACGAGAGCGCGGTGGTTGAGCTCTCCGAAATCGCGCGTTCGCTTTCCGATTATGCCCAGAAACTCGATCTCGATCCGGAACAACTGGCCGCGCTCGAACAGCGCGTTTCTCTCTTCGAAACTCTAAAGCGCAAATACGGCGGCTCAATCGCCGAAGTCATCGCGTTCGGTGAGCGCGCCGCCGAGCGAATGCGCAAGATCGAAGGACGCGACGCCGAGCTGGAACGCCTGGCGAAAGAAATTGACAATGTTCGCGCGCAGATGAATCGCGCTGGTGATGCTCTGCGAAAACTGCGGACCAAAGTCCGCGCCGAAACTTTCCGAAAATATCCGGCGCAATCTGCGCGACCTCGGATTTCGTCAGTCCGAGTTCGAAGGGAAACTAGACGCGCTGGACCAGCCGCGCCCGAACGGATTCGATTCGGTGGAATTACTCTTCTCACCAAACCCGGGCGAGCCGCTCAAACCGTTGCGCGCCATCGCCTCGAGCGGTGAAATCTCCCGGCTGATGCTGGCGATCAAATCCGCATTGGCCGTGCACGACGAAATTCCATTGCTGGTGTTCGACGAGATCGACACCAACGTCGGTGGCGAGATCGCGCACGCCGTCGGAGCCAAAATGCAAACGTTAGGCCGGGACCATCAGGTCCTGTGCATCACTCATCTTCCTCAAGTCGCCGCAACTGCTTCGTCTCATTTTGTTGTGACAAAAGAAGTCGTCCGCGGCCGCACCTATTCGCAACTGCGCGAAGTCTCCGGCAAAGGTCGCCGCGAAGAAATCGCAAGGATGCTCGGCGGAAAAAGTGAATCGGCGCTGGAACTCGCCGCAACATTGTTGAGAGAATAGTGACTGCGAATCAGGCGTATACGGACATTTGCGTGTTTCAGAAAAGTCATCCCGAGCGAAGTCGAGGGATACCGATGCGCACGCTTGAAGCGAACTCCGCGGGATCCTTCGACTTCCCTACGCTCCGCTCAGGATGACATTATTAGGTGGCGACCCCATCTGCTTTCCATCCGGTGTGTCGGCGTGCGATCACCGCCTGATCAATACGTAGCCAGAGCCGCGCTCGTCTTTCCGCGCTTCTGATTTCAATTCCGATAGCGCGGCATCGTGAAGTTGACGCATCAACATCGGCGCGTCCTCGGCCGGAACCACCAGCGCATCGACATTTCCGCGATTCCATTCGGCAATTGCGCGCTCGGATTTCAGGAAATGCGGCCTGCGCAAGTAGAGAAGAAGTCCCTCATCGCTTCCCCAAACTGGTTCGTAGCGCCAGTGGTGTTTCTCCGCGTCGGCTCGGACTTTCTTACCGAAAGTGACAAGTGCATCACGATGATCGCGATAACCGGCAACGACCTTCGCCGTCGCGTAAACACTCGTGAACAGGATCGACACGGCCAACGCAATCGCGGTCCAGAGATAGATACGACTGCGGGTTTGTTCGCTTCGCAAACCATGTGCGACCTGTGTCGCCAGAAGCAAACAGAGCGGCGGAATCACCGGGAAAATCCGGTCCACGCGCTTGGATGGAATCAGCGACATCGCCAGCAAACCGCCCAGGCTCCAGCAGATCAGCCAGAACGTTTCCGGCGATACTTGTCGAAACGCTTCGCGAAATTTCCAATTGATCGCGCGAAGATCGACAACTACCAGCGCGATCATCAGCACGCTCCAGGGGGCAAACTTGTGGAGGAGATGGGGCAAATAAAAATAGAATGGCTGGGGACGATGGACCGTTTCGCCAAAACGTCCCACGAACTCGTGCATCACAACCTCGTTGAAGAAACCGGGCTGAAAAACAATCCCGCCGGCAACCCACAAAAGAAAAATTCCCAGCGACGCCAGCCATGGCCACCAGCCGCAGCCACGCGCAGATGTGGGAATTTTGCGGCGCGACCACACAAAGATGAGAACGCCTGGAAACAAAAACGCATAAACAATCGGGCCTTTTATCAGCATTGCCGCGGTCAGCAGCAAGAAGAGCAACCCTCGGTCGCGCGTATCCCAGCTGCGCTTTTCTCGAATATGGGTCCAAATTTGCAGCCCGATCGAGAAAATCACCAGCGCAAGCGGCATGTCGGTACGGACAAGCGTGGCCAGGCGCGGACTTAGCAGATTGAATCCGAATGCGCTCAGCGCGATCAATCCAGCCACTACGCCGTAAGACGAAGTTGCGGAACGAAACAATAACATCGACATCGCAATCGCGGCGAAAAACGACGGCAATCGCCAAGCCACAGTCCACGATCGAGTCACCACAAAAAGGCCGGACGAAATCCATCCCACCAGCGGCGGCTTTGTTGCGACGTGATCGTGCGGTGTTTGTTGATAGAACCAGTGACCTTCCTTCACCATCTCGAACGACGTGTAGGCCTGCTTCGCCTGATCGTAATTGTCGAGTTGCCAGGGAAGATTCGTGGCCAGAAAGAGGAGGAGCATCAACGCGCTGACGATCCAGAGCGTGCGCCGGTCTGTGAGAAGTGATTTCACAATCTGCCCGTTCATGAATAGCCACGAAAAGGAATGCGACGCATCTCATTAACACCGGCCTTTAGGCCGGTGACCACGAACGCGGAACGCAAGAAGCCGTTTCAACGGCTTTCCTCCCCTCTCCACTTTAGCCCATGGCGTTCGATAAATTCCTTAAGTTCCTCTCCAAATGTCCGCACGCAGTGATGTTGTTCCTGCCCCGAAATGTACGCGGCGACTTCCCCAACATTCGATTCCGAGACTGAGAATGCTCCGTAACCTCGTCCCCACGCGAATTTTCCCGCGATAAGATTGTTCGCATTGATCCAGTGCGAGGAACTCCCCTTGAATAATTGCACTACGTCCTCGATTGAGACGCCGGTTGGAAGGTCGATGAGGGCATGAACGTGATCGGCGTTCACGTAATTGATCTTCACGTAGATGCCCTTCGACGCGGCGTACTCGCTGATATATCCAGACACACGCACCGCCGCGTCTTTGTTCAGGAGTCTTTCCCGGTTCAGAGTGCCCCAGATCAGATGCACCCAGCACTGCGAATAGGAATGCAACGACATCTCGGCGAGCCTAAGCCGTTAAAACGGCTCATGTCCATCCCCTGAGCGGAGCACCGGCCTGAAGGCCGGTGTTAATGGGAACGGCATGTCTTAAGAACAGAGTTGTCAGTAACACCTGTCTTAGACCTGTGCTTCCGCGCGCGCCAGTCAGCCGTTTCAACGGTTTTCCATCATCGCGCCCAGCTCCTCGATAATCGCCCGGGCCGCTTTGTCGCTTGCACCACCTTGCCCGAGTTTGGCGATGACCGAGTCGAATTCAGCAATCATCTTTTCGCGAGCGCCCGCATCCTTCATGAGGCGCGACACAGTCTCGGCAATCGCGACCGGGCTTGCGCGATGTTGAATGAATTCAGGCACGACTTCCTTGTTCGCGAGAACGTTCGGCATCCCGAGATGCTTCACGTTCACGACCATTCGCGCCGCGAGATAGGTCGGCCACGCGACTTTGTAAACGAGGACGAACGGCATCCGGAAATACGCGGCTTCGAGCGTTGCGCTTCCCGACGCTACGATCCCGACGAAAGCACGCTGCATGATTGCAGCAGTTTCACCGGTCGTGATTTGGAATAAGTGCTGCCCCGGGCGGAGCATCTCGTTCATTTCGGCGGCCAGTTCTTGCGACGCCGCGGCCACTTCAAAGCGCAATTGTGGTTTCGATCGCGCAAGCTCATTCGCCGCGGCGATCATGATCGGGAAAATCTTGCGGACTTCGCGTCGCCGGCTTCCCGGGAAAAGCCCGATCAGGTTCGGATCGCGTTCAATGTCGCCGGACCCGCCTGCGGCGGGCAGCACCTTCGCTTCACCCGCTGGCTCGGTTCGTATCGCAGTGTTTGAAGGGGCTGGGCGATCCAGCTGGTTCTGCGAACCAGCTGCCCTTCGGGCGCGAAGCGGATCGATCTTCAAGCCACGCAACCGATCGATCATGGGATGACCGACAAATTCCGTGCGCAGGCCTGATTTATTGTAGAGCTCGGCCTCGAACGGGAAAATGCAGAGCATCAGATCGAGAAATTGCGCCATCTTCTCAATGCGTCCGCGGTTCCAGGCCCAGACCTGGGGGCTGATGTAGTAAATGATTTTTTGTTGGGGCGATTTTTCCCGGAGAGTGCGGGCAAGGCGCAAATTGAATCCCGGATAATCGATCAGCACAACGGCGTCGGGCTTGGCTTTCTCAATTTCGCCGAGCGTTTCGTGGAATTGCTTTCGGAAATAACCGTATTTCTTGATCACTTCCCACAAGCCAAGAACAGCCGCCTCACCCAACCAATCGGTGAAATTCGCCCCGGCGATCGCCCGCATCTGCGGACCACCTCGGCCGAAGAAATTAAGTCCGCCTTTGGACGGACTCGCCGTGGCGAGATCGACATCGCGCTTGCGCAGCGAAGACATCAACGCTGCGCCGTGATTATCGCCGCTCGCTTCGCCAGCGACGAAGTAGAGTGATTTCGCTTTCGGAGGGACGTGCTTTCGCACGTCCTCGCTTGTGTGATCATTCACCATCGCAACACAGTTAACTCTCCCTGGTACGGCCAATCATCTGCGTTCGCGACGAGCCCGTGGCGAACGGGATTATTCCGAACATATTCCCATTTGTCGCCGTAACTTTCACCTGAGCGAAGCTGCCGATCCCAGTGATGGCGTTGCCATATCTCGCCCTTGATTTTGTCCATACTGCGCGTGGCGTTAGATTTCCAAAAACGCATCCAGCGTTCCAGGGATGACGGATTCGGATCGTTTGGCGCACAAAAAAAATGAATATGATCCGGCATAATCACATATCGACCAACGAGCCATTTGGACGCATTTTGCCAGGCGTTGATAATCGCTTGGTGAGCCGAATCCGACGCGAGGAGTTTGCGGCGATCATTAGTGCAAGTCGTTACAAAAACGATGATCGGTCGGTTATGTGCTTCAAGAGGGGCGAGATGAATCGGATGTTTCCGCTCAGGAAGAGGCGGACGTGCGGAAGCACGTCCCTCCGCTGATCTAGACCATTCGCTCATGATCACGAACGCGCATCGGTCGCGATTTTTTTCGTGATTTCCACCGCCAGCTCCAGCGCAGCAGTTGCCTGAAAGCCTGAGACGCGCGGCTGACGCCCGGTGCTCGCGCATTCGATAAACGATGCGAGCTGTTGCTTAAGCGGTTCCTCGCGAGCGATCTGGACTTTGTCGCGCGTGATTCGTCCATCGACTCGCCGATAAATTTCGCCGCTCTGATTTTGATAATCGAGTGAGAGATAGGCGTCCTCCTGAAAAACGCGAATCTTGCGCATCCGCTCGGGACTGATCCGGCTCGATGTGACATTAGCCACGCAACCGTTCTCGAAACGAATCCGGGCATTGGCAATGTCTTCGCCTTTGCTCAACACCGGCACACCCACGGCGTCGATGCTCTGCACCGGCGACCGCACCAGATGCAAAATAATTTCGAGATCATGGATCATCAGATCGAGAACAACGCCGATATCGGTGCTCCGCTCCGGATAAGGCGAAAGCCGATGGGCTTCGATAAAGCGCGGATGAGTCAGACGCTGTTCGAGCGCGCTCAGGACCGGATTGAATCGCTCCACGTGACCCACCTGCAGGATGAGCCCCTTTCCCGCCGCCAGTTCCGCCAGCTCACTCGCATGGGCGGTGTTATCGGTGATCGGTTTCTCAATGAGCAGATGTATGCCGCGCTCCGAAAGCTTCTTCCCAATGTCGAAATGAGTATTCGTTGGTGTTGCGACAGATGCAGCGTCTATCATTCCCGAAAATTCATCCAGCGAACCAGCCGCCTTGGCGCCGAACTTTTTCGCAATCGAATTGGCCCGCGCAAGATCGACATCATAAACCGCTGAGAACTCCGCCGACGGGATCTCCGAGTAAATCCGGGCATGATTGCTCCCGATATGGCCCACACCAATAACGCCAACACGCAAAGTCTTCATCTCGTTTTGAACGAAACGGAATTTCTTTGCTTAAAATTGAAAAATTCTGCTTCGGCGGTGCAACGATCCACACTAACTAGATAAAGTGGTTCAGTCACAAGTAGGAGCAACTCAACGCGGGCCATTTTTCAAAAACCAATCGTACGCGCAACTAATTCCATCACGAAGCGCAATTGTGGCGCGCCAGCCGAGTTTTGTCAGCTTGGTAACATCAAGAAGCTTCTGCGGTGTGCCGTCGGGCTTGGTCGTGTCCCAGGCGAGGTCGCCATCGAACCCGACGATTTCGCAAATTAGCTCGGCGAGCTCGCGGATCGAGATGTCTTCGCCGCAGCCGACGTTGATGATCTCGGGCGAATCGTATTTTTCGAGAAGGAAGAGGCAGGCCGAGGCGAGATCATCGACATGAAGAAATTCGCGACGCGGTTTTCCTGAGCCCCACACCACCAGCTCCCGCGCCTTATTTTTTTTCGCTTCGTGGGCCTTGCGCAGTAAGGCGGGCAACACGTGCGATGTCTCGAGATCGAAATTGTCGTTCGGGCCGTAAAGGTTTGTCGGCATCGCCGAGATGAAATTTGCGCCGTACTCACGAGCGTAAGCCTGACAGAGTTTGATTCCGGCGATCTTGGCGATGGCGTAGGCTTCGTTAGTCGGCTCGAGCGGGCCGGCGAGGAGTGCGCTCTCCGGGATCGGCTGGGGCGCGTGCTTGGGATAAATGCAGGAGCTGCCAAGAAACAGCAGTTTGCGCACGCCGTTTTCATGCGCGGCGCGAATGACGTTGTTTTGGATCGACAAGTTCTGAAGAAGAAATTCGACAGGATGATCGTTGTTCGCTTTGATCCCGCCGACTTTAGCCGCGGCGAGAATCACGACGACAGGTTTCTCTTCGCCGAGAAACTTCGCGACTACGGCTTCGTTCGTTAGATCGAGCTGGGACCGGTCGCGTTTGAGCAGGTTGGCAAAACCGTCCGCCTCGAGTCGCTGGACCAACGCGCTGCCGACCATTCCCTGATGGCCGGCTACGAAGATTTTATCGGATTTATTCATCGGCATTTAATCCGGGAAGAGCCGTAGCCCGAGAAGCGCTCCCGCGCCACGCATTCGTAAATCGGTGCTGACGAGTTCCGGCGTTCTGGCAACCAGAGCCGAGGCGAGAAGCAGGCCATCAAGTGTGCGAATCGGCACAACAGGACTCGCTCGATAACAGGCCAGGACAATTCGATCAAGTTCATACTCAACACGTCGCTCAAATGGAACGATGTCGAAGCTCGCGGCTTCGACATCTTTCCGAAATGTTGCATAGGTCGCTTCGGCCCGATTTGCCGGAATGGCTCGCGCTAATTCCTTGGCCCAAAATACGCGGTGCATCTCCGCCAGGGTAAGCTGGGAAATGACAGGAGTCTCAATGGAAGTCCGCATCGTTTCGCGAAAAATACCCGAATCGCGTTCCCGAACGTAAAGCTTGATGAGAGCCGACGTGTCCCAGAAGGCCATCGGCTAAAATCGATCGGCGCGATCTTCGTCCTGGATTTCCTGCGCACTCTTTCCGTAGCGGCCAGTCCAATTTTCTTCCCGCACCCTATCGAGTCCTTTAAGCCATCTCTCTCTATCGGTTTTCCTTGTTCGCTTTGGCACCGGCACGAGCTTGGCTGTTTCCTTACCATGGACGGTGATCACCACTTCCTCGCCACGGCTGGCAAGCTTCACCATTTCCGAAAGCCTGGCCTTGGCCTCCCGTAAGGTCGCAGTCATGTAGTCATTGTAGTCACAAATGGTTCGGGAGGCAAGCTGCCCGCCAGCCCCGCCGGCCAACCGCCTTCAACGAAGCCTGCGGCGTTCCAACACACCGCTGTGCTACGCCGATTAACATTTTCTTTTTTCCCGGTTTGCGCAATCGTTCGCTTGGTGAAGCAGTCCCGATCCCGTCTCCAGGTTCAAAAGACCTATAAGCTGTATATCGGCGGGAAGTTTGTCCGCGGTGAAAATGGGCGGGTGCTTCCGGCGCTGGATGCCAAGGGCGGGATGCTGGCCAACTTCTGCCGGGCGTCGAAAAAGGATTTTCGCGATGCGGTGGTGGCGGCGCGGAAAGCGTTTGGAGACTGGTCGAAGCAAAGCGCGTATCTGCGCGGCCAGATTCTGTATCGGGCGGCGGAAATGCTGGAGATGCGCCGGGGCGAGCTGCAAGGCGAGGTCGCCCGTTTCAACGGCACGGGAGGATCGACATCGGCATCGGAAACGACGCTGGCCGTGGATCGGCTCGTCCATTACGCGGGTTGGACCGACAAGTTTGGCCAAATCTTTAGCGCGGTGAATCCGGTGGCCAGCTCGCATTTCAATTTCACCACGCCGGAGCCGACCGGAGTGGTTGTAGTACTCTGCCCGGACGAACCGCCATTGCTTCCGTTTGTTTCGCTGGTGGCGTCGGTGATCCTGAGCGGCAATTGCGCGGTCGTTTTGCCATCGACAACGAAACCGCTGGCGGCGCTTACTTTCGCCGAGATTATTGCCACAAGCGATCTCCCGGGGGGCGTGATCAACGTTCTGGCGGGCGATCGCGCCGAACTCGCGCCGCATTTTGCCAGTCACATGGACGTGAATGCGATTGTCGATGCCAGCGGCGACGCCAAAATCGGGCGGGAATTGCAGCAAGGCGGCGCCTTGAATATGAAACGGTACGTTCGTCGCGAATTGACGCCTGCTGATTGGCGCGGACGCGACGCGGAAAATCCGTATTGGATTCTCGACACGATCGAAATGAAAACCGCGTGGCATCCGATCGGTGTCTAACCGACGTGCGCGCGCTCGTTCTCGTTCTCGACAGCGTCGGAATCGGTCACGCGCCCGATGCGGCCAAATATGGTGACGAGGGCGCGAACACTCTCGGCCACATTTTCGCACGTGTGCCGGATTTGCGTTTGCCTAATCTGGTCGCCCTGGGGCTTCCGAAGATTCTCGACGCTAATTATTCCTGGGCCCGAAAACTTTCGACTCTTCCGCATTTCGCAAGTTTTGGGCGGATGCAGGAAAGGTCCGCGGGCAAGGATACTACGACCGGTCACTGGGAAATAGCGGGAGTGATTGTCGATCATGCCTTCGCTGTTTTCGAAAGGTTTCCCTACGAACTGGTGCGGGCGATTGAGCGCGAGGCGGGAGTAAAATTCATTGGCAACTACGCAAAGAGTGGCACGGCGATCCTGGAAGAGCTTGGACCTGAGCACGTCTACACCGGCGATCCGATTCTTTATACCTCGGCCGATTCCGTTCTCCAAATCGCCGCGCACGAGAAAATCATGCCGCTGGAGAAGCTCTATGAGATTTGTCAGATCGCCCGGCGTCATGCCGATAATTTCCGGATCGGTCGGGTGATTGCGCGGCCATTCACCGGCAATGGGAAATTCACGCGCACGGCGAATCGCCACGATTTCTCGATCAAACCGCCGCGCACTGTTCTGAATGCGATCAGCGACGCCGGGATTCCGGTTCTTGGCGTCGGCAAGATTAGCGACATTTTCGACGGCGAAGGAATCACGGAATCGCATCCGACGAAGTCGAATCGAGAGGGAATGGAGAAGATCGACAAGCTCTGGTCGAACCGGCAACGCGGACTTATTTTCGCAAACCTGGTCGACTTCGACATGCTCTACGGTCACCGGCGCGATGCCGCCGGTTACGCGAAGGCGCTCATGGAATTCGATGAGTGGCTGGGCGGCTTCATCGACAAGGTCGCGCCGGAGGACCTCATGATAATCACGGCTGACCATGGCAACGACCCGACATTTCGCGGCACCAATCACACTCGCGAGCAAGTCCCGCTATTCGTCCTGCACAACCGCGAAATGCGCGATCTCGGGACAAGATCGACATTCGCCGACGTAGCCGCGTCGCTGGCGGAGTTTTTCGATCTTCCCAAGGCGTGGACGGCCGGCACGGCGTTCGAGACGCTAAAGCCGGCGGCCAGGTGACCGAATTCTGGCACGCATGGCGCTCCATTTATCTCGATGCACGTTCCCAGTTTGATCGAAAAGAAACGCGACGGCGGCGAGCTTTCCGCGGAGGAAATCGAATTTCTGATCGGCGAATTCACCGACGACAAGATTCCCGATTACCAGATGAGCGCATGGGCGATGGCGGTCTTCTTTCGCGGAATGACTGCGGCAGAAACGAGCCATTTGACCGATGCGATGATGAACAGCGGGCGCGTGCTGAAGTATCCGGAGAAGTCGCCACCGAAGATCGATAAGCACTCCACCGGTGGCGTGGGCGACAAGGTTTCGCTGGTACTCGCGCCGTTGCTGGCCTGCGATGAAGTCTGGGTGCCGATGATTTCCGGGCGCGGCCTCGGGATCACCGGCGGCACGCTCGACAAACTGGAAAGCATCCCGGGATTCAACGTGAACCTGGACGAGAAACGCGCGCTCAAACAACTCGATCAGATCGGCGTGTTCATGATTGGGCAAACGGACGACATTTGTCTGGCCGACAAAAAACTTTACGCGTTACGGGATGTGACTGGCACGGTTCCGTCGCAACCGCTCATCGTGGCCAGCATCATGAGCAAGAAGCTCGCGGAAAATCTCGATCGCCTGGTGCTCGATGTGAAATTCGGCAGCGGCGCGTTCATGAAAACAAAAAAGGAGGCAGAGCAACTAGCCGCAGCGATGACCAGCGTAGGCGAATCAATGAAGGTCAAGATGTCGTGCCTTCTCAGCCCGATGGACGAACCGCTCGGACGCGCGGTGGGCAACGCGCTCGAAGTCGCCGAGTGCATTGAGATTTTGCAAGGCGGCGGTCCCAGCGATCTGGTGAAGCTGATTCTCGATCTTGCCGAAAAAGTTTCGCACGCTCCGCGGAGCCAGCTGCAGAAGTGGCTCAAGGACGGAACCGCTTGGAAAAAATTCATCGCACTGGTTTATGCGCAGGACGGCGACGCGACAGCGTTGGAGAAGATTCTCGATGTGCACCGTGCGCCGGTCATTCGCCCGGTGCCGGCAAACAAGAGCGGAGCGGTAAAGAAGATGGATGCCGAGCTGATCGGGCGCGCATCGGTGTTGCTCGGCGGAGGCCGTCAAAAAGCCGGTGACAAAATCGATTTTGCTGTCGGCATTTCAGGGATCAAGAAAATCGGCGAGAAAGTCGAGGCCGATGAGCCTCTTTTGATCGTTCACGCGCGGACCGATCAATCCCTTACATCGGTGATGCCAATTCTTGAAAAGGCGGCAACGGTCGGAGGTTAGCCAAAATCCGGCATAATCGGCTCCGAGTCCCGCTCAATCGGCTCCAATTCCAGTTCAATCGGTTCCGGGTCCGACGCAAACGGCTCCAAGTCCAGCGCGATCGGCTCCAGGGCATGAGCCAAGGGTTCGAAATCCGCCATTGGCACAGCGGCGTTGAGAGCCGCCTCCAATCGTTCCAGGCGGACCGGTTTCGCTAGAATGGTCAAAGCGCCGGCGTGACATGCGTCATCGACGGGCGACCAACCGGAGACGAGAATCACGCGGGCTTTGGGATCGCGGGCGAGAATATTGCGGCAAGCTGTGGCCCCGTTCAATTTGGGCATCCAGTAGTCCATTAGGACAATGTCGGGCTGATGCTTGGTGTAGGCCTGGATGGCTTCCAAGCCGGAGCCGACCACCTCGACAACCTCGTGATTGCAGCAGCCGACCAACTCTGCAAGGGAGGTGCCGACACTCTTCTGATCGTCAGCGATCAATACGCGCATGCCTCACATGCAGAAGCTTTCGTGCCAATTGCGGATTCCATGCCGGCGGAATGGAATCGTGACGAGTGACGAGTTTCACTGCTTTGACTGCGAGTCGTTTCCCGAGTTGAATTCGTGGATGCGTTGTCTCGTCCTGCTGTGTGGCTTTCTCGCAACAGCAAATTGTAGGGCAACAGCCGCGGGCGACGCGCCTGCCCTGCAATCGAGCGGACCGGGGTCAGCGACCCCGGCTACAGCTGTGGCCCCAGTTGCAAAGGAAGCCAAGGCCCCGGTGGATCAACTTATCCCCTGGCTGCTGGATGAGGATCGACAATTGCGCGGGGTCCCGTTCGGCGAAGTGATTTTCGATACGACGGGGAAACGGGTGCTGCCGGTCGATCGCAACAACGAGATCGATCGGCGTATCGTAAAAGCGATTAGCGCAGCGTGCGACGAAGCGCTGAAACGATTGAACGCGCCGGACAGCGCCATTCAAAAGGTGGGACGTATCAATGAAGTGAGCAGTTATTTTGAAGGAACGCTTCGCGAGTTACTCAACGCGACGCCGGGATTGGGCTGCGACTTTCCCCGAACGGCTGACGAAAAAGTGCAGCGCTCGGGTTATCCCGATTTGCGAATTGTCGATCTCGCCAGCAAACGCGTTTTCTACCTCGATCCGAAGCTTTACGCGGCGGGCAGCCGCAACAGCAGCTTCAGAACATTTTACTTCGAGCCCAAGGCGGCGACGAACAAGGTGCGCGATGACGCGGTGCACTTCGTAGTCGGATTCGAACACCAGGCGCGGGAGAAGAGCGAACACTGGAAGTTTACGCGGTGGGACCTTGTCGATCTTGCCCAGTTCCAGGTGAAGTTGAAAGCCGAGTTCCAGGGAAGCAATCGGGATATGTATCGGCCGGAAGCAGTCGTTGCCACGAGCACAAAGTAGACGTCGTCGGCTCGACAGAGTCTCGCCCTACCGTTAAGGTGTCATCCCCATGATTACCAAGCCCGTCGAGACGTTTGAGTTCGATACGATTGACGATGTGGTGAGCGAGATCGCCAAGGGCCGCATTGTGATCGTGACCGACGACGCCGATCGCGAGAACGAGGGCGATCTGGTCATGGCGGCGGAAAAAGTGACGCCGGAGGCGATCAATTTTATGGCGACGCATGGGCGCGGGTTGATTTGCGTGCCGATCTCGAACGAACGCGCGGAGCAACTCGGGCTGCAGCGAATGGTGACGCAAAATCGCGAAACCCATCGCACGGATTTTACCGTTTCGGTCGATGCCGCGCGCGGAGTGACGACCGGCATTAGCGCCTACGATCGCGCGACTACGATTCTCGCGATCGCCAATCCGAAATCGGCCCCGGAAGATCTGAATCAGCCGGGACACGTTTTTCCATTGCGGGCCAAGGATGGCGGAGTGTTGCGGCGGGCGGGCCATACCGAGGCAGCTGTCGATCTTGCCCGCATGGCCGGGTTGCAATCGGCCGGCGTGCTCTGCGAAATTCTGCACGACGACGGGACCATGGCGCGGTTGCCGGAACTGATGGAATTCCGGAAGAAGCACGGGCTGCGGATTTGCACAATCCAAAACTTGATCGCGCATCGGCGCGTTCGCGAAAAGTTGGTTGAACTCGAGCAGGTCGTGAAAATGCCGACCGATTACGGCGATTTCGATTTGCATCTTTATCGTTCGGCGCTGGACGGGCAGCACCATCTCGCGCTGGTCAAGGGGAAGATCGACAAGGACAAGCCGACGCTGGTCCGGGTGCACAGCCAATGTCTTACCGGCGACGTCTTTGGCTCGCGCCGGTGCGATTGCGGGAATCAGTTGCACGCGGCGCTCCGGCAAATCGAGCAGGAAGGCAGCGGCGTTCTGGTTTACATGCGTCAGGAAGGCCGCGGGATTGGATTGGCGGCCAAAATTCATGCTTACAAACTGCAGGAGGAAGGGCTCGACACCGTCGAGGCGAATGCCAAGCTCGGTTTTGGAAGCGATCTGCGCGATTACGGTCTCGGCGCGCAAATTCTTTTCGATCTTGGCGTACGGCGGTTCCGTTTCCTAACTAACAATCCGAAAAAAGTGGTGGGTTTGGAAGGCTACGGCCTGGAGATGATCGAGCAGGTGCCGATTCGCACGGAAGCGAATCCGCACAATGCCAAGTATCTCGAGACAAAAAAGGCCAAATTAGGTCACATGCTTTGAAGGCCACCATTTTCCTTTGTTTGTTCGCTCTGTTACTTGCGTTCGCCGGATGCAGGAAATCCGAAATCGCGGGCGAACCGAAGATGGACGCGTGCGCACTGCTCACGAGCGGGGAAATCGAAGCCGTTCAGGGATCACCAATCACAGAGACAAAGGGCAGCGAACATTCCGAAGCGGGCCTCCACGTTTCGCAATGTTATTTCGGGATCGAGCAGAGCAAATCGGTGAGCCTGGCGGTAACGCAGGCCGATCCCGATAGCTCCGTTAAACGAACTCCGAGAGATTACTGGCAGGAAACGTTCGAACATCGGGCCGTGCACAAAGAAAACGACGGCGACAGTGAAGAAGAACGCGAATCGGAAACCCCGATAAAGGTCGAAGGCATAGGCGATGACGCTTACTGGATTGGAAATCGCGTAGGCGGAGCGTTGTACGTGATAAAAAATAATGCCTTTATCCGGATCAGCGTTGGCGGCGCGGACGATCAGAAAACGAAGATCGACAAGTCGAAGACGCTGGCCAAAAAAGCGCTCGAACGACTTTAGGAGACGAAGCGCAGGGTTGTCACCCTGAGCGGAATCGGCTCCCACGCCGTAGCTTCATGCAAAGGCGGGAAGGATCCGGTGGAGTAATCGACAACCGAGGCACGGAAGTCCTCAGCTCCGCGCGGAACGGCCGTGGTTAGGGCGCCGGCTTTCAATATCAAAAATAGGCGAGGGACACGTCCGCCCGATTACTGAAGCGCGATTAGAAGGCAACCCACAATCCGCCCTATGAAAACAAATTCTTCGTCAGCAGCTGCGCGCGTCCTCCTGGTGACGCCGTTCTTAATAATCAGCCTGTTTTTTTTCGCGCTCGCATTCTCGAACTTGGTGGCGGGCGATTCCGGCCGGGCGATGACCAGCAGAAATTCCCCGGACGCCGTTGTCCCGACGAACTTCAGCGGCACATTCGATCCGCATGCCTATCCCTGCGCAACGGCGCGACATCATTTCATGGTGCCGGCCGGCCAGGCCCGCATTGTTGTTCATGTCGATGCTCTCCTTCCAGCCAACGATATCACCGTAACTTTGCTATACGGTCCCGATCCGCTGCCGGTATTCGTGCAAACGGAAGACACCGGCGTGGGTTCGGAGGTCCTTACTTACTCGCCGGGAGCAGTGCCGGCGGGCGAATACCAGGTGCAGATTTGCCAGGCCGGCAATGCGGCAGTGTCGATGCCCCCGTATGATTACAACGGAGTTTTCGCTTATGACGATGCCGGAGTCGGGACGCCCCCTCCGCCGACAGGGCCTCTCACTGCAGCGCCTCAGGACCCCGGCGCGAAAGTTGGTTACGAAAATTTTGAGCCACCGGGAGTTCTGACACCGACAGTCGTCACGAGCTCCGGTGGTGTAACGGTGGAATATCTGGGGCGCTACGCGATCGAGCCTTCGATCGGTGCGAACTGGAACACCGGCACGATCAGTTATCAAAGCGATCTGGAGACATTATTCGTTACCTTCGACGATTCCTGTTCGTTAATGACTCCCAAGGCGACCTGGGTCAACCGGCCGGCCAATATCTCGATCCTGGTCGATAGCGATCCGATTCTTTTTACCGATCGGCAAACCAATCGGACCTTTGCCTCGTCGCTGACGCTACTGAGTCCGAGCACGGCGAAGAATGCTTATACCGATAACGACGGCCTGAACTGGACACCGACCCAGACCGGCGGCATCGCCTCGGCGGTCGATCACCAGACAATCGGTGGCGGGCCCTTTCATGCGCCGCTGATTCCGCCGCCGCCTCCGGCCTATCAGAATGCTGTGTATTATTGCTCGCAAGACATCGCCTTTGCTTCCTGCGCGCTGAGTGTTGATGGCGGCCTTACTTATGGCCCGGCCATTCCGATGTACGCTCTTACTGCCTGCGGAGGATTGCATGGACACGTCAAGGTGGCGCCTGATGGAACGGTCTATCTCCCGAACCGCTCCTGTAGCGGAGCCCAATCCGTTGTCGTGTCGGAGGACAACGGAACAACGTGGCAAGTGCGCCCGGTCCATACGCTCACCCAAAGTGCCGCTCCATCGACAGTGGGGAGTGGTGACGACCCGGCGGTTTCCATCGACAGCGCCGGCAAGGTTTATTTCGCGTTCTCAAACTTCGGCACCCAAGCGGGCGTTGCCGTCTCGAGCGATCATGGATTGACCTGGACCAACATGGTTGACGTTGGTGCTCCATATGGCCTCAACAACGTCTGTTTTCCAGCCGCCACTGCCGGCGATGCCGGTCGGGCAGCAGTCACGTTCTATGGCTCGGTCACGCCTAACGGCGGAGCAAATGGAAATTCCAACAACGGAACGTTCAACGGGGTGTGGCATCTCTTTGTCGCTCACACCTTCGACGGAGGATCGACATGGACAACCACAGACGTAACCCCGACGATGCCGATGCAGCGCAGTGGTCTGTTGCGCGGCGGCGGCGCCGATGCCTGGCGGAATCTGGCAGATTTCTATGATCTCACGACGGACAAGGATGGCCGGGTTCTCGTTGGCTACAGCAACGGATGCGCCGGTGGAAATTGTGGACAGGCGCCGGTCAATCCTGACGGCACTTCTCCAGTAAAAGGCAACGCCTATAGCTCGGTGGCATCGATTGCCCGGCAGTCGAGCGGTCGCAGGATGCTTGCCGCCCACGATCCGGGTTCGCTCACATCTGAGCCGGGAATGCCATTCGTGACTCACTTGCGAAAAGGAAACAGCGTTAGCCTGATGTGGAATCAAGCCGACACCGGAAATTCGCCGATCACCGGATATCAGATACTGCGCAGCACAACGCCCGGGACCGAAACACCGTTCGCGACCGTGACAGGCACGCAAACTGGAGGCAGTTATACCGACACCACGGCGACCGATCGGACAGTGACGTATTATTACAAGGTTGTCGCCCAAAATGGCGTGGGCAATTCATGCCCGAATAATGAGATCGCGGCGCCCTTTATTGGCGACACCTGCACAGGCCTCATCATTCATCGCAACGATCCGTCGCACCCGGAAAGTACCGGAGGGGGCAGTGCCGGCCAGCCTCCCACTCCACAACTTCTGATCGATTACATTGCCGTGGGCGAACCGGCCGGCACCGATAATCTCGTGTTCAAAATGAAGCTGGTCGATTTGAGCACGCTCCCGCCGAATAGCCGGTGGCGTATTTCGTGGGATTGGTACAACCCGACCCTCGACACGCAGCTCTATTACATCGGGATGAGGACCGATGAAAACGGCGCGGTCTCGTTCGAATATGGCACGCTGGCCGATGCCGGCGTTCCAGCCGTGCTCGTGCTTGGGGAGACGATGCGCGGTCCGTGTTTGCCGGAGACCAATTACTCGAGCGACGGCACGATTACCATGTACGTTCCCCGATCGGCGGTGGGCAATCCGCAGCCGGGCGACCTGTTAGGCGCAATCGCTGGCAAGACGATCACAGGCGATACGCCGGATACCAACACATTGGAACGTTCCACCTCGTTTGTGGATCACACATTCATCAAAGGCACGGCCGACACCGCCTATCCCGCCGCGACCTACACGATCGTCGGCAACACCACCTGTCCCTCGGGCGTTATCGTACCGGTGGGCGCGGTGTCGCGCAAAACTCACGGCAGCGCGGGCGATTGGGATATTGATCTCCCACTCACTGGCAACCCCGGCATTGAATGTCGGAAGGGCCAGGGCGCCAATTCAAATCAACACAAGGTGATCGTGACCTTCAATAATCCCGTTACGATCAATGGAAATCCGCAGGCTACCGTCACATCGGGAAATGGGCAGGTCGACAACGTCGCCATTAATGGATCGGTAGTGACTGTCGATCTTAGCGGCATCGATAACGCGCAGACAATTGCGCTTACATTGAACAATGTGACCGATGGCACAAACGCCGGCAACGTCACCGTGCCGATGAGCGTTCTCCTAGGCGATACCAATGCCAACCGCCTAGTTAACAGCTCGGACATCAGCCAGACCAAGGCGCAAAGTGGAAATGCCGTTAGCGCATCCAATTTCCGTGAGGACGTCAATGCGAACGGTGAAATCAACAGCTCCGATATCGCCGTAGTCAAAGCCCAATCGGGGACAGCGCTTCCGTAGCGGACATCCTAAACAATTGGTATTACCGCGCAGGCGCAGGGCGTTGGCTTGAGCCAACGCCCTGTGCTCCGGTGGCGAAGCATCTGGAGTTGTTGCCGAAACCGCGTTATTGCATTAAGCCGGTCTAGGATGTCTACCGCCATTCAGCCGCGCCGCCGCTCTTTTGCCGAGGGCAAGCGTACGTTCATGATCGTGGCCAGCCAGTTCAACGCGCCCTTTGTGCAGGGTCTCATCGATCATGCCACCCGAGAATTGCAGACCCTCGCGCCCAACGCAACGACCTCACTTCAACGGGTGCCGGGCGCATTCGAGATTCCAGTCGTCGTGCGCCAATTCGCGCTGCAAAAAGCAGCGGATGCCATCATCGCCTGCGGCGTGATCTTGAAAGGCGAGACGGGTCACGCGGAAAATCTCAGCCGCTCGGTGACCGACGCGCTGCAACGCATCGCGGTCGATCACGGCGTTCCCGTGATCAACGCGGTCCTTAGTTTCGATACCGAATCGCAAGCGCGCGAGCGTTGTCTCGAGGACCGGATCAACCGCGGGACTGAGGCCGCACGCGCGGCCGTGGAAATCGCCAATGTGATGTCGGAGCTTCGATAATTTCATGGGCAAGCGCCGCCGAGCCCGCGAAGTGGCCATTCAATACCATTTCTGGCGCGATCTCCAGGGCGGCGCCGGTCCCGAGCGGATCGATGATTTCTGGGAATTTTGTCCGGTCAAACCGAGCGTGCGCGAGTTTGCCCAGCCGCTTATCGAAGGAATGGTTACCCACCTGCCGGAGATCGACGACCGTATTCGCCGCTATTGCGAGAACTACGATTTCCATCGCATCTCCGCGGTCGATCGGAATGTCTTACGTCTGGCCATCTTCGAAATGCTGTATCGCGACGACATTCCGCCGGTGGTCTCGATCAACGAAGCGATCGAGCTGGCCAAGACTTTTGGCGGCGGTGAATCCGGCCGTTTCGTTAACGGCATCCTCGACCGGGTGAGAAAAGATTTGACCAGACCGTCCCGTGAAGCGGTCGCGTCGTCGCAGAAGGAGAGCCCGGATTAAGACCCGGCAAACAAGCGTGTCATCCCGAGCGGAGCGAGGAATCTCTCGAAGCTCTATGAGATTGAGAGATGTTTCGCTTTGCTCAACATGACAGGCTTTGTGGTGGCCGCGCCTCTTACCCGCCGTCGCATCAATGAAGTTCCTCGAAACCCTCGCCCAACAATTCAGCGGTAAGCCGATCGATTGGGACCAACTCGAAGAATCACTCATCCGCGCCGATCTCGGCGTGCCGATGACTTCACGAATTCTCAAAACGTTGCAGGACCAGGAAGCCTGGTCCTTGCTCGGAATCAGCGACGTCATCAAAGTCGCCCGCGAAGAAATCTCCCGGATTCTGCCGAACAAACCCGCCCCGATTCGTCCAGGGCCAGGAAAACCCGTCGTGATCCTGATTGTTGGTGTGAATGGCACCGGCAAAACAACATCGACAGCGAAACTCGCGCATTATCTACAACAAGATCGACATCGTATCATGCTCGCCGCGGCGGACACGTTTCGCGCCGCGGCGATCGAACAGCTCGGCATTTGGGCCGAACGCTTAGGCGTCGAAATGGTTCGCGGTCAATACAACGCCGATCCGGCTGCGCTTTGTTACGAGGCCTATCAGGCCGCCGCCAAACGAAAGGCCGATTTCCTGCTGTGCGATACTGCCGGCCGGCAACACACCAAAACAAATCTCATGGCCGAGCTTCAAAAAGTGAAACGAACGCTGACCAAGCTCGATCCGGAAGCGCCGCCGGAGACGTTTCTCGTTGTCGATGCTACAACGGGAGGCAACGCCCTCAGCCAGGCCCGCGAATTTCATCATGCGCTTGGTCTGGCCGGACTGATTGTCACCAAACTCGACGGCAGCGGCCAGGGCGGCGTCGTCGTTGCCATTCAGGACGAGCTCGGAATTCCCGCGAGATTCATTGGCACCGGAGAAAAAATTGAGGACTTCGCGCCGTTCGACGGGCGCGAGTTTGTCGCCAAGATGTTGTAGCCGAAGTTCAAACCCGTGGGAGAGCCAATCAAAGAAACGTTCGCGCCGGAAGACGGTGTTGTTCCAGTCGCGGCGACCGGTTTACGCGGATTTCTCGCGAAATTCACCGTCTTAAAGGGAGCTCAACGCGAGCTGTGGCTCACGTTTCTAATCAAATTTCTCATCTTCACGCCCTACATGCTCACGTACCTAACGATGAAACTGTGGCTTTCGAAAGATCTCGGCTTTAGCGATCAAGCAGCGGTGTTGCTCGTCACTTTGGTTTTTGGGACGGCGATGACGGTCTTTACCTTGCTGGTTGGCTCAGTCACAGATGCGATTGGATTGCGTCGAACCTTTTTCTTGGGCGCTACTATCTGCACGGTTGCTCGGGGCGTAATGGTCTTTGCTACAATTCCCTCGCTGGCGCTTGCCTGCGGCGTGCTCCCACTAGCGGTCGGTGAAGCGCTTGGCACGCCGGTGCTGCTGGCCGCAACGCGGCGCTATTCCACAATCGCTCAGCGCTCGATCTCGTTCTCAATCATCTACGCGGTGATGAACATCGCCTACACCGCTGCGGGATGGATTTTTGATTACGTTCGTAAACTGAACTTGCATTTTAGCTTGTTTGGATTCGCGCCAACGACGTATCAACAACTATTCATCGTCAGCCTTGCCTTCGAGATCGCGGTCTTTCCGGTGATTTATTTTCTCCGCCGAGGAGCGGACGATCCAGACAAAAGTGCGGTCGTCGCCCAAGCGTCCCGCAGTCGCGATACAGTGGCGGCATTCTGGAAGGGTATTACCGAAACAATCCGGCATAGTGCGGTCGACACGGCACAGCTTTTTCGCCGATTGATCGGCCAGTCCGCCTTCTACCGCTTGCTTGTTTTCTTTCTCTTCATCGGATTTCTCAAAGCCATCTTTATTGCGATGCAAACCATCTTTCCGACGTTCGGCATTCGTGAGCTCGGTCAAGACGCTCCGGTTGGAAAAATTAACGCTATCAACGCAATCGTTATCATTTTCCTGGCGCCGGTCGTAGGCGCGTTGACGCAAAAGATCACGTCCTATCGAATGGTCGTGTTCGGTGGAACGATTTGTGCAGCTTCGGTTTTCCTAATGGCGTTGCCGACGGAATGGTTCGTGCCTGCCGCTGACAGCGGTATCGGACAATGGTTCGGTCACGGCTACCTGGGATTATTCGGCGGTATTAATCCCTATTACATCATGGCTGCGCTCTATCTAATCGTGTTTTCGATTGGAGAAGCCTTCTACTCGCCACGCACCTACGAGTATGCAGCCGCAATTGCCCCGAAAGGGCAGGAAGCCTCGTACGGTTCGCTTGCCTACCTGCCATTCCTTGTGGGCAAGCTCCTTGTCGCCCCTGGGGGCTGGCTGTTGGCCGCGTTCTGTCCCGAGCACGGCCCGCGCCGTTCCGAAATAATGTGGCTCATCTTTGCTCTGGCAGCTTCGGTTGCGCCGCTTGGGTTGATTGCTTTTCGTCGCTATATTCGTGTTCCCGAAGCCGGTCGAGATTGAACCGCCTGCCGGCAAATTTGTCCAAGAATCCGGACTGCATTAACTTCCTCCGCGGGAGACTCAATTCCCCCGCGAATGGGTTTTCAAACAATGAATAACGCAAGATCAGATCAAAAGACCGGCTCACGATGGAGCCTCTGGCTCAGCTTGGTCGTGGCAATTTCTGTCGTCGCCGGATCGATTTTTTTCAGTCATGCTCAAGAACAGAAAACGGAGAACGAAAAAGTGGACTCAACGAAACCAGCTCCTAGCGAGGCCGAGCTGCGGAAGAAGCTCAGCGACAGTCAATATCGAGTGATGCGGGAATGCGGAACGGAGCCGCCGTTCAACAACCCGTATTGGAACAATCACGCTCCCGGCATTTATGTCGATCCTATCAGCGGCGAACCGCTGTTCAGTTCCACTGATAAATTCGATTCCGGCACCGGCTGGCCCAGTTTCACCAAACCAATCGCCAAGGATACCGTCGTGGAAAAACGCGATCCATCTCTCGGGATGGAACGCACCGAAGTCCGCTCGAAGAAAAGTGATTCGCACCTCGGCCACGTGTTTCCAGATGGCCCCGGCCCGACCGGCCAGCGTTACTGCATTAACTCGGCATCGCTTCGGTTCATTCCGGTGGAAAAACTGAAGGAAGAAGGCTACGGGGAATACCTGGTTCTTTTCGAGAAAAAGAAGTGACGACGGAGGCGGTACTTTGCTTTAATCGCAAAAAACCGCTTCCATGAACGGCACCCGAATCACCGCCGACGATACGTCGCGGGTCAGTTTAGCCATCGGCTTCGGCGTAGCCGCGGTGGTCCTTATCGGAGTGGGCTACCTCGTTTTCTTTGGGTATTCGGTAAAGAAACAGACGGTCGGGTTCGATCCCAATCGGCCGATCCCCAGCAATGAAGTGCTCCGAGCCCGATTAAAACCACAGCAGTATCGCGTGATCCGTGAGAATGGAACCGAGACACCTTTCCACAACGATTTTTGGGACAACAACCGCACCGGCATCTACGCCGATATTATCACCGGCGAACCGCTATTCCTTTCTTTCGACAAGTTCGACAACAGCACAGGGCAGCTGACGTTCACGAAACCGATCTCGCCGGATCTCATCGTGGAAAAGCCGGATAATTCACATGGCATGCAGCGCACGGAGATTCGGGCCCGTCGGAGCGACGCCCACCTCGGGCACGTGTTCGCAGATCCGCAATCGCCCACCGGCCGGCGATATTCTGTTAACTCAGCAGCGTTCCGTTTCATTCCAATCGAACAATTAGAAGCGATGGGATACGAACAATATCGCCCGCTTCTGAACCGGTAGGGCGAGATGCAGGTCACCGGCCGCGGCCGGTCGGACCGGCAAAACAATTCCACGGCATTGGGCAGCAGTTTGCGACGGTCGCGGACCGCCGCTACAGGAATGGCACGATGCCTAGCGATCCGCACAAATCGCACGAAACCTCCGCGCTCATCGCCGGCATCGCCGCTTTCGCCACCTGGGGATTGATTCCAGGCTATTGGAAACTGCTCAAAGCCGTTCCGGCTACCGAAATTCTCGCGCACAGATTCGTTTGGACCACCGTTTTTCTGGCGGTGCTCCTGAGCTGGCAGCGACGCTGGAGCGAAGTAAAGAGCAATGCCCAATCTCGACGCGCCGTTGTTTATTGCCTGGCCAGCGGATCGGCTGTGGCGACCAACTGGTTCCTCTTCATCTGGGCGGTGAACATCGGCCACGTAATCGAAACCAGCCTCGGTTATTTTATGACACCGCTCATGAACGTCCTCTTCGGCGCGATTTTCTTTCGCGAACGGCTCACCCGTTGGCAGTTCGCGGCGGTCGCGCTGGCTGTGTTTGGCGTGCTGAATCTCACGTTCGGCTATGGCCATTTCCCATGGATCGCTCTCTCGCTGTGTGTGTCGTTTGGCCTTTACGGACTGCTCCGGAAAAAATCCGGCACCGCTGCGATCCCGGGATTATTTTTCGAAACCACTTTGCTCGTTCCGCTGGCGATCGTTTATCTCACGGTGTTGCAGGCAAACGGCAGCCTGATGTTTGGCCAGACGAGTTTGCGGTTGTCGATCCTACTCGTCGCCAGCGGTATCGTGACTGCGGTCCCCCTGCTCTGGTTTGGCTACGCCACACGACACTTGCGTCTGACGACTGTCGGCTTCCTGCAATACCTGGCGCCCACCGGCACATTTTTCCTCGGTGTCTTTCTTTACCACGAACCGTTCACCCGCGGTCATCTCATCACGTTTAGTTGCATCTGGATCGCGCTCGCCATTTTCACCGGAGAAGCAATTTTGCGGTGGCGATCGACGCGGGCGAGACAGGCGGTTGCCGAATCTGTTTGCGAGCCGATCTGATTAGGCAGGTGCAGTTGCATGGATGTCGATCCTCTATTCTTGTTACATCGACAATGACCAAAGACGACTTCGATTACGCGATCGAGAATACGCAGGTGATTCTCGCACCCGAGCAGCAGATTGCGACGTTCGGCAATACCAGTTTCAATTTCTATCTCATTTCCGAATTAATGGATCGGGTCGATCAAGTCCGGGTCCGTAACGGAAAAATCCACGCCGAGCGGCCGCAAATTCTTACGCCGGAACATTATTCCAAGCTGTTGCTGGACGGTTTCGGCGACAAAGCACAGCGCTATGTCGATCAATTACGCGAACGTCTGCACAACATCGCGGTGCTGCGTTACGGCTTCCAATTTCGCAAAACGGATGTGACCGAGGAAACGCTGCGAGATTCGATGGACGCCGTGATTAGCCGCACCAAGCGCCGCGTCGAAAACGAAAACGAACCGCTCAGCGCCGTCATCCAGGGCGTCGATGACGCCTGGGAAGTATGCCTGCTCAAGTTCACCATCGACATGATCGAAAGGTCGAGCGGCAGCAACATCGGCGACTTTCGCAAACGCGGACTTATTTAAGATCGACTGTTAAGAGCTTGATAACGATGAATCGCTCCTAGGTACAATCCGCCAGATTTCAACGCGTACGTTTTCCACAGTTCCACTTAGCAGAGGCAGAGCAGCTGGTCGTTTCACCGGCCCGTTAAGACCGTGATCGCATCTCTCTACGATTTGCTCTCGCCGTTCCTGCCGGAAAGCGCGTCAACTACCGCCGCCGGCCTAACAGTGTGGGCTTTCGTAATCGGTCTCGTTGTATGGTTCTCGCACATGTTTTTTAAAGCCTTCGAGGACCATATCAAAGCCGCGATCAGATGGCTGTTCAAGACATGGGCGCGTGGCGCTTTTGTCGCAAGTTGGATCGGATTCATAGCGTTTGCCGCAATTTGTAAATCGGCAGTGATGTTTGCGACCGCACTTGTCGTCGCGCCGCTGCTAGTCCTGTTCCGATATTATCGTCGATTGGCGTTCTGGCTTGTGGCCGCAATCTCCGTGTTAGTTATGACCGGTTCATTCGGAATTGATCAGTACCGCAAAAACAAGGATCGGCAGGCCGTAAGTGTGGTACTTTGTCCTGGCGTTCGAAAACAAAGGCATGGCTCTTTACGAGCCCGAGGTTGAAAAGATCTGGGTAGATTGCAAACAGACGTTGCAGAATGACGTGTTTCGCGCCGTCTCCTGGGTGCAAATCAATCCGAAATCCGAAGAGTATAAGGTCAATCGATGGGATTTGACTCATCCGGAGCGTATTTTGGCGCAGGACTCCCCGGACGTTCTATTGAGGACATGGATTGTGGTTTTTGAGGGAGATCCAAAAACAGTCAGGGCGGTGTCGGAGTTGACCAAACTGGTCCCTCCGAGTTCGCTCGTACCGCTGGAAATCGAGCCGTCTTCGCAAACGCTCTATACGCGCCTCGTCGACAGCGACTTTATGTCACTCGGTATTGCTGCATGGCTTTGGCGATCGCTCGAAGAGAAACACGCGGACCGTGTCCGTCCGTCGGATTGTACTGCAGTCAACCAGCGTATTCTCAGTCTGGACTGCTCATTCCTCGAACGTAACCGACCCGATTCTCCGTTAATTTCAAAGGTGCGCGCGGCATTGGCCTCACCGACCGACATCGATGTCCGCGACCTCCTAAACGAATATCCGCAGCCGGACAACGCGAAGGCAGTAGCAGCGCAGGAGGAGGAGAAGAGCAACGAAATCGCAAGCAGGATCGCACCCGACGGGTAGCAGTTGTACGCATGAATCCAACCTCGCAAGTTAACAGTCCTACTCGTTCGTTGTCGGGGTCCATAACCCCCATTTGGTTGACCGCCAATTGGAGTTTTATTCTCGTGCTTGCTGTTCTGATTATTTCCGCGGCGTGGAGCTTTGTGACCCATGAGCGGTTTGTTCCCCGAGAATTGCAGGTACATTCCGCCCGAGAATGCCCTCTTCGTTGCCACCGGCCCGCTCGACTCGCTTTGGCACGCGGTTGACGCGCATTTCGGATCAGTAATCCAGCCGCTGACGGAGGGCCATCCAAAAGAAGCCCACAAGGGATCGGTAAGGACAGCCGTTGAAAATCTCCAGGAAAATCTTGCTAAGAATAATTTGCCCGTCGCGCACCTTTCCAATTTCGCTGCCTACGGTATAGATGCCGCGCGCGGTATATTCGCCAGTTTGTATCGCGCCGATAACGAGACGATGGGCCCGTTTGTCTTCGTCATTCCGATTCTCAATCAGTCGACATTTAAAGACACTTTGCGGCGCCTCTACCCCAAGGACACAATGGAAGTGACGCAGATTCCCGGCATTAGTAAGACAGCGAATTCATTCAAAATAGCGGAGATTTACATGAGTTTTCCGGAGACAGGGATCGCTCTTCTCAGCGATAATCCCGAGCTTCTCGCCCGCAGTTTGCGCGATCGGTCGGCTAACCTCGAGTATGCGCGTCGCAATGACGATTTGTATGATGGAGTTCGACAATGCCTCGGAAGTCCAATCGGCACCGGACCGACAGCTTTTGTCTTTGCCCGGCCCAATCTGCCAGGAGTTCTGCACATTAGCATTGGCTTGAATTTGCGAAAGGATGACGTGCTGCTCAAGGCTCAACTTGGCGTCCGCAGCAACGTCGTGAAACTCATCAATGATCTGCTCGCCCATCCACCCACCGATGCCGCTTGGTCGAAACGTCTTCCATCCGAGGTGGCGAGCGTCGTCCTGCTTCAGGACAAGACTCTCGGACAGATTATTGGCACACTGGGTTCGTGGTGCCCCATCATCAAAGATGTTCTTCAGAAGATGTACGGCGGGTTCTTGTGGAGTCTGCGAGATTCGCCGATGCTGTCGCGCGTCGTAATTGCCGTCTCGGGATATCGCGATGGCCTGCCCGAGGTGCTTACGGGGATCTGGGGAGATCAGACGCAAATCGAATCCGAGCTACGAAAACTACAGATCCAATTCCGCCGGGACCGTGATGTCGAAATTCTAACGGCGGTGAACCTTACCATGGTAGCCGGTTCTTCTCTCGATCGGGTCTCCATCCTCTCGCCGGAGCCATTTTCCACGTTCGGCCGCTACACGCAGGGTCCGGAGGGTGAATTTAGCGGCCAGCCGACAGCGCAGGATCTCGCGAATGAAACTTACACAAAGCAGGTTGCAGGACAGGTGATCCACTACGTCGCGCCGCGCCTGACCGCAAACGACCGCCGTTTTCGCAAGCAGTTTGAGAAATTAAGCGATGCCGAACTGGAGGACAGTGAGGGATTGGATCGGTATCGGATAGCCTACGTGTCGCATGAGGGTGCCGTCTGGCTGGCGACCAATATTAACGATCTCAAAACGCTACTCGCTGCAAGGAGCGACAGCTTGAGCAACAGCCCCTACTTCACTTCATCAACGCATCGCCAGAACGCCCGCGACAAGATGCAGATCTTCCTCAACATCGACCAACTCACAAAGTTCGGACTGCTAAGTCCGCAAAGCTCCATCGAAGACTTCGTCAAAGATTATTTGATGGATCTGCGCGATCATCCGGCCGTGGCGATTGATCTACAGCCGTGCGGGGCCAGACGTGAGTGTCTCAGCATCTCCGTGCGATTCCTGAGTCGGGCGGCTATCCGGTAAACAAACATGGGGCGCGCTGCAATATCATTGAATCGGGTGGAGAAGATCTACGGACGGTCTCAGGTCTTGTCTGTTTCTCAGCTCGACCTGGCTGTGGATGCCCGCGTCAGTCTGCGCGGGCCCAACGGCTCCGGTAAATCGACCCTGCTGCGGCTGATTGCAGGTATCGCTATCCCCACAAAAGGCTGTGTCGACCGCGATACGGCTCGCCTCGGCCCAAGACTTGGCTACGTCCCCCAGGCAGGCGGATTAACCGAAGAATTATCAGTTGAGCAAAACTTGGATCAACGCCGTCACCTCTGTGGCCTGCGCGGAAACGCGAAGGCGAAAGAGGAAGTGTTGGTTCGTGCGGGCTTGATGGACTCACGCGGGAAGCGCTTTGCGGAACTGTCAGGTGGACGGCAACGCCTAGCTGCCATGGCCGCGGCGCTCTACATCGAACCCAGCTGGCTTCTTATCGACGAGCCTTTTGCCAGTGTTGACACGCCACGTCGAGCGGAAATCGAACGCTTGCTCGAAGAGTGGACACCTCGCCCCCACCTCCTAGTCGTGACCTCTCCCGAGTCGGAAGAGCTTCCGCTCGTTGGGTGCGAGATTATTTCATTAAAAGACGGCCATCTTGATGTTCGCTAGCTTTAGAACGCTCGGTAAAGATCTTTTCGAGCTCCAGAAGACCGGACGAGGACTGATGCTGGCGTTCATCGCCCCACCACTCATCGCCATACTCGTCGGCCAATTGAGTGTCCGACCTCAGAATCTACGGTTGTTGATCGCTGGCACTCCACACGAAACTAATATCGAACCGATAGAGGATCTTGAAAAGGTGCTGAGGGAACTGCCAGGCATCCATGTGATCAGGAAACCGGAGTCCCCCAGCGACCCCCTTGAGGAAGCTAGGCGGGGACAATACGATCTTGTGATCGTCCCTAATGAGCTTGGCACCGAAGAAATCGCTGCTTATACAGCAAACACTGATCCCGCGCGCGTGGCGCAGTTAGCTGAGTTTGCGGGAACAATCGAACGAACGCTCAGCATGATGAGCGCAAACAAGGAAGATAGAGAATCGATCAGGGAGCTTGAGAACCATCTTAAAGAGCTTCGTGATGTAAGCATAGGCTTGGAACCACCGCCGCCTCTAACGTCATTTGAAAACGAGGAGCCCGCAGATCAGGCAAGGCCACTAACACGCCTTGCCAAGAAGATTGAAACGACACTCAATTCCATGAAAGAGTCGCAAAAGACGGCGTTCGCTCGCGAGCTCAGTGCAATCCGCATTATTCCGGCGCAGTCGCTTCATCCCTATTACCCCAGAGCGCGCGATCGCTCGGCGGCATTTCTGCCAATGACCATCGCGTTGGTCCTCTGCTTTTTTCCATTTATCATCGCTGCGCCTTCTTTAGTTCGGGAAAAAGAGTCGCATACGATTGAAGTCTTGTTGACCGCGCCGGGCATGACGCACAATTGGCTCTTTGCCGCCAAATGTTATCTCCCGATATTGGTCGCGGCCTTTGATGCTGTATTGATGTTGATCTGCGCCGAATTTTTTTATCAATACTATTTTAAGAGCGGATTCCCCCTCTTGGTCTTGTATATGTTGCTCGCGACGTCAGCCGCTACCTTTCTTGGCTTGGCCATTTCCGCCGTCGTGCGTTCTACTATCCAGGCCACCGCGGCTTCCGCATTGTACTTCGTCTGTCTACTTCTTTTTAGCGGCTTCTTTGTTGATCTGGACCAAAGTGCAAGCGCCGTGCGCCTGATCGCCAACTGCCTGCCGCTGGCAACACTAGATCAGATAATAAAGGCTTGGATGTTCGGATCTCAGCTGCCTGGCCCGACAAGTTTGTCCGCGCGATTGCTGTTTGGTCAGACTTCCATCTTCGGAATCATTGCATGGGTGAGCTACCGGAGGGTGTTCGTGAATCGCCTATAGCGTAATCATCGCCACGATTACGAGGCGCGTGATCTACATTGCATCACCCGAGGATGATCGGTTGTCGTTCGACATCATGAACCTCGCCCCCTGCATTGGCTGCGGCGGACTCTTTCCGGAAATGGACGGGCCAACGCATCGGTATATGGAATCGTCGCCTGGCTGTTGGGCGGCGTATGGCGAAGTGCTGGCCCGGGAATACAGCGATCCGGCCTACGCCCCAAACCATCGCCTCAGTGTCGATGCTTACGCGGTTCAACATCCCGGCCGTCCTTCGCCGCAAAGCATTCAATCCGTGGCGGTCCATCTGATTCGGCTTTGTCTGTTGCTTGAATGCGGGTTGGAAATGGGCCGGGCCAACGAAGCGATCCTAAAAGCGAGCGAGTCCAAGAAACAATTTGTGTGGCTGGAACCACCGCCCTCGCGCGGGACCGTGACCGTGGCCGAAGTCCGGCGCGCGACCAATCCGGAAGAGCACATCATCCTGGTTCGACAATGGGCCGAAAGCGCTTGGCAGGCCTGGAGCTCGCATCATTCCCAGATTCACGCCTGGCTCCCAGCCGGCTTCGGGTCGCCGCAGAGCTGAACTTTCGGCTTTCGTCATTGCGCGCGTCTTGTCATTCTGCGCGTCTGCCATAGCAGTGACGCCCGGACCGTGAAAAATTATTTCAAGCTCAACGCGAGTCTGCTCTATTGGGTGTTCGTCGCCCCGTTCACCGGGCAATTCTTCAAGTTTTCGGCAATTTTTCGGCAAATGGTGTTCATCGGGGTGCGGGCGACGCCGATGGTCGCGCTGACCGCATTTAGCGTCGGCGTAACCCTGGCCATGCAAGCGGCGCATTCCCTGAGAGATCTTGGTGCGGAAGTGTACGTGCCCGATCTGGTGATGGTGACTCTCCTGCGCGAGATGGGACCGGTACTGATCGCGGTGATCGTGATCGGCCGGAGCGGTTCGGCGGTGGCGGCGGAATTGGGAACAATGAAAGTGTCGGAGGAGATTGAGGCGCTTGAAGTGATGGCGATTAACCCGGTCCAATACCTTGTCGTGCCCCGTTTTCTGGCCATGCTCGTGATGTTGCCGGCGCTTACCATCATTGGAAATTACGTCGGCGTACTCGGCGGCTGGGCCGTTTGCCGATTTGCCCTTGATTTCAACACCGCCGGCTATGTCCTGCGCGCCTTGAACAGCGCCGACACATGGGATTTATATTCGGGGATGATCAAGAGCGGCGTCTTCGCCTGGATTGTTATCACGATCGCATGCAACGCTGGCCTGCACGTTGAGGGCGGCGCAGAAGGCGTTGGCCAGGCCACGACAGCATCGGTTGTGCAAGCGTTGCTGGCCATGCTGGTTACGAATGCGCTGCTCACCGGAATTTTCTTTTTTGCGGGCTAGTCATATGAATGGAGAAACCGTTATCGAGGTTGCCGATCTTGTCCGGCGATTCGGGGATCGCGCGGTGATCAACGATATTTCGTTCCAGATTCAACGCGGCGAAACGCTGGTGATCATGGGGGGAAGCGGTTGCGGGAAGAGCACGTTGCTGCGCCATATCATCGGCTCGATGAAGCCGACCTCCGGTTCGGTCAAGATTTTTGGGCAGGAAATCACGACCATGAACGAGCGAGAGATTGCAGGCGTGCGACGGCGCTTCGGAATGTTGTTTCAATCGGGCGCATTACTCGCTTCACTAACCGTTGGAGAAAACGTCGCGCTGCCGCTTATGCAGCACACGCGAATGTCCCCGGATGAGATCGACCAAATCGTGAAAGAAAAACTTCGAATGGTTGGCCTGAGCGGGTTTGAAAGTCTCAAGCCGGCTGAAATCAGCGGTGGAATGAAGAAACGCGTCGGCCTGGCGCGAGCACTGGCGCTTGATCCGGAATTACTCTTCAGCGATGAGCCGACTTCCGGGCTCGATCCGATCATGACGGCGGTTGTCGATCAGCTCACGCTCAAGCTAGGGCGCGGCAGCCACATGACCGCAGTGGTGGTGACGCACGACATGACGAGCGCGTTCCGGATCGCGACGCGCATGATCATGCTGGGTCACGGCTCGATTGTAGCGCAGGGCACCCCCGATGAAATTCGTTCGAGCCCAAATCCCGAAGTGCAACAGTTCATCAATGGCGAAGCCGACGGCCCCATCCCGCTGAATCTTTCCCAGGAAGAACACGAGCATCATCAGTATGTGAAGCCGCGGCCGTTTTTTGGCGCGCGCTTCCGCTTCCACCACAAGACTCAATGAAGAAAAATCTCTCCGATTATCTCGTCGCTTTGTCGGTCATCGTTTGCAGCATTGTCTTGCTCGCGGCATTGACGATGGCTCTCTCCGGTTATCAGCTTAACAAGCCAACGCGAACTTTGCAGATCGATTACGAGGACGTCACAGGCATCAAGGTGCACTCCGAAGTCCGTTACGCAGGCGCACCGGCCGGCCGCGTACTCGCGATGCGCCATCTAAGTGCCTCCGAGCGGGACGCATCTGCGAATAAGCGGGACGCTGTCCGGGTGACGATCAGCCTGGATGAAAAAATTCCTCCCTTGCCGAGCGATGTGATGGCGACACTCAGCTCAGACACTCTGCTTGCGCCAAAATTTGTCGCACTGTCCGCTGGAACGCCCGGCGGTAAGACGCTGGCCAATCATTCCATTATCGAAGGCCATCCGGCCTACGGCATCGAACAAATCACCGCAGCGGCGGGGCCGCTGATCGATCACGCCAACGTGTTGATCGACAACCTCAATGGCACAATCACGAGCATTAAAGGTAACCTCGGCGAGTTCTTGCCCAAACTAGCGCCTCTGGCCACCTCGCTGAAGACCGATGTAGATGGTTTACAGAAAGTAGTCGCAAGCCTGGATGAAGTGGCAAAGAGCGCCGATACCGTTCTCAGCAGCGCGGACAAGTTTATTTCCGGGACTGACAAGGGGCTTCAAGATCAACTGAGAGAGCTACACGTTGTCTTGCTCAACCTGAAAGTGATTACGACGCACGCCAAGGCGATTACAACAGAGCTGGGCGAAAAACCGAACCGAATCATATTCAGCGGTAAGGCAAACAAGCTCACGCCAGAGTCGGAGATCATTAAGAGCCGCGAGCCGTTGCCGGCGAAGAAACCGTAGCGCGTACCGTTGTTGAGAAATTGCCGAATTCGCTGAGCGTAAAGATCGAAAGGTTATCTTTTATGCATGCGAAACTGCACCTTCAGACGATTGTCGTAATCCTCGCCATGTTTTCCCTGTTTTCTTCGGCCCGAGGTGATTCGTCGCCGGCGCCCGAGCCTTCAACCGGCATTGAAGGCGTGATCACGATCAGCCCAACGCATGGCGGCCCGATTAGAGAAGATGAGCCGGTTTCCAAAGGTCTCGCGAATATCGAATTCGAAGCAAGAAGTGAAAAAGGCACGGTGGCATCTTTCACCACGGACGATCAGGGCAGGTTTCGGGTCTCGCTGCCACCCGGGCATTACAGCGTTTCGCGCAAAGGCGTGAAACACAGAATTGGAAGATTCGGACCGTTCGAGGTGGATGTTGTTGCCGGAAAAATGAGCAAGGTGCAGTGGAACTGCGATTCCGGCATGCGCTGATCGTTGCCCGAGATGCGCAAGGTCAATATCGACGACATCGCGGAGATGTCCTGGGCTTCACCGAAAGGCAAATTCGCCGGCGCGGGCAAGGAAGTTTCCGAGGCGCTCGGGAGAAACCCAACCTCGACGGACCTGAGGGACCGCCATCCGTTTGATGTCGAGATTCTCCGTATTCCGCCGGGCAAAACTCCCTATCCTCATCACTCGCACAGCGTGCAATGGGAATTGTATCATGTCATCGCTGGCAAAGGCGCCGTTCGTCATAAGGACGGCACGACGGAGATCGAGCAAGGTGACGCTTTTCTCTTCAAGCCGGACGAGCCTCACCAGCTTTCAAACAACAGCGCGGAAGATCTCGTTCTCTACGTCATCGCCGATAATCCGATGGGTGAGTCCAGTTATTATCCCGACAGCAAAAAATGGCTGGTGCGCTCACCCGAACGCAGGATTGTGCGCTCCGACGCGCTCGATTACTTCGACGGCGAGGAATAATCACAGGCGTGGCCAGGATCGACAAAGCGGTGTTACTGGCGGCCGGGCGCGGGACGCGGATGAAAGAAATGACGGCCGAGCTTCCCAAACCGATGCTCGAAGTGCGGGGTAAACCAGTTTTGCAACACATCGTCGAAGGATTACGCAGTGCCGGCGTCCACCGGTTTTTGATCATTGTTGGTTACCGGGCCGAGTCGGTGCAGAATTTCTTCGGCGACGGCTCACGTTATAAGATCGAGATCCAATACACCACCCAGGCAGTGCAGGATGGGACAGGGCGCGTCGTGGATCTTGCCCGCAATTTTACCAGCGACTCTCCATTTGTTTTGAGCTACGGCGACATCCTGGTCGATCCGGCAAATTATGAACGCCTTGTCGAGCTTCCCGACGATGTCGAAGCAATCGTCAGCGTCAAGCGCAACCAGGACGTCAGCAAAGGCGGAGCGGTTTTCGTTAACGAGAGAATGGAACTTGTCGATCTTCGGGAAAAAACGCGCCCGGGCGAAGCGACCAGTCCGTGGTATAACGCCGGAATTTACGCATTCCGGCCGAGCATCTTCGAGTTTACCCAAAAACTGAAGCCGTCACCACGCGGCGAGTATGAATTGACCGACGCCATTCGTGAACTGGCGCAATCGGGCAGGAAGGTGAAAGTGCTCGAGCTGGCCGGCGAATGGGCCGATGTGCGCGATCCTAAAATTCTGGCGCAGCTGAATTCCGGCTGCTAAGCCGGCTGATTACGAAGCCCTGGCTCCGGCGCGGGCCTGAGCGCGAAGCACAACGATGCGGTCCCTGACTTCCTCGCAGCGTTTTTGCTCGCGCACGGCCTCGAACTCTGGAAGGTGCTGCGCCTTATAGGCAGGCCGCGGCGCGTGGAGGCATGTCTCGACGAAATCATTGGCGACCGCAACGCTGTCGAGCTTGGCCAAGGTGGGAACTTGCTCTGCCTCGGCCAGCAAGTCGTCGCGAATGGCAATGTAGGCATTGATTTCAGCGGAAGCGTGTTGCGAGCAGACCGGCTCCCTCTCCGTTATCGATTGCCGGAAATTTATCGAGGCGCTTTCCTGGATGATTGTAAGCGGCCGCGGAGGCTGCGGCTGAGTGATCTGCATGAACCATAAAGTAGCAGCTCACATGCCGTTACCGGAGAATGGCCGTCCGCACTCAAGATTGGCGATCTCGGCCTGGCGCCCTAGCGTAGGCCATGAAAGTTCCATTCACACTCGGGGTCGTTGGTCACTTCGGATTAGCAGTGCGCGATCCAAAAAAGAGCGCGAAATGGTTTGAGCGCGCGCTTGGTTTGCAGAAACAATTCGAATTCGGTGAAGGCGTTGCCATCGGCAACAAGAACGTGACGATTGCGCTCATGAAGGGCAAACCGTCACCGGAAACGCTCGATCACATGTCGTTTCATCTGCCGACGATGTCGATCCTGCACAAAGCGCTGGAGCATTTGAAAGAGCTCGAGGTGGATGTGGAAGATCCCGGGGACGAAATAGGACCGGAAGCGCCTGGTTCGAGAAATATGGGCCTTTGGTTCCGCGATCCCGACGGATACCGTTGGGAACTGAGCGTGCAGGGCGGGAAATAGGGCAATTTGGCCCGCCGGCGCTTTCGTAAATTCGAGATTGCATTGTTCGCGCTGAGGCGACAGTCTCGAAAGACGAGACAGTTCCCAGATGACAACGCCTTCTGATGACGAAGGGCTGCGCATGGTCAGGGATGACAAGCCGCGGCCACGGCTTTTCCAGGAGGGCATATCCGCTTCGGAGCGGGATGTTGTTGCTGCGTCAACGACCCAGGGAGGGCGCTTCTTTAACGCTAAGCGCATCGCCGCTACGCTTGGGATCGTCGCGGCAGCGATCATTGTTGGTTTGGGTGTCATATACTGGAAAGCGTCAGATCGTTACCCGGTAGTCGTGGCCATCGGTTTACCCGATGGCGACGCCCAGGGAGATCCGCTGGCCAACAGAAGCGGACCGTTGGTCCCGGTCGAGCCGGCCATGCTGCAAGTCACTTCGATTGCTCTGGGCGAACCGCGCTTGGCGATCGTAAACGGAAGACCCCTGGCCGAAGGCGAATGGATGCTGGTCGACACGCGATTGGGCGCGGCCAGTGTTCGGGTAATTGCAATTCAAGATGGCCTCGTCCGGTTCCGACATGGCGGCGAGACCATCGACGTCAAACTACAGGCGGCGAAGCAAACGAAGCCTTGATTTGCGAGTGATCGATGAATTGCCCGCAGGTCCAAGCGGTGGCCAAACGCGCCGCCTTCGCTACTTGATCGACATCGGCCACGGTCTCTGCGACGCGAATCGCTTTATCCTGTTTTATTCCAGGGTCCGCCGCTCGGCTGATGCGTGGAATCAGACCGAAGCAGGCTCGTGTACTTTGCCGTCACCGGCTGGCGCAAGGGCGGCCTCGTGATGGGTATGGGCGCTGCGCAGGAACGGGACACGATCAAGCACCTGCTCCTGGAACCACTCGAGAGCGAGATAAATGACGGGCGTGATGTAGAGCGTAATCAATTGTGAAACAATCAAGCCGCCGACGATGACCAGACCGAGCGGCCGGCGCGAAGAGCCATCCGCGCCGAAGCCGAGCGCAATCGGCAGCGCGCCCATCAGGGCCGCGAGCGTTGTCATGATAATGGGCCGGAAACGTTCGACACTCGCCTCATGGATGGCGGCGCGGCGATCGTAACCTTCATCCAACCGATGAAGCGCGAAATCGACAATCATGATGCCGTTCTTTTTCACGATACCCATGAGAAGAAAGAGGCCGATCACGGAATAGAGCGAAAGGGTCGAGCCGAAAAGCCAAAGGGTCATCAACCCGCCGACGACGGCGGGAAAGAGCGTGGAAAGCACGGTGATGGGGTGCACGTAGCTCTCGTAAAGAATGCCGAGAATTACGTACATGACAAAGACGGCGGCGATGATGAGAAAGGGCAAAGCCTGAAAGAGTTGCTGGAGCACGAGGCCTTCGCCCTGCAGCTCACCCTTGACCGTCGGCGGTAACACTTCCGCGGCCGTTTTCTTGATGTAATCGGTCACATCGCCAAGGGCGACGCCCGGTTTGGTATCGAAACCAAAGGTGACGCTGGTAAATTGGTTCGTGTGATTGACCGATTGCAGGCCCAAAGTTTCCTTCGATGTCGTAAGTGCGCGGATCGGGATTAGTTTGGTGCCGTTGTCAGGCTTGACGTAAATTTGCCGAAAATCTTCCGGGCCCACGCGGGCTTTATCGTCCGCTTCGACAATCACCTGGTATTGATCGTCGGCTTGTTTAATGAGGTAGACGTAATTCTGCGAGTAGGCGGCACGCAGCAGATTCTCGAGGCTGGCAACGGAGACGCCATATAGGCCGGCCCGGCCACGCTCGATATTGATGTCGAGATTGGGCGTGTTGCGGAAAAGATCCGAACGCGGCGGACTGGCGAAACCATCGTAATCGCCCAGTTTCGCCCCCAGTTTGTCGGCGGCTGCATAAACTTCATCAGGATTGATGCCGCTTAGGACGTAGCTGTAGCGCCCGAAGGAACTGCCGGTCGCTCCGATGTTAATCTGCAGAACGGGTTGCGGATTAAGCGTCGGGAAAATTCCCGGGATCTCGCTGCACGCTTTTCGGAGTTGCGCCGCTACCGTATCGATATCGGGACGCTGGCTGGCGTCTTTCAAAAAGAGAACGGTGAAAACACCGGCGCCGAGTCCGGAGCGGCCCGCGACGGTGAAATATTTGTCGACCGCCGGGTTGGCTTGCAGAACGGGATCGAGTTTTTCCTGGAGCCGGCGTTGCTGATCGGGCGACGCCCCCTCCTGGACGATGAAAAAGCCGCGAATCGTCCCGCTGTCGCCGGTCGGCAGCAAGGTGAATGGGAGTTGCTTGAAGAAGAATCCGACTCCGAGCGCGCAGGCGAGGATGATCGGCAGGGCGAGCCAGCCGCGGTCGAGAAACCAATCGAGAGAGCGGCCATAAAACGCGAGGGTGGGTTGAAAGAACCGGCTGAAAAGCCGCTCCGTCCAGGTTTTGACGTGGCTGGGGCCGCGCTCTGCCAGAATCCGCGAACACATCAATGGCGTAAGAGTTAATGAAACGAGACCGGAGGCGAGAATGGCGACAATGATGGTGATGGCGAACTCGCGGAAAATTCGTCCCAACAATCCCGGCATGAAAGCAAGCGGGATGAAGACCGCCGCGAGGGACAGGGTCATCGATAGGATAGTGAAGGAAATTTCGCCCGCGCTGTTGAGAGTGGCTTTGTAAATCGATTCCCCGGCCTCGGCCCGCCTAACGACATTCTCGAGAAAGACGATGGCGTCGTCGACCAAAAATCCGATGGCCAGGGTCAGCGCCATTAAGGTCAGGTTGTTGATCGAAAACCCGAACCACCACATGGCGACAAAAGTGATGAGGAACGACATGGGCAACGCGACCATGGGAATGAGGGTGTCGCTGGCGCGGCCGAGGAAGACGAAGATGACAAAAATGACGAGGACGAAGGCGATGGCGAGCGTGAACTGGACATCGTGCAGAGAATTCACGATTGACTGCGAGCGATCAAAGACCGGGATCAAACGGATCGAGCCCGGCAACTCGCGTTGCAGCCCGGGCAATAACGCACGCACCGAACGGGCCACAGCGACGGCATTCGCGCCGGCCTGCCGCGAAACGGCGAAAACAATCACCGAGGCCGGCGGATTAAAATTGCGAACGAAGAAATGGCGCGACAAACGTTCGTTCTCCACCCCATCAACGACGCGGGCCACATCCCGGAGGTAAACCGGAGAGGCGTTGGCGTTTTGCTTGATGATGAGATTGCGATAGCCCTCGGCGGTGGCGAGCTGCCCGTTAGGCCGGAGCGTGATCGACTTGTTTACTCCGTCGAACTGGCCCGCGCCGGAGTAGGCGGTGCCGGCGCGGATCGCGGCCGATATGTCGGCGAAGGTCAGGCCGCGCGACGCCAGGGCCCCGGGATCGACCTTGACCCGGATCGCGCTTTGAACGCCGTAAATATTAACCTGTGAGACCCCGGGCAAAATGTTAATCCGCTGCGAGACTTCGGTCGTGCCATAGCGATAAAGCTCGCCGTCGCTCAGCGTGTAACTCGTTAGGGCGACATACATGACCGGTTGATCGTTCGGATTGGACTTGGTAAAGGTGGGCGGGCTGGGGAGATCGCTCGGCAACTGACCGGAAGCCCGTTGAATGGCTGACTGCACATCGGTGGCGGCGGCGTCGATCCCTTTGCTAAGATCAAATTGCAGCGTGATCGAGGTGTTGCCCTGCGAGCTGGTGCTCGTCGTAAGCGCGAGCCCGGGAATCTGGGTAAACTGCTTCTCCAGCGGGGTGGCGATCGTGTTCGCCATCGTTTCCGGGTTCGCCCCCGGATATGAGGCCTTTACCTGGATGACGGGGTAATCGACCGCCGGCAGATCGTTCACCGCCAGTTGATTGTAGGTCAGAACGCCGAAGACGATGATCGATGCAGTCAGCAACATGGTCATGACCGGCCGCTGAATGAAAGGCCGCGAAAGACCGGAGGAGAATTGCACTAACTTCTTGGCCGGCGCGTGCTCACCTCCCAGCCGGCCGCGCTCAGCCGGCTTGTCTTCGCTCGCGCCGTTCGGCTGTTCGTCGTCTTGACCGTTGCCCTGGGAGTTCGCCATAAACTAAAACTCCGTTTGGGCGTCGCCTTCGCCGATCCCGTTCCGCAACGGTTTTTCTGTTTCTTTGGCGATCACTTTAGTTCCCGGCGCCAGTTGTAGCTGTCCTTGGACCACAACCGTTTCACCGGGTTGCACGCCTTTCTGGACCACTGTGAGGTTATCCTGCTTTTGTCCGGGCGTTACCTGTCGCAGATCGAGAGTGGAATCTTTTTTTACTACGAAAATGTAGGGACCGTTCTGGCCGATCTGCACGGCCCCGTTTGGAACCAGCTTTGCCTCCTTGATGATGTCGAGAATCAACCGGACGTGGACGAACTGCGAGGGCCAAAGCGCATGATCCGAATTCGGCGTCACGGCGCGCGCCTGCACCGTTCCCGTTCCGGGCTGCAAGGTGTTGGCAATAAAATAGAGGTCGCCTGCCCGGGCCGGGATGCCGTCGTTCTCGGCATCGGTCAGCACTTTGAGATTCGGATTTCCAAGATATTTCCGAACGAGTGGTAAATCGGGTTCGGCAACGGTGAAGTCGGTATAGATTGGGTCGAAGTTGTCGATCTGCACCAGCACCGCGCCGCTGCTGCCCGCGGTTACGGTGTTGCCGACGTCGACCTGGCGTAAACCGACGCGCCCGTCGATCGGCGATCGAATGGAGCAATAGTCGAGATTCACCTGCGCCGCCTCAACCGCTGCCTCGGTCCGCATGGCATTCGCTTTCGCCGTATCGAGATCCTGCGGCGCCGTGACCTTCTTGGCTTGCAATTCCAACTGTCGCTTCAGATTCGCTTCGGCAAGCACGTTGTCGGCTTTCGCCGCGTCCAAGGCGGCTTGATATGGCCGCCGATCAATCGTGAAAAGGAGATCGCCTTTCTTCACGTAGGCGCCGTCCTTGAAATCGCGCGAGACGATCTGGCCACCGACCTGGGACTGGATCTGGACGGTCTCGTTGGCCGCGCAGGTGCCGATCTCATCAAGATAAAGCGGGACATCTTTGGTGATCACTTTGGCAACGGAGACTGGGCGCGGCGGCGGCCCCGTCTGCTTCTCCGCGGTGCTGCAAGTGCGCACGAGGAAAAGGACTGCGATGAGCCCGATCGCGCCGATACCCAGGTAAGTCCACTTCCGGCCAAACCGGCGTTCGAGATTCCCGACCGCCTCGCGTCCAGCGATATTCATCTTCTTGGCGGAAATCATTGTTTTCGCCTCTTCGTCGGTTGGTGCCCGTTCCCGGAATGCGCCGCAGCGTTGGCGGCCTTTTGCTGGATCTCAGCCAGAACGCGCATGCAGGTTTGCAATTCGAGAACAGGAATGTCGGACAGCAACTCATGTCGAAGGTCCGCCGCCGTGGAATTGATCTGCGCAATCACGCGTTGGGCCCGGCGACCGAGATGCACCGTCTTGCATCGGCGGTCATGAGAAGCGCTCCGGCGCTCGACCCAACCTTCGTCCTCGAGTCGATGCAGCAACGTCACCAGCGACGGCTCTTCAATTCCAAGCCGGGATGCGATCTCCGCCTGGGTGAGGACGTCAGGAGAGAGCGACAGGTGCAAGAGTGTTCGCCACTTTGCCTGGCTTAACCCCATCGGCTTGAGCCGTTCGTCCAGTTTTAGCCGCCAAGCCCGAGCCGTCCCATGCAACAACGGCCCAAACATTTCGTAGTCCGATTCCCCCATAACCAATCGTTCGCATGCTAACTATTGCCGATCCGCCTCCCTGTCAACCGCTCCCGGCGTCTCCGCGCCTATGTCGTAAGAGCAGCCCCGAACTCACGGTGCGTCCACCGCGAACAGGAGCGATCTATGCCCCCGATAATCTTTGATCGATAAGACGCGACGGGGCGAATTTGGACCCCACTGGCGGGCCGTTTCCGCAGCAGTTTCGTTTTCCGGCTGCACTAGAAAATAGCGCGCCTCGGCGGGCACCTCTTCCACGCGGCTCACATAAACGATCTCGCGATGCACATAAAACAGGAACGGTTGATAATTAGGATCGACAGCGAAAAGCCGTTCCGAATCGGGAACGACGGCCTCGATCTGGGCGCCGATCGTCCTCACTTTTTGTCGCGCCTGCAAACGCGGAACAATCACCACCCCATAAATACAAATGCACACGCAGGTAAGAGTCACCATCCCGATGATGAGTCGTTGACGACCGTGCAGCGAAAAAGATTTCCCGCCGAGCCATCGCGGCCACGCGGCCTTCTCATCGTTCAAGATCAACGCCACCAACCAGGCAAAAGGAGCGATGAGTGGCATCGTGTAACGGGGCAACGATCCGGGAATAAGATCGACAATCACCAGTGGAATCGTGATGCCCCAGATCAGCGCACCCTGTAGCCGGGATCGGTGCTCCCGGCCCCCCGCGAGCGGAACAAGAACCAGCCACGGCGAGAAATAGCCAAGACTACGCGGGATATTCATTGCCCAACTCGCCACATTAAAGCCTTCCGGAGCGAGGCGTCCGGAAAATTGTCGCGACCAAACGAGGGCCGTGTGCCCGCCGCCAGTCATTTGGGCGAACGGAATCGCCCAGGCCGCGAAGATCGACATCATCACGATCAGCCCGATTGCATGCGGCACGTTCCAAATCGTTCGCAGTTCCCGATCCTTCCATAGAATTGCGAGCATGATCGCGTAAAAAAAGAAAAGGTGCAGCGGACCTTTGGCGAGCCAGCCGAGGCCGAGAAAAATCCAGGGAACAATCCAGGTGAGCCACGCCGATCGTTTGGCTCTCCACCAGCTCAGCCAGCAAATGAACGCAATCGCGAAAAGCGACGCGTAAAGCGCTTCGATCTCGATCAAGCGTCCCTTCTCGATGATCCCGAAATTCGTCAGCCAGATCAACGCGGCGATTGTCGATCCTCCGGTGCCGAGACTTGCGCGCGCGACCGTAACGAACACCAGCGCGACGGCGAGGACACATAATGCCGAAGGCAAACGAGCCGTCCATTCGTTGCGTTGGCCAAGAATCCGAAACGACGCAGCCACGAGCCAGTTGATCAGCGGAGGTTTGCGCAAGTACAGGATCGCTCCCGACTCTCGGAACTATGTAATCGCCGCTGTCGATCATTTGGATCGCGGGAAATATCCGCCGGCCTTCTTCGCCTTTAATCTCGAGCGATCCGAGGGCCGGCAAATAGATCGCCGCCCAAACCAGCAGAACAACCACCAGACTGCGCACTTGCGTCACGGTTTGATGTTCACTGTTACGCCTCACTCCTTCAAACACAATCAAACCGGCACCTTGACGAGTGGCCGGTTAAAAATTAAGTTGGGGCTCTAGTCCGCGCGCTGATCAGGGTGGGAATTAGTGTCCCACTCTTTTTAGTCTGCGGGCTGAATGCTTTTATGAATGCGGAATTTATAGCGATGCTCGATTACCTGGAGCGGGAGCGCGGGATCAAACGCGAAATCCTGATCGAGGCGGTCTCGAATGCCTTGCTCTCGGCCTCGAAAAAGAGCGTGGGCGCATCGCGCGATTTACACATCGATATCAACCCGAAGACGGGCGAGATTCGGGCTCTGGCAAATCTGGTCGTGGTCGATCAAGTGTCGAACCCTCAGGACGAGATCGACCTTACCAAAGCGCGCCGGGTCAAGGCGGACGCAAAAGTGGGCGACACGGTGGAAGTGGAGGTAACGCCGCGAAATTTTGGACGCATCGCCGCCCAGACCGCCAAGCAGGCAATGATGCAGCGCATTCGCCAGGTTGAGAAGGAGATGATTTACGAGGAATTCAAGGATCGCGCCGGTGAAATCGTTAGCGGCACAGTGCGACGCTTCGATCGCTCCGACGTCATTCTCGATCTTGGAAAATTCGAAGCGGTGATGCCGCAGCGGGAACGCGTGGTAGTGGAAGATTACAACGTGGGCGACCGGCTCCGGGCTTATGTGGTCGCCGTTGAAAATGGCATACGTGGCCCCGAGATCATCGTGTCGCGCAGCCATCCGAATTTTGTTCGCCGCCTTTTCGAACTGGAAGTAAGCGAGATTGCCGATGGCACAGTCGAAATACGCGGGATTGCCCGCGAGGCCGGTTACCGAACCAAGATCGCGGTCTGCAGCGCGAACGAGAAAGTCGATCCGGTAGGCGCTTGCGTCGGTATGCGCGGTTCCCGGGTGAAAAACATCGTGCGCGAGCTGAATAACGAAAAGGTGGACATCATTCGCTGGAGCTCGGATCCGCGCGAATACGTTCTCGAAGCCCTCAAGCCGGCCAAGATCAAGAACCTCAATTTCGATATCGAGAAAAAGAGCGTCCAAATTTCGGTGGACGAAGATCAGCTTTCGCTCGCCATCGGAAAAAAAGGGCAGAACGCGCGACTGACTTCACGGCTGACCGGTTGGGAAATTAACATCGACAAGGACACTTCGGCCACGACCGCGGTTGAACAGAAAGTCGCGCACGCGGCGCAAACGCTGGCCAGCGCATTGCCGATCACCGAAGGACAGGCGCTCACGCTGGTGAAATCGGGCTTCACCAACCTGGAGGGTTTGCGCGACGCTGACGTAAAAGATTTTGTAGATATCCTGGACGTGGACGAAACCAAGGCGCAGGAAATCCACGACGCCATTCACGGAGGAAAAGAAGCGCCGAAAAAGGAAGCACCGAAGGAAGAACCGCAAAAAGCTGGCTCTGCTTAAAACGCACGAGCCATGAGAAAGATTTTTGACAATGCCAAGCAAGACGACCAGCAAGACCCGGAAACCGGCTGCGCACAAGCTCGCCACCGCGAGTCCGTCCCGTGGCGGACCGGCGAAGTCGGCCGTCACGCGCAAACCGGCCGCGTCAAAAGCAAAAGCAGCGCCTAAGAAAACCGAGCCGGAAAAGAAAACGGTTCGCGCTCACGTCGCCGTGCCCGCGAAAACGGAGCGGGAGGCCGCGCCGAAGCCTCATTCGAGACCTGCGCCGGCGAAAACCGCGCCATCTGTTTCGCTGATCGACAAAGCGCCCGGTCAAAAGGACGGCAAGGATGGACCGGTGAAAACAAAGACCACGGTGCTGCCGCCGATTTCGAAAATACTCCCGACACTCGGACCTGCGACTGCCGCGAAAATCGAACCACCCGCCGCGCCCAAGCCCGAACCGGTGGAGGCAAAACCGGCTGTGGTAGCGGGCGATGGCGCCGTCGCAACCGAAGAGGAAGCTCCGCAAAATGTCATTCACATCAAGCCGCCAATCATCGTTAAAGAATTGGCGGCGCAGCTTGGCATAAAACCGCACCAACTCATTGCCGAGCTAATGGGGTTCAACATTTTCGCGAATATCAATCAAACGATCGAACCCGATATCGCTTCGAAGATCGCGGAGACTCACGGTTTCGTTCTGGAAAAGGAGCGGCGGGAAAAAGGAGGCGGCGTTCACAAAGTCGAGCAAGCCGTGGTCGCGCCGCCGCCGCCGGTCATTAAGAAAGCTGAGGAACTCAAGCCGCGGGGTCCAATCATCACGTTCATGGGACATGTCGATCACGGCAAGACGTCGCTGATGGATGCGATTCGCAAAACGCGGGTTGCGGCGGGTGAAGCCGGCGGAATCACCCAGCACATCGGCGCCTACAGCCTCGAATACAAGGGCCACAAAATTACGTTTATCGATACGCCCGGCCACGCCGCGTTCACCGCGATGCGCGCACGAGGCGCAGATGTCACCGACATTGTGGTTCTGGTTATCGCGGCCGATGACGGGATCATGCCGCAAACCATCGAAGCAATTAATCACGCCAAAGCCGCGCCGCATGTGAAGATCATGGTTGCGCTTAACAAAATCGATTTGCCGGGCGCGAACATCGACAAGGTAAAAAAACAACTTCAGGAGAACGGGCTCTCGCCGGAAGATTGGGGCGGCGAAACAATCGTGGCTCCAGTGTCGGCCACGCGAGGCACCGGGATCGATCACCTGCTGGAAATGATGGCGTTGCAAGCCGAAGTGATGGAACTGAAGGCGTCGCCGACGGCCACGCCGCGCGGCACCGTCATCGAAGCGCAAGTCGAGGCCGGGCGCGGCCCCACCGCCACTGTCATCGTGCAAATGGGCACGTTACAAATCGGCGACCCGTTTATTTGCGGCGACTACAGCGGGAAAGTGAAATCGCTTCTCGACGATGAGGGAAAGCCGGTGAAGGAAGCGGGACCTTCGACGGCGGTAAAAGTGCTCGGCTTCACCGGTCTGCCCAACGCGGGCGACGAACTTTTGGTGATGGAATCCGAGCGCGCGGCCAAAACATTGAGCGACGAGCGGACTCGAGGCGAAACGCGCTAACAAGTTAAGCGCGCCGCAGCGTGCCACACTGGAGAGCCTGCTCGAAGCCGCTGACGGCAAGAAAGTTTTGCGAATTGTTTTGAAGTGCGACGCCCAGGGCTCGCTCGAAGCGCTGGTCGGCGCGCTGCGGCAGATCGAAAGCAAGAAGATCGATCTCGAAATCATTCATTCCGCAGTCGGGCCCATTTCGGAGTCGGACATTTTGCTGGCCAGCGCGTCGAACGCAGTCGTCGTCGGTTTCAATGTCAAAGTCGAGGCGATGGCGGTTTCGGCCGCGAAACGGGAAGGCGTGCAGGTCAAGCTTTACAGCATTATTTACGAATTGATCGATCAGATCAAAGAAGCGATGGCCGGCATGCTCGATCCCGAGCATCGCGAAACTGTCATTGGTCACGCCGAGGTAAAACAAGTTTTCGAGTTGAGCAAGGGAATCGTTGCCGGTTGCCTGGTCACCGACGGCCGGATCGCCCGCACCGCGCGCGCCCGGGTTCTGCGGAAACGCCAGCCGGTTTACGACGGCGGCCTCTCGACTCTGCGCCGTTTCCAGGACGACGTGAAAGAAGTGCGCTCCGGCCTGGAATGCGGCATCAAGCTCGGCGATTTCAGCGAATATCAGGTTGGCGACATGATCGAGTGTTACCAACTCGAGCAGATCGCGCAGAAATTGTGACCTGTAGCCACGGCGCTCTGGCGCCGTGAATCTGGACCGAGAGAGCGCCCCGACAGAGCGGGGCGGCTACAGACAACTAGGAATGAAACATCGACAATTGCGCGTAAACGAGTTGGTTAAAGCGTGAGCTGAGCAGCATCATCGCGCGTGAAATCAATTTCGAAGGCGCACTGGTCAGCATCAATGATGTCGATGTGACGCCCGATCTGAAAAACGCCCACGTGTTCGTGAGCATTCTCGGGCCGAGCCAACGGTGCCAGCGTGATCGACAAACTGGAAGCGAATCGGCCCGCTCTCCAGGCCGAACTCTCGCGCCACGTGGTGATGAAATACACGCCGCACCTGGTCTTTCATCTCGACAATTCCATCGAGCGCGGCTCGCGCGTTCTTGAGATCTTGCAGAAAATCGAGAAACCCAGCGAAAACGAGTGAGCGCCAGCAACGTTTGAGCAAATCGGCAAGGCGTTGCGCGACCATCAGCGCTTCGCGATTTTGAGCCACGTCCGGCCCGATGGCGACGCGCTTGGCAGCCAGCTCGCGCTCGCCCTTTCGCTTGAAAGAGCTCGGCAAAGATGTTCGCGTTTGGAACGAAGATGGAATGCTCGAAAAATATTCCTTTCATGCCTACGCCGAGTTGATGACCAAACCGCCCGCACGCCGCGAGGATGTCGATGTTGCCATCGCGCTCGACACCGCGATTCAAAACCGACTCGGCAACCGCGTTCCAGGCGGTTCGCTCCGCCAAAATCTGGATCAACATCGATCATCATCCAAGCAATCCGGGCTATGGCGATCTGGTTCATATCGATCCAACCGCGCCGGCGACCGGACAAATTGTTTTCGAACTGATCAAGGATCAAAAACTGCCGATCGATCCGCGACATCGCCGAGAATCTCTACGTCGCGATTTCGACCGATACCGGCTCGTTCCAATATCCAAACACGACCGCGCGCACATTCGAGATCGCGGCCGAGCTCGTTCGTTGCGGGGTCGATGTCGGCCGGGTCAGCCAGTTGCTTTACGAGAATTATCCGCGCCGCCGGATCGAGCTGCTTCGGGAATTGCTTCGCACCATGCGATTCGATGCTCGACGGCCGGGTGCGCCAGTTTTAGTCTGAGCCTGAAACCGGCAGCCGAACTCGGCGTTCTGCCGGAAGACAACGAAGGACTTGATCGATCATCTTCGCGCCATTCGCGGGGTGGTCGTCGCGGTTTTTTTCGAGGAGCTGGCCGACGGCAAAGTGCGCGTCAGCATGCGTTCGAAAGATGAAGCGGTCGATGTCTGCGCAATTTGCCAGAAATTTGGCGGCGGCGGTCACACACTGGCGGCCGGCGCGCGCGTGCGCGGGCCGCTGGCCGAAGTGGAAGAGCGAGTCTTGGAGGCAATTTGTGATGTCGTTAAATCGCAACACCTGACGGCGTCTTGCTGGTGGACAAAGCCGAAGGGATGACATCGCACGACGTTGTGGCCCTGGTCCGTCGCCAACTCGGGATCAAAAAAGTCGGCCATTGCGGAACGCTCGATCCGATCGCCACCGGTTTGCTTTTGCTGACCATCGGCCGCGGCACAAAAGTCCAGGATCTGCTCATGAGCGAGGACAAGGAATACGCGGGAACATTCGTCCTGGGAGTAACGCACCAGCACGCAGGATCGAGAAGGCGAAGTAACTCAACAAGCGTCCGGTTCCCGCGCTCAATGAAAACCAAATCCGCGCCGTCGTTTGAGAAATTTCGCGGCGATTTTTATCAAATGCCGCCAATGGTCTCGGCGAAAAAACATGGAGGCGTGCCTCTTTACAAACTGGCGCGCCAGGGAAAAGTGGTCGAGCGCGAGCCGCGTCTGGTTCACGTTTATCGTTACACAATCGATCGGATCGCTCTTCCCGAAATCGATTTCAGCGTCGTTTGCAGCAAAGGCTTTTACGTCCGCACCTACGTGCACGAGATCGGCGAGACTCTCGGTTGCGGCGCGCATTTGAAATCGTTGCGCCGGAGAAAGTCCGGCCGATTCGATGTCGCGAACGCGATCAGCGTCGACAAATCAGAAACGCGCCGCGCGAAGAAATTGTGCAAGCCGGCTTCTGAAGCCTGCCGGAAGTTTCGCGGATGCGAGGAGCGTGAGGAAAAATGACGAAGCTCGAATGACGAATGACGAAGGAATGACGAAATCGAAGGGCGTCATACGATGATGAGTTCATTTTGGCTTGATGACGGGATGCCGCTTGTTCGTGAGGAATCTGACGCGAAACCTGTTTACGACTTGGAGGAGCGGACGGCGCGATTTGGTGAGGCGTAATCGATTTTGCAAAGACGATTCCGCAAGGACCGACCACCGGACCGAATCATCAGTCAACTGGTCGGTGCTGGAACAAGCGTGGGAGCGAACTACGTCGAAGCCGACGATTCGGTGTCAAAGAAGGAATTTCTAAAGTGCATCGGCACGTGCAAGAAAGAGGCACGTGAGACGAAGCATTTCCTGCGCATGGCGGTTCGAGCTGTGCCAGAATTGAAATCTGAAGCACGAAAACTCTGGCTGGAGGCCAGGGAGTTGCACCTGATCTTCGCGAAGATCTGGAGGAGCGGGCAACAAGGGAAATGACGAATCTCGAATGACCAAGGAAGCCCAAATTCGAAGTCTGGTCTGGCCACGGTTAATCGGTTCCCTCTTGCTTCGGGCTTCGTCATTATTTCGTCATTCGTCATTCGTCATTCGTCATTGGAAGGGCGTCATTCGTCATTGTTTTGATGGAAACGCTGCGATCCATCTCGGATCTATCGCACCTCTCCGGCCCTCTCTTCCTCGCCATCGGCGTTTTCGACGGCGTCCATCGCGGACATCAGGCGGTCATTTCCACTTCCGCGCGGCACGCCCAGGCAGAAAACGGAACGCCTGTTGTCGTGACCTTCGATCCTCACCCAATAAAAGTATTGCGTCCGCAGGACGCGCCGCATCTCCTTACCGCGACCCAGCACAAGATCGCTTTGATCCGCGACCTCGGCGTGGGCCATCTCCTCATCATCACCTTCGATAAACAATTTGCCGCCACCGAGCCGGAAGATTTCGTGCAGCAACTCGTCGACGCATTCAAATCCGCTTCGCGAAATTTGTGTCGGCCATGAATGGTCGTTTGGGAAAAATCGGCGCGGTAATCTCGATCTCCTCAAAAAACTCGGCGCGCGTTCCAATTTCAACGTCGTAGGAATTCCGCCGGTCACGATCAATGGCGACATCGTAAGCAGCACGGCGATCCGGCAAGCGGTGGAAAGCGGCAATTTGGCGAAAGCAGCCGAGATGCTGGGCCGCGAATACACAATTCTCGGAACCGTCGTCCATGGCGATAATCTCGGACAAAAGATCGGGTTCCCCACGGCAAACCTGAGCGCACACAGCGAGCAATTTCCGCCCAACGGGGTCTATTTTGCCGAAGCGACCCTGGATGGCGCGAAATATCCGGGCGTCATAAATCTCGGTTATCGGCCAACGATCAGCAGCGATCAATCCGAGCGCGTTCTCGAGATTCACCTGCTGGATTTCAAGAGCGAAATTTACGGAAAAGACCTCGAAGTCCGCTTCCTCAAATATCTCCGACCGGAAAAGAAATTCGAAAACATCGACGCGCTCACCCGTCAGATCGATCTCGATGTTCAACAGGCACGTGAGCTCTACTCGTCGATCGCGGTCTCGTATCAGGAAAAGACTTCACCGAGTGTCGATAGTAGGCCCGGCCCCCCCTAGGTTACTGTCCGTCAATTCAATGCAACCCTAGCCTGACCCCTTTTCCTTTTCCTTTCCAAGATCGTCGAGCATTTCCTGTCATCTGTTCAAAAGAGATGCAGCCCTTGTTTCGATCTCTTTCGATTGTTTGGCCGCATCGAGGGAGGAAGACTGCAATATGTTATTAGAAGATTTCCGAGCTCTAGGAGAGCGGCGGTTTTTTTCCCAACTTGCTTGGGCAACTCGGCTCCCGATTCCCGGCCGGTCGGGTCGATAACATAGAACTGCGCGCGCATACCTTCGAACATTATCTCGTCGGAATTCGCTTCGGGCCGCGCATCGCCTATCATTGCTGACCAAGTCTTCTCGATTGCACGCGCTGCCGCAGCAGGCAACGAAGCTTCACACTTTTGAACTTTGATATGAGTCGGCACCTTCTTGTCCCGGGCAAAGGGCCAGAGCATTTGGGGTGGCTCGGCAATGGTCACGCAAAACTGGTTCCGCTTTGAATCGCACCGATGCACTGAGATGACTCTTTCGACACCCCAATAACCAGGTATTTGCACCATTCGTGCAATTTCGCCTCGCGCTACAAACAATTTACGTCGCACCAGCTTGTCATAACTTGTATCAATGCCGAAGGCAGAGCTGAATGGGACGAGATGATCGTCTGGGGTCATGCCGGGGCAGCAACTTGCGGCCGCGAAAATTAGACTGCCCACGATGCTCGAAACTAAATATTTCCTCGCCATTTTGGCCTTCCTCCCATCATGATGGGATTACTCTCTTAACACATCGCCCATCGCCCGAGTTTGGGTATATTTTCTTTTAAAGCCGATTTGGGCAACACGCCCTATAGATGCGGCCCCAGCTTCCCCCCAGGCCTGAACTCAGTCCCCCAGCCTGAACTCAGTAATTCCTTAGATCATTGGGATTTTGACAGAATCTCCTTCTTTAGGAATTCTAAACGTGTGTGGAGGTTTTCGGCATTTTCCAAGCTAGGGGGAACATTGACCGGTATCAGCTGATCGACTGAACGTCCTGCTCTGGCCGCTTCAACCCACTCGCGCATCGCCCCAATATAGGCATCTAGAGCGCAAGCCGCGTTTGGAGCATTTTCGGTGGTAATGTAAGCAGGTGGTAAATCTCCCACGATTACCCAAAGCCATTCGTCTACGTCGCTACGCGAGGGGACGATATGGAATAGAAAAACCCCGACCACACCGCCAACTCCAAGGCCCAGAAAGGACTCACGTATGCCGCGATTCCAGGCAAACGAAGAAAGAAAAGCTTTCGCCTCAGCTAGCATTCCACGTAACAGCACCGAGTCCTCTTGGTCTTCACCCTGCATTAGATTGGCGGAAGTGAGCTTTGAGAATTCAATAGCTTCTCTCCTCTTACTACGGTTTGGTTCCATAAATTCGGGGGAAAGGAAAGGGGAAAGGGGAAAGGGGGTCAGAAAGGGGGTCAGAAAGGGGGTCATGTCTTTATTCTTGTCGGGGAAAGGGGAAAGGGGGTCAGAAAGGGGAAAGGGGGTCATGTCTTTATTCTTGTCGTGCTCGGGCTTCGATCTCTTTCAGATGCTTGGAAAGTTGCGCTTGGTTAGCCAGGTCATCAATCCGGCTGCACAGCCGACTGACATGGCTGTCGTTTCCCATTGCCAACTGCTCTCCTATCCAGCGTAGTGAAACCCCGGTCCGGTTCTTGATTAAGTGACCAATCGCGCGCTTGCGCCAATCGCTCTTTTTAAGTTTGGGCAGGTCTCTCTTCTCCAGGTTCCACTGCTTCAACCCAGCTCTGAGTAAACGCTCAGCGCTCCATGCCCCGTGATCGCCCCAAGTCTCCACCGGCCCCGATTTTCGCAGCCCGGCATCGCTCAATCGATCCATTAGCCTCAGCGCCCGATCTCGAAATTGCTCGCCGCCCAAAATCCAGCCCCGCCGCAATTCACCCGGCAATGGACCGAGGCTGCGGCCCGGCGGGTTTTCTTTGGCGCGCTCTTGCAGCCGCTTTACGTATTGTCGCCGGTGGGAGCCGCGATCACTCCAGCCCAGCTCACCTAAGACCGTTTTCACTTCCAACCAATTCGGCCGGTTACGAGCCCCCGGCCCGTACCAGTTGAAACTGCTCCAGCGATAGCTGCTTAAAGGTCTCTTGCTCGTCAAATGCGCCCGGGCCGGATTGAGATGAATGTAGTCCGACACCGTTGCCAGGTAGCCCCGCTCTTCGGGATCGATCAGCAGCGATTTATAACGTCCGGCAAAGAGATGTCCGCTCAAACGATGCCGGCGATTGTAGCGGGCCGTGTAGGTGGCTTGAAACCAATGCATCCCACGCACCAGATTGGCTTTCGGGGTCTCTACCAGCAGGTGGTAATGATTGCTCATCAAGACATAGGCGTGCACTCGCCAGCCAGTGCGCTGACAAATCTCGCCCAGTGTAGCCAGGAACATTTCCCGATCCCTGTCATCGAGGAAGATCGCTTCCCGCCGATCGCCCCGGCAAAGCAGGTGATAAAGCGCCCCCTCAAATTCTATCCGCGGCATTCTGGCCATCGAACAACCATTAGCTGATTATCCCACAATGACAAGAATAAAGACATGACCCCTATTTTACTTATTTTACTATTTGACCCCTATTTTACTATTTCGAGCTTCACCGAGATCTAGACCGCGCACGAACAGCATCGGGTCTTCGCTCATGAAGCGGCCGATAGTCGGATGATAGGCACGGGCGCGATATTCGTGAGAACCCGAACTGTGGCGCATACTCGCGGCCGGTGAAGAGGAAGCGATTATTAATCAGTGACGAGGGATGAGTGATGTGGGACGAGTCGTAAATTGTGGGCGTTCCAAATGCGTCATACCGATATGATTCGAGGATTGTTCCATCGCCGCCAGTGACCACGATCACGCTGCCCTCGTGGTCCTGCATCGGGTATTGGCCAGACCCGTTGTTGCTCCGGGCGATGATCTCATCGATCCCGCGCCCGTACACATTGGTCGAGGGCGTGCCGCCGCTGGGATCGAACTCGTAGATCGGACGTTCCCCGTCGTAGATGTAATAGGTCAAGAGGTGATGACTGACACAATTTGAATTAGCTTTTCGCCCTCATTCGTCAGTTCTCCATTTCGACCGACTTATTCTGTGAGTATCGATAAAACCATCTATCTTGCCTGAACAACGGTTCACGTGCACGCTGTAAACGGGGATTGCCTCACGCCGGTGCGGATCATTATACGACACTGCATACAAGGGAACCTTCGGCCCGGATTCAGGAACGAAAGTATCTTTGATGACTCGAATCGTGTAGTCCCGCGGCAGGGTGATTTTTCGTCGATTGATCTCGGCATTGGCTATGCCAATTACCTGTTCGTTGCTCAGGTACGTGCAGCAGCCAGAGAGAAAAAACGCGCACATCAGAAGCAGTGGTTTCATCAGTGTCCAGCGTCCCAGCGATTGATGGGAACACCCTTGTAAGATTTGCGATCCTCTAGCTTTAAACCTCGCCTCACAGGATTTTCATTATCGCGCACATTATGACCTCGGTATTCATTTTCGTCTCTTCCTCCCGCAAAGTGGCCAACCTCGTGAAACACGGTTGTCGCACGCCCTTTGACTCCATCGGGCGGCAATTCTGTCGGATGGTGGTTAAAATCTGCTCGGCTCTTTGGATCAAGAAAAGCGGGGTCATGGGGATCAAGCCGGAGAATTTTTTCCTTAGGATAGAATCCGGTCGGATGTGTCTTGTCGGTGGCCGCAACTCTCAAATCTCCTGGCATATTAGCTAATTCGTTGCCTCGTTTGCTCGTCGACGAACCAAGTTTTATCGCTTCATTAAACTTCGCTTGCGCGGCTGCGCCAAACGATTCATCAAAGAAAAATTCAATCAGCCCTAATGGATCAAATCTATCAAGCGGATCGTTAGAGCAGTATCGAAACAGGTTTAGCTCGCCTTGATCAGGAGACTTCCAGAATGACCATTCCTCTTTCGATTTGCCGCCTTCGGGAGCCTTGGCGTCGGACGAATCTGCGACCGGCTTATCGAGGCCGATCCGCCGCACAAACAGATTCGGATCTTCGCTCATGAAGCGGCCAATCGTCGGATGATAAGCCCTCGCGCGGGACCCGTAGAAGCCGAACTGCGGCGTGTACTCGCGGCCAGTGAAGAGGAAGCGATTGTTGATCGCAGTGGTTGATAGTTGATTGTTCGACGGATCGCGAATGGTCGGCGCGCCGAAGGCGTCGTAGCGGTACCATTCCAGGATAGAGCCGTCGCCGCCGGTGACCACGATCACGCTGCCTTCATGGTCCTGCATGAAATACTGACCCGAGCCGTTATTGCTGCGATAGAGAATCTCATCGATCCCGCGCCCGTAAACATTGATCGAAGGCGTGCCGCCGTTCGGATCAAACTCGTAGATCGGCCGTTCCCCGTCGTAGATGTAATAGATCACCGAACTGGCGCCGGTGGTTCGCTTCACGCACCGGCCCTGATCGCGAAATCTTCTAGCCAGCGCATGAGCTTTTTCCGCTTCTCGGGTCTTTCGGCCTCCGGAGTCTGGCAATAATCTGCAAGCGCAAATCCCAAATCTGTAAACTCTTTCGGCAATCCTTTTGTTGGACTCCATATTTGACCGTAAACGCCACCCAAGCCGGTAATCCAAACGGAAAATTCAACATTCCAGCCATCTCCGCCCTAACTTATTTTGTGGATACCGCGTCTTGAGAAGCATACTTGCCCAAGCGCGCTGAACCGCCACTGCAAAATCTGCGTCGATAGGGACGTTAACCTGGCTTTCAGAAATAGGACCGCGCTTGCCACGAGATATCTTAATAAGCGTGATGAAATTGTCTATCGACCGCTCGTGATCATAGTTCTTGTAACCTTTTCCCCAGACCGAAACCGCGAGATCACCGACTGCCGAACCGTTGCAAATCATATGACCCTTGCCCCATTTATTTCCCAGTAGTCTCTGCACGGCTGCTTCATATTCACGTCCGTCCGGCGACACTGGAATGAGATATCTCGGTTCCGTCTGATGTTTTTTCAATTGTATCGGTTCCACCGCAATCACCGATGACGTGAAGAAAACAAGAATGAAAAATCGCTTCATTAGTGATTCCCAAGTGCCGACTTACTTTCGTTGTAGGCCCGGCAGCTTAACAGCCGGTCTTTTCTCGACTTCTTCCCACTTTCCATTCTTTAACCTTTCGGTGACTGAATCCGCGTGATGATCACGCTGTCGCGCGTCATCAGACTGTCGATAGCGCTCCGTAATTTTTCCATCTTTTGAAGTCGTGTAAACTGTGGTGTTGGATTTATCCCCATTGTTCTTGTCTGGGGGGCTTGTCAGCGTGCCCCTCGGGTCCGGTCGCCCTTGTGGGTCGGTTGTGTTGCTATTGGTGTGAACGTGGGCAAATGAGTCCCTCTTGCCGTTTTCGCCGCCGGGAGGATCCGGATACAATATCCTTTGGTGAGTCATGTCCCCGTTAACGGGCTCACCGACGCTCGTATCCTTCGAATATTGAATGCGACCATTAAGCGGCCCGATCGTCTTGCCGCGCTCCAAGCCAACGCCTTTTCCGTCGCTATTATTATTGCTAATATCTCGGACGACTTTGAGGGCTTCGAGTGAAACACGATCCACTTCTGGACTCACCACAGTTGGAGCCAGCCCCATGGGATCGCTAAGGTCCCACGGATCGTTTTTGACGTACCGATAGAGATTGTAATCGTCCGCATCGAAGAGTTTAGGGTCCTCAGACATGAACCGCCCGATGCCGGGATGATAGGCGCGGGCGCGGTATTCATAGAAGCCGAAGAGTGGAATGTATTCCCTGCCGGTGAAGAGAAAGCGATTATTGATCTGTGTCGTCGGGAATGAAGTTCCGGCACCGTCCTTGATCGACATCGGCGCGCCGAAGGCATCGTAGCGGTACCATTCCAAGAGCGCGCCGTTGCCCCCCAGAACGGCAATCACACTTCCCTCGTGGTCCTGCATGAAATGCTGACCCGAGCCGTGATTGCTGCGATAGAGAATTTCATCGATACCGCGCCCGTAAATATTCGTCGAAGGTGTGCCGCCGTTTGGATCGAACTCATAGATTGGTTTCTCGCCATCATAAATGTAATACGTGACCGACATTCCCGGCCCATCTCCCCAGGTGCGCCGCACCAACCGGCCCAGTGCATCGTAGCCCAGCCGGTAGAGATGCAGCCCGCTGGCGTCGGTCATCGACACGCGCGCCAGCCGCGTGTCGTTTAGATAAACGTAATTCACACCCTGATAAGCGCTGATCTCGTGATTCGCCCCGTTCTGGATCGACGTGTCCCCGTGAGCGATCGTGTATTGATTCAGGCCATTCGGCTCGTAATTGAACGGCTCGCCGTCTGCCGTCACGCCCGCTTCGCCGGTCCGATTGCCCGCTTTATCGAGCGCGTAATTCAGACTGCGCCTGGTTGCGGACTGCGGCGCTTGGCCACCGCCTTCATTGCTGTACGTTTCCTCAGCAATCGTCGAATCAGCCATGCCGGTTTTGTAAGCAATCGCTCGCACCGTCTTCTCTCCATTCAGCGGCACTCCCACATTGAAACTCCCACCGGATGAAATCAACATCCCATTGGTGCTGCTGGGAATAGTTCCGTTGGTCGTATAACGGATCGACGCGCCAGCGGTCGAACAGGTGACGGTGACCGATTGCGAAACCCCGTAGAGATTACACCCCGGGGGATTGAGCACCGGAGTGGCTACTTGATTTCCCGGTGGCGGCGTGGGCGTGGCGCTCGGCGTTGGCGTCGGGCTCGATACCGGCAACGCGTATTCCGCGCGCTGGAGTTCGCCATCGAGATAATAGCCAAACCAATCGATCGCCGCCGTGTCTTCATCGCGGTTAACCGAACTCAGCCGGTTCATCATATCGTAACCGTACACTTCGCGCGTAAACCAATTCCGCGTCGTAGGGGTGCCGTAGGGCATCGGCATCGCGCTGGGAAGGTTGACTTTCAGCGCCCCGATGCGATTCAGCGCATCCGGCTCGTAGTCGATCCAAGTCCCGTTTGCGAAACTGTCGCGCCTGGTAACATTTGAGGCTTCATCGTACCCGTATTGATATGAAGGACTCTGGCCACCCGTCGGCAAGATCGTCTTGAGCCGGCCCAAACTGTCGTAAGTCTGGGTGTAATCGTATCCGACTCCGGGAACCCAAAGATGCCTTACTCGGCCGTCATTATCGTGTTCGTAAGACACGGCTTGCGTTGTGCTTGGAGGCGGGGAAGCAATGCCTGTTCCTGCGTTCACCGTTGCCACTTTGTTGTCGGCATTATCAATATCTCCAGTGACATTTGCATCGCACCGGAAGTTGCTTGAGCTAACGGGCTGACCGATCTGCGACTGAATCATGCTGGCATCGCTCGAAGTAACCGAGCCGGTGGCGTTCGCGTCGCCCCATAAAACTCGCATCGGAATTGCGATCTCGTCAGAAATTCCACCATCACTGACCGAGAGCATCACGACAAGCTTCTGCGCCGTGCTTACGTTCACCAGATCGATAGTGATGGCCGTTCCGCCCGTTTCTGTAGACGCAGATGTGGTGGCGCTAACAGTGCCGATTCCGGCCGATACGATGGCATTACCGTTGAGGTTCACCAGGTGCTGGAAAGTAGCGACGATCTTATAAGTCCCGCCGTTTCGGCTTTCAATTCCCGGGTCTCCCGTTAGTGGCAACGCAATGTCAAAATCACCTGCGCTCCCGTGCGTCCGCCGAGAGACGACACTCGGTCGGTCAATCAACGGAACCGGAGTGGGCGCGGCACCGGGCATCGTCTGCTGATCCAGCGTCATCCGTCCGGCATCGTCGTAGCCCCGCACGACAGTTGAGTATGGATTCTGAGCAAAAGTCAGCCGCCCGGCCCAATCGTAATCAAAATCGCTGAAATCAATTCCGTTGCTCCAGCGCATCGCGGTCTTCCGGTTGCGCGAGTCGTAGGCGAACGTCTGGATCGCGCCGCCGGGCGCGCGCCGGGCGATCAGGTTCTTATTGCCATCGTAGGTCCAGGTCTGGGTATCGCGGGTTCCTCCCGGTAGAGGCGGTGGATAGGTCATCGTTTCCTTTAACCCTGACGGCTCGTAGGTGAAGTCTGTCTCATTTCCATTCCCGTCTCTGACCTTCGAGAGCAGGCTCGCGCCGTGAACGCCAGCGGAATGATAGAAAAACTGGGTGATCACATAATCGCTGTCCGGCCCTTCCCCGAGCATCGGCACTTTGTCCATGGTGATTCGATTCAGCCCATCATAAGTCTTGAACGCGGTGGTGCCGTCCGGGCGAATGATGCGGGTTAGATTCAGCCCGTCCTCATAAAAAAACTGCGTCCGGTGATTGAGCGGCTCACGGACTTCCGTTTTTCGGTTTCGACTGTCGTAATCCGTTTCGGTCACCCAATGCGAGGGACGTGGATCGATCACTCTGGTCTGATTGCCAACGGCATCGTAAGCGAAGCTGGTTATCGAAGTGTCGGACCCACTGCCGACAGTTGTGGACAATTTACGGAAGTCGCCATCGTAGTTGTTTGTAGTGATAATGCTCTGCTCCTTCGCGACGTGCTGGCGGACAGAGTTGGTTGTGTGCGAGTACGAATTATTCTGGCTGGTCGGATCGCCGGTCGTCGGCTTGTAATCGAACGTTTCGAAATGCCCGAGCGGGTCTGTGATTTTGGTCACCCGGCCATAATCGTCATACTCATATCTCGTTCGCTGGCGTAGCTCATTTTCCTCCCAAATTTTATCCCCGTAAATATTGAACCCGAACGATTGATATCTGCCGTCGGGATGGGTGATCTTGGTCACCAGCCCGCGCCCGGGGCAAGGCTGACCAGTATTTGGCCCTTCCACCGCAATGTCGTACTCATACGTCGTCGTGTTCTGGCGCGGATCGGTTTCCGTCTTGACCCTGTCGATCCACGCATTGCCGGCAATCGGATCATTCGGCTCGTAATAGCTGTAGGTCGTTTTCGGCTCCGACTCGACCGGCGCTGAACTCCAAGTCGGGTTCCATTTCTTGATTAGCAGGCCGCGCGAATCGTATTGATAATGCACATAAGCGCCGTTCTTCATCCGGTGCCAACTGACTTGGCCGTGGCCGTTCCCGTCGTCGTAACCGACTTCCTCATAAGCTAGCAACGTGCTGCCATTAGCCGCCGAATCCTTGTAGTCGGTGCGTGTTATTCGGTGCAGGCCGTCACGCGTGTGCTCTGTTACGCTGCCGCGTTCATCGGTGACACGATGCACATAGTGCGGATCGCTTTCGTAATCGTAGTGAATCGTCTTCCCATCGGGATGAATGATGTCGGTGATTTCACCGATCCCCTCGGTCGCATTGGGTCCCCACGCATGACGCATATAGCGTGTGGTGTAGAGGGGATCACCAAGCCCGCTGCTAGTGCGAGCATCGGTAACGCGATTCACGAAGTTTTGAGAGTCGTAATCCAGGTAAGTCGTGTGCCCCTCGAAATCCTCGTACGATAACAAGAGCTGTGGGTCGTCGCAGCCGCCGCAGGGCTCGTCTGGCGCGCAAGGTGGCAGCCGAGTGTACTGAAATGTTCGGGTCAGACTTACCCGCGTTGTCTCCTCCCGAGAGTCCCAGTTCCCGGCAACGCTGGAGATGATGGTATTTCCGTCAAAGGTTTCCTCCCGTTTTATCACTCCATGTGGAACACTCGAGACCACTCCATTATGTGGATTCCTGATCGTTCCGCTCTGATACCCGTACTGGATTCGTCGCATGGCCCCGCCTTGATGCCGCATGTCGTCGGCAGTCTTAAGAAGTGGCCATTCTCTTGGATTTGCTTGGCCGTTGACCCACTCCGCGATGTTGTCTTCCCGATAAGTGTAGATAGCCGACGTGCCATCGCTGTAATGCACTTCGCTTAGCATCATCTTTTCGCGGCATCCGAAAATGCATCCCCCGCCTGGATAGATCGGGCAATACTGATAGGTAACATTGTCGATTCGGTTCCCGCGGCCATCAAAAGCCTCCACTTTGATGAGCAAGCGTGGATTCCAATAATCAGTGCTCCATGGGTTATCGACGTACGTAAATAGCAGAAACCGGCCCCCGGGTTCAGTGACTTTCCAAACTTTGCCATAGTTATCATAGTCGATTGTTGTGGTTTTTCCGAAAGGATCGGCAATAGCAACTGCACGATGACTGGCCGAATCAAAAATGACTGTCCCACCGTCGGCCATGCGAAAATGAGTAGCGTCCTCCCACTTTTCTGAAGTCCCTCGATCCCAGCCGCACGTGCCGAGCTCGGCACCGCTGGGCATGAAAACAATACCTGAAAAGTCTGGCCGAGGCGCTTCGCCAAGCCACATGTACTCATGAGTCCAACCTGGACAGATGCGAGGCGACCCGTCCTCGGGCGTGGTTCGGCTGTTCCAGTAGCGAGTCATTTTAAGAGGATATGCGCCGATGCAGCCCGGCACGACAATGTCGTCGATCACGCGCTTGGCATTCCTGGAAAGAGGGTCGTAATTCCCCCCAGTGGTGATCTGCCCGTTGAAAATTCCGGCCACACCGGTGGGACTGTTCTGGCCAAAAGCAAGTTGGGGCGACCCTCCATCAGCAGGCGCTTCTTCCATGGGACCCTCCGGCTCCTCGGGTGCTTCTGTGCAGTTAGTCGCTACGACCTCTTCTTGCGCAAACATCCGCGGCGCAGGCATTGCAACCACGAGCGACCCAACCAGTGCGCTCAGCCAGAGCACTCGGGCAAGATTTTTCGTGCTGAAGTTAACACTCGCCGCGGCGAGCCCGATGCGGAGGCTTCGCGATATTGGAATCACGGAAGTGCATCTTAAGGCAACGGATAACAGATATGGCAAGCATTTTCTTGAAACTCCCCTCGGATATTTCTTTAATTCCTGTTGTTTCTCATAACATCTGGAATTTCAATTTCCACAAACATGTCCTGCCTACGGCGGCTTTGCATCGCAACAAGCGCCCCCGGTTAGCGGCACCTATCGGCCACGATTTGATTTTGGAGCAAATTCGGCACGTTCCCCCGGGCAAAGATAGGCTTTGCCACTTGGAGAATTCTTCATAGAGTCGTGCGCTTCATCCCCACGCGTTTATGACTTTTATTGCTTTGAGTATTCTTGATTCCGGTGTGCCGCTATCGATGGTCTGCGCGGTTGTCGGACTCGCCTTTGCCTTTTTTTGATTGCGAGAGTAAGCCGCTTATCAGCCGGCAATGAGCGGATGCGCCAGATTTCAGGCAGCGGTTCAAGAGGGAGCTAAAGCCTACCTAAACCGCCAGGTGGTTACCATCAGCGTGATCGCGGTCGATTATTTTTCTCCTGCTCTTTTTCTTCAAAGACCATCCGACCGCGATCGGATTCGTGGTCGGCGCGTTCTGTTCGCTTTCGGCCGGCTTCATCGGGATGCGGATCGCGGTGATCACGAACGTTCGCACGACGCAGGCGGCCATGAGCAGCCTGACAGCGGCCTTGCGGGTAGCGTTTAATGGCGGCGCGGTGACCGGCTTGCTCGTGGTCGGCCTCGCCCTGCTGGCGGTGTCGATCTTTTACACTTTCGCCAGCGAAAATGGTGGGGCACGACATGGCGGTTCGCAGCCTGATTGGTCTGGCCCTGGGGGCGAGCCTGATCAGCGTATTCGCCCGGCTCGGGGGCGGCATTTACACGAAAGCAGCGGACGTGGGCGCCGATCTGGTGGGTAAGATCGAGAGCGGTTTGGAAGAAGACGACCCGCGGAATCCAGCCACGATCGCCGACAACGTGGGTGATAACGTGGGCGATTGCGCCGGTATGGCCGCGGACGTTTTTGAGACTTACGCCGTGAGCTTGATCGGGGCGATTTTGGTCGGGGCCCTCACCTTGGCGAACGAGCCCGCTGCGATCGTCTATCCATTCGTGCTTGGCGGTATCTCAGTTCTGGGCGCAATCCTCGGGGTATTGTTTGTCAACGTTGCGCCTGGCAAACCGGCGACTGTGCTTATGGGCGCGGTGGCGGTTAGCGCCCTTGTCTCAGCGGTTCTGTTCTGGCCGGCAACGCATCTGCTATTTCCGAGCGGGCTCACCATCAGCGGAATTGTGCGCTCCCCCACCCAACTTTATCTGGCTTCGGTCGTCGGGCTGGTCATGACCGCAGTAGTCGTTGTGATCACCAATTATTACACGTCGATGCATTATGGGCCGGTGCAAAAAATCGCCCGCGCCTCCGAGACCGGGCATGCCACGAACATCATCGCCGGGCTCGCCGTCGGGCAACACGCCACTGCGTTACCGGTCGGTTTCATCGGCATTGCCATTCTGCTCAGCTATCATTTTGCCGGTCTCTACGGAATCGCCATTGCAGTGATGGCGATGCTGTCCCTGGCGGGCATCATCATCTCGCTCGATTCATTCGGCCCGATCACCGACAACGCGGGCGGCATCGCGGTGATGAGTAATTTGCCCAAGGAAGTTCGGAACGTCACCGATCAACTCGACGCCGTCGGCAACACGATGAAAGCGGTAACCAAAGGCTACGCCATCGCCTCAGCCGGATTGGCGGCCCTCGTTTTGTTTGGATCGTACGTGGAGGAATTGCGCGATCACCTCAAGTTGCCGGCCGAACAGTTCTTCCAATTTTCGCTGCAAGATCCGAAAGTGATCATCGGCCTTTTTCTCGGTGGATTGCTGCCGTTCGTGTTCACCGCGTTTAGCATGGATGCCGTAGGCAAGGCCGCCGGGGCGGTCGTCCGCGAGGTCCGAAGGCAATTGGAGGCGAAGCCGGGAATTTTGACTGGCCAAGATACGCCCGATTACGGCACCTGCGTGGACATTGTGACAAAGGCAGCGCTGCGCGAAATGATCGTCCCCGCGCTGCTGCCTCTTGCTTTTGTTGTTGCCGTGGCGGTAATCAAACCGCTAGGGCCAGTCGTCCTCGGCGGCCTGCTGGTGGGTACGATCGTGACCGGATTATTCGTTGCTATTTCCATGACATCCGGCGGAGGGGCGTGGGACAACGCGAAGAAATTTATCGAGGAAGGAAACCTTGGGGGCAAGGGTTCGTTTGCTCACGCTGCGGCTGTGACGGGCGACACCGTGGGCGATCCCTACAAGGACACCGCCGGCCCGGCGATTAATCCGATGATCAAGGTCGTGAACATTGTCGCGATTTTGATTATCCCGATTTTCTTTTAACGGAGCATTTAGCTCTGGCCGGCAGAGAGGACGGCCTGCAGGGCCGAAACTACAGAAAATTTAGCGCGCAAACGTCTGACCGATCTGGTACAAGATCGACATGCGAGACGCGCACGATTTCCAGATTGTGGCCAACGAGCAACAGGGGGCAAGGCGCGAGGCTCTGGCGAAGCCGAATGTTGGGGCGACACCTTTCAAGGTCGTGATCGATCCGAAAGTGCGCCTGGAGCTGAGACGCGCGTTGATTGACCTGATTGATTTCCATGACGAAGCCCTGGCGGAACATTTCGCCGAAGGCAAACTGGCGCTCGATTCCTACAAGGAATACATCGAGCTGTTCGCCCGGAGCCTGAAAGAGACAATGGATAGCCGCGAAGGCGTTGAGTATTTGCTGCGCTCGGTTGGTTTCGATGTGCCCGCCGAAGAGATCAATCTGAATCCGGAATTACGCTGGAAAAAGGGACCGGCGCCATTCGGCCCAAGCCTGCTGTGACGGTATGAAAGCACCGCTTCATTACTCAATCGGCCAGGCGCCTGCTTTCAAAAACATTTGGTTTCGCGATAGTTGCGTGCCAAACTCGCCTCGAAATTGATGTCAGCTTCTCCACATTCTACTGTGCGCCTGAAGTTTTGGGGCGTTCGCGGCTCCATCCCGGTTCCGGGCCGGTCCACACTTCGTTATGGGGGAAACACGACCTGTGCCGAGCTCCGGGCGGACGGCGAGGTCATTGTGCTCGACGCCGGCAGCGGTATTCGTGAGCTCGGTTGCGCGCTGGAAAAGGAATTTGGATCCGAGCCCATCAAGCTCCATCTGTTGCTCACCCATCTCCATTGGGACCACATCCAGGGATTTCCGTTCTTTCTCCCCGCTTACAATGACAAGAACGAGATCCAGATCATGGGGTACGACAGCGCGAACGCAGGCCTGCACGAGATTTTAAAAGGACAAATGGCCGCGCCATTTTTCCCGGTCGCACTGTATGACCTGCCGGGGAAGATCGACATCACGAAGCTGGAAAAGATGGAGTTCAAGATCGGCAAGGTGCGGGTGCATTCAAAATTCATGAATCACCCGGGAGTCTGCGTGGGCTATCGGTTTGACACGAGCGCGGGCTCAATCGCCTTTCTGCCGGACAGCGAACCGTACGACGCCTTCAAGCTGCATTCGTCGAGGTCCGATTTGTTGAGCCCCGAGCAGATTCAAAAACGGGCCACGACGGAGCGGGCCGCGCTGGTGGAATTTCTGAAGGGATGCGACATCCTGGTTCTCGATGCGCAGTACACCGACGACGAATATCACTCGCACATCGGCTGGGGCCACGGTTCGCTGAGCGGCTGCATCGCCTTTGCAAACGATGCGCAAGTTAAGAAACTGGTGCTCTTCCACCACGATCCCAATCACGACGATGCGATGCTCGATCAAATGTTAAAACAGGCTCAAGAACTCGCGGCAAAGACGGGGAAGGGGTTGGAGGTTGTGAGCGCACGTGAAGGCGACGAGTTGGTGCTCGGCAAGGCATAGCGCAGTGAGACACGATCGAGCGGCTTGGGGTCCGCATTATCGAACGAGTTGCGAAAGCGCCAAACTTCGCCCATTAATCTGGTTCCCTTGCCTCGTGGTGTAATGGTAGCACAAAAGATTCTGGATCTTTTTGTCTAGGTTCGAATCCTAGCGAGGCAGCCACGTAAAAGGTCGGACGACCTCACGTGGCAAGACTGAATTCCTTGCATCAAGACCGCGTGAGGCGAAGCCTTTTTACGCGGTTCGAATCCTAGCGAGGCAGCCGACTGTATTTTCGATTTCAGATTGTCGATTTTCGATCTCGCTGCAGACGAAAGAAGTCCTGCAAAATGGCGGCGCATTCGTTTTGCAGCACACCGAGCGTGATGTCGCAACGATGATTCAGGGCAGGCTGCTGGAGCAAATTCACGATTCCACCGGCGCCTCCACTTCGGGGATCGGTGCATCCAAAAACGACCCGGCGCATCCGGACGTGCACGAGCGCGCCCGCGCACATCACACAGGGTTCCTTGGTCACGTAAAGATCGCAATCGATCAAACGCCAGTCTCCGACTGCAGCTTCGGCCTGCGTTATCGCCAGCATTTCCGCGTGGGCGGTCGCGTCCTTCAAGAGTTCAACTTGATTATAAGCGCGGCCAATAATCTTGCCGGCTCGGACAACAACCGCTCCGACAGGCACCTCCTCCGCTTCCCGAGCCTTCACCGCGAGCCGCAGCGCTTCGCGCATGAAGAATTCGTCATTGTGCACGTCCATGCTAATGCTCATTATCCATGCAACCGGTTTCGGCGACGCAGTATGAACTTAATTTTATGAACAGGTTAGTCCTTATTCCCGCCATTTTATCGCTCCAATTGACAGCTGTTAGCGCGACCGAGCAAGAGACAGTGGACCGCTGCGCGGTAATCATCGGCGAATTCCGGCACATGCCGGAAAAGGGCATTCCGGGAGACATTCTGCGCAACGCCAAGGGGATTGCAATTATCAGCGTGGTAAAGGCAGGATTCATTTTCAGCGGAAAAATCGGGCGCGGGGTAGTCCTTGCCCGAACCGAGGAAGGTTGGACAGGTCCATCGTTCATCGCAACCGGAGGCGCCGGCTGGGGCTTCCAAATTGGCGCGCAGGTGACAGACTACGTTTTCGTTCTTAATGACACGGCTGCAGTGCGCGCCTTTTCGCGTGGAGGAAACATCACGCTCGGAGGAGATCTCAGCATTGCGGCGGGACCGATGGGTAGAACGGCCGAAGCCAGTGTGACTCGAGCAGCGGCGATTTATTCCTACAGCCTTAGCAAAGGACTCTTCGCCGGAATTTCCCTGGAAGGTGCCATCATCGCAACGCAAAGCGGCGCCAATGCCCGCTACTACGGCGAGCCAATAAAAGCCCGCCAAATTCTGTTTGGCGACGTGCCGGCGCCCCCCGGGGCCAGGGCTCTGCACAACGCGCTCCGATAAGATCGACAATTTCCTTTACAACCGGGCGCCAGTTTCGTCAGCCTGAGGAGGTGCGGCTTTTCGCAGCGTTTTCCGCCCTTCTTTTTTCCCTGTCGCTGGCTTATGGCCAGGACCAGGAGGGAAAGCTGATGGATCGTCTCCTCCGGCCAAACACGGAGCTAAAGAACAGCGCTCAGAACAAGAAATTTATCGCCGATCGCAGGTCGATCCATAAACAGGCGACTGTCCGTTCATATTACGTCCGGAAAACATCGAACTCGAAAGGATTTACCGGGACGCGCGATTTTTCATCCTGGGAATTCAATGCGCGCTCATTTCGCGGAGGCAAGCGCAAAGCGAATTCCGCTTCGCGCAACCAGATCGTAAACTCGCAGAAAAAGTACTCGCCGGAAAAAACGGTGGATGTGCGCTCGGCTTACGATGCAAAACGAACGGCGACCAACCGCACGTTTGCCGGAGAGCGCCCGTTTCTGGGCAAAGGAAAGAGCCAGAAGGCGCTCAGCCAGCACGACACGCCGTTGACGGTCGACCAAGTGCGCGACTTGCTGAACAAAAATTAGTAGCGCGCCACCGTTCGGTGCACTATTCGGTGGGAATCATGCAACCGGATGAAGCTCTCGCCGTCCTTAAGCAGGGCGCCGCGCAAATCATCAGCGAACCCGAGCTGCGCGAAAAACTTGCGCTAGGTCGCCCGCTGCGGGTCAAGCTCGGGGTCGACCCGACCAGCGCGGACATTCACCTCGGGCACTCGATCGTTCTGCGCAAGCTTCGCCAGTTTCAAGAACTCGGTCACCAGGCGGTTTTGATCGTGGGCGATTTCACCGGGATGATCGGCGATCCGAGCGGACGCTCCGCCACGCGCCCGCACCTGACACGCAACGAAGTCATGGCAAATGCCGAGACGTATCGGGAACAGGCGCTCAAGATTCTCGATCCAGCGCGGACGGAAACGGTGTTCAACGGCGATTGGTTCCGAAAGATGAACTACGAAGATGTGATTCGGTTGAACAGCCGGGTGACGCTGCAACAGATGATGCAACGAGAAGATTTTCGAACAAGAATCGACCAGCAGCAGGCGATTCACGCTCACGAAATTCAATATCCCATCATGCAAGGTTGGGATTCGGTGATGGTGAAAGCGGACGTCGAACTTGGGGGCACCGATCAGCTTTTTAATATTCTGGTCGGCCGTGATTTTCAAAGAGAAGAAGGCATGGCGCAACAGGTCGTTTTCCTGTTGCCGATCCTCGAGGGGCTGGATGGGTCCAAAAAAATGAGCAAGAGCCTTGGTAATTTCGTCGGCGTTAGCGAGGCAGCGCCAACAATGTTTGGCAAGCTCATGAGCATCTCAGACGAGCTAATGGCGCGTTATTATCCGCTGCTGTTGGGACGGCAGTTGCAGAAAGAGATGCATCCGCTGGAGGCAAAAAAACAGCTCGCCCTCGAGATTGTGCAGACCTATCACTCCGCCGCGGTGGCCAAGCAGACTCTCGATGATTGGAACACGCGTTTCGGGCAAAGACGGTTGGAAGATGCCGAACTTCCACTTTTCGGTGCGGATACCGAGACTGCGGTGACACTCGTAGTTACCGCTTTTGCGGAAGCGTTTGGTATCACCAAATCGCGGGGGGAGGCAAACCGGTTAATCAAGCAAGGCAGTGTGCAGGTGGATGGGGAAAAAATTGTCGATCCTGCGGCGAAGCTTTCGCTCCAGCCCGGGCAAGTCCTCCGCCTGGATAAAACGCACGCAGTCCGGATCAAATAGTTCGCGTACAAACAAAGAGCACGCCGGAAGCGTGCTCTTTGGCAAATGAGTGTGTGTTCTTACGCAGCGGCCGCTGTTTCAAACATCGACAGAATCGGCACGTGCTCGCGGTATGGCGTCGCGGCACGCTCGAAGTGCGCCCGGATCCCGCGCAGTTCCGCAGTGACAAATGCGTCCACAAAATGCAGCCGCCGGTCGAGCCAGGCGAAAAACTTATTCTTGATCTCGTAATGGAGCGCCAATGTGACTTCGGTGCAGTCCGACAGGATTTCACTGAAATCGATCAGCCCCATCAACTCGATATTGCCGCCCACGGATTCGAAGGCGAACTGATTGGGCGAATCACAATCCACCGCCAGGAGGACGGTGTGGGCCTTGAAACCGAACGGACCCCGGAAACTGAAATCCACAGTCTTTGACGAGGTCACGGTGGCCTTGGTCACCATAAAAAACTGCCGCCGGTAGGATTGAATGCTGGAGATGCTCTCCTGGCAGTCTTCCAGCGATTGGTTCATGTGTAGGATCTTTTGTAACAGCATAAGCGTAGGGTTTTGACTCGAATACCCAAGCAACGGAGGTGCCAGGCCAAATTTCCCTGGGGAGCGGTCAAAAACCGGCCCAGTTTTGTGTAAATTTTCTTTACACTGCTGTAAACTCGTGGACACCTTGGACCCCTTCCAAGGCGATGTCTTAGGCGACCTGTTTTACCGAAGCATCCGATGGTTTTGCGCGATTCGCCGCTATCGCTTGCATCATCGATCGGAAAATTTTGGCGCCGTCAGTGCTGCCGAGCCGCGCGTCGGACGCGCGATCCGGATGCGGCATCAAACCAAAGACGTTGCCCTCGCGATTACAAATACCGGCGATGTTCTCAATCGATCCGTTGGGATTTGCCTCGGCGACGACTTGGCCATTGCTATCAGCATATCGCAGGATCACCTGCCGGTTTCTATTGAGATCCTCAAGTGTCTTGGCATCGGCAAAAAAGTAGCCTTCGCCGTGCGCTACGGGGAGTCGCAAAAGCGATCCTTTGGGAGAGCCGTGTGTAAAGGGTGAATCGTCGACTTCCACGCGCGTGGTGACCATATCGCAGACGAATCGCAACGAGCGATTGCGCACCAGCGCTCCCGGCAACAGACCAGCCTCGCAAAGAACCTGAAAACCGTTGCAAGTAGCAAGCATGAGTTTGCCGTCCCGGGCATCGCTGATCACTGCCTGCATGATCGGCGAAAAACGGGCAATCGCGCCGCAGCGCAGATAATCGCCATAGGCAAATCCGCCGGGCAACACGATCGCGTCAAACTCCTGCAGCGAGGTCTCCTTGTGCCATACGTATTCGGCCTGCAGTCCTTCGATACCGTCAATCGCGGCGACGCAATCCTGATCGCAGTTTGAGCCGGGAAACTGGATGACAGCGAACTTCATCCTTTATCTCTAGCCTGGCTCAGAACAGAACGCCAGGGAGGCGCGTTGTTTGCGTTACTCCGGGCATCCATGCAACCCCGCGGCCGTCTGCGCCAGTGCGCAGACGGCCGAAGAGGAAGCATTACGGCAAAGCCGTGCCGAGGTTGGACTTGATCAGTGAAACGTCTGTGCCGTTGATGGCGCCGTTGGCATTCACGTCCGAGCGGAAGTTAGTCCCATCAACCCCCTGCGCCGAGTCGCCCTTTGGTCTGCGAAACGTCCGCCGAGCTCACCGCTCCATTACCGTTGCTGTCGCCCACGAGAGCTCCCATCGAAATCATAACGCTACCGAGATTGACTCCATCGCTCACGTTGGATAGCGCGATGCCAAGTCTCTGTGCGTTCGCCACGCCCGTAAGATTGAGGGTGACTACGTTACCAACCACGGAGGAGCTGCCGATACTCCCCGCTGTCACCGAAGCCGATCCCACCGTGACGGGATTAGCAAAAGTAACCACGACCTGGTGCGCCCCCGCGCTGTTGCGGTCCTCAACTCCCACTGCGCCGGTGAGCGCCACCTGAGGCAAACCGACATCGAACGTGCCCGCCCCACCGTGAGTCTTTCGCGACACCGCGGAACTTACGGTCGGCGCGCTGCCGCCGCAGACTGGATTTGCGATTGAGATGTCATCGATCATCACGCCCACGGCAGCGACGCTGTTGTCGGAGGCCATGCGCCACCGCAATTGCACGTTCATTCCGTTGGCGGCAGGAGGCATGTTGATCACGCTCGTGACGTACCCTCCGGAGTTGCCGTTCCACGCATTTCGCCCGGCGATCGGGCTACCAAAAGCGGTGGAGATCGGTCCGGTATATCCTCCACTGACGAAGGTTCCACCCGCCGTGATGATGTCAGCGAAGGCGCCGCCGGCGATGCTAATCTCCAGCACCTCGCCGTCGAATGTCGACTCCGTGTTGTAGCTATGCTTGAACGTCAGCGTCGCTCCTCCAGCCGGCACGGCAAAGACTGGCGAGTCCAAATACATGTCTCCGATATTGCTCGGATCGGGAGCAAACGCCTCGTTTGGCGCGCTGTTCGGCGTGGTCGTCGAGGTCACCCATAGAACTCCGGCAATGTTTGAAGGGCCGAGCGATGTCGTCCATCCAGCCGGCAACGCCGGAGCCACCACCCCATCAAAGTTTTCCGCGAAAGCAGTAGCGGAACTGCCGGTGACGAATGTATAGTTGAGATTACCGTAGTCGGTTGCCCCGTCCATCATATGCACCGTGGCGGTCACGGTGCTGCCGCAGGGCAGGGCCGGATCGACCGTGAAGGTGAAGCTGCGAAACACTGCCGGGCTACCCGAGCAAACCGCTCCGTAGTTCTGAGGCCCGGACGGCATCGTTACGCCGCCGGTTGCCTGCAGGGTGCCGGTCAGTGCCGACGTACAGACTACGCCCGGTCCTCCAACGTTCAGCGCACCGAACGAGACAGAGACGCTTTCATTTGGATCGAGGACTCCATTGGGGCCCGCCGAGTCAATGGCTTTACCACCATTGCTGATAATATTTGTCGGCGTGTTAAGGCAGAGCAATTTCTGATTGTCGGTCGTGCCTTGAAAGGCATCGCAAACTCCCACCGACGTGCAGCGTCCACCCACGACGTAGAAACTACTGCCCAACACCGCACCAGTCATACGGGATCGCGCCGCCAACATATTAGGCAGCATTTGCCAGGTATCGGTCGCCAGGTCATAAGAAATGGCCGTATTGGAAATATTTGCCGTGACACTTCCGTTGACATAGCCGCCGGCCAGGACGGCGTCTTGATAAAGAGCCGTGGCTGCGCCCCACCGGGTCTGGGGCAGGTCGGCAATGGCCGCGTCGCTCCAGGTATTTGTCGCCGGATCGTAACGATAAGTCTTCAAGGAGGCGGCTGATCCTACGCTTTGAATACCACCGGCGGAATAAATAAAGCCTCCCTGGGTCCAGCCGCTGGTGAAACTAATCAAAATCGGATAGGCCGCGCCGCTAGACCAGGTATTGGACCCGACGTCATAAATTTCCAACGCTTGGGCCGAAGCGGTTGAGGGACCGGTGCCGCACCACTTATAGATCTTCCCGCTCAGATAAACCGCCGAATGGTTCCACGTCCCCACGCTAAATGGAGCCAGCGTCGAATAGGTATTTGACGCGACGTTATATCGCCACAACGTCGTTTGAGGTGTGCCCGTGCCGGTTAACGCGCCACCCAGAATGTAGCAATCGATTCCGTCGGTCACTGCGGCCGGAAACTCGACGGCCGCCGGTAACGGAGCGATCGGCGTCCACGTCGTGCCATCAAATTTGAAGGAAGCCGCGGAAATCGCGCCGCCTTGAACGCCACCGAAGAGGTACATATTGCCGCCTACCGTCACCGTCGGGGCGTCGAGCAACAGAGCCGGCGCCGCTGTTGCGCTGCTCCAGGTGCAATTAAAAAGCGTATCTCCGCCGGCGGATTCCGGGGCTCCCCCCGCAACTTTGCCAGTCGAAACGGGAGAAACTGGTTGTGCGTTAATGCCTCCTTTTTGAGCTTCGTGTAAGCTGGCAGCGGGCGACACGCTGAGAGCATTCATCTCCTTGGGTTTCTCGGCGCGCGGTTGCGCCAGCCCAGGCATGGCGTGGAAAAGATAAACGGGCAGAACTATGGAAAGGACAGCCCCCCAAACAAACAGTGTTTTGTGCTTAGTCATATTGATTCTCCTGTGGTTATTGTCTGAGATTGCCGAATGCGCCGGCCTGCACCCGCTGAGGCGCCTTCTCTCCCAAAGAGCCCGCAAAAAGAAAATGCGTGCATGCAATCTGTTATTGTCACGAATTGTCACGAGGCTATTTGGACTAACCGCCGCGTGTCAATCCTTTTTGTGTGACAAACCGATCGCGGGAAGAGGCGAAACGCTATCCAAACTACGGGGCGCTTCTTCGGGCTAAACTGCGATTCTAGATCGCACGTTCCGCCAGCAAAAGATCGCGTACCCCGCTGCCCTAAGGCAATGCCGTCCCGATATTTGCTTTTACCTGCGCGGTATCCGTGGCGTTGATCGTGCCGTTAGCATTGACGTCGGAACGGAAATTCGTTCCATCGATCAATTGACCGATCCGGGATTTGACCTGCGAAACGTCGGCTGAATTTACCGAACCGTTTCCGTTGGAGTCGCCGATCAGCACGCTCATCGGAATCACCACATTGCCGGAACCGTTCACGCCAAAGAGCGTAACATTGATTGTTTGGGCATTCGTGACACTGGTGAGCGGCACGGTCACGGTATTTCCGCTGACGGTGACCATTCCGCCATTGCCAACACCTCCGCTTCCAATATTGCCGCTGCCAGAGGTGACCTGGGCCTGCGGACTCCCGGTCACACTGACCGAACCAGCGAAAGTAGCGACGATCTGATAATCGCCAGTTGCACCGCCGTTACGACACTCAATTCCCGGTGTGCCAGACAAGGGAAGATTGACATCGAAATCCCCGGCCGCTCCGTGAGTTTTGCGCGACACAACGCCGGTTGGCACTGTCACTTGGATCGGACCGGAAGGCAACGGCCAGGCGAAAGCGCCACGCCCGCGGGTCCAGAGCGAAAGCGCGGTCGAGCCGCGATCGATTTGCATGTCCCAGATCATCACGTTGGGCACACCGTTGTTGAAGCGATACCACGCGGGTGACGCCACCGTGACATCGTCGGTGTAGTAAAGCCCGAAGTCCGTGCCCGCGAAAACCTGCTGCGGAAAGTTCGGATTCACGATGATCGAATCGACGGGAATATTCGGCAGGTTGCCGGATTTATCCTGCCAGGTGGACGAAGCGCAGTTGGCGTCGCAGACAACCCGGAAAACGTGGCCCGGGGTCGAAGGCGTGTTCTCGTTGAAGCCGCCTACTGCCGCATAGCCGATTGGAGTATTCGCAGCCGCCACCGAAGGATCGAGCGCGATGTTGAGGACGGGGCGGTTGGGCAGGATGGCATTCCCAGCCGTCACGTTTACCCAGTTGGCTTGGCTCGCAACGCCCGTGCCCAGGTTAAACCCGATCCAGGCATTCCCATCGTTGGTGCCGAGCATCGCCACGCTTTGGTACTTCGGCGAATACTTGATCTGATTGATAAACGAACGGTTCCCAAGCGTCTGCTTGGTCATGTTCTGAGTCGTTGGAGTGTTGGTAACGACCCATGTGTTGGTAGCCGTAGCGCCGGTGATCGTTTCCCACACTCTGGTTGTTCCGGCAATGAGGTGGCCACAACCCGTCGTCGCACCGGCAGGGCCGCAATCATCGCCGCCTGGAATGCCACCGTGAAAAAGGTCCCACGGCAAAATGAAAGACTGGGTGTCACCGGTCCACGAACCTCTTCTGCTGGTCCAAGAAGCGCCGGATGCGGTGCAGTTGCTGGTGCATCGGCTCAGACCGCCGCTGTTATTGCCTTCCCAAAAGCGCAGACTCGTTCCTGTTCCCACCGGATCGATCCGGGCAAAGAATCCATCGCCGCCCAGACCCTCCTGCCACTGCACCGGTCCGGTTGGGCTGCCCGAAAATGAAACTGAGCTGGGGCCGTTATCCTGGGCGCCGCCGACGGCTTGCGGATTAGCCGATGTGGCGAAGTTGCCGCTGATGTCTCCGGAATAAAACTCAATCGTGTTTATTCCGTTATCCATGTTGACCCACGTGTTCCTGGTAACTCCGATAACCGCCGCGTCGGCATTACTGCTTGAAAAAACGCCGCCGTCGCTGCCCTTCAGCAGGATGCTCGACGAGCCGGACACAAACGCGAGCGCGTGCTGGTCAACGTGGACGACATTGCCACCGCTATAGCCGCAGGTCAGATCGTAGAAGGCAACGCCGGTGCGGCTGGCCAGCCACACGTCGAAAGTATCGACAAATATTCGATCCGGATTGTTCGGATCGACAGCGATTCCCTGGTCGTACCAATTCTGCGGGTAATCACCTGCCCCGCCTGAGCAATTCAGGAGCGAGCCCCCGGCCGAGCCGGTCATGAAGCCCCAGGTGGTGCCGCCGTCTGTGGTAGCCCAGACACCAAGCTGGCAACCGTTGGCGCTCCCGCAACCGCTGTCACTGTTAGGGGCAATGGAAGCCACCTGCGCGTAGATGTAATTTGGATTGCTCGGCGCCACGGCGATGTCGATCCGGCCAAGTTGGGTGCCAGTGCTGGTGCTGACATACGGCGCGCCGCTTCCCGCGTTCATGTTTGCCCCCGTTGCGTAGGGGCTGCCGCTGGCCATGAGTCCGAACACAAATCCATTGTCATTGCGGCTAATCAAAGTGAAATCGGAGGGACAACCGCTGGCGGGCACGGTGCCTTTGTAAAGACCGTTCGCTCCGTTCTGATCGAGACCGATCTGCACCGTTGTGGCAAACCCGCGGACACCGACCGCCGCGACGATGCGTGTCACTCCCCCACCCATGTTGGTCAACTCGAGGCCGGTAATGTCCTGTCGCTGCGTGCTGAAATTATTTGTCGTGCAGGGCCCGGTCCAGTTATTGCCACCATCGTAGGAAAAATAGAGCCCGGTCTTTGTCCCGGCGACCACTCTGTTGCTGTTGTTCGGATCGACACGCACTTTGCCGACCGCCTGATATTGCGGGAAGGTCCCCGGCGGCAACGAGAACGATGGACCGAAAACGGTGGCGCCCTGCACAATCCAGGTTGCGCCGCCGTCCGTGGATTTTAATATGCCCTGGGAGCCGAACGAAAACGATCCGTAGTTCAAATCGCCCGTGCCAGCGTAGATTGTGTTGTGGTCGTTCGGATCGATCACGATGGTATCGACCGACGTGGTGCTGATCAGTGCGTCGTCGGTGAGCACAGTCCAACTGGTATTAACGTTGCAACAGTTCGTCGTTTTCCAAACGCCGCCGCCGTCCGTAGCAATGTAGGCAACGATTGAGCCATTGGTCGTCGTGGTTGGGTCGACCGCGATAGCGTTCACGCGCCCCTCGGTTTTTCCGTAATCAAAACAGCCACTACAGCCGGTCATCCGTTCAGGCTGAGGCCCTAGCGCGGTGAAGGCATTAACATCGAGTTGAAGCGGCGCGTTTTTACCTCGCCTAAGGTTCGCCGCCCTTACCCCAAGCGGAATTCGCCGCTCAATGCGAGCGTCCTGGGTCGCCGCGCGACGAATCCACTCAGGATTGAAAACGCCGGTCGGATAGGTCACGCGGTTGTGCCATTCCGCTTCCATGCGATCCAGGTCGTCCACTCTGCCATCCGGGACTGGCATATAGCGCAGGCGCTGATCAACCGGACCAGTTTGGCGTAATGACAGTCCGCCAAAACTCAAAATTGCCAGGAGGATGCCGGCCGAACCGACGGCAAGACCGAGCACAAAGCGTAGATTTACGAACGCTGTTCTAGGGACGGATTTCTTCTTCATTGTGGTGATTGAGTTGTGGCGGCGAGAGATTTTTGCCGGCGCAAATGCTATGGCAAACGACCAGTGAATGTCACGCATTTAGTGAACCAAATGCGGTATCAACAAGCCGCGGTCGCGACAGACATCCGGGCATTCGAAAGCCAGATTCGCATTCGTCTGCGTTTCTCGCGCAGACTGGGCATTTCTGGTCCCACGAATCCCAACGATCCTCAGGATTTGATCAGTTTATAATCCTCGATCACCGGGTTCGACAATAAATCGCGGCAAAGATCGTGCAGCCGTTTTTCAAGATCGACATCGTCCCCCTCGGCCTCGATTTCCATGTATTTGCCGATCCGGACGCTGCGTACTTCGGGCATTCCCAAATGCCGCATCGCATCGCGCACCGCATTCCCCTGCGGATCGAGCACTGCAGCTTTCGGCATCACGACCACTTTTGCTTTCATTGCTTCACCATATTTGCCGCTTACGGCATGAACAAGCGCAATTCCAGAACCATAACACCGTTGATTGTTCAGGGTCGCAATGCGCAAAGGGCGGGCAAGGTCTTACCTCGCCCGCCCCGCAGTTTCGCAAGGGAAATGTGCGCTGTTTTTTAGGGCAACCCAGTGCCTATCGATGCTTTAACGATCGCCACGTCCGTGGCATTGATCGCGCCATTGGCATTCACGTCCGAACGGAAGTTTGTTTCCGAAACCGGCTGACCGACCCGTGATTTAGTTTCGGCAAGGTCGCTGGAGGTCACCGTTTTCACCGAGCCACTGCCATTGGTGTCGCCCAAGAGCCGGCTCATGGGAATAATCAAATTGCCGGTGGCTTCCGGACTATCGCTGACTCCATTTAGGCTAACGAGGATGGTCTGGGCATTGGCCACATTCGTAAGCGGAATCGTCACGGTGTTTCCGCTAACGGTCACCATCCCACCATTTGCAACTCCACCGCTTCCCACCACTCCGGCTCCAGAAGAGACCTGGGCTTGCGGACTTCCCGACACCGTAACCGTACTGCCGAAGGTTACGACTATCGTGTAGTCATTGCTCGCGCCGCCAGTGCGGCATTCGATCCCAGGTGTACCACTGAGAGGGAGCGCAATGTCGAAATTGCCCGCTCCGCCGTGCATCTTTCGCGAGACTACACTCGTCGTCGCCGGGGCCGCGCAATTAGTCGAACAGACTCGTTGCGCGATCGCCACATTGTCGATCCTCCAGCCAACGTGGGTCACGGAATTATCCGAGCCCATTCTCCAGCGGAACTGCACCGGCATTCCGATGCCTGCAACCGGCAGATTGACGGCGACGCTAACGAAGCCACCGGTAATGCCGCTCCAGCATGGCCGGCTCGGCAACAGCGGATTTGAAAAGGCGGTGTTTATCCCGGTATGATCATAACCACCTGTGACGAAGCTGCCTCCCGCGGTAAGGATGTCTACCCAGCCCCCACCATTAATGTTGATTTCCAGCACACCGGCGTCGTAGGCCGTCGTCGCGCTCTGCGCCTCAAGATCGTAGTTCTGTCGGAACATCAGCTGCGATCCTCCCGTGTACATCACGACCGGCGTGTAGATCCGATTATCGAGCAGATTAGCGGGATCCTGCGTGAAAGCCGCATTTGGCAGACTGTCGGCCACTGGTACGGGACTGCCCGAGTTGGAAGTAACCCAAAACGGGAATCCTCCGGCGTTAACTCCCTGGTCCGCCGTCCACCCGGCTGGCAACGCCGGCGCAACAACGCCATCGAAATTCTCCGACAACGTGGCGGCTAACGCCCCCAGGGTGAAACTGTAAGTCTGGGTACCGAGATCCGTCGCGCCATCCTGGAAGTGAACGCTGGCGGTGACAGTGCCACCGCACGCCCCGCTGGCGGTGAAGGTAAAGGTACGACAAACCGCACTGCCGCCAGCCACAACCACACCATAATTCTGCGGACTGCCCGGATTGGTCACTCCTCCCGACGCTTGGAGCGTACCGACCAGGTTAGCGGTGTTCCCTCCACCGGTATTCTGCACACAGAGGCTCACCGCGACAGTTTCGCCCGGATCAATCGCGCCATTGGGAGGGGAACATCCCTCAGCCTGAATCGCGCTCGTCGTCGCCCCTATCGTAGGCGCGCCGACAATACACGGCGAAACATTCGTGATGCCGCCATCCGAGACGCTAAAATTTCCTGTCGCTGTGCTGAACGTGTCCTTCGTGACACTGTAAGTATGCATTCCGGGGGCAAGAACTGCGTCGTAAGTGCCGTTGGCCAGCGTGCCTCCGTACACTGCTCCGTCGATGGAGACGACAGCGCCTCCCAAATTGGCGCCGCCGCAGATTGTCACGTTGAAGTGGGCCGTGCCTTTGGGCGGCGCGGTGCAGCTTGCGAACTTGAACGCACCGGCTCGCAAGACCCAGCCCCGATCGCTTGTAGTCGGAACCCACTCGTTGACGTGCCAGAAAGTATAATCGTCCGTCGGGTCAACCGTTGTGCTGGTATAATCGCCCCAACGATTTCCACCACCGGTCTCTGAACCCGTGCCGACGATAATTGATGCCTCCCCTTGCGGCATCGTGCCGAGTGGGTCGCCAACCAATCTTCCGGTATAGGAAACGCCGGGGAAAACCGTGGCACTGGAGACACTATAGCCCAGCGCCATATTGCCTTGATTATCCTCAGTGATACTGCCCATCCAACGATGAATTCCATCTGTTAGTCCGGGCGCATACGTCCCCTCCTGGAAGATCACCGGACTGCTGTTCGGGCTGCGCAGTTCCCACCACCGAATCCCGGACACTTCCCCGCCTGGCCCCGTGCCAGCGGACACCGATTGGTTCGTGACGATCGATTCGTAGGAGCCAAAATTACGATAGGCAGCGCGGTGTAACGGACGTTGGCGATAACCGAGATGATCGATCCGGTTCGCAGTACTCGGCTGCGGAATGCAATTCCGAGAGCCGCCGCACAAAGCGAGGATCGAATTGAATGGAGCTACCGGGACCGTATTGGTTAAGCCGAAACTCGACAGACCCGGGTTCACAAAATTGATGACGAACTTCCATAACGTCAGCGCGTCCGATGGCGCGCCGTACGGTCCGTTATCATCCATCGAGCCGACGAAGTAGGCGGGATTGCCCGCTGGCGGAAGGGTCATACCGTCGAAGTCCACTGGCAGCAACCCGTCGCCGACGTTGGCGCCTGCGCCAACCGGTGGCGCCAGAAACGAGATGACCTGCGGATTGGGATTGCCGGACAGGACCTGGGCACGATTGATCGCGTATGCCCCGACCCCGGCAAAACTTGAGCCGCCGGCGAATTCGCGCGTGCTGATCAGATACGCATTCGGCCAAATGCCGTTACTTGGGATAATCCGGAAAGTTGTTTCCCGTGGTAATGGCGTACCGATAATACGATCCAGTGGGATCGGGAGTCGTCGAAACGGCAACGCAGTTGTAATAGGTCGGTCCGGCCGAGGTAAACTGCGAGAGCAACCAGCGATCGGCCAACTGATCATAGAGAACAACCGGATCACCAGAGTTCTCCGTCTGACAGGGACCGCCAAACCCGCCCCAAAGCGTATTGTTGGACGCCGGACCGAACACCGAAGTGCCGGCCTTATTATAGATCTGGAAACTTAGGTTCGACATCATCACCACGTGATTGGGTCCGACATCTCCGTTCGGGTCGGGAGGCGCGACGCCGCTGCTATTGCTGGGACCGTTAAAGGTGACGATCGGAGTGGGTATCGCGAGACCGCGTCCAACCGCTGACTGAACCACCGGATCCTTTTGAAAAATCGCACGCAAAACGCGAGGCACGATGTCGCGGTCTTCGTTCTCACGCAGTTTGCCTGGACCAGGCGGTATCAGTTGCATATCGCGCAAGGCCGGGGAGACATCAAAGTGCGCAATAGGGGACAAACCGCGAAACACGGCCACACTGGGTGCGTCGGGTTTGAGTATTCCCTTGGGTCTCGTCTGGGCCGAAGCGAAAAAGACGAGGCCGGCTCCCATAGACAGGAAGGCGACCGCGATTAGGACACGGAGATTAAAAAATGCGGATTGATTGGCGGATCTCTTTTTCATAGGAAGTCTTTCGAACGAGGAGCAAGATCGTCTTGCCTCAGCGCGAGGCTAGATCAAAGGCCTAATCGATGTCACGCCTTTTTTTTGCGAGAGGCGCCAGGATGCGAACGTCGTTCGCGAGCGACGGCCGAGCACGGGCCAAGGGTATGGCCGTGCCGGCTCCGCTCTTCCCCGAAGAATTGTTAGGCGTTAAGGCGCCAGCGCGCTACCGATATTCGCTTTCACCTGCGACGCATCTGAGGCGTTAATCGTTCCATTGGCATTTACGTCGGAACGGAAGTTTGAGGCGTCAACCGTTTGGCCGATTCGCGATTTGGTCTGGCTGACATCGGACGCGTTCACTATGCGATTGCCGTTCGTGTCACCGACGAGGAAGCCGATGGGCACCGTGGCCGGACTCACAGAACCGCCGCTGGTGCTCAGAGTTAACACTTGTGCATTCGACACGCCGGTCAGGTCCACGATCATATCATTCCCGCTGTAGGAAACGCTGTTCACAGTGCCGGTACCAGCTGCCGGGCTATGGGCAATGACACTTGCAGTCGCCCCTGTTGGATCCGCCGAATGGCTAAGAACAATGGTGTGATTCCCAGCGATACCGCCATTACCCGAGCGGTCCTCCACGCCGGATGGACCGGTAAGAGGCAGCGGGATCGAGAAGTTGCCCACGCCCCCGTGGGTTTTCCGCGACACTACACTGGGTGCAGGGGCACACGGGCCGGGACCGGCGCCGGTACCGATAAGGCCCGAGACGGTGAACTGATATCCCGAGCAACCCGCCAGGCCTGCATTTGCTTCCTGCTGAACTACAACAAGGGTCGCATTTGCGGGAACGTCCACCGAGAACGTGTTACCGACGGCGCCCGGGCTGCCGCCTGGATCGCCAAGGTAATTGGTGCACAAGTTGGTTGGATCGTAGCTGGTAAGATACGCGGCCGGGATGATATCGTTAGCCGGAGTTGGGCAGCTTTGCGTGGTTGTTATGGTGACGCACGTCGCTGCCGGGCCGTTTGTAAACGTGTATTGATCGTAGAGGCGTGCACCCGCACCCAACGGGCCGGGACACGCTTTGACCGTGCCGCATGTGCTGGCGACTCCGTTGCGGCCGAGGCGTCCGTTCGGCTGCTGCAGATCTCCGGCAGTCAGGGCGCCATTGGTCGTGATGGTTGGAACCTGGCAGGTCGGCAGACTGAAGTTCACTACACTGGAACCTCCGCTGAAGCTTACCGTCAGAGTAAAGTTAATCGTCGTGCCGCACGCGAATACATTGGAAGTGCTGACAAGAAATGGAGACGCATTCACGGCCACGCCATTTTCATTCGTATCCGGATACGGTGAATTTGGCTGGGTAATCGTCACGCCCGGAGTAGAAGTCGAAAGCACCGCCGAAACGTTCGCCCCCTTCAAGCAGCCGTCATTCAAGATCGAAATGTTCAACGCGTTGCACTCATTCGGTTCGAGAATGCCGTTTCCGTTTCCGCCGGCGACGGAGACGGTCGAAGATTGGTAGGCAAACGCGGCCGTGCCGCTAAGGCATCCATTCTGAATCGTGGTGTTGCCGTTGGTGATCGTGACATTGAATGGACCGATCGCGACGCACTTGTGCGCCGGATCGCTAATCGTCACTGAATAACTGCCCGGCGAAAGGTTCATCGAATAAGTGCCATCCGGCTTCGTCGCGCTGGAGAATCCGGTAGACGGGCCCCCTGTAACCTGCACCAGCGCGTCCTTGAGCAACGCCCCGGTATCGCAAGCCGTAATGGTTCCGGCCAAAGTCCCTTGCTGGGGAGCGACCGTGCCGGCGTATTTGAATTTGCCGATGCGCGTCTGCCAGGCGAAACCGGCAGCCGGGCTGGTCGAGTAATACTCGTTCGTAACCCAGAAGGTTGCATCGTCCGACGGGTCCAACGACGCATTGCTGTAGTCCCCCCACCGATTACCGGTCCCGATCTGGACTCCTGTTCCGGCAAACATCGTCGCTTCGCCCTGGGCCAATGTCCCGGGTGGATCTCCGAGCAGTCGCCCGGCGTAGCTGATCGACGGAAAAACGGAAGAGCTCGATATACTGAATCCAACTGCCAGATTACCGGCATTATCCAGCGCCGTGCTTCCCATCCAGCGCTCGTTGCTGTCGGGCGAATAGGTTCCTTGATCTTGAATCGAGTACGGGTTGCCCGGAGAAGTTTTCTGCAAAATAAAATAGCGCGTCCCGGCCTTATATTGCGCGACCGTCGGGAAAATTCCTGGTGCTGGGATCGTGCCTGCATTGACTGTGAAGCAGGTCGTCAACATCTCAGAGCCTCCCCGATTGACGTAAAACAGGCGAAGCATCAAACGGTCCCCAATGGTGTCCACATAATCGGCAGCGGTCGCCGGGGCCGGCTCCTCGATATCCGCTCGCCCGCTTGGATTACGCGTATCGAAGGATGCCAAAGGCAATGGACTTTCCGGACGTTCCAAGAACGTGGAGTTCGCGGGCGTCGCGAAATCAACGTGGAAATTGAACAGCCTGACCGCATCCGAGGGATCGCCCGCAAAAGCATCATCGGTAAAAACCGCGAAAACGTTGGGGGCCCCAGCCGGAGGCGGCGTTAACCCGCTGAAATCCGTCGGGATCATCCCGGACGAAGCATTGCTGAGATTCGGGCCGGCGTTGAAATAAACATAGGAAGCGGTGGAATCGCCTACGAGCATCTTCGTCCGGTCGAACGCGAGGCACCCGAAGCCGTTATAAGGACCACCGTTGGTAAACTGGCGGTCGGTATAATAGTACGCGTCCGGCCATGCCCCGAGCTTGGGATAATCGGGAAATTCGTTCCCTGGCATTACGAAATCGTAAATCCAATACGCGCCAGTCGGGTCGCCGGTTTTCGAAATGGCAATGGCCGTGTGGTACGGCGGCGAGGTTTGGCTCGTGAAAGCGAACTGGCTGATTAGCCACCGATTGGCCATTCGATCGTAAAGAACAATCTGGTCACCCGCATCGCCGGCAGCAACAACACCGCCCAGCGGCGCGAAGAGGCTGCTCAGTTTAAAGGCCGGGCCGCGCGGAACTCCATTCTTGTCCCAAATGCGAACCAGGCTGTTCACTGTTTGCACGTAGTCGTTCGGGCCGACAGCCCCGGTGGTATCCGGCGGCGCGGAATTTTGAACAGGAATTCCTTCAAACGTAAGCGACGGAGCCGGGATGCGCGGCGTGAAATCCTTCGGAACTGAAGACTGCAGCGCCCCGTCCTTTTGCGGCGGCGCCTGCGGATTCGGCGTTCCAAAGTCGCCCGCGTTTTGCTCATTGATTTCCTCGCCTTCTCCGGCCAACTCGAAGTCAACATGCGCCTCTTGCGCGGCGAGCTCTCTCAATGGCTTGGTCTCAGCGAAGCCAACGGCATGCCCTACGATTGGAACCAGGCGGCCCAGTTTCCCGCTCTGGGGCTGCATCAAGGGGGCGTGTGTTTCGACTTTCGGCTTTTGAGCCTGACCGAGTCGCACGAAAGACGCGAAACCAATTACGGCTAGAATTGCGACGATGAATAATACTTTGCTACGACCCGACATAATGAACCTCCTGTTGTGTAAATTGAGAACCGAGCGTGCTTTTCCCTCACGTGGCTGTCTCGAACTCCGCGCCTTCATCTAGAAGGGTCTTGCCAAGAGAGTCAATAATATTCTCTGCTGCTTGCATTAAAATTTCGCAATAAGCTGCCGTGAACTGCGAGTGCGCCGCGCCTACTGCCACTCAATCCCGAGCCAAACGTTACCCTTTTGCCCGAATCCAAGGCTTCGGTCACATTGATCACAATGGAAGACTTGCAAACTCGCTGTGTCGTTGCAGGTGGCGGCCCGGCCGGAATGATGCTCGGTTTTCTGCTGGCCCGCGCCGGCGTCCCGGTCATCGTCCTGGAAAAACACGCCGATTTCCTGCGCGATTTCCGCGGTGACACCATTCACCCTTCGACTCTCGAGTTGGTGCACGAACTCGGTTTGCTCGATGAGTTTCTCCAACGGCCGCATCAACAAGTGCGCGAGCTGCGCGGGGTGGTCAACGGTCACATGGTGCCCATCGCCGATTTCTCCCGACTGCCTACCAAGTGCAAATTCATGGCTTTCATGCCCCAATGGGATTTTCTAAACTTTCTCTCCGGGCAGGCAAAACGGTTCCCGAGCTTCCAGCTGCGCATGGAGCATGAAGTTGTCGATCTTATTATGGAAGGAGACCGCGTCACGGGCGTCCGAACCAAGACGCCAGCGGGCGAGATCGACCTGCGGGCAGATCTCGTCATCGGTGCGGATGGCCGCAGTTCCATCGTGCGCGATCGCGCCGGGCTCGGCGTGCGCGAATTGGGGGTGCCGATCGACGTGCTTTGGATGCGCATTTCCAAACGCGAGGGCGATCCGGAACAAACACTCGGTTTCTTCCGGCATGGCAAACTGCTCGTGCTAATTGAACGCGGCGACTACTGGCAATGCGGCTACGTGATTCCCAAGGGCGATTTCGATGAAATCAAAGCGCGTGGACTGGCAAGGTTTCACAACGATCTCATCAGCATGGCTGAATTTCTGCGCGATCGCGTGGCCCAGCTCGACGACTGGTCGAAGATCAGGCTCCTGACCGTCCAGATCAATCGGCTGCGCAAATGGTACCGCGAAGGGTTGCTCTGCATCGGAGACGCCGCCCATGCCATGTCGCCCGCTGGAGGAGTGGGAATCAATCTCGCCATTCAAGATGCCGTCGCCGCCGCGAATCTGTTAGCCGAAAAACTGCGGCACGGTCCGGTATCGGTTGTCGATCTTCGTCAGGTCCAGCGACGGCGGCAATGGCCGGCCGCGTTGATCCAGCGCGTCCAAGCCTTCATTCATCGTCACGTCGTCACCGGCCGGCAGACGTCCGATAAGGCGTCATTGCCACTTGTCTTGCGTCTATTAAAAGACTTCCCGATTCTGCGCCGGCTTCCGGCTCGGTTTATCGGCCTAGGCCCGCGTCCGGAACACGTCGCCCCGGCTGTTACGCCAAGCGATGGCGAAGACTCCCACCGAATTGTCCGCAGGGACGACGACCTCCGTCGTCGTCCCTAAATCTCGCGGACGAGCAGGGCTTATCCCTGCGGTTACCTTTGAATCTTGACCGACGCTTTTCTGAATTTCGCCTTGTTGGAAAGCACGTATCCAGGTCCGCTGGTCAGATTCATCGTGGCAGTCACTTTCTTCGCGTGCGGATAATTCGCATGCAACGTGACCGTGCCCGTAGATGACCCCGCCGGGATGAGGACCTCCCCAGGCGTACCGCTCAAGGTGTAATCGCTCCCCAGGATCGCATTGCCGCTCATATAATAATAAACCGTGATTGGACAAGTGCTCGGTCCATGGATGGCCGAAACGGTGAAGGTCGCGTTCCCCCCTGTCCTCACCGAGGCCGGCGCAGCCGTCGGGTGAACCTCCAGGGTTGGGCAACAACTTCTGGTCAATGTAAATGAGCCGCTGGCCCCGCCGAAACCGGTGACTATTACATAATAGGTCGTGCCTGCAGTAGTCGGGAAAATGACCTGCGATTGCAATCCGCAATAATCATCATTCCCGGTCACGCAACTCAACGCGCCGCAGGAACCGGTAAACACCCCAATCTTGGTGTCATAACTCGATCCACAAAGGCTTAAGATGCTGTTTGTTCCGTCGCCTGTGAATTTGTACCACACTCCCGGCGCAGTATTTAGACTGATCCCACAGGAAGGCACACCCGAATCGACTGTCGCTCCAACGGTGGTGCCGTTTATGGTCTGACCGCAGGCAATTGGGATGGCTCCTGGGCACAGATCATTGGCCGGAGTCGCAGTAGCGGTCGGTGTCGGTGTCGGGGTCGGCGTCGGACTCGCGCCAGTCACGCACACGTCGTCCAAGAACCAGAAAGCTGCGTCGTTCCTGAACGCGAAATGCAGATTGCTGCTGGTGCTGGTGGCGACGACATCCATCGTATAATGGGTGTAATCAAAACCACCCGCATTCACCAGCGACACGATGTTCGTACCGGCGAAGGACGCTGAAAAATCATTCGGCCCGCTGCCCTTGTCTGTATTCGCAACCCAAAAGTCCACCGTGTATGTTTGGCCCACCGCGGTCGGGATGGTCTGGTCAAGGAAGCCGTCGCTGCCTATCGGACCCATGAACGCAGCGAAGCTTCCCGAGTGCGGATTGCCGTCAACACCGGTAAACCCGGTGTTTCCGCTCTGGGTCCAACCTGTGAAGTCCCCGGTCTCGAAACCTCCATTGGCAACAAGGCAACCCCCGGTGCAGCCAACGATCTGGAATATTTGGTCGGGTGCCCCTTTATCAATAAGACAGTCTGCTCCTCTTCTTCCCCAGGTAGGACAGACTCCGAAGCCGCCGCCGGGATTCTGCCAGGCCGCGTCCGAGTTCGATGTAACTGTCCGGTCCTCCCAGGCCCACTGGCCACCAGCAGCGAAATCCAGATTCGCCTGGACCGAAACCCAGTACGTGCCCGATGCAAGGATCAAGCTCGATGGCAACGGGATGGTGAAACTGCCGTTCGTGTCTGTTCCTATCGGCACGTTGGTATAGGTACCTCCGGCGACAGCCGCTCCCGGCAGCCCGCTCGAGTCGGAGTAGAAAGTTACGTTGACAGAGGCTGCCGGCCCACAGCTTGCGCAATTAAAATATTGCCCGTTAACGTTGACCTGACTAACAATCCAGGTCTCGCCCACCGGCACGACGAAATCATCAGCCGCCTCATCGTCAAACGCGTCACTACCAGCCTCAAAGTTTTGCGAGCCAACTCCACTTCCTGAATCGTTATCCGTCTGGTCATAGAGGACTTCTGTGCAAGAAGGCGTGGGCGTGACCGTAGGTGTTGGTGTAGGCGTCGGCGTCGGCCCACCCATGTCGAACCGGAAAGTACCGACTCGCGTGGCCCAGGAGGCACTGCTGGTAATCGTGTAGTACTCGTTGGTGTGCCAGAAGGTAAGACCGTCGGAGTAATCGACGCTCAAATAAGTATAATCCCCCCAGCGACCGCTACTGTGAGTCTGGTGGCCGCCCCCGGTGGTCATGACGGCTTCCCCTTGCGCTAGGGTGTTTAGCGGGTCGCCCGCGAGACGCCCGGCGTACCTAATGGAGGGTTCTACCGAAGAACTCGAGGCGGAATAACCAATGGCCATGTTTCCCATCGCATCCACCGAAATGCTGGGCATCCAACGGAACAATCCGTCGGCGCCATTATTAAATGACTGTTGTTGGACCGGAGTCGCGGGAATGGTGCCGCCGGTGACGTCAAATTGATACCAGCGAACCGCCATTGGACCGGTCATACTCGCCACCGTGTTGTTGTTGACCGTGTGCGCGGCCCAGAGCGATTCCGTGCCGGCGAGATTCTGATAAACGACCGGGGTCATGATTTTATCACCCAACGTGTCGAGCATCTGAGCCGTCCCAGGCTGGGGCACGAGATCGGTGCTGGTATTGGTGAATGCGTCAGTGAAAGGCGCGACCGTGATGTTGGCGTTCCAATCATGATTGGCTCCATTAATGCCTAACGTGGAATTCGCCGGGGTCATAAAATCGACATGGAATCGCCAGACATGGACTGCGGTTCGAAATTGATCGCCGGAAAACGGACTGTCGATCGCCAGCAAATATTCGTCTGTACCCGCCGGGGGTGGAAGCCCGGTCCGGAAGGTCGCCGCCACCAGGCTGTAGGATTCGGGGCCCAGGCCGGTTGTAATCGTAAAGGCGATTACGTTTGCGGAGCCTCCGGCAACCATACTCGCGCGATCCAAGGCAAAGACGCGAACGCCTTGGAAAGCGAGGTTGGGGCCATTGAACAAATTGACCGTCAAATAATACGCGTCGGGCCACAAGGCGAACTTGGGATAATCGCCCACGAAGGCTGGATTCGCCGGATCTACTTGCAGAGCGTACAAATACCAAGCACCCGTCGGATCGGCCGTCTGCGACACGCCGATGCATTGATAGAAAGGTCCGGGCCCAGGAAGCGACGAGAAGGCAAAATCGCTCACCAGCCAGCGGTCAGCGATATGATCGTACAGAACATAACCGTCGCCGTCGTTTTGACCGAGTCCACACGGATTGGCACCCGCCGCGGAAAAGAACGAATTATAAGTGGTCCCGTTGACCCCGTTCAGCGCCATGCCCGATTTGTCAAAGATCTTGATCGATGAATTGACGGACTGAACGTAATGATTCGGACCCACATCGCCGTCCGTATCGGGCGGCAGGCAAAAGCATCCGCTCTGGGTCGAATTCAAACCATCAAAGGTCAACAACGGAGCCGGCATCCGGGGCGGTTGCATCAAGCGACTGATCAACGCCGAACCGGGCGGCTTCACCGGGGCGAATTGTTCCGGCGCTCCCGTTCTTCGCCGCGGAAACCGCATCAATCGCTGTTCCTCAACCTCGGCGTTCGGTGCGATGTAAGGAAGATCCCGCAGATTTTTGTTTTGAGCGACCGGTGTAAGGGTTCCCACCCACGTAGGCGGGCCGGAAATCGGCTGAGAACTCTGCGGCTTGTAACTCTGCTGATTCTGGTCCTGCGGAAGGGTACTTTTTGCCGGGAAGCGGCTCTGTGTCCCGGTGGATACCTGCGAATTGGATTTCTTCGTCCTGGGTTGGCCGGACCGCGTGCCTGCTGCGCCGAGCGCGATGAACACGCCGGTCAGCAGCATCACGATTGCAATCGTAATGCGAGGATTAATAAAGGCGGATTGGGGTGCGGATTTGTCTTTCTTTTTCATGGGGTTTCTCCTGATGGGGTGGGTCGCGAATAGTTTTCGTGTCGCAAACAGAAAATGTCACGTTTTTTCTTGAGAAAATTTCAGCGCTGCTCTTTGTTCTCCGCGCATTGACGCGACCTCGCGATGGCGATAAACCCTTCGCCATGCAAAGCCGAGCCGCAAAGAACGTAACCTACGGCCCGTGGCTGGTCGGACTCGGCGCCGCCCTGTGGGGCACCGAAAGCGCCTGGCGCATTCCGCTTAACGAATTGTTCGATGCCAAGGTGATCGTCTTCTGGGAACACGTCTTCATCCTGATCATGTTCCTGCCCATTCTTCTCCCGCGCCTCGGCGAGCTGCGTAAGATCGACATCCGCACCTGGTGCTTCCTCATCTTTTCCGGGTTTGCCGGTTCCGCTGTCGGCACCGTCTTTTTTACTCTCGCGCTCAAACACGGCAACCCGACCGTGGTCAATGTTATCTTAAACATTCAGCCGGTGATCTCGACCCTCGGCGCGGTCCTCATCTTTGGGGATCGTCTCGGGCCGCGTTTTTTCCTCTATGCCGCAATCGCGATTCTCGCCGGCGTATTTCTTTCCGTCGAATATCCAATGCTCATTGGTCAATCGTTCGGACAGGCCGGACTCACCATCGGCACCGGCTACGCGCTCATTTGCGCTTTTTTCTGGGCGGGCTCGACCGTGGCCGGGCGCGGCGTGATGCTCGGCATGTCGCTAAAGCTGGCTTCCAGCATGCGCATCGTCATCGGGCTGATCTGCATGACTGCAATCCTGCTGGCCTACGGCAAACTCAACAGCGCTTCGCTCTGGCCGGTTGCGGCCCAAGCGCATCCCACAAAAGCAATGGTCTTGCTCATTCTCCTGGCATCGATCTCCGGCGGCATTCCACTTCTTATTTATTTCGAGGGACTCAGGCTCACCCGCGCCTCCACCGCCGGTTATTTCGAAATGATGCAAACACTGGCCGCTGTCTGTATTACCTGGGGATTCTTTCACGCCGCGCTTCGTCCACATCAAATCATCGCCGCCATCGTTCTTGTTGCCGCCGTCACCATGGTGCAGCGCGTCCAGGCAAAAATGGATGTAGAGGCGGCCGTGCCGGCCGCAAAGTCTTGACTCCTCGTAGCAAGGGCGGCGCGAGAGTCTAATAGCCAGTCGACAAATTACCTGCTTGCTTTCGTTTGGCCAAACTCCGTAGACTTCCAATTGCCGAAAGGCCATCAAATTGCGCACATCATTTTCTCTGTGGATCGGGGTCTCGCTATTCGCGATTGCTTGCCCGGCGCCGGCGGCCGTTTTCAACATCGTGAATGGCGACGTGGTTGGACTCAAAAGCGCGATTATGACCTCTAATGGTAATGTTGAGGACGACACCATTGAACTCGCCGTGAACGGAATTTATACCCTCACGGCCAGAGATAATGCGCTCAACGGCCTGCCCCAGATCGGTCCCGATGCCGGCCACCATCTTACCATCAATGGCAATGGCGCAACCATTCAGCGAAGCAGCGCCGGCGGCACCCAGACGTTTCGGATCTTTTATATTCAGAGCGGCGCCAACGGGACTCTTTCCGGCCTGACCATGACTAACGGAAACTTGGTCGCGCACGGCGGCGCCATCTACATCGACGCTGAAACTGCCGACGCGAGTCTCATGATTACCAATTGCAGCATAACGGGAAACACCGGGGACTACGGCGGCGCTATATATAATGATGGCTATAACGACACGCCGGTGGCTACGACCGCGAGTTTGACCATCATCAACTCGACGATCTCGGCGAACTTCGGCAGTCAATACGGCGGCGCCATCTGGAGCGACGGCTCCTTCGGTCACGCCTCGCTGACGATATCCAATTCCACTTTTAGCCAAAACTCCGCCAATCTCGACACCGGCGCGGTCCAGCACGACGCCTTTATGGGAAGCGCTACGGGGAGTGTCACGAATTGCACGTTCGATCGTAATTCCGCCGGCCGAAATGGCGGTGGCATTTACGTCGATGGCGAGGATGGGAGCGCCACGCTGAGCGTCACCAATTGCACATTCAGCCAGAACACGGCGGGAAACGCCGGCGGCGGCATTTACAACACCACCGGCGGCAGCGGAAACGCCGTGCTCCAAATCGGCAACACAATTTTCAAGACTGGCACAAACGGGGCGAACATTGTCAATAACGGGGGCACGGCCACATCGCTCGGCCACAATCTCAGCAACGACAACGGCAGCGGCGTGCTCATCGCAGCCGGCGACCAGATCAATACCGATCCCATGCTCAATGCCGCCGGCCTGCAAAATAACGGCGGCCCCACTCAAACGATTGCTTTGCTCGGAGGTAGTTCGGCCATCGATGCCGGTGACGATGCCAACGCACCGGCGCGCGACCAACGCTATTATTCCCGGAGCGGAACGAGTGATATCGGCGCATTTGAAGTCGGTGGCATGCTGGCGCCCATCAGTGCCGGATCGGGCAAACCACACGGAGCCGCAGGCATATTTGCCATCGATCTTCCATTGACTGGCGCTGGCGGAGTGGAATGCCGAAGCGGCGGCGGCGGCGGCAATCATCAGATGGTCATACCTTTCGCCACGCCGGTAACGGTAACGAGCGCCAGCGTCACGACCGGTGTGGGCAGTGTGAGCAGTTCCTCTGTGAGCGGCTCGCAAGTCACCATCAATCTCGCCGGCGTCGCCAATGCGCAGCGAATCGTCGTCACCCTTTCCGGCGTAAATGACGGAACGCACACGAATAACGTAACCGTGCCGATGCGCGTGCTTTTGGGTGACACCACTGGCAACGGCATTGTCAACGCCTCCGATGTTGGCCAGACCAAAGCGCAGCTCGGGCGGCCCGTAACGAATTCAAACTTCCGCAACGACCCAAACGTCAACGGCACGATCAACGCCTCCGATGCCGCCCTGATTAAAGCGCAGATAGGAACCTCAATTCCCGCAATCGAACCGGAGCCCGACACCGTTTTCGACGCGGCACGCACGGCAGGCGTCGCGCGTTAATCTTTCCTTCCCCGGCATTTCTTGTCGATCGCCGATCCGCCTACAAACCCGTCACGATCGACGCTTTTTTCGTCTTATCATCGACAGCAACGCTGAACGGTTCACCGTGTTCCGTCTCGTCGGTTATCTTGCGATCATACACGAGCGACCAGGTGCCGGCCGCGCCATTATATTCCGGCTTGGGGCGCTCGTAATTATTGAGGTCGTAGCCCGCCGCTCGCGCCGCCGTATCTGCCGCCCCGATCGCGTCCTCTTTTGTTAGTCGCGCGCCCGTTTCCGATGTCGATGCTGCTGCATCGGATGACGCCCGCAAAGAAGACGGCGGTTGCATCATCGCCCGAACCGAATCATCGACTTCATTCTCTCCGGATTCGTCTGCCATTGCATTTTGAGCGTTGGGCGTCGTGGCGGGGACGTTTTCCTTTTCCGCTTTCCCTATTGGTTCCTTTGCCTCAGCCGCCTCTTTGTATCCAACGAGGCCTTTCGCCACCGGAGCTTCCCCCGTTGGATGTTGAGCATCGTCTGCTTGCGTCTCCATTGGGGGCGGCGCGTTTTCCTTTTCTTCCTTGGCCACGATCGGTCCCTCGGCGGGCGTCTCCGCCACCGGTTGTTGGACCCCCGCCACGGAGGCGGCCGGGGTGCTTTCCGTTATCTGCTTTTCGCGTCCAGTCTCCGAAACCTCCTGCCGCGCCGTAACGTTTGTCGATGCTTCTTCTACTTTTGCGCTTCCTGTTGTTGGGAGTGGCGGATTAGGCGCCGGAGATTCAGCGTGTTGCACTGTTCCCTCCGTCAACGTCCCTGCCTTTGCCGGTTCGGCATTCACCTTTTCGGTTTTGGCCACTCGCTGTCTCGCCGCTTCCAATCGCTTTGCCATCGCCTGCGCCGACGGCGCCCGGCCGCTTGTCCACCGGCTGCTCCGTTTGCCGGCAACGAAAATTGCGTGCGCAGTTTTTCCTTTCGAATGGACATTCACCGGTCCATCCAATTTGCCGCGAACCATGTTGCCGAAATAGCGCCCGTAAACGGCGGACTTGGCCGTGTACCAGGTCAGGGTTCCGAACCCCGACGCGTATCCATCCTCGTCGCGACCGCCGTCCCAGGCCGCAGACTCGCCCGGCTTAGGCGCGTCGTTCCAAACGATCGTCTTGTCGTCCTTAGTGCGTTGATAAGTTCCCTCGGCTACCGACGCGCCAACGAAAGCGAACACCGCCAAACAACAACAGAGAAAGCGTAGAATCACAGCAGGAGTTTCTGAATACCCATTACAACCAAACGTGAAGAGAATGTTAATCCACACTCACCTTCGAGCAAGAGCCACCAGGTATATCGCCGTGCCTTTTCCTAAGGACTGGCCGGCCGCGGCGGCGCGGGTGGCCGGAACCGCGGCCGTCTACGGCGTTGCTGCTGCTGTCGCGGCCGTTGCGGTGGCGAATCCTGGGTCTTTATTTCGAACGTTCGGAAGAGCCCGGCGAGATCGATGACCTCGTTCGCCGACGATCGCAATATCTGCCCCAGATTTTGCGTCACCGACGCCACTTCCACCCGGATCCCGTGTCGCCGCAACTTAATGGCCAGATAAGCGAAATCGGCGTCGCCCGTCACGAGAATCACCACCTCGGGCCGCATCTCCAGGGAAAGCTCGAGCGCGTCGATCGCCATCATCACATCCACGTTCGCCTTGTAATGGCCTTCATCGGCGGGCGATCCATCCTTGGTCACGACCATGAATCCGTTGGCCCGAAGCCACTGCACAAACTTATTCTTTTTGTCTCGCTCCTCCTGCCAGACTGGCATGGCCGGAGGCAGCCCGGCATAAACTACCATCTCGATCAGATCGCGTCCGGTACTTGGGCCGGCCAAAAAATCACGCAGCTTCAACCAATCCAGGCCGCGTCCCGCGGTTCGCACGGAGCTGCCCACATTCGATTCGTCTACCAGGACCAACAATCTAGGTTTCGCCGCGCCGTCGTGGGTTTTCTTTCGCATGTCGCGCGTCATGTTCGGGGTCGCGAACGCATTTGTCGATCTTGTTGTGGCCGGGGTCGCGCGGTGCGGTCCGAATGTTTTCTGGTTTCCTAACTCGTCCCTTATCCGCATACTTCTACTTTCGTTCGCATGCCGAAACCAGTTTCAATCCGGGCCGGACAGATCGAGTTCGTTAAACTCAACACTCAGCGCTTCGATTGGCGCGATGCTTATCAATGGCTGCTCGGATTGAGCTGGCCGCGTTTCATCGGCTTTGTCGCTCTCGTTTACATCGCCCTCAATTTCCTCTTCGCTTTGCTTTACATGGTCGGCAAGGACAGCATCGCCGGCATGCCGTCCGGTTCGTTTCTCGATTCGTTCTTCTTCAGCGTTCAAACGCTGGCCACGGTCGGCTACGGCCATCTCTATCCGCAAACCCTCTACGGTCACATCGTCACAACAGTCGAGATCATGAGCGGGATGTTCCTGCTCGCTGTCATGACCGGGCTCATATTCGTGCGTTTTTCGCGGCCGTCCGCTCGGATTCTCTTCAGCCGATCGGCCGTGATCGGGCCGTTGAACGGGAAGCCCACGCTCATGGTGCGCATCGGTAATTTGCGTCAACACAGCATGGTCGAAGCCGAATTTCGCATCACATTTCATCGGGACGAGCCATTGGTGGAAGGCGGTGATTTCCGTCACTTCTACAATCTCAAACTTCATTTCGACCGGCTGGCCGCGTTTCCCGCCGCGCTCACTTTGCGGCACGTCATCGACGAACACAGCCCTCTTCATGGCGCGACCCCGGAATCGCTGGAAACGAGTCGCGCCCTACTTGTCGCATCGGTCGTAGGGATTGACCCCGTCATACCCGCAGCCGTGCAAACTCAAAAGGATTACCTCGCCAGCGATATTTGTTTCGGCGAACGTTTCGTCGAAATCTACACCGACCACGGCGGCGGCAAGCTCACCGTCGATTACGGCCGCTTGCACGATACCGAGCCAGCGACGCCGACTGGATAGACATCGACGGGTGCGAGCCCCGAGACTTTGTCGATCTCCTCAAGTCGCCGCCGCGCCGCCGGGAACGAGATGCTCGAGCCCTTCGAACTTGAGTTTCTTTCGCAGCTCCCGACGGAGCAACAGCAGATTAATGATTGCCTGAAGCACCTGGGACCCGACCGACAGATACCAGACATGCCTGATTTCAAATCCGGGTGTACGCGCGATGATTAACGCGGGAACAATGAATAGGGCCAGTCGCGTCAAGGAACTGAAAAGCGGCGGCCAGGTATTGCCGAGTCCTTGAAAAATGCTGGAGCTGACGAAGACAATTCCCGAGGCTATGAAATTGAACGCGACAATTTTCATGATAATCGACGCCGAAATCGATCACGTGCGGGTCCTTGGAGAACAAACCGATCATCGGCGCGGGCGCAAAATGCGCCAGCAAGGCGAGAACAAGCATCATCGCCGTGGCGACTCCAAGCGCGGAATAGATCGTCTGTCGCACCCGATCGGCGTGGCGCCCGCCGAAGTTTTGTCCGACCACCGGTGAAACGGCAAAAGCCAGCGCCACAACCGGAAGGAAAAGCGCCTGCATCACGCGAGCCCCCACTCCAAACCCGGCCTGTGCTGCCGGGCCGAACCCACGGATGATTCCGTAAACGATCACGATGTAAAAGAAAAGCAGCACGAACTCCGCCCCTGCCGGCACCCCGATACGCAGCATTCCGCTCCAAATCTTCGTTTGCGGTCGGAACAGAGCAAAACGAAAACGCAGGTAATGAAATTTCTTTTCGAAATAAATCACCATCAGGATATCCGCGATCAGGATGGAAATGAAACTGGCCAGGGCTGCGCCCGTGACCCCGAGTCTCGGAAATCCGATCCATCCGAAAATTAACAGAGGCGCCAGCACGATATTGAGCAGCACACTGAGCACCTGGAGGCCAACGGTTGGCTTGATGATTCCGGTTGCGCGCAACGCCGATCCCAGCGCGACCAGTGGAAACTGAAGTAGCATCGCGGGCAGAAACCAAAGCATGTATTTCTTGGCCAGGCCGGCCGTGATCGCGTCGGCACTTAGCGAATTGCAGTACACATTCATTAACGAGAACCCGACAATCGCCAGGCCCGCTGCGACCAGCATCGACATCACGAAGGATTGATTGAACACCAGCTCGGCGCGCTGCTGATCCTTCCGACCCGCGGCATGCGAAATCAATGTGGTCGTTCCCACACCCAGCATTTGGGTCAGGGCCAGCACGATCATCGTCAGGTTCCCGGCTACACCCACCGCGGCAATCGCTTCCTTGCCGAGATGTCCGACCCAATAAAGATCGGCCAGAAGATAAAGCGTTTGCACCATCATGCTCACCGCCATAAACGCCGACATGTGCAGCAAATGCCTGGTTACCGATCCTTGGGTCAGATCTTTCACAGAATGTGCGGAGTCTGTGCTGTCGGTCTCAACTGTTCAACGCCAAACGGCGACGCGAAATCCCCAATTTCTTGAGGAGCAAGGGGCCGGCAGCCTCCTCGACAAGATCGACAGGCAACCGCAGGCGAGGCCCGCCGGAATTACCAACTCGGCGCTTAGCGCAAACCGAGCGCTTCGAGCGTATCGTCCGTCAAATATCCAGTCGAACGCAGGCCCTTATCGCTTTGATAGCGCAAGATGGCGCGCCGCGTTTCTGGCCCGAAGACTCCGTCGATTTCTCCGCGGTAATATCCTTCGCTCGCCAGTCGCTCCTGGGCCGCTGCCACCGGGGAGTCCGCGTTCTGATCGGAAGAATCGTAAACATTCTTGCCGCCGTAAGTGACGTCACCGCCTTCGTAATCGCCGTAATCGTAGACGTACGGATCCGGCTCATAGTAATCGTATGCGTAGTAACTGTACGGATAACCGTACCACGGGATGAACCCGAGATCGAAGATGTACCAATAACCGTTCACGAACCGGCAACGGTGACCGTGCCACCAATGGTCGTGGTGACGATCCCAATGACGATTCCAATTGGCCGAGCGCCGCGCGAAAACATGCTTGTTTGCGCCAGTAATTCCGCGACTTCCTCTCCCAAGTGAACCGGTCCGATTGTTGTTGCGGCTGGCTCCGAGGTTTCGACCACGATGGTTCCCAGATCGCACAAAATTATTTCTGTGACTGAGCGTACCCTGCGCAAATCGGCGCTGACTATACGACCCGGCTTTGCTCGACCGAATGGAGTACGGGCCAAGCGCGCTCTGCATCGAACGGGTCCTATAGGATGAAAAGCGTTGCGACGGGGCGATCATTCGTCGACCGCTAAAGTGATTGCCTCCCAACCCGGAACGAAACCCCAAATTGCCAGTGCCCCGCCCAACTGCTGGCGCGGGCGCAAATGAGGATGCCGCTTGTGACCCACCGTTTCCACGATGGCCCTTGGCGTTGGCCGAAATAGACAAAACCGCGCCGACGATCACTGCGAGCAAGACGACTTTGTAAGTTTTCATAATCTCAACTCCTGTTAAATTAGACAGGTCCACTGATTGAACCATTCAATCAATCTGGTGTTGCGGTGAGTTATTTCCCGCCCCGTCCATCACGCGAAGTTGCCCCCCGGCAGGCGTCACTTCGTCCCCTTCTTCCCCTTTGCCTTCGCCGCCGCGAGGCGCTCCGTCTTTTTGCGGCGGGACGCGCGTTTCCTAACATTGTCTCTGCCTTTGCTGTTTCCCATAAGACCTCAACACTCACACTTCCCGGGCCGGTTCCAAGCCGTTTCGCCGACTCGCGCGAAAAAAGTCGGGAATGCTTTCAGAGCCGCAATGGGCAAATCTCTCCGGATTTAGTGCGCCTCACCGGCGGTTTCAGGCTGCTCGGAAGGCTTCCCTGCGGTCGCTACTCCCGGTTCGTCCACCCGAACAATTCGCAGCGCGCGCCCGGTTTTTTCGTCGATCTCGACCAGGGCGCCGCGCAAACGCACTTCACCGGTCGCGACCGGAAACGGAATCGGCATGTTCGAAACGAACCGGCTCATGATCGGCTCGATCGCGCGCCCCAGAATCGAATTTACCGGGCCGCACATCCCGGCATCGCACAGAAACGCGGTGCCGCCTGGGAAAATCTGTTCGTCGGCCGTTTGCACGTGGGTGTGCGTCCCGATGACGGCCGAAACTTTTCCATCGAGAAACCGGCCCAGCGCAATTTTCTCGCTCGTGGTCTCGCCGTGAACATCGACAACGATCGTCGCCGTTTCCTCGCGCACTTTTGCCACCGCCGCTTCCACCGCATGAAACGGATTTTCCAGGATCGGTTGCATGAACGTGCGGGCCTGCACATCAATCACGCCCACTTTGCCCTTGGCCGTGTCCAGCACGATCGATCCATTCCCTGGCGCGCCCAGGGGATAATTCACCGGCCGGAGAAGGCGCGGCTCGGTATCGATGAAAGTAACAATGTCCTTTTGGTCCCAAATATGGTCGCCGGTGGTGATAACGGAAACGCCCGCGCGCAAGAGTTCGATGGTGATTTTTCCTGTGATCCCGCGGCCGCCGGCCGCGTTCTCCCCATTCACGATGATGAAATCGACGGAAAATTGCTCTTTCAATTCCGGTAACCGCGCCATGACCGCGCTGCGCCCCACTTCACCAACGATATCGCCGAGAAAAAGAATCGTTAGCATTGAACGGGATCGTATTTGAGAGGTTCCAAACGTCGATGCTAAAAAATGAAAAGGACGAAGGAATGACAAATAACAAAGCCCGACGCCCAACCTTTCGTCATTCGAGCTTCGTCATTCTTTCGTCATTCGTCATTTGGGCTTCGTCATTCATCCTGTTGCTCTACCCGCTCAGCCTGCGCGCGGCAGACGACCTCGGTGTTCTCGGCTCGCACCCGCGATGGACCGTGCTCGAGCATTATCAGGAAACGATCACACACGATGAGTTCGCTCATCTCCTCCACGATGTTTATTGCACCCACGGTTTCGCCGATGATCTATTTAGGATCGACAACGATTCGGTGCGGATATTGAAGAACCGCGAAGCCCAGACCTTTTTCACGCTGCGCTTCGCCAAAGATGATGCGTCCCGGGAACCGATCCCTCGTCTTTGGCATCCGGCAAAGTCGCTGCCGCCGGCTAGCGATGAAAAACCTCTTACGGGACTTCGCATCGCGCTCGATCCCGGGCATCTCGGCGGAAAATGGGCGAAAATGGAAGAGCGCTGGTTTCAGGTCGGTGACAGCAAACCAGTCACGGAAGGCGATCTCACTTTGCGCGTGGCCAAATTGCTGGCCCCGCGATTGCGCAAGCTCGGCGCCAAAGTTTCTTTTGTCCGCGATGACGCCGAACCGGTGACGGTGAAACGTCCCTCCGATTTCAAAACGCTGGCCAAAAAAATTCTGATCAAAAACGGGGTGCCATCGCCGCGCCCGGAAGTTCTCGACTCGAACGATCCAATGAAAGAACAAACGGTGCGCTGGCAAAGCGAGATGTTGTTTTACCGCTACAGCGAGATTCGGCGCCGAGCCGTGCTGGTGAACACGAAACTGCACCCTGACCTGGTGCTGTGTTTGCATTTCAACGCCGAAGGCTGGGGCGAGCCAACCAATCCGATGTTGATCGACAACAACCATCTTCATCTGCTGGTGAACGGTTCGTATTTGAAAGACGAGCTCGAACTGGATGACGAACGATTTGAGATGATCCGGCGCCTGCTCAGCCGCGCTTACAACGAGGAATTGCCGGTTGCCGATTCTGTTGCTGCAGCAATGGCCAAAGAAACCAAACTGCCGGCCTATCAATATCCCACCACGCTGACCACGACCAAGGTTGGATCGAGCGGATACGTTTACGCGCGCAATCTGCTGGCCACGCGGATTTATCGTGTACCGGTCGTTTACTGCGAGCCTTACGTCATGAATAGCAAGGACGGCTTCGCTCGAATCCAGGCCGGCGATTATGAGGGCACGCGCAACGTTGATGGCATCGATCGCAAAAGCATTTTCCGCGAATACGCCGATGGCGTGGCCGAAGGTCTGGCAAATTATTATCGCATTGCGCGAAAGTAATCTCTCTGTAGCGGCGCTCTCTGACCGTCGCATTATTTCCAGAGAAACGTTAGCGACGGAGCGCCGTGGCTACAACTGCTCAACCGCTTCGCGAATATCGTCGAGCGTTACATCGTTCGACAAACGCGCCGAACCAATCTTTGGCGTCACGACGAAACGAACCTTCCCGCTTTCGAACTTCTTATCGAGCGGCACCGCTTCAAAAATCTTCTCGCGCGGAAAATCTGGCGGCAATTGCGTCGGCAAGTCAAACGCGCGCAGAAGATCGACAATTGCAACTCGCTCGATTTTCGGCAGGCCAGCCTTCTTCATTGATATCGCAGAGGCTGCGACGATTCCGAGAGCAATCGCTTCGCCATGTAAAAAAGTTTTGTAATCGCCCGCACTTTCGATCGCGTGCCCGACCGTGTGACCAAAATTCAACAGCGCCCGCTCACCGGTGCGATCCAGTTCATCTTTCGCAATAATGCGCGCTTTAATCTCAATGTTGCGCCGGATCAACGGCTGCAGGCCTCGTGGTGTCGCTCCCTTCCAACTCTTAAATTCCGCCAGCATCTCTCCATCTGCGATGATTCCGTGCTTAATAATCTCGGCAAAGCCCTGATTGAATTCGCGTCGCGGGAGCGTCTTCAGAAGATCGACATCGTCGATCACCAGCACGGGATGATGCACCGCGCCGATCAAGTTTTTCCCGGCCCGGGCGTTTACCCCGGTCTTGCCGCCGATGGAGCTGTCCACCATCGCCAGCAACGTGGTCGGGACTTGCACGTGCGGGATCCCCCGCTGGAAAATCGCCGCCACAAATCCCGAAAGATCGCCAACGACTCCCCCACCCAGCCCGACGACGAACGATTGTCGATCCAATTGTGCCGCGATCATCTCATCGCAAATCGCCCCGGCTTGCTCGAGTGTTTTCGACTGTTCGCCCGCCCGAATCGTAATCAGTGTGGGCTCAAACCCGGCCGAGATCAGACTCTGTTTGATTCGTTCGCCGAAAAGTGGAGGAACGCCTGTGTCAGTGACGATGACACATCGCGGGCCGGAAAGGATTTTGGCGATTGCCGATCCTGCGGTGTCGAGCAACTGCGACCCGACCACCGCTTCGTAGCGATTCTCACCGGCGCGGATTTCGATCCCGGTCACGGGCAAGTGGCTGTCGGATTCCAACGCTGATTGGCGCAAGGATCGCCGGGCGGATGGGCCGTTGCATTCTTAAACTTTGCCCAATCCATGTTCTCCACATGGAGGTCGCCCATGCAGGCGTCAATGCGCCGGCGTTTGTTATGCGTTCCGCCCTGGGCGGTTCCCTGCGAACCGCCACCCTTATCGATCGTAACCGACGCCGCCGCCGTCCCGGTAAAACTGACAGAAGCGCCGCTGCCCTGCGCCGGCGCGAAAAGGATGAACATGCTCGGGTTGGTGATCTGATCCGACAACAAAGGAGAGGCGCCGTTTCGGGCGTTGAGGTTAAACCCATAACTCACCGGCGCGGTCGTGTCGGCCTCCGATGGGGAACGTTTATCGAAAGGCGACTGGAGAGCTTTCCAGCTCGGAAGATATTTTGGGTGAATCGATTTCGTCCACGGTTCCGGTCCGCCAATGGGCAGGAAAAACGCGCCGTCGTTATCGTTTAGATACGTCTGAGTCGCCAGGCCGATCTGGCGAAGATTGTTCATGTCCTGCACAACCTTCCCGCGTTCCTGCATTCCGCTTACCGCCGGAAAAATCAGGCCGATGAGCGCCGCGATGATCGCCATGACCACGAGCATCTCGATCAAAGTAAAACCGGACAGACGTTTTGGTGCCATGGGTCGCGATGCACGGTAATGATTTTGCCCGGGCATGAAAGCGAAAATCGATCCGACCCGGCGAAGTTCGCTTGACAAAACAGCATCGGAATTTGTGTATGTAAGTCATGCCTGAGTCCGACTCGACCCCGCCACCGCCTCCTCCGCCGCCGCCCAGCCCGAGCAGCGATCCTTCATCGATGGATCTGCCGCCCAACGTGGCTGCGGCGCTGGCCTGCGTTCCGCTGATCGGAGGAATTATCTTTTACGTTCTGGAGAAGCGAAACGATTTCGTGCGCTTTTACGCCATGCAATCGATCATCTTTGGCGGAGCCTGGGTCGTATTCGTAATTGTCTACAACATTGCCAGCGCCATTCTAACGCCGATCCCGGCCATCGGTCTGATCTTTCAGATTCTACTGGGGATAATCTGGGCCCTTATCGGTATCGCTTTTCTGGTGATCTTTATCATCACCATGGTGAAAGCGTTCACCGGCGTCCGCTGGGAAATTCCGTATATCGGGCCGATGGCCCGCAAGCAGGTGGGCCAAGCAGTCTGAGGCCCCGTCATTTCGAACGGAGGAACAGCCTGCCCGCCGCGGCGCGAGGAATCCCGTTGCGTTGCCTTGTACTTTTGCGACGGGATCCTGCGACTTCGCTCAGGATGACGGCGGTTGAAACAGCTTCACCACGATCTCGGTCAAAACGAGTTCGTGATCGAGCTGGGTCGTGACGATCTGGAGATTGGCCTCGAGACAGGCTCGCATCCCATCGATCAACTGGGCGGTTTCGAACCGATGCGCGTTTTGCGCCGCGATGCCGAGCGCATATCCATTGATCGAGCCGTCTTTTTTCCGGGGCAGATGATCGGTGGCGCCGGCCGGAAGACGATTCAACGCGGAGATGAAATTAAACGGCGCATGCGGCCGCTGGAGTCGATGGCGCTCCATCAAATCTTTTGCCAGCAACAAATTCCGGATCGTCGGCACGATGGCCACTAACAAAATGCCAATCGCGCTTTCCCCTTGATCCAGCAATCGCTTGACCAGTTTGAGCGCGCGATCGAGATCCCGCGCCGCCAGCGCGTTAGCCAGTTCAAAAATAACGCCGGCCCGCGACAGCGGGACCAGCTCGCGCACCTGCTCAATCGCCACCCGGCGATCTTTCCCGAGAAAGATGTCGATCTTCTCGAGCTCGTTGTCGATCTGGCGGGTGTCGCCGCCGGTGAGCAGCACGAACAAATCGAGCGCGTCGTCATCGAACTGGACCTTTCTCTTCCCGGCTCGAGTGCGGACGATTTCTGTCGCTTCCTCCTCCCAACCGCCCCGGGTCGAATCGAGCCGTTCGAAAATCTGGACCTCGGCGCGTTTACCCAGCGTTTTGTAAAACGAGCGACGCTTGTCCACTTCTGTCGCGCTGATCAGGAACGTAACGTCCGCGCCGAGATCGGCGCTAATCACATCCGCCAATTCCTCCAGCGCGGTTTGAACGCCGGCCGCGCGACCGATCACGGAATCGGCCAGAAAATTCGCGTTCTTGAGCCAGACCAATTTCCCGCCGCCGAGAAATGGAATGGTTTGCAGCGCCTCGATTGTCGATCTTATCCGGCCGGCGGCCTGGTCGGCGTTGTCCGCCGCGCCATCGATCACTTCCAACCCGAAATCGCCCGCGCCCGGTGGCGTCAATTTCTCGGCCAGCTCCGCGGCGGCGCGTTTCACCTCCGATTCATCGGAGCCGACGATCGCGTGAATTCTGGCGTCCGCACTTTTCGCTTTCGCTTTCGGCATGGCCTGAATTTCATCGCATTGCGCGGTCGCGATTACAAGACTACTGAAACAGTCATGCCCGCCTCCGATCCAATCAGCGACGAAATCCGCCTGGTTTTGGAAACGATCAACCGCGCATGGCTGAGCGGTAATCCCGATGCGGTCGGGCTCGCCCTCAAGTCATGTTTTCATCCGGACATGGTGATCAAGGACTGCAAGTTGAAAACTGCCGCCGAGGGACGCGATGCCTGCGTGCAAAGCTACGTCGAATTTGTTCGGCAGGCGCGAGTGTCGGCGTTTGAGCAGGGCCAGCCCGATATCCGTGTTTTCGGTGACTCGGTCATCGCCAGCTACAATTGGCGAATTGCCTACTCGCTCGAGGGCGCCGACTGCGACGAGCGCGGCGCCGATATTTTCGTCTTTGTGCGGGCAGATGGAAAATGGCTGGCGGTCTGGCGAGCAATGCTCACCGGCGATTGAATTCGCGTGCGCTTCCAGCCTATGGACATCGGCAGGATGCCGATGCCACCCATCACTCGTCGTTGACCTGCTGCAGCGACGTTCCGAAATCTTTCGCGGCGTATTCGCGGAATTTTTCTTCCAGCATCGCCGGGCTCGAAAAAGATCCGGCATAACTGCGCGCGAGTGCGGTTTCGAACGGCTGATGCCGGGCGAGTGAATCGAGCAAGCTGAGAAAACTTCGCTTGTCGGTGGTGGCGAGAAAGCGGACCAGCCGCTCCGATTCGTCGTAAAAGGTCTCGACCCGATCGGAAGGAGGCTGGGTCGCCGCCAGAAGAACCGGGAGCGGAATCAATTGTTCGGCAGCGATGGCCTGCGAATGCGGTTTGGCGATGTAACCACGAGCGCGTTGATAACTGGCGTGGGCTGCCTTGGAAATATATTGAGCCAGACCCTCGTTCAACCAACACGGAACGCCGTCGGGATAAAGGCGATGAACCACCAGATGAACGATCTCGTGTCCCAGAATGTTGTTGCTGAATTTGTAGGCCGGATTGCGTTTGATGAAGAGGCTGCCCATGGAGTGGATCCCTCCCGTCCACTTCTCGAGTTTGCCGAAACTCTGGAATTGCTGCCATTCTTCCGGCCGCTCGAAAATATAGATGTGCGATTTGACGTCGCCGGCGGGTTGCTCGCGCTCCAGTGTTTGGGCCACGACTCGATAATGAAACTCCGCCTCCACCGAAATGGGCGTGGCCACGTAACTGTGAACGAAATGATAAATGAAATGCTCGGTCTCGCCGTGTTTCCATTGCTCCGGCTGAATGGCGAGGGCTTTTTCACCCAGCGGATTCGGATCGCGCTGGCTCAACTGTGAAAATTCCACTTCGGGCAGCGCGCTCAACCCGCCCGCGATCGATAGATCTTCGGCAGCCGCGCGAAGGATCGACATCGTCGCCAAGCAAAGAACGATCGAGATCAAACGCATTGCTCTCTGCCAGAGCTAATTTCGTGCGAGAGATAAGGCCTGTACGATCTACTTAACCGCCACCCACTCGTTGCGGGCGCGCGATTCGGCCACGGCTTGCACCACCCGCATGTAACGAACGCCCTCTTCGAAATCCGGATGCGGCCGGACGCGCCCCTTCGATTTCACCGCGGCGATGAAATCGTCTTCCACATGCCACCCGCCTTCCATGTCGGGCGGAAGATCGATCACGTGCAAAGCTCTGTCGCCCACCCGGCCGGCTTGAACGATGTCGGTGCCAAAATCATAAACGAGCGCGCCTACCGAGCCGTAAATTTCCAGCCGATCGCCCGTCGCCAGCGCGTTGATGCCGCTAAACTCGAGCACGCCCTCCGCGCCATTGGCAAAGCTGCACAGAACCGTAAGCAGATCGGGAACCTGCACCTCGTAACCCTGCCGATCCGAATGCAGCGTCTTTCCTCGGGCGAAAACGCCGGTGATATCGCCGAGCCAGCGTTGCAATACTTCGACATAAATTCCCAGCGTCATCACATTGAGCCCGCTGATCTCGATCCTCTGCCGCCAATGCGCCGGCGCCTCGGGATCCAAATAATTGCCGGTGAAACTCTGCAGCCGCACGTGATGCGGACGGCCAATGTAATCCTCGGCCAAAAGTTTTTTCACCTGCAAATCGGCGCGCAATCCATACGGCGGCGGGCAAAGCATCGTCACCAGATCTGGATAGCGCCTGGAAGCAGCGAACATTTCCTCCGCCTCCGCCAGATCCATCGCCATTCGGGCCTGACAAAAAACATGTTTGCCGGCTTCGAGCGCGGACACCGTTACCGCCGAATGCATGTAGGGCGGCGTGCCGATCCAGACGATATCGAGATCGGGAAGCGCCAGCAGATCGGCCCAATTCCGCATCGGCGTCGCCTGGGGCACGTTTTCCTGGCAAAACTTCTCCGCGCTCTCGTAGGTCGAATTGGAAACGGCGACAATCTCGACATCCGGGCTCCGTTTCAGCGCCGGTAAATGACGGGTCCGGACAATATTGCCGGCCCCGACCATGCCAATTCGTAACTTGTGATTATTTTTTTGCGTCATGCTTGAGATTCAATTGTCGATCTTGCGAGTTTGGCCGCGCTTTAGGCGAGACAAATTTGACAGCCAACCTCATTAGGCGTTCAACGCTGCCAGAATTACAGGCGTGCCGCGGTCGCCGCCCGCGGCTACAACGGGAAGCCAGCGAAGAATCGCTTGACCGAAACGCCGGAACGCGGCACTGTCCCCGACTTTTTCGAGTCATGAAAGTTTGCAGCATTACCGGAGCCAGGCCATCCCGCGGAAGCATTATTCACCGGCGCGGCATGGCCAAAAAGAAGGGCGGCGTCGGCCGTCACGTCACCAAGAACGTGCCCCGCGTGTTTTCGCCAAATTTGCATACGCATCGGGTCTGGGTGCCGGAGTTGAAAAAATCTATTAGCGTTCGGGTTACCGCGCGCGGCCTGAAAACGATCAATAAGAACGGCGCCTATCGGGCGTTGAAGAAAGCCGGCGTAATTTAGCGCGCGGCCGGGCTGCGCTGATCACTTCCCGGTTGGGTAGCGCACAGCTATCCGCCGCCGATTTCTGCTTCGGGACTTAACGCCTGTTGTGCGGGCTCGTCTTGCTGTCCGTCTGGCGCGGGGGTTTTTTCTGCGGCGGACACAGCCGCCCCTACACTTCTTGTTTTTCCTCGCGGCAAATCGAGCGAGCCGTCGTTGAACTCGATTACGTAGCCCTCACGGATCAGCCAATGCAAATCCGACGCCAGCGCCAGCTTGCGCGATTCAACACCTTCCGCCGCCGCATCGCCAATTAACTTGTCCGCCAGTTCCTTGCGACCCATCCGAGGCGCTGCGGTCAATGCCGCAAGAATCGCATTTACGGTCGGCGAAACTCCGGCTTGCTCGTGAACAAACGCCCGGACGCGCACCGGCGAAACGAACAACATGCCGCGTCGATGCCGGAAAATGTTGAGCCCGGACTCGCGGAATTGCCCGGCCAATTCCTGCATCATGTTCGACGGCGATCGGATCTCGATTGCCCAGGCATCCTCAATCGCGCGATGCATCCCGCGATCGGGAAGCCGCCGGCTGGGAACGCCGCCGATCGTGAGCTCGGTCACGCTGCGAACCAGATCGGGCAAATAATTTGCTCGAAAATGCCGTTCCGCTTCCGTGGCCGATGAAAATGTCTGCGGCGTCTCCTCGCGCAGCGTCGTGTAGGTCGTGATCCTCTGGGTTTCTTCTTTCCAACGTTCGACCAGCGCCGGGTCGTTCACGATCTCAATCTGCCGCTGGTAATCGGCAAAGCTCATGCGCCGGCTAAAACGCTGTTCGTACAACGTGCGCAACCGCGGTTGGTAAGCGTGATAGTTTGTCGGACCCAGCAGCGTCCCGCTCAATCGATCTCGCGCGACGCTGGTGAAATTTCCCTTGATCGGGTTCGCCCTGGGTGATATCGATCTTGTAAAAATCTCCCTGGGCCAGACGAAACCCGTCCCGCTCGAGAACCTGCCGGTCCGTGCTCACCGCGCCGTTCTCGCCGAGCTGGAAAACAGGCGACTCCGGTTTCACCGTCAAACGGACCTCGTACCGTTCCGGCTTTTCCAGAAACAACCGGGCCAGATGAAACAGCGAATAGGAAACTAATCCCGACTTGATTTGTGCAACCACGCTATCCAACACCGGTGAACGCGGCAAAAAACGCACCCCAATATCAAGCGCAACCGGGCGCGGAGCCTCCTGGCGGTGCTCCCGATGTCGATCCTGTTGACCACGCTCGGGCCGGCGCCCCCGGGTCCGAGGCGGACCGCCACCATCGCGCCCTCCCTTGCCCGGCGAATCAGCTCTTCTGCCCTTGGATGTTGGACGTTGGGCGCCTGCCATTGGACGGCCCCGAATTCTTTCGGGGTTGGACGTTGAGCGTTTGCCCCTTCCCCCACCCCTCCGGCCCTCTTCCCGCATTCCCTCGTCGCCCGTGTAATGATCGTAGCTCTTCGCCCCGGTCTCTTTCACCCAGGCGGGCAGAAGTTTCAGATCGAGCAGATCGGCGGAGAGCGGCGACTCGGGCGGCATGGGGAACATCTGTACGCCGGGAACACGATTCGCACAATTTGTGGCGCGTCTGCCGCCTCGATTTCAGTAAGAGTAGCCGGACAACCATTTCCAGGTAGGGACATCTTTCCAAGATGTCCGACAAATTTCGCTGTGCGCTGCGGGCGAGTCCCGGCAAAGTTACGGACGCCCTCGCCACGGCGAGTCTTCGACCGGAGGCGCGTCCCTACCTGAATTGGAAAATCGCAGGAGGAAGCGCCCGAAATCGATTGACAACCCGGCTAATTCTTTTACTTGCGTTGCTGCGGTCGGACTGCTTTATGTTGGCCGCAGGCAAAGAACTCCAACCAAACACATTTTATGGCCGACAAATCAATCGAAGAAAAAGTTAAGGACATCATCGTCGAACAGCTCGGCGTTAATCCCGAGCAGGTAACAGAGAAAGCGTCCTTTATCGAGGACCTGGGCGCGGATTCGCTCGACATCGTGGAGTTGGTGATGGCTTTTGAGGAAGAATTTGGCGTGGAAGTTCCGGACGAAGATGCAGAGAAACTGCAAAACGTCGGTGACGTCATCAATTATATTAAAGAACGCGCCAAATCGGGTGGCGGCGAAGCCGGCGGCGGATCGTAATCTGTAGCCGCCGGCGCTGACCGCGGCCGCCGTTGCTTGGTGTAGGGGCGCCCGTGTCGGGCGCAATAATTCAGATCTGCGGGCGACACGCCCGCCACTACACCGTAGCCGCGGGCGCCATGGATTCGGAGGGACGTGCTTCTGCACGTCCGGGATCTGGGGAACCAGGTCCCTCCGTCTAATCGCCGGTTGCGAACCCGCGCAACCCGCCCAGACTAACAGCCGATGCCGTCGTTTGATTTAAGTCTGCTTCAAAAACCGGTGCTGCGCGCTTTCGGGCACGACATCTCGGTGCTGGGCTTGATCGCGTTCGGCGCCCTCCTGACCGCCGGGCTTCTTCTTGCCCGCGTCTTCCAAAGCGACGCGGTCCGCCGTTTTCTCAGCCGGTTCAAGATCGAGGACAACTTGATCGCGATCTTCACCACCATCCTCAGCCTTGGCTCGCTGGTTTTCTTTACCATGAGCGCGGTAAACGCCGCCGGCATTCCCCTTTCCTGGGACGCGCCCATTGCCGGCATCAAGCTCAGCCTGGTCCAGATTTTTCTCCTCTGCGGCTTGCTCATTGCGGTGTTCTGGCTCGCCTCGCGCACCAAGCATTTTCTCTTTAACCAACTACTCAAGCGAAGCGGCCTCGCCCGCCCGCTTCGTTACGCCATTTCTCAAATCGTCAGCAACATCGTGCTGATCGTCGGGATCTTTATCATCCTCGATAACGCCGGCATCCATCTCGGGACATTGACTGTTTTCGCCGGCGCCGTCGGCGTCGGTGTCGGGTTCGGTTTACAAAATATCGCCAGCAATTTCATCAGCGGCCTGGTCATTCTGGCCGAACGCCCCATCACCATCGGCGACCGGGTCGATGTCGCGGGCGTCGCCGGTCAGGTAAAAGAAATCCGGGCCCGGAGCACGGTGATTCTTACCAACGACAACATCACCATGATCGTGCCCAACACGAAATTCATCGACTCGACCGTGACCAACTGGACCTATGGCGACCCGCGGGTCCGGTTCCGCATTCCAGTCGGAGTCGCTTACGGAAGCGATTTGGAAAAAGCCTGCGCCGCCTTGATGTCCGCCGCCGCGGAAAATCCAAACACGTTGAAAGATCCGCCGCCCACGGTTTTCTTCGACAAGTTCGGCGATAACGCCTTGGAATTGGAAATGGTGGTCTGGAGCAGCGAGATGAGTTACCGGCCCCGGAGTTACCGGAGCGACCTCAATTTCGCCATCGAACGAAAACTGCGCGAAGCCGGCATCGAGATCGCCTTCCCCCAGCGCGACATCCATATCCGCAGCGGCGTCTTAAAAGTCGAAGCCAGCGATCTGGAAAAATAACTGTTGAGGGTCGTTGGTTGAGCGCTGAGGGACACTTATCGACGATTGAAAGTTCCATGTTCGGCGTTGTAGAACGAGAACATGTTTAACTTTGAAAACTCGATGTCTGGCAGGAAGCGATTGAGTTCGCCGACCTAATTTATCAACTCACCAGCGGCTTCCCTGGCGAAGAGCGCTTTGGCCTAACCAGTGCTCATCTGTAGCGGCGGTCTCCGACCGTCGATCTCTTGATCTGTAGGGGAAGCTGACACCTTCCCGTCGTTTCGCCCCTGTAGCGGCGGTCTGCCTGTCGCGCTGTAGCGGCGGTCTCCCGACCGTCGAAACGTCTCCCTCAGCCCTCAACCGTTCCAAAGCGCAGAGCTGGGGCGCAAAAAGGCAAGGGTGAATGGCAAAAAGGCAGAGTTTAACCGGAAAAGTGCAGGCCTGAATGGCAAAAAGGCAGGATTCTGGCGTAAAAAGGCAAGCTTCAAGCGAAAAAAGGCAGGCTTTTGAGGTCCAGGTGCAGGCCGGAACCTTCCAGGCCTGGGCCCAAGCCCCTCAAATTCAGAGCCCATCCGTTCAGCACAATGGCTAAGTCGTTCAGCCTCAATCCTCTCAACCAAAAACGCTCAACCACTTCCTCTCCCTCAACACTCACTGCTCTCCTGTCATCCCGTCGCAGACTCGCCGTGGCGAGAGCGAAGTCGAAGGATCTCAGTCTATTTTTTTCCTCGCTCATCACAAACCGCTTCCGGAATCGCTGTAGCGGCGGTCTGCGACCGTCGAATATTTCTCAGTTCCTCGAATCCTTGCCTTCCGGTAACGGATTTGGCATAAATGGCAATCGTGCCGCCGTCCACTGCCACCGTCGCTTCCTCGCCCAAGTTGCTCGACCGCGTTCGCTGGCAACTGCGAGTAAAACACTACAGCATTCGTACGGAACAAGCCTACGTAGATTGGATCCGTCGTTACATTCTCTTTCATGGCAAACGCCATCCCGGTGAAATGGGAGAAGAACAAATCACTCAATTCCTTACCCATCTCGCGGTCGATAAGCACGTCGCAGCTTCCACCCAGAACCAGGCCTTTAGCGCGTTGCTGTTTCTCTATCAGCAGGTGCTCGAACGAAAACTCGATTTTATTGATGATGTTCAGCGGGTTAAGCGACCGGCAAAGCTCCCGGTGGTGTTCACCCGGGCGGAAGCTCGCGATGTGCTTGGGCAACTCAAAGGGGAATACCGCCTGATGGGTGAACTATTGTACGGCGCCGGGCTGCGCCTGATGGAGTGTGTTCGATTGCGCGTCAAAGACATCGACTTTGGTTACGGGCATATTCTTGTCCGCGATGGTAAAGGCTTGCGCGATCGCATTACCGTCCTGCCCGAGCGTCTGCGTCGCCCGCTCCAAGTGCATCTGGAGCGGATCCAGGAGAAGCACGACCGAGACCTGGCCAAGGGTCGCGGGCGGGTTTACCTCCCCTTTGCCCTGGAACGCAAGGTACCGCAACGCCAATCGTTCCTGGGTATGGCAATATGTATTTCCGGCCGATAAATTGTCGATCGACCCGCGTTCGGGAGAACTGCGTCGGCATCATGTGTTAGAAAAGAATCTGCAAAAAGCGGTCAAGATTGCCATCGAGCGAGCGGCCATCAAGAAGGCGGGCAGCTGCCATACCTTTCGGCATAGTTTTGCTACGCATTTACTGGAAAATGGCCAGGATATTCGTACTGTGCAGGCATTGCTCGGGCACAAAGACGTATCCACCACCATGATATATACCCATGTCCTAAATAAACCCGGATTGGGTGTGAGAAGCCCCTTGGACTACGATGCCCCTCCTATGGAAACCCAACCCCGCTCGAAATAGGTGAACAATTGTTCCTCTACTTCTCGTTAGGTCTTGAATCTCCTCGTTCCAGTTATCATTGGGATCGCCGTTGGGCTGCTATTTGCAGTGAGGCGCGGAGCGAAGGCCCGCGACATAGCGCGTTCGCTTTCGCCGGCAGACCGCCAGTTCATCGCCGATCAGATCGAGCCAATCACGAAGCTGCCACTCAACACAGCTGCAGACGAGGACGCTTGGTTAGCCGCTACACGAGCGGTGATGCAGCGTTTCAAGGAACGTTTCCCCGATGTTGCTTCGGTTGTGCCTGAGCAGGTATATCACTATTTCGACGATGCGGACATTCACCGGAAAGAGCCGTCATATCGCGTTGCCCGCGAGGCACGCATTCTTGAGTTCATTAGATTACTTCGTGAAGAGCCCGCAAAGACCTAACCAATCGCTCCAGCCAACCGCTGGCCGTTCTGATGAGTAGCTTTTCCATGACTTCAACATTAAACTCCGCGGCAAAGCTCGCTATCGCCAGCGGTGGCTGAGCTTTTTCTCGTTAGGTCTATGCAAGCAACACTCTTCGTCACCCTCATCATCGCAGCACTGCTCAAGTACGCGTGCGCCCAAACCGTCGTGGGCGATGACAGATTGCCGCCGGACAGCATCGAGTTGAAGCGAAATGATCCGCCAGCGACATCCACACCTTGGCAGTTACCGAAGCCAGGCGATCCTCATTACGACGCCGCAAAAGAAGCGGAGATAAAGAGAGAAAACGAACACAAAGATAAAGCTGTTACCCATCATCTCGTGCGCACATACGAGCGTGGCGTATTCAAAGGTTATGACACGCTTCAGTGGGGGGAACCTGCAAAGAAGATGGATGACCCGTTCACTCCAAATCCCAAGCTGCCCCCGGACGCAGTCGAGATTTCCTCAGCCGCACATCCAGACAAATCAGACTACTTTCCCAGTCGTCCAGAGAAGCGCCCTTGGAACGTTCCAGATGACTTCATCGCTGTGCGAGTTTTTCACCGCGGCAAACTGATTGGTTGGACTTTCATGCCGAAGGACGCAGTAGCCATGTTGCACAAACCGAAGAAGACCTAACCAATCAGTCGAGCTAACCGCCACCCGCTGTGCGATCCCTTTTTGATATGACCAGAACATCTTCACTTCGAGCACCGCTCGCCCTCGGTGGCGGTAGCTCACTTCTGTCTCGTTAGACGGATTAGCGATGCGCTTCTCTAGCTTCACACTCTTCCTGACGGCCAGTCTAGCGTTTGGCACTGCATTGCGCGCGGGCGAGCCAGAGTGGCGTTTGACCAATCCAGCATACCTTTACCTTGAGGTTCACTATCAGGGCATCCCGGACAGCGCGCTTACTTGGCTCCAGCCGGCACGGAAGCGCGAGGGAGAATTTTGCGAAGCAATCGCACCAAATCAAACTGAGCCGGCGAAAGCGTTTAGTTTCTCATTCCAGCGAGACACTCGGCAGGGTTACGAAGTAGTCTTCCGACCGATCGATCCCCAGTCACTGCTAGAGCATCACCCGGTCGACGGACCGGTTTCTACCGTTATTTTCCCGCGCTCGGAACGGAAACGTGTGCAAATAACGCCGAAGCTGTTTGTTGTTGGGTTTTACGGCGATCCGAAACTCGCGGGACATTGACTGTGGAAGAAAATCCGTCTAACCAGGCGCTGCAGCCAACGGCGACCGCTCGTTTGCCACACTTTAGACCAATGAACATTTGCTCTCGCCCGCGCCGTGGCTGAGCTTGAGCTCGTTAGATCTTATCGCTCATGCTGCTTCCGGTGATCCTCGCCTCCGTATCAGCGATGTCGTATCCGCCCGAGGGCTACGCACGCGAAGAGAGCTTTGACGCGCCGAAGCACACTTTTAAGGTCGAAAGCTGGCGCAAAGGCGATCAGGATCCCGGTGCTGCTTTGTGCGTCTGGATTGTTACGCCCGACAAGACCAAAGCAGAACTACTAGTTGCACCCGGTGTGCTTACTCCCCTTTATTCCGTTCAGATTCACATATCGCCCGACGAGCACTGGATACTCTGGGAGGAGAAGCTTTATCATCCCGCAGACGCCTTTGGACTTTTCGAAAGAGTATCAGGCATCCACTTCCATGAAGTGGGGCCGCCCATTTTTAGCGAGCAGGCGTGGCAGTTCATGGGCCGTCAGACCCATCACAACTTCAAACTGGAAGATACTGACCACATTATGCGTGTTAGCGAGTGGCCCACTCCCGGAACGCGAGTTCGTCACCTAGCGCTCTACGGCGATTCGCAGCTTACACCCGTCACTACTCCCAATGATCATTCCTTGGCTATCTCTTTGTACGGCGATGACGGGACGATTCACGTCGATCTGTGGTTCTGTTTCTACGATCTCGTGAAGCATCGCTTCTACTTGAACTCAGCACTCGAGAACCATAACAAAGGGAGAATTGGCCGGTCTCGTGAAAGGTGAGATCTAACCATGCGATGGAGCGAACGGCGGACCGCGGTACGTCCACATTTTGAGATGACTTCCACCCTTCCACTCCGAGCGACACGCGCCCTCGTCCGCCGTCGCTCATCTTGTTCTCGTTAGGCCCATGACCGCGCTTCACGTCTCAAACTGCCGCCGTGGCAGCCGCGGAAGCCATCATGGCTGGCTGTCGTGACCGTATGCGCCGGCACTGTCGTCTTTTGGGCGTCGCATCTTATTGTCCCCGCGGTGGTTTTCAGCGTCTTGGCTGGTTTATGTTTCCTCGGGCTTTCTCCTGAGCCGTGACAGATTCCACGGCGGCAGGCCCTCGCCGCGCAACAGCCGCGACGCGGTGTGCACCTTCGCTCGTTCATTCGAGTTCCGCCAGACCGACACTTTCATCATGCGCGCTGTGTATGAGGAGCTTCAGCCGGTTGTATCCTTTCCCATTCGAGCATCGCACCGACTCATCGAAGACTTGCAGTCGACGATGAGGACCTGCACTTCGACTACCTTCCCTCGATCGCGGCGAGGGTTGGCCGAGCACCCACCCACACCGAACAGAATCCGTACAACGGCCGGGTGGAGACCGTGGCCGATCTGATCCATTTCATGGCCGCACAACCAACGCATGAGACCACGCAAATGGCCTAACCATGCGATGGAGCGAACGGCGGACCGCTGTACGCTCCACTTTTGAGATGACTTCCACCCTTCCACTCCGAGCGACGCACGCCCTCGTCCGCCGTCGCTCATCTTGTTCTCGTTAGGTCTATGCGTGCGCTCTTGGCGATCCTTTTGTTTCTTCTGCTCGCGGGTTGCGGACAAAAAGCTAAAGAAGTGCCGCCTTTTCAAATCATCGCCACAGATTCCGGATTCGAAGCGCCGGGCGGACTGGCGGCCGGTATGCGACATATTATTTTTGAGAATCGCGGCTCAAAAATTCACGAGGCCATGCTCGTCCGGCTGGCCAAGGGAATGACTCCCGACGATTACCAAGCAGAATTGAAAAAGGGCGAACAGTTTCCGAAAGGTGCACTCGATTATTCCGGACCAGGCTCCACTTCGCCCGGGCGAACCGCCGAGATGTGGTTGAAGGTTGATCCCGGGAATTACGTGCTGATTTGCTGGAACCACCCCAAGACCGTCAAGCTTCATCCGTTCACCGTAGAAGACGCGGGCGCCATCGACGATCAACCACCCCCGGAAGATGTGGTGTTAAAGCTGATTGATTATCGATTCGAGCTGAGCCGGCCTTTAGGCAAAGGAACCCAGGTGATTCGGGTAGAAACGCCGGGTCCATCGATGCATGAGCTCGATTTCTTTCGCCTCCATGACGGTCAAACCGCGGCAGATGTGCATCGCTGGTCCAAGGGAAAGGACACCGACCAGGCACCCTTCGAGGCGCTCGGTGGCGCACTCGATAATCACGACATTACGCGCGTGGTCTGGCTGAGAAAGGAATTCACCCCGGGCCGCTACGTGTTGCATTGCGAAATGCCGGTTGCCAACACCAAGCTCAGACACGACGACCTGGGGATGATACAGGAGATCGAGGTCAGATGAACACCAAAAGACCTAACCACGCGCTGGAGCGAACCGGCAGCTGGCGCGAAGCTTAGTTTCAGATGATTAGAACAGTGATATTACAAGCAAAGCTCGGCGACGCTGCCGGTCGCTCAGCTTTGTCTCGTTAGGTGTCTCCGTGAGCGCCGCACCAAATAACGATGGCTTCACGAGTGCGGCGATCGTTTCTTTCTTCATTCTCATGCTGCTCGTAAATTGCATTTGGCTGCTACTGAGACAGGAGCGGCTGGCGAATGGCGGCAGGTGGTTCACATGGGACGAACTTCGTGATTTCAAGCAACTGGTTGCACGACAAACCGATCCTTCGAAGCGCAAGGCTTATATGATTATGCGTTACCTCCTTCTCGTTTGTATTGCGCTTATGTTTGTTATTCCCATACTACTCCTTGGCATAGGCTATATATGGTTTCACCTGCATTGAGATTGATCGCCGAACATCTAACCATGCGATGGAGCGCCTATGAGGGTTGTCAACCGTGGAACGGGTATTGTTTGTTTTTCTTTAGTTTTTTCCTTTCCCGGTTTTTCCAATCTTTAGTGGTTTGATCCGCAGGGTGCAGCTTCCCTCTGTCGTGTTGTCTCGCCGGGGCGAGTCAACAGCTCCTATTCGAGCATCGCTTTTGTTGTGCGAGCCCATGATGTCGTGCCTGACTTTGGGAAGCCGCTTTGGGCGGAACGCGCCCCATCTAAGCGATGATCCCTTCGTTTCAAAGGACCAGCTCCAGCGCCGAGCAGCGTTCCACCCTGCGGCCAAATCAAACTTTGCTTGGAAGTTCCGTTTCGTAAAAGCTGAGGGTTAAATCTGTTTGTTAGGGTTTCACCTGGGATGTAGACAGGCTCCAGCCCAGTTCGGCGGCACTGGCCCGGCCGGTTCGCCAGCGCCAGATGTCTATGGCGAGTTGCCGGGCCAGGGCCACTGCGATTTTCTTTTTCAGCGAGGCGCCGTGCCTTAATTTCTCCAGATATTTCTGACGAGCATGCCAATTAGGCTGCCAGCGAAGAAGTCGCCAGACCGCCTCGACCAGGAGCGTGCGCAAATGTTTGTTGCCGTGCCGGTCGATGCTTCCAAAACGCTGGATCCCGGCTGAACTGTATTCGCTAGGACAACACCCAGTGTAACTGCCCACGGCTTTGCGATGCTTGAAGCGTTGCCAATCGCACACCTCCCCGTCGATCAGCGATACCGTTAGCGCACCCAATCCCGTCGGGATTTTTTCTTCCCTCACCAGCGCTTCAATCTCCTGGGTCAACCGATCCAATTGCGCTTTGGCCGCTCGGATCTGTTCCATGACCGGTTCAAGCTGCCCGCGCACAAACTCGCTGCACTGCGGCCCGATTCGTTTCCACTTCCGCGGTCCGCCCCACCCAGCCTCCAGCGTCTCATGCTCGTGCTCGATCCGCAGCGCACGCCCGTGATTCTCCAGCCGCCGCACTTGGCGTTTCCAAAACTCCCGCTGCCGCCCCAGCTCCCGCCGTTGTTGCTCCGCCCGGCTCGGGATTCGGATTGGTCTTAATTCCTCTCTCTGCCCATCCAGGTAACGGCTCAATCGCACACACAACTCGCGCGCATCCATCCGGTCGTTCTTCCGCCGCCGCTCCAAATTTAATCGCATCGGGGTCGTCCCGACGCTCTTTGCTCCCGCTTGAGTTAATTGCTCGTGCAACGTGTACCCAAATCCGCAGCATTCCCACACCGCGTAGACCACATCGCCTACACCCACTTTTTGCTTCACCCACTCGAGCAACTGCTCGCGAGTATACTTCCGCGCCGGCCCAATCGTTCCCCGCCCACACTGGATCGCCACCACCATAAAACGCAGGTCCACGTCCAGCCCAAGCTTCCACACCCGCCTCACTGCCCCATTGCCAGGGGCGCTTGAATTGTTAAACTTCTCTCCGCCATGAAGGGTTGTTGTTGTTTTGTTTTTCATACAACGCGTGTGCCCGTTTTGCCCACGCTTTTCAACCCTTCATGGCATCTAACGGCGGACCGTTGTACGCTCCACTCTTGATATGACTTCCACACTTCAACTCCGAGCGCCGCGCCCCCTCCTCCGCCGTCGCTCATCTTGTTCTCGTTAGATCTCGATGCGCCTTCCCAGATTTCGATACGTCATTCTGCTGGCGATTATTGTCGGTGCAGTTTTGCCGGTGCTTATCATGGTCGGACTTTGGCTGCACATTTTTAGCTTCGCTGGAGAGCGACTGTTCTACTTTTGGCCTAGTTCGGTCCTGCTGATGGCCATGGAGCCGGGTCACACGGCTCAGGTTTTCAGCGTGCTTGGCTTGAGCATTGCGATCAATGTTTTGCTGTATCTCGTTGTCCTTACAGTGTTCTGGAGCTTCTGGTGGATTTTCCATCGATGGCGCGCTTCGTTGCGTGATGGAACAACGATCTAACCAATCAGTCGAGCTAACCGCCACCCGCCGTACGCTCCGCGCGACAACATGACTACTGACCACCGACTACGGACCACGCTCGCTCTCGGCGGCGGTCGCTCAGCTTGTTCTCGTTAGATATTGAACCCCGCGGACTCGGGTAAACGCCCGTTTGTGGGAGGTCAGCCGACGTCCTTACCGTGCCGCTTTGGTTCGGCCCAAATAGAAGGCGATCGAAGCTGGGATCCCAATGAATACGACAAGAAAACCGATTACGAGCATATGTTCACATTTAGCACCAATCGTGCCTTTGTTACAACTGTGTTACAGTTGTGTGACGATCATGTAAACAAAAATCGTCGATTAAGTGAAGATTTTTCGGCCGCGTCCGAAAACGGCTGGCCCAGCCATCCGATAACGGATTCAACCCAACAACCTAGCCAACAAGGTAAGAGGAAACACGGGGCCAGCTCCGAAAGTGTTCGCTCCGCCACGATGGTATCCCCGCCTGAATAAAGTTCGTCACCGCGAGGACGCGCTCACCAGACACGCCAAACGCCCGAACCGGCGGGCAGGCGGTGCGCTACCCTGAACTACGGCAGCTTAGCGGCTGCCGGTTCGCGCGCCGGGCGTCGGGCTGGGCCGGGATTTTGTTTTCGTGCTTTTGTGTACGGTGATGGTGGCTTCGCCGGCCGCTTGTTCTTCAGAAGATTTCTTGCTGCCGCGCCAGATCAGACGCCACGGCTCCGCTTTTATGGTCTCGCTGAATTCCTTGATGTTCGCGCCGACCGGTTCGAGATCGCGCATCGTAATTTTTAATTTTTCCGACGAGTCCCGGAAGTTATCGAGCGTCACGGCGAGATTATTGTTGGCCGAGAGGTCGTTGCTGATTTTTTCTATGTTCCTGAGCGAGACCGAAAGCGGGCTGTCCGGCGCGGAAAGATCGACAAGGTGCTCGCCGAACTTCTTGAACTGAACCAGGGCAAGGTTGAGCTCGGAATTCTGCTCGGTGATACGGCTGAGATTTTGCGCCGTGGTCTCCAGCTCTTTCATGGTGGAGGTCGCTTCGGCCGCGACCGGCTTGATGATTTCGAGCATCTTGGACGCCGCTTCGCTAAAATCCGGGGTGCGTTCGCCGGCGAAAATCTCGCCGTCGTGGGCCTGCCCTGACGCCTCGGTGCCCTGGGTGAAGTCGATCGCCATTTCGCCGAGCAAGCCGAGCTGCATCAGGCGCGCGTAGGCATCGCGATAAACGATCCCGCTCTTGTCCACCTGGACGTCGATGCGTGCTTCATATTTCGGTTTGCCATCGGGCCGCGCCGGCGTCGCGCCTGCCTCCGGTTTACGATAAACAGCGGCGGCTTCCTGCGCCCGCTGCTCTTCTTCACGCGACACGGGCGAGAACAATTTTGAAACCTGGCCGATCTTTCGTCCGGCCAGCATGACCGGCGCCCCCAGTTTAATTCCGGCGGCGTTATCGACGTAAATTCGATAGGTCACCAGCGGGCGGAAAAGCCCGGGCGCGCCGAGAAGGATGAGCACAAACGCGAGCGCGGCCACGGTGCCGACCACGAGCAGTCCGGTCATTATTTCATTTCGTCGTAATTGCATCTTGGCTGCCTTCCAGAATGGGACCTTCGGTGCTGCCGCTCAAGAACTGAGCGACGACCGGGTTTTGCGATTGTTTGAATTTCTCGGGCTCGGCATCTTCAATGATTTTTCCCTGGTATAACATAGCCATTCGCGTGCCGATGCGAAAGGCGCTGCCCATGTCGTGGGTCACTATAATCGAAGTCACTTTCGATTTCTCGGTGAGACTGATTATTAATTCGTCGATGACCGCGGTGATCACGGGGTCGAGCCCGGCGGATGGTTCGTCGAACAGGATCAGTTCCGGCTCGAGAACGAGAGCGCGGGCCAGGCTCACGCGTTTCCGCATACCGCCGCTTAACTCCGAGGGCATTTGTTCTCGCGCTTCCAGCATGCCGACGAGCTCGAGTTTGTGATCGACAATTTCATCAATTTCTTTGCGCGATTTATCGGTCAATTCCTCGAGCGGTAAAGCGACGTTTTCCCGCACGTTGCGCGAGCTCAATAGCGCGGAGTATTGATAAACCATTCCGATGTTCTGACGGACCTGTTGCAACTTTCGCCGGCGCAGCCGGGTGACTTCGAATTGTTTAAAGAACACCGAGCCTGCGTCGGGTTGAAGAATTCCCAGAATAAGCCGCAGAATGGTGCTTTTGCCGCTGCCGCTTTGGCCCATTACGACCAGCCGATCGCATGAGTTCACATCGAGCGACATGTCGTCGAGCACTTTCTTTTCCTCGAACTGCTTGGTCACATCGCGCAGCTCAACCACGTGGGAATTGGTCGCGTTCACAATGGGAAGAAGACGATGTAAACAATGTTATAGAGCGTATCGAAACCGATCACCGTGGTGATGGCGGTAACCACGCTCGATGTAGTCGCCGTGCCGACACCGGCGGCACCGCCTTTCACGGTTAGCCCCCGGTAACACGCAATTCCAGCGATCAAGAAACCGAAAATGAAGCTCTTGAGGATGCCGGTGATGATATCGCGAATGAGCAATGCATCGGTCACCAGATCGATAAAATAAGGGAAAGCCATGCTAAAGTAAGCCCGACAAACCAGACTGCTGCCGGCAATCGCGGCCACGTTCGCCACCGTGGAAAGACACGGCATCAGGAGAAACAGCGCCAGCATACGAGGCGCAACCAAAAATCGCAGCGGACCGATTCCCATTGCTTCGATCGCTTCCACTTCCTCGGATACCTGCATTGTGCCCAGCTCGGCCGTGAAAGCCGCGCCGATCCGGGCCGCCAGCATGATTCCCGTGATCAATGGGCCGAGCTCGCGGGTAAACGCGATTGAAACCAGGCCAGGAACCAGCCGCTCCGTGCCAAAACGCTGCAATTGATAGCCGGTGAGCAGGGCCATGGTCAGGCCGAGCAAAAATGAAACCAGGCCCACCAACGGGACCGACTCGACCCCGGCCCGTTCGGTATGCCGGAAAAAACTGGACGCGCGAAATGGGACGCGGCCGTTGCGAATACGCTCGAACGTTTCGGCAAGCGTCTGAATGACGAACCAAAAGATGCTCCCAACTTCTATGAAAAAGTTGTCGCCAAACCGGCCAAATTCGCGGACAAAAACAAGCGGATTCGCCGAGAGCGCGTTCTCGGATTCGGATTTGTCATTGTCGATGCCGGGCATGTTCAGGGGAAGGTGGCCCAGTAATCAGGCTGGAAAAGCAGAAAATTGAATGCTCGACGCTCCTTTCACGAAAGCTTTCGACACGGCCGACCGGGCAAGGTTAGATTCGCGTCCATGAATTCCGCGATGGCGCTCGTGGCGATGGCAGCACTGGCGCTGGCCTCCCGCGCAGAAAGCGCCGGGGAAAAACCGGAGGCGCCGGAGAAAAACATGAAATTGGATAAGGCAAAATTCGGCATAGCCGTCCACGGCGGGGCGGGGACGATCGACCGCACCAAAATGACGCCCGAACGCGAGCGCGAATATCGAGCGGGGCTCGAGCGAGCGCTCACTGCCGGTTACGAAATTCTCAAGCGTGGCGGATCGAGCCTTGACGCAACCGAAGCCGCCGTCCGCGTTCTCGAAGACGATCCCCATTTCAACGCGCGCGCGGCTCGGTGTTTACGAATGCGGGGACGAATGAAATGGACGCGGCAATCATGGACGGAAGAGATTAAAAGCCGGCGCGGTAGCGAATTGCGCCATATCAGAAACCCAATTAGTCTCGCCCGAATGCTCATGGACAAGGCGAAACATGCATCAAAGTCGCCGCATGTCGGTCCGGTTATGATGGCTGCAGACGGCGCGGAAGCGTTCGCGAAAAAGAACGGGACGAGCTGGCCGACCAGAAATATTTCTACACTCAAGAACGCTGGGACGCATTGCAGAAAATAAAGGCCGCCGAAAAGAGCGGGCGGCGACAAGAAAAGAATTACCGACCAAGCTACATGGAACGGTGGGCGCGGTGGCGCTGGATAAAGACGGGAATCTCGCGGCAGCCACTTCCACGGGAGGCACCACTAACAAAAGAGCCGGCCGCATCGGCGATTCCCCTGTCATTGGCGCGGGGACTTATGCCAATAATGAAACGTGCGCCGTTTCCGCGACGGGTGATGGAGAATATTTTATTCGCGCAACGGTCGCGCGCGACATCGCGGCCTTGATGGAATATCGCGGAATGAAATTGCAGGATGCGGCCCAGACCGTCCTCGATAAGGTCGCGAAGCTGGGGGGTAAAGGCGGAGTCATTGCCGTCGACAAAGCCGGGAACATCGCGCTGCCATTCAACACGTCCGGAATGTACCGCGGCCACGTCGATTCGAGCGGCGAGTTTGTTGTGGCGATTTATCGCTGAGCTGGCGAGCCTATTGCCGTTGTAGCGGTGCTGTGTCCGCCGAACTCACATAAGCAGGCGCTTGGCACAAGCGCCTCTACAACATGATGCTTCCCGCTTTTCGGTTGTTATTCCCTGCTTCAATGAAGCTGCGCGTATCGGTGAAACTGTACGCGCCACGCTCGATTACCTTCAACAAGCAGTCCCGAAAGCGAACTGATCGTCGTGAACGATGGCTCGACCGATTCCACATCGGCGATTGCCAGGGAATGTTTGCGGGTGCAAAAATCGAAACGCATTTGTTGGAAAATTTTCCGAACCGCGGCAAGGGCGCGGCCGTGAGAAAAGGTTTGCTCGACGCGCGCAAGCCGATCGGCTTGTTTTTCGATGCCGATCTTTCCACGCCGCTTGAGGAAACGCAGAAACTGATCGAACCGATCGCGCGCGGCGACGTCGATGTCGCTTTTGGGTCGCGCGCCCTCGATCGAAGCTTGATCGGCCATCATCAGCCGTGGCGCCGGGAGCAGGCCGGCCGCATTTTTAATTTGCTGGTCCGCATCGCAACCGGTCTGCCGTTTTGGGACACGCAATGCGGGTTCAAAGCTTTCCGTCTCGACGTTTGCCGGCCCGTTCTGGAAACAGCGCGAATCGACGGTTTCGCTTTCGACGTCGAATTACTTTTCCTCGCGCAACGCGCCGGCCTGCGTCTGCGTGAGATCCCGGTCCGCTGGAACCACGCCGAAGGCAGCAAAGTCCATTTTCTCCGGGACAGCCTTCGCATGCTGAAAGAGATTGTTCGATTGCGGCTGCGCTAAACCAATCTGTCATTCCGAGCGGAGCGAAGAATCCCGCGATGTTACCCCAAGCTAATGTGACTGCATCCCTTGACTGCGCTCGGGATGACGGATTCGATCTCATCGCTTCCGGGGCGCCGTAATCAACCCGACAAAAAATCCGGTGATCAAACCACAAACGTGCGCGGCGGTGCTGATTTGCGGGGTCGTTAGGTCAAACACGGTCTGGATTCCGATAATGAGCAGGATATTCAGCAATCGTTCTTTCGCCCGCGGCGCGTGACGATGTCGAAGAAGAAAACCGGCCCAGGCGCCGACTATCCCCATCACGCAGCCCGATGCGCCGACCACCTGAGCGGCACGAATGGCGCCGATCACGGTAAGTCCTACGACTCCCACGTTCGAGCCGATTCCGGAAATCAAATATGCAGCGGCGAACCGGAGGGA
>CAWFGO010000004.1:0-7728 GCA_963815455.1 uncultured Verrucomicrobiae bacterium
ACCGTGGTGGCGACGCTCACCGTGCTGAGTTTGTGGGGAATCGCTCTCGAAAAGGCCACTAACTCCCTGACGAGCAAAATTATCGGCCGGTTGAAGTCGACCGCAGCCTGACGCGACGGCACATCCTCGCTCGAACCGGCGCTGAATCTCATCCGTGCCAGCGGGCTTGACATTTCCGCGCCAGGCGTCTCAAAATCACCGAGCGGTAACGGCAGCAGGCGGGATCCCGATCCCACGTCAGCTTCGATGAACGCGCGCGGACATTGCCAGAATATTCCTGTGCTCATTGCGCTCACGTCGATTTGGGCGCCAATATCGTTCGCGGCATTGTGGATGGCACGCTTGAAAGCGTGATGTTTCCAGATACTGATTCAATTAATACGACGACAATCTTCGAGTACGGCGGCAAACAACACATTAAGCCTCGCACAATCCCGGAGGGCAAGACCGCCACCGATATCGAGGTTTCAGAAGATGCGAAAGCTCGAATCACATCGGGTTTGCGGGACGGTAATACCGTCATCTCGTCCGAGCGCTCAGTATCGATCAATGGGACAAAGCGTCTTAGATGGTGGCAAATCAACCTTCAATCCGGATACACACTGGCTGTCATGGACAAAGGGCTACACCAGACTGCGAGTGAAAGAGAAATGTTAATGAGGGAGCTGACGAGCTCGGGCCGACTGGCGATGGCCCACTTTGTCGTCGCCTTCGCGGCCTCTGGATTGCTGCTCGGTTATCTTTTTTACACGAATTAGCAAAGGATAAAAGAAATGACCAAAGCCCGGGAACAAGACGAAAAAGACGGGCGTGGCGACTGCGCATTTCAAAACGCTTTCTGCGTACCGACCGGGCCTTATGGACAACCCGGTAAAGGGTGGCAGCCCAGATAGCTCCTCAGATTATGCGCGAGTTGCACGACCTCTCTTCTCGGATCTCACGTTCGCCGACGCGGGGCGGCGCCAAGTTCCTGGCCCTCTGCCTCGTCATCTCTACGGCCATGTCGGCCAACGCCCAGTCAGATCATTTCGTGCCGTCACCCGAAGGGTATTACGAAGGCTCGGTGCGTTACAGTTGCAACTACCTCAAAAACATCGGCTATGCGTCGATGATTCTGGATGATAAGGCCGACTTTTGGCTGACCCTGACGCGAAGCGGACACGGCACCTATGTCGTAAACGGGCAAGGTACCGCGATTTTCGATTTCAGTTACGCAATCGATTGGACCATGGGAGTCAAGGTGGGCGTTTCCATGTTGAATGTGCTCGGCGCAAAGATCGATCCGAAGGTAACCCTCACTCTCGATCCGAAAACAGCGGTTCAAAAATTCTATCTCACCGGGGAAATCTCCGCCGAGGAAGCGAAGAACGGCGGCGTGAAGTTGAAGGATGTGGCCGTTTCCTGGACTCCGCCTAACGATGAAAAAGCGGTAAAACCCAAGCTGAAACTTCAGTTGGTCGGCAGCGTCAGCATGGACGTGAGCGGCAGCAAGAGCATGGACCAGGACTTCGGCAAAGGACCCGGGGGGACGCCGATAGGCAAAGCCAGCGGAGAAGGTGCCATTAAAGGTGGAACGTTCAACAAGGGAACCGTCGCGCAAACGATCGCGTTCGATCCGCCGCCACCATTTGGAAGCGACAAGTTCACGCTCGTCTTGCGGAAACGCAGCCGTTATGGCCCGTTCGCCGACGAGTACGACATCACCGCGCCGGGTCAGGGACCGGGCGTCGAGGTTATGGTCCATTGGGCCACGATCCAGAAAATTGATTTTGGTTGGTTCAGACATTCGGATCAAACGGCGGCCAGCGGAGGTGTTGGAGCCGCTGGCGCCGCCGGCCGCGATGGCCAATCTGGTTCCGCGGGTGCAAACGGTCAGGATGGAGCCGCGGGCGCGAACGGTCGCGACGGAGCAGCGGGAGGCAAAGGCGATTCAGGGGCCAACGGCCAAAATGGCCGTGACGGCAACAATGCGGCTCCGAACTGGCGCGCGGGATCTGTCACGGCGAAAATCGGACAGGAAACACGAGTCACATTTAGCCAGCCCTTACCCAACGCAGATTACGTTGTCAGTCTGACACCGGCGCGCGGTCCGAGTTCTTCGTGGATTTGCAATTACTCGAACAAGCGTCCGGACGGTTTTACTTTGCGTGCCGAGCTGAGCAACCCCGCCGATGCCAGCACGACGACCACGCAGGTCGATTGGCTCGCGCTGCCGGCACAGTGAAGGACGGAAACCTTCGTCATGCTTAATTACCTGCGTGGATCGTTTTTCTTTTGGTTCGGACTCCTCTTCGCGGTCATCGGCACCCCATTTCTGGTGGTGGCCGTTCACGAACTCGCGGTAGAACGCGAGATCCTCCACGAGGGATTGATGACCAATGCCACGCTGGTGGAGAAGGGCCACAGCTCCAGCCACAACTCGAGTAGTTCCTATTGGTTGAAGTATGTTTTCAACGATCGGCAGGGCCGCGAGCACATCCGGCGGGCCAACGTGAAATGGGAACAATGGCGGCAATTTCAGGATGGTGACGTTCTCCCCATCCGCTACGTGCCGGGAAATCCCGACCGGAATCGTCTCGCGGGGAAAATTGATGATCCATGGTGGGTGCTGCCGTCGGTCTTCACTCTGATTGGCGGCGTTTTCGGCGGTCTCGGTTGGACGTTTGTCGTAGTTGCCATCCGGAAAATCAGGAGACGCCTCGCGCTTTTACGGACCGGTTCGGGAACAGATGCTGATATCACGAGTTTCGAGTTTGACCCATCCGTTACGATCAATGGACGGCATCCGCCTTTCTTTCGTTACCGCTACGTTGCAGACGGCAAAAGTTATTACGGCCGAAGCCCCGATCTCCCATTCAGGATGATGAGACGGTGGAATCAGGGCGATAAAGTCCGGGTCTTTTACGATCCCCAGCATCCCGAGAAAAGCGAGGCCGATGTCTATGATCTCCGCAGTTCGGCGTGACCGATGCCGGTGCGATCGGAACGGCTGGTCTGACTTCGGGTCTACTGCGGACGGACGCAGCCGAGTTTCTTTGCCGAAGCAACCATGGTTTCGAAGCGTTATTTTTTCTCCACTGCGGGAACGACCTTGAACGGCAGGGTCGCAACCTGTTCGTCCTTGATCAGAAGATCGGCGCGGTAGTTGCCCGGCTTCAGACTTCCACTGTTAACAATGATCGTCGTATCTTCAGTCGGTTGGTTTTTGCTGAGATAAATCCGGGCTTCGCCCCACTTGCGATTTTCACCGTTCGGGCCCGCCTGGTTTAAGATCACTCTTACTGAAGTGGGTTTGTTCCCCTTCATCTCGCCGTGAAGTATAAACTTCTTCGCTCCGGCCTGAATCTCGCTTGTCTGTTTTCCTTCCGCGGTGCGCAGAGAAATGGTGATCGTTCCGTCGGGACGCGTGATGGAAGCCTGGTCAACTGGTTTTGCTTCCTCTTCATCACCAGCGGCAAGCTCATCGGCAAATTCCTTTGCCTCTTCCGCCTTCACTTTGCCCGGCCCGGGGCCAAACCCTGCCGCTTTCGGCGCCGCGGTTTCAGCGGGCTTCGCCGCCGAGATCTCAGGCCTTTCGGTCCCCGCTGGAGGCTCCATTAACTCCAGGGAAATTCGCGTCTGCATCGACCCGGCGGCGCTCTGGACTTCGGTGACATCCTTGACCTCGCCCATGTTGGGCGCATACCACCGGTCCACGACCGAACGAAACGGTTTGGTTCCGACCACGTGAACATGGTAGGCCTCAAACTTTCCCGCTGGAACTTCGACTGATTCCTGGGCGACCACTTCGTAAGTCTCATCGATCTTTTGGCCGTCCGCCTGAATGTGATCTTCCCACTTGTCGCCGACCTTGAGCGGAAAACTCAGCAGCTTTTGTGGGCGATCGTACTTAACCCTGCCACCCTGGCCGTTGCCCCGGGCGAGCTCAAACATCCCCTGGTCGTTAAACTGGAGAAACTGGACGGTCAGGACCACGCCCGCCCGCTCCATTTCAAACTTGTGCACCTCCACGCCGTCGATCTCTTCCGTGCCGGTGACCTTCATGGTTGTGGGCAGCCGCACTTTGCCGTCCGCATCAATCTTTGCGTTTTGACCCGCACTCGGTCGGATGCCGGAACCGAATTCCTGCGTCATCCGATATTTCCAAATCGTTCCCGTGGCCGCCGGCAGAATCGACTCGGCGCGAGCTACAGGACTCGCGCAAAGCGCGGCTATGAACACCGCGGCGAAACGATTTCCGTCCAATCTGCTCAAGAGATAATTCAACATTTGAAGGTTGATTGATAAATCTATTTCGCGGCCTTGATTGTAAATTTTACAGTTTCAGCCAGCCGATCGCCGTCGTAGATCTCGATCCGATATTTTCCGAGAGGCCAGCCTTTGGTGGGCTTCGAGAACGTGAAGGTACCAAAAGCCCGTGGCCCGTCCGCCCTCGTCGAGGCTTCGGCAATCTTAAAGTTCTTCGGGGCGACATCGCCGACGTCTTCCGCGATCCAAACGCCACGGATCGTATCGCCTTTCTTCAGATTTTCGCCCTGCCAGCGCGCATAAACTTTTGGAACATCAGCCGATATCTCGTCGTTAGGCTGGGCAAACTGATCGGGCGCAATGGCGGCATGCAGCAGCTTCGTTTCATGGGTGGAACTTGCCGCCGCGGCCGGCCGGTCGCCTTTTTTCGGACCTTCGCTCAGCTCGAGCAGGATGCGCTGCAGCAGATTCCCATCGGGGCGTTTCATTTCCGAGAGGATTTTGACGTAGCCAATTTCCGGAACGAACCAGCGATCCTCCGTGACGGCCGGAGAACCGGATTGAGTGACCCGAAGATGAAAGGCGTCGAACTTTCCAGCCGGGACAGTGACGTTCTCTTTGGCCAGAATTTCGTAGGTCTGTGTCGCTTCGATATCTCCTATCTTGCCCTTCCACGTCCACTTTTCGCCGACGCGCGGCCGCAGCGGCAGCACCTTTTGCGGCGGCACAGCTTTCATGATCTCGCCGTCCTCGCCCGCGCGGGCGATGGCGGTCACGGCGTCGTCATCGACCTTGAAATACTCGGTTAATTGCACCTTGCCCTGCCGGTACGTCTCAAACGTCTGCGCCGTGACTCCATCAATCTCCTTCGGTCCGGCTGCGTAGATCGTAATCGGCAAATGCAGCTTGCCATTTGCGTCCACTTTGGCGTTCATTTCCGCGCCCGGGTGGACGCCCTCGCCGAATTCCTGAGTCATCGCGTAATTCCACACGGTCCCCTGCGCCGAGGGAAAAATTTCGGCAGCCCGCACCTGTGACAAGGCGCAGGCGGCAACGACCGCCGCGATCAGCCGCTTCACGCAGCGCCATCGTGCCAGACGCGTTCCGCTGCTGTCAATTCAGGACTTCGATGAGGCGAGGCGTTTTCGAGAATTGTTCACGAGAACCGTCGGCCGAGTCTCGGCGCATGATTTGATGGCAATTAAACTGCGCTCGCCTTTCCGACGGTTTCGAGTTTTCTATCAGCCGACATGCAGGCAACACCGAAAGCAACGGACCGAATCGCTAACATCCAGCGCGCGCTGCGTGCGGAAAAAATGGACGGCTGGCTCTTCTACGAGTTTCGCGGGAGCGATCCGCTCGCTCTGCGGATTCTGTTTTTGGACGAACACGCGATCGGATCGCGCCGCTGGTTCTACTACGTTCCCGCCGACGGCGAATGTCGGAAAATCGTGCACCGGATCGAGCCGGCCAAACTCGCTTCTTTGCCCGGCCGATCGATTGAATACAGCAGCTGGAAGGAACTGCAGGCTGCGCTGCGCGAAGCCTTGCCTGACGAGAACAAGAAGCCGCGCATCGCCATGGAATATTCACCCACGAACGATATCCCATACGTCTCCCGCGTCGATGCCGGTACCATCGAGCTGATTCGATCGTTAGGTGCGGAAGTCGTTTCCGCGGCTGAACTGGTGCAGCAGTTCGAAGCCGTCTGGTCGCCCGGGCAGTTGCAATCGCACCTCGACGCCTCGGAAAAGATGCATCGCATTTTCTTTGACGCTTTTCGCGAGATCGCGCGGCGGGTACACGCGAAGGAGCCGACGACAGAATACGACATCGACCAGTTTATCCTGCGCCGCTGGCATGAAGAGGGAATGGTCGGCGCACACGACGACGCGATTGTCGCGGTGAATGCCAACACAGCCAACCCCCATTACACACCCACGCGGGAGAGCGCGTTGCCGATCAAACGCGGCGATTTCGTTCTGCTCGATCTGGCCGCGAAATTACGCCAGCCGCAGGACGCCGTTTTCACCGATCAAACCTGGACCGGCTATGTCGGCGAGGAAGTGCCGGAAGAATACGCGCACATCTTCAACATCGTGCGCGAAGCGCGCGATGCGGCCGTCGATTTCGTGCGCCAGAATGTGCGCGCCAGGAAATCAATTCGCGGTGCCGATGTCGACGACATCGCGCGCGGTGTCATCGCCCGCGCTGGTTACGGCGAGTACTTCACGCATCGCACCGGGCATTCCCTCGGCGAAGAAGTGCACGGCAACGGCGTTAATATCGACAACTTCGAGACGCGCGACTCGCGGCGCATCATCCCGGGCGTTTGTTTCTCAATTGAGCCCGGCATTTACCAAAAGGGTAAATTTGGCGTCCGCTCCGAGGTCGATGTTTACGTTCGTGAGAACGATATCGAAGTGACCGGCCAGCCGATGCAAAGCGCGGTCGTCCCGATTCTGAAAATGGAGTAGCGTTCCGGCATGAACCGCGAAACCATTATTCTCTGGCGGAACATCCTGCTGCGCGCGTGTCTCATCGGCGTGCTCTTCGCGCTGGTGCTTTTCGGCGCGACGCTCGGCTTCTGGAACACGGCGGCCTCCTGGATGCTTCATCTCTTCCACGTGGACGAAAAGGCGCTCGGCGCCATCGTCCTGCAATTCTTCACCAACGTGCGCCTGGTCGTGCTCTTCTTCTTTCTCGCACCGGCTCTGGCCCTGCATTGGACGGCCGCGAAAATGCGATAAACTGCGTTGTCAAATGTTGGATGGCGCCGGCACCTTCCACGAGAGCGATGCAGTTTGATTTGTTGGGACGATGGAGCCGCAGACGCTTTATCTGCGGCATCAAGACGTTCTAATTCTTTCTCATGCCACTTATCCATCAAACCATCCCCGAATGTTACATTTCATCGTTATTGGACAATGGTCATCATTTCACGCCCTGTTATCGCTTCAAGGATCACACTGAATTTCGCTATGGATATTGTCTTGAGCATTGCTTTATGCCCGACGACGATGCCATCGAGAAATGCGTTCAATCGACTTATAAAGACGACCGACTTAATCAATGGGCTCATTCGACTTCGATTTCATGTTGGGTAAGCGAGTTAGGTTTCCCGATCGAATGTGGAGAGAACACGGAGACAATGGCCCCGCGATTCGAATTTCTATCGATCGTGAGAATTTTTGTCGGCACATTGAGGCGAGCCACCGAACCTCACACAGTCAGGTAACCTATGCAGGGCAAGTATCGTTAGTTCGGCCCGGATTCTCACCAAAGTGGGGACTGAGTCCGGCGCATGATGAGATTCGATTCTTTTTCTTCCATAAGCGCGCACATTACGCATGGGAGCGGGAATTCCGAGTGATCTTGGAATCGAGCGACGGAATTAATGTCCCTATCAATCCGCACGTCATTCACCGGATAACGACATCCCCATTGGGGAAGCTGAATCTCAAGCTATTACAGCGTCTG
>CAWFGO010000005.1:0-306224 GCA_963815455.1 uncultured Verrucomicrobiae bacterium
TTATGCGCTGGAGGAAAGCATCGCCGAGTTCAGGGCAAAACCGTACCGGCAATTGGTGACGGTTGGTTGCCAAATCCTTACCGGAGTCAACGTGGAAGAAGGCGAAGATCAGGCGTCTTATGCCGCGAAACGTCTGGTCTGGCTCGGTTTGGAGCAGGAATTTGTGCGGGCCGCTCCTTCACCGGTCAAATATCGCGATCGAACCTATGCCTCGGCCGTGGCTCTGAAGCATTGGTTCGAAGACGAACAATCAATCGGTTAACGCGATCAATCTGGTCACGCTGGGGCCGCACGCCCGCCGGAGCCGGTTGTTATTCGAAAAGGCTTTCCAGGGAAAAGTGCGCGTCGGGATCATCTCGATCGAGAACCGCGAGTACGACCCCGGTCGCTGGTGGCAATCGAGCGAAGGAGTCAAGGAAACGATCAGCGAAGCTCTGGCCTACTGTTATGCGCGGTTGTTCTTCTATCCGACCGCGCAGCGTTGTAGTCAGTGCTCGTCAGATTTCAGCAGAATCAGCGTCTCAGGTTATTCCGTCCGTAGTCATGTCAGCCGTCCGAGGTCATGGTTTTCATTGCACACATGAACCGATTTGAAACTCTCTCGGAACAGCTCCGGGCCTCACCCAAGATCTGGCTGGTCACCGGTGTGGCCGGTTTCATCGGGTCCAACTTGCTGGAGACATTGCTTCGGGCCGGGCAGGAAGTGGTCGGGATCGACAATTTCGTTACCGGTAACCCGGCCAACCTGGCGGATGTAAGCCGACACGTGGACCCGGCGGCGTGGGAACGGTTCCGAATGATCGAGGGAGATATTTGCGACCCGGAAACCTGTCGCGATGCTTGTGCCGGCGTGGATTACGTTCTGCATCAGGCTGCGCTCGGATCGGTCCCGCGCTCGTTAGCCGATCCGGTGGCGACAAATGAGAGCAATGTCAGCGGGTTCGTCAACATGCTTCACGCGGCAAACAAGGCCGGTGTGCGCCGGTTCGTTTTCGCCTCCAGCAGCTCGGTCTACGGCGATCATCCTGCTCTGCCCAAGGTTGAGGAACAGATTGGCAATTGCCTTTCGCCTTACGCCGTATCGAAACGGGTTAACGAATTATACGCGGACGTTTTTTCCCGCTGTTACGGAATGGAGTGCATCGGGTTGCGTTACTTTAACGTGTTCGGTCCCCGGCAGGATCCAAACGGCGCTTATGCGGCGGTCATTCCCAAATGGATCGCCGCCATGATTGAAGGGGAGCCGGTGGAAATCAACGGCGACGGGGAGACCAGCCGCGATTTTTGCTACGTGGCCAACGCGGTCCAGGCCAATCTCCTGGCGGCCACGGTCGAGAACAGTGAAGCCGTCAATAAGCTCTATAATATAGCGGTCGGCCAAAGGACGACGTTGAATCAGTTGTTCGAGCTGCTCCGGGAGCGATTATTGCCCGAGTTTCCCCAGCTCGCCGGCATCGAGCCGCACTATCGCGATTTCCGGCCCGGAGATGTGCGGCATTCTCATGCCGATATCAGCCGGGCCCGCGCGCTTCTGGGATACGAACCAACCCATCAGATCGAGGATGGCCTGGACGAAGCGCTGGAATGGTATGTGGCGAGGGCGAAGGGGGAGAAGGTGGGGGTTGGTAAAGCTCAAAAGCTGAAAACTGAAACGCTGACAGCTGAAATGAAAAAAAAGCGAAACAATGAGTCGATTGTCAGAGGATCTGCGGGAAAGGACCAAGCGATTCGCATCGGGGGTGATTCATCTCTACGTAGCGCTTCCGAAGCGGCGCAAAGAGGTCGACGTGTTGGGTAATCAACTTCTCCGCTCTGGCACATCTGTCGCTGCGCATGCGCGTGAAGCGTCACGGGCACGCTCGGATGGTGAATTTTGTTCCAAGCTGGATGGGTTGCTCCAGGAAGCCGATGAGTCTCAGCTTTGGCTCGAGCTATTGCGGGACGATTGCGCGATTAGGGATCAGGCTCTTCCGAGTCTCCACGGTGAAGCAGACGAACTGCTCGCGATATTCAGCACGATGGTGGCAAAGGTGAGGCGCGATCCATCGGCCTAAGCTTCGTTTCAGCATGTCAGCGTTTCAGCTTTTCAGTTGTCAGTTTTTCGGGTGTCAGTAGTCATGTCTTCTCCTCTTATCGCCATCGTCGGCCTGGGTTACGTTGGTCTTCCGCTGTCGATCCAGTTCGCCCGGTCGTGCACGACCGTGGTCGGGATCGATGTCGATCCTCAAAAGGTCGAGCAACTCAACAAGGGAAAGAGTTATATCAAACATATCGACTCGGCCGATATCGCCGAGCTGGTGGAAACAGGGAAGTTTTATGCCACCACCGATTTTAGCCGGATCCGGGAGGTCGAGGCGGTGATTATTTGCGTGCCGACGCCGCTGAACAAGAATCGCGAGCCGGACTTGTCGTATGTCCTCGACACAGGGCGGGCGATCGCGCCGCACCTGAAATCTGCGGAACATGACAACAACACTCAACGCTCAACGCTCAACGCTCAACGCTTGAAGAAGCTGGTCGTTCTAGAATCTACGACTTACCCGGGAACGACGGAGGACGAACTCCGAGCGGTATTGGAGGAGAATTCGCCCTACATCGACGATACGACAACAAACAACAGACAACGGCCAACAGAGGACGGAGGACGGAAGACGGAACTCAGCGATCAGACGTCAGAGGTCAGTAGTCAGTCGTCGGTGGTCTGTGGTCCGACCCGGCGCCGCATGCGCGCCGGCCTGGATTTCCATCTGGCGTTTTCGCCGGAGCGGGAGGACCCGGGTAACGAATTGAGCAAGGTGAAACGTATCCCCAAGGTAGTTGGCGGTTATACTCCCGCCTGTCTGGAACGGGCCGTGGCCCTCTACAGCCGGGCCATCGACACCATCGTCCCGGTGTCGTCGTGCCGAGCCGCCGAGGCGACCAAGCTCTTGGAAAACATTTTCCGCAGCGTGAACATCGCGCTGGTTAACGAGCTGAAGATCATCTACGGGGCGATGGGGATCGACGTCTGGGAGGTGATCGAGGCGGCCAAGACCAAGCCGTTTGGGTTTATGCCATTTTATCCCGGGCCGGGTCTGGGAGGTCATTGCATACCAATCGATCCGTTCTATCTCACTTGGAAAGCGCGGGAACACGGGCAGCATACCCGATTCATCGAGCTGGCGGGGGAGATTAATACCGCCATGCCCGAGCACGTTGTCCATCGGGTTTCGGACGCTCTCAACAATCAACGAAAAACCATCAACGGTTCCCGCATCCTGATTCTGGGCCTGGCCTACAAGCCGAATGTCGATGATGAACGGGAATCACCCAGCTATGTGCTCATGAGACTCCTTTGCGAACGCGGCGCGGAGGTGGATTATCACGATCCCTACGTCCCCGAGATTAAACCGACCCGGGAACATTCCCAGTTTGCCGGGAAAAAATCGGTTGCCTGGAACCGATTGACCATCGAAAGCTTCGATCTGGTTCTGATCGCCACGAATCATTCGTCAGTGAATTATCAGGAGCTCGGCGACTGGGCCCAGTGCATCGTCGATACCCGCAACGCAATGGCAGGGATCGACGCGGCGAAGGGGAAGGTTTGGAAGGGGTAGCGCACGCTAGGCGCGGAAGACGGAAGACGGAAGACCGAGGACGGATGACGGGTAGCGTGACCGCAACAATGGACTGGGAAGGGTAAGCATGGCCGAGAGAATACTGAGTTTTAGAGATTTGCGGATTTACAAACTAGCCTTTGCCCTTCAGCAGGAAATCTTCGAAATTTCCAAACGATTTCCAGTGGAAGAGCGATATGCTCTTACGGATCAGATTCGGAGAGCATCACGATCAACCGGAGCTAATATATCGGAAGCTTGGCAGAAGCGGCGATATGTCGCCCACTTCGTGAGCAAGCTGACGGACGCGGACGGCGAGCAAGCAGAAAGTCAGCATTGGATAGGTTGTTCTCTGGCTTGCCGATACATCTCTGAATCAGAACATGAAGCCTTGCTGCAAAAGTGTTTCAGGATTGGTCAGATGCTCGGAGCAATGATGGCTGATCCCGATAAGTGGTGTCACAGAGAATACGAAGATCGTAAATAGCCAACTAAGCAAACACATGGGGAAACGTCAGCTCTCCATTCGGTCGTCGGTCCTCAGTCGTCAGCCCTCAATCAATTATGCCCCCTCCTCCTAACGAAAGCGCGGTCCCAGCCGGGGAACTGCCGACATCAACGTCTCCGTCCGCAACATTTTCCCTTCGCGGGCGTGTGGCCGGTTTTGCTGTCTGCGCCGCTTTGCTGATTGCGGCCTTTATAAAACCGCTGATCGGCCTCGTTCTTCACGCTGCCCACAGTGAATTACATTCCCACATTCTGCTGGTACCGTTTGTAACGGCTTATCTCCTCTGGATTCGACGTGAAGAATTGCCGCGCACATTTAGCTCGTCGCCGGGCTGGGCTTTGCTGGCCGCACTCTTCGGCGGCGCCAGCTTGATGGCAGCGGTTTTGAGCCATGGCTTGAGTTACAATGATCATCTTGCCCTCCTGATGCTTGCCTTTCTCGGGTTCCTCGTTGCCCTCGGTTTTCTTTTTCTGGGACGCGCCTGGATGTGGTCGGCCGCTTTCCCGGTTTTCTTTCTCATTTTCATCGTCCCGATGCCTGATGGAATGGCCGATAATCTCGAGACAGCTTCAAAACTGGCTTCCACGGAAGCAGCCAACCTCTTCTTCATTATCAGCGGAACGCCAAACATTCGGGATGGCACTACGTTCCAGTTGCCTAACATCGCCATCCAGGTAGGCCAGCAATGCAGCGGAATCCGCTCCAGTTGGGTCCTGGTCATCACCAGTTTGCTGGCCAGCAACCTGTTTCTCACCAGTAACTGGCGCCGGGCGGTCTTGGTTGCGTTCGTGTTTCCACTGGGAATCATCCGGAACGGTTTTCGGGTATTTGTGATCGGGACCCTGTGTATTCATTTCGGCCCCCAAATGATCCACAGTATCATTCACCATAAGGGCGGTCCGCTTTTCTTCGCTCTGTCGTTGATTCCCCTGTTCCTGCTCCTTTGGTGGCTGAGGCGGGGAGACGACCGACAGGTCGCCAGCGATAAGAGGTCAGAGATCAGCGGTCAGAAGTCAGCGGTCAGCGGTCCGTATTCTTCACAAAGGCCTTAGGTTCCCTGATCAACTTGCCGAGAATTGCCCCAATCTCATACTGTTGCTGGGACAATCTGCTGTGCTCGTCCTTTGACAAGTATTGGCAATCCAGAGCAAAATCGAGCCAGGCTTGGGTTTCGCTATTTTCGCCGTCTGCATCGGTGAGTTTGCTTACAAAGTGGGCTTCGTAACGCCGCTTCGACCATGCTTCGCGGATATTCGTGCACACCGATCGAGAAGAGCGCCTGATTTGATCAGTCAGCGAGTACTTCTCCTCTGTTGGAAAGTTTTTGCTTAATTCAAAAACGCGCATGGCTAATGCATACGCTTTTTGATACAGAATAAGATCCTTGGGCGACTTAATTTGCATTGGTAATACAGTATTGTGAAAAATATCTGATATCTGATCTCTGACCGCTGATCTCTTCATATCTATCCAGTTGAAAACCTCCATGAAATTCCGCCAGGGTATCGCCCTCGCATTAGTTATTTCACTCGCCGCGCTACCTGGCTGCAAGAGCAGCGACGAAATGATGACAGGCGGTGAATCGACTACGGATTCGACTCCGGCGCCGGTAACGGCCGCCGGGCCAATTACCGCGTCAACTCCGGTAAAACTCTCGGCCGGCGATGTGATCAAGCTGACCTTTTCAGGTGCGAGCGAATTAAATCAGTCCCAGAAGATCAAGGCCGATGGCAAGGTAAACCTGCCGTTGATTGGAGAGGTGGAGGCTTCGGGGAAAACCCTGGTTGATTTCCAAAAGGAACTGATCGGTCTCTACAAATCGCAACTCCGAAACAGCGAGGTTTTGGTCACGTTGGAAAGCGGGATAGCGAATGTTATCCTTTCCGGTTACATCCATAAACCAGGCAAGCTTTCCTTTGACCGACCGACGACGGTTTTCCAGGCAATCATGGAAGCAGGCGGCGCGACCGAGTATGGGAACCTGAGCAAGGTCCGGCTGGTCCGGACCGTTGATGGGCAACAAAAAACTCAGATTCTCAATCTGCGACCAGCCATCAAGAAGGAATCCGCCCCGGTCGATTACGTTAAGGACGGCGACGTAATTTATATCCCGCAAAGACTATTCTAGTGCCCCGCAGGCGGGCCGGCCCGCCATGGATGGACTCGCCGCGGGAAGCGGCGCTCGAACAACTTGGCTTCGATCAGAGAAACGAAAGCCGAACGAATGATGCAGATGCAGGCTAACACGCAGTCGCGATCGGGACCGATCACGGTGGGCCTGCTTTTCGCTTTGTTCCTTTTGCCAATATTTGTTCAACCAACCGGGGCTCGAGCCCAGGGACTTGCGCCGGAGGGAATCAGCCAGGAACAGAGCTCTACGGAGGAAGACGCTTCGGCTCCGACTCTGCAGCCTCCGCCCTTCCATATCACGGCCAACGTGCAAGGCGGATACGACGACAATTCCGGCGGATCGGCGGGCGGGGGGGGATCATCATTTGTTCATGGAGGATTGACCCTGTCCTATGAACTGCCGGGCGAACGGCCGCATCTTGGAATGAGCGCCGGCGCCAGTCTGGCGTATTATCCGGACAGCTCCGCTCGAAGCACGAGCGTAAACACCTACCTGAACCTGTCTCTCGGTTACCCTGTCTCCACCCGTCTGAGCCTCGGCGGAAGTATCAATGTCGCCTATCAAACCGAGCCGGATTTCAGCTCGGATGTGGGCGTGGAAAATCGCCGGGCTAACTTCGTGCACATGAGCGGCTCGGTCTCGGCGACTTATAATTGGTACGAGCGGTTGTCCACCGTCACCAGCGGTTCCCTCCGCCTGGTGCGCTACGACAGCTCGTCCATCGGACTTTCCCAGGACCGAACCGAGGAATCCATTGGGCAGCAATTTCGGTTTAATCTGGCAGACGAGGATAATGTCCTGGTGGCGGATTATCACTTCCAGATTGTGGATTACGACAGTTTCCCGCGCGATTCCACGACCCATACTGTTCTGGGCGGTATCGATCATGGGTTCACCGAGCAACTGAAGGGCACGGCCCGGGCGGGGGCGACATTCCGTTCCTATAACGGTGGGAGCGATCGGACCGATCCACATTTCGAGAGCTCGCTAAATTACTCCGGCGCTCACAACTCCTCGTTGAGCTGGACTGCTCGCTACGGCATTGAGGAACCGAATGCGACCAGCGCTCAATCTCGAACCACCTTTCGAACCGGCTTGGCGCTTGGCTACGGCGTGACCGCCCGGATTTCCGCCAGTCTGACCGGCTATTATCATCATGACGAAAACCACGGATTCAGTTCGGGAGTCATTTTCCCCGCCCAACCCAGCCCGGGTTTTTCCGAAGACGCCATTGATGTCTCAGTCGGCGCGCATTACACGATCAACACTCGATTCAGCTGCAGCGTCAATTATCACCGCTCCGAGATTATTTCCGGACGGGCCGGTCGCGAATATGGCCGAAATCGTTATTCGGCCGGCCTAACGTTCACCTATTAGCAAAGAAAGGCCAGAGGCTGAAAAGCTGACAAACTGACACGCTGATCCGAATGTCAGCTTTTCAGCTGTCAGTTTGTCAGTTGTCCCGTGGTCCCGTGGTCTGTGGTCTGTGGTCTGTGGTCTGTGGTCCGTGGTCTGTAGTCCCGTAATCCCCACTATTTCTTCATGGAAATGTTAGCGATCTTTGGCGAAGAAGTGGCATAGCCGCTGCCCGCAGTGAGAGTCATGGTAGCTGTCTTGGTCTGGTTCGGACCTTTGATGACTGTCAGCGTAACCGTGGCCGAGCTGGCTCCGGCCGGGATGGTAACCTGTCGCGTTGGCCCGCTCAGAGTATAATGTGTTCCCAATTTGGCGGTGCCGCTCATGCTGTAGTTGATCGTCAGCGGGCTGCTTGGACTTACCGACGCAGTGATTGTGTAGTTCGCGCTTTGACCTGTTTTCACCTTGGCTGAGGGTGCAGTGACGCTGACGGCCGGCGTGGAAGTCGGAGTTGGAGTGGGCGTTGGGGTGGCGGTTGGTGACGGGCTGGGCGTTGGTGTAGGCGTTGGGCTCGGCGAAGGTGAAGGCGTTGGCGTCGGAGTCGGTGACGGAGCGGACGCACTAATCGTGACCGTGGCGCTCTTGGCCGACGACAGGGTGTAGCCGCTCCCCGTCGAGAGAGTCATGGTGGCGGTCTTGGGATTATTGGGGGTTTTGATGGCAGTGAGAGTGACCGTGGCGGAGCTGGCTCCGGCCGGGATGGTAACCTGTCGGGTTGGCCCGCTCAGAGTATAGTGCGTTCCCAAAATGGCCGTACCGCTCATGGTATAACCAATCGTGACCGCGGCATTCGGGTTTATTACCGACGCGGTGACGGTGTAGGTGGAGGTTTGCGTTGCTTGCACCGTGGTTGGGGAGGCCGCGATTGAGATAATGGGCGTAGGAACTGGGGTCGCTGACGGTGTTGGGGAAGGCGTGGCGGTCGGGCTTGGAGTGGGAGTGGGCGAGCCACCCGGGGCGGTATAGGAAACCTCGTTCGAAGGCGGGCTTTCGACGATATCCGTGTTGTATGCGGTTACGGCAAAGAAATAGGTGTGGCCCGGAACAAGGTTTGAAACGAGCGTTGTGGTGTTCGATCCAACCTCGATCGTTTGGGTATAAACGCCGCTATTCACGCCTGAATAGAGGCGGTAGCCGGCAATATCTGGCTCGGGGTTAGGGTCCCAGGCTAGAGTGACCTCTGCGGCGTGCGTCGCCCGGGCTGCCAAGGAGATAGCCAAAGCCATGGCGAGCGAAAAACGGGTAAGGCGATGCTTCATGTTATAAATATGACTACTATGACAATTATAGCAGGCTTCGTGCCCAATTGCCGAAATCGGGATACCCGTTCTTGCAGGGCCGCCAGATGGGTTGAACAGGGTAAAAAAGGTCCCGCAATCATCGCTCAGGGCGAAACAAAGGAGATCCACCGGTGACATTGGATTCATCGATCGCTTTTCTGGCTGCACTTTTCAGTGCCGCTTTGGCCGCCGCCGTTCTGTCCCGCAAGCGGCGATCAGTGGCCGCCTGGTGCTTCTCTGCCGGGATGCTCGTTTTTGCTCTGGAAAGCCTGTTGGCCGGGATGAGTCTCGGAGCGGTTTTGCCCGACGATATTGCGTTCTGGCAAACTCTCGGCTTCCTGGCCAAATCGTTCCTTCCCGGAATTTGGCTCTGTTTTAGTCTGACCTATTCGAGGGCAAACCGTCGCGACTTTGTTGTCCGATCATGGTTCCTTCTCGTAGCGGCCTTTCTGATTCCTCTTTGTTTACTGCCTGCATTGTACGGGCCGTTTCTTTACGTTCACGCGATCACTCCGTCCGCTCAGGGATGGTCGATCCAGTTTGGCGAAACTGCGAAAATCCTCAACGGCCTCATCCTTGTTTCAACCATCCTAATTTTGACCAATCTTGAGCGAACCTTTCGCTCAGCCGTCGGAACGATGCGGTGGCGGATCAAGTTTCTCGTGCTGGGGCTCGGAGTCATTTTTGGCACTCGGATATATACCCGGAGCCAGTCTTTGCTTTTTTCTGGGTACAATCTGGGCCAGTTAGACCTCGAAACCGCCGCGCTAGTCATTGGATGCGGGTTGATAGCGATTGGCTATTTCCGAAGCGGTTTTGGCGAAGTCGATGTCTACCCGTCGAGCGCGGTTCTGCATACGTCGGTGACTGTGCTATTGGCTGGGGCTTATCTTTTCGTGGTGGGCGTGTTGGCCAAGGTTGTGGCTCGCTTCGGCGGTGCCGGCAGTTTCCAGATCGCCGCTTTCCTGGTCCTTTTGGGAGCCGCTCTTCTGGCTGTGCTATTGCTTTCCGATCGGTTGCGCCAGAACATTCAACTCTTTGTTAGTCGCCATTTCAAGCGCCCGCAGCACGATTTCCGGCTGGTATGGACGCGATTTACCCGCAGGATCGCGCCCATTGTCGATGAGCCTGGTCTTTGTTTGGTGACGTCGCGATTCATTGCCGAGACCTTTAATGCCCTTTCCGTTTCCGTTTGGTTATTTGACGAACATCGACAGCGGCTTGTCCAAAAAAGCTCGACCGCCGATTCCGATCGCGAATCCGGCGGCCTTGGCTCAAACGAATTGGGGGAGTCGCAGGAGCTGGACCCCGAGGCATTGAGCGAGTTGCTGGGTCCGTTCGATCTCGACAAGGCAGGGCAGGGGTGCCCGAAAAATTTAAAGGAGATCGGTGGAGGACAATTTCGGACCGGGGGGAACCGCATCTGCGTGCCGTTGCTGACAGGCGAGTGCCCTCTCGGGGTAATCATTCTGGCCGATCGGGTGGGGGGGATTCGTTACACTGGTGAAGAGATGGATCTGCTCAAATGCATCGGCGACCAGGTGGCCGCCAGCCTGTTGAATCTGCGTCTTTCCCGCGAGCTGATGGAAAAAAAGGAACTGGAGGCCTTCCAAACGATCTCCGCTTTTTTTGTCCACGATCTCAAGAACGCGGCCTCGACCCTGGGCCTGACCTTGCAAAATCTGCCCAAGCACTTCGATGACCCTGAGTTCCGTCAGGACACTCTCCGTGGAATCGGAAGTGCCGCCGACCGGATCAACCAGATCGTCAGCCGGTTGAACGCTTTCCGCCACGAGTTGCATCTGACCAGCGGCGACGTCGATCTTAACCGGTTGGTCACTGGGGCGGTCGATAGCCTGAACGGCACAATGGGCGCCGAAGTCGTTACCCAAATGCAACCTGTTTCGATGATTGCCGGTGATGACGACAAACTACAAAGCGTGGTTACGAATCTGCTTCTAAACGCCCGCGACGCGGCCGGCGACCGGGGCCGGATCACCGTGGCAACGAGCCAGCACAAGAACTGCGTTGTCCTTTCCGTTTCCGATAACGGTTGCGGGATGTCCCCCGATTTCATTCGAGATTCGCTTTTCCGGCCCTTCCGGACGACAAAAAAGAAAGGCCTCGGTATCGGGATGTTTCAGGCCAAAATGATTGTTGATGCGCATCGTGGTAGTATTCAAGTCGAGAGCGAAGTTGGCGTGGGAACGACATTCCGGGTTACTTTGCCGATAATGACGACCACAAGACCACAGACCACAGACTACAAGACAGCGGGATAAAACAAGACCACAGGACCACGGGGCAACCGGACCACGGGGGGACCGCAGACAACAAGACTACTGACCACAGGACGACTAAGAACGTGAGGGACTATAGTAAAATAAAGGCGTGGCAACTCGCTGATGATCTGACCGTTGCGATATACGAACGCACACGATCGTTCCCCCGAGAAGAAGTGTACGGCCTAACCAGCCAATTGCGCCGCGCCTCTTATTCCGTCCCGGCGAATATCGTGGAAGGAGCGTCACGCGAGAGCAAGAGGGATTATTTGCATTTCCTTTATATCGCCCGCGGATCGCTGTCCGAAACGCAGTATTTCATCCATCTGGCGCGAAGACTGAGATATCTGTCTGACAAAGACGCTGAAACTCTTCACGAACAGACAAAAGTGGCATTTGGCTGTTTGCATGGACTCATCCGCGCGGTTGAAAAAGAAGCTGGCAAAGTAATTGCCATGATTACCAGTTTATTAGCAATCGGTTTCGTTTGCCGGTCAAGTAATCACTTGCCCGTAGTCTCGTAGCCACAACGATGACAAGAAAAACAGTCCGTGGTCTGTTGTCAGTGGTTAGTGGCCAGGCGTGACGTTATATGAAGCCCAGATTGCTCGTGGTCGATGACGATGCGGAGATCCGCACCCAAATGAAGTGGGCGCTCGGCTCCGACTACGATGTTGTTTCGGCCGAAGATCGCACCGGAGCGGTGAAGGCTTTCAAGGCCGAGCAACCTGCAGTCACCCTGCTCGATTTGGGCCTGCCGCCTCGCCCAAATGACTGCGAAGAGGGTCTGGCCGCCCTAACGGATCTGCTGGCGATCGGCCCGCAGGCGAAAATTATCGTCATTTCGGGCCAGGGAGAAAAGAAAAATGCCATCCAGGCCGTTGGCGCAGGAGCTTACGATTTCCTCTGCAAACCGGTGGACGTAGAAGAGCTAAAGCTGATCCTTCGGCGGTGTATCTACGTGGTTAATCTCGAAAACGAGTACAGGGAAATACAACGCAAAACGCAGCCCGGCGCATTTGAAGACATGCTCGGAACGAGTCCGCAAATGCAGGGCGTTTTCGGGTTTATTCGCAAAGTGGCTGGGACGACCGCGCCGGTGCTGTTGCTCGGTGAAAGCGGCACCGGGAAGGAAATGGCTGCCCTGGCCATTCATCGCCGCAGTCCCGGGGAGAAGGCCCATTTATTGCCATCAATTGCAACGCCATCCCGGAAAACCTGCTCGAGAGCGAGCTATTCGGCCACGAAAAGGGCTCCTTTACCGGCGCTCATGCTCAACGCAAGGGGCTGATCGAAAGTGCCGGCGGCGGCACTTTGTTCCTGGACGAGATCGGCGAACTTCCACCCTCGATTCAAGTCAAGCTGCTCCGCTTTCTGCAGGAACAACGCTTTCAGCGGGTCGGCGGCCGGCAGGAAATCCAAATCGATACCCGGGTGATCGCCGCCACCAACGCCGATCTCAAAGAGTCGGTGTCGAACGGAAAATTCCGGGAGGACTTGTACTTCCGGCTGGCCGTGGTCGTCCTCAAGCTGCCTCCGCTGCGCGATCGCGGAGACGATGTCGATCTTCTGGCCCAAAATTTCCTGCAGCAGTTTGCGGTGCAATGCGAGAAGAAGCGTTTGACACTTGCGCCCGATGCGCTCCGGGCCATTCGACGCCATGCCTGGCCGGGGAACGTCCGCGAGCTTCAAAACCGAATTAAGCGGGCGGTCATCATGGCCGATGGAAAGACGAATTTCCGCGGACGACCTGGAATTAACAGGAGGCAATGAGCTGGTGGTACCGGCTACCTTGAAAGAGGTGCGCGAAAACGTCGAGCGCGAGCTGGTGGAGCAAACGCTCAAACGTCACGCCGGCAAGATCACATCGGCGGCGGCCGATCTTGGAATCAGCCGGCCAACCTTGTACGAATTGATGGAAAAACTCGGCATTGCGCGCACCGACAAAGCGCAATCCTTGGGCTCCTCCGATGCAGAAGCTGCGACTGAACCGCAGGAAGCATGAGGAAATGGCGGGCCTTGATTCCTGAATTCGAGTAAGATCGAGAGGGTTGAAAAATATGCGAAAACTAATTGTTAACTTCCTGGTCGGAACAGCTTTGGTAGAAATGATCCTTCCGCTTTCAGGTTGCTCGAAATCGGTCCGGACATCCCGATTCATCGAGCAGGCAGATCAGTACTATAAGTCGGGGAACTACGACAAGGCCAAGATCCAATACCTAAACGCTCTACGCCTCGATCATCAGAATGTTCGGGCATTCGAACAACTCGGCTTGATTTGGAGCGAGCAGGGGGTCCCCCTTCGGGCCATCCCGTTTCTTTTGAAAGTTCGAGAACTTGCCCCGAAACATACTCCGGCCAGAGACAAACTCGCCCTGGCCTTGATGGCACTGGGCGACCGGACGGAAGCCAGAAAGGAAGCAAAGGCAATCCTCGAGCAAGACCCGAAGAACTCCGATGCCATCATCTTGATCGCCGATACCGCCCAGGGCAAGGAAGACTTTGCCGCCACCGAGGAATACCTGAAGAAATTTCCAGACAAGCAAACAGCGGCCTACCATCTGGCCGGGGCCAGCCTGGCCGTTAAGAAGGGAGAGATCGGAGCCGCTTCGGATGAAGTCCAGCAGGCAATCGCCGCTGAGCCGAAATCAGCCCGGGCCCATCTTGTCCTGGGTTTCCTCTACCTTCTTCGCAAAGACAAGGCTCGGGCCGGAGAGGAATTGAAAACCGCGGCCGATTTGGCGCCGCTCCGGTCGGACGAACGAATCAAGTACGCCGAGTTTCAGGCTGCCGATGGAAATCGTGAGGAGGCCAAACGAGTTCTCGGGGAGATAACGAAAGCGGCCCCCGATTATCTGCCGGCGTGGCGGGATCTGGCCCAAATTGCCCTAACGGAAAAGAAATACGACGAAGCTCTGACGTTTCTGGAGAACATGATTGGCCGGGATCCCGACAATCCCGAGGCCCGGCTTCTGCAATCCAGCGTTTTTCTGGCCAACGGCGAGGGGCACAAAGCGGTTGCCAGCCTGGATAGATTGAACGCGAACTATCCAAAGAATCCGCTGATCAAGCTTCAGATCGCGAAAGCGTATGTGCAGACCAGAAATCTGTCCCAGGCGAGCCTCGCGCTCGAACAAGCATTGAAGGCCCGGCCCGATTTCGCCGAAGCCATTCTGGCCCTGGCCGAACTGAACCTGCGAACCGGCAAAGCCCAGGCCGTGGTTGCGCCGATGGAGGACCTGCTCAAAAAACATCCGGAGATGTCGCAGGCGCGCGTCTTGTTAGCCGATGCTTACCGGGGGTTGGGGAAATTGGACAAGGCGGCCGAGCTTTTTCGCGAACAAATCAAGGCGAAGCCAGATTCGGGGGATTCGTATCTTCTTCTTGGGTTGATTCTTCGCCAGCAAAAGAAGGAGGAAGAAGCCCGGCAGGCATTTGAAAAAGCAGGGGAATTGGCTCCAGACAACCTCCTCCCGATCGATCAGCTGATCGACATGGATTTGCGGCAGAAGCAGTTCGACAATGCCGAACAGCGTGTTCAACAACTGTTTCAAAAAATCCCGGATTTTCCTCCGGCCCACGTGTTGCAAGGCAAGATTTTCGCCGCCCAAGGGAAGTGGGACGCGGCCGAGGCGGAATTCAAAAAAACAATCGAGCTGAAACCGGACTACGCCCCAGCCTACGACTTGTTGATTCAGGTCTATCTGATCTCCAAGAGAGTGCCGCAGGCCATCGACGAGTTGCAAAAGCTCGCGTCAAAACAGCCAAAAGACCCGCGCCCCCTGATGTTGCTGGGACATCTATACGATCGAACGAATGATTTTCCCAAGGCGCGAGAAACATATGAAAGAGTGCTGGCCCTGAACCCGGACTCCGTCTTCGCCTTAAACAACCTCGCCTACATTTACGCCGGGCCATTAAACGACCTGGCCAAAGGCCATGAACTGGCAACCAAAGCGCGCTCGTTGCAACCGAATGAACCCTCCGTTGCCGATACTCTGGGCTGGATTCTATATAAGAAAGGAGAGTTTCAGCAGGCTCTGGCCTTGCTTCAGGAAAGCGTGAGCAAGCAGCCCGACAACGGGGAAATGCAGTTTCATCTTGGCATGACTTATTACATGATGGGGCAATCCGACGCGGCCCGCGCGGCTTTGGAGCGGGCGGTCCAGGTGACTGGCGACTATCCCGGAAAGGATGAGGCGCAACGCCGGCTCGCCGCATTACAACAGTCGGGAACCCAGCGCACCACGACCGAACTGGAGGCCGACCTGAAGCAGCAGCCAGACGACCCGCTGGGACTCATGCGTCTTGGGGAAGACTACGAAAAGCAAGACAAGGCGGCAGAGGCAGCGGTGGCATTTGAAAAGGCTTATCAGCTCAACCCCAAGCTCCCCGGCCTCGCCTTGAAACTCGCCCAACTGTATGCCGGACCGCTGCATAAAAGTGACAAAGCTCTTGAGATGGCTAAGAAAGCGCGCGACCTGGCGCCAAACGATGCCACGGTGGCAGGTACCCTGGGGGCCGTGGTCCTGAAGGCGGGTAACTATCAGTGGGCTTATACTCTTCTGAAGGAAAGCGCCCGGCTGAGCGCGAACGACCCTGGCGTGCTACGCGACTTGGCCTGGGCGGCATATTATTGTGGCAAAGTTTCGGAGGCGCGCCAGATGATGCGAAAACTCCAGACTGCGGCTGATTCTGGTTCCTCAGACCAAAAAGAGGCGGAGCAATTTCTTGGCTTAACGAGTATCGAGGAAGGTCCCACCCGCCTGCTGGCGGTGGAAGATCAGATCGATCCTGTGCTTCAAGCGCGCCCAGATTATCTTCCGGCGCTGATGGCGCACGCCGCCCTGCAAATCAAACAGGGGAACATTGACGCCGCGATCAAGAGCTACAACGAAATCCTGGGTCGCTATCCGGACTTTGCCCCGGCCCAGCGAGACCTTGCCACACTATATGCTGCGAGTCCTGGTTCGCTGGACAAGGCCAAGGAACTCGCTACCCGCGCGCGCAAGTCGCTCCCGGAGGATTCGCGTCTGGCCCGCCTGCTTGGTCAGGTTAACTTTCAAAGCCAGCAGTATAACAACGCGATCCAGTTCTTTAAGGAGAGCGCACGGAAGACACCCCTGGACGCCGCTTCGCTCTATCAACTGGGCATAGCGGAAATCGAAACTGCTAAGACGGCCGACGGCATCGAACATCTTCGTCGTGCCGTGGCGGGTGGCCTTGATGGCGCCTTAGCCGCAGACGCCCAGCGGCGGATGGCAGCAGCGGAACAAAAAAAGGTCAATAGCCGCGTTTAATTACGCTTTCACTTACGTCGCACATACGAAACCAAGATTATGAGTAGGATAAAAAATCTGATTTTACGGGCCTTTCTCGTGTTATGCATAACAAGCCTTTCCTGCGGCTGCTCGCGGGCAAACAAAGCTCGCACCGCCGAGCAGGCTCAACGCGATTTGGACGCAGGCGAATACGACAAGGCGAAGATCGATTACCTGAAGCTATTGCGAATCGACCAGGAGAATGTCGTCGCGATGGAACGGCTGGGCTCAGTGTGGCTGGATTCAGGCGCTCCGTTGCGGGCATTACCGTATCTTCTACGGCTGCGCCAACTAGCGCCTGAAAACCTTGAAGGACGAACTAAGCTGGCCCGCGCTTTTCAAGCCATCGGCGGCGATTCCGAGGCCAGGAAGGAAGCCGCTGCGATTTTGGAGCAGGATGCAGCCAACCTCGATGCCATCACGATTCTGGCCGAAACCAGCCGAAGCAAGGATGAGATAGCCGAGGCGCAGGAGCAGCTAGAACATTATCCGGCCAAGAACACCGCGGCATTTCACCTTGCCGCAGCCAGCCTTGCTGTCCGACAAGAAAACATCGGCACAGCCTCAGATGAAGTGCAGCAGGCAATCGCCGCCGAACCGAAATCGGCCCGGGCTCATATGATCCGGGCCTTCATCTATCTCCTTCGCAAGGACAAGGCCCGGGCGGAACAGGAATTGAAAACAGCCGCCGAACTGGCGCCACCCAGGTCGGAGGAACGAATCAAGTACGCTCAGTTTCTGGCTGCCAATGGAAATCCTGACGCAGCCCAACGAGTCCTCAAGGAGATAACGAAAGCGGCGCCCGATTACCTGCCGGCCTGGCGGGATCTGGCCCAGATTGCCCTAACGGAAAAAAATTACGACGAGGCGCTCTCTCTCCTGGAAAATATCTTCAGCCGGGACGCCGAGAACCCCGAAGGCAGGGTCCTCCAGGCAAATGTTTGGCTAGGCAAGGGAAATAGCGCCAAAGCAATTGAGTCCTTGGACAAAGTAAGCAAAATCTATCCCGACAATCCGCTCCTCAAATTCTACCTTGGTCGCGCTTACTTGGCCGGCAACAAGCCCGCTCAAGCCGTTTCCGCGTTGGAGCAAGCGATTTCTTTAAAACCAGACTATGCGGAGGCGGCTCTGATGCTGGCCGAACTGAATATGAGGTTAGGGAAACCTGAAGCTGTCGTTTCAACGATGGAGGATTTAGTCAAGAAAAGACCGGACTTAATCCAGGCACGACTGCTTCTCGCCAATGCCTATCGAACGCTGGGCAGATTGGATGAAGCTGCGACGCTCTTCCGACAGCACGTCAACGCCATGCCTGGGTCATCTGAAGCCCACCTTTTTCTCGGCATGATCCTGCGACAGCAGACAAAGAACGATGAAGCCCGGAAGGAGTTTGAGAAAGCGGCAGAACTAGCGCCGGCAGATGACACGCGCTCGATCGATCAGTTGGTGGAAATGGATCTGGCCGACGGTCACTATGATGTCGCCATGCAAAGGGCCCAGGAACAACTTCAGAGAAATCCGAATGCAGCAGTTGGTTATTTCCTGAAAGCCAAGGTCGATGCCGCTCAGCACCACTGGCAGGAGGCCGAAGCAGCTCTCCAAAAGGCCATCGACATCGATGCGCAGTTTGCCCCGGCTTACAACTTTCTCGTGTCCGTTTATGTGGCACAGGACAAGATACCGCAAGCCATCAGCAGGCTCGAAGCAGAGGCATCAAAGAATCCAGACAACTCGCGCGGCCTCATAATGACCGGGATTCTTTATGAACAGATCAAGAATTACGACAAGGCGCGGGATACCTATGAGCGAGTTCTCACTCGGATGCCAAATTCAATTCTTGCCCTTAACAATCTCGCCGTCCTCTATTCCGAGCGATTTAATCAGCGTGATCGGGCGTACGAGCCTGGCCCAGAAAGCACACACCCTGGAGCCGAATAATGGCGCCGTAGCCGACACGCTTGGATGGATTTTGTACCGACGCGGCGAATACAAGAAGGCGTCGCTGCTGCTCCAGGAAGCTGCCGCCGCCCGTTCTGACGACGGGGAGATCCAATTTCATCTTGGCATGGCCTATTACATGTTAGGGGAATCCGATCCGGCCCGCCTGGCTCTGGAACGCGCGGTAAAAGGGACCGGCGATTATCCAGGCAAGGCGGAAGCGCAGGAGCGGCTGGCTGCGCTTCAAAAATCGGGCCCTCAGGCTTCCACCAGCGATTTAGAGGCCAGTCTCAAACAACAGCCAAATGATCCGGCGGGTCTGATGCGCCTGGGCGAACGCTACGCCAAACAGGGCAAGACGGACGATGCGGCGGCCATGTACGAAAAGGCTTATAAGCTCAATCCAAACCTCCCCGGCCTCGCGATTGGATTGGCTCAACTTTATTCCGGACCGTTGCACGACCGGGAGAAAGCCCTCCTGTTCGCCAAGAAGGCCCGGGATATCGCCCCGACCGACGTCAAGGGAACGGCCATGTTGGGCCGCATTGCCCTGGAGGCGGGAAATTTTGCCTGGGCCTACAGCGTTTTACAGGAAAGCGTGCGAATGGGGAACGATGATCCCAAAGCCATTTACGATCTCGCCCTCGCTGCCTATGCCACGGGTAATGTCACCGACGCGCGAAAAAATATGGAACGACTGGCCGGCGCAAACCCGAGTGCGGACCAAGCGGCGGCAACCAAGCGGTTTCTGGCCATGACCGGCCTGGAAGAGCCTTCGGCTGAAGCGCTGGCGTCGGAATCCGAAGTTCAAAAGATTCTTAAGGAGCAACCGGATTACGTCCCGGCCCTGATGGCGAAAGCTGCGATCCTCATGCAGCGCAACCAGGCCAAGGACGCCGAGGCCGTTTACTCTCAAGTCTTGCAGAAGTATCCCGATTTCGCTCCAGCGCAGAAACGATTGGCCGCGATTTACGGGGAAGAATCGAACAGCTTGAACAAGGCTTACGACCTGGCCATGAAGGCGCGAAAGACTCTTAAAGATGATCCGGAACTGGATCGGACCCTCGCTCGGATCAGCTTCAAGCGAAAAGAATTTCCGTATGCCGTACAATTGTTCGAGCAAACTGCTGCCAGGAAGCCTCTCGCAGCCCAGGACCTTTATTATCTGGGAATGGCCCAGTTCCAGAGCAAGCAGGAGGGTAAGGGACGGCAGTCGCTCGATTTAGCTTTGAAAGCGGGTCTTTCCGGGCCCCTTGCTGAAGAGGCGAAAAAACGCCTCGCCAATCAGCCATCAAAATAGTTCTACGGCGGGCCTGGTTCGAAACGCTCCGATTCATGATGTGGCCGAATGCTGGTTGCCGCGAATTCTCGAGTTCAACTGCCGCTTCGTGGTGTCTTCTCCGGATTTCTTAATGCTTCGGTATTTCGTCGGAAATTCTTACGGTTTGATTAGAGCTACCCCAGAAAGCGTAAATGTATAAATGGTTGGTTCACAGTAATTTATACAAAATCATATCGCCGTGGCACGTTAGGTGCTAAGCGGTGTGGGGAAAGTTCAACCCTCAAAAATTTGAAAGCCCAAAAAAAAGTATGAAAAAAATCGCGTTACTCGCCGTCATTTGGAGTTTGGTTTTGTCAGGCTCCCAGCTCCACGCAAATACACTGACGTTAGTGAACTCTGCTACGCCAATCACTGGCACCTACGATTGGCATTACACGGTCGTCTACGTGAATAGTCAGCTGCGGAACGGCGATTTCGTCAGCCTCAGCGGTGCGGGTGGCATTACATCTGCCACTGCCCCCGCGGGATGGACAACGACTTTTACCGCAACCTCTGTTCTCTGGACCTGGATGGGCGGAACTACGACTCTTGGCGCCTTTGGCTTCATTCCGGGCTTTGACCTCCACAGCCTTGGGGCAGTCCCCACCTCAGGCCATTATGCTTCCCAAGATCACGTAGCCAGCGGAACTGGAGCAGGTACCATATCAACAGCCTCAGGCAGCGTAGACGTTCCCGTTCCCGAAGGTGGTTCGGCACTTGTTCTCCTGGGTATCGCGCTTACGGGGGTTGAAGGGATGCGCCGGCTTGTGGGTCGTTCACGCAAGCCGTAATCAAACCAAGGCCGGACAGGATGAATTTGCCCGAGCGGGTAATCGCCCCGCTCGGGCTTTGTCTCTCTATTGCAACGGAAAGAGATTCTCGGCTCCGGAGCTGGCCCAACGCCTTCAATTTGTTGCTGGAGCCTGCATCTCCCAGACACACTCAAGGTTGTCCGATTCTTTGCTACCCGTTTTCAATTCTCCGTGCCCGGTAAGCCAGGCGATGCCATGGGGGCTGCTCAACGCTCGATCGGGCACTCAAAGCGGCTTGTCTCGTCTTGGCGGAAGAAGTCAACAAACGCCGCACCGATTAAGGCTAAGAGAGCGAGCGATCATGTGGATCGTCGGAAATCCTTACGAATATCTCACTTGAGGGAATCTGCTTAAAAACATAAGCCATTCGCCATCAATTACTTATGTATAATCGATCGGATTTGGCATCCTCCATGCTGATCTGATTGGCTGTCAACTTAAACCGCTATAGAAGGACAAGCACAATGAAAACGAATATGAAAAAGACGATCACTCTGATCGCAGTAATTTGGGGTTTGGTACTGGCAGGCTCCGCGCTGCAAGCGAACACACTAACCCTGGTGAATTCTGCTACGCCGGTCACAGGCACCTATGACTGGCACTACGATGTCGTTTACGTGAATAGTGCATTGGAGGATGGTGATTTCGTCAGCCTTACCGGTGCTGGTAATATTATATCCGCGACAGGGCCGGCGGGATGGATGGTGACGTTTACCTCATCCTCAGTTCTTTGGACCTGGATGGGTGGATCTACGACTCTAGGCGCCTTTGGTTCCCTTACGGGCTTTGACCTCCACAGCACTTCGGGAGTCGCTACCTCGGGCCATTATGATTCCCAGGATCACGTGGCCACCGGATCGGGTGCAGGAATGATATCGACTGCCTCTGGTAGCGTCGACGTTCCCGTTCCCGAAGGCGGCTCGGCACTTGTCCTTCTGGGTATCGCGCTGACCGGAATCGAAGGAATGCGCAGAGTGGTTCGGCGTAAAGCGGCGTAATAGATAACGCCAGAGCATTTTCAGCTAATCGTGCCGGGCGAGGGAAATCCCTCGCCCGGCTTTTTAGTTTCGACAAGACTTCCGTGCGAGCCTTTCACGCCGCTCGGATTCCTTGCCCGATCAAGAGACATTCCCCGACCAGACGGTTTCGCTAACGGCTACCGGCTCAGGAACGGTGTGGCATTGCAGCCGGGTGCGGAACTTTCATCTTCTGCTAGCTTGCCACTTGGCTTCCACGTATTCGGATCGAAGATGGGAAATTTGAGGATCCAACTCACACGCGCGCTTCTCGGGCTCCTGTTGGTGATCTGCACCACCGCCTGCTCAAAGGACGCGAAGAAGGCGCGATACCTCGAGCGAGCCGAAAAATTCTATCAGGCCGGCCAGCACGAAAAGGCCAAGATCGAGTATCTGAACCTGCTCGATCTCGATCACCAAAATGTAGTCGCCTTCGAGCGAGTCGGTTCGATCTGGCTCGAACAGGGCGCTCCCCTCCGGGCCATCGGGTTTCTCGCCAAAGTTCGCGAATTTTCACCGCACAATGTCGCGGCCCGGGTCAAACTGGGACTGGCCTATTCTTATATTGGGGCATTGTCTGAAGCTCGAACCGAAGCCGTCGCAGTCCTTCAGGAACAGCCAGATAACCCCGAGGCCATTGTCCTCCTGGCTGACTCCTCCCAGACCCCGGATGAAATGGCGGCCGCTGTGCAACAAATCGAGAAATTCCGGGACAAGAATCCGGCGGCGTTCCATCTGGCCTCGGCCAGCCTGGCTTTGCGCCGCGGACGGATTCGCCTGGCTGAACAGGAACTCGAGAACACGCTCGCTGTCGATCCAAAATCGCCCCGCGCTCACGCCGCGCTGGCCCGGATCTATCTCGCCAGGAAAAATCTGGCTGACGCGGGCAAAGAACTCAAGGTCGCTGCCGACTTATCGCCATTGCGTTCAAGCGAGCGCATTGCCTACGCCGAATTTCAGGTGGCCAACAACGCCATCGACAAAGCGAAGGCGGCTGTCCAGGAAATTACGCAGAAAGCTCCGGATTATCTCCCGGCCTGGATTTTTCTGGCCCGAGCCGCCTTTACCGAAAAGCACTACGATCAATCCCTGCTTTTTCTGGACAACGTCTTGAGCCGGGATGCCAATAATCCAGATGCCCGTTTGCTTCAGTCGGAAGTCTTGATCGTCAAGGGCGAGTCGGACAAGGCCCTATCGATTCTGGACGCGTTGAGCGTGACTTACCCGCGAAAAGCCGAGGTGCGATATTTGCAGGGGCGAGCTTATGTGGCCACAAATAATCTGCTTCAGGCTAATCAGGCCCTGGAACAGGCAGTCAGCATGAGCCCGGACTATGTCCCCGCGGTTCTTCTGCTCGCCTCATTGAATTTGCGCGCCGGCAAACCCCAAGCCGCTGCCATCGCCATCGAAAATCTCCGCAAGAAGCACCCCGATCTTCCCCAGGCCCGAATTTTGTTAGCGGACGCCTATCAAGCAATGGGTCAGTTTGATAATGCGGCTTCATTTCTACGCGAACAACTCAAGATTACTCCTGATTCCGCGGCGGACCATTTTTTGTTGGGGCTCGTGTTGCGGCGGCAGAAGCGCAATGATGAAGCCTGGCTCGAGTTCGATAAGAGCTTGGAGCTGGCGCCGGATGACTGGCGCAGCGTCGATCAAATGGTCGAGATGGACCTTGCCGAGGAACGGTTCGAGGCGGCTGGACAAAGAATTGAACGTTACCTCGCGGCAAATCCGAAGGCAGCCGCTGGCTATCTCATGCAAGGCAAGATGGACGCGGCTCGACGAGACTGGGTTAGCGCGGAAAAAGCGCTGGGGACAGCGATCGAGATCGACCCCAGCCTTGAGGCGGCCTACAGCGGACTTGTCTCGGTTTACATCGCGCAAAAGAACCTCCCACTGGCGGTGGCTCAGCTGGAGGCAACGTTGAAAAAGAGACCTGATGATCCGCGGACCCTGTTGGCCCTGGGTCTTGTTTGCCAGCAGATGAAGAATTACGAAAAAGCGCGGGATGCCTACGAGAAGCTTCTCGAGGTGAGACCCGATACGATCGCCGCCCTGAATAATCTCGGCTACATTTACGCCGAGCATCTGAACCAGCCCGATCGGGCCTACGAGTTGGCTCTGAAGGCGCGATCCCTCCAGCCGGCGGATGGAGCGGTGGCGGATTCGTTTGGCTGGATCCTCTACAAGCGCGGGCAGTTTCAGCAGGCGCTGGCGTTGCTCCGCGAAAGCGTGATCAAACTACCCGACGATCCGGAGGTTCAATTTCACCTCGGCATGATCGCATACGTTATGGATCAGCTCGATGTCGCTCGGGCTGCATTTGCCAAAGCCGCCGCGGCAACTGTTGATTTTCCAGGCCGGGAGGAAGCTCGACGCCGTCTCGCGTCGTTGGAGCAGCCGGCCGCTCCGGCGAAAACTGAGGCCGGCCGCGATGCTTCCACCCTTACGAACAACCTGCCAACTGACACGCCGATGCTGATGAGGCTCGCCGAGAGCCAGGAAAAGAAGGGCAATGCGGCGCAAGCAGCCGCGACCTACGAGCAAGCGATGAAGCTTAACCCGAATCTTGCAGCCGCTGCACTAAAGCTCGCTCAGCTTTACGCTGGACCATTGCAAAAACCGGATAAAGCGATGGAGTTTGCCAGCAAAGCGAGGGAGTTGGCCCCAGATGGTGGCAGCTCCTCTGAAGCCGCGGCTGCTCTGGGACGGGTCGCGTTTCAGACTGGCAATTTTAACTGGGCGTACAGCCTTCTCCAGGACAGCGCCCGTCAAGCCACCGATATTACTGCCAATCTTTACGACCTGGCTTGGGCCAGTTACGCGGTAGGCAAAGTCACCGATGCCAGAAAAACCATGGAACGGTTCTTGAAAGCGGCGCCCAATGCCACCCAAGCCAGCGATGCCAGCCAGTTCCTGCATTTCACCGCCCTTGATGAGTCGTCAGCCTCTGGGTTAGCTGCCGAAGCTGAGGTCGGCAGAATGTTGAAAAAGCAGCCCGACTATGTGCCGGCTTTGATGGTGCAAGCGGCGATTCAATTAACACGCAATGAGACTCATGCCGCGGTCGAGAGTTACCTGAAAGTTTTGCAGAAGTATCCTGGCTTTGCGCCGGCGCAGAAGAATCTGGCTTTATTATACGCCCAAAATCCGGAAGATCTTTCGAAGGCGTTCGATCTGGCGATTAAGGCGCGGCGCAGTCTTCCGGACGATCCGGATGTGGCGCGGACCCTGGCCGAACTGAGCTTTCGACGTGATGAGTTTGGTTACGCGATTCAGTTGTTTCAGGAAAGCGCGAAAAACCGGCCGCTGCCACCTAACGATTTGTTTTACTTGGGGATGGCGCAGCTAAAAGCCAACCAGAGCACGGCAGGCAGCGAGACCCTCCGGGCGGCATTGGCGAACGGGCTTCAGGGCGACCTCGCCCAGCAGGCAAGGAGCGCCCTGGCGAGAGATAGAGCCAAAGCGAACAATTCCACCGGCGAGTAACGCAATGCTATCGTGCAAATTCTTCGTGGCTTGCGGAGATTTTTTCGGACTCAGCGCGCAACTCATTCATGGCTGCCGATTATCGGCTATGGGAATTCGACTAAGGTCGCGCTCTCTAACCGTTATTCTCCCCAATTTTCGTGTCTGTTGGCGTATTTAGTGGGCCAAAGAACAAGCGGTTTAGCCCACGAAACACGCGAATGAAACGAAAAGAAGAGGAGCTAAGACGGGAGTCACACGGAAGATTTCTTTTGAAATTTCGGGTAATCTCGGGTCTGTGGTGGTCCTCTGTCCTAACCGCGCCATCCGTTTCATCCGTGGTCAAAAACTTCGGTTGCGGCAGAGCCGCGCTGGGGAATCCGCAGTTCGTCGGAAATCTTGACACTTTCTCAATTTTAGATAACTTCGCTAGAAATATTATATCGCATAATATACTCAACAATAGATAGTTACAGTGTATAACTCGCAAATTGGCACTGCAATTGCTTTGAAAGGTGATGGAAAACCGATTCGGTAATCGGGTGGGTTGCATCGCCGAAAACCGAGAAGGTTACCGCAAGAGTGTGAAAGTAATAACCAAAACAATCTGCCTCGGTTTCATTATCGGCGCATTATTCAGCCAGCAGGCCCAGGCGGTATTTGTTAACGGCAATATCACCTTTGCGGGAAATGTCACGCTGAATACATCGTCAGCCGGTACCGCAACCCAGGTCACAGCGTGGTCTAATACCACCGTGCAGAGCGCCGATGGAAGCTTCACAGGCAATACCGGCGCTGCGGTCGCTTTTACCTCCCCTTGGAGCTTCAACACGGTTGCGGCTATACCCAACTTTTGGAGCGTCGGGGGATTTTCCTTTGAGCTGACTCAATCTGCAATCGATGCACAAGGTTTTGATGCCGGGACTGGCGACGGTTTTGTGATGGTGAGCGGAACGGGATGGATTAGCGGCAACGGTTTCGACCTAACCTACGGAACGTGGAATTTTTCTACCCAGGACGCGGGAGGTGGCGGTGCTCCACAATTCTCCTTCTCCGCTGCCAGCGGCGCGGTTGGCGTTCCCGAGGGTGGCTCGACGCTGGGGCTCCTGACGCTTTCCCTGGCCGGGATCGGGATCCTGCGGCGGAAGATGGCGAAGCCGAAAGGCTAGGACGGGCCGTAATTGGACCCTAACGAGTTTTTGAAACCCCTGCCTCTTTCTCTTTTTGCTAGACTGGATGGTCCCGGAAATACTAAAATTCAAAGTAAATTCTAAAATTATGAGAAAGATTAACACGCTTAGAGGCTTGGCCATCGCTGTCGTATTGCTGATCATGACGGGAAGTCTTAACGCTGCGCAGATCAACGGCTTGATGAATTTTAATGGGACGGTTACCCTCAACACCGGTTCCGCTGGCACGGCTAACCGAGTAACGGGTTGGTTCGGCCCTAACGGTAATCCGAACGTCGCCGGCGCCACCGGTGACTTTGCCGCGTTCCTGACTCCAGGCACGAGCACGGCGGCGTTTGTAGCGCCGTGGTTTTTCAGTTCTCCGGCGATTCCCGGGTTCTCGATGGCGGACGGATTTACTTTCAACCTCACGGAGTCGCATATCACCTTCCAAACCGGTAGCGCAGTCGCGGTGAGTGGGACCGGTTTCATTACCGGCAACGGCTACGATCCAACGCCTGGCGTCTGGACTTTTACAACTCAAAATCCTTCAGCCGCCGGAAGATTTAGCTTTTCAGCGTCAATTCGAGCAGTGCCCTGCACGGGCCAGATCGGCGATTTTGTTTGGCAGGACACGAATAGGAACGGCTGTCAGGATCCCAACGAACCGGGCATTGCCAACGTCCAGGTTGATCTCTATTCCCATCCTGCGCCTTCAACAAATTGCAGTTCGAATGGCGTCTTTGTTAGAAGCACCATGACGGACATGAACGGCTTTTACCACTTCACCGATCTGTGCGCCGGAGATTATACCGTAGTATTCCACCGGCCAGACGGATTCGAGCGAACCACTCCGCATGCCGGTTGCGGTCCGGGCGGCGCGCCCAACCCCGAGACGGATAGTAATTGTGACTGCGCCGACGGCGACACCTGTGGGGTATGTGTGAACCTGCCGACCGACAACAGCCAGGATTTGACCATCGATTGCGGGTACGTCACCTGCGTCGCCTGTGTCTTAGCTTCGCCGAACCCGCTGCCCGAATGCGGCACGAGCGGGAACACGTTGAGCGGCCCCGCTGGCATGGCCTCTTACCAGTGGTCAATTACGGCTCAGACCGGGCCCGGTTGGGCTATCACTGGGCCAGCAGACATGCAAAACGTGACCTACACGGCTGGGACATCTGGGACCGCAACCTTCCATCTGGTCACTTTCAGTCCAGGCGGTTGCCGCGAGGAATGCGAAGTGACTTTCGGCTGCAACCAGCAGTGCGTCTGCGCGCCTCACGACATCAAGTACAACTTTAACGGCACCCAGATCCTTTTCCAGCCGGCAAACGCGCAAAATTATATCTGGTTCATCAGCGATGGCGTAGTCAAACAGCTGCCGAACAATCAGATCACAACGCTCACCATCTATGACCAGACCATTACCATCCCGGTAAACCCACCGATCGTGATACCGGTGCCCAATGCCATCATCACGTTCAACCCGAACGCGACGACCGCCACGACCGACTTTAATACGGCCATGAATCGTTGGGAATCGACCTTCCCGACCTCGGGACTCTCCGGTAACATCTTCTACGCAGGGGTGGCCTTTGCTGTCCCGGCGGGTGGATTGCCGGGAGGGATCAAGAACGTGGATTGGAGCGGGAAATTCAGCACCGCCACGCCCGGTTTGGAGGTGAAGTGGCAATGGCATGCGGCCGTCTATAACATGTTTACCACCAATTACACGAATGCCCCGGGAGGCCTCGCGGTCAAACCGACCGATGACAACCATAAGAGTGCTTACCAGAACAGTGACCACGCCGGGACTCCTGAAGGGACCGATACGGCTCACAACAAACTCTGGAAGACATATGTCGTTGGCGGAGCCAGTGGTGGTGGCGGCTCCAATTACACCGGCTCGGGAAGCTCTACTATTTCCTTCCCGCCGTGCCTATGCCCATGACGACACTGCTTCCTGGTGGCGCGTTTGCAAACACCCCAGACCTGTTTCGTTAGACCTAACTTGCTTCGGCAGAAAAAATACACCCGCATACCAAAAATATGACAAAGGCAACCGGAATTAGATGCTTAGCAATCGCTGCTGCGTTGATAGCCATGGCGGGACAAGTTCATGCCGCACAAATCAACGGGCTGATGAATTTTAACGGGACGGTTACGCTCAACACCGCTTCTGCCGGCACTGCCAATCGGGTAACGGGTTGGTTCGGGCCTAACGGCAATCCAAACGTGGCCGGCGCCACCGGTGACTTTGCCGGATTTGTTACCCCAGGCACGAGCACGGGGGCGTTTGTGGCGCCGTGGTTTTTCAGCTCCGCGGCAATTCCCGCGTTTGCCATGGCCGGCGGATTCACCTTCAACCTCACCGAATCGCACGTCACTGTCCAAACCAGCAACGCCGTCACCGTAAGCGGAACCGGTTTCATTACCGGCAATGGCTACGATCCAACCCCCGGGGTGTGGACTTTCACTACCCAAAACCCTTCCGCAGCCGGCAGATTCAGTTTCTCAGGCTCGATCCGAGCCTTCCCCTGCACGGGGAGGATCGGCGATTTTGTCTGGCAGGACAACAACAGCAACGGCTGCCAGGATCCGGGCGAGCCTGGAATTCCGGGAGGTACAGGTCGATCTGTATCAGGGCTGTGTCGTTCCCGGTGGCATGCCGTTCAAAACCACCATGACGGACAGCGACGGCAAATATATTTTTGAGGGGCTTTGCGCGGGCGTGTACACGGTGAGCTTCCACACCCCGGGCGGCTATACTCACACTTTGCCTAACCAGGCATGTAATGTGAACGGACAACCTGCCGACGAAACCGACAGTGATTGCGATTGCACGGGAGCCGGAGTCTGCGGCGTTTGCGTGACTTTGCCCGCCAATACCAGCGAAAATCTGACCATCGATTGCGGTTACATCCCGGAATGCGCTCTGAGCGTTACCAAGGGCTGCTCGGTGCCCCCCCCGCCTCCGAGCTTCGACTGTAGCGGAGCCAAGCCAATCCTCAGCTTCAAGGTAAGGTGGAACGGAGCGACCTCTCCAATTTGGGTGAAAGCTTGGAACGGCTCCATCGCAGGCAAGGGTGTTGCCATGACGACGTTCGGTCCGGTGAATTCAGGCGATGTAGTCACCTTTACCCGCTCGAGCTCCAGTACGCCGAACGACGTCTATTTTGAGATTTTCTCGTGCGCGGCCATGACTTCGGCCTGCAAACTTGGCAATTCCACCTTTCATCTTTCCTGTTCGGATTCGGACATGAACGGCCCAGAGGACTGCGGCAAACCGGAAGGAGATGGCAAGGGCGGCAGCGGTTATATCAACACTTGGGCTTTTGAGGGAATGGCGGGTGCCTCTCAGGGATTTGAATGCACGACCATGCCCCCGCCTCCAAGCAGTAACTGCTCTGTGCCGGAGATGGCAATGCCCAATTGCGACACCGTGGGCAAGCCTACTTCGCTGACCTTTCGTTATACCGGCGGAGGCTGCGCGGCCAGCAATAACCCGCAATCAGGCAAATTTACCTGCTCCGGGTCGGTCAACTCGGCTTTGCCGATCTCTGTGGCCAACAGCAACGGCTATACGATTTCTCCGACGATGGTCGCGCCCGGCGGAGAATTCACGGTCAGCGCAGGGAGCTTTAAGGCGCAGTCCGGTTTCACTCTTACAAACGCCGGTGGAACCGAGACTCTGTCGATTCATACGTCGTGCTCCCAGACATTGGAAGTTGGCAATGTCTTTGGCGACCTCACCTTGGTGGGCTTTAACGGCCAGACCGGCGGTAGCGCGATCGATTACGATTACGCCGTCACGAACAACGGTCCATTCATCCTGAATAATGTCTATTTAACCGACAACCGACTGGGTCCTCTGGCTGGCCCGTTCACCCTGCAGCCCTTTGAGACCAGGATGTTCTCGGCCCAGGCTCAGATTAATGGCACCACCGACAATGTCGCCACCGTCTATATCGACAACGGACAAGGGCCGACCTGCCAGATGATGAGCAATCAAGTGACCGTAAACGTGATCGCAAACTGCCCCGTTTGGGCCAATGCGGCGACGTTCAGCAGCAAGCAACTAAAGCGGTCGATTTCCAATACCGGATCGACCAAGGTGACTTTAACCGGGTTAATGCTGAGCTGGCCGGCGAGCAACGGAAAGTTGGTCAAGATCAAGTTCGACGGCGACACGGTATGGGATAAGCAATCCGCTCCCGGCGCTACCAGCATCACCATCGATTCGGCCAGCCTGACGAGCGACCCGAAAAAGAAGAGTATTGATCCAGGTGCCACTCGCGTATTTATCCTGGAGTTCCAAAACAACGCCTCAACGAGTCTGAACCAGTATTCGGGCAGTCTGTCATTTGGATCGTGCACGCTTGGTTTCTAAGTTAAACGCCAGAGTTTCGCTCCTAATCGGAAGATCGGTCCGGACTTCTCTGGGGGGTTTGGACCCGCGGCTACGGTTGCCCGGGTAATTCCAGGTATCCATACCGCATCTTCCCAGAAAGGAATGACTAAGGCTTGAGCCGCCTACTGCCCGTTCTGTTCGTGGAGAGGACAGCCGTCGGCTTGCTCACGCGGGCCTAAAAGCTTGCGTCCTTTGGCGGGCAGGGGATCGTCGGAAATCTTTACGTTTATTCAGTTTCTTGATAGTGATACAAAATTTATAACTACCTGATGATAATCCACTTAAGTCATTCTACGATTCGCTTGGCATTCACTATGCTATAGGATGATCGACACGTTGGTCTCACTTATGAAGTTAACCAAAATTAGTCTTGCCTTGCTTGCCAGCAGCCTGGCGATCAGTGCGCCGCTTTGCCGTCAAGCTCAGGCCTCGCAGCTTAGCGGCGAGATTAGTTTCGCGGGAACGGTCCAGCTTAATAACACTTCAGCAGGGAATTCGAGCGGCGTGATCGGTTGGCACGGCGCCGGTGGGGCAGGCAGCCCAATTGTCACCGATGCGACCGACGATTTCGGGATGTTTGTATCGAGCGGAGATCCAGTGACGTTCTTGGCGCCTTGGTCATTCAATTCCGGATCACTGGCCAATTTTTGGACGGTCGGGGGCTTCACCTTTAGCTTGTCCAGCTCTTCCATAGAGAGCCAAACCGCCCCAACAAGGCACGACAAGGCCGGGAGGTGGCTCGATGGATCGGTGACCGTCGTTGGAACCGGTTTCGTGTTTGGTAATGGCTTTAGCAACACGCTGGTCGACTTTACTTTCATCACTCAAGATTCCGGTAATGGTGCCCTGGCTACATTCTCATTCACCGACCCAACTGCGCCTTCGGCCGTTCCCGATAGTGGCGGAACTGTAGCGCTCCTCGGCCTTTCTCTGGCTGGTATCGGTCTTGTTCGCTGGAAGCTGCGCTGTTCCTAACCCTTAGGTTGCCCAATTCGTCGGCGGTGGCAAAGTTGCCCCCGCCTTTTTTCTGTACCGGCGCCCGCCTGGCTTTTTGGATTGTTCATTCATTACTTTTCACAAGCGTCTGCCAATTGCGTCGGCCACACCTCGTTAACGTATTTGTTAATGGCTCGATTTGGATGGCGATCTTTCTCAGGCTTCGGAAAGAGGGTGCGGTACGTGCCACGCCAAGTCCAATGCGCGATTCCCTCGAGCGGTTTGCGGGCCTGATGGCTGCAGGAATTTCGTCGGAAGCCTTTACGTTTTGCCACACGATCGTTGTCGTTTACAAAAATTTTCGCGATGTAAATGCCTATTCTGCAGGCTATTATAAATACAGCCAAGTCGGCTCGCATTGTACCTGCTAATGTCCCTTCCGACACTGCGAATGAACCATCTACAGACTAACAGCCTAGCAGGAAATCGGAGGCGGCCGCTCCAGTTACAGGCGGCGAGATCACTTTCTCTGCCGAATTCGAGACCATGATTACCGACTGTTACGCCTTGAAAAGTCGCGAAACACCGCTAGCGTCTGCGGGCTTTGGCCTTTCACAGTTCATCATGACGCATTCCCGCGAGGATCTCGCCCGCTCAGACACGCCATATTGGTTTTGCCTGAGGACACAGCCGAAGCATGAGCATGTCGCAGCCACCGGGCTGCGCCGCCAGTTGGAGGTGCCCTGCTTTTCGCCCCGGTTGCGTTACAAGAAAGCGACCCGGCGCGGGGCCGTCTGGTTTGTCGAAGCAATGTTTCCTGGATATTTGTTCGCTCAGTTTGTTTATCCCGCGCTGCATCGGCGGGTCGAGCACGCATCCGGAATCCAAGGCATCGTTCACTTCGGTGATTACTTGGCGACGGTTGATCACGACACCATCATGGCGCTGCGAGAAAAAGCCGGGGAAGAAGAAGTCGTTACGATTGATCCCGAAATAAAAGTCGGTCAATCGGTCAAGATTGCCGAAGGCGCATTCCAGGGAATCGAAGCGCTCGTTACCTGTCTGCTTCCGGCCAAGGAACGGGTGAGAGTGCTTCTCGAATTTCTCGGTCGCTCGGTCGAAACCGAGATTTCGATTCCGAAGGTGCTGCCGGTATCGTCGATTCGATCGTAGCGGATCGGATATTGGAACCCGGACGCTCCCTGGCGGGGTGACATCAACGGTGCACAGCGGCTGATTCCAGTTTTGTGCTCTTTAGGGAGGGAGTCGCTTCCTGTTGTTTCAAATGTCTTTTAGAAAGGACCCGAGCGCCTGGTGCGCGTTTTCGGAAGAGATGGAAACCCTGTTCATCCTCGTACGCTTCCGGAGCCTTTCGTAAAGACACATAGATCACCGATAACGCCATGGAGGCTCCCCCTAGCAGTCCCAGCAATAGGCTCATACCTCCAAGTCGAGCACACTGTGTGCCCGGGCGCAAATGATGGCAGTCGATCTCAAGATATAGTGCAAGGGCTCCTGAAAACGCTGAATTGTTCCGACGAAGCTGTTGTTTTTTTATACAAAGGTGTCAACTATTCGAGGTTGCAGCCGAGCGAAACCAATCGTGTTGCAACATCATGCGGCGCAATCGGCTGGCGATTTTTGCCTATGGCCGTCAACGCTTGGAAGACGGCTTTCCCGAATCGGCGCTTCTCGATGCGCATAAAATTCGGCACCCATCTTCGCTTCTTGACTCACGCGTCACTTGCTTGCCAGGCCGGAGCCTTGGCGTAGGCTGGTCACTTACTTGTCACGCCGGAGCCTTGGCGAAGGCGGATCACTCAGCTTTGCGGGCGGTTAGCTCAGTGGTAGAGCGTCTCGTTTACACCGAGAGGGTCGGGGGTTCGAAACCCTCACCGCCCAGTCTTTTGATTTTCGGATTTTGATTTCCGATTGTCGATTGCTGCATAGATAATCATGTAATTTTCTCTGGCGCCGCCTTAAGCTGCCGCGATCAAATGCTTGAGCTTTCCGTGCAATCAAAGATCCGTGGTCGACAGTCGGCGGCTATAGCGCTGACTGCGCTGGCCGCGGCAATTTTGACGGGTTGCGCAGGCGGCCGGCATTATCATGCCATTCCGGCGGAGGGGCCGCGGCCGACTCCGCGATACCTTGAGATTCAACGAGAAGTCTCGGTTGCGACACTGCATTTTCCGGCAGGCGTGTATTCGCTGAACGCGGAAGACGATGTTGGATATTATTACGCGGCGCCGCGAAAGGTTATGCAGCACACGGCGATCGGGTCGAAACCTCGCGACGGGGGAGTTTATGTGAACAAGCGGGACCCGAAGAAGTTGCGCGGTTATGTGTATTGGGCGGGCGCGCGCACGCATGTGGGCAATTTCTCGAGAGTGAAATACGAATTCCGGGAGTGACAATTCCTGCCCACGAAATTCACGAAACGTAGGAAAGGTTTTTTAAAAATTGGTGTTTTTCGTGTCCTTTGGTGGGTCGATTAGACTGATCCGATGAAGATCGACAAGTTTATGGAGGCGGCGATCGCCCAGGCCCGGAAGAGCCGGGCAGAAGGCGGGATTCCCATTGGGTCGGCCCTGGCGCGGGGTGGGGAATTGATCGCGGTGGGCCACAACAAGCGCGTTCAGGAAAGCGATCCGGTTACGCACGCGGAGATCGATTGTCTGCGCAATGCCGGACGGCTGGGCAGTTTTCGGGACACAGTGCTCTATTCGACGTTGATGCCGTGTTACCTCTGCGCCGGCGCGGTGGTGCAGTTCGGGGTCAAGAAAGTCGTTGTCGGCGAAAGCCGAACTTTTTCAGGCGCGCCGGACTTTATGCGCAGCCACGCCGTCGAAGTTGTCGATCTTGATCTGGCGGAATGCGTGCACCTGATGCAGCAGTTCATAGCCGAGAATCCGGCGCTTTGGAATGAGGACATTGGCCGATAAGCTCGGCCATCAGGGTGCAAGCATTTCTGTGACGGCCGCCTGGCAATGAATGAGCGTCGTGTTGAGGAATGGAATGCCGTTGTGCTCCGGCGCGCGCAGTATTAGAGGGAGCTCGGTTCCAGCGAGGATCACGCCGTCGATGCCTGCACCGCCGTAGCCGTGCGAAGGCATGTCGATCTTCGTCTTCATGCGATCGACGATTGTCAGCAAGCCGGCTCGCGTCTCATCCCGGAAAATCCCATTCACCAATTCGCTCATGTATTTGTCATGGATGTATTCCTGGTCCGCAAGGTCGGGCGCGATCAGTTCGATTCCTTCGCGCGAAAAAACTTTCGGATAAAAATTGCCCTGCATGGTGAAACGCGTGCCGAACAGCGCGAGTTTTTTTAAGCCGCGCCTTTTGGCGTCGGCGCAGGTCGCTTCCACGATGCTAAGCAAAGTAATCGGCGATTTCTCGAGAACGTCGTCGAAAACGACGTGGGGGGTGTTCGCGGAGATCAAACCGAAATCAGCGCCGGCCTTGGCGAGCTTTTGAATTTCCTCCAGCAGATATTCTGTCATTCTGCCCAGTTCGTTAGCGCTTATCATCGCAATTCCCTTGCTGAGATCGATGCTATTGATCAGCAACGACGGATAGCTGCCATCGCGGTTTTGTTCCCGATAAAGCGCGATGATTTTTCCGTAATAGTCGATTGTCGATTCCGGTCCGAGGCCACCGATGATCCCGAGCGTTTTCATCGTTTTAGTGGAAGTGACGCCGAAAGATGCCGTGCGGGAGGTGCTGGGCCGAATGGACCTCGGCGCAGTCGGCTGTAAATCAGAACGTGGGTCACGCTGATAAGCGGCACAAGAAACGTTGGGAGCAAAACTAATGGAAGCTCGCGCAGTGGTGTAAAATGCAGGCCCACAAGCCACCGAAGATCGACAATCGCCGCCCAATTGCGAATGGTGGGAATGATCCCGCAAAGGAGCAGTGCCATTCCCGTCAGCGTCCAGACAGTAATTGCAATCCTGGGCGCCCTCGCGTTTTGAAACGAACCGCAAATGCCCGCGGTTAGAGCCAGACCGAGCCAGGCGGCTAGAATAGCGAGAACTAGTTTCGGCTGGTTTTGCATGTGGCGTTCTGGCTGGATGGCTTTCGATTGCACTTCCTCATCCAGTGGCGGCCAATTAGAATCCTGAGCGTGAAATCGATCAATCATTTCCTCATCGCGTTTGTTTTGTTCGCGGAGACGGTGTTCCAAGTCGGGGCACAATCCTCGTCGCCGGGCCAGTCGGACGTTTCGAACAAAGCGCTCATTACCAAAGCGACACCAAATTTGAGCTCGGATGCATTGAAGAAAAGCATGGGAAGTGAAATCGCGGCCTTGCACAAGATGGCGGAGGACTATTATGCGTGGCGCAATGAGGCCTATCCGGTCCAGAGCAGCGATGCCGGGTTACACACCTGGGACGATCGATTGACCGACTATGCGCCGGCGAAGATCGACGAGCGGGCGAAGCATGTGCGCGAGCTGCTTGACAAATTGCGGGCCATGGACGGCACGAAGTGGCCGAAGAATGATCGGATCGATTGGATTTTGTTTCGGGCGCAGCTCGAAAATGTCGAGTTCGGCGACCGCGTTTTAAAGTTCGAGCGAACGAATCCACAGGTTTACGTGGGCGAATGCACCAGCGGGATATTTTCTTTGCTAAAAAAGGAATACGATACGCCAAAGAAACGCGCGGTGGCAGCCACCTCGCGCCTCAAGCAAATGCCGGCCCTTTTAAAGCAGGGTCTGAGCAATTTGCAGAGCCCGGTGCGACTCTACGCGCAGCTCGCGATTCAATCGGCCCGCGCTATTGACCCGCTTTTTACCGGCAGTTTGATGGCGTTGGATGTCGATCTTCCGAAGGCGCAACATGATGAATTGATTAAGGCGCGGGATGCTGCGCTGAGGGCGCTGCACGATTTCGCCGACGCATTGGAGAAGCGTCTGTCTGCGATGGTCGACTTCGCTCCAATGGGCGAGGCGAATTACAATTATTATCTCAAACACGTCTTGCTTCTTCCGCTCGACGCTGCGGAAGTGGAAATGATCGGGCGCGTTGAGCTGGCCCGTTATCGAGCGCTGGAAGCGCTCCTGCCCGATCCGAAGCTGGCCGATCCCGACCCCAAACGCAGCGGCAACATTCCGCCGGATCAACAATCGTTTTTGAAAGCCTACCAAGGCCGGGAGCAGGAGATGATCGACTTCCTGAAGCAACACAAGCTGATCACGATTCCGGATTATCTCGGCCCCTTTGAAATTCGGCAGTTGCCGGAGGCGTTCAAACCGACCAGCCCGGGCGGCTTCATGAATCCGCCCGGCGTTTACGACAAGGATCCGACCGGGTTCTATTTTATTCCCACTTACAATCCCGATTCGAAGAACTTTTACATTCGCGCCGCGATCGAAGATCCGCGGCCGATTCTCGGCCACGAAGGAATCCCCGGGCATTTCCTGCAGCTTTCAATCGCCAATCACCTGAGCGATGAAATTCGGCGCCAGCATCAGGACGGCGTATTTGTGGAGGGCTGGGCACTCTACGGCGAAGAGATGTTAATGCGCACCGGGCTTTATCCGAACAATTCTCCCGCGCAGGGCCAAATCCTGCGATTGTCCCGGTATCGCGCGGCCCGGATCGGCGTGGACGTGAACCTGCACACCGGCCGATGGAACTTCGAGCAAACGGTGAAATATTTCATGGAAGCCGGCGGACTTGACCGCGAGGCAGCGGAGGGAGAAGCGGCGGGGGCGGCGTCAAGCCCGCACCAAAAGATCAGTTACATCGTCGGCAAATGGCAGATCATGAATTTGTTGGGACGTTACAGGGACCAAAAGGGTGAAACTTTCCGGCTCGGCCAGTTCCACGACGACTTGATCAAAAACGGTAGCCTGCCGTTGTCGATCATCGAATGGCTGTTGCTCGATGACGACACCGCGATTCAAAAAGCTAACGGGAAAAAGTAACCCATAGTTTCTAGATAAACCATAAGTTAGACCGGCCCGGATTGTGCTTTTTCACGTTTGGGATGAGCGGGGAATCGCAAAAAGACTGCGCCCTTCAGGCCGCGGCTGGGAGGATTGAGTTGATCGAGGGATTGCAGCGCGCCATCGATCGCAAATATCGGTACCTGCTCGGGGCGGCAAGAGCCGACTGGCAGCGCCTGTTTGCTGAGAAAGATTCGCGTGACGCCTCCGTGAAAGCGCACATCTCTGTAGCACTTCCAGCCAAGACGCTGGGATCGCCCGGATCCGGTTTCCTCAAACCGCGCAAGCAGCCGCACCCGAAAGACGCAGGAAAAGGCCAGGTCGCGCGTTTCGCAAACTGACTCGAAAGTCGGAGGCTGGTAATCCGCCGTTCACTAAGGCGGCGTATGGCGCGCTGCCTACTTCGGCATGCCGACCTTGGCACTGCCGAGAAACGTGGCGTTCTCATCAACCACCAAACGTGGCGCTTCGATATCACCGCGCAGCGTGCAGCCCGCCTGGAGTTCGCAGCGTTCCGTTGCGGAAATATTGCCCTCGACGGTGCCGCGCACTTTCATTGATCTAGTCCGGATCTCGCCGCGGATGCGCGCGTGTTCGCCGATAGTGAGTGTTCCGGTGGATTGAATTTCGCCTTCAACCTCGCCGTCGATCAACAGCTCGTTGTGAAACTTGACCGTGCCCTTGATCGATACGCCCCTCGACAAAAGACCACCGGATCGGCTTTGCATCGGTGCTCGGGACTGATCCGAGGGTGCCGAGGAATTGGTCGGCTCGTACGAAGTCGTCGGGGATGGCTCTTGTTTGCGGCTTGAAAACATCTGCATTCTCTCAGTTCCTCCAGGTTTGGCTTTCTGTAAAGCTGATCTTATGCCGACCGGTCCGGTTAATGGTTACAGGGCGATCAATCCGGCGACGCCTTCGCTGCGACCTTTCGCGCGCCAATTTTCTTCGCCCGCGGTGTTTTCGCGGCAAACTCGAATCCGACTTTGCCGTTCTCGAGTTTTAGATGTGCAGAAAATGGGCGGTTTTTCTTGGAAATGAACTTGGGCAAAAGATCGGTCTTTCCCTCGGTAATGAGCTTCTGCACCTGTTCCTTCGGAATCTCGCGGTGCAGAATCGTTTTGCTCACGCGGAAACTGCAGGTCTTTGGCGAGGCTACGGCATTTTCGCAGGCGTAAGCCCGGTCGAGGACATAAATCTGGCCTTTGTGGCAAATGGGACATGGCCCGAGCGCTTCGTGTTTTTCGGCATCGATCTGAACGTGCCCGTCTTGGGAGCCTTCGCCGAAGTCGAATGCCTGCTTGAATTCCTCCCCCAGTTTTACGATCGCGCTGAAAGGGCGGCCCATTTTGCTGCGAAAGCGCTCCAACGGTCCTACCTTGCCTTCGGTCAGGAGCTTCTCCATCTCCTCGCGTTCGAAGAGCCGGCCCGCCATCGTCTTCCAAATGATCAAGCCGCAGGATCGACACTTAAACGTGCGATAGTCCTCGTCGAAAGGTCCGCCGCCGCACTTTGGGCACTTCACTTCCAACGTCTCGAAATCGCCGCTGATCGTGTCGCCCTCAAAGTTTTTCGCTTTTTCGACAATCTCGCGCGTAAACGCCTTGATCTCGGTCATGAATTCTTTGCGCTTCAACGCGCCTTGTTCCATGCGTTTGAGCTTGGATTCCCATTCACCGGTCATTTCCGGTGAGCACAGCGCCGAAGCGCCGATCCCGCGCAGAAGTGTGATCAACGCCATCCCCTTGGCTGTTGCGATCAGGTCGCGTCCCTGCCGATAAACGTAGCCATCGAGAATCAAGCCCTCGATAATCGCGGCCCGGGTGGCCGGTGTGCCGAGTCCTTTGGCCCGCATCGCTTCGCGTAGTTCTTCGTCCTCGACCAGTTTGCCCGCGCCTTCCATGGCCGAGAGCAGCGTGGCTTCGTTGAAACGCGCCGGCGGTTTCGTTTCGTTTTCCGCGACCTCGATGTCGAGAACCTTTGCCGGCTCGTTTGGCGCAATCGCCACCAAAGTCTCGCCGCTTTCGTCCTGAACCGCGCTTCCCTTGCCGTAAACGGCCAGCCAGCCGGGATCTTTAATGATTTTGCCTTCGGTCTTGAACGCGTCCTTGTCCACGCGCGTGATCCGGGTGGTGACCTCGAACTGCGCCGCTGGGAAAAAGACGCTGATAAAACGGCGCACGATCATGTCGTAAATTTTCTGCTGGACCTCGTCCAAGCCGTGCGGCGCGGTCCCAGTGGGCACGATGGCGAAGTGATCGGAGATCTTCGCGTTATTGAAAATGCGCTTGGAAGGCTTGACCCATTTGTTATCCAGCGCCGTGCGCGCGTGAGGATTGTCGATCTTGCCCAATGTCGACTTGACGGTCGCGAGATAGTCTTCCGGCAAATAACGCGAATCGGTTCGCGGATAGGTCACAACCTTGAAACGCTCGTAAAGTTGCTGCGTGATTTGCAGCGTCCGCTTCGCGCTAAACCCGCGGCCATTGGCATCGCGTTGCAAACTGGTCAGGTCGTAGAGCAACGGCGGCGCCTGCGTTGTTGGTTTGCGTTCCTCACTCGCGACTCCCGTTTTCCCCAGGCAACGGTTCTTGATCTCTTCGGCGGCGGTCTTATCCCAAATCCGCTCGGCCCGCGCGTCCTCATCGCCATCCTTGGAAAATTCTTCACGGAACCATCGGCCCCGATATTCACCAGCTGCGACCCCGAAATCGCCAAAAACCTCAAAGTAAGGGCGGGACCTAAAGTGATGAATCTTGTCCTCGCGCTCGGCCAGAATGGCGAGCGTGGGAGTTTGCACCCGGCCGACTGGGGTGAGTTGGAAACCACCGGTCTTATTATTAAACGCGGTCATCGCGCGTGTTCCATTGATCCCCACCAGCCAATCGCTTTCGGAGCGGCAAACCGCGGCCTCGGATAGCGGGATCATTTCCTCATTCGAGCGCAAATGTTCAAACGCCGCCCGGATCGATTCTGCCGTCATTGATTGCAGCCACAAGCGCCGGACCGGTTTGTCGATCCCGCTCAGTTTCACCAGATACCGGAAGATCAGCTCGCCTTCGCGGCCGGCGTCGCAGGCATTGATCAGAAGATCGACATCTTTCCGCTGCATCAAGCGTTTTAGCAGGTTGAAACGCGGCTTAGACTTCTCGATTGGCCTGAGATCGAATTCTTCGGGAATAATAGGGAGATTAGCGAAGCTCCATTTGCCCCGTTTCACGTCCATTTCGCTGGGCAAAGCGAGCTCCACCAGGTGCCCGATCGCCGAAGAAATGACAGATTTATCGCTCTCGTAATAGTCGTCGTGTTTCTTAAAACCGCCGAGGGCGCGAGCCAGATCGCTGGCTACGCTGGGCTTCTCGGCAATGATGAGTGACTTGGCCATGGGGGCAGAAATCGAAGCGCAGTTTTAGGGTAATTGCAAATCGGGTAGAGCAAGTCGCGGGCGAGGAAGTCGTTAGGAGCTATAAAATTCCAATCCCTATCGGCCAAGATTCAGTTTGTCGATCCTCGATTCGTGATCCAAAAGAAGGCATCAACCAGAGCACCACCTCATATCAACAGCCGGAGCGGGTCCGGCAAATGTTCGGATCGATCGCCGCCCGCTACGATTTGGCCAATCATCTCCTGAGCTGCGGGATCGATTTCTACTGGCGCAAACGGGTCGCTGACATCGTGGCGAGCTGGCAGCCGAAGACGATTGTCGATCTTGCCACCGGCACGGGCGATTTGGCGCTGGCGTTACAAAAGAAACTGCCCGAGGCCGAAATCACCGGCGCCGATTTTCTGCCGGAAATGCTGGAACTCGCGAAGCGCAAAGGTGTGCGCCAGACCATTGTGGCCGATGCAATGAACCTGCCTTTTCCCGATTCCTTGTGCGATTGCGTCACCGTCGCCTTTGGCTTGCGCAACATGGAGAATTGGAGCGGCGCACTGCGCGAAATGTCGCGAGTGTTACACGCGGGCGGGCATCTGGCTGTGCTTGAATTCTCGCTACCGACGATGTCGATCTTGCGCGGCATTTATCGCTTTTATTTGCATCGCGGCCTCCCGTTGCTCGGGTCGATGCTGACCAAACAAAAGCGCGCCTATGATTATCTGGGCGACTCGATTGAAGAATTCCCCAGCGGCGACGTGATGCTGGCCTTGATTGAAGGGAGCGGATTTAACGACGCGCGCGCCGAAGCGCTCACCGGCGGGATCGTGACGATTTACACCGCGGCGAAATTGGAATGACGGAGCCTAAGGCGTTGCGCTTGGGCTGGGCGCAGGAGTAGGGGAGGAGGCGGGAGATGCCGCCGCCTGGCTCACCAGGGGCAATTTGAGCGCACCGAAATCCGGATTGCTGATGACGAACGTGCCTTGTCGATCATCCACGTGCGCGAACCACATACCGTCCCCGGCAGAGGCGCCGATCTTCAGCGTTCGCGAATCGGTTTTTTCCGGTCCGTACATGAACGCGATTGTGATCTGGGGCTTGTCCAGACCATGTTGAGGCGTCGTGGCCCCGACCCAGCGCACCGCCCGCAGACTCGACAATGTGTTGATCAGTGATTGCACGTTGGCTTGATTGATCTCGCCCTCACCCTGGAGCCAGCGCCATTGCTTTTTCTCGTCGCGTTCCATCCAGCGCTCTTTGTCGGTGGCAACGCTGAAGCGGTGAATTTGTTCGGGCTTGAATTGGAAGATCGACAATTCCTCCCATTGCACCGGGTCGGCAAAAATCTGGTCGAGGATTTCTCGACGCACCGTGACGATGAATGGCTCATCGTCGACGCGCGCGTAAACGTGGTCGCCCTCCACCTTGCCGAACGCGACCGTCGCGAATGGGCGCTCGCCCGCTTTGGTTTCGGGAGTGTTCTCGGATGCGAACGAACTGAAGATCACCTGCAGCTGCGGTTTATCGAGTCCGTATTTCGCCAGGTTCGATGCAATATCCTCCACGAACTTGGCGACTTGTTCGTTTTGCATCGTGTTAATCAGACGGGTGACTTCGCTTGAATTTGCCGGCGCGTTGTTCAGGCTGGCGATGTTCCAGGTTTCCTTGTTGCGGGCCAGCACCGTCTTGCCTTTGCCAGGCGCATCGATGGTGATCCGGTCGAGAATGTTCGTGTCGATCCGGACCAGATGGCGATCACGAAGGTCATCTGGTTTCGTGTTGAGGATCTCTTCGATTTTCTTCGGCAATGTGTAAACAAAACCGCGCGCCGTAAACCGCGCGTAAACTTGCTCCTTTTCTCCCGGATTGCCGATCTGAAGCATCTGGCCCTGCTCGCCAGCCCGTCCGGCGGGTTTTTCATTCTCCTGAAACAGCGTGATCGACCCGCGCGGCTCGGCCAAACCGTAGGGATGCAGATCGCCGCCATCAGTGGCCACAAATTTTTCAATCCGCGCATTGGTAACTTGCGCGATCAGATCGTTCACTTTCTGATCGTCGCCTCTCGCCCGCAGCGGCTTCACGATTTCCCAGTGATCGGCTTTCTTCTGCAGTTCCATTTCGCCGGCTCTTGTCTTTAACACGACTCGCGCCACCTGGGCCGGGGTCAAATCGGTCAATCGCTTGTCGCGAAATTCCTCCGGCTTTTTCTCGATCTCCTTCCGAACCGATTGACCCACCAGGTACGACTCCTTCGAATTCTCGAAGCGCACATACATTTTTCCTTCCAGGGCCGCGTCTTTGCCGAACAGAATTTCCGGGGGCGCTCCTTCGCCGATCAACTTCAGGCGCAGCTTGGCCCTGTTCAGTCCGTACTCAGCCAGCTTGTTCTTGTCCGCCTCGATTTCTTTCGCGGAAATGGTTCCCTCCTTCTGCCAGCCATCGAGATCGGAAAGCAAATTCTGAATCAAGGAGGCATCGGCCTGGTCTTTAATGGGAGTTTCAAGACGCCATTTGTCGTCTTTTCGGCGGATGTCGATCTTGTCGTCGCCATTTTGAATCACAATGCCGCGGATTTTGTCGCGGTCGAAATTGACCACGTTCAGCGATTGCCGCGCTGCTTCCGCGGTGTCGGGCCGCCGCAATTCGTAGTACTTGAGGTAAAGACCGAGCCCGACAACGACGACGAGCAAACCTACGGTGGTTTTCCAGTTCATGGCCCGGGGAGAATCAGGTGCGGCGCTGCCACCAAACGAGGCCGCCGATCACGGCCGGGATTAACGGAATCAGCACCAGGATGATCCACCGCAGGTTGCGCAAAGCATCCTCGCTCAATCGGAACGTCAGCGCTTTGGCAACTTTCGGCGCAATGCCGATGAGCTGCTCACGGCTGAGGAGCCAGTTAATGCTCCCGGAAACGAAATCGAGCCCTTGCTGATCCTGGGTAAGAGCATTGTCCTGAACGAACGTCGCGTTGCCAACAACGATCATGCGCGCTGAATTGACTTGAACGCGCTCGTCCGCGCTGCCGCCTTGTTCGATCGCGGCCGCCGATAATTATCGGCGGCGCGCCGGAAGATTTGGTGGCGTCGGCCTGAAATTTCGCCTGATCATTCGAGTTGTAATCGGTCTCGGCAAAGTAGTTTTTCTCGGCCTGGATCAACGGCTTGATCTGGATATTGGCCGCGCGCACTCGATCGGGCTCGAGAGTGAGCGAGCAGGTGCCGCCGAAAAATAGTCCGCGCGCGCCAGCCAGTCGTTTGGTGACGGGACTACCTCCCAGGAAAAGAGCCTGCACGTCGCGGGTAATCGCCACTTCCTGGATCCCCGTTCGCAAGAAAGCCATTAGCCGGTCGTCGTTCACTTTCAATCCGCGCTCGGCGAGGAATGCCGTCAACTTTGGTGTTTTGGCCGCGGGATCGAATAACAACAGCACCCGCCCCTGTTTGTCCCAGAAATCGTGCAGTAATTTCATTTCGCGATCCGAAAAATCGTATTGCGGTCCCACGATCATGATCGCCTTCATCTCGGGTGGAATCGCGCCGACCTCGAACAGATTCAATTCCTGAAACTTGACATTCTCGTTCTCGATAAATGTCTTGAGGATCGAGATGGGTGAACCGGCCTGCGGCGGGCCGCCGAATGGCGCCGGCGTCGGCTCCGCAATCGACGGTTCCTTGTGGCCGGTTACGTAACCGACGACATTCTTCTTGCCCTCGAGCAAATCCATCATCGCGCTGGTGATGGCTTGTTCGCCTTTGAACCCAACTACGCGAGGGCCTTCGCCGAACATCGCAGCGCTGCGGTCGATCTCAGCCATTTCTGTTTCCTTGACGGTTTTGTTGCGTCCGTCGTAATCGATCACCAGCAGTGGTTCATCCGTAACGACTTTGTATTTTTCGAACAACTCCTTCGCTCGAGAGAGATTCCGCTTCGGATCGACGTATTCGATGTCGATCTTGCCTTTGCCCGCGTATTGATACTCGGTCAGCAGGTTTATTACATCCGCGGTCAAAGCGGAGTCGGGCGGGAAAAAATTGGTGATGCGAACCTTGTCCTTCACTGTGGTCAGGAATCGCTTCGTCTTGTCGGAGAGGGCGTATTTCTGGTCGCGCGAGAAATCCCAGCGCTTGTAATGCTTGAATGCGATCGAATTGATCATCAAGACCAGGAGCGTCAGGAGAAACGCTTGCGCGAGAACGTTTACTCCGATCTGAACGCGGCGGATTTTCTTTGGCTTCGGCGTTTGCTCTGGTTCGGCCATTGTCACAGCCTCCATTTGCGGGTTTGAAGCGCCTGATAGGTCAATGCCAGCATCAGAAAAGTCATGCTGAGGTAGAGCACGACGGGTCGGGTATCGATGATGCCGCGCGACAGCGTTCCCATGTGCTCGATCGCCGAGAAATAGCCCAGCAGGTCGGCTGTCGTTGAGCTCACGTCGAGAAGAAGAAACCTAATCAGGCCAAGGAAAAACAGGAGCGTGATTGCGCAGAAAGAAATGACCGCGGCAATGATCTGGTTCTTGGTCAGCACCGAAGCGAAGCAGCCCACCGAGAGGTAGAACATCCCCAGCAACAACAGCATCAGATAGGTGCCCCAGTAGGCGCCGGCCGATCCTCCCGCAGCTTCGCCGGTCATTCGTTGAAAAATTGCGAAATAGAGAAGCGTCGGGATCCAAAGCACGATATAAAACACGAGCGCGCCGAAAAATTTCGCCAGCACAACCTGCAAGTCGCGCACCGGCGCAGTCATCAAGGGTTCGATGGTGCCGAGCTTAAATTCCTCGGCAAACAGGCGCATGGTGATGAGGGGAAAAATCAGGACGAAAGCGAACCAGAAAAACACCGAATTAAAAAATGCCTCCTGCACGGTGTATTCCACCGGGCGCTGGTTCATGAAAGAGATCTGGAGACAGAAATCGACCCCGCTCACGAGCAGGAAGAAGATGAGAACGATGTAGGCGACGGGGGAGTAGAAGTAGCCCCGAATTTCGCGAGTGAGGAGTGTCCAGAATTTTCTCATGACACGCGGGAGCTTGTCATCCCGAGCCGCGCAGACGGCGAGGGATCTCGCGCAAGCTGTTTCGTTTGCGCGAGACCAGTTGCCTGGCCCAGGCAATTTTCGCGAGATCCTTCGCTTCGCTCAGGATGACGAGCAATTGGTGTTGAATCGATATTTGGCACGTTTGTCATGGTGTCACACCTGATCCGAGTGCGTAATCTCCACGAACACGTCTTCGAGCGTTGCCCGTCGCTGCGATAGCTCGCGCACGATCCACCTGCGTGTTGTGGCCAGCCGGAAAATTTCTTCGCGAACATCGGCGCCAGATTCCACGCGAAGGGAGAATTTCTTCCAATCACCATCGACATCGGTGATCACATCGCGCACGCCGGAAATCTTCTTCAATTCTTCCGCGCCATTGTCGTTTCCCACTTTCGCCTCCACAATTACGCCACCAGCCTGGCGGATTCGGCCGAGCAAATTTGCCGGCGTGTCGCAGGCTTCGATCCGGCCTTTGTGAATGATGATGACCCGGCTGCAAGTCATCTCCACTTCCGGCAGGATATGGGTGGAAAGCAGGATGGTGTGCTGCTTCCCGAGGTTTTTGATCAGTTCGCGCACTTGCCGGATCTGATTTGGATCGAGACCGATGGTCGGTTCGTCGAGAATGAGCAGGTCGGGTTCGGCAACCAGCGCGTCGGCCAGGCCAACCCGTTGCCGGTAACCCTTGGAGAGAGTGCCGATCAATTTTTTCTCCACGTCTTTCAACCCGCAAAGTTCCTTCACGTCGCCGACTCGCTCGTCTACGCGCCGGTGAGGCACGCCTTTAAGAGCCGCGCGATAATCGAGATACTCCGTCACGCGCATATCATTATAGAGAGGGACGTTTTCGGGCATGTAACCGAGATGAGCCCGGGCCTGTAGCGATTGAGTAAAAATGTCGAAGCCGGCGATGGTGGCGCGTCCCGACGTAGCTGGCATGAAGCTGGCCAGAATCCGCATGGTGGTGGTCTTGCCTGCGCCGTTCGGCCCGAGAAATCCCATGATCTCGCCCTTGCCGACCTCGAAGTTGAGATCCTTGATCGCGGTGTGGCCGGCGTATCGCTTGGTGAGATTTTCGACTTTAATCATGCTCCGGTGTTTTTATGAGACAACTCAAGTCTTATCACGTTGCGAAAATTTTCCGAAAGTCAACGGGCGGTGAGAGTCAAGGTTTCCACCCGCTGGCCGCGCCCGCGCGAGCGGACCACGCCAACGGCAAGATCGATATTCGTCCCGCTGCGCACCCGGCTGAGCAACCCCTCGACCTGCCGGACGGAATTTACGTCGTATGTGCCGATGCGATAGATAACAAGCCCGCGCTCGATCCCCGCTTGGTCCGCCGGGCTGTCGGGCTCAACTGAAGCGACCAGAACGCCGCGCCCGGGCGCGTAACCGAGAGCATTGGTTAGTTCGTCGGTGAGATCCTGAAGCTGCATTCCCAGCAAGCGCTCCACGTTCGATACCGATGTTTCGTTGGGTGCGGCCTGTTTTTCCGGTGGCGGCTGTTTCTGCGCGACTTTTTTGAATTCAGTAACCGTATCGCGCACGATATTGGCCGGGATGGCGAAGCCGAGTCCCTGTGTCGGCACGCCTTGCGGGGTAAAAGCCATTTTTGCCGAACTCATCCCAACCAGGCGACCGGAAAGATCGACCAGCGGGCCGCCGCTGTTGCCTGGATTAATGGCGGCGTCGGTCTGGACCAGGTCCTTGTATTCGATGTTGTCGATGGTGATGTCGCGTTTGAGCGCGCTAAGCACCCCGCGGCTGATCGAGCTGCCATATCCGACCGCGTTGCCCACTACAATAACGGTTTGCCCGAGCAGGTTCGGGGAAATGTTATCGAGGCTGATGTACGGAAGATCGACTTTGGGGTCGATCTTGATCAGGGCCAGGTCCTTCTTTTCGTCACCGGTGATGAAATGCGCGTTGTAGGTCTTGCCGTTCTCGGTCGTGACCTGGATTTTCAAGTCGGCGGCCCGTTCGACGACGTGCTGGTTTGTCACGATGTAGCCAACAGGATCGACAATGAAACCGGACCCGAGACTTTGCACCCGCTGGCGAATCTCCCGCGGCCTGGCCCGATAGTTCCCAAAGAACTGAGCGTAGAAATCTTCGAAGGGATCGCGGACCTGCCGTCGAAGAACGCGCTCGGTGTTAATGCTCACCACGGCCGGCAAAACTTTGGCGACCGCCAAAACGCCCGGCTCGGACGCCGCCTCAGTAAGAGCCGTTTGCGCAAAAGCGGATACGGATGATGCGAGGATCAAGACTGCGGTCAGGACTTTCCCTTGAGTTTTCATAGCTGCTTGACGATTTCTGCTGGAACGAGGTGACGCATCTTTGGATACGCTTCGGCGATTCGCATCAGATCGAGCTCGTCCTTCTTCCGCTTAGTTGATCTGCGCTTTTCGTCCTCCCACGCCCAAACCTTCCCGCGAATAATATTTTCCAGCTGCGCGACTGGAACAGGAATCCCGAGAACTTCGCGTTCGGTGGTGTCCTTAACAAAATCCTGATAACGAGCGTCAGTTGTGAATTGGACATTGAGTTTGCTCCCGGAACGTTGCGCATTCATTGAGTGCTCGGATCGCTTAACCTCCTTAAATCCAGCTTCTTCGAGCTCCCGCCCAATTTGTGAAAGTTTCGTTGTCACCACGACAAGATCGACATCGACGGTATAAACAGGCTCGACGTAGCAATTGACCGCTAGCCCGCCAATCAGGCACCACGGCTTGTTCCGATTCAGAATCGTGACGACGCCGGCGAAATCGCTCGCCCCGCCGTTTGTTACCGATTCATAAATTTCTGTCGCCGTCATGCGCAGCAAGTAACGAGTCCGGCCCAAGCCTGTCAACTTGCCGGCCTGCGTATTGGCTGCAGATTAACCATCATGCGCACTTCGATTGCTGCCCGGGCAAACCTCGATCTGATCGAGGAGAATTATCGCCGCTGGCAGGAGAATCCGGGCTCGGTCGACTCCGGTTGGTCGGCATTTTTTGAAGGATTCGAGCTTGGGAATTTGCCGCAGAAGAACGGCGCTGCGGTGACCGAGACTGACGATCGCGAGATTGCTCTGCAAACGCGAGTCGATGGGGCGATTTACGCCTACTGCTCGCTGGGTCACACGATCGCGCGCATTGATCCGTTAGCCGAAAAACAACCGCAAAATCCATTGCTGACTCTGCCCGAGCTGGGTTTCAAGGAGGGCGATCTCGATCTGCGCGTCTCTTCGAAATTCTTTTTGGATAACCAGCCGATGACGTTGCGGGAAATGATCGCTGGGCTGGAAAGAATTTATGCCGACTCGATTGGCTCCGAGTTCATGCATATCCAGGATACGCGGATGCGAGAGTGGGTGCGGCGACGATTGGAAATGCGACCGAACAAACATTCGACCCCGCGGACGGTCCAGGTCGCGCTATTGCGGGCGTTACTGGAGGCGGAAACGTTCGAGACCTTCCTTCATACTCGTTACGTCGGGCAAAAGCGCTTTTCGCTCCAGGGCGCGGAATCGCTAATGGTGATTCTCGACACGATTCTTCATCAGTGCCCGGAAGGCGGAGTCGAGGAAATTTGCATGGGGATGGCGCATCGGGGGCGGCTGAACGTGCTCGCGAATTTCTTGCGCAAATCGCTCGAGGTCATCTTCACCGAGTTTAGCGAGAACTACGTTCCCGAACTCGTCGCCGGTGATGGCGACGTGAAGTATCACCTGGGTTATAACTCGGTCCGCAAACTATCTTCCGGCGCCGAGATCGAGATTCGCCTTTCGGCAAACCCGAGCCATCTCGAAGCGGTCGATCCGGTGGTCGAAGGAAAAGCGCGCGCCCGTCAACGGATTCGAGGCGACACCGAGAAGCGGCGCAAAGTTTTGCCCCTTCTGATTCACGGCGACGCGGCTTTTGCGGGGCAGGGGATCGTGGCCGAGACACTCAACCTGTCGCAACTGCACGGATACAGCACCAGCGGCACGGTTCACATCATCGTGAATAATCAGATCGGTTTCACCACGCTTCCGAAAGATGCGCGTTCGTCGATGTACGCCACAGACATCGCCAAAATGCTCGAGGTTCCGATTTTTCATGTGAACGGCGACGATCCGCTGGCGGTGAAATTCGTTACCGACACAGCGTTCGATTTTCGACAGGAATTCGGACGCGACGTGGTGATCGACATGTATTGCTATCGCCGTTACGGACACAACGAAGGCGACGAGCCGTCGTTTACGCAGCCCGATCTCTACGCGAAGATCGAGAAACGTCCGTCGGTGACGCAATTTTACAAAAACGAATTGATCAAGGCGGGAACATTGAGCGAGGACGATGCCGCCTCGCTGGAAACGGAGTTCGATCTGCGGTTGGAAATGGCAAGAGACGAGGTCCACGCCATCGAAAAGAGGAAAGCGGGCAAGAAAGCGGAATTCAAGGAATCGACCGCGATCTTTCAACCCCAATACACGACTTCGTCGATGCCGACCGCAATCAGCGAAAAAATGCTCAAGGCGATTGTCGATGGTCTTACGCGCATTCCGGCCGGATTCGAGGTTCAACCGAAAATCAAACGCATCATTCTCGATCATCAGCGCGAAATTTTCGAGGCGGGCGGCCCTTATGAATGGCATTACGCCGAGGCCCTCGCTTTTGGGTCGCTGTTGCTGGAGGGAATTCCGGTGCGGCTTTCGGGCCAGGATAGTTCGCGCGGGCACGTTCAGCACCCGCCATTCGGTGCTTTATCACGCGAAAACGGGGGAACCGTATGTGCCGCTCCTGCATCTGGCCGAGAAACAGGCGCCCATTTGCATTTATAACAGCCCACTCTCGGAGGCGGCTGTGCTGGGGTTCGATTACGGTTATTCCCTCGAATACCCAAATCTGCTTTGCCTTTGGGAAGCGCAGTTCGGCGATTTTGGAAATGGCGCTCAAACGATCATCGATCAGTTCATCACTTCGGCGGAATCGAAATGGCAGCGACCGAGCGGGATCGTGCTTTTGCTTCCGCACGGCTACGAGGGCCAGGGGCCGGAGCATTCCAGCGCCCGCCTCGAGCGTTTTCTTCAAGAGTGCGCCGAGGACAACATTCAGGTCTGCAATCTCACGACTGCGGCCCAGTACTTCCATGTGTTACGCCGGCAGATGAAACGCAAGTTCGTCAAGCCGCTCATCATTATGACGCCGAAAAGTTTGTTGCGCGCTAAGTTCGCGTCGTCGCCCGCGGAGGAATTCACCAGCGGGCGGTTCGAAGAGATTCTGGCTGCGCCGAAAGTTGGCCTCCGCGGCAAAGACCAAACGTGTGATCTTTTGTTCGGGTAAAGTTTATTACGACCTGTTGAGTCATCGCACCGAACGGAAGATCGACAACGCCGCGATCATTCGCGTCGAGCAACTTTATCCGCTCGCGGAAAAGAAATTGCGCGCCATGCTTAAGCCGTTTCCGAAAACGGCCAGGCTCGTCTGGTGTCAGGAAGAATCGCAAAACATGGGCGCGTGGAGTTTCATGGAGCCGCGCTTGCGCGAAATGTTCGGTCGCGAAGTCGCCTATGCCGGCCGCGATCCGAGCGCCAGTCCAGCCGTCGGCGCGCTGGCTCGGCACAAGCGCGAGCAAGCCTGCCTTGTTGCCGACGCGTTTAAGGTCTAATTCGTCAGTGTCGTTTACGGATTCCCTGCCTGATGCAGGTCTAATATTGACGAAATGCGCCTAGCCCGCGACGCTCACTTGTCGCATGCCAATCGAAGTAAAAATTCCAACTGTTGGTGAATCGATCACCAGCGGCGTCGTTTCCGTCTGGCACAAGAAATCGGGCGAGTTCGTTAACGAAGGCGAACCGCTGTTTACGCTCGAGACCGAAAAGGTTTCCAGCGAGATCGTGGCGGAAAAATCCGGCGTGCTGGAAACAAAAGTTCCCGAAGGCCAGGAAGTGAAAATTGGCGAAGTCGTTGCGATAATTGACGATTCCAAATCAGCGCCGGCGCAATCGGCTGCCCCCGAGAAAAAAGAGTCGCCAACTGTAGCCGCGGGCGCGGACCGCGGCAGTTCGGCCTCGGCGATCCGCTCCCGAGCGGGAAAAACCGGGGTCAACGCCCCCGGCTACAGCTACAACTCTGTCGCCCGCGGTGCGCCGTATTGTCGAAGAGGAACATTTGCAGCCGGAGAAAATTTCCGGAACAGGCAAGGATGGCCGGCTAACGAAAGGCGATGTCCTTGGGGCGACAGAAAACCGCGAGTCTAAATCTGTAGGGGACGCTGACAGCCGTCCCAGAGAATCGCCAATCATCCGATGGCCGGTTCGTTCGCAAGAAGATGTCGCCGTTGCGCCGGAAAATCGCGCAGCAACTGGTGATGGCGCAGCACACCGCCGCGATCCTGACGACGTTTAACGAGTGCGACATGAGCGCTGTTCAGGAATTGCGAACCAAATCGCAGGACGCGTTTACGAAAAAGAACGGCGTCAAACTTGGGTTCATGTCGTTTTTCATCAAGGCGGCCGTGGAAGCGCTTAAAGCGGTGCCGCCGGTCAACGGCCGGATCGAAGACGAAGACTTTATCCAGAACAATTTTTACGATATCGGCATCGCCGTCGGAACCGAGCGCGGGTTGGTGGTGCCGGTGGTTCGCGATGCCGACAAGAAAAGCTTTGCCGACCTCGAGCGCGACATCGCCGACTACGCCGCTCGAGCGCGCGAAGGGAAATTGAAGACTGGAAGATCTGCGCGGCGGGACATTCACGATTACCAACGGCGGCGTTTACGGTTCCCTTTTCGCCACGCCGATCTTGAATCCGCCGCAAAGCGGCATTCTCGGCATGCACAAGATCATGCCGCGGCCGGTGGCGGTTGACGGGAAGGTCGAGGTGCGTCCAATGATGTTCCTGGCTCTCAGCTACGATCACCGCGCCATTGATGGGAAAGAATCCGTTACGTTTTTGGTCAAGGTAAAAGAATGCATTGAGGATCCAAGAAAGTTGCCGCTCGATTTTTAGGTAGGGACGGCTCTCCGAGCCGTCCGTCGAATTCTGAATTAATGTATTAGTCTCAAAATAAGTCGGACGCCCCGGAGGTGCGTCCCTACCTTTAAAACATGGATAAATTTGATGTCGTAATCATCGGCTCGGGACCGGGCGGGTATGTGGCCGCGATTCGCGCGGGGCAACTTGGGTTGAAAACCGCAATTGTGGAGAAGGACAAGGAACTTGGCGGCACCTGCCTGAACATCGGCTGCATCCCGAGCAAAGCGTTGCTCACTTCGAGCGATCATTTCGTGTTCGCGAAAAAGGAAGCAGAGAAACACGGCATCATGATCGACAACGTCACGGTCGATATCGGCAAGATGCAGCAACGCAAAGACAAGGTCGTGAAAACGCTGACCGGCGGCGTGCGGGCGCTGATGAAAACGAACAAGGTGACGACGTTCGAGGGCTGGGGCACAATCACCGCGCCGGGGAAGGTGTCGGTCAAATCGTCGAACGGCGAGGCGCAGGAGATCGAGACGAAAAATATCGTGATCGCAACCGGGAGCGTGCCGGCGGAATTGCCGTTCGCGAAATTCGACGGCGAGACGATCGTCAGCAGTACCGAAGCGCTTTGCTTTACTGAGCCGCCGAAAAAATTGCTCGTGATCGGCGCGGGCGCGATTGGTCTCGAACTCGGTTCGGTGTGGAACCGGCTGGGGTCGGAAGTGACAACGCTCGAATTTCTCCCGCGCATCGCCGTCGGGTTCGATCTCGAATTATCGAACTTGCTCCAGCGCTCGCTCACCGCGCAAGGCATGATGTTTCATCTCGAAACCAAGGTGAGCGCGGTCAAGATCGACAATGCTCGCGTGACCGCGACGGCGACCAAAGGCGGGGAAGAAATGAAGTTTGAAGCCGACAAGGTGCTGGTGTCGGTCGGTCGCAAACCATTTTCGGAAGGTCTTGGCGCGGAGAAGGTGGGAGTCGAGTTGGACGAGAAAGAGAGAATCAAGATCGACAAAAATTTCCGAACGAATGTCGAAGGCATTTACGCCATCGGCGACGTGATCGCCGGGCCGATGCTGGCGCACAAAGCAGAGGATGAAGGAATTGCCTGCGTCGAGATCATCGCCGGCAAACCTGGTCACGTGAATTACGATGTAATCCCGGGAATCATTTACACGAATCCAGAGTTGGCCGGAGTTGGCATCACCGAAGACCAGGCCAAAGAAAAGGGGATCGATTATCGCGTTGGCAAGTTTCCATTTCGGGCCAATGGCCGGGCACTGGCGAATGAAGATGTCGATGGAATGGTGAAGTTCGTGGCCGACGCCAAGACCGACCGCATCCTCGGCGCGCACATCTTGCAGCATGTGGCCTCGGAATTGATCGCCGAAGCGGCTTCAGTGATGGAATTCGGGGGCAGCTCAGAAGACCTCGGGCGCACCTGTCATTCGCACCCGACACTGAGTGAAGCGGTTAAAGAAGCGGCGCTCAACGTCGAGAAGCGCGCGCTTCATATCGTGAATCGCTAAGCCGGCGAAGAACGGCGCAAGCCGGCGCTTGCCGGGACAATTTCTTCTCGCCTCTGGGCGGTACATTGCTCAGGCTCCGAGCATGATGAAAACGAAAATCTTTGCTATTATTGCATTATCTTTTGGTTTGGCTGGCTTCTGCCTGGCGCAAACCACTGCCAAGAGCGCCGGCACGCCCTACACCGAAGGCACAGTCTGGACTCTTACGATGATCAAAACCAAAGCCGGACTTGGCGATGATTATTTTCGGCAAATCAGCCAGAGCGTGAAGCCGGTGTACGAGGAAGAGAAGAAGCAAAAGATCATTCTCGATTACAAAATCCTCGAAGGCGACGCCATGGGACCGGAGGACTTTAACATCATTATTATGGTGGAATATCCGAACATGGCCGCGCTCGATGGCTTGCGTGACAAGATGGACCCGATTGTGGAGAAAGTGATGGGTTCTCAGGATCAACAACGCGCCACCGCAGTGAAGCGGCTCGATATCCGCGAAATTCTCGGCACGAAGACCATGCGCGAGATCACGTTGAAGTAATCAGACGTCAGAGATCAGAAGTCAGACATCAGGAATCTGCGTTAATCCGCAGTAATCTGCGGTTGAACTGATTACCTATGACGGTTTTTCTCGGCGAGGAACAGGTCCGGAAGCATTTGCGCATGCCGGATCTGATCCCGGCGATGGAGAAAGCGCTGATCGATTTTTCCGCGGGCAAGGTAAAGCAGCCGATGCGCTCGGTCATCGCGGTCGATCCGCCGGGCGGATTTTTCGGAATCATGCCGGCGGTGGCTGATAGTTTGGGCTTAAAAATCGTAACATTCTATCCACCGAACAGCGAGCGTGGTCTGCCGACGCACATGGCAACGATTTTTCTGGCCGATCCGCAAACCGGCGCGCCGCTCGCCGTGATGGACGGACGATTGATCACCGAGATGCGCACTGCGGCGGTTTCCGCGGTGGCGACGAAACTTCTGGCGTCGCCGGACGCGAAGATTCTGGCAATTCTGGGCAGCGGCGTGCAGGCGCGCAGTCATGTCGAAGCGTTGCGACTCGTCAGAAATTTTTCGGAAGTCCGGGTTTGGAGCGCAACCACGGCGCACGCCGAGCAATTCGCGAGGGAGATTCGCGAGTCGTGGCATCGGCATCTTGCCGATGGGACATTGGCTGGAAGCCAATGCCACGTGACTGCGGCCGAAGACGCGGTACGCGGCGCCGACGTAATTGTAACCGCGACAAGCTCGAAGACCCCGATCTTGCGCGGCGGGTGGTTAAAACCCGGCTGTCATGTCAACGCAGTCGGTGCATGTCGTCCCGATTGGCGGGAGCTGGACGATGAGACAATGGCAAATGTCGTCTTCGTCGATTCGCGTGAAGCCGCGCTGAAGGAATCCGGGGATATCATCTTGTCCGGCGCGAAGACTTACGCGGAGCTTGGCGAAGCGCTGGCCGGCAAAGTCCCACCGCGTGCAAATGAGACCACGATCTTCAAATCGCTCGGCATGGCGGTCGAAGACATCGCCGCGGCGATGCTGGTTTATCGGTCCTGTCTTGACATTGGTGAAAGCAAAGGCGCAAGATCGACATCTGACTCCTAACGAACACAACCTATGAAGCGATCCCTTTCCGGAAGAACAATCAGCCAAGCCGTGTTGATCGGCGCCGTCATTTCATTGGCGGGCTGCGGCACGATGACATTTAACAAGCCGAACAGCGACGCGCAGATTGAGAGTCTGCGAGCGATCCATCTGGCGCTGGTCGATCAATTTGCCGTGCCCCGCAAGCATTTCGATGCCGCGGCCTTTGACGCCAAAGTGGATGAGGGTAACAGGAAATTTGACGAAGCCCTCGCCCAGGAAAAAGTCGCGGCGCGTCGACCGGTCCTTCGCGATCTGGCCGGCCAGTTCAAAAAGGATGCCGAACATCTGCGGAGCAAGGCCAGTCGCAAAAAGATCACTTCAAACCTGGCCAGCGATATGAAGCAGGCGATTAACAAAGATTACGATCATGCCCTCGGGAAATAAGAAAAAACGCGGGAAAACCGCGCCCAAGAAAACTTCGACGAAGAAATCTGCCAACAAGAAGTCTGCGGCGAAGAAGTCTACGGTGAAGAAGTCTGCGGTAAAGAAATCCACCGGCGGCGAGTCCGATCTGAACACAACGTTGAATCAAATTAGTGACGAGTCCGTCGCGGAGGCGAAGAAGGAATTCCAGGAGCTGCTGGCCAAAGCGAAGGGGGACACGGCGGGATTCATTCAGGAAAACGCCCAGGAACTGGAGGAGCGCTTACTCGAGGTTCGAGACAAGAAACTCGATCGGGAAGACTTTAATTATTTTGTCGAACGACAAAAGCGCAGTCTGCAAATCTTCATCGACAGCCAACCGGCCCAGGCCCAGGAACGCGCGGAGAAACTTACGATCAGCCTGTTGGAAATGGCTGCGAAGAAGATCGTGCCGATCTTGATCGCGATGATCTAGGAGCTACTACGGCGCGCGGTGAAATTTGGCCAGGATTTCGCGCAGCCGATCGTGGGGCAACGCTTCCACGCGATGGTTGTCGCGGCCGATCATGGTGTGATTGTCAATCAAAGCGTTAACGACCGCTTCTTCAGTTGCTTGCACCACCCCGGCGAAGATCGGGTCCAACAAATCGTTCGGGATCGTCTGGACGGTGTGCGTGACTTGATCGGGATTTGCAGCCTTCGGATTGGCGGTTGAAAAAGCGATGAACAAGTCGCCCGAACCGTTTCCGGAAACCGTTCCCGTCCGGGCCAGTCCGAGCGAGACGCGCCGGGCGAGCCGCTTCAATTGATTCGGTAACAGCGGTGCATCCGTTGCCACTACGGCAATGCACGAGCCACTTTCCGCTTTGTAAACTTCGCCTGGTATTTCTTTGCCGACCGGCACGCCGGCAATTGTGAGTTGTGAGCGACGTCCGAAGTTTGCTTGAAGGAAAACGCCCACCGTGAAAGTGCGAGTAGAGGAGCCGCGGTCGGCGCCCGCGGCTACAGGGCCCTTGATGTCGATCCTGCGCGACGCGGTGCCGTTGCCGCCTTTGAATTCGTAACAGATCATGCCGGTGCCGCCGCCGACGCTGCCTTCCTCGACTGCGCCGCCGTGCGCGGAATCGAGCGCGCGGAAAACGTGCTCGGGTTTTACATGAAACCCGTTGATATCATTGAGCCATCCATCCCATGTCTCGGCCACCACGGGCAGGCTCCACCAGTATCCGGTGTTGTCGGCCGCGCCATGCTTGACCCGCCAGGCAATCACCGCGTCGCGCGCGACGCCAACACTATGTGTGTTTGTAATTGCGATCGGGCCCTCAAGAAATCCGCTTTCCTCAACCCAGGCCGTGCCAGTCATTTCGCCGTTGCCATTCAAACTGAAAACGGCGGCGTAAACCGGATCGTTCAGCGAATCGTGGCCGCGCGGAATGATCGCGGTCACACCGGTCCGGACCGGGCCTTTGCCCGTTTCCAGTTTGCCGTCGCCTTCGATCAACGTCGAATAGCCGACTTCTACGCCGGCCACATCGGTAATCGCATTCAGTTTTCCAGGTGTGCCCTCGAATGGGACTCCAAAATCGCGTGCGCGAATGATCGTCGATCCTGCCGGCGGTGATATCTGTGGCTCGCGTCCGGAAGCATGGATTACGAGCAGGAGCACGAGCACGATGGCGGCGGAAGATGTCGATTTTGTGAACATCCTAAAACGTCCAACGCTCAACGCTCAACGTCCAACGCTCAATGAAGATCAAAGAAACGATCCGTCATTCTGAGCGAAGCGAAGCGGAGTCGAAGAATCCCGCGGCGCAACCCAACCGTAACGCTACGGGATTCCTCAACTTCGCTCGGGATGAGAATATTTCTGTTTGCTCCTTCGTTTGTTCGATTTTCTGTTTTCACCGGTCGATCAATGCACTTAGATTGGGGCCGTGAGTTACCAGGTCTTCGCCCGCAAATATCGTCCACAGACATTCGACGACCTGGTCGGGCAAACGCACGTTTCGCGCACGCTCAAAAACGCCGTCGAACAAAACCGGCTGGCACACGCGTACTTGTTCGTCGGGCCACGCGGCGTGGGCAAAACTTCGACGGCGCGGATTCTGGCCAAGGCGCTCAATTGCGTGAAGGGCCCAACGGTGACGCCCTGCGGTGTGTGCGATAACTGCAAGGAGATTACGGCGGGCAACAGCCTCGATGTCATCGAGATCGACGGCGCGAGTAATAACAGCGTCGAGGACGTGCGCGAGTTGCGAGACAACGTGCGTTACGCGCCGGCCAAGGGCCGTTACAAAATTTATCTCATCGATGAAGTGCACATGCTTTCTTCCGCCGCGTTCAACGCGCTGCTCAAAACACTCGAGGAACCGCCTCCGCACGTGAAATTCATTTTCGCCACGACCGAGCCGCAAAAGGTCTTGCCTACGATCCTCAGTCGTTGTCAGCGATTCGATCTTCATCGTATTCCCGCGAATTTGATCGCCGATCATCTGCAATTCATCGCCAAGAAAGAAAAGGTCACGCTCGAGCCGGCGGCGGCCGCTTCCATTGCCCGCGGCGCGGAAGGCGGCTTGCGTGACGCCGAATCGATGCTCGATCAGTTGGTCGCATTTTGCGGAGAAAAAATCGCCGAGAGCGATGTGCTCAACGTTTTTGGGTTCACCAGCGAACAGACGGTGATCGATCTAACCGGACGAATCTTGCAAGGCGAAGCGCCGGCTGCGCTCGACGTGCTCTATCAGCAAAGTGAGAGCGGCAAGGACATGATGCGGCTCATGTCGGACTTGATCGTTTATCTGCGCGACCTGCTGGTTTTCAAAGCCAAACCGGACGCGCTGAAGGAAGATGTCGATCCTGAGGTTCAAAAAGCGCTCGCCGCGCACACGGATCTGATTGCGACCGATCGTCTGCTCGAGCTGATCGACCAATTCGCCGAGGCCGAAGGCCGGATGAAATGGGCGCCGAACAAGAAACTGCATTTCGAAGTGGCCATCATTAAGGCGATCCAGAGATTGGGTCAGGCGACGCTGGATGAAGTGATCGAGAAATTGGGAAATCTTCGCGATGGCGGCGCTGTAGCCGCGGGCGCCGACCGCGGCGGTGAGAAATCACGGGCTGAGAAGGCCGCGGTCGGCGCCCGCGGCTACAGCGAGGCAACTCGCGTCGCAGAATCGCCACCTGAGTACGCGTCGGCCAAGGCAGGCGCCAAGATCGATCCTGCGGAAGTGTGGAAACAAATCAGCGCGAAGATTCCTACGCAGAAGGGTTTTCTTCGAAACGCGGCGGCTGCCGCGCATGTCATGGGGATCGAAGGCCGGAATTTTCTGCTCGGTTTCACTTCGAGCGACAAGTCGTTGCTGGAAATTTTAGGCACACAGGCGAATCGCAAATTTCTCGAGACGACGTTGCGCGAGGTCACCGGTAAAGATTTGACGGTAAAAATGAGCATCGATGACAGCCTTCCCTCGAAGCCGGGATCACCGATCCCGGCTACATCGGAGTTTAAGGAAGATCCGCTCATTCAGGAAGCGATCGAGATGTTTAAAGGTGAAATAAGAACGTGACCGACGGCTTATGAATCTCAACAAGTTGATGAAGCAGGCGCAGAAGATGCAAGAGCAGATGGCCAAAGTGCAGGCTGATCTGGAGGAGAAAACTGTCGAAGTTCAGGCCGGCGGCGGCAAAGTGACCGTGGTTGCGAATGGCGCCGGTGAAGTGCTCTCGATCAAGATCGACAAGGCAATTGTCGATCCTAACGACGTTGAATTTCTCGAGGAAGTGGTGCTGAGCGGTGTGCAGGGCGCCATCGAGCAAGGCAAGGCGCTCGCTCAATCGGAGATGAGCAAAATCAGCGGCGGAATGGGAGTGCCGGGGTTAGGGATGTAGCGTTTTGGTGAAGCGTCGACACCCAATGGCGGTGGCGTCCTGAGGTCGCCGCGGCGACCGAAGGATGATCCTAATAACGTCAATCGCTTTCGCGCAAGGTTCAACTTTAGCTCCGGGCCAGGCCGGCATTTGATTTGATGATGTGGATCGCGCACGCGAGATCCTTCGCCGTCGGAGCCTGTCCTGAGCGAGCGCAGCGAGTCGAATGGGCGGCTCAGGATGACGAGGCGCAGTAATTATCCGCGCGGCCACTTGGGCTTGCGCGATGTCGATCTTAGCCGGAGTAATTGCCGGTGCAGCCCCAACTAACCGCGCGTGACCTGGTTCAATCTTTTCAGATGGGGCGTCGCCGGATTGACGTTTTGCGCGGGATCTCGATCGAAGTCGCGCATGGAGAAGTGGTGTTCGTGTGCGGCGCGTCGGGCGCGGGCAAGACGACTCTCTTATATACGCTGGCCGGATTGGAGCGGCCCGAATCGGGCACGGTGGAGTTCGAAGGGCGAAAACTTTATGCCGGCAGTTCGGCGTCGCAGGCCAAACTGCGCAACGAAAAGATGGGTTTTGTGTTCCAGGGTTATTTCCTGCTGCCGGAGCTGACCGCGCTGGAAAACGTTTCGCTGCCGGGAATGATCGGGGGCAGATCTCCATTGGAAAAGGCGGAGGAAAGTTTGCGCGCGGTCGGGCTGGGCGATCGAATGCAGCATTTGCCGGCGGAACTTTCCGGGGGCGAACAGCAACGGGTGGCGATTGCGCGCGCGTTGGTGAACGATCCGGAGATCATTTTTGCCGACGAACCGACCGGCAATCTCGATTCCAAGACCGGCGACGCCATCGTCGATCTTCTGTTGAATCTGGCCCGGGAACGAAACAAGACGCTGCTGGTGGTGACGCACGATGCGCAGTTGGCCGCGCGCGGCGATCGGACGTTACACATTGTTGATGGAATGTTGGGCTAGCGGCTGCGACCGCAGTTGTCACTTGAATTGAGGAGAAAACACCGGAGACTTTTTCAAGCCTATGAAAACCACTGACGCAGATACGATGGTCATTGATGAACCAGTCACACGCAAAGGGGCGAAGACCGCAGAGGAGAACGCACGGACAACTTCGATGGCTAAGGAATCGCAAATTTATATCGACGGAAAATTTTGCTCGGAGAAAGACGCGAAGATTTCTGTGTTCGATCACGGCTTGCTTTACGGCGACGGAATTTTCGAGGGCATCCGCTTTTACAACGGCCGCGTGTTTCGTCTCGAAGAACACCTGGAGCGGCTGTGGGATTCGGCTCGCTCGATCATGCTCGAGATTCCGATGTCGATGCCAGAAATGACGGAGGCGTTGCTCGAAACGATCCGCAAAAACGGTCTCCGCGACGGCTACATTCGACTCATCGTGACGCGCGGAGTCGGAAACCTCGGGTTGAATCCGGTTCAATGTAAAAGACCGAGCGTGATCATCATCGTGGCGACGATCGCGCTTTATCCGAAGGAAGTTTATGAAAAGGGATTGACGGTGGTGACCTGCGCGACTCGGCGGACGAACCCGAGCTCGCTCAATCCGGCGGTAAAATCGCTCAATTATTTGAACAACGTAATGGCGCGGATTGAGGCGAATCTGGCCGGCGCTGACGAAGGGCTGATGTTGAACGACGAGGGGAACGTGGCCGAATGCACGGCTGATAATCTTTTCGTGATCAAGCATGGACAGGTGTTCACGCCGCCGATTGCCGCTGGCGCCCTTCGCGGCATTACCCGCGCGGTTGTGTTTGAGATTGCAACAGAGCTTGGGATCAAGGTCGTTGAGGCAGATATCACACGGCACGATATCTTCGTTGCGGACGAATGTTTCCTCACCGGCACGGCGGCGGAATTGATCCCGGTCGTCAAAGCCGACGGTCGCCCGATCGGCAATGGGAAACCGGGACCGATTAGCGCGCGAATGATCGCGCGGTTCCGGCAGATTACGCGCGAAACCGGGACGCCGATTTGATCTTAAGATCGTTTGCGCCCGGCCCGGGCGCGGAAGGTGCTGAATTTTCAGGTTGAATGTTGTAGAGTTTTGTAGGTCTAACTTGCAGAGATGCTTTGTGACGTTTGCAAATGTAATGATGCTACGGTCTTCCTGACCCAGATCCTGGAAGGCAAGATGCAAAAAGTGAACCTGTGCGATGCCTGCTCCAAAGAGAAAGGCGTGCAGGATCCGACCGGCTTTGCCCTGGCCGATTTACTCCTGGGCATCGGCGCGGCCGAAGAGATCGAGAAGGGCGCGCCGACGCAGAAGTGTCCGGTGTGCGGATACACGCAGGCCGATTTTAAGAAGACCGGACGGCTCGGGTGCAGCGCGTGCTACGTTACGTTCGCAGAAGGGTTAAACACTTTACTCAAAGCGATGCATAAGGGGACCAAACATGTCGGCAAATTTCCCCGGCGGGCGCATCGCGAAATACAACTGGGCGATCGGATGCGCACGCTGGCTGAGAATTTGGAAAAAGCCGTCGCGGAAGAGAATTACGAGACGGCCGCTTCATTACGCGATGAGATCAAGCAGCTTGAAAGCGAGATCTCGAACTAGACGATGAAAATTTCCAATGTCATGTCCACCGCGGGCGAATGGCTGCGCGGCGAAGGCCCGCATCATCAGATCGTGGTTAGCAGCCGCGTCCGATTGGCCCGTAATCTTCGCAATCGGCCGTTCCCAGGCTGGGCCAAAAAAGCGGAGCGGACGAGCATTCTGGAATTGATGAAGCCGGCCGTTGAGGAGCTTCCCGAAATGGAAGACTCGTTTTCAGAAGTGCTTCAGGATCTTTCCGCGCTCGATAAGCAAGTCTTGGTGGAACGTCATCTGATTAGCCGCGAGCACGCGGCGAAGGGGGCTGGCAGCGCCGTGGTGATGAACCGGCGACAGACGCTGAGCATCATGTTGAACGAGGAAGATCATTTGCGAATGCAATCCATTCGCTCGGGTTTGCAATTGAAGCAGGCGTTCAAACTCGTGGATAAGATCGACACGGCGCTCGAGGACAAACTCGAGTTCGGTTACGATCGACGCCTTGGATATCTGACCGCCTGCCCAACGAATGTCGGCACCGGCATGCGTGCTTCGGCCATGTTGCATCTGCCTGGCCTGGTTTTGAGCGAGATGATCAATCAGGTTGTTCAGGCGGTGAGCAAGATCGGCCTGGCCGTGCGCGGTCTTTACGGCGAAGGCACCGAAGCGATGGGCAACCTGTTCCAAATCTCGAACCAGACAACGCTGGGCGAAAAGGAAGACGAGATCATCGGTCGCCTAACCAAGGTGATCGAGACGATTATCGACAAGGAACACGATGCGCGCCAGGTGTTGATCCAGAAAAAATCGAACACGCTGTGGGACCAAATCGGTCGCGCCTACGGCGTTTTGACTTATGCCCACGCGATGAGTTCGAAAGAAGCGCTTAATTTATTGTCGATCATCAAATTGGGCGTGGATCTGGGCGCGTTTCCGGAAGATCGGCGTTTGCCAATCGATCAACTTTTCATCGATACCCAGCCCGCGCATCTGCAAAAAGGCTCCGATCAAAAGCTAAATGCCGAAGAACGCGACCACCTTCGGGCACAGATTATCCGCGACCGTTTGAAAGTCTTCCCCAAACCTGATATTAGTAAGATGGTCAGGGAGTCGGGAAACGGTTCGGCTGCCTCGCCAACGAACAATGAATAATTTTACACCCCGCGCTCAACAGGTCCTGGCCCTTGCCCGCAAGGAGGCCGACCGATTCAATCACAACTACGTGGGCACCGAGCATCTGCTGCTGGGATTGATCAAGCTGGGGCAGGGGGTTGCGGTCAACGTTTTGCAAAAGGTCGGCCTCGATTTGGAGACCGTGCGGATGGAAGTCGAGAAGCAGGTCGGCTCCGGGCCGGAAACGAAAATGGTCGGCAACATCCCGTACACGCCGCGGGTGAAAAAGGTTCTGGCGCTGGCGGGCAAGGAAGCCAAGGCGCTCAATCACTCCTACGTCGGCACCGAGCACATTTTGCTGGGACTACTGCGTGAAGGCGAAGGGGTGGCTGCGCGTGTGCTCAAGAGCCTCGAAGTCGATATCAATCGGACCCGCGACGAAATTCAAAAAGAGCTCGACCCGAATTTTATGCCTTCGGAATCCGAAGAGGGCGAGGCGCCGACCAAGAAAGATGTAAAGACGCCGGCTCTCCGCGCGTTTGGCCGCGATCTCACCGAGCTGGCGAAAAAGAGCGAGCTGGATCCGGTGATTGGCCGGCATAACGAAATCGAGCGCGTGATTCAAGTGCTTTGCCGCCGGACTAAGAACAATCCGGTGCTGATTGGCGAAGCGGGCGTCGGCAAGACGGCGATTGCCGAAGGACTGGCGCAGGAAATCGCCAGCGGCAACGTTCCCGAGCTATTGCGTGATAAACGAGTGATCACTCTCGATCTCGCGTTGATGGTGGCCGGGACGAAATACCGCGGTCAATTCGAAGAGCGGATCAAAGCGGTGATGGACGAGATTCGACGCTCGAAGAACGTGATTCTTTTTATCGATGAGTTGCACACGATTGTGGGCGCCGGTTCGGCCGAGGGCGCGATGGACGCTTCGAACATCATCAAGCCGGCGCTGAGCCGCGGCGAATTACAATGCGTCGGCGCGACCACGATGAACGAATATCGGAAGTACATCGAGAAGGACGCCGCACTGGAGCGCCGTTTTCAGACCGTGAAGGTCGATGCGCCCACGATCGATGAAGCGATTCAGATTTTGAAAGGGCTGCGGCCGAAATACGAAGCGCACCACAAAGCCAAGCTCACCGACGAAGCGCTCGAAACTGCCGTCCGGTTTTCCGATCGTTATATCACCGGACGTTTTCTCCCTGATAAAGCAATCGACGTGATGGACGAAGCCGGCGCGCGCGCCCGTATCAACGCCATGACCCGGCCGCCCGACGTAAAGGAGATCGAAAAAGAAATTGAAGAGATCCGCCTCGAAAAAGAAGCCGCGATCAAGGCCCAGGATTTTGAAAAGGCCGCTTCACTCCGGGACAAGGAGAAACAAACCAAGGAGCGGCTCGACACGATTTTGGCCAAGTGGCGCGAGGAGCGCGAAGAAAAGGAAGTGGTCGTCACCGCCGACGACATGATGCACATCATTTCGAAGGTCACGGGCGTGCCGCTCCAGCGGATGGAACAGGAAGAGACGCAAAAGCTCCTCCGGATGGAAACGGAGATAAAACAGCGCGTCATCGGCCAGGAAGAAGCGGTTACGGCAATCAGCAAGGCGTTGCGCAGGTCGCGGGCCGACCTGAAGGACCCCAAGCGTCCCATCGGCTCGTTTGTTTTTCTCGGGCCGACCGGCGTCGGGAAAACATTCCTCGCCCGTACCCTGGCTGAATTTATGTTTGGCGATTCCGACGCGTTGATTCAGATCGACATGTCGGAGTACATGGAAAAATTTACCGCTTCGCGCCTGATTGGTTCGCCGCCTGGCTACGTCGGGTACGAAGAGGGCGGCCAGCTTTCCGAAGCGGTGCGCCGCCGGCCGTACTCGGTTGTCCTGTTCGACGAGATCGAGAAAGCGCATCCCGATGTGATGCATTTGCTTTTGCAGATTCTCGAAGAGGGAAAAATAACCGACTCGCTGGGGAGGAAGATCGATTTTCGAAACACGATCATCATCATGACTTCGAACGTGGGCGCGGAGTTGCTGAAGAAGCAAACCGTGATGGGCTTCGGCGCGCCGCGGGATGCGCAGGACTACGATTCGATGCGCGACAAGATCATGGAGGAAACCAAGCGCGTGTTTAAGCCCGAGTTCCTCAACCGATTGGACGAGATCATCGTTTTCCATTCGCTGGGCAAACCGGAGCTGCTGCGCATTGTCGATCTTGAAGTGGACAAGGTGCTTATTCGCATCAAGGCCAAAGAGGTTCACATCGAGATGAACGAGAGCGCAAAAGAATTTCTCATCGAGAAAGGCTACGATCCGCAATATGGCGCCCGGCCGATGCGCCGCGCGGTGGAACGTTATCTCGAAGATCCGCTGGCTGAAGAATTGCTCCGTGGCAACGTCAAGGCCGGCGATACGGTCCACGTTGTCGCCGAGGGTGGAAAACTCGTGTTCAAGTCGGCCGATGCGAGCGCCGCAACTCCGGCACAGGCGAGCTGAAGCGCGGAAAGTGTCGTCCTGAGCAAGCGCGAAGGACCTCGCAAATTAACGAAGGCGGCGTGACATTCCTCGCATTCTGCTCGGAATGACAAATAATAATGCGCACCAACGCCCATCCTATTGGAACTGGCTTTTTGGCCTGGCTCTGATCGCTGCAACCGTGCTCGTGTACCAGCCGGCCTGGAACGGAAAGCCGATTTGGGATGATGACATCCACATTACCGTCCCTAGCCTCCGTTCATTGTCTGGATTAACGCGAATCTGGACAGACCCGGCGGCGGCGCCGCAGTTTTACCCCGTTCTCCACACTGTTTTTTGGCTCGAATACAAACTTTGGGGCGCGTGGCCGCTACCGTACCACCTTGTCAACATTCTCCTTCATGCGTTTTCCGCGCTGCTCTTGCTAAGAATCCTCCAACGACTTGAAATCCCCGGCGCCTGGCTCGCCGTTTCCGTCTTCGCGCTTCACCCCGTGTTCGCGGAATCGGTCGCATGGATATCGGAACTCAAGAATACTCTTTCCGGCGCGTTCTTCTTCGCGACGGCTCTCGCATATTTGCGCTTCGACCAGGGTCGACGACGAAGCGCATACGTTGTGGCGCTGACGCTTTTCCTAGTGGGTCTTATGGTCAAAACTGTGATCGCAACCTTGCCCGCGGCAATATTGGCGGTCCTCTGGTGGAAACGGCGGGGGCTAGCCTGGAAGCGGGACGTGAAGCCGTTGATCCCTTTTTTCGCCGTCGGAATTGCGGCGGGATTTTTCACCGCGTGGGTCGAACGAAGATTCTGTGGCGCGGAAGGCAAGGCGTTTGATTTTTCGATGATCGAGCGATTTCTCATCGCCGGACGGGCGTTTTGGTTTTACCTGGGCAAGCTGTTTTGGCCGGCAAACCTCGTAGTGATCTACCCGCGCTGGCGCGTTAGTCCGACGGCGTGGTGGCAATATCTCTTCCCCGTCGCGGTGCTATTGGTTTTTGCCGCGTTGTGGATTTGGCGGAAGCGCCTGCCCGCGCTGTTGGCTGCGCTGTTGTTTTTTGCCGTGATGCTTTTTCCGATGCTGAGTTTTTTGAACATATCTTACTTTAAATTCTCGTTCGTAGCGGATCACTTTCAGTACTTGGCCAGCGTGGGAATTATTGTGTTCGTCGCGGCTGGCGCAGCGGTTTCCATAGCGCGACTGCGAAACTGGCAGCGAACGGGCGCGTATGGATTGTGCCTGATTCTGGTGGCGACGTTAGGGGGAATGACATGGCGACAAAGCGTGATATTTCGCGACCCGGAAACATGTTATCGAGCGATCCTGGCGAGCAATCCCGATAGCGCGCTGGCTCACAGCAATTTGGGAAACGTCCTGCTGCGAGACGGACGAGTGGACGATGCAATCGTGCATGAGACACAAGCGGTGACGCTCCAGCCGGAAAGCGAATTTGCTCACTTTAACCTCGCCCTTGCCCTGTTCGCAAAGGGACGGGTGGACGAGGCGATTCTTCATTTGGAAAAGGTTTTGGAAGTAAATCCCAATCATCCACAAGCCTGTTACACCCTTGCCAACATCCTCGCCGACAAGGGAAAAACAGATCAAGCGATGGCTTATTATCAGCGGACGTTAAAACTTGATCCCCGCTTTGTCGAAGCGCGGGGCAGCCTGGGCAACGTCCTTCTTCAAGAAGGGCAATTCGATGAGGCCATCACTCAATATCAAAAGATCATTGAGTTCGAACCGCAAAGTGCCACCGCCCATTTTAATCTCGCCGTCGCGCTCGTGCGGAAGGGACAATTCGACGCGGCTGTCGTCGAGTTAAGGACTGTATTGAGCATTCAGCCTGATTATCCGGATGCCAAGGTACTCTTGACGGACACTCTGGCCCGAAAAGCGCAGCCTTGACGCCGCCCGATCACGCGCGCGGGTGCGCGTTCGCGTAGGCTTTCTTCAAGCGTTCCACGGTGACGTGGGTGTAAATCTGCGTCGTCGACAAACTGGCGTGGCCTAGCAAGGCCTGCACGCTGCGCAGATCCGCGCCGCGATCGAGCAGATGCGTAGCGAAACTGTGACGGAGTTTGTGCGGACTGATCGAGATCGGGATCGACGTGTGGCGCAGGTATCGTTTTAGAATCAGCCAGATCGAGCGAGGGGAGATTCGTGTCCGCGATTTGTTCAGGAAGAGCGGTCCGGAATGCACATTGGCTGCGGCTCGATAACGCTGGATCGTTTCCAGCGCGGGCAGACCGACTGGACACTCGCGTTCCTTCCGGCCCTTTCCAAAGGCGCGCACCGACTCGGTGTAAAGATCGACATCGGCTACGTCGAGCGCAGCAAGTTCACTCAAGCGCAAACCGCTCGAGTAAAAAAGTTCCATGATGGCGACATCCCGTAGCGGCATCCAGGGCGGCGCGGTCCGATTCTTCTCGATCTTGAGCGGCGCGGCCAGCAATTCTTCGATCTGGTTGCGGGTGAGAACCAGCGGAAGTTTTTTATCGATTTTCGGCAATTGCAGTTCGCGCACCGGATCGCGCCGCAGTTTTTTCCGTTCGGCGAGAAAGCGATAAAACGTCCGGAAGGCCGAAAATTGCAGGCGAACATACGAGCGTGCCTGTTCCCGTTTCATCAAATCGAAGAGGTAGGCCCGGAAATCGTCGGTTGTGCATTTTTTCCAAGGCGTTTTGTTTTCAGCGCGAAACGCTTCGAGCGCCTGCCGATAGATCTTGAGTGTGCGCGGCGATGCGTTCCGCTCGACCGCGAGATAACGAAGAAATTCGTTTATTTCTGTCATTCCGAGCGAAGTCGAGGAATCCCGCGATCCTAGTGGAGAGTATTGCAACGGGATGTCTCGACTCCGCTCGACATGACGAGCTACTCCGGTTTTTCGATGAGCAAACGAGGTGTCGCTGCCTGGGCGGCTCCACTCATCTGGCTCCGGAAGATGGGTGGCGGGCTCGCCGAGACCAGTTCGTAATTTTTCAGCACAAACTCCGGATAAATGGAGTTGCTGGCCGGCTCGTAGACTTTCTCGCCGCTGAAGTAGCCGTAAAGTTTGTATTCGTAGTTGTTGTCGCTGCCGAGTTTCTTTTGCTCGCGGTCCGGAGCGAGTTTTTCCTTTTCGTTCATCATCACCAGTTGTGCCGTGCTCCAGGGTTGGTTTGGCCGTCGCACGTAGCCCCAGAATTTGAACTCGGGTTTAAAATAGCGGCGGCCAACGAAGTAATCCCCAGGCGGTTCGGCTGCGATCCTCCGAGCCGCTTCGATTTTCGCCTGTTGAATCCCTTGCGGAACAGTCTCGCATCCGCCCAAGGTGAGCAGGGCCAGAAAAACCCCGCTGGCAAAAGCAAATCGAACCGTGCTTTTCATAGTAAGATCGACATCTTCTTACCCATGTTTTGGTTCCATGCAATCGCGGCGTTTGTTTTTGCATTGCTCCGGCGCGCTCGTAAACTTCCCGCTTGATGTTGGAGCTTGAAGTCTACGCTGCCGGATTGCGCGATTTGAACAAAATTCTGGAGTTGGACCATCAACTCGAGGCGATTCCAGGATTGCGCTACAAAGTCGATAGCAATCACGATATCGTTTACCTCGATCTGGACGAGCCGACCATCACTTTTCGCGAAATTCGCGCCATCTTTAAGAAGCTCGGTTTGGATCCACGATTTATCGGCGCAATTCCACCCGAGCTGCGGCCAAAGACAAAGACCCAACCGCTGAATGTGTAGGATCCGCGGACGGCGCTTCGAGCGGATCGTAGCCGGACTAGCACAGCCCCCTACTACGGAATGATCGTTCGTTTGTTTAGCGCGTTGGGTGGACCGGTTCTCGCGTTTTTCCAATACGTGGGCGAGGTCGTGTTCCTGGCGGCGGAAACGGCGAAGTCGCTCTTCACTCGAAGACTGCGCTGGAAATTATTTCTTAATCAAATCGTGGAGATCGGGCTGCTCTCCCAACTTCTGGTTGTGATCACGGGTGGATTTACCGGCGCAGTATTCGCCGCGCAGTCCTATTTCCAGCTTAACAAACTGGGAATGCAATCGTCGGTAGGTGCTTTGGTGTCGGTGGCGCTTTGCCGTGAGCTTGCGCCCGTTTTGACTGCGCTAATGGTCACCGGACGGGTCGGCGCGGCGATGTCGGCCGAGATCGGCACGATGAAAGTGACCGAGCAAATCGATGCCCTTCGGGCCCTCGCCGTTCATCCGATCGATTATTTGGTGGTGCCGCGCACCCTTGCGATGATGATCTCGATGCCGTTACTGGTGGCCGAATGCATCGCGTTTGGGATTGCCACCGGCTATTTCGTGGCGGTCTACCTGCTCGAGATCAATGGCACTTACTACGTCGCGAACATGGTTCGTTGGACGCAGAGCCGCGATATCATTATGGGTTTAGCGAAGGCATTCTGCTTCGCCCTCCTTATAGTCTTTATCAGTTGCCACAAGGGACTCACGGCCCGCGAAGGCGCGGTCGGCGTTGGCCGGGCTACGACCGAAGCTGTAGTGAATGCGTCGCTGGCGGTTCTCGTGTCAAATTTTTTCCTGACGATGTTCTTGAATATTATTTTTCCGGCAGGATACCAATGAAAGGGCAACTCGAGGAGCCGGGCTTCGCCGGGACGGCTGCGCCCCGGTCGATGATCGCGGTTCGATCACTCGCCAAGAAGCTTGGGCAGCAGGAGATCTTGCGTGGAGTCGATCTGGATGTGACCAAAGGTGAGACGCTGGTCATCATTGGGCGTAGCGGCGGAGGCAAGAGCGTGTTGCTAAAGCACCTCGTCGGTTTGATGAAACCCGACACGGGCGAAATCTGGATCGAAGACCAGAACATCGTTGGGATGGGTGAGCGCGAGCTTGCCGGAATCCGGCAAAAGGTCGGGATCTTGTTTCAAGGCGGAGCACTTTTCGATTCGATGACGGTCGAGGAAAACATTGCCTTTCCATTACGTGAAGCTGGGGTGCGAGATCCGAGGATTTTACGCGGGAAAGTGGAGGAGATGCTCGAAGTGATGGAGATGGAGGGTGAACAGGAGAAGATGCCGGTTAGTTTAAGCGGCGGAATGAAGAAGCGGGTTGGCCTGGCGCGATCGATTATTCGGCGTCCGTCGTGCATCCTTTATGACGAGCCGACCTCGGGCCTGGACCCGGTGGTAGCCGACAGCATCAATCGATTGATTCGGCGCTTACAGCAGCGTTTTGGGGTAACGAGCATTGTCGTTAGTCACGACATGAAGAGTGCCTTTCACGTGGCCGACCACATCGCCTATTTACACGAAGGGGGAATTTATTTTCATGGCTCGCCGGCGGAACTTCAACAGTCTGCCGATCCATTGATTCATGATTTTCTCCACGGACACTCGACTGGGGTGCGAGGAACGATGGATGCTTCCAAATGAACGCAATGCGTGAAACGGTTGACTGTAGAAGGTCCCGGGGTGGAGAGTGCCTCCGATGAATCGACACGAGCGCGGGCTGGAATTCAAAGTGGGCGTGTTTGTCTTTGTCGGATTGTCGATGTTAGCAGCCCTGGTCGTGGAGTTCGGCCGGTTAGGTGAAGGCTTCAAAACATATTATCCCGTTACCGTGCGTTTCACCGACGCGAGCGGTCTTTTGAAAGGGTCGGATGTTTTGCTGGCCGGCGCCAAGATTGGCCATGTATCCGGTGGCCCCCGCCTTGTTCGAGAAGGGCAGGGGGTGGCAGTGCCGCTGCGGATCTACGATTATGTGAAAATTCCTCTCGGAAGTAAGTTCGAAGTGGGAAGCTCCGGCTTGCTAGGCGATCGTTTCGTGAGCGTGACGATGCCGCCCGGGCGCCCGAGCCAATATGTTGCGCGGGATGCCTACATCGAGGGCACGCGCCAGACAGGGATCGACGACATCACACGGGAAGGTGGCGCACTGGCTGTCGACATGCGCGAGGCCGTCAAAAAAATCGATGTGACGTTGACGCGCTTAAATCAAGAGGCGTTGTCGTCTGCCAATCTGCAAAACTTGAAGCTGAGCATCGAACACCTAAAAGAAGCCACGGGAGCGCTGGCGGAATCCTCGAAGAAGCTCGACGGCGTGATCGAGAAAGCGGATTCCACAATGAGTTCGGCTCACAAAGCGGCCGACGATATGCAACTCGTTATGGCCGACGCTCGCAAGACCGCGCAGGCGGCGACACAAGTCTTTCGCGACGCGACCGAGGGTAAAGGGGCGCTGGCTGCGCTTCTCGAGAATCAGGATTTGGCGGACGACCTGCGCGCGTTGATTCATAATTTGCGCATGCACGGCGTTCTATTTTATCGCGACCGCGCATCGAAGACCGAGGAGAAAGCCCCAGAGAAAGCGAAACCGGCAGACCGGAGAGGAGGACGCTGATGACGCCGTTAGTCACCGTAAATCTGCTGCGCGTCCTCTTCGTGACGTTTTGCGCGGCGATTGGCGGCATCATCAGCTCTGAAGTTCAGGGGACGCTCTGGCCCGGTGTTTTGGCTGGAGTCATTTTCGGCCTGGCCATCGTGTTGATCGACCGGCTGCTTAGGGGATTTTCGCTGCGCGCTTTTTCTTCGGCGACCTTTGGTCTGTTGCTCGGGTTGCTCTTCGCCAATCTCCTAATGGCGTCGGATGTGCTGCATTATCAATCCGACACGATACAATGGATGGCGCGCCTGATTGTGTACAGCGCGTTCGGTTATCTCGGCATGATGCTGGCAATGCGAAGCAACCGCGACGAATTCTCACTAATTATTCCGTACGTGCGGTTCGCTCGCGAGACGACTCAACACGAGCCGATCCTGCTCGACACAAGTGTAATCATCGACGGTCGCATTGCCGACCTGTGCGCGAGCGGATTCCTCAGTCGATCGCTCATTGTTCCGCGTTTTGTGTTGGGCGAATTGCAAGCCCTGGCTGATTCGCGCGACCCAATCAAACGCGAACGCGGCCGGCGCGGGCTCGAGATTTTGAATCAGCTTCAGGGCTCGGGCGATATCGAACTCACCATCCACGAGAGCAGCGGCGATGCGGACCCGGCTGTCGATGCGCGCTTGGTTCGGCTGGCTCGGCTTTTGCAGGCGCGGTTGCTTACAAATGACGCTGCGCTTTGTCAGGTCGCGCACCTGCAGGCGGTCTCAACGCTCAACTTAAGTGACCTGGCCCGCGCGCTGCGCCCGGTTGTTGTCGTCGGCGAAGAAATCGATATTGCGCTTGTGAAGGAAGGCCGCGAGCAGCATCAGGCGGTGGGCTATTTACCGGATGGGACGATGATAGTTGTCAACCACGCTCGGGCGCGACTGGGAAAAAGTGCGACAGTGATTGTGGCGAGCGCGCTCCAAACGGCAGCCGGGCGTTTGATTTTTGCCGAGTTGAAGGAAAGTTCAAATTCGTCGTCCGCTCAAATTATGGAAGTAACCCAATGATCAAACTCACGTCCAACCGATCGCTGCTCCGCGTCGTTCTACTCACTGCGGCGATCTGTATTTCCGCGCTGACAAGTCCGGCCCAGACAATTGACATGACGAAGATTGTGTATCGCCTCGCGGGTCCGGAGATTAAGCCAGATTCGCCCGACGCCCAACCGAGGACCGTGTACCGAGCGCAAGACAAGTACCTCCGAATCGAGGAACCGCCGAACCCGGCCAAAAAAATGCACATGTTGAAGATCACGCGGGAGCCAGATGCTTGGGCGATCAACCTCATGGATCACACCGCGCAACACCTGCTCGATCCGGGCCCGACTTTTAATGTGCGAGCACCCATTATCTGGGTGCAGAGACCGCCGGATGAACCGGACCCAGACCGACAATTCATGGCGCTTGAGTTTGGCAACGAGGAGGCGTTCTTTCGTCAAAACCAGGCCCGCGAGCTGGAGCCGCGTAAGATCGACGGGAAAGAATGCAAAGCTTTAGCAATCAAGACCGATACCAGGGAGCTAACGCTGTTGCTCGATCCGGAGACGGGAAAACCGGTTCAAATTGAAGGCACAAAAGGGGGAAAGCCCGATTTTGTTCTGCGCTACGTTTCCTACGAAACCAATCTCCCCTTCGATCCTTCATTGTTCGAGCCGCCCGAGGGACTCAAGATTACGGAAGCGAAGTGATCGGTCTAGTACTTGAAGAGCTTGCTCTGATTTGATTCGACGAACTCCGCACGGTCCACCGACAGCGATTCGTTCATCACTTTGGAAAGTTCCTGAGCCAGGACAATGGCAATGGAGCGCGCATCACGGGTATAGACCGGGATCGGGAACGAACCGGCATTGCGATCGTAGCCGTAAATCGTGCCGTCGGTTTCCCACACGCAATAAGCGTGACCGGCTGGACGATTATTGTATCGGACGAGGAGGATTTTGGCCCAAAAGTTATGCTCCAGGCTGTGCTGGGTCTCGACCACCGCCAGATAATTGCAGGCCGAAATTACGCAGCCGTTAAGGACGACGAGATCATCCGCGCCCGGGGTGAGCGTGAGCGGTTGCTGGGGGCGGGCGCTGAGGGTGAGGCAGGCAAGAAGCAAAGCGCAATGATAAACAATTTTTAGGAACAAACCGGATCGCATGAGATTATGGAATTTATAAAGCTTATAGCATTCACCGCCGGCTTTTGGGAAGCTTTTTCTCCTCGTTTACGAAAAAAATTTGCGCCGGATTTGCCCCCCCCGCCACCGACCCCACCCTGTTGCCGGCTCAACCCCGGTCTCTTGAGCACGTTTGCCTAGTCCAGCCGGGCAGGGTAGGTTCTCCGCACAAAAGGGGGCGTACTGGCTTCGACTTGTGGTTGGAAGCGCAGGCGGCATGTCGAGGATGGTTCGTTGGCCTCGTAAAAAACCGAGCCAAAACAAATAAACGCAGATCACCAAGATCTCGCTCTCGCGGCTTAATTGACCGTGACGTTTGGAGCTGGACGCCTGCTACGGCGCCAAACGTGGACAGCAGGCTAATCGGACGGCGGAGCGACCGCGCCGGACGGTGAAGGAAATTCGCGGATGCTCGGGAGACGGCAGTGCGCCGGTGCAACGTCGGCTCCTTAAACTTTAACGCCGGATAAACATGTAGATGTCTGCGTGGATAACCGCGAGGACAGGGGTTCAACTCCCCTCGCCTCCAGGCTTCGCTCGCGACGAAGTGGCGAGTGAAGCCTGTCGCGGCGTAGCCCTTTGGCGAAGCCGGACTTTTCGACCCAACAAATCAACGTCGCGAGCTACGCCCCGGCAAGCCATTCAAACCTTGTGGCATTTACCTACGTGTACATCCTCCAAAGCGCGGTCGATCTCGATCGGTTCTATACGGGACTGACCACCGATCTGCGCGATCGTCTTAAACGGCATGACGACGGCCGCGTGCGCCATACCGCGAAATGGAAGCCATGGACGCTGAAAACATACATCGCGATGTTGGATCGAAAGCGGGCAGCTGAACTCGAGCAATACCTTAAATCACATTCGGGCCGCGCGTTCGTGAAGAAGCATCTGTAGACAGCGCAGCCCAGGCGGAGGCTGCCGCGCCGAATGAAGCGACATGTTTCATCCTTCTCGATTCATCGGTGTTCCGGTAAGTAAGACGCGTGATACGCCGGAATTTCAGCAGTCGCGCGCGGGAGCTTTCGGGGGCCAGGCGATTATGATCTTCATCCCGAAGAGCGGACGCACCTGGGTGCGGACTTTCCTCTGTTCATACTTTTGCAAACGGCACGGGCATCCGTTTACGCTCGATCCGAATCAATACCGCGATCCGGCAATCCCGCGGATTATTTTTAGCCACTATTTGTTCGAGCACCGCACCAGGGGCAGTTTTTGTGATTGGCTCCGCGGAAAATATCTGGTTCCAGCGGAAGAGCTTCGCCGGGCTAAAATTGTCCTCCTGGTGCGCGATTTGGCCTTCCAAAGGCGAAAACATGCTGTGTAGTCAGCGGCCCGAAAAGGTGTTTCAATACTCGCGAAGCCATGCGCTCGGCATCAACAAGACAACGGTTGAAAGAGTCCACCTCATCGAGAAGGCTTTCCAGCGCCTCATGTTCGACACGACAAGCTTCGAAAGCGTAAGCTAATGAAAGTCCACGCAGTCATGACAGGCGATGTAATCCGCTCGCGGCATTTATCGGCCGCGCAGCACAAAAGCGTCAATTCGCGTCTAAAGGCGCTGTCGATAAAGTTTGGTGAACTACATCCCGGATCGATGGTGGGGGAAACAGATATTTTCCGAGGCGATAGCTGGCAGTGTTGCCTCAAACAACCTTATCTCGTGGTGACGGCCGCCGTTTTTTTTCGGGCTGGATTGAAGGCGGACGATCTGGACAGCCGAATCGGCCTGGGGATCGGAACGGTAGAAACGCTGAATCCAAAAAAGATTTCGGAATCGACCGGACCAGCATTTGTCGCGTCCGGCCGTTCGCTCGACTCGCTGGAGAAGGGCCGGAACATGGGTTTGGTCGTGTCCGACGAAAAAGATGCGGATTCAAAACGGTATCTTACCGACTTGGTTATCCCCCTTCTCGACGCGCAAATCACCCGCTGGACGCAACGAGAAGCCGTGGCCGTTTTCGGAAGCATGCACGGTCTAACCCAACAGGAAATCGCGGATTGGCCTCCGGCAAAGGCCGAACACGGCGGCCAGCCAACACGTCAGGCGATCCAGGACGCGTTAACGCGAAGCGAATGGACCGGCTTGGTGGAATCGCTTTTGAAAAAGCTGGAGAAACTGTTGAAGGCGGAGGAATGGAAGTGAATTTGGATGTGCAAGCCAAAAAGCTTGCATTTGTCGATAGCAAGCCAAATAGCTTGCTTGAGCCATGACCTCGGTTTTTATCATCCTCCTTTGCGCCCATTGTTTGGGGGATTTCCTCCTCCAGACCGATTGGATCGCCAGGAACAAGAGACGGCTATGGGTGCTGGCTCTTCATGCCTCCATGCACGGCGCTCTTGCTTACGTGCTACTGCAGAAGTGGGAAATCTGGAAACTTCCGCTCTTACTGGGAGCGCTCCATTTTGCCGTCGATTTCCTTAAAGCACGCGTCCGGAGATCGGCCACGTCATTTGCGGCCGATCAAGCCGCCCATGTGATCCTGCTGGCCGCACTTTCGTGGTGGGCAGTGCACAGCGGGCAAGTTTCGGAGTTCTCAGGATTGGGTTGGGCTTGGATCGTTCTGCTCTCGGGCTTCAGTGCGGTGGTAAGGGGGGCGGGGTTTTTCGTGGGTGAAGTCGCAGAAGCGCTCATCAGAAATAATCCAGGATTGGAAGCTGAAATAAAACAGGGCCTTAAAGAAGGCGGAAAAATGATCGGCCAATTGGAGCGGGCGCTGGTCTTTCTTTTCCTGGGCATTGGTTATCCCGAAGGCATTGGATTCCTGGTTGCGGCAAAATCGATTCTACGATTTGAGGAGGCCAAGAAGCAGCCGCTCGCCGAGTACGTTCTCGTGGGCACTCTTCTAAGCTTCAGCCTGGCAGTCGCGCTTTCCTGGTTGACCTTGCGTGTTCTTGAAATGGCTCCAAAACCGTAAGCAAGAATGCCTATCCACTTCGCGGACAAACTAATTCTTGCTCGGTGGGCGTTGGGCTAGCTCGATACTTCGACAGATTCTCCGAGATGCTCCGCGGTCCGGAGTTTGAGGGCCGGTCGGGGAGATGGAAACGGGTCGCGGGGACGAAACGGGACATCTTTTTATTCTTGTCATGACTTAGTCGGCTTCCGCTTGGCCGATGGCTAGAATGCCGGAGGATGAGATTCGCGCCATGCTTCTTTGCGAATGCTGGATTTTCCGGGTAATACAGACGCGTGATTCGGCGGAATTTTAGCAGCCGCGCGCGCCAACTCTCAGGCGGCGATGCGATCGTGATTTCAATTCCGAAAAGCGGGCGCACCTGGGTGCGCGCTTTCCTTGCCGCCTACTTTTCCAAAAAACATGGGCGCGAATTCACTTTGGATCTGAAAGGAGATGTCGATGCTGGAATCCCGCGGGTGATTTTCACTCACGATCGGTTCGAGCACCGCACGAAGGGCAGTATCTGGGACCGGGTGCGAGGAAAGTATCTGGTTCCGGCGAAAGAATTGCGCCGCGCCAGGATCATTCTGTTGGCGCGCGATCCGCGCGATTGTTTTGTCTCTCTTTATCTTCAGATGACACGCCGGACGGAAGAGACGCCAGAGGCATTGCGCACCAAAACGATCGGCGAATTGTTGCGCGATCACCGGCACGGGATTCGAGCGATAATCGAAACGATGAACAGATGGCTCGAACAGTTCGCCGGGCGCGAAAATTTTGCTTTAATTCGCTATGAATCGTTGCGCAGTGCGCCCGCCGAAAATTTTCGGAAATTACTCTATGCCATTGGCGACACTGCGCCGGACTTGTCGATCTTGGAGGAGGCGATCGAATTCTCGCGATTCGAGAACATGCAGCGAATGGAAGCATCCGGCGCGTTCGAATCGAAAATCCTGCGGCCAGGCGACGTGCGCGACCCCGAATCGTATAAGGTGCGCCGGGGACGAGTGGGCGGGTTTGCTGAGTATCTTTCCGTCGAGGATCGACAATATGCCGATGCCATGTTGACTCGGCTCAATCCACGCTTCGGCTATCGTAAAATGTTCTAAACCCGACCCGTTCCCCAGCGGCGGTGAAGAAAACGTTCCCACGGCGAGAACAGAATTTTATCCGCGAGCAAACCGATCAGGACGATCACGAGCATGATCCCGATGACCTGATCCATCGCGTTCAATTCGCGGCCGTAGTGGAGCAAATGACCAAGGCCGAAGCCGGTCAGGATCGTCACGTAAATTTCCGCGGCCATCAGCGAGCGCCATGCGAAAGCCCAACCTTGCTTCATCCCGCTGACCAAATACGGCAGTGAGGCTGGCAAGATCACCCGCGTCCATCTGTGAAAAAGATGCGAGCCCATTGTTCGCGCGGCCCGCGCGTAAATCGGCGGAATCGTGCGTACGCCAGTATCGGTTGCGATCACTACCGACCAAACCGTTCCCATGATGACCACGAAGAGCATCGCGCCTTCTGTTTGACCAAACCAAAGCAGGGCCAGCGGAACCCAACAAACACTGGGCAAGGTTTGCAACCCGAGCGCGAGCACACCGATCGTATCTTCCACGAATGTCGATGAAGCGGTGAGCAAGCCAAGCGGAAGTCCGATGACAAGACCAATCAAATATCCCAGGAGCAACCGGCGCAGTGTGACCGCGGCGGCTTGAAGCAATGTGCCATCGCGAGTTGCGCCGATTATGTATTCGCCCACGCTTCGCGGTGATGGGAGCAGAATGGGCGACCAGATTTTCGCGTGAACAATTGCCGCCCAAATCGCGACCAACGCTGCGAAAAACAAAAGTGCAAGCAGAGTGCGTCTCATCTTTTTACGGCTTCGAGATCAGGAGCGCTTTCCTGGACGTGCGCCCGCAGCGCGGCGGTCAACTGCGATGCGTGTTGCGCGATGTCGATGCTATTGAAATCGCGAGGGCGGGGGAGTTTCACGTCAAAGATTTCTCTGATCCGGCCGGGAGTCGGCGACATGATCACGACGCGATCAGCCAGGCAGGCCGCTTCGCGCACGTTGTGGGTAACGAATACGATCGTTTTGCGCCGCTCCTGCCAAATCCGTTGAATGTCGCCGTAGAGTTGTTCGCGGGTCATGGCGTCGAGAGCGGCGAAAGGTTCGTCCATCAAGAGAACGCGTGGATTGGGAGCCAGGGCCCGAGCAAGCGCCACCCGCTGGCGCATTCCGCCGGAAAGCTCGTGCACGTTCGCCTCCATGAAGTTTTCCAGGCCGACCAGATGGAGAAAAAACTTCGCGACCTCGCGGCGCTCGCGATTGGTTAAGCCCGGTTTTAATTTCAACCCGAACATGACGTTGCCGAAAACATTCAGCCACGGAAAAAGCGCGGAATCCTGAAACATCACGAGCCGGTGACGGCCGGGCTCGTGCACCGGTTGATGATCTGCCAGAACGCGGCCCTTATCCGGTTTTTCCAGGCCGGCGATGATATCGAGCAATGTCGATTTTCCGCAGCCGCTCGGTCCCACCATGACGATGAATTCGCCTTCGCTCACTTCGAGCGAGACATCGTCGAGCGCATGAACGACGTGGCGTTTCTGGTGAAACCATTTCGATACGTGCTCGACCACCAACTTTGCCGGCGGCGGTCCTTGTAATTCTTCCTGGAGCGACATTAAGGATTCTCGATCAAGCGGCCCAGATCCGGAACGTTGCGCAAAAAGCCCGCTGCTTTTGCGTTCGCCACAAACTTCTCCAGCGCGTCCGGCCGCGCCTCGTTCGTAAGCACGATTCGCTTCCAGGCATGCGCGACTAAATCAGGCGGCATTTGTGCTTTCGTTTCTGCGCTCAGTTCCGCGACGACCAATTTCTGCGCTTCTGCCGGGTTCTTGTCGATCCAATCGGTAAGTGCGCGATGCGCTTCCACAAACTTGCGCGCCAGGTCGCGGTTGGCACCCAGGAATTTCACGGACGAAACGAGCACCGTGGTTGGCGAATCCGTTTCCTCGACTAAAACTTTTCCGCCAGCTTCGATTTCCAGTCGTGAAAGCCATGGCTCCACCGTCCATACACCGTCGATCTTTCCTTGTTTGAAAAGCGAAAGCTGGTCGGGATTTTCCGCGGGCAAAACCTGAGCGTCGCCGCCGAGCTGGGTAATTTTCAATCCGCCGGCGCTCAACCATGCCCGACAGGAAACGTCCTGGGTGTTTCCCAATTGCGGCGTCGCGATTCTCTTTCCGCGAAAATCGGCCGCGCTTTTTAGGATGCCGTTGGCGGGTACGACCAAGCCCGCGCCGCCATTAACCGCGCCGCTAATGATTCGGATTTCTTCGCCCCGCGATTTCGAATACGCATTGATGGCCGGACTCGGGCCGACGTAAGTGAGATCGATGGAATCTGCGAAGATCGCCTCCATTGCGCTCGGTCCGGCATTGTAAACGAACCAGTCGATCTTCGCACCGTTGCCGAGACGTTCTTCGAACCAGCCTTTGCCCTGACGCGACATCGCATGAGCAACCAAGGCCTGGACGTGAGTCACATTTGGAAAATGGCCGACACGAATTTTCGTCTCGGCCGAAGCCGAGATGCCGGCCGTTGCCATCAACACAATGGATAGGATCGACATCTTCATCTGTTTTCAGGCTGCTGTCAGATCCGTCTCACGCGGTCAGATTAGCGCAAGATGAGCATGTGCCGTTCTGCTGTCGAGATCAATCGTGGCCCGCGCAATTATCGCAGAGGCCGCGCCACCAGGATTCCGCTGTCGCTCCGGAAACGGTAGAGGTACTTTGAAAGGCGGGAATCAACGACAACCCGGCCATAATTGTTCGGCGCTGAAGCGTGAAGAAAATGCAGGCCGTCCTTGCTCCGCAAGGCCATCCCGACATGCGACGTCGAACGAAGGCCGCTGCGATCGCGTGAAATGATCCCGATGATATCGCCGCTTTGCAGCTTGGATTCGATCTTCGCCACCTGACTTTTGGGAATCTCATAGAGCGGCCGCGACGATACCCGTGCTTCCATTCGTGCCAGCGGGCCTCTCAATGACTTGTTCGACTTGAGGTAACGATAGTGGCGCCAGCCGATCGACATTTCCCGCGCCGAATGCGGCACGCTCCGTCCTCCGAGGTCTCGGGTGAGGTCCGCGACCAGGCCGCGCTGATCGTTGTCGTAAAGCCAGTCCTCCAAATAATGGAGGCGCGACAAGTATTCGCCCGTGCAAACGCCGCCCCGATACCGGTCCGTCTCGATGTAATGCAGCAAACGGCCAGGGGTCCAGTTTTCCTCCGGTTCATTCAGCATCCGGGCAAAGCCCAGCGAGATTTCGAAAAACGTCCAGCAATCCATCCCCAAAAAATTCGCCGATGGCGCCTCAACGCGGTTGTCGATCTCGAGCGTGTAATGCTTGTAACGCGTGCCGACCAGGGCTTGGCCTACTGCTGCGGCTCGCTCTCCGATCGGCAGTTCTTTCCAATTTTGCGACTTTGCCTTGGCCACTAACCGATTGAACTGGTCCTGCCCTTTGAACACCGTGCCGAACGGCAGCCGCGATTCGGCCGCGAACGCGGTCGAACAAGTCAAAAACAACGCTACGAATATTTTCCATTTTCCCATGACCTCGACAACAGAATGCGGAATCGGTCGCCAATCAACCCACTCTTGTCATCCGAGCCGGACTAGCGTTTCGCTCGGAATGACAATATCGTTCGTTCCAAGTGCCGATTCCTTTTTCAAAAAAAAGCCAGCGAAACGTCGTTCGACAGTCGTCCGACAATGGCCGCGAAAGCCGCTCGACCCGGGTCAAGATGCGGCCGCGTCCCGATTGGCATAAGCGCAATTATCTGTCCGAGGTCCTGATCCCGTCGCTCTTCACCAAACGCTCGGGCGACTATGTGCCTCCCGAATTTCCCGTGATTCAGGCCGGCGAAATCTGCATCACCTGGATCGGGCACGCTTCGTTTCTCATCCAAACCCGCGAAATGAACATCCTTATTGACCCGATCTGGTCGAAGTGGCTCAAGGTGATCAAGCGGTTGAAAAAACCGGGGTTTGAAATTCATCATTTGCCGGAGATCGACATCGTATTGGTGACGCATGCGCATTTCGATCATCTAGATCGGCGCACCCTGCGCAAAGTCGCCGCCGATCAACCGATCGTGGTGCCGACCGGCGTCGGCAATTTGGTCCACGATCTTGGCTTCCACATCGTGCACGAGCTTGATTGCTGGCAAACGATCAAGCTCGGTTCGATCGACGTCTCGCTGACTCCCTGTTATCACTGGGGCGCCCGGTTCCTGGCCGATCTCCATCGCGGCTTCGGCGGCTTCGTCATTGCCGCGGAAGGACGCACCATTTTTCACTGCGGCGACAGCGCTTTCTTTCCCGGCTTCCGCGAGATCGGCGAGCATTACAACATCGACATCGCACTCTTACCTATCGGCGCCTACGACGCGCCCACCGGTCGGGAAGTTCATATGAACCCGGAGGAAGCAGTGCGCGCTTTCATCGAGTTAAAGGCAAAAAAGCTCGTGCCGATGCATTACGGAACGTTTCCCCTCGGCTACGAACCGATGCACGAGCCGCCACAGCGTTTGCTGGCTGCGGCGAGCGCGCACGGAATCGAGGAGAAAATTCTGGTCATGACCGAAGGCAAACCGGTGGTGCTGTAGTGACCGGTGATTTGTGAACGGTCGCGCGCAGATAGAAAACCGATCGCCGATCACTGATCACCGATCACTGCTTCGAGATTGCCCGGGCGCGTTGAGCGCGGGTGGAATCGTGGTCGTGTTCTGCCTCATCTTGCTCTGGCACGATCCGCTCGTTTTTTGGAACGACGACTATCAATTGTCGATCCTGCCGGTGTTCGCCGATGTGGCGCGCAGTTGGAATGAAGGGCATTTTCCATTGCTCAGCCCTTACTCATGGGTCTGCAACAATCTGGCCGGCGAATTTGAATACGGAACGTTCTCCGTTTTCATTAACGCGGCGGTCGTTCTCATCTGGAAATTTCCGCTTACATTTCCGCAACAAGCGGCCGCTCTTTCCATTACGCATCTTTTCGTTTTGGCGGTTGGCGCCTTTCTGCTCGCGCGGGACCGGCGACTCTCCATTCCGTTGTCGATCTTCGTCGCGCTAGTGGCGGCGTTGAATGGCTGGATCATCTGTTGGGGCGCAACCGATTGGTTCGGCGCGCTCGGCGCCTTTGCCTGGTTCCCATGGGCATGGTGGGGCTTGGAACGGGCCCTTGGGGTGGCATCGGCTTCCAGCCGATGTTCTCGGATTCACGGGCAAGATGCCCGGGCCACAACGCGTTACCGATTTCTTTGGCCGGCGCCGTTCATCTATCTGCTCGTGACCGGCGGATTTCCTTACACCGTCGTCATGCTTGTGCTGTTGATCGCGTGGTTGTCGGTCAGATCGTTAGTAGAAACAAAAAATCCTATTTCGATCTTGCCGATGCTTTTCGGAGCGGCGCTCGGCTTCGGCCTGTCCGCCCCGGCTTGGCTCGCGATTCTCAATTACGTTCCTGGTTCGGCGCGTCATTTGCAAATGGCCTCGTCGCATTTTCAATGGCTTGTCCCGCCATCGGCGTTACCCGGATTCGTTCTGCCCTGCTGGACGGTGAACTGGGCAAATTTTTCCGCGCGCTACGTGCCGCACACGGCGACAGAATTGGCCTGCGGTCTGGTCGCACCAGTTGCGCTCATCGTCGTGTTCGTTCGGCATGCACGCATTTTCATACGACACGCAAAATGGGAGCTACTCCTGCTCTTGCTCGTCCTCTTGCTCGCAATGTTGCCCTCGGCGGGACTGTTTCGTTGGAGTTTTCGCTGGCTGCCATTCTTTCATCTCGTCCTGGCGATTTGTGCCGCGCAAGCGCTACAAATGTTGTTTCGCGAGAGATCAAGACGGCCCGGACCACCAGTCCCGGCGGCGACAGTTCTGCTTCTTGCAGTTGTCACAATCGCAATGTCGATCCTGGGCACGAATGGTCATTACGCGTTTCCGCTGACTTGGATTTTTCTTGAGCTCGCGGTGATGTGGGTTCTTTTGGAGTTTTTCCTGCGCGATATCAAATGGCGCGTTTGGATGCCGGTATGCGTTACATTTGCGGCACTGCTCGCCACCTACCTTTGCCTCCCGGCCAACGGCGGCGTCCCGAAATTCAATTTCTCCGAGAAACTGCTCGAATCGGCGCCGCTCGATCCGCACCGGCTTTACCTGAGCATCTATCCGCCGCCAGAAACCGAATACCGTGTCGAAAACAAACCGGGACCGGTCGGGCAGACGGTGCGACCCGGCAACACCGCGATGTGGGCCGGTCTCCGTCTTATTAACGGTTATAGCCCGATTCGTCCCGCCGGCGTCGCGCGCGAGTTTTGGTCCGCTGTTCACGGCGAAATCGATGCCGGGATGGGCGATGATTTGCTCAAAGAACAAGCCGGTCCTGATGGAAGACTCGCGCTCCTCGGTGTGGATGGAATTACAATTGCCCGGGAAGCAGATGTCGATCCTGAACCGGTGTCGGAGTGGGAACTGGTTACCACCACCGATGAGGGCCGCGTCTTTCACCGCCGCGGAGTGCCCTTCGCGCGGGTCCGCTCGATCGCCGCGGTAGATTCGCGCACCGGCCAGCAATTCTCTACCGCTGCCATCTCGCGGATCGAAGATTCCCGAAACCGAGTGCAAGCCGATGTCGATGTTCCGGCCGGCGAACGCGCTGCTTTATTAATTTTTTCGCGCCCCTATTTTCGCGGTTATCAAGCCCGTATCGACGGCAAGAAACTTATCGTACAATCTGACAACGGATTGGTCCCGGTCGTGAAAATTCCGCCGGGAACGCACGGGCGGGTAACGCTCGAATATCGTCCAAGCTGGCTGGTCCTGGGAACGGTGGCGGCTTCCATGTGCGCGGCAATTCTTGCCGTCGGCTGCTTCCTGGCCGTGCGCAGGTTGTAGATCACCGATTCGGCACCCGCGGCGCTAACAAGTTCGGCCCGCGCGATTCACCGGGCTTGTTCCATTGCCCAACGATTTCCGCCGACCAAATCCAATCATCCTCTCGTTTCCCGTGGATCACGATTGTTTTCTCATAATACTTCCTGAGATTGATTTGTTCGGCCACGAACTCGCGACTCCGTTTTGCCCGAGTCAACCGGAAGAGCGTTCCCGATTGATCATCGGCCAACCTGACTCGGTATCCGGCCTCGACCAGCACTACTTTTCCAGTCAGCGTTTCTGCCCGCGCCTTTGGCTTTGGCGTCGCGGCGGGTTGCGGTGCCGCCGGCGGCTGAGGTGCAGGGGCCGATTCGGCCGCCGTGGCGGCCTCGCCTATCATGACGGGCTCGGTTGCGGCGGCGGGCTGGCTAGCGGTCGTTGCAGACGGTTTCGCCGCTCGGGAATGTTTGTGCCAAAGAAAGCACCCATTGAAGGAGGCAAGGACGAGCGCAGCGCAACATAGACTGAAAAGTCTTTTCATGGCCGAATGTATACACCTCTTGGCCGCCCACGCTCAACACTCAACTCGGAACACTTTCTCAGGCGTCTCGATCCCGTGCTTGCCTGGTTTGTGGTCGGGATTAGAGTGAGCGCCGCTTGCTCGGGGAGAGAAGGCGGCAGGATGGGCAAGGCACTAGATGATATCAGTCTCATTGTGCTACTCTCGATGGTGTAGGAAGCGAATTTTTGGGATGAACAACTCGGCTTTGATGAGGATTCTGGCGATAACGCTGGTGTCGACCGCTCTGGGATTGGGTGCGCCACGCGCTCTGGGGCAATTGGTTCGACAACCGAACACAACGCTCGCTCTATCGCAGACTTCACCGCCGGCGACGCTTTCAGCAACCGGCGCATTCGCCGATCTGGCAACGCTCACGCCCTATCCGGGAATTGTGCCGTACACGCCAAACGTAACGTTCTGGAGCGATTACGCGCAAAAAATGCGCTGGTTTAGCGTGCCGGACATCAATCAGACGATGACATTTAACGCGGACGGCAACTGGACGTTTCCGACCGGCGCGATCTGGATAAAGCACTTTAATCTCCCTAACGAGCGGACCGATCCGACCGGGCCGAGCCGGCGAATCGAGACGCGGTTCCTGGTCAAAACGGCGACGGGCGTTTATGGCCTGAGTTATCAGTGGCGCGAAGATCAGACCGATGCCGATCTCGTCGGGGCCGGTGGGGCGAACGTCGTTTACAATGTGCTCGTTAACGGCATGCCGACAAACCAGACGTGGCGTTATCCCAGCCGCAGCGATTGCAATCGTTGCCATTCCGCCGTGGCCGGTCATGTGTTGAGCTTCAACACCCGGCAGATGAACGGCTCACACGTTTATGGCGCGCAGACTCTCAATCAAATCCAAGCCATGAGCGATGCGGGCTATTTCGCCGCGCCGGTAAGCGGGGTGAATAATTTGCCCGCGTTCGCGAAAGCTTCGGACACGACGCAGAACCTGGAGTGGCGGGTCCGCTCTTACCTGGCGGTCAACTGCGTGCAATGTCACCAGCCTGGCGGCGAAGCGAACAGCAATTGGGACGCTAGGCCGACTACGCTCACGGACCAGGCCCAGATGATCAACGGCATTCTTCGCAATCCCGGCACCGATCCGGCAAACCGTTTCGTTGTTCCTGGCGACAACGGCCATTCCATGGCGCTCCAGCGCCTTCTGGGGGCGGGCGTGCCACGGATGCCGCCGCTCGCGAGCAACCAGATCGATCCTGATAATATTCAGTTGATGACCGATTGGATTAATCAGGCGCTGCCGCAACGCCGCTCCTTTCCCGAGTGGCAGATATATTATTTTGGATCAACCAAAGATCCTAATGCTGCTGCCGATGCGGATCCGGACGGCGATGGGCAGCCGAACATGGAGGAATTTTTCGCCAACACGAATCCGCATGACGCCACCAGCATGTTTGCGCTGCCACAAGGCTCGGCGCTGAATGGCGGCTCGGAGATCCAGTTCCAATTTACGCAGCCGGCCAATCGTGCTGCTCTGGTTGAAACGAGCACCGATCTTTCCCACTGGAATCTGTGGGACGTGCCGGGAAATTTGCCGAGCTATCCGCCAACCGCACAACCGCGCACGATCGTCGCGCCTTCGAATGTGGAGAGGCAACGGTTCTTCCGCCTGCAATTATCCGCGCCGTAGTTGTCCCTCGTTGTAGCGGCGGTCTCCGACCGTCCCACTTTGGATTTGGAAAGAGTGCGACAGTCAGAGACTGCCGCTACAGAGATCGCGCAAGCTTGTCAGGGTTTTACGTGCGACTAAGGTAATCGGTGCAGCAAAGCCGCTGGATCATTGCCCCGCCGGAAGAACTTAACGGCGGATCTATTTCTTGGAGTGAGATCTGCGGGTCCGATTGCATTGCGCGCCTGCTGATGCGCAGAGGGTTCGCCAGCGCTGAAGAAGTGCAAACATTCCTCGACCCGCGGTTGAGTTCGCTCAGCGATCCGTTCTTGCTTCCCAACATGAAGGCAGCAGTCTCGCGAATTCTAGATGCGCTGGATCGACGCGAGCGGATCGTGCTTTTCGGCGATTACGATGTCGATGGTGTGACCTCGGTGGCGCTGCTGGCGGAAATGTTGCGTGCATATGGAAGCGCGCCGGGTTTGTTTTTGCCGTTGCGGATCGAGGAAGGTTACGGGCTCGGTCGCGAAAGCATCGAGCGCTGTGTCGAACAACACCGGCCCCACCTTCTGATCGCGGTAGACTGCGGGACGTCATCGACCGAGGAGATTGTCGATCTTAAGAAACGTGGCGTGGACGTGATCGTTCTCGATCATCACGAGCCAAAATCTGCGTTGCCGGACTGCGTTGCGATTGTGAATCCCAAAATCGATCCGGAATCGCCCTTTCATTATTTTTGCAGCGTTGGGATCGTCTTCAAACTTTGCCACGCCCTGCTCAAAACGCGCCCGGTCGATTTCGATCTAAAGTCGAAACTCGATCTGGTCGCGCTCGGTACCGTGGCCGATATCGTTCCGCTGCGCGGCGAGAACCGGGTCTTCGCCAAGCGTGGTGCGGTCGAGATTGGGCGATCGGCCAGGCCTGGTTTGAAAAAGTTGATCGAGGTGAGCGGAGTGCGTCCGCCGATTCTGACCGAAGATATCGGCTTCCGTCTCGGGCCGCGTTTGAACGCATCGGGACGGTTAAGCAACGCGGAGCGATCGCTGCGACTCCTCCTCACAGAGGACGAAGCTGAAGCGTCGGCGATTGCCGAGGCGCTCGACAAAGAAAATCGCGAACGTCAGTCCGTCGAAAAAGAAATCTTCCTCGCCGCGGACGAGCAAATCGCGCGCGAATTCGATCCGGTGCGCGACGCGGCGATCGTGGTCGCGGCGCGCGGCTGGCATCCGGGCGTGTTGGGAATTGTGGCGTCGCGAATTTGCCGCAAATATCATCGGCCTGCGATTGTCATCGGTTTCGAGGAGAACGGCACAGGGAAGGGGAGTGGCCGGAGTATTGAAGGGCTAAACCTTGTCGAAGCGTTGAACCGTTGCAGCGATACCTTGCAGAAGTACGGCGGCCATGAGATGGCGGCTGGCCTAACCGTTCTCGAAAAGGATGTCGATCTTTTCTCGACGACGTTCCGCCGCGCAGCGCGAGAACTTTTGTCCGACGAACATTTGCAACCGTGTTTGCGTCTGGATCACGAACTGATGTTCTCCGATCTCAATTTCGATCTTCTTCGATGGCACGAGATGCTCCAGCCCTTCGGCAACGGAAACCCGGCGCCGCTTTTTTTCTCCCGCGCAGTGGAACCGGTTGGATCGCCGCGCCTGGTCAAAGAGAAGCATCTTATTTTGCGGCTGCGCCAGCGCAATCATCATCGGCGCGCGGTCTTTTTTGACGGAGCGAGTACGCCGCTGCCACCGGCGCCATGGGATGTTGCGTTTCGGATTCGCGCGGATGAATACCAGGGGGACACTCTGCTCGGGATACAGATTCAATCTGTGCGTGAAGCGGAGCGAATAGGATGATCGAGAAAGACGCCGAGATCGCGATTTCGCAATCGTTGGACCAACTAGAATGGATTCCGCGGCCGAAGCTTCTCGCTTTGCGCCGGCTTGGCATCGAGAGGGTGGAAGATCTACTCACGCATTATCCGCGACGTCACGAAGATCGACATCAGTTTCCCCATTTTCCGCGCGAGGAGAGCGACACGCCGATTTGTCTCTGCGGTGAAGTGGTCAAAACATCGGTGCGCCGATTTGGCGGCTGGAAAAAAATCTTCGAGGCCACACTGGAGGAATCGGGCTCAAACGCGCTGAGCGAGCCGCTGGTTTGCCGGTGGTTCAATTTGCATTATGTGCAAAAAATGATCGCGACGGGCCAGCAACTCGTCGTGTTCGGGAAGCCGCGCCTGCGGGGAAAACGGATTTGCATGGAGCACCCTGAGTTCGAAGTGATTGAGAACGACGAGGAGATGTCGATCCATTTTCGGCGAATTACGCCGATTTATCCTGCCACCGAGGGTCTTTCCCAACGCGTGTTGCGCAGCCTGATCCATCGTTTGTTAGACGAGCTTGCCGACGAACCGTTGGAAACATTGTTGCCGAAGGAACTGGCCGGCGCCGACCGGCGCGCCGCGCTTGGCGCGATTCATTTTCCGGAGAACTGGGAAGCGCATCACGCGGCGCGACAGCATCTCGTGCTCTCGGAATTTTTCGCGATGCAAATGTTGATCGCCTCCCGGCGTTCGGAAGCATCAATTCGGGCCGGCGAATCGCATTGCGGCACCGGAGCGTTGCTCGAAAAATTTGTGGGTGCGCTCCCATTCGATTTGACCAGCGCGCAGTCGAAAGTGATCGCTGAAATCCGGCGCGATCTCGCCTCGAGCCATCCGATGAATCGGTTACTGCAGGGCGACGTCGGTTCCGGAAAAACCGTGGTGGCGATCGCGGCGATGCTCCTGGCAATCGAAGCCGGATATCAGGCGGCGTTCATGGCGCCGACGCAAATTCTGGCGGAACAACATTACGCCGTGCTCCGCCGCTGGCTTGAACCGCTGGGCATTCGATTGTCGATCCGCACGGCAGCGCGACAGGAAGACAACGCGCCGCTGCCGTTGTTCGCGCAGGCGCAGAATTTAACGCACGGAAGGATTCTGGGGAGCACAGGCTGCCAGCCTGTTGCGTCCGGCAGCTTGCCGGACTCTTCTGCGCCCGAGGAAAAAATAGGGAAAATCCTGTCCGGCATGGCCGAACCTATTTACCACCGGCGCAGCCTCCCTCATTTCGAGCGGCCCTGGGCCAAATACGCAATTACCTTCGCAACACGAAATCGTTGGCGACTGTCGCCAAAAGCGCGTGATGTCGTGCTGGAATCCATCATCAACTGGAAGGATAAGCGTTACGAACTCTACGCTGCGTGCGTAATGCCGGATCACGTGCATATGCTGATCGAACCGATGGTCGAGCGGCAGGGCGCGTCTGGTGACTCGGTCTTTTTTTCCATTTCAAAAATTCTGCACACGATCAAATCGTTTACTGCCAAACAAATCAACAGGACAGAAAGCAGAAGCGGATCGGTTTGGGAGATAGAATCGTTCGACAGAATGATTCGATCGGAGAGTGATTTGCGGGAAAAATTTCTATATATTACGGGTAACCCTTGGGACGTGGGGGTCGCCAAACAGGGCGAAGATTACCGATGGGTCTGGTACCCTGGGAGCCGCGACGCCATTCAATTCGCGGCAGGCTGCCGCGAACCACAGGCTGGCAGCCTGTGCTCCCCGGAGGCGAAGCTCGCTCCCGAGGAGCCTCAAATCATCGTGGGAACGCACGCGCTGCTTTACGACAATGTTTCCTTTTCGAATCTTGGATTGGTGGTCATTGATGAGCAGCACAAGTTTGGCGTTGCCCAACGCGCTCGCTTAACGGATCGCGAACCGGCGCCGGATGTGCTCGTCATGACAGCGACGCCAATTCCGCGGACGTTGACCATGACGGTTTACGGCGATCTCGATGTTTCAATCATTGATGAGATGCCGCGCAATCGGGGGAAGATAATCACCGCGGCCCGCGACGAATCGAAGCTTGGCGAGGTCCTGGTATTTTTGCGCGGGCAGTTGGAAGCCGGGCGTCAAGCGTACGTGATTTATCCGTTGATCGACGAAAGCGACAAGCTCGATGCCAAGGCGGCGGCGGCGGAATATGAATTGTGGCTGGAACGTTTGCGCCCATATCAATGCGAGCTGCTGCACGGCCGCATCCCTGCTCCGGAAAAACAGGAAATCATGGAACGGTTTCGCCAAGGCCAGACCAGCGTTTTGATCAGCACGACCGTGATCGAGGTCGGGGTCGATGTTCCAAATGCTGCGGTGATGCTGGTTGAAAACGCGGAACGCTTCGGCTTGGCCCAGCTGCATCAACTCCGTGGGCGGATCGGGCGCGGCGAGCATAAGTCGTATTGCATTTTGTTAACGTCGGACGACTCGAAGGAGACGGCGGCGAAGCTCGCCGTTCTGGAAAAAACAATCAACGGTTTCGACGTGGCCGAAGCCGATTGGGATTTGCGTGGGCCGGGCGATCTGTTAGGCACGGCGCAAAGCGGTCTCCCCGGCCTCAAGATTGGTAATTTAAAGTCGGACGCGCAATTGATGCGCCGCGCGCGAGCAGCGGCGATGTCGATCTTCCGGGCCGATCCGGGTTTGGAGCTGCCGGAGAATCAACATTTTCGCCGTTTGATTGTCGAAACACAGGGACGAACCTTCTCAAACGTCAGTTGATGAAAAATCTCGCCAAATTCTTACTATTGGTGCTGCTGGTTAGCGCAGCAATCTCGTTTCTCTATGATTACCGGCTCAAGCATGGGAATCTGAAGCCGCTCCCAAGCCGAACACCGGAAAAATATACGCTCGCAAACGAGCCTAACATCAAATCGCAGCAGGTCGCCTCTCTGGAAGCGCTGAACAGAGAGCGGCGGGCACTGGTAAACAGCGTGATCCCGTCCGTCGTTGCGGTGAAGACCTCGAAGAAAATCGAGATCCGCCGGCAATATGGGCTCGATCCATTTCAATTTTTCTTTCGCAATCCGAGCCAGTTCCGCAGTCCGCGGGATCAGGCGCTGGTACAAAACTCTCTTGGCTCTGGAGTCATCGTGACAAACGAGGGACACATCATCACCAACAACCACGTTGTCGATCAAGTGGACGATATCGAAGTGCAGTTAAGCGATGGACGCACCACCAAAGCGCGGGTTGTCGGCGCGGATGCGCAGCTCGATCTGGCTGTCCTTAAGATCGACGAACCGGGGGTCAAGCCGCTCAAGCTGGCCGATTCCGATGCGGTACAGGTAGGCGATTTTGTTTTGGCGATCGGAAATCCTTTTGGGTTCGAAGAAACAGTGACGGACGGAATCATTAGCTCGAAGGGACGCCCGAATCGCAGCGACGCGTTTAGCGATTTGCTGCAAACGGATGCAGCCATCAATCCGGGCAACAGCGGGGGCCCGTTGATCAACCTTAGCGGTGAAGTCGTTGGGATTAACACCGCGATCATTTCACGCAGTGGCAGTTCTTCCGGAATTGGCTTCGCTATTCCGTCCAACACGGTGCGCAACGCACTCGAGAGCCTGCTGAAGCAAGGCCGGATCATACGCGGTTATCTCGGGATTCAGACGCGAGCGTTGCAGCCGCCAGGTCAACGAGCGCCGGAAACCGAAGGCGTTACGGTAGATGACGTCATCGCAGGATCGCCTGCGGCCGAGGCCCGCTTGCAAAAGGGAGACGTGATTCGCAAGTTCGCTGGGCATGATGTGAAAAATTTTCCGGCGCTGCGCAGTCTCGTCGCTCAGGCTGAGCTGAACAAAAAAGTCGAGCTGGAAATTGTTCGCGATGGGAAACCGATGAAGGTCACGACGGAAATCAGGGAGCAACCGATGGACTTTCAAACCGCGCAGTCGCCGCAAGGAAACCAGCCCCAGCCGCAAGTGCCGGCCGAACCGGACGCGGGCGATCAGGGCGAACCCGACGCGGGCAACCCGCTCGGAGCAATTCACGTTGAGGCCCTAACGTCTGAGATGATGCGCCAGCTCGATCTGCCAAATAATGCGCATGGCGTGGTTATTACGAATGTCGATCCTAACGGCGGAGCCGCGGAGCTGCAGAAAGGCGATGTCATTGAAGAAATTAATCAGCAACCGATCGGATCGCTCTCAGATTACGACAGGATCGCCGGGGCGCTGGATCCGACTAAACCACATGTCTTGTCGGTGTGTCGGCACCGGACGCGTTCGTTCGTTGTGCTGCGGCCGCGATGAGGCGTGCTAGATCGTCCGGCGGGGCAGGCAATTTCGTCTCATTCTGCACGCGTTCGCTCCGCGACTTACGATTCCTAAATTGAATAAAGGCCTGGGCGCGTGAGTCCAACGCCTGAAAACCGATTATGATTATGAAGAAAATATTTTTTGCATTAACCATGCTCGCTTTGGTTTTGCCCGCCATCCCGCGGGCCAACGGAGCCGAGCTCACCGTGAATCTTTTCTACGATAATCTTTCCGGTGGAAACTGGATTGATGCGGATGAGTACGGCTATGGCTGGCAACCAGACGTAGCGGCGAACGATTCGGATTGGCGGCCTTATGCCGACGGTTACTGGGCATATACCGATTATGGATGGACGTGGATATCGTACGAGGACTTTGGCTGGGCCACGTATCACTACGGCCGGTGGGCCCGCCTGGCCGACTACGGGTGGGTCTGGTTTCCGGGCTCTGATTTGGAATGGGGGCCAGCCTGGGTTTCCTGGCGCTTCGGCGGCAATTACTGTGGTTGGGCACCGCTGCCGCCGCGCGGACCCGGGATCGTCTATGACGGACGGCCAATTGGAGGACACGTGGATATCGAATTCGATATCGGACCGGCCTATTACAACTTTGTCGATATTCGGTATGTCGGCGAACCAGTCCTGCGCAGCCACATTTACGCGCCGAGCTATAACGTGACGTACGTAAACCAAACGGTAAATGTCACCAACATTACCGTTAAGAATAAGATCGTTTACAATTACGGACCGAGTTACGAGGTGTTGTCCAAGCATTCGGCCCGGCCCATTCAGCGACTGAAAATCGAGCGTGAGACGAATGTCGATTTTTCAACTGCGGCAAAATCCGGGAGGCTGACCAAGGTACAGGGAGACAAGCTCATGCTCGGTGCTCCGCAAAATATCGAGAGGTCGTCCAAAACAATTGCGCCGCCGAAAGTGAAAACCAAACTGGCCAGGGACAAGGTCAAGCTTGAACACGGCTGGTCCGTTGCCGGCGACGAAAAGGCGCAGACGGAACTGAAACAGAAAATCAAGACACAGGACTTGAAGAAAATCCCGCCGCCGACTGAGGGAACGTCTGGCCAGGCCGAGAATGGTGCATCGCCGGGTGAGACCAGCGCTGCGTCGCAAGCCGAAAAAGACAAGCACCGCCGGCCGGGCGAATCAGCCGATCAAACCGCATCTCCAGCCCGTGAAAGTTCGCCAGAAGAAACTTCGATGACTTCGGGCCGGGGCAAACAGAAGGACAAAAAGGAGGAGGTTGTCGGCGGACCGCCCACCGTACCCGAGCCGATGAATCCGCCAGGTGGCACGAAACGCAACGTCGGGAAAGAATTGTCGAAGGGCAAAGGCAAGGACAAGAATCTGGAACCTGGAGTTCCGGTTCCGCCGGATGAAATGAATCCTGCGACGGGCCGACTGGGCGGTAAACGTAAAATGATGCCTCCGGAGCCGGCGGCCGGCGAGACTGCCGCCAGTGAGATCGAACAGGGCGCCGGGCAAGGAAAGATGAAAAAGAAAATGGGCGTGCCACCGACGGCGCCCGAGCCCATTAACCCGCCGGGTTCGGCTCAAGGCAACTCCAGGAAACGCGGGCCGGGGATGAACCCCCCGGGGGGACCAGTCAGCGCCGACGTTCCTGGCGGTGAGCAACGCGGTGGGGGCAAGCACGAGGGAAAGAAAAAAGGCGCGCACGAATCGCCAACGCCTGGCCCGTAGTGGCCAGCAAGTAGATGTAGCCGGGATCGGTGATCCCGGTGCATTGGCCGCGTTCTTTCCCAAGCCGCGGTCAGCGCCCGCGGCTACAGCAATTCAGCGATCTGGACCGCGTTCAACGCCGCGCCCTTGAGCAATTGGTCGCCCGATACCCAAAACGACAGTCCGTTTTCAAGCGCGCAATCCAGGCGGACGCGGCCAACCTGGCAATTGTCTTTCCCCGCCACACTCAAAGGCATGGGGTAACGATTATTCTGCGGTTCATCGACCAACTCCAGCCCCGGCGCCTTGGCCAGGACTTCGCGCGCCTGTTCCACCGACACCTTTTTCTCAAACTCTGCGTTCACGGCCACCGAATGCGCGCGATAAACCGGCACCCGAACGCAGGTAACTGAAGCGCGGAACTCGGGCAAATGCATAATTTTGCGTCCTTCGTTTTGCATTTTCATTTCTTCCTTGGTGTAGCCGCTCTCGAGAAAAGAATCTACGTGCGGCAGCAGATTGAACGCGATCGGGTGCGGATAGACTTTTGTTTGTCGATCTTCTTCACCGTTTGCTACCTGCCGTTTCAATTCCTCAATTGCCCGCTGGCCGCTTCCTGAGACTGCTTGATAACTTGCCGCGAAAATACGGCGAACACCAAATACCCGGTGCAATGGATAAAGCGCCATCAGCGCGACGGCTGTCGTGCAATTCGGGTTGGCAATAATGCCGCGGTGGCTCCGCGCATCCTCGGCATTGATTTCCGGAATCACCAGCGGCACCTGCGGCTCCATCCGAAAAACGGACGAATTGTCGATCGTAATCGCGTCGGCCTGGCAGGCGATCGGAACAAATTTCCGCGAGATTTCTCCGCCGGCGCTAAAAAAAGCGATGTCGATCTTGTCGAACGAGTGTTCGCCAAGTTCTGTCAACGGGAATGGATTCATCGCGAAATCGAACCGATTTTCCCGACGAGCGGGCGGACGCCAGAGGTCGCAAGACTTGCTACTGGAAAACCGCGCCGCTCCAGAACACTCAACAGTTCCTGGCCAACCGCACCAGTCGCGCCTACGATGGCGATATGATAACCTTTCATCCGCAGCCGGACTTTATCGCCTGCCTGATCTGATGCAAACCTCGATGACCATTCACGTTTCGATTCGTAATCAGCGGCTCACCCTGAAAGAGGGCGAGAAAACAATCCGCACTTATCCCGTCTCCACTTCCCGATTCGGAATCGGCACGGAGGAGGGAAGCAATAAAACGCCAACCGGACGTTTTCGCGTCGTGGAAAAAATCGGCGGCGACATGCCGAGTGGAACAATTTTTCGAAGTCGCATTCCGCTCGGCCCCGACGATCCTCCGCCGCCGACGGAGGATTTGGTGTTATCGCGCATTCTCTGGCTCGACGGACTGGACGATCACAACGCGAACACTCGCGGCCGTTTTATTTACATCCACGGCACGAAACACGAGCACAAGATCGGAACCGCTGACAGTCACGGCTGCGTCCGAATGCGCAACGCGGACGTGATCGAACTGTTCGATCTCGTGGATGAAGAGACGCCAGTCGTGATCGAGGAATGAAGTTCACTTTCATCGTTTGGATATAGACTGGGATTCGGCTGTCGGAATCCCGGTGGATAATCCAAAAAGATCGAGAAAATCGTTGCTTCCATGGGGTTCCCTGCCTAAACAGGCGGAGCAACTTGCGGTGAAAGGAGGCGATATAAATTGAGATTTTTAAAAGCGATCATGATCGTGGCTGTTTTGGCCAGTGCGTTGACCTTGGGGGCGTGTGCCCACAAACAAGAATCAAGCACCACCAGCACAACGGCGGCGAGTTCCACCGGTTACTCGAAGTAAATCCCGTTTGTTTGGCGTGGATAACTTTAACCAAAAGGCCAGGTCGTATTCGGCCTGGCCTTTTTTGTTGGTGAATGTCATGTCGATGCAGTCCATGGCGCTGTGCGCCGTGTCGAGGCCACCGCGGTGGCTACGGCTGATGCATCGGCTCCCTTCCAATTTCATCCAGTTCCATTTAAACTGCGCCGATGGAACTCAACGGCCAGACATTGACTCTTGCGGAGATCGCCGCGGTCGCTCTTGGTAACGAGACTATTCGAATTTCGGCAGCAGCTCGCCCGCGCATTCTGGCTTCGCGCAAAGTGATCGAGGAAATCGTTGCCCGTAATGCCGTCGTTTACGGAGTGAACACCGGTTTCGGCAAACTGGCCGATGTTCGGATTCCCCAGGGAGACTTGCGCGAACTCCAACTCAATCTGGTTCGCAGCCACGCCTGTGGCATAGGCAATCCGCTTTCCGAGCCCGAGGTGCGCGCCATGATGCTGCTCCGGGCCAACGTGCTCGCTCTCGGTTACAGCGGAATCAGGATCGACATCGTCGAGATGCTTTGCGAAATGCTCAACCGCCGCGTGCAGCCGGTCGTTCCCGAGAAAGGATCGGTCGGCGCCAGTGGCGATCTCGCGCCACTTGCCCATCTCGCTTTGAGCTTGATCGGTGAAGGCGAATCGTTTTTCGAAGGGCAACGAATGCCGGGCGCCGACGCACTGAAGCGCGCGAAATTGAAACCGGTCCAGCTCGAAGCCAAGGAAGGCCTTGCGCTCCTCAACGGCACTCAGGCCATGCACGCGGTCGGTGGATTGTCGATCTTGCGAGCAAAACGGTTGTCGCGCGTCGCCGATATTTCCGGCGCGATGACTCTCGAAGCGCTTAAGGGCACTCCCGCAGCGTTCGATCCTCGGCTCCATGAAGCCCGGCCGCATCCCGGCCAGAAAGCGGTCGCCCAACATCTGTTGTCGATCATGGAAGGCAGCGAGATCCGCGAATCGCACGTTGAGGACGATCCGCGCGTTCAGGACGCTTACAGTCTGCGTTGTATGCCACAGGTCCACGGCGCCGTTCGAGGCGCGCTGGATCATTGCGAAAGCGTTCTGCTCGTCGAATCCGCATCGGCCACCGATAACCCGCTCGTCTTTGAAAATGGCGACGTGATCTCCGGCGGAAATTTTCACGGCGCGCCGCTGGCGCTCGCATTCGATTATGCTGCAATTGCCCTGACAGATCTAATGAGCATCGGTGAACGTCGCATTGACCGGCTCAATAATCCCGATAAGAGCGAAGGTCTGCCTGCGTTTCTCGCGCGTCGAGCCGGCCTGGAATCCGGATTCATGATCGCCCATGTGGCGGCGGCCTCATTGGTAAACGAAGCGCGGGTCCTGGCCCATCCGGCCAGCGTTGACAACGTGACAACGTCCGGCGGAAAAGAAGACCACGTCTCGATGGGAATGACCGCGGCGTTGAAATTGCGGTCAATTGTCGATCTTGCCGAGAATTTGCTCGCCATCGAACTGCTGGCCGGCGCGGAAGCGTTGGAACATCGACGCCCGCTCAAAGCCGGAGCCGGTGTCGAACGCGCTTTCACGGCCATCCGTAAAATCGCGCCGCCGCTGACTAAAGATCGTTCGCTCTCGGGCGACATCGCCCGTGTGGCCGAAGCGATTCGCCGGGGAGATTTCGATAGCGAAAAACTATGAGCGGGAAACGAATCATCCGGGCGCCGCGCGGGACAAAGCTCAGTTGCAAAGGCTGGCACCAGGAAGCGGCCATGCGGATGATCATGAACAATCTCGATCCGGATGTGGCCGAGGCTCCGGACCGGCTGGTTGTTTACGGCGGAACGGGACGCGCCGCGCGAAGCTGGGAAGCGTTCGATGCGATTGTCGATTCGCTGCGCAAGCTCGAGAACGACGAAACGTTGCTTGTTCAATCTGGGAAGCCGGTCGGAAAATTCCGGACGCACGATGAAGCGCCACGGGTTTTGATCGCGAATTCAAACCTCGTCGGACAATGGAACAATTACGCCGAGTTTAACAAGCTCGAGCGTCTGGGACTGACGATGTACGGACAGATGACCGCCGGCTCGTGGATTTACATCGGCAGTCAGGGAATCGTTCAGGGAACGTTCGAGACGTTTGCTGCGGCGGGCCGCAGGCATTTCGCCGGCTCGCTGGAAGGAAAGTTTGTTGTAACCGGCGGTCTGGGTGGAATGGGCGGGGCGCAACCGCTGGCCGCGACCATGAATGGCGCGCTATTTCTCGGAGTCGATGTCGATCCTGCACGGATCGAGAAGAGATTGAAGAGCGGCTATTGCGACAAGATCGCATGGTCGCTGGATGAAGCACTGAAGCTGATCGATCAGGCGCGCAAAGATCGACAAGCGATTTCAGTCGGGCTCGTCGGCAATTGCGCCGATGTTCTGCCCGAAATCGTTAAGCGCGGCGTGGTGCCGGATATTCTCACCGATCAAACCAGCGCGCACGACGCGTTGAACGGGTACGTGCCGCACGGGATGTCGCTCGAAGACGCGTTGGCGTTGCGGGCAAAAAATCCCGAGTCGTACATCGACAAATCGATGCGTTCGATGGCTGTGCACGTCGAAGCCATGCTCGCGCTGAAAAAGAAAGGAGCCGTCACGTTCGATTACGGAAACAACATTCGGGCCCAGGCGCAGAAGGCTGGCGTTAAGAACGCGTTCGATATTCCCGGGTTCGTTCCGGAGTACATTCGTCCGCTCTTTTGCGAAGGGAAGGGCCCGTTCCGCTGGGTCGCGTTGAGCGGTGATCCCGCCGACATCGCTCGGACCGACAAGCTCGCGCTGGAAATCTTCCCGAAGAACGAAACGTTATCTCGCTGGATGAAGCTCGCGAAAGAGCGGATTCAATTTCAAGGATTGCCCGCGCGGATTTGCTGGCTCGGCTACGGCGAGCGCGCCGAATTCGGTGTGGCCATGAACGATTTGGTCAAGCGGGGCGAAATCAAAGCGCCCATCGTGATCGGGCGCGATCACCTCGATGCCGGCTCGGTTGCATCGCCCAATCGCGAAACCGAGGGGATGATCGACGGCAGCGATGCCATCGCCGATTGGCCGTTGCTCAATGCGCTGGTGAACACCGCCGCCGGCGCGTCCTGGGTCTCAATCCACAACGGCGGCGGCGTCGGGATCGGTTACTCGCAGCACGCCGGCATGGTCGTGGTCGCCGACGGCACGGAAAATTCGAAGCGAAGGTTGGAACGCGTGCTCACCAGCGATCCCGGCATGGGCGTTCTCCGTCATGTTGACGCCGGATATGAGCGTGCAATCGATTTCGCTGAAAAAAATAGGATCACGGTGCCCATGAAACCCAATGCACGCGATTAGTCTATTGTAGCCGGCATCGGTGATGCCGGTTTCTTAGATGCCCAAACATTTATCCCGGCTCGAGCGTGTGTGGGTCGAGTCACCGATTTATTTCATCACGACCTGCACGTTCAAACGCAGGTCAATTCTAGCATCCGAGAACATCGCCAACATTCTTCGCGAGGAATGGCAGAATGCGCACCATCGACATGGATGGGTCATTGGGCGGTAAGTAATCATGCCCGATCACGTGCATTTCTTCTGCTCTGCCGAATTCAATGCGACGAAATTGTCGAAATTTCTGCAGTCATGGAAACAATGGACGAGTAAACGTATCAGCCGTGAGGTTGGCCTTTTGGGGAAAATTTGGCAGGCAGAGTTCTTCGATCACGTCTTGCGATCAGGCGAAAGCTACAGTCAAAAATGGGACTACGTGAGAGAGAATCCAAAGCGCGCCGGATTAGTTGCAAACAGAGATGATTGGTTGTGGCAGGGCGAAATCGAGTCACTCATCTTGTAGTTTGCGCCAAACAGCGGAATTCAAGATCCGGGATCACCGATCCCGGCTACAGATTCATCGAATCGGACAAATTTTGGTAAGCCGGCGCTCGTATGCTACTAATCAGTCGCAACTTATATGCAAAAACTGATTGAATGCGTGCCGAATTTTTCCGAGGGGCGCGTTCTGAATGTGATTCGTCCGATTGCCGATGCGATTCAGTCAGTGAATAGCGTTTCGCCGCTCGATGGGATACGCCAGCGAATGTCCTCTCTTATTATCCGCCTGGCGGTGGAAGTTGATTCATGAAACCGAGGTCGGACGTGGAGAATCGATTGATGTTTGGCAGGACGGTAACCAGGTCAGTCGGGCTGGAAATTCCGTACCATTTTGCCAGTGTGGCCGAGTACTGATCGACAGAGGTGCTTGGTACCCATCGGCCTTCGCCGATGTCGTCCGGTCCGTTGAGCGCGAGCGTCGGATAGGCGCCGTATATGTCGCCACCTTTGACGGAACCACCGAGCACCATCGAGTGGCTGCCCCAGGCGTGGTCTGCGCCTGAGCCGTTGGCTTGAAATGTTCGCCCGAAGTCCGAGGCGGTAAACAAGGTTACGCGATCGGTGATATTGAGTTCCTCGGTGGCCTGATAAAAGGCGCTCATGCACTGGCTCAATTCGGCTAACAGATTCGCTTGAGAGGCCATCTCGTTGCTATGGGTATCGTAACCGCCTACCGAGCAAAAGAAAATCTGGCGCCGCATTCCGAGGGCTTCTCGCGCGGCGATGATTTTGGCGATCGTTTGCAGTTGGTCGCTGAGATCGGAGTTACCGGGAAACGGAGTATTGAGCGTGATTCCGTTCAGCGCGCTTTTGAGCAGCGCGTCATTGGTAATGGCGCGGTTGGTGATTCTTGCGAACTCGGCTTCAAACAGGTTCTGGTGGGGCAGGTTGAGCAAGTCCTGCACGGCTTGGTAGCGGATTTGTCCGTTGTGCCCGCCGAACCCGGTCAAACTGATGGGCCCGGCATTTGAGACCTGGTTATCGGAGACAGTTCGGCCGACTTGAAAAGCATTGGCGCCGGCGAGGGAGATCGACATCGAAATCGTGTCGACGTTGTTGAAGGAAGTGAGGAGATCGGCCAGTCGTCCACCCCAGCCACTGGTTGGCGGTGCATCGGGCCAGCCGGTCTGCCATTCCACCTGTTGATCGGCATGTGAAAAAAGCTGCGGCGGGAGCTTGGCGGTGCCGTTGAGGTATTGCACCCGGGTAGTCGGCTCGACCAAGGTGCCGACATTCGCCATGAGTGCGAGTTTGCGATCGTTATTAAAAAGCGATTGCAACTCAGGCATGTTTGGATGCAATCCAAAAGTGCGGCCCTGGCCGTCCGGAGTCACCAGATTGAGCGGGAGCAGCGAGTCTTGCGCGAGCGCCAGTGGACCGCGGGCGGCGGAGTAAACTTGATAGCCGGACGCATCCGTCGGCACGATCATATTATTGGCGTCGTTGCCCCCGTACAAAAAACAGACAGACGAGAGCGCGGAATTCGGTGCTGGAACCTATGGCCTGGGCAGTGGCGGCGTTGATCGCGCGCAAGTTCCAGACGGTGGACGCGATGGAGGTAGTGCCGAGCGCGGCGCAGGCCGCCTGTCGAAGAAAACTGCGACGAGTGATTTCCATATGATTTTGCGGGGTAAACTATCTTTCAGTGACGAACTCCGGCGAGGTAGCGAGGAGGTGAACAGCGGTTTGAGCGCGTTCGAGCGTGCTTGTCGGAGGAATCTGGGTTACGGCGTTGACCACAATATTTCGCGTCGCGGCCGACATGTTCCCGTTCATCAGCAAATCTTTGAGCGAATCGACCATTGCGCCGGGATCGGAAGCCTTCGCCGTTAGCGAAGATAAATTGAGGACGAGCGCATCCGGATTCCCAACGGAAGTCTGTTGATAGGTGGCTCTGCGCATTTTATTGGCGGACGTGATGACCGTGGTGTCGGTGGTGATCTGAAATTCGGGGGATAACAATCCCGCCTGCTCGATTGCGCCTGGTTGCGCATAATCCGGTGCGAAGAAATTAAACACGCTCGGGGCGAAGAGCGGCGCTTGGCCGAATGTAAAGGACTGGTCGTTGACGATAAATTTGCCGCTCGCAGATGAGGCGCTGAAAGCGCGGTAAAGATTCGCCAGTCGAATGACCGGTTCGCGCTCTTTCCCATAACCCGCGGCTGTCGTCTGGGCGCTCGAACGGGCTTCGTTGTCGAGAAGAATGGCTTGCACGACAGCCTTGAGGTCGCCCCGGATGCCCTTGCCGTTATTCGCGAAAACGGCGGCGACGCGTGAAATGTAACCCGGCGACGGATTGCTCGTGATCAGGCGCTGAATCAATCGGCGCGCAATAAACGGCCCGGTGTTCGGATGATTGAACAACTGGTCCAACGCGGCTTTCAGGTCCTGGGCCTGGGTCTGATTGGCCGGCAATGTAACTCCGTTCAAAAGCGTTTTGGGCCCCGTGTCGTGATGCTCGGAGAAGGCCATCATTGGCTGGCGATAATTGGGCGGGGCCCAACTCCAGGTCGGCATGCCGGTTTGCGCCCAATACCAGCCCGTGAACACGTGGGCAAAGCCTTCGACCGCGTCCTGATCGTAGCTTGGAATCGGCTGATTGTTGGCGTCGCGTTGCTGAGAGCCGTCAGGATTGAGTTTATAGAGCCCAATGGTGAAGAGCTGCATGACTTCGCGAGCGTAGTTCTCGTTGGGCTCGGTATTCCGATAATGGTTCGGCTTATCGTTATGAACCATGTCGAGGTAATCGCCCATGGCTGGATTCAACGTCACGTCCTCGATTAGCGTCCGGAAATTGGCGAATGCATCCCGGGCCAGAAGGTCCCAATAAACCGCCATCGCTTCGGGATGCTCGAACATCCCGTTGCCATTGGCCGAAACCACCATGATCTCGCTAAGAGCGAAAGCGACTCGCTGCCGGAGTTGGTCGGGCGCGTTTACAACGGTGTACCACCAAGCTTCCTGGAATTGGCGGTTAGATGGCCCGTCGTCCGGAGGTAATGCCGCTACGGCTGCGTCGACGCGCGGAAGTGTAGCGGAGGCGGAAGTGGCAAACTGTTGCTTCAAGAACTTGTTAAATCCTTTTTTCTGCACCTGCGAAATCAGCGCCGTGGTCGGACCGAACGTGGCTTGATTGAGAAAACGGGCCGCGTCCGAACTGGTCACTTTGCCGGCCTTGCTCTTCGCCTCCGCGGCAGCGGCGAGGCTGATCAGAAGAATGCTTGTGGAAAGAGCGAAGTATTTCGCTTGGAAGAAAGGGGGTTTCATAGTGGGATTGGCCGAAACGCTCGCTATTTTGCAGCAAGAGTTGAACCATAATTGCCATAATTGTGACGGTTGTGACGGGAACGCGGCAAGGGTTCACTTTTTTGAACGTTGAACGTTGAGCGTTGAGCGTTGGCCGATTGCGAGCATGAGCATGAGCATGAGCATGAGCACGAGTAAAAGCAGATATGACGTCGTCATTCTGGGCGCGGGGCATAACGGTCTCGTGGCTGCGAGTTATCTCGGCCGCGCGGGACTGAGTGTGCTGCTTCTGGAAAAAAACGATTACATCGGCGGTGCGACGACTTCACAGAAGGTTTTTCCCGATTATGACGCGCGGCTTTCGCGCTACTCGTATCTGGTCAGTTTGTTTCCGGAGAAAATTATTCGTGATCTCGGATTGAATCTCGAGCTCCGGCGGCGCGCGATCGGGTCGTTTACGCCCTACCTCAAAGACGGCCGCCACGATGGATTGCTGCTGAGCAATGTCGATGAAGAGGCGAGCCGTCGATCGATTGTCGATCTTACTGGAAGCGATGCCGAGTACGAACAGATGAAGAAGTTTTACAATTTGTCGCGGGTGTTTGCCGAACATTCCTGGGATTCCATGCTCGAGCCGCTCGTGGCCAAGGAGGAGTTTCAGCGCCGGTTCGATGTCGATCCTGTTTCACGCGAGGCGTGGCGCAGTCTGGCCGAGGAACCGCTCGGACGCGCAATCGAGCGTCATTTGAAAAACGATCTGGTGCGCGGCCTCGTCCTGACCGATGCCAAGATCGGCGTCTTTACCCATCCCCACGATCCGTCGCTCCTGCAGAATCGCTGTTTTCTTTATCACTTGATCGGTAACAAGACCGGCGAATGGAAGGTGCCGGTAGGCGGGATGGGTGCGGTGGCGTTTGAACTGGAACAGGCCGCGCGAAAAGCCGGCGCCGAATTCGTCACCAATGTCGATCTTCGCGCTGTCGATGGGAGAGGGGAGAACAAGACCGTTGAGTTTGAAATCAATGAGGAACGGCAGAGGGTCGAGGCGCGATTTCTTTTGGTCAACTTTGGCCGGAATGTCCTGGGAAAATTAACCGGCCAATTATTTCAGCCCGAGCGCACGGACGAAGGCTCCGTGTTCAAAATTAACATGCTGCTTCGGCGATTACCCAAGTTGAAGGCGAAGAATCATCCGGCGACCGAGGCGTGGTGCGGAACGTTTCATAGTGACGAAGGCTACGAAGCGATGAAAGTGAGCTACGATCAGGCCTCGAAGGGGCAATTACCGGACAAGACACCGTGCGAGGTGTATTGCCACACCCTGACCGACGACAGCATTCTCGCTCCGGAGCTGCGGGAACAAGGTTTTCATACGATGACACTTTTCGGGCTCGACGCGCCCTACTCGCTATTTGCGCGTGACAACAAAACGATGCGAGCGGATGCCGAGAAAAAATTTCTCGCGAGCATGAATCAGTGGCTGGAAGAACCGCTCGAAGCATGCCTCGCCGTTGGACGCAATGGCGAACCCTGCATTGAGAGCAAGAGCCCGCTGGATATCGAGAACGCGCTGGGGATGTATCACGGCAATATTTTTCACGACGCCCCGACGTGGCCATTCGCGATCGAAGAGGCACAAGCCGGCACCTGGGGCGTCGAAACCGAATTCGAAAATGTGTTTCTATGCGGCTCGAGCGCGCAGCGCGGCGGCGCGGTCAGCGGCATTCCCGGGCACAATGCAGCGATGAAAGTGCTGAAAGCGTTGGTTCCGGGGAGCACAGGCTGCTAGCCTGTTCGTCTCGGCAGCTTGCCGAGACGTTTCCGAATTGTTGTTCGCTTTGCGAAAGTGTTGCCGGCAAGCTGCCGGCAACTGCAGGCTAGCAGCCTGCGCTCCCCAGATCTGAGATGTCGAGCTTAATGAGTGACGGTCGATTTTTCCCATTCACCCGTCAGGCGTGCGAGCTCCTCAGTAACGGCGGACAGTTCGCGATTAACGGCGACGGCGCGGCCGCCGGATTCGTAGGCGGCGGGATCTTCGAGAATGGCCAGAAGTTCTTTTTGCTGGCCTTCCAGCGCGGCAATTTTCATTTCGAGCTCGCGCAGGCGTTTTTCCCTGGCCCGCTTGGCCTGGCCAATCGCATTGCGCGCTTCGGCTTCCAAACGTTTCTGCGCTTTCCGTGAGCCGGCAGAGCGGGGCGCGGTTTCGGCGCCATTCGATTGTCGATCCTGGCAGGCCTTGTCCGGAAGTGAGTGCGGTTCGTGCCGACGTGGCTTTCGATTTGTCCAAATAGTATTGGTAGTCGCCGGGATATGGCGTCAGCCGGCCGACGGCGATGTGAAGGATGCTCTTGGCAATGGCGCGGATGAAATGCACGTCGTGGCTGATGAAGATGAGCGTTCCGTGATATTGCTTGAGCGCACCGATCAGCGCATCGATCGATCCAACATCGAGATGCGTTGTCGGCTCATCCATGAGCAGGAGATTGGGCGGATCGAGCAGAAGCTTGACCAGCGCTAAACGGGACTTTTCACCGCCACTGAGCACTGCCACCGATTTGAAAACGTCGTCGCCGCGAAACAAGAACGACCCAAGAACAGTGCGTGCCGTTTGCTCGGAAACGGGGTTGGGCGCGTCGAGCGCACTTTCGAGAACTGTGTGACGCGGGTTTAAGACATCGATGCGATTCTGGGAAAAGTAACCGACCCGAACATTGTGTCCGAGATCGCGCGTGCCCTTCTGCACCTCCAGAACGCCGGCGAGCAATTTGAGCAGCGTGGATTTGCCCGCGCCGTTTGGGCCGACCAGAACGGTGCGCTGTCCGCGCTCGGCATGAAATTGCATTCCCCGATAAACGACGAGGTCGCCGTAGGCATGATCGATATCTTTCAGCGTGATAACACGCAGACCGCTTCGCGGCGGCTGGGGAAAATGAAACTTGATTGTTCTCGCGTGGGCGGTCGGGGCCGCGATTTTTTCCATGCGATCGATCTGCTTCAGTTTGCTTTGCGCCTGCGAAGCTTTGCTGGCCTTTGCTCGAAAGCGATCGGCAAAAAGTTGCAGCGAGGCGATCTCCTTTTGTTGATTCTTGTAAGCTGAGAGTTGTTGCGCTTCGCGGGCTGCTTTCTGTTCGATGTAGCTGTCCCAGTTGCCGCGATAACGGACCAGCTTCGAATTCGCGATCTCGACGATGCCCCCAACAAGCTGGTTCAGAAACTCGCGGTCGTGGGAGATCATCACGATCGCGCCCGGATAAGTTCGCAGATATTCCTGAAACCACTGGAGCGATTCCAGATCGAGATGGTTCGTCGGCTCATCGAGAAGAAGAAGATCCGGCTCCATCACCAGAAGGCGGGCAAGATGTGCGCGCATGACCCAGCCGCCACTCAGTGCCCGCGCCGGCCGATCAAAATCACTTTCTCGAAAGGCGAGTCCCGCGAGCACGCGTTTCGCCTTCGGTTCGAGCTGCCAGCCGCCGTGCTCGTCGAAAACGTGCAAAGCACGATGATACGCCGCGTCATCGGACCCGGCACCGAGCTCGTGTTGTTTAATGACCTTTTGCGCGTGGACAAGCTCCGGCGTGATTGCCAAAGCCAGCTCGAGCACGGTTTCGTCACCTGCCGCCGCAGTTTCCTGCGGCAGAAATCCGATCGTTACGCTTTTTTCGGATGCAACCTCGCCGCTGTCAGGAGAGATCTCGCCGAGAATGAGCGAGAATAGGGTGGATTTGCCGGCGCCATTTGGCCCGACCAGTCCGAGGCGATCGCCGCGATTGACTTGGAGCGAGACCTTGTCAAAGAGCGGGCGGCCGCTAAACGATTTGCTGAGCTGAGAGACGGTGAGCATTGCGAAACGCGAAGTGTTCACGCGCTCGGCGCTGTGCGCAACCCATGTTCGGTTGCTGGGCAGTTAGATTTTGCGTGAGTCGTAGGCCCAGTGGAGCAGCGCCTGGCGTTGCTTGCGCCGGCAATTCAGATCGCGCGGACGGCAGTTCTTCCTCAGTTGCGCAACATGCCGGCGAACAGCCTTCCATCGCTCGATCTGGCGTTCATCATCGATGCAGCGGCGCCCCATGTAGTAGCGGCAATACCATTGAAACCAGCCGCGCGGATCTTGGTCATAAATCCATCCTTTCTTCCGCCAAACAGAGAGTGGTTGCGACGCGTTCACGCCGAAAAAGTTCAGCGCCGGATCGTGTCGATCCTGGCAAAGCTTCGCTCGCGTGAGCCAGTCGGCCGGAAATTCCGCCGTGCAATCGTTCATGTATCTGCCGCCGAATACGCCGAGCCGCAGCATTTGTTTGGGCGAAAGCTCGGGCCGGAAATCGAAACGAAAATCGCGCCCGACCGGCTTCGTCCGATAATAAACGTAGCCCTTCTGCATCAGGTCGTTTACTTCGATGCGAAGTGGTCTTGGGCATTGGCCACCGCGTTCTCTAGACTTGCTTTTTCTGTGTCCCATGGCTGAGAAATAGACGATGCGCATTTTTGTTCCAAAGGAAACAACTCCCGGAGAAAGGCGCGCGGCCATTGTTCCTGAGACGGTGAAGAAATTCCTAGCACTGGGAGCTGAGGTCGGGATCGAGCACGGGCTAGGCGATTTGATCTGTCGCAGCGACGTGGAATATCAAAGCGCCGGCGCCGCCGTGATCGCAGATCGCACATCCGGTTTAGGCGAGGCCGACTGCGTGCTGCGGTTGCAAAAACCGTCCGCTGCCGAAATCGCGCAGTTGCGGGAGCATTGCGTTCACATCAGTTTTCTCGATCCGTTTAACGAACGCGATCTCATCGAGCGCTTCGCGGCAGCCAAGGTGAGCGCGATCTGCATGGAAATGATTCCGCGCTCAACGATCGCGCAAAAAATGGACGCGCTGAGCTCGCAGTCGAGCCTCGCTGGATATCACGCGATAATCCTCGCAGCCGATGAGCTCGACCGCATTTTCCCAATGATGATGACTCCTGCCGGCACGATCCAGCCGGCGCGCGTTTTCGTGATCGGCGTAGGCGTGGCAGGTTTGCAAGCAATCGCGACGGCAAAGCGGCTCGGCGCGCGCGTGGAAGCATTCGACACGCGGCCGGTGGTGGAAGAGCAGGTACGTTCGCTGGGCGCCCGGTTCGTAAGAGTCGATCTGGGCGAGACTGGTCAGACCGAACAGGGCTATGCAAAAGCGCTGACTGAAGAACAGCTCGCGGCGCAACGCGAAGTCATGGCCAAACATTGTGCAAATGTCCGACGTGGTGATCACATCCGCGCAAGTCTTTGGCCGAAAAGCGCCGGTGATTGTGACAACGGAGATGGTGAAGCGAATGAAACCTGGCAGCATCGTTATCGATCTTGCAATCGAAACTGGTGGAAACGTCGGAGTGCGCGGAGTTCGACAAGGTGGTGGAAGTCAATGGTGTCCGCGTTTTCGGATACGCTAACATGCCCTCGCGTGCGGCCTGGCCGGCCAGCGAAATGTATTCGAATAACGTGGGAGCGCTGGTCGAACATCTCTGGAATAAGGAACAGAAGACCATCGTTGTTGATCCCGCGGACGAATTGCTGCGCGGTTGTCTCATCACGCACGCGGGCAATGTCGTCAACGAAACCATCAGGAAACACCACAAGTTATGATCGACATCTTCATTTTTATTTTTGTCCTGTCTGTTTTTCTCGGTTTTGAGTTGATCTCGAAAGTCCCATCGCAATTGCACACTCCCTTGATGTCAGGGTCGAACGCGATTTCGGGCATCACCATTGTCGGCGCGCTGGTGGCGGCGGGTGTGGGCGGCGGCGAGTTCGCCACGTGGCTGGGCTTCATCGCCGTGATTTGCGCCACAATCAACGTGGTGGGCGGCTATCTCGTGACCGACCGGATGCTGGCGATGTTCAGGAAAAAGAAAGAGTAGGCGATGGAGTGGCTCTACATCATTGCGGCGTCGCTGTTCGTAATCGGGCTGAAAATGCTCGGCTCGCCCCAGACCGCTCGGAATGGGAATTTAGTCTCAGCGGTTGGTATGTTGATCGCGATCGGCGCGACGCTGTTCCAGGGCGGGCTGAGTTTCACCTGGATCATCGCTGGAATTATTATCGGCTCTGCCATCGGCGCGATTTCGGCCTATCGAGTGAAGATGACATCCATGCCGGAAATGGTTGCGCTTTTCAACGGCTTCGGCGGACTGGCCAGTTTGCTCGTGGGCTGGGCCGAATATCACATGCACAGAGATGCGCCCACGTTCACCATTGTGTCCATCTATCTCGCCGTTTTGATCGGGGGCGTTACTTTTACTGGAAGCATTCTGGCGTTTGCCAAACTTTCCGAGCTTGTAACCGGTAAGCCGGTAATGTTTCGGGGGCAGCAATTCGTTAACGCTTTGCTACTTATCACTGCGGTGGCCTTCGGGATCATTTTCACAATCGATCCCGAGGCGCACTACGCGATCTTGATTGGCGGGGTGGCGATCGCCCTGGTCTTAGGCATCTTTTCGGTGTTGCCCATCGGAGGCGCGGACATGCCGGTAGTGATCTCCTTGCTCAACAGTTACTCCGGTCTGGCCGGCACTGCCGCCGGTTTCGTTCTTCAGAACAACATGCTCATCGTGGCCGGCACATTGGTGGGCGCGAGCGGAATCATTCTTACCCAGATCATGTGCAAGGCGATGAATCGCTCGTTGGCCCATGTCCTCTTCAGCGGGTTCGGCTCGGCTGCCGGTGCTATTGCGGCCGCAGGTGAAAAGAAGGATGCGAAATCGCTTTCGTCGGCCGATGCCTACTTCGTTCTGGAAGCGGCGCGCTCGGTTGTCTTTGTGCCCGGTTATGGAATGGCGGTCGCCCAGGCGCAGCATATGGTCAAGGAGCTGGCCGATCATCTCGAAGCAAATGGCGCCGAAGTAAAATATGCGATCCATCCCGTCGCTGGGCGAATGCCCGGGCACATGAACGTGCTGCTGGCTGAAGCGGATGTCCCCTACGAACAACTGGTCGAGATGGACGCGATTAATCCTGTGATGCCGACCGTCGACGTCGCTCTCGTTATCGGCGCGAACGACGTGGTCAATCCCGCGGCGCGCGAAGAGAAATCGAGTCCGATTTACGGCATGCCCATCATCAATGTCGATCAGGCGCACACCGTCTTCGTGCTCAAGCGCTCGATGGCATCCGGCTTCGCCGGCGTGGAGAACCCGCTCTTTTTCAAGGAAAACACGCGGATGATTTTCGGCGACGCCAAGAAAACGCTGCAGGAAATCGTGACTGAATTTAAGGCGGCGTAACCTTTGGCGTTGGCTTTCGGTTGGACTCGGCAGTCGGTGCATTCCGCTCGTGTCTGGTAATGGCCGCCGCCGCCTTTTTCGGTGGAGGAGAGGATGGGGCCGGATGCGTATCGCGATAGAACTTCGTTCCGAGGCCGAGCATAAAAGCGGCCAGGATGAAAATTGCGACTCGCTTCTCCCGCGGGGTAAGGACCACTCTTCGCCTGACCTCCTCGAAGGTGAAGCGCCGGCGAGTTTTCAATCGCTGGCTTTTTGTGTTTGCCACTTCCTCACCCGAAAGCATCGGAAGTTTCCTCTGACGTGCTCGTGGTAATAATGCGCCTTTGATTGCGAAGCCATTAACTTGTGATGGACCGAACGCGGAACGCCGACGTAGCGATAAATAGCGCCGTTCAAGAATTCGATTTCGAGAATTTGAAGACGCTTGCTGTAACCAACGAAAGCGATTGCGCTTGAGGCAACCGGCTCGCGTGGAATCCGCGAAGTGATTTTCTCAGGCTGATCTTGAGATGCCGCCGGTGTTTCTTGGGGAACACAGAGCGCTATCCCAGCGGCAATCAAGATCGACAGCCAGCTTGATGCGGCATTCATCGTGAGTGGTCTAGCAAAAACGAGCCGGACCTGGCCAGACAAATTAACGCCTCAAGAATTTTGTCATTTCGCTGGGGCGATTACGGTGCGAATATAGCGGATAAACAATGGCTTTGCTTAAGACCTCCACCAGCTCTGTTTGCGGACTCCTGTTCGTGCTCGCCGGATTTTGTCATGCCGACACAATTCAATTGCGCTCGGGTCAGGAAGTTCACGCCACCGTCGCCAGATACAAAAACAACGCATTCGAAGTGCGGACCGACGACGGCAAAACGATGAGTTATCCGTCCAACAACGTGAAGAGTATTCGATTCGATGCGCGTAGTTCTCCCTCCAAGCTGGCTACACGCACAAATGGATTGCAGGAGGGAACCGTTACGATGTTTGAAAACGGTAAGCTCACCGTTGCCCAGCCCAACGGAAGCCGGACTTTCCCAACGATCTTTGTCGACCGTGTGGATTTCGTCGCCGATCGGGGTCAAAGCATCGAGCTAATCGCGCGCGGTCAGCAGGTGGACATCAAGCAGCATCTTGCGCTCGGCAATGTCACGATTGTCGACTTTTATGCTGAATGGTGCGGGCCATGTAAGAAAATTTCGCCGGTGCTAGAGCGGCTTGCTCAAACCGATCCCGAGATTGCGCTGCGCAAGATCGACATCGTCAATTGGCAATCGCCCGTGGCCAAGCAGTACAAGATCGATGGGGTGCCGCACGTTGAGGTCTACAATCGTCAAGGTGAGCTTGTCGGGTCGGTCAGCGGAGTGGACCCCGCAACGGTGTTGAAATACGTCGCGAAAGCCAAAAGCGGCTAGTTGCTGCGAAGTCCATTGTCATTTCGGTGGGCTTGTTCTACAATCGGGCCTCGAACGCCAGATTCTACCCAGCTAATCGAATGTTCTCTCCACGCATTCGGCCATCTGAAAGGGGCTTTGGCTACGGTTACCAATCCCGCCTAAGACATAGAAACTTAGCTTATTCTCGTGAGTAGAACATGTTCCTCCCAGGTTGGGTTCTTGGCGCCGCGCGTCCTTTTTGCTTTCGGCCTTTGCTCTGTCGGGGTGCTGCTTGGTGTGATTGGCCTTTCAGCCAAGCCTCTCGGGTCTGCGGTTAATGATGGAATCCAACGCCGGTCCGAAGCGGGGAAAAGGATCAACAAGCCCGGTTTCGATCGATCTGTTGCAGGCCCCGGGTTTATTGATGGTTACGAAGTGAATTATCTGTCGGGCGTGGCCTGCAATTCTGCCACCGATTGCTGGGCAGTGGGCGGCTTCGCTTCGGCCTGGATTGAGCATTGGAACGGATCGCATTGGTCGGGCGTGGTCGGTCCTGTTTTTAGTTCGATTTCCATCTTGTCGGATTTGACCTGTGTTTCAGCTGTCGATTGCTGGGCAGTCGGTAGTTTCCACAACGTTGCCAGCGGCCGGGTCGAAACGCTGATCGAGCATTGGGACGGAACCGATTGGTCCATGGTCAGTTCGCCAAACGCAAGCGCATCAATTCCCAACAAGCTGGGCGCGGTGACCTGTCAGTCGGCATCCGATTGTTGGGCGGTTGGATCGTACGGCGCCTACACGACTTTCCCGCAACAAACGCTCATCGAACATTGGGACGGTTTCTCGTGGTCGATTGTGGCGTCTCCCAATACCAGCCCGACGCAGGAAAATTTTCTGAGCGATGTCACCTGTACTGGTCCGTCCGATTGTTGGGCGGTTGGACACACGACGTTGTCTACACGGGGCCTGATCGAGCATTGGGATGGGGCGGCGTGGAGCATTGTCACGTCGCCAGCTCCAAACACACCCCTGGCAATTTATGGGGTGACCTGCTCATCTCCCACGGAATGCTGGGCGGTTGGGTATTTTCACAATGGCGCTGGGAATCAAAGTCTGGTTGAAAAATGGGACGGGAGTTCTTGGACAATCGTCGGCACGCCATACGGAAAATCGGAGTCGCTTGCTCGTGTGACCTGCACATCGGCCTCGAATTGTTGGGCGGTAGGCGATGATTCTCAAAGCAACGGGATCACTGTTGCGCATTGGGACGGTATTGGCTGGAGCATTGTTGCGGCGCCAAATCCGGGAGCGGATGGCGAAGCGCTCACCGCGGTGGCTTGTGTTTCTGCTCAAGATTGCTGGGCCGTTGGCTATACCAGCTCCCATGGCCAGCTATTCGAACACTGGGATGGTGGAGCCTGGTCCATTTTTCCAATCCCCGCGCCCAATTTGAGCGCAGTTGTATCTCGAAAAGTTCATGGCACCACGGGCTACTGGGATATCAATCTTCCACAAACTGGAACCCCCGGGGTGGAATGTCGATTTGGGGGATCCAATCGCGCCTACCAAATGGTCTTCACATTCGACACCGACCTCACGAACGTTGCAGGCGTGAACACGAATGCCGGGAGTGTTAGCAATAGTTCTATTGGACCGAATCCGAATCAATACACCGTAAATCTTACCGAGATTCCGAATGCCCAGTACATCGCCGTGACATTAGACACTGTCCAAGATGTCGAAGGTGGCACTGGCAACGCGGCGGCCACGATGGGAGTGCTCATCGGTGATAGCAGTGGAAACGGTGTAATCAATTCCACCGATCTTTCGCAGACCAAGGCGCGAGTCGGCCAGCCAATCACCACGAATACCTTCCGCTCCGACATTCAGGCTAACGGAAGCGTTAACGCGGCGGACATCTCTCTCGTGAAACTGAACATGGGATCTTCGCTCCCGTAGGCAGGCACACTCACTATCAGCGCCCGAGCGGAGTTGTGACCTCTGTTTCTCGCGGGGGAGTAAACTCGAATGTCGATGCCGAAATGGGCGCACGCGATTGGTTCGAATAATTCGTGATGACGCGGTCGCCATTTGGTTGCACAACCTCCGTGCGTTCGGCCAGAAGGTCGCTATTCAGCCGGAGATCGAATTTCTGAAACGTACGTTTCATGGATGACGAGCGTGGCAGGAGTTCCAACTCGTAGCCATTGTCGATCTTTGATCCCGTAACGTGAAATGTGTTTTCGATATTTTCCATGTTCAGCGCCGTGTTGATCGCGGCGATTGCCGCATCGACCGGGGAGCGTTTACCGAGCGTGTAATGCTCGGCTGATTTGAAATTCGGATAATAAATCCAGAGGTCGCGGCCGTTGCTCACCGTCACGCTTGGTGCGTTGCCTTTCACTTCGCGTCGGAACTTGTTTGGCGCTTCAAACCAGACTTTGCCCGTGCTCACAATCGGTTTGTTCATGAGCCGAATCGCTTTCTCCTCGCGAAAATCCGCCGAGACATGCGGCGCGGCCGCGCGCCGCTCCCGAATCTTCGCCAAAAGATCTTTGAGTTCATCCTGTGAAAGTGGAGCTGCCTGTGCCAGGCCAGCCAGAACGATAAGCGAGGCGGTCGCACAGGCAGGGACGGACCTCCGGGCCGTCCGACAAATTCTTCGGCGCGCTCGGAGAGCGCGCCCTACCTGAGAAATCATGTTGCGCATATTAGTTGTCGATCTTGCAGTTGGACGTTGGATGTTTGCGTTTAATCATCGCGCCATGTTTTCGGTCTGGCTGCCGCGGCGGCGGGAAGGGTAAAGAAAATTGTGGACACCAAACTCCAGAAAATACCAATGGCGCAGGCGGCGCCGAGTCCGCTGAGCGACGGATTTTTCGCCAGCACCAACGAACCGAATCCGGCGACGGCGGTCAATCCGGCGAGCAAAACCGGTTTCACCACGCCCGCCACATCGTGCTCGATCTGGTGCGCTTTTTGCCAGGCAAACAAAACATAGATGCCGTAATCGACCCCGATCGCAATCACCAGTCGAAACGCGAGAACATTCAATAAATTCAGCGGCAGATTGAAGAGCTTCATGGTGGCAAGCATCGCACCGACGCCGAATACGAGAGTCAGTTCCTGGATCACCCAGAGCCGCCAATCGCGATACAATATGGCCAGAAGTAATCCTTCGAAGATCGCCATCGCGCCGGTAATGATGAGCAACTGGCGTTGGGCCCATAGCAGCAGATTCGCCAGGGTAAAACTCCATCCCGAGAGGACCATCGGCACGCCCGCCACCGGCAATTCCTGGCTGAGGGCAAGATACTGCGAATGTTTTCGAATCCGATCGTTGCTGGTGGCAAAGCCGACCGTGAGCAGCGGATCATGCGCGAAGTAGCGATCGATCAAAAACCACCAGCTCGACGATTTCGAAAGTTTTTCCCGCCAGTTTGGCACTGGAGTGTTCGCCCCGGCCGCCGATTGCAGATTATCAAGCAGTTGGAAAGCACTGGCGAAAGAATCGCGGCTGAATCCTTCCGCATCGAGCGTTTCCTTCAGCGTTTGACGCGCGGCGTCAAAATCGATCGCGCGCAGGCGCACTTGATTTTGCTGGATCGACAGCGGCGAACGCACCAGAGCGAGAGGGGTGGAGAAGTTTTTGATTTTCCCCGCGGCTTCCAGCTCGTGCCAATGCGCGGCGATCTTTTTCCAATCGTCGTGCAGCTGTTGCTCATTCGCCGCGTGAACGATGGCCAGGACCGGTTCCCAGCGCGCCGGCATTTTGCTCATGATCGCGGCCAGCGCTTGAGCCGCCCGGCTCTTTTTCGGTTCGAGCGAGCGCGTGCTCGAATCGAACGGCAGCGGCGGTCGCGGCGAAAAACCGAACACGCTCAAGATCGACAGCGTGACCGCTGCGAAGATCAATATCGGAATCGGACGCCGCACACTCCAGCCGACATATTTCTTTACCGCCTCGAAAATCCAATCGTGCCGGGGCGGGGCCGGCCCCTCGCGCACGAACAGGAACAATATCGTGCACATGAAAAAACCGGCGAATAAGATCCCGATGGCAATCAGAACGCCGAGTTGAGAAAAGCCGATCGATCCGCTCAATATCAAAGCGAGAAAACCGACGGCGGTGGTTAACGCGCCGAAGAACACGGCTCGCCCCAATTTCTCCACGGCCGTGGAAATTGCTTGCCCGTGTGTTTCGCCATCGGTGCGCGCCTGTTGATATCGGCCAAAGATCAGGATCGCAAAATCGACGCCGAGCCCGACCAGAATTGCGCAAAATCCCACTGTCACCATGTTTAGTCGCCCGAAAATGAGCAGACCGAGAGCAAGAGCGACGAGACATGAGAGCAGCAGCGAGAAGCCCATGCCCAGCAGCGGCATCCAGCGGCTAAAACCGGCAAAGAAGATGACGCCGACCAGCACCACGGAGCCCAACAAAGTCACGACAATATCGTGGCGCATGCTCAGAGAGATTTCGGACACGTAAGCGGCGCGACCGGTGACGAACACTTCGAGCGGTTCGCCATCCCAGCCTTCGATCGCGTGAGCCCGGAACGCATCGACCTCGCGCATCACACGCTGGCATTCAAATGCGTTGAGCGACGGTTGATTGGTGACAACCACAAAAATCCGCATAGTGCGGTCGGGCGAGGCCAGAGGTTGTTCTTCGTCGACCGGGTTGCTTTCGGCAAAGGGCTTGAGGGCTGGTCCGATTAATCCGAGCGGATCGAACTCGAGCTCAAACTGCGGTCGCGGAGAGCCGGCTTCGATTTGCTGATGAAGCCGGTGCAAACGCTGGCGCATTTTTTCCGGCTGCAGGATCGACATCGCGTCGTCGAAGGCGGCTGGATCGAGATTCAAAAGCAGTGGAACTGCGATCGACTGCAAATCGCGAACGCCCTCGGGCGTTTCCATCGGAGATCCGGTCAGGACGCGTTCGCACCACGGTTGTTTCCGGAGGTGATCGGCAAAAATCGACGCGAACTCCTCCAGCTTATCCACGTCTTCAGGCTGAGATTGCAGCGCGAAAGTGAGCTGGCGCGTTTGTTCGAAAGCCCGGTCGTATGTCTTCAGTCCAGTCACGGAGCTGAACTGCCCGGGCAACATGTTAAGCACCTCGCTGTCGAGGGAGATTCGCGAAACGAAAATGATTACGCACACCGTCGCCAGGATAATCACGCCGAGCCACACCGTGGCGCGGCGCTGAGTCACAGCGCGGGCGATAAAATCACTGATTCGCATAAGGGAACCACGAATGAACACGAAGATGCGAATGATGACGAGTTCTTAGCACGGTCATCCTGAGCGAAGCGCAGCGAAGTCGAAGGATCCCGTGACGCCAGCTTAAAGCTATGCAACGGGATTCCTCGGCTTTCGCTCGGAATGACGAAGAGTCAAAAGCGAAGAAGAAAAGTTTCCGCGCCGGTCGCGTGACGAATTGTTTGTCGATCCTCGGCGCGAATTATTTTGTCGTGCAGCGTGAGCCAGCCTCGCAACTGCGCCGGCGCACGATCGATCGGGCCGGACCAGCCGGGCCCGGCCATGGCCCCTCTTACTTCGGCAAACGATGCGTCTTGCCGAGTAGTCAGCAGCGTCAGACCCGGTCCTTTTGAAAAGGTCAGCTCGAAATCGCCGGTCCTGGAAAAGCGCACCAGAACATCGCCGATGAGCGTGGTTTTGCCGTTGCGATACAGAAGTTGACCACTTCGGATCCGCCAATCGCCAGACGGCGCGGCGAACTGATGGTGCGACATCGTCGCGCAACCGGCCAAACAGATTGCCATCGAGATCCCGCAGGCTCTTTGCAAGATCGACATCGTGATTAGGAATTCGCGCCCACAGGTTCTGGAGCGAGTTCGGCGTCCAATTGCGGCATCAGTGTCAGGCGCGGCGCGATCGGATAACGCCGTTGCAGCCAGACCAGGAAATAAAAGACCGACATCCGCCATTTGATCCCGAAGTCGGTGCCATTGTTTCCACCGAGCACGGCGTTGACCGCTCCCGGCAAATTCCACAGCGGTCGCGGCGCGGAAAACACTTCGATGAACTCCTTTGTGTACCAGGCATTGACGAAGCGCAGATAAACGTCCATGGCGCGGTTCACCTGTTTTTCGTAGTGAAAAAACAACCGCGCTGCCTTGCTTGGCCGATCGAGCACTTCGTGCAGCGCATCGGCCGCCAGCTCACCGCTGAACACCGCCAGGAAAACGCCGCTGCTAAAAATTGGATCGATAAAACCGGCAGCATCGCCCGCCAGCAGCCAGCGGTCGCCATACAATGTTGTGCCGCGGTAAGAAAAATCCGCCGCGACGTGAACGTCGGAAACGCGCTGCGCGTCATGCATTCGCTTCATGATCACCGGCTGCTCCGCGATGGCCCGGTCGAGAAAGTCTTTCGGCATCAGTTTGGAATTGCGAAAGGTTTCTCCATCCAGGACGACACCGATGCTGGTGCGCTCGGGCGTAAGAGGAATAATCCAAAACCAGCGGTCGATTCCGCGGACAAGCGTGGTCAGCGTGCCGTCAATCCCTTCCTCGCGCCAAACGCCGGCGTAATGCGCGAAGATCGACAACTTCTTCAAGTGTTCGTAGGTCTTTTTGATGTTGAATTGATTGCCGAGCACGGAATTGCGACCGCTGGCGTCGATCACGTAGCGGGCCCGAACATTGGTTCCGTTTGTCGTCGCAAGATGGACATGTTCGTTTGCGAATTCGATTTTGGTCACTTCGGTTTGCTCCCGCACTTCGGCGCCATTTTCAGCGGCATGATCGAGCAGCAGTTTATCGAAATCCGATCGCGTGACCTGATAGGAGTGATCGGTCTTCGAGCGATAGGCGTCCTTGAAATAAAACTTTATCCCTTTGTCGCCGCAGGCGCTGAAAAATTCGCCGCCGTATTTCTTTAGAAAACCGGCGCGTTCAAACTTTGGAAGCAGATCCATCCGGGCGAACGCTTTCATGCTAAAAGGCAAAAGCGATTCGCCGATGTGAAACCGCGGGAATTTCTCGCGCTCGAAAACGATTACCCGCCGGCCCGCGCGTGCGAGCAGGGTCGCGGCTGTGCTTCCAGCCGGTCCACCGCCGATAATGGCGACGTCGTACATGTCGATCTTGTTCACGCGACGATCATGTTAGCAACGTAAGGCGACTTTCCAACCCACGAATCGCGTCCTAGAAAGTGGCGGAACGAGGGAGATTCCACTTATCGCGGAGATTTTCGTAAGCCGGCCGGGGCAATTGAACGAGCACCGGATGTTTGGCCGGATCGAGCCAGCGGATGATTATCCTCAGGTTTTCCTCCGCCATGGCTGTGCAACCGGAGGTTGAAGTAGCGCGGTTTTGCCAAATGTGGAGAAAAATGCAGGAACCGGCGCCGGGCTTGGGCGGGATGTTGTGCTCGACGAAGACTCCACATTTATAAACGTCGACGCCGAACATCTTTTCCGCGTGCTTCCAATCGCGTCGGCGGATTTCGGATCCATCGACCAGGCGATTGTAATAGCGCGAGTGCGGATCATCGACGGCCACAACATTCTCGGTTATCGCCACGAACGGCATTTTGGTTTCGCGTTTAAGACCGAAAACGCTTCCTAGTTTGAAAACGCCGGCCGGCGCCTTGTAATCGCCTTCTTTCTTGACCGGACCGGAAAGACCAGACGTTTCGATGAGGCCACGTCCCCAGGCCAGGCCCGCCCGGCCGACCACAACTGAAATTGTCGATCCTGTTGGCCGCCAGGAGGACGTCGCATTCCGTTCGAACATCGACATCGTGCCGGAAGCTGATTCCCATGAGTCGGTTGTCACAATCAGGCATTGGCGCGATCTTTCCAGCGGAGCCGCTGCGGCGATCACAGCGCATACAGTCATCGCGAAAACAATTGCAAGGGAGCGCATGATTTAGATGAACCACAGATTCGTGAATACTGAACTCTTTTTTATCTGTGTTAACCTGTACTCGTCCGTGGCCGGGATTAATAAATGAAATTGATCGACCGATTTGTTGGACGCGAGCTGATCGCGAACGTGCTGTTCGCGATTGCTGTGCTTAGTCTGGTCCTGGTGGTGGGCAATATTTTTCGCAAACTGCTGCCCCTGCTCGTGAACCATGACGTGCCGGTGGAATACCTGGTCAGTTTCATTGCCTATATCCTGCCGTTCTCGCTCATTTTTACGATCCCGTGGGGTTTGCTCACCGCGATCCTGCTCGTGTTCGGCCGGCTCTCGGCCGACAACGAATTGATCGCGCTTCGCGCGAACGGAGTAAGCATTACTCGCATTTGTCTTCCGTTGGGAGCGATCGCGCTGGTCTGCACGGCGATCTGTTTCTGGCTCAACGTTCAAGCCGCGCCGGCGGCGCAGGAAAAATTGCGTAGCACGATCTACGACATGGCCACGCGCAACCCGATGGCTCTGTTCGGCAGCGACCAGGTTATTGATCAGTTTCCTGGGCGAAAAATTTACGTGGGCAAAAAAAACGGGAACGAGCTCGAAAACATCATCGTGTTCGAAACCAACCAAGATTCGCTGCCGATCAAGGTGACGTTTGCGCGCACGGGCCGGCTCGAAGCCGATCTCGAGAACAAACGGATCCTCATGCATCTTTACCATGCCCGCTATCAACAGCGTGATGAGCAGGCGCCGTCCGATTTGCGCAAGATTCGCGATGGAATCAGCATGACCGAGGGGACATTGCCAATCAGTCTCGAGGATCTTTATGAAAAACAGAAGAAACGCCCCAGCCGCTCCGCCTTGTCGATCGAACAATTGCTCGATCAATTGAAAAGCGGAAACAAACGCGAGCGCAGCTCGAGCCGGACCGAGATTAACAAGCGTTTCTCGTTTCCGTTCGCCTGTCTGGCCTTTGCTGTGATCGGGGTGCCGCTGGGCGTGACGGCGCATCGCCGAGAAACCTCGATCGGGTTCGCCATGGGATTGATCGTCGCGATTTCCTATTTTCTCTTTGTCATACTCGGCGACACCCTGCGCGGAAATCCGAAGGTGCATCCGGAGTTGCTGGTCTGGTTCCCCAACGTGCTTTTTCTTGTTCTGGGCGCGCTGTTGTTCCGGCGCCTGGCGAAACAATAACCTTTTTCAGATAGGGACATCTTTCCAAGATGTCCGACGAAACTCGCTGCAGGCGAAAAAATTACGGACGCCCCGTAGGTGCGTCGCTACCTGAGTTGAAGTTGGTACGGCCAATCCTCGATTCTCTCCACGAGACCCGCTCGCATCGGATTCTGCAGGATGTAGGCGGCCTTTTCATCGAAACTTTCGTCGCTACGCAGTCGATGATCGAAGAAATCGCGTCGCCAGCGAATGCCGGCGTGCGTTGTCGTATAGCGCTTCCAACTTGTGACAGTCTTTTTCATGCCGGCATCGGGTCCGAATCGGGCCAGCATATGCAAATGATCCGGCGTTAAGAGGAGAATCGGCACGCCCCAATCATGTCGATCATGATAGAAGCGGGCAGCAGCGAAGACTGCTTTGGCCATCTCGGGATGACAAAGATGATTTTCGCCCTTCGGCTGGCAGCAGATGGTGATGAAGAAAATCGCATCGGCTGTGCCGATGAAATGGGGCGGGTCGTGAGGCAACGCCCGGCGGCCGACCGGATCGTGGGGCGAACGCATATCCTTGGAATCCTGTAGCGAAGTGCGGCTGAGTCCCAGCGGAAATTCTACGGACGCCCCGGAGGGGCGTCCCTACCTGGAGCGGCAACGTTGCGCGAAGGCTGGTAGCCGATTTTTCAGGTAGGGACATCTTTCCAAGATGTCCGACGAAACTCGCTGCGCAGTGTCGATTGGTTCTGGCGAATGGATGTCCCCGGAGGCGGGGTGCGGACCCACCTGTCCTATCCGTTTCTCTTCGAGGCCAGGCGAAGATAATCTTCCTCGAGCGCTCGCAAGCGTTGCAGAATCTCATTGAGCGCGAGCTCATTTTTCAGGTTTACCTGATAATCGATCTCGGCCCGCAGGCGGTCCTTGTGACTTTGCCGGTTTTGCGACATCAAAATGATTGGGGCCTGCAACGCAGCGACCATGTTAAGAGCCGTGCTCAACAACAGAAATGGGTAGGCATCGAAACCCTTGTTCGCCAGGATCCAGATGTTTAGCACGATCCAGAGGTTGAAAAAGAGCACGGCCGACAGAATGAATTTCCAACTTCCGCCAAATTCCGCGAGCACATCGGCCGCCCGGTCGGCCACGGTGAGGCTCGCGGCCTCTTCTTCGTTCACATTGCGCGTAGCTCGATGACGCAAGAGTTCGTCGGTGCGCCGGAGACGATTGGCGATGGCGGTAAGCATCTCCAGAGCGAATTTCGGGTTCCGCCCGACGAAGGAGAGCAGGTGATCGCGCGACAGCACGGCTAGGCGCGATTCTTCCATGGTCGTCGCGTTGGCCGAACGCGATTCTCCATTGAGCAAGGCCATCTCGCCGAAAAATTCGCCCCGGCCCAGCTCGGCCAGAGTCAGCTCGTGCCCGTCCCGGGCCTGGACGCTGATGCGGACCTTGCCGCGCTCGATCACGTACATGGCGTCGCCGGCATCGCCGGCCCGGAACACCTCCATGTGTGGACCGCATTCGCGTTCCTCGAGGAATTCGCACAACTTGGTCGCCGCCTCCGCGTCGAGCGATTCAAACAATGGCACCTGGCGCAAGGTCTCGATCGTCATTGGGCAAGGCGGAGGTAAAGGGTTGGGCTGGGCCAGAATGGCATATAAACAAGTAGCCGCGCCACCATTTCTCTGAGATTAACGTTAATTGCCACGTCCGAGAAGCCTGAATTCTAACCGGTCCGAAGAGCCTGTAGCCGAGGGCGTTGACCTCGGCTGGGGCGATCCATGGAACGGCCGCCGAGAACGCAGTTGCAAACCGCCTCTTTGCCGCTAAATTCGGCGTTCCTTATGGCAAAAACCTCCTGGATTAATCGCAACGAGCGCAAACGTGCTACGGTGAAAAAATACGCCGCAGTGCGAGCCGAGTTGAAAGCGAAGAAGGATTACGCGGGGCTCGCCCAGCTGCCACGCAATGCCAGCCCTACCCGTGTGGTGAACCGTTGCGAAGTTAGCGGCCGCCGGCGCGCTTTTATTCGCCGGTTCAAAGTGTCTCGTCTCACGTTTCGCGAGCTGGCGTCGCAAGGGCTCATCCCTGGCGTAACCAAGTCAAGCTGGTAGTTTCCTTCGACATCGGGTTTCGGATGCGAGGGCTCGCATCCGGGCAATGAACTTCCCCTCACTTTTGTTTTTGTCGGTAACGCCAATCGGTGACGTCATCGCGCGCCATTGGGATCCACCGATCCTGATCGCCGGTAAAATGGCGGCCATCGCTGCGCTCGTCCTCATGAATGGTTTCTTTGTGATGGCCGAGTTTGCTCTTGTAAAAATCCGTGAGAGTCAGCTCGACGCTTTGGCTGACGAAGGCAACAAGCGGGCCGCGTTTACCAAACAAGTGAAGGCCAACCTCGACGCCTATCTGTCGGCGTGTCAGCTCGGGATTACTCTGGCCAGCCTCGGGCTGGGCTGGTTGGGTGAGCCGTTCCTCGCCCGCATCCTTCAACCGGCCTTTGCTCTCCTCGGGGTCGAATCGCCGGCAGTAATCACGCCCATTTCCTTCACGCTGGCGTTTTCCGTGATCACTTTCCTGCACATCGTTCTTGGCGAACAAGCCCCGAAAATCCTCGCGATCCGCAAGGCCACGTCGGCCGCGCTTTTTGTCAGCGGGCCGCTCCGGCTTTTTTACACGATCTTTCAACCGGCGATTTGGTTCCTGAACGCGTCGAGTAACTGGTTCCTGCGCCATCTCTTTCGGGTCAAGCCCGCCGCCGAAGGTGAACTGGCCCATAGCGAGGACGAATTACGGTTGATCCTCCGCCAGAGCGAGAAATCGCACGACGTTTCCGCGCTGGGCCGGGAACTGGTTTTCAATGTTCTCGATCTGCGCGATCGAGTGGCGCGCGACGTCATGACTCCACGCGGCGAAATCGTTTATCTGGACCTGGAGGACGATTTTGAGACCAACATGAAAAAGGCTCTCGAATCCAGGCACACCCGGTTCCCGCTTTGCCGCGAAAACCTCGATAACACTGTCGGCCTCATTCACATCAAGGAACTGATGCCCATGATGCGCGATCCGCACCCGGACCTATTGAAGATCAAACGCGAGCTGATCCCGTTGCCGGAGATGATGTCGCTGGAAAAATTGCTCAAGTTATTCCTGAGCAAGCACGCGCATCTGGCCATGGTGGTGGATGAATTCGGTGGCACCGTAGGCATGGTTACGCTGGAAAACGTGCTCGAAGAGGTGGTGGGCGACATCCAGGACGAGTTCGACGCGGAAAAAGAGGAATTTCGCAAGATCAACGAGAACGAGTTTGCCGTAGCCGGCTCGCTCGGCCTCTATGAGCTGAACGACGCCACCAGTCTGGAACTGGAGAGCGCCGACGTCAGCACCGTCGGGGGATACGTGACGCATCTGCTCGGCCATCTTCCCAAACAAGGTGAACAGGTGAAGATCGACAACTACCTCGTCACGGTTTCACAAACCGACGGCCGCCGCGTCGGCCAATTGCACTTCAAGAAAATCAGCGAGCAACCCGGCGAAATGTCATTTCCGGCGGAAAAGTCGCAAAAACTTTAGTCCGACAAGGGCCAGGTTTTTGCGCGCTTAAGCCTGAGGCATTTCTAGTTTGGCAATCGCCAATCTGCTATGGCAATGCGGTCCCGGATTTTGCTTTTACGAAGGAGATATCGGAACTGTTGATCGAACCGTCGACGGTCACGTCTTCGCGGAAATTGGAATTCGTGACCGCTTGTCCGGACTGCGATTTTGTCTGGCTAATGTCGGCCGAGTTCACGGAACGGTTTGCGGTTGTGTCCCCGGCAATCACACCCATCTCGACTGAAACATTTCTCGCGCCGCTGCCATCGTTTACGCCGAACAACGTAATCGCGATCGTCTGCGCGTTCGCTATGCCGGTCAGGTTGACCGTAACCTCGTTGACCGCGGTGCTCGTTCCTGAAACATTTCCGGTCCCGGACGTCACGCTCGCACCGGCGAGCGTAACCGGCGTGGCAAAGGTAATCACGATCTGATGTTCATCGGAGTTTGCGCCCTGGCCTTTGCGGCATTCGATGCCGGGCCCGCCGCTGAATGGAAGATCGACATCGAAAGTTCCGGCGGCGCCATGGGTTTTTCGCGAGACGGCTTTCACAAGCGCGGGATCGAAAACGTACGCCTGCGCCACGTCGATCAGGTTGAAAAGCACGCCGCCGATTCCACCGAACGAAGGCACAGAGTTCGCCGGCTGCTGCAAGGTCATTGTGCTGGCGGTTACTTCGTGCAGACGATTATCAATTGCGCCAGCTTCGGTGACGTTGATAAGCGGCACATAAATCGTGATGTTTCCATTCGGAGCGAGTGTGGACTGACAGTTCGCGGCCGGGAGCGTTGTTAAAGGCGGGTAGACGAGCACGCCGCCGCCTCCCACCAATTGGATGGCGTTTTCGCCCGCGTAGCATGTCAACGCGCCTCCGCTGGTCGATTCGGCGTAAGCGTGAAAATTCTTTCCGCCGTTCGGATCCGTGCTGGACGGTACGAACCACTGCGTTAGCCAAACGAGATCGATATCGGGATCCTGCGCGGGGGTCGGGGCCAAACTAGTCAAGTCGCTCAGTTGCATCACAACTTTGTAACAAGGCGCAACCGCCGAGCATGGCGGGGTTGTCACTTTCGTAACACTCGAGTTCAGAATGTCGAGCTGCGGCATGTTCGCGCTGCTAGTCCCGTTCACTTCATATTTGCCGTCATCATTTGGGTCGGACATTGCATTGAATGGCACGATTCCGCTGACATTCACCGGCGACGTCGCGGCATAAAGTCCGGTGCCGCCATTTTGGCGAACGTACATGGCATGGCCTGCGGCCGAGCCGATGATGTTGTTCGAATCGACGTAGGCAATGTGCGCTTCGCCCAGTGGTCCGGTCCGCATTTGGAGATAATCGCCTAGCGAGCGGCTGGAAAGCTGGTTCTGTCCGCCGATCAAGCTCTGGACAGCGCCGCGATGAACATGATGCTCGCTGGCGAGAATCGGCGCCGTGAAAGTGGGAACCGGAGCATGCGCGTTGAGCGATTGCACCATCCACACGCTCCACGTGCAATCGTTGCAATCATCAGGGGCATTATTGCCGCCGCTCGGCGTATTTGGCGTTCCGTACCAAACGATGTTTACGCGTCCGTCATCACCGGCGCTGATCCAGGCGAACACATTCTCGCGCAGCGTGCCGACGGGCGAGCCGGACGTGTCGATCTGAATGGGGGTCGACCAAGTATTTCCCTGGTCGGTCGAATAGGCGAACTTGAGCACCACGTCGCCGGTCAGAACGGATCCGGCCACCGGCGCTTGTTCCCAAACCGCGTATAGATTGCCAGCTCTATCGATCGCCATTGTCGGAAAATCGCCGCCCGTCTTTTGTCCCGCGCCGAGATCTGAGACCAGAATGTCCGTGCAACTGATCCCACTGGGGTCGGTCAGCAGATCGACCGGGAAACAACGTCCAATCAGAATCTGGTTCAGCGCCGCGTTATCGTGGATGACGTAAACGTGTTTCACCGGCGCAGGCAAAGTAGTGAACCCGCCCATGCCATCCGGTGCGCCTAACGTTGTCGCGATCGGGCTGATCTCGTTGTTGCCCATAATGCCTTCGCCGCAGCCGACCGCGCGCGAGGTGATGTCTTTGGGCAAACCGAACTCGACGCCCGCCGTCGCGCCCGGGGCGCCTACCGCCGGCGAACGGTACATCACAAGCGTGTTGTTGCCTGGAGTTGGTGTGCCCGGACACGACGCGCCGCCCGTGCCTACTTCATCATTCGTTAGGTAAATGACCCCGCCATTGGTCGGATCGCCGTCCACCGCATACCATTGTCGATCTACCACCGTGTCCGGCACGCCAGTATTGCTGCACGTGAATGTCGCGCCGAAATCGTCCGAACGCGCTGTGCTGAAATTCGCCAGTGTCAGATCGTTGAAATAAAGATGGCCGGCAGAGTCGACCGCGATCTCTGTGTCCCCGCCGCCGTGACACGTCGTCACTTTTCCTTCCAATGCAAGCGCGCCCACAACCCACTTAAAAGTCTTGCCCCCATCGAGCGAATGCCAAATCCAGCTCGTGTCCGCCGAAGCCGTGCCGGGTGCGCTGGTGTAAATGCGATTCGGATTTGTCGGATCGAGCCGGATTGATTCCTCAAACCCCGTCCCGCCGATCCCGCTGATGATCGGATGAGCAAAGGCAGGCGTATTTGGCGCGGGTAGGCGAGGGACAAACTTGAAAATGCCCGCCGGACGCGCAGCCGCAGATATTCGTTTCGCATTAGCCAACACGGCCTGCAATCCGATCTCGGGACCTTCCGCGCGCAGGACGAGAGCGGGAGCGTTCGGTTTTTGCGGCGCAAGACTAAGAGTGGCCAATCCGAATCCAGTCAACAACAGAATTGCAGCGACGAATTTTTTCATGGGAGTTCTCCTTCAATCCAATCGCAAGGGCGCCCTCGACAGGACGCCTCAGCGGCTAAACATCTTAGTATTTATGAGAGCTTGTTATCCACAGATTTCGCAGATTTACGCCGATTCAGGTCTTCGCCAGTTGTGTCTTCGCGATGCGCTGTTAAGAAGAAACGACTTATGAACGAAACCAAGCCTCCACGCCGTAGTATTCCTCGCAGCATTATGGCGGTGCTCGCGGGATTTTTCGCGTGCGCCCTGCTCTCCATCGGGACCGATGTCGTGCTGCACGCGGCTGGCGTGTTTCCGCCTTGGGGCCAGCCGATGTCCGGTGCGCTCTTCGTGTTGGCTACGGCATATCGCACCATCTACACCGTGGCCTCAGGCTACATTACCGCGCGGCTCGCTCCGAATCGTCCGATGGGGCATGTCTGGACGCTCGGTCTCATCGGCCTGTTGGCCGCGATTGCGGGCGCGGTGGCGACGTGGGACAAAGGTCCGGAATTTGGCCCGAAGTGGTATCCGCTCGCGCTCGTGGTGCTCGCGCTGCCAAGTGTGTGGTTAGGCGGAAAGCTTGCTCAGCTAGTATCAGCCCGACGCAGACTCACACGAACTTGATTTTCCACATCGCATGCCACGCCATTCGCAATAGGAGCAGACCATGTCGAAAGCGACTGATGTTTGTCGTCCCATACGTGCGCGCCCGATAGTGGATCGGGATTTCCATGATCTTTAGGTTCAGTTTCGCCGCGCCAAATATCAGGTCGAAATCGCCGAACGGATCGAAGTCGCCGAAATAGCTGCGATTCGCCGCGATCTTTTCGTAGTCGGACCGGAGCAAAACCTTGGTGCCGCACAGCGTGTCCTTGATTCTCTGGCCCAGCAGAAACGTGAAGGTGATGCTGAAGAACCGATTTCCCAGCAGATTCAAGAACCGCATCGCTTCATCCTGCATCGGATAAACGAGCCGGGAACCGTGGACGAAATCGGCGGTTCCGTTGACGATAGCGTCGTAGAATTTCGGCAGTTCCTCCGGCTCAACGCTCAGATCGCCGTCCAGAATCATCAGCAGATCGCCGGTGGCGAGTCCAAAACCGTTTCGAACAGCGGCGCTTTTTCCCAGACGTCCTTGCCGGTGGAGTTTGATGTCGCGCTGCGGATTCGCGGCCATCACTCGCTCCATTTCATTGCCCGTTCCATCGGTCGAGCCGTCTTCGATGAAAATGATTTCGGTGTGACTTCCTATCTCCGGAATGCGCGCCACGGCCGATGCGATATTCCCGCGCTCGTTTCGACAGGGGACGACGACGGAGCAGGATAAGGCGCCGGTTTTCGCTGGCTTTTGGGCGTGCGATATCCACCCTGACCAGCGCCAGATGTTTGAACACCGGCAGGTTCACCAGGAACCGATTACAAAAAGGCGAGATAAGTGGCAGGTAGATCGGCAGAAGCAGTCTTGAATTTGATCGGATGGCTTCGAACCCGGCAAGCTCCAACAGGTTGGCCATATCCGCGGGAGTGAGCCAATTCATGAGTGGCTCTTTTGCTTTGCGTCCGATCCGTTCGGCAATGTGCAGGGCCGGTTCCCATAGGAAATGGTAATGCGTGATCAGAATGCGGGTCGATCGATGGCAAACCCGATGGAGATTCTCCAAGCAGCGCTGCACATCGCTCAGGAAACCGATCACGTCGGATAAGCACCACATAATCGAACTTCTCATCCGTTTTCAGGTCTTCCACGTCATCCACCCGGAATTCGAGGTGCGGATATTTTCCTCTGGCGATCTCGACCATGGCCGGGCTGATGTCGATCCCCAGACCGCGCCCTGGCTTCAACGCGTTCAACAAATGGCCCGTGCTGCAACCGATCTCCAGGACCGAAGAGCCGGGTGGAATGGAAAACGAAAGTGTCCGGGCGATTTCCTGGTGGTAGTACCAGTTTTTCTCGATCCACCGGTCGCGTGTTGCCGCGAGTGAATCAAAGTAATTAACAAGGTCTGCTCGTTCGGCCTGAAGATTGGGCGAAACCGCCATGGGTTGCATTTACAGCGTTCGCGCAGGCGTGGAAAGCGACTTCATCGCTCTGGTGGTTTACTTCCCTGTTTTTCCTCCTTAATTCATGACTCCTAATTCTTACTTTCTTCACTCCAATGGGACGGAAAAAATCTCTGCGACGAAACGCACCCGTGCGCCCGGTCTCGGCCAGCCACAGCGAGCGAGGCAAGGCCGTTTTTATCTGCATCTTTCTGGTGGCCAGTGTCTTCATTTTATTCGGGCAAACGCTTGGGCATGACTTCATCAACTATGACGACAACGGGTACATTACGGAGAATCCTCACGTCTTAAACGGTCTGAATTGGCCGGACCTGAAATGGGCATTTACCACCGGTCATACCGGGTACGCCCATCCCGTTACCTGGCTAAGTCATCAACTCGACTATCAAATCTATGGCAGCTGGGCGGGCGGCCATCACCTGACGAGTCTGATTCTTCACGCCGCCAACGCTGTGCTGTTGTTTTTGTTTTTTTGGCGAACAACGCGCAAACTTTGGCCCAGCGCTTTCATCGCCGCGATCTTTGCCGTTCATCCGCTCCACGTGGAATCGGTGGCGTGGGCAGCGGAACGCAAAGATGTTTTAAGCGGACTTTTGTTTCTGCTAACGCTCCATGCGTATGCGGCTTACGCGACCAAGCCGCAATTTTCTCGATATCTGCTGGCGCTCTGTTTGTTCGCGCTCGGCATCCTTTCCAAGCCCATGCTCGTGACTGTCCCGTGCGTCCTGTTGCTTGTCGATTATTGGCCGCTTCGGAGGTTCCCAAATGAGCAATCCGCAATCAGCATTCAGAAATTGCTTCTGGAAAAGATCCCGTTCGCCCTGATTGCTGTTGCCTGGAGCGTCGTCACTTTCATTCTCCAGAAAAAATTCGGAGCCGTGGCCGAGACACAGGCTCCTATCGGTCTCCGCGCTACCAATGCGGTCGTCAGCTACGGAGCATACTTATGGAACACGCTCTGGCCGCAACATCTCACACTGTTTTATCCCTATCCGCGGTCGTTGCCGTGGGCAGCAATGTCTGTTTCGGCGACGGTGCTTGTCGTAATTTCGGCTCTCTGCGTTGCCCGGTGGAGGAGGTCTCCCTATCTCATCGCCGGTTGGCTTTGGTTTTTGGGAATGCTTGTGCCCGTGATCGGTTTTGTTCAGTTCGGCGAACAGGCGCGGGCAGACCGCTACACCTATCTGCCCCAGATCGGCTTAACTATCCTCGTGATTTGGGGAGTTTTGGAATTATCCGTCCGGTGGCGTCAGCGGCGTCAAATTTTAGCGGGCGCCGGTTTGTTTGTGATCGGAGCCTTTGCCACGCTCGGTTTTATCCAGACTTCCTATTGGCGGAATAGCAAAACCGTGTGGGAGCACGCTCTCGCCAGCACATCCGGCAATTATGTGGCTGAGAATAATCTCGGTAGCGACCTGTCACACAAAGGACGGCTGGATGAAGCCGTTATCCATTTCCGGAAGGCTCTCGAAATCTCGCCAAATTATCCCGAAGCGAACAACAACCTCGGTAGTGTCCTCGCCAATGAAAAGCGTTGGTCGGAGGCAACTGGTTTTTATGAAAACGCTCTGCGCTACCGGCCCGATGATGCCAGAACTCACAGCAACATCGGAGTGAGTCTGACCGAAACCGGCAGGCTGGACGAGGCGTCCGCCCATCTTCGCAGAGCACTGCAAATCGATTCCAGCTTGGCCGAGGCTCACTTCAATCTCGCGCGCGTGTTGCTGATGTCGGGCCGGCACGACGAAGCAGTGGAAGAATTAAAGGAATCGTTGCGTCTCAAACCGGACGACCAACAGACCAAAGCGGCCCTTCGCCAGCTCGGCGCTCTGCTCTGATTCCATTGTAGCCGCCTCGCTCTGCAAGGGTGGATCGTCCGCTCCGCGGGCGATGTTAAGCCTGTGTTCGGTCTCGTTGCACTGGCTGATTGCCGTCTTTTTTTGCCTCATTTCGCGGCTACAACGAATTGCGGATTGGATTTCGATTTGTCAGACCCTGTTAGCTTTCCCAAGCATTCTCGCGTTCTCATCCTTTCCAATCCCGACCAGGTGCGCCCGCAGGAATTGCTCTTGACATTGTTACGCCGGCTTTGAAGGTTTTGTTTCTATGAAACCCCGACTAAAATTCGCACTCCTAGTTACCTCATGTCTGTTGATCTTTACGGTTGGTAAAGCTCACGCCCAAAACGCCGACCTGTTCGCCTCCATTAATCACGAGCCGACCCCACCGTTTCTGGGGGCCATTTACGAATACACTCCGACTGGAATTCAGAGCACTTTCCTTGCGAATGTTAGCCAGCCTCGTGGGTTGGCCTTTGACTGCGCCAACAACCTTTACGTAGCAAGCAACGATTTTGATAACGATGGAAATGCGGTGGGAACAATCTTCAAGGTTACCCCGGGCGGCGTAGTCAGCACGTTTGCTACCGGGTTTGGGGTAAACTTCTTCCTTGAGAACCTTGTGTTCGACAGTTCGGGCAACTTGTTTGTCGTGGCTATTGATCAAAATGATCCAGACCTTGCCAGCACCGTTTACAAAGTCTCGCCTGCCGGCGAAGTAAGCACGTTCGGTTCCGTTCCCGGCCAAAGTCTTGACCTAGCCTTTGACAGCAAGGGTAATCTTTTTGTCGGAGATGCTATTGACCAAACCATCTTCAAGTTTACTCGGGCGGGCATGCGGAGTGTCTTCGTTGGCCCCGCTGCTTTCGACCCTCTTCAAGGGCCCGCTGGGCTTGCTTTCGACTCGTCCGGCAATCTTTTTGCGTCCGCTCCTAACGGCAACAGCGGCGACGAAATTTTCAAATTTGCTCCGAATGGGACGAAGACTATTTTCGCAACTGGCCTAACCAACAGTCCCCGAGGATTGGCATTTGACAGCGCTGGCAATCTTTTTGTGGCCGAGGTTTCGCCCCCGGGTGCTGGAAACACCGGCGATATTTTGATGTTCACGCCTGCGGGCGTAGGAAGCGTTTTCGCCGCCGGGATTGGTCGGCCCACGGGAAATGGCGGCCCGGAATTTCTCGCCTTTGGGCGTCCTTGTCAGTCGACCAGCACGATCGCGTCCAACTTCAACGGCACGCAAATCAATAGCGGCTCAACTATTTGGTTCAACAGTGTGCTTAAACCGAGTGGTCTTGGTTCTCAGCCTGTGACGTTTCGTTTTACCAACCAGACGATTAGCAGCACAAGCTTTGCTACCGTAGCCGTGCCCGATGCGGAGGTGACCTTCGATCCGGCAGCCACGACTGCTACTACGACATTCACTGGTGGCATGTGGGTGACGCGGGTGCCTTCCAGCGGCCTGGCCGGGAACACATTCTTTTCGGCTGCAAGTCTCCCGGTCACGGCAAACATCCCGGGAGGTGCTAAGAATGTCACTTGGACTGGCACGATCGCTTCCGATACGCCCACTGCAAGTTTGCAATGGCAATGGGGTGCGGCGGTCTATACCGGCTTTAGCGCCGATTACAACGCACTCGGAGTGAAACCAGTAGATGATAACAAGGCAAGCGCCTACAAGAACTCCGACCACGCCGGCACGCCTGAAAACTTCAAAGCCTTCGTGACTGGTGGTGCTACTGGCGGCGGCGGCTCAAACTACACCGGTAGCTTGAGCGGAACGGTTAAAATTGGCCCTTGTTGTCCGCGGTAGGATCTTAAGCTGAGTCGAAAAATCGAAAAGCGGACGGGATGAGATCCCGTCCGCTTTTTTTTGCCTTTGTCGTAGCGGTGACAACAAACGCAAAACTACGGCACGGCGTGTCCCACGCTCGCTTTTACCTGAGCGAGATCCGACGCGGTGATGGTGCCGTTTACGTTGACATCGGAACGGAAATTGGCGGCGGTGACCGGTGATCCCGATCGTCCTTTGGTCTGAGCAACGTCGGAGGCGTTTACCGTTTTGTTTCCATTCGTGTCACCAATCAGCATGTTCATGCTCACCGGAGTGTCCGGCAAAACCTGCATCGAACTGTCAGTCACGTTGTTCAGCGTCACAATGATCTGCTGTTGATCCGCGACGCCGGTTAACTCCACCGTCATCGTGTTGCCGTTGAAGATGGGAACTCCCGCAACGCTCCCGGTGCCGCTCGTCACGCTCGCATTCCCGCTCACCATCGTATTATTAAATCCGACCACGATTGTGTAATCGCCGCCTCCGTTCCGGCATTCCACGCCGGCATCGCCCGTGACCGGAAGATCGACATCGAAATTGCCCGCTGCTCCATGCGTCTTTCGCGAAACCGCCGACAACAGTTGCAGCGGGACGCACGTATCCGGAGTCGGCGCCTCGATGGCGACCGTCATGGGCGCTGCCCGTTTTGAAAAAGCCGATCGTCGCATTCGGCAGTGTGCGGCGGACGATTCGAATCGAACCGGAAATTATACAGAGTGCCAAACCGGATCGCATTCGCGTTTTGGTTTTGGGCAAACGTCTCCGTGTTCCAACTCAACGCATCGGCGGTTTGATTCGAGGTCCAGGGCGCGTTGCTGAATCCGCCGTCTCCCAAGGTTCCATCATTGGCGATTCCGGGATGATTGAGCGGAGCGTGGAAACCAGGATTACTCACCGTGACGCCGCAGCCGATGGGCACACTGAACGACTCGATCGCGCGATCGAGATTCTCATTGTAAATCGCGTACTCGTAATGCCAGATCCCGGCAGACGGGTTCGTGACCTTGTAGCCAATGAAGGCGCGGCCGTCGTTTCCCGGAGCCGGCTCGATGGTGTTGATCGTCGCTCCGGTCCAAGCGGTGAGAGCAGGGGCCATTCGCACTGTCGATCCGACAGCCGAGAAAACGAAAGTCGTTGTCCCGGTGACGTTGTAACGGCGATAGGAAACATTGTTATACATGTTGCATTGCCCGGGGTGCGTCTGGCACCAGGCGTATTCATGCGGCGTGACACATTGAACCTCGGCGTAATAAGTTGCGCCGAAGTTGAGCGCGGGGTCGAGGTCGCTCCCTTCCACTAAAATCCTGTGAGTCACACCGGTATGCGTATGGCCGGTGTGATTGTCCGGGTTCGGATTCGAACCGGGAAAAACTCCGGTAAACGGATTTACCCACGCCCGCGACCCCAAATTGTTTTGATCCCCATCCGAACTCGCGGTCTCGCTATCCGAGCATCCTACCCCAAGGCGGGTTCCGTCCCCGTGAGGGGAACAGCCAAAACCACAGATGTTTTGCTCCAGGGCAAAGAACATGTGCTTCAGCCAGGATTGGCCCACTTGCTCGAACCGCTCGTCGTTGTTCGCGCCTCCGCTCATCCGATACAGATTTTGGGCGACCACGGGATGATCGGGATTCGGCAAGTGGAAGAAATCCAATTCCGCATTTCCGCCGTTGCATGCGGTGATGCCAAGCGCGAGCCCGACCTGCGTCCCGCTGCTGCCAAATTGCGCTAGACCGGAAACGTCGCCCACGATGATATCCGGGCCTGACGCCGGATCGTTCGGCACTTCTTTGCCAGGCGCGAACGACGCTGCCCGATTCGCCGGCGAACCGAAAGTCGAGAGCAAGGGCGCAAGGAGAATTAAAATCGCAATCGCCGCACCAAATGCTCGCTTCATCGGTCCCGGATTAAGGCACCGAAGACGAAAGATTTAAAGCCTAAAACTTACTTCCCTCTTAATGGTTAAGCGCTTGGCGTTTGCTTTCCGCTCTGTCGCCGTCGTCCGACATCTGATCTCGAATATCCGATCTCCGTCGACTGGAATCCAGTGTCGATAGTAAGCTCTGACCCCTCCCGGGGACCCTGACCCCTCCCGGGGGACCCTGACCCCTCCCGGGGGACCCTGACCCCTCCCGGGGGACCCTGACCCCTCCCGGGGGACCCTGACCCCTCCCGGGCGACCCCGGTCAAATTATAGCTTGGACGGGCGTCTTGTCCGGCGAAAGGTAAGACCGCCGCTGAAAGCGATTTCGGCGGAGGCGGGGACCGCGTAAAGCTCGCCGCCAGAGCGCATTTGTTTGCAAAATATATCAGTCGTCGCGTGCCCGGGCCGATTGTGTTCAAGATCGATCATCTCCGGATCCAGAATGAATTGTCGATCTTAGCCCGAGTGATGTTCCCGACGGAGCTGGCCGGAATCTAGTTGCTGATTTAAGACTTTACTGCGGCCTCAACCCGTGAACGGTAGCAAGATGCGTACGTTTACCTGTTCGTTACTCCTGGCTGCTCTGACCAGCATATCGGCATTGAGCGCTTCATTCCGCGAGGATCAAATTACGGCGCAAGAGTTGGCCCAGGAGCTCGACTTTAACACGCGAAAACTCGTCTTCACCTTCGAGGGGCCAGTTTATGCGCAAGCCGATTTTGTGCGGGTGGATTCCGGCCACGCCGTTCATTCACCAATTCCCACAGCAACCGCAAGTTCGGAGACTCCGTTTTATTATATCCTGCGAAACTCCGAGCCGGGCATGAAGTCGGTCACTTTCAAAATCGGCAACAGCACGACGATGCGCACGAAATTCAAGTCGGTGTCGAACCCTTCAGCCCGCGTGCATGATGCCTATCCGGAGATCGTTTTGCCCGGAAAGCCAAACGCGCAAAAACCCATTTTTGTGTTCTTAAACTGGGATCCAGACATAGATCGCGATCTAAGCCGCAACCTGCCGCCCGAAGAAATCGCGGGCAAAATGAAACAGGGATATTACCTGGCTCTTTATTTCTCGGACACGCCGTTTACAAAGCCTTAATCGGTTATGCGTTAATTGCTAATCGCGCGGCGACCGCTTCCCGGACAAGATCGACATGAACCAAAAAGTGTTTCGCAGCGTGAGCGCGGCATTGACGGGTGGGCACGACGCCTGTTATTAGGACGCAACCGATGCGTGCGAGAAATCTCATTGCGATGTTGGGTCTGATGACGCCGATCGTGTGCGCTGCGCAAGAGGCTTACACGCCGCAGCCTGGGTCGGCTGAGCGGCAGGCGATCTGCGACGCGGCCAGAGCGCATCTCTTTGCCAAGTACGTGACTCGCAAGCTTCCGGGCCCGATTGTCTTCAAGATCGATCATCTCCGGGTCCAGAATGGTTACTGCAACTTCGAAGCGGTAGCTCTTTTCAAGGACGGCGGCTACGTCGCTCCCGATTACATGGCCGATATCGGTCTGAATTTCTGCCTGGGCAAATCCGGCGGCGCCTGGCGAGTAATCGTCGATCTTAGCCGGAGCGATGTTCCCGATGGAGCAGAGCTGGCCGGGATCAAACGCAGTCTTCCTTCTGATTTTCCGATCTCCCTCTTTTCGCCGACCTGGCGCGACTTGTTTAACAAATCGCCTTGACACGGCGACCGCGGAAATTCTAAACAAGGGCAGGTCCTACGCCCCGTAACCGGCATACCGAAGCGAGCCGGTACTCTTCACATCGCATAATTTCACGAATCTTTACTCGACTAAATGAGCACATGGTCTCGTCACTACACTTAACAAAAATGAATTGATGAGATGAACGCTCGAAAAATGTGGCTGTCCGCCTTTTTTGTCCCGTTGTCCTGAAAGAATTATGACCCCGGGCTTAAGACCAGCAGTTCTCATCGCGCTGGCGCTCTTCATCGGCGGGACCAAACTGGCCCAGGCGCAAGACCGGACCGTAAAACTGACGGTGAATGTGCTGAGCGATAACAAGCCGGTCCCAGGGGCGAAAGTAACGCTGGCTCCTAGTGCTGGCCCGGTGGTGACGACGGAAACAGCCGTGGATGGCAGCGCGACGGCCGACGTTTCGGTTGGTAAATCGGGTTGGTTTAGCTCGGATGCGACCATAAAGATCACGGCGCAGAAGGATTCTTATACCGGCACGGACACGGTCAACGTGCGGGGCAAAGGATTTAAGAGTGGAACGTCGATGGAAGTTATTCGCACGATCGCCTTGAGTCCGCCGCCGGCGCCTTTGACTGCAACCTCGACAACGCGATTCACCGTGACCGTTGTCGATGAAAATGGGGGACCAGTAAGTGGCGCGAGTGTTTCCCTTTCGCGCGATGTATGGGGACCGGATTCGGTCCTTTACGACAATCGAATGGAAACGGGGTCGGACGGGGTCGCGAGCACGGACATCCAGATCAAAGGCGACAGCCGGAGCTTCGGTGAAGGCTGGTTGTATTCGCCAACCTTCGATGTCGAGATTCGAAAAGATGACTTATCCGGAAAGGTCAGGTTCCAGATTGTCGGCGGCAAAACGTCGCAAGGCTATCGCTATCCGCAATACATTGCCCGAAGGGTTATCGTTAGAAACTTCGAGCATGGCCAGGCAAAACAGAAAGCGACGATCAACGTCACGGTCGGCGTTGAAGACGATAAGCACAATGCCGTGGAAGGAGCTCGCGTGCTCATTACTGATCCCGGTCTTGGTGCCGCAACGGGAAGGTTTGTTGGGGTAACGGGCGCGGATGGGCGCGCAACGATTCCGTTTTGGTGGACAACGTCCGGCGAGGTGAACTTCGGCGTCCATGTTTCCAGAACTGGCTACCGGGACAAAGAGACGTTCATAACGCTAAACGAACATCAGGTTGGCACGACTGTTTCGAGTGGAACAATCACTCTCGAAAAACTCAATCCCGGGGAGGAAGGAGTCACGGTCAACGTAAAGGTCTTGAACAAGAAGAACGGCCGAGGAGTGGTTGAAGCAAATGTCGTCCTGGATGGCGGGGGAGGCGCTTATTATTCGGAGGAAACAAACGGGCAGGGCGATGTGACCTTCAACGTCACACAAACGGGAACGTTCGCCGTGCGAATCACGCACAGCACGCTCCTGCCGTTCTCCGATGAGATTCGCCTTGTGGCCGACGACAAGAACAAACAAAGAAATTTCATTTTCAAGGCCGAGGGCAAGGACAAGGAGGAACAGGGCGAGGACACACTCGAAGTCACCGTTCTTGGGAAAGAATCTAGCGACGATAAGGCAGCGACCGTGCCTGTGGCGGGGGCGGAAGTGAGGTCGGGCGCGATCGTCGGCACAACCGGCAGCGATGGCGTGGTTCCGCTTCACGGTGCGTTTCAGGAAAAAACCGACCTGACGGTTCGGGCGGATGGTTACACGACGCAGGTGAAGAAGCTCACCTTCAAGAATTATTACAAGAAGCAGTTGCAAGGACTCCTTCCCAACGTCGCAAAATCGCTGATCGCGGATGAGTGGAAAACGCGGATCGTGCTCGAGCCCGAACTGACAAACCAGAGCGCAATTCGGCTGAGCATTGACGTCAAGGATTCCAAAGGCAACGGAATACCGAATGCGAAGCTGGACTTCTCTGCGGCCGACGGAACTTATCTGCCGTTAAAAGACCTGGGTTCAAACACCAGGACAGACAGCACTGGAAATTTTCTCTTTCAGAGTAGCAAGCTTGAAGAACAAGACGTCGCAACCTTGCGCAAAGGTCTCGTCGTTAGCGTCACAGCCGGGGGCTACCAAAGCATTCAGAATCGTTCGATTCCCGCGGATATGCTTCAACCATCAACCAAAACGACGCCCTTCCTTATCGAGATGGAGCGGGACTGGAGCGAGTTGCGCAAGGCCATCGACGATCTCGAACCCCGGGTCTTCGCATGGAACAACGAAAAGGCGACACTGAGTCAAGACCTTGTGGGTCTCACAAAACTCAAGGCCGAAGTAACGCAAATTGCCCAGAAAGCTGCTGCGATTAGCGATGAAATCGAGCAGGCTAAGCTTCCGGCTGTCTATGGTCCAAGCGTAGCCAACATCCGGTGCAGGGAGGTGGACCGGCTGAAGGCGGCGATCGAAGGCTATTCGAAGGATGCAAACAGCAAGGAACAGGAACTGCGCAAGGTTCTCGATCAAGCGAAAGCAATGGCTGCCACTTGTTCGAAGGCTTGGGAAGCGGAAGCAATTGGGAAGCTATACGAAGAGGCAGTCAGGCTAACGGCCGCGATCGGCGTCTTGGAAAAGAAGGCGGTCAAGGATGCGAATTCTCTGAAGGAATTCGCCAAGGCACAGACGGAGTTCAAGAAGAAGATCCCGGATTTGGAGACGAAAGTTTCCGCGCTTGTCGCAGATGCAAGCAAGGCGGCGGAGGTCGTGGCGAGGGCCGTCAAAGCCGCCGCCACGGTGCAGACCGTCAACAACACACTGCAAAAGAGTTACGCAACGCTTTGGGGCGAGTTGGCGAACCTGAAACAAACCTACGGTTTGGATAAACCCGTTGAACCAGTGCCGGAGGATCTCCTGAAACGCGTCGATGCGATGCAGCAACTGCTTTCAAAAGTCCGCACCGATGTGTTCAGTTCCTCGACCGGCCTCGGCACGCTCCATGAGATTCAGGAGGCAGCCGCCGAACTCAAGGACAAGAAAGAAGCGGCCGAGGCGCTCCTGTCCCGTTACAAGAATGCAAAAGGCCTGTGCGACATCGAGTCGATGGACGACACGGTCGAGGACATCGGCGCCATCGTTACCGGTGCGACTCTTGAGTTAGGCGCGGCCGCCAATTCGGTGAGCGTGTGCGTGGCAAAAGCGAATGAGGCCAAAGATGAAGTGACTGTGCCCGATATTTCGCGCGCGGGCGATGATCCGGCTGCCCTGCTAGCGGCCGCGGCGCCATTTACCGGAACGATCGTGGCCACAAATAAAACGCCGCCCGCGGGAACGAAAAAGCTCTTTTCCAATCAGCTTCCTCTAGCCGGCACCAAAGCAAATCCCAAAACACAACCAATACAGATTTTCATCTATCAGTCAGTCGCGGAGGCGGCACAGTCGCCTTCGCCTTCTGCTCAAGGCGATCTCATAACTGTGCCGGACGTATCAGGCTTCAACGATCCCGACGCGATGCTAGCGGCGGCTGGTCCAGACATGGTCGGGATGATTATTGCAACAAACAAAACTCCGTCCAAAGGATCGACAAAACTCTTCGATCATCAGGATCCATTGGCAGGCACGAAATCCGAGCGTGGGAAGCCGTTGAAAATCTTTATCTATCAGTCGCTGGCCGATACGACGACCGTCGCCTCAGCTTCGCCTACCGCGACACCTGCTACCGCCGTGAAAGGCAAAATGCCTGACCTGGGAAAACTCACAATAGACCAGGCGGTGGCGCGTTTACCCTCGAATATGCGCATGGGTGGCGTTGAGGTCGGCAAGAAACCAAAGAACACAGAAATACCCCTCACTATTTATTCGCAGTTTCCCGAGCCAAACACAGACATCGACACGAGTAGGATTGTTGTCGTAACCGTGAAAATCTTTGGCGAGGCTGCGTCTGACGAGGGTTCACCTTCACCCGCTGAAGATACCGCTTCACCGCCAGCTGTTGCAGATAGCACGTCACCGTCACCTGCTGACGATACCGCTTCACCGCCGCCTGTTGCAGATGATGCTTCGCCTTCACCTGCTGAAGATAACGCTTCACCGCCACCTGTTGCAGATAACGCTTCGCCGATACCTGCAGAAGATAACACTGGCAGCGGGTCAGGCGATTGGGTCGGCACCTGGGGGGAAAATGGTCCCAACGGACTCAAGATTAGCCGAGCAGGGTCGGGCTACATTCTAGTCGGAAGCCTCACTGATAACAAACCGGTTCCAGGCAAGGAACAAGGAGGCTCGCTTGTGTTTAGTTGGGAGCTGGATCTCCGCGACGTGGTGGGAATCCTCGGACAAGCGGAAAAGATAGGAAAGAAGGAGGATTCCACCATGAGCGCGAAGTACATCTTCACCCATAACGGCGACAAACTAGATATGGTGATGGAAATGACGGAACCGGGAGGCAAAGTTACGCGCAATTCTATACCGTCTATTCCTCGTGTAGGAAATTGAAGTTTATGGTTGGTTAACTACCGATGAAACAATTTCTGATCGCCGGCGCACTATATTTTGGCCTTTGGACAGCCGCAGATGCGATCGACATCAACGGGAAAGTGCGCAGCGCCGGCGGAGAAAATGCCACCGTCACGACTGATGCCGACCTGCTGCCGAAGCCCGGCGACAAAGCCGAAAATCTTTTTCAAGATGCCAGGGAAGCAGGTCGAAATCGCTGTCGCCACTGGACACGTTTCCGAAATCACTGGCGATGATATCATGGTCAAGATCGACAATGCCACCGGCACAGTGAACAAGGATCAACTTGTTCGGATCACATCGGAGCAGCCGCAGAAAAGGCCTGCGTTTGTGACACCGTCCGAGCCATCGCCTTCTCCAGGCGAGGCCAGAAAAACCGGGACGGATGTTCAGCCTTCTGGTCGCGACCCGAGCTTCGTCTTCGTGGATTTGAACAAGATCTTCAAAGACTATCCGAAAACAAAAGAGAGCGAAGCCAGGATTAACGAAGCGAAAAACGCCGCGAAACAGGAATTCGACGAACGTGTCGCCAGGAAGGAGCCGGAGACGGAACTCAAGGAATGGCGCGTGGCGCGAGAGAAGGAGCTTCAGGATCAGGCCTCGAAAATGAGGAACGAAATCGTGGGCGAGATTACCTCCGCGGTCAAGCAACTCGCCGGCACGACGGCGAACGTCGTGGTGGACATCAGCGGGATGAGTTTGAACAGCGTTCCGGTTTTCGTGTACACCCCGAGCGCTGCGAACATGAGCGATCCCGTCGCGTCAGCTTTGAAGGGCCAGCAGCCGTCGCCGGTCAAGCCCATGAAGAATCTCAAATTCGCGCTCGTAAATATGGCCGACGTTTTCAAGCGCTCCACTAAGACGAAAGCGGCCGAGGTCGAGATCAACGCGGCAAAGAATACCGCAAAGAAGAGTTACGACCAGCTCGTCGCCTCCTACAACAAAGAACTGGCTCGCGCGGAATCATTATCCGGAGCAGCGAAGGATAAACAGATCACGAAAGTGAAGGCGTTAGAGCGCAAGATCAATGATTTTCGCGTAACCAAAGAGAAAGACCTGCAAGCGCTGGCGCTGAAGAAGCGCGACGCGATCGCGGCGGAAATCACCAAGGCAGTCGGCGCGAAGTTGGTCGGAGAAAGTTCCGTGGTCGTCCTGGATTCCAGCGGAATGTTACTCAATGGAGTGCCGCTCGTCATTTTCAGCCGCCAGGTTCCGGATTTATCGGATGAGATTGTGACGGCAATGAATGCACCAGGCACGAAGAGTAGCGCTACCACTACGCCACTCGCTTCCTCGAGCGATCTCCGTCTCGCTTATGTGGACATGGATCGCATCTTCAAAGCCATGCCAGAAACTGGCGCCGCCGAGGCCGAGATCAATGCCATGAAAGAGAAAGCCGCAGCGGAACTGGCCGGCGCGACTAACGAAGCCCGCCAGGCAAAAGAGAAGGAACTGCAAGATGTCGCGGTTAAGAGACGGGAAGGAATCGTTGCAAAGGGCACCGCCGCTGTGCGGCAGCTCGGCGGGAGCGCAGGTTACAATCTTATTTTCAACAGCAGCGGCAACAGCTCCTATGGTGTGTCGCTTGTTATCTCGACCCACGAACTGCCCGATTTGACCGACGAAGTGATTGCCAGGCTGACCAGCGCCGGGCGCTGAGTTATTTTCGTTTCCCGGTCCATTGCCCATCTGCCGGAGCGTCGGGATCGCTCTTATTGTTATACTCGCCGCTGAAGGTCTGGCCGTCGGCCGAAAGGGTGAAGCGCCCTGTGCCGGGGCTGCGGTTGTTTTGCGTCCAATTGAAGCGCAGGACGCGATCCTTGACCGTGCCGTCGATGGTGCCGTTGTGCCAGGGATGCGTGTAGGTGCCGGTGACCCGATCGCCGGTCTGGGTCAGGGTCATCTCGCCCCAGGTCGTGTCCCATTTCCCGGCAAAGGAATCGTTAGGCACAACGCGCGACAACGCTTCTTCCGATGGCACGTCCGACACCGGAGCGGACTTGGCGAAGACTTCCAAATCGGCCGGGGACGCTCTCGCGGAAGGCATCGCGGCACCCAAGACCGTGATGCGCACATTCCATGCGCCCGAGTTGTCGGCCAGGGTATCGTCGTTGATGCCGAGGTATAATTCGCCGTTCCCGTAGGGCGCGCCGCCGCTGAAAGTATGAATGTATTTGCCGACCGGAAGGGCAGGACCGCCGTTGCCGACCTTGGCCATAAGGCAAAGTGATTTCAGGAGCGGCTGCGGCATATTCGACAAAAATTCGTCGCGACCTTCCGGCGGGACCTGATGATAAAAAACACGCGCATCGCTTTGACCTGACGCTTCGATCATTGCCGAAGCTTCGATCCGCACGGATGTCCCGCCATCAAGCATGACGCCGGTTGGAGTCCAGGCCTGGTTTGCCGGCACTTGAATAGTCAACGATCTCTGGCTCCCTGGGTCGGGCGCCGCTGGTTTCGACGGCACAGTAGGCTCATCGCCGGGCGGTGGCGGAACATCACCCACGACAAAGGGAAATCGCACGACGATCCGATTGTTCCCCCCATCCCAGCTGATGTAACGCGCTTCGTATTTTCCTTTCGCCAGCCCGCCGAACTGGATCGTTCCACTCGCTTGCGTCCCCGGCGCCTTCGACCACGGGTTTCGCTCGCCAATGTCCAGGTTGATTGCGCTCACGCTTCCCTCCTCTGCTCGCGCGATCGTAATCCAATCCCGCACGTGCACCTTCGGGTTGGAATACTCGACCGCGATCGGCTCATCGGCACCATAAGCCAGCTTTTGCGCCTTGATCGTGACGCCTTCAGCGCTGGCGGCCGTTTGTGCTTTGGAATCGACCAAGCCGAGCGTAAGTCCCGCGAGCGAAAAGATAAATATCAAGCGTCTCATCAGTGCGTCAGTCTACTTAATCCCAGGACTGATGAGCAAGCCTTCGTATTGCCTTGTAATTCCAAAAGGCTCGACAGTCTGCACGCCGGTCGCGACAATTCCACCGGCGATGAAAACGATGAAGCGATACTTGATTGCGGCGACCTCATTCTGGGTGGTTGTGGCGGTGGCTCACGCCGTTGAGATCCGGGGGACGGTAACCAACGCGACTGAAGAATACGCCACCGTCACGACTGACTCCGATTTGTTCCCAGTCCCCGGTGACAAGGCAGAAATCTTTTTCAAGATGCCAGGGAAGGAGGTCGAAATCGCTGTCGCCAGCGGCCACGTTTACGAGATCACCGGCGATAACATCATGGTCAAGATCGACAACGCCACCGGCACGGTAAACAAGAATCAACTTGTCCGGATCGATTCGCCAAATCCATTGAAACGATCGAAAGCCGAGAAGGCCTCCAGCGGCCAGTCTTCAGGTCAATCGACGAAGGTCACGATTAGCTTTGATGATTTGACGCCGGGACCGATTTCGAACGACGCGTTTGCCGATCGCGGCGTCCGGTTGACAAGCAACGAAAGGCGAACCCGGCATTTATTCCGCCGATCCGAACATGGTGATGCCTCCATCCCATCGGAACGTCCTCCTTCTCGCGGGCGAGCGAGTTACATCATTCACGATTACTTTCCAAAGTCCGGTCAAGCGATTCGAACTTATCCGAACGGGCGCGGCCGGCGGCACGTCGCTCCCGACTTGGACGATGACAGCATTTGATGGCGGAGGAAAAAAAATCGACAACACCGGAGAAAAGCATGGCCTGCCCGCCGCCGCGAAACAGTTCGCCGTCGAGGGCGCAGGCATCGCTCGCGTGGAAATCGTCACCGATAATCGCAATGGCGCTGGAACCTGGGCCACCTGGAGTTCCTTGCCCATCGCCGCGTTCGATTTTGACCGCTAAAGAAAATTTAAGAGATGGACATTTGCAGAACCGTCGTCTTCCTCCAAGAACCTTGCTTTGCCACGCGTTTTTTGACCTGATAGGCAAGAGAATACCAGGCGCTTCACAATGAACTTACGAAAAATCATCCCCTTGCTCGCCCTTGCCATTGCGTTCCCCGTCTCGCTCGGCGCAATTCAAATCACCGGCAAAGTCACTGAGATCGCCGGCGACGTCGCCACAATTGCAATGGATGGCGACGTATTGCCCAGCGTCGGCGACAAAGTCGAAATCTACTTCAAGCTCGGAAAGGCCGAAGTCTCCGTCGGCAACGCCCACATTACCGAAGCGACTACCAGATCTGTAAAAGCGAAGATCGACAATGCCACCGGCAGCCCGGCTGCGAATCAGTTGGTTCGCATCACTCTCGGCAAGCAATCGCAAATAAGCGAGAAACCGATGCCAACCAAACCAACGGGCTCAAATCCTGTAGTTGGCGATTGGACTGGAGCGGCTCCGGGCGATTCGAAAGTGTCATTCAGTTTCAAAGCGGACAACACTCTGTTGTGGGTAGTGGAACAGCCGACTTCGACGATGGCGGTCACGGCCAAATATCGCGTCGATACTACCGTGATGCCCAATGTCGTTGAGTTTTTCGATTTCGAGGAAGGCGAATTCAAGGGCGCAACACTACGTGGGTTTTTCGAACTCCAAAGCGACGGCCGCCTCAAGATCGATCTGAGCGAAAAGCAAGAGCGGGGATTTAGTGACAGGGAAACTCTCCTGATGTCGCGCGCGACCACGCCGATTGTACGTCCGTCGCCCGTCGCATCATCGTCCGCGAGCGCGAGCGCAAAGCCGGCGGATGTAGAGAAAGTTTTAATCGGACATGAACGCCTCCTTGCTCGCGATTACGACGGCGCTATTCAAGCCTACACTGAAGCGATCAATTTAAATTCCACCAACGCCGCCGCCTTCGACGGGCGGGGCGACGCATTCGCCCGGAAAGACGATTTTGATAGCGCGATCAACGACTGGCAAAACGCGATCAGTTTGGATCCGAAGCGCAAACAAACATTGGAGCCACTGATCGACCAGGCGAAGAAGCTAAAGGACCTCAACAAAGTACTCTCCCGATAAAGGATCTCAAAAAGGTGTTGGAAGGGCATCGCAAATAGCGAGCGGGATTAGCAAAATCGGTCCGAGCCGGACTAGCCCATTTGAAAATCGAAATCGTCCCAGATGACTGCGCAGACCTTTTTTAGCGAGCTGAAGCGGCGTAATGTTTACAAGGTCGCGCTCGCTTACGCGGTCATCGCGTGGCTCCTGATCGAATCAGCGTCGGTTGCGCTTTTCGATCATGAAGAACGGGCCGGAGCCGTAACGGTGCTCATCGTGATCCTGGGGCTTGGCTTTTTCCTGGCGCTCTACATTTCCTGGGCGTTCGAAGCCACCCCGCAAGGAATGAAACGCACCGAGAACGTCCCGGCCGACGCCGTCCTGCCGACGTGGAGTCGCCGGAAATTCACGATGTTCATTGTGATCGTCGCCGCGCTCGCCGCGAGTCTGCTCGTGTTCGATGTGGCTCGCAGCCGAACCAAATCGACTTCGCCGCAAACAACAGCCGCGCCTTAAGTAATCGTCCCTCCGGCTCGGACCGAGAGCGGATCACTTCCGCATTTCCCGTCCACGCGCCAAAAAATGGCCTCGTTGTCGATCTTCTCGATAGGGGCGGTAATGGAGAGTTGCGATCTGAATTCATTCGCCGCCTTGGCGCATCCTTCCCAGGCATTGTAATCGTCCAGAATAATGATCCCTCCGGGCGAGATGAGTGGATAAAGATAGTTTAGACAAACCCGGGTCGATTCGTACCAATCGCCATCCAGACGCAAAATTGCGATTGGCCCCATCTTTCCCGCCAAATCGGGGACCGTTTCCTGGAACCATCCCGCATGAAACGCGGTGGTCTGCGGATCCAGATCGAAATGTGAAAAGAGAAACTCCTTAACCTCGGGGAGCTCCGAACGACACTGGCCAACACTTTTTAAAGCGCCGGATGAACGTCCCCCGCTGATTTCCGCGGCCCGGGCTCCGTCATCCGAAGTCGGTTCGGGCAGACCCTCAAACGAATCGAACAGATGCAACGTCCGATTTGCCCCGGCCCGCTTCAAGACCAGCCCCATGATGGCCGCCGATCCGCCCTTCCACACTCCACATTCCACGAAACTGCCTTCCACATTCTCATTCAATATCTGGTTGCAAATATCCCAGAGATGCTTGCACCGCGCCGGGCTCGTTACGGTGTATCGCCGCACCCGGTACAGCGTCATCGCCCGCGGAATGGAAGGAAGTCCTTCGAAGAACCAACGCCAGCGACTCTGCTGCAACCGGTAAAGAAAGCTCATTGGAGTTAAAGGCCGCGAACGGCGCGACCGCCTAACGGTCGATTCCCTGTCATCGCAGTTCAACCTTTATCGTCTGGGTGTTGCCCTTTTTCCAACCGCGGATTACCCGACACGGCGGGCAGGCAGCGGATATCCTGATAGACAATCTGGATTCGATCCGCGGAAATCCGCGCAATCCGCGGTTAACATCCATTCGTCCTTTCTTCGGGTTATTAGAATCCCGCGGACGAGCTTCGTTCCCTTCTGTAAAATTCTTCAATCCATCGGCGCAAATCAGCGTCATCCGCGGTTAGAGCATCCTCGCCTTTTTCTTCCGGATGGTTGCAAGGAGGGCGCTTTCCGCTCGCCCTGGCCTGCCTGGCCAAAAGACAATCAGCGCCCTGGAGAATGCGACAATCGCGGCCGGAGAAAGCGGATCCGCGAAGGTCGCAACCGAAGAACTTTCCGGCTGCGGGTCGATTTCCCAAAAGTCAGCCAGCGCCCGTTACGTCCAGTTGGAATCTTGTGCTGCGCCAGATAAAGCGCGCCGTTCTCAGTTACCGTTGGTTCCATCATAGCAATTTCCCCCTGTTTGTCCGATTTGATTCTATTTCGTGTTTGAGACGGCCTCCGGCCGTAAACATTCAATGCTTCCCAGACCTCCTCCCTGGCCATTGAGCGTTGGGCGTTTGCTGCTGCCGCCATAAAACCGCAGTCGCTCACCTCCCGGTCTGATCTCCGGTCCTTCGCCTCTCATGCTTCGTTCCCTTCGCCTGCTCGCGAAGACTTTCGGAGTTGCCTTCTGTAAAGAACAGATCGGTTCCTGTCGCTTTGCTTTTCCCCGTTTGCTCTTCGCTCTTCGCCCTCCGCGCTTCGCCCCGTTTGAGGCTTCGTTGATTGGAGCTTCGAGCTTCCCTGGTGCTTGGGGGTTGGAACTTGGAGCTTCCCGTTCCGTTGTAGCCGGGGTCGCCGACCCCGGAAGTCAGCAGTCCGTTGTCCGTGGTCAGTTGTCAGGACCAGGCTACGCCGCTACGGTCTTTCTTATGCGTAAACAGTATTCCGCTCCGCCGCCGATGACGATCGATGTGAACAAGAAATATTCCGCCACATTCAACACGTCCCGCGGCGAAATCGTTTGCGAGCTGTTCGCCAAGGAGGCTCCCAAGACCGTGAACAATTTCGTCTTCCTCGCCCGCGACAAGTTCTACGATGGGCTCGTCTTTCATCGCGTCATTCCCAATTTCATGGTCCAGGGCGGCGACCCGACCGGCACCGGCCGCGGAGGTCCGGGCTACAAATTCGAAGACGAAGTGAAGTCGAACTCGCACAAACACCAGGTCGGCAGTTTATCGATGGCCAACGCCGGACCGAACACCAACGGCAGCCAGTTCTTCATCACCCACGTCGCCACCAACTGGCTCGACGGCAAACACACCGTGTTCGGTAAGGTGCTCTCCGGTCAGGACGTGGTGAATGCCATCAAAGGAGGCGACGAACTGACATCGGTAATGATCACCGAGTCGTAGTTTGGTTCGACCTGTAGCCGCCTCGCTATGTCGAGGCGTCCCGCGCAACACGTCACTTCCATGCCTTGCACCGAGCCATAGTTTGGTATTGCTGCTGGTAGCGCGGGTGTCGACCGTGGTGCTGGAGGGATGAGCTTCCGCTCGTCCAGCTCTCTGTCGCGGTCAAGATTTGATGACTACCCCAATTCCAATTTTCGATCTGACCCCCGATCATCCACGGATTTTGAACCGCAGATAACGCGGATTAAACGGATGCCCGGACGTAAGAGAGCGGGAGGCGAACGAATCAAAGCGTTCGCGGGCGTCCTACGGCAGCCTTTTCAACTCTTCAACATCTCAACGGTCCCGTGGTCCGTTGTCAGTCGTCCGTTGTCCGTTGTCCGTTGTCCGTTGTCAAGCCGTCCCTCGTCCGTAGTCCGTGGTCAGTAGTCAGAATCCGCTCCGAATGCCCCGGCTTGAATCGCGCGGACCGACGTCGTTGCTCAATTTTGCCCAACAAGCTCGGACCGCGTGTCGCTCGTGGTCCCACGGCAATGCTGAGCCGATACGATGTCGTTGAAACCCAAGCGCGACGTCATCCGTAATGTTGGTTAGATGAATCAGTGGTTTCCTGGCTGCCTGCGGTTTTTTTGAAATGGCTTTTTTCATGTTGATCGGCCTCCGGTTTGTTTTTCTCTTTCCCAAACCAGTTTCGGCGCTGTGATCTGTCGATACTCAGCCCAAATTGTGAACAACTAACCATTTCTTGTCCTTCCTGCCCTTCTGGAAACCTTGTAGCCGCGGGTCGAAGACTCGCCGTGGAGAGCGCCGACCGCGGTCAGTAGTCAGCCTGCCATCGGACGGCCCCGAACGCATTCGGGGTAGTCTGGTAGTCCGTGGTCGTGTGGTCTGCGCCCCCCCTTCGCCCACTGCCTGCCTGCCGAGCCGTCTTGTCGCGCCGTAGCTTTCCTGGCACGCCGAAGCCTTGGCGAAGGAGGCAGCGAAGGAGGAAATCTGGTGAAGGCTGGCCGCGCCGTCTTGCCTGCCAAGCCGCGTGGCGCAGCTTTACGCGGCGAAGGCGGGTCGGTCAATCCAATGCAACCCTAATCTGACCCCAACGCTTGGATTTCTCAAGTGTGGAAAGTGAAGATCAGACCCCGATTCTCCCTTTTTTGATTTTGTGCACCTTACCTCCTTGCGTGCGCGGCCTACTTGTGCACAATCCAGTATGTGGAATCCCTGAAGCGAATCGGCATAATTTCTTCAATCTGGGCGATTTTGGCTGCGATTTGGAAATTTGTTGGCCATATTAGCAATGCGCAAACTGTGTGGGATATCTGCAAAGGCTGGCCAACGATTCTTCGGTATCCGCTTCAATATTAACAGCGCCCGCGCTACCGCTCGTTATCTCGGCGCTTTGTTTGATCGGGTGGATTGTTATTCCACGCATTTCAGCAAGCCTCCATTCAGAAAACGGCCCGACAAGCCTGAGTTGGCAGGCAATTGGCGCCGCACTTAGGCGATCTAAGATGGGCCTCTGGATTAGCATAGTCGCTATCCTGATCGGTGTTGCGACTGGAGTGTGGCACATGCTCAACAAGTCGACTGGTCCCCCCTTCCGAAGATGCAAAGAGGAAGCTTGTTGCTATTTTTCCGATTCAGAACCTCAGCAGCCAAAAGGAAGATGCTTACGTGGCTGATGCCCTAACCGAGATGATAGCCGAAAGATTGGCCAAGCTTCATGATTTGGCTGTAGCGCGACGATTTGCATCAACAACTGTGAATAGTGGGCAACCGCCGGATGTAACCATCGAAGGCACTGTGCAAAAGTCCGGCGACGATATCTCAGTCAGCGTTGAGGTTGCCTGCAAGGGAGAAGACGCACGGCGATATTCATGGGATCGCACCTTTAACAATCTTTTTGGGATTGAAGGCGATATTGCCAAACAAATTGCGAACCACCTAAGGGCAGAAATGACGGCAGATGAAAAGGATGCCATTGGCGATATTGGCACTGTCAATGCGGATGCGTACAGCGCATATTTGCGTGGTCTGCTTTTGCCCATCCCGCGGGTAATAGGTCATCGAACGAGACAGCGGCGATCGCGGCATTCCGAGAGGCCACCACGAAGGATCCTTTCTTTGCTTTGGCGTGGGCAGAGTTAGCATTCTGTTGCGTCAGCATGAGTGAGACCGACGACGATAAAAATCGTGCTGACGCGATCGCAGCCAGTGAAAAGGCCATGCAGTTTCGCCCACAAACTGGCGAGGCACTATGGGCAGAAGCTTATGTGCAAGATCGATTGTTGCGTAACTATGAGAAGGCCAACTTTGCGTATCACCAGGCCAAAGACCGTCTTCCGGGAGAGCCAGAAATTAGAATGCACCTCGCATATCTGGCTCGACGCGCGGGAAAATGGGAAGATTCTCTCAATTACTTTCAAGAGGCGATGGCGTGCGACCCGTGGAATAGCGGTGCGTTCAAACAATGGGGCGAGACAAATCAAGCTATGCACCGCTTTGATGTTGCCCTAGAAGCCTACGAGCGCCTCCTGAAGGCGGCCGAATATATCGATATTCTCGCGTTGGAAATTTCTATCTATCAGGCACAAGGGGATTTCGCAAAGTCGGGGGATTTGCTGCGGCGGTTGGAACTCAACCCGAGCAAACCCATAACCGTTGAAAGTCATTTTCAGCAGCTGTGGCTGAGAAGGCAATTCGCCGAAGCCAAGAAGCTGATTGAGCAAGCTATGGCCGGTAGTAGCCTGGGGAGTTTTCAGTCCACAAAGTATCGAATTCAGCACGGCAGGCTCGAAGATGCTCTCGATGGTTTCCCTAGGTACGAACGAGAGGCTCGTGATGAATTGAAAATCTTGCGTCAGAAATCGCCGAAGGACGCCGAATATGCACTGTTCTTGTCACAAGCATATCTCGGTCTACGAAGATCGGACCAAGCGCAGGCCGAGGCCACAGAAGCTGTTCATCTAGCAGGTCGCAGCCCCAGCGCATTCTCTGGTCCTTCGTATGAATTAAATCTCACCTTCGTTGAGGCACAAACGGGTTTGACCGAACGCGCCGTGTCAAAGCTCGAGCGGCTCGTTAGCGTCTATGGCAATTTTTCTCCTCCGCTAACGCGCTCTCATGCGAAATGATCCTCGGTGGGACTCGCTTCGTGACAATAAGAGATTCCAAACTTTAGTGAAAGGTAAATGATCCGTAACCTTCGGGCCCCCCATTCCGCAAACGCAGCAATTTGCTCAGGTGTGAGCGTAATTGAGCGATTTTGCGATCGCTCACAAAACAGCCGCCGCCGTTCCCGCAATCGCCTTTTGGCGAAGGAACGACTGCGGTGAAATGCAGCGGTTCCGTTGAGGGCGGTCCACGACAACAACTGCGGCTTTTGGTTAGCCGCGAAATAAGTTGGAAGTTTTCCGGCCGGCGAAAGGTCCGGCCGTTTTTCGTAGACGCGGCCTTTGAACCAGTGGTCGGTTTCAAATTTTTCGTTCTCGGTATCCCATTTGATCATCAACACCTGCTTGGAAGGACCTCGCCGCAAAACCACTCCGACCGGGCCATCCCGGGCGAGCAGCCCCCAGAGCCGCGTAGCAGGTTGTTCTTCGAAACCATGCGGAACTCGTTCAATAGTTCGAACGAACCGCCAAAAATTCACGGGCGATTCGCTGTGCGCGTCCTGCATGGGATGTCAAAGGGTTAGATGCGACCCCGCTCTGCCGCTCGGGAAAAAGTTCGATTCCGCGGCGTGTTGATAGGATTTCATGCGCGGGTCAACTGGATAGCTTGTCGAATCCGTCCGAGATTTAGCGACGAAAGCCAAGATCAGAAGATAATGTCGATCCAACGAGTCAAATATTCGTATCTCAGTAATGAGCGGCGATAGGCGAAAGACTCTTGGGCGAGACTTGCTTCGCGAACTGATTTGGCGATTTTGTCAACTCGTCAAGGTCCTCCAAGGTCCGGTCGCCAGAGGACTCGGCGCACAGGAATTCAGCGGCTCGCAGTTGTTTATAGGATCCGTTCTTCTGCAGTTCAGGCAGACGAGCGATGGCCTGCCTAGACGCGAAACGCAGCTGCGGAAGCCGCCACAAGTGACGTGGCGGGTGACCTCGGTTAGGCGGTTAACAAAGCTAACATCGGCCGCAGTTCGTCTGGATTTTCGGTATGCATTTTTTAAAATGCACGCCTGAATGATCAGCTCTGGAGCTTTGTCGTCTAACCAGTTTCTTCGCTGTGCTTTGGCCAAGAGCCCAGACCACGAAAATACAAAAAGCCGTCATTCGCAAACCGGCGAATCAGTCCATTGCGAATGGTACTGACTAGCATATCAGCTACAACAGCTACGCCACGACGACCTCGTGGCGCGAGTTCAATCAATTCTAAGAGATCCAAATTTGATGCGATCTCGGAATCGTAATCGCGGGCCGGCCGCCACATCGCCTTCAATCTTAAGAAATCGCGAGGGCTACCAGCCAGCAGTTCACCTTCGTCAATGATGTGCTTAAAAAACAAACTGCCGCGTGTCGCAAGAAAAAGCGCCGCCGCGGACGTAAACTCGGCAATGTTTTTGTTGGGCTGTGTCGACGGACGTATCCCTCTAGCAAATTCTCCAATTAAGAGGAGATCTCGATCAGAACTCGCATCATAATCGCAACGCGTCCTACTACCGAATCCAATAGCCAGATTCATCGAATAACCTTTCGGACGATTGAATTTATTGCCGCTGAAAAAATGCTAATCCCCGCGACTACGTTCACAATTACCATGATGTAGCCCAAATCCGTGTCCGGCGCGTAGCCGGCCGCTCCCAGTGTGCACATCGTCGTGATAGTAAAATATAACGTCTTGACCGGCGAAAACTCAACGGGTCCTCTGAAGAACAATGGCGCCAGCGAGTGATTAACTGCGAAGATGGTAATTATCGCAGCGGCTGTTGTGGCGAGGAAATTTCTTAAGCGGTAGCCATAGCCGAATAGGGTTCCAAAAAGCCACGGATGACAAAACTCGGCACATAGCAATACCAAGCCTCTTTCTTTCTTCGCGCTTGCAACACGTCATTTCGACGACTCCAAACAGCGAAATAATATTCCGCCTCGTTTTTGAACTCCTTCTGAGATTCTTGATAGGACCTCTCGTAGTTGCTGATAGAGGTGAACGGCAACGTTGGCGTATGACTTGTTGGTAACGGCGCGCCGGAATGATGCGGTTTCGCGTAGACATCTCTAAAGCGGGATCGAAAGAAGTTGCAGCACTCGAACGTGCAATCGTGAAATCTTACCGAGTGGAAAAATGTTCCAACAAAAAGGCAATCGGTGAACGTACACTCAAGAAAGCTCAGTCGCGTCATGCGAGCTTCGAAAACCGGACATTTCGGAAGATGGTGCCTCGGAAGGTCTGGTCGTGGAGCGTCCTGGCGTCGTAAGAAATATTCGAAACGGTCTTACTCGCCTGGATCGAAGCAAGCAATTGTTGCTGCGTTGCAATCGGGGCGACAACTCCGTTCAATTTGAAGAAATCGACGAGCATGTTGAAAGGCTGAAGGTGGCAGTCGGATTTGTAAAACTAGTTCGCACCAGCATATCCCCTTAGCAGGTTCTGCGACTGCGTAATTTTGCTCTTGCCTAATAGGCGCTCCTCGGCCATTGTTCCCAAAATGGGAACAATTAGTACCGGCTGCCATCGACAAACTATGGAGGATTTCCGAAATGCGAATCGTCGGTCGAGAAGTGCTTTATGACTTTATCCTGCAACACGCAGACGCCAAGACAGCCGCGAATGCCTGGCTGGCGGAAGCCGAAGATGCCGAATGGAAAAGCCCCATGGACATAAAAGTGCGCTATCCACACGCGAGTATTCTGTCTGACCGGCGAGTTATATTCAATTTGAAGGGAAACAAGTATCGTATGGAGGTCAAAATAAGCTATCAAAATCAGATTTTGCTAATCAAACGCGCGGGAACTCACGCCGAATATTCGCGGTGGGACGATTAAATGGACAACCTTAAGACAATCAAAACCAAGGCAGATTACGCGGCCATTCTCGAAGAGATCGAGAGACTGGTTGATACTGATCCGGCGCTGCACACGCCGGAAGCAGATCGCCTAAGTCTGCTGGGCCTTGTCGCCAGCGATTACGAAGCGAAGGCCTTTCCGACAGAAGTTCCAGATGCTGTTGAAGCGATAAGATTTCGAATGGAACAGCAAGATCTCACGCCGCGGGACCTCATACCATACATCGGGAGCCGTAGTAAGGTTTCCGAGAAATAAAGCCGGAAACGTCCGCTCACACTAGCAATGGTACGAGTACCCCATGACCGACTGCATATTCCGGCAAAAGCTCTGATCCAACAACGTGAGTTGATCGAATCTGACACGTTAGAACTGGACTGGACGCGATTTCCGCTACGCGACATGCATGCCTATGGATGGATTGGGAAATCTTTGGCAAGTTTACGCCAGTTCGTGGCTCAGCTGCCGCCGTCATCTGAAGCGGAGGTTTTTTGTCGCAAGACAATGCACATCAGGTCGGCCAGGAAGATGGACATTTATGCGCTTAAGGCTTGGACAGCGCGGGTGATCATTGAGGCGGACAAGATTGAAGCGCCACCGTTTCAGGCGGAATGTCTGACTTCTCAATTCATGACCGAAGTAGCAAAACTAAGTGTGCGCGCCGATGGCCCAAAGGCAGCTCAGGAATTTCTTATTGCTCACGGCATTCGAGTAGTCGTTGAACGACATTTGCCACACACATACTTAGACGGTGCCGCAATACTGGTTATCAACGAGCGGCCGATTATTGGTTTAACTATTCGTCATGATCGTTTGGATAACTTTTGGTTTACCCTTTTTCATGAGTTGGCCCACATTGCACTACACCTAGGATCGGAGGAAACGCAGTTTATTGACGATCTTGACGTAGACGCGCAGGGTGATTCCAAGGAAAATGAAGCGGACCATTTAGCGGGCGAAACGCTGATCCCAACAAGCGTTTGGGCAAAAAGCCCTGCAAGTAAGTTTCGCTCACCTTCAGCCGCACTGCACTTAGCGAAAGAACTTGGAATTCATCCTGCAATCGTGGCAGGCCGGATGCGGCACCATTGGAAGGAATACCGCTTGCTCAATCAAGTTGTTGGACGCGGTACCGTTCGCCAACATTTTCCTAACGTAAAATGGCCAACATGATATGACGATTACAGAAAGCACGTACGTCCCGGTTATCCGGTGGAAGGGGGCCGAGAAAATGGCCCTTAGGCAGTTGCATCCGGAAATCAAACAGTCGGTGATGCCGATTATCGAATTTGTCCCCAAGGACTTCTGGGGTTCATCCGAACACGCTGCCATCAACACCGTTGGCCGGGAAATTGCGGAGAATTGGGGCTGGAAAAATCCAGTGATCCTGGATCCGCATCTATTGGGTGACAGAGTGGCGGCTCAGAACATCCGAATTGTTATCAACGCGCTAAAGGAGCGAAACGTTAAATCTGCGCTGGTGACAGACGTCACACGTAGCGCCGATTACCAAGAATCCGTAGCGCTGGCACTTTCGACGACGAAAGGCTTAGAGTTGTGTCTGCGAATCACTTCTATCCACCTTCGTGCTGCAGGCATTAATAAGGCGATTCAGGATTTGCTGGATCAACTCGAGAGACAGTCAAACGAAGTTCATTTAATTCTTGATTTTCAGCATATTAGCAATGACGGAATCAATTATCGTCCAACGCTGATCTCGCTGCCATTCTTAAATGAATGGCGCAGTTTAACAACCCTTGGGGGTAGTTTTCCGATCGACCTAAGCGAGTTAGATCCGCACGAAGAGCACATCCTACAAAGGGGCGAATGGGAATCGTGGTGTTTGCTACGGCAACAGAGCGATCTTAGGCCGGCTTTCGGTGATTACACTGTCCAACATCCATTTTTTAAGGATCGTGAGGGGGAGGGATTCAACTTCAGTCCAAGCATCCGGTACACTTGTTATGACGGGTACCACGTCTTGCGTGGAGAAGGTAGAAAGAAGAAGGGCAAGGGTCCCGGGTGTGAGCAATGGCTGGGAGAAGCAGCACTAATTCGTGACCAGACTCAATTCTCAGGTGTGGGCTATTCGTGGGGAGACGATTTTATTGATCAAAAGAGCCGGGAAAATCGTAATCCCGGCTCGATTAAGGATTGGTTAGCGGTTGGAATCAACCACCACATTACTCTCGTCGCGAATCAGATAGTCGAGGCAAATACTCTGATTAAAGCACGCCGCTAATGTTGTGAACTGCCATCCTGTGCGCGAAAACTTCACGGCAGTAGAAGAAAACAGGGGCAGTCATCACGTCTTGACCGCGTAAAACTTCGCTACGCGGCCTAACGGCAGGCAAGGCAGAAAGGGGTCGGTCTGGGCTTGCCCTGATTTCTCGGACAGTTAGGTAAGGGTAATTTGGTTTAGTTTGGATTCAAAGTTGATAGGGCTTTGGTAGTCAAGACTGGAGTGCAGCCGGACGCGGTTATAGAAGGTTTCGATGTAGTCGAAGATTGCAGTGCGAGCTTGAGCGAGCTGCTGAAGCGGTGGTGATAGACCAGTTCGTATTTGAGAGTGCTCCAGAAGGACTCGATGTGGGCGTTGTCGTAGCAGTTGCCTTTGCGACTCATCGAAGCGGTTAGGCGGTGCTGAGCGAGCACTTGGCGATAAGCAGCGCTGGCGAACTGGCGACCGCGATCGGAGTGGAGGATGAGTTGTGTAGTTGGCTGACGCTGGTTCAAAGCCATGCGCAGAGCGGTGATGACCAACTGAGCATCGAGGATTTGATGCATGGCCCAGCCGATCACGCGCCGGGTAAAGACATCCAGCACGGCGACAAGATACAACCATCCTTGGCCGGTGAGAACGCAGGTCGCGTCGGTCGTCCAAACTTGGTTGGGCCGTTTGACGATGAGGTGTTTAAACCGGTTAGGCGCAATGGGTCCGCCATGGCGACTGTCGGTTGTGGCCACTCGATACTTGGAACGCTGACGTGCGAAGAGATGCTCTGCGCGCATGAGACGGGCGATGCGGTTGCGTCGTCCCGGGCATCCCAGCACTCGAGCCAGCCGTGGACTGCCGTACGTCTGACGACTGCGGGTAAACTCTTCTCGAATGCGTTGGCGCAGCCCCATCATCTCCACCTGGCGCGGTCCAGGTCGGCGCCGTCGCTCCTTCCAGTCGTAATAGCCACTACGCGAGACCAGCAGGGCCTCACATAACCAGGCGACTTTGTGTTGGCCGCTCATCTGCTCGATTCGGGCATACCTCTGGGCGGCACTTCGGAGAGGATGCCCAGAGATTTTTTTAAGACTTCACGCTGCTCTAAAAGCTTGGCGTTCTCCGCGCGCAAGGCCGGATCTCCGCTTTGAGCGCTTCCACGCTGCGCTTCGACTTCGACTCGCTTTTCGAAACGCTCGATGTGCGTTCCAAATGCGCCCAGCGATAGAGCAACGGAGGACGAATGCCCAGCTCCGCTGCTACCTTCGTTGCACTGCGGCCGCTGGACCGCCATAGCTCCAGCGCCTCCTGCTTGTACTCTTCGGTGTAGCTCGCCCTCTCGCGAGCCGTCTTCCTTAACTGCGTCTTCATGTGGGTTCCTCGGGTTTTTTGACCCTTAGCCCACTGTCCGTCAAATCAATGCAACTCCAGTCCTTTTCTCTTGCATTTGATGTGGTTAGGGGCGGGAGTCGACGGCCGCGTAAAGCTTCAGCTCGACACGCGGCTGGAGGGAGCGTAAGGCCCCGGTGGGGCCACGCGTAAAGAGGTGACGAGTGACGCGGAGCGTTTCTCTCCATTCATCTATTCGTGTAATCCGTGGTTCAGAAAACTGTGGTGGGGAGTCTTTACCCACTAAACATCCGGCTTCGCAAGGCTTCCGATCTTCGCCATCCGCCTTCGCTGCGCTACGGCGCGACAAGAGGCTACGACGTGACCTGCCTTCGTTAGACTTCCGATCTTCGCAAGGCTACGACGTGACGAGTCGGCACGGCAAGCAAGACGGCGTGACCCGTCTTCACATTGTTACGACGTGGCAAGCAAGTCGGCGCGGCAGGCAAGTCGGCGCGGCAAGCAGGTGAGGACGTAAAGGTTTTGCCCACGTCCCGAGGAGAGGCAGACAGCCGCGTAAAGCTGACAGAAACGCCTCAACAAAAGTGTGCGATGGTTACGCGCATGCGCACATCGCCGCGCGGCGATTCACCGATTGCTTGTTCGGTGTATCTCACCGCACGGCGAGAAATTGGTCGTGTTTCACGTGGGTGAGACTCCGGCATTGGTGAACGCCGCTGCATATTGCGGAGGTAGATCGCGAGACAGCAATCCCAATTGCTTTCTCATTTTGAGTCCCATTCCATTAACGCCGTCCCAGGCCTCGTTTCCCAGGGAGTCGCTAAGCCAACCATTAAGTTTGGCAACAGCGTCAGCTAAGAGCTGATCCGAAATGATTGCCAGATCCGGCGTGACTTGGGCTACCAAATTATCCAGACGCCCTTTCACCGCCTCCTCGATCATCGCAAACAGCCGAATTGCGACGCGCTCGGCAGTCTGACTCGTCTTCGGTCCGAGACCGAGAATGATGTTCTCCACCGCTTCCATCTGTTCGTCGTAGGCCGCAGCGATCGTGCTCATCCAGACATAAAACAATTCGTTCGGCGACAGTTCCCGAGCGAGTTCCTTCAGCACCTTGAGACGGTGGGTAACAAGAGGGTGTTTTCCCGAGGGGAAAACGAACCCGAGCTTTTCCAGCAAGCAGAAAACCCGTATCGCAAGCACGATTCCCGCGTATCGCATTCTGTATTGGCCGGATTGGGCCGAACGCAAAACAAGGTTGATCGCGAAAACATCTGCTTGGGTTTCTTCGCTCGGAAATGCTTTCGCCGTCGCTTCGTCGGGCCAATATCCGCTGTAGATCATCACGTGACCGAGTTCGTGTGCTAGGACAAATGCCTCGGCACGTGTCGCCAGATATTCCGCAATCTCCCGCTGCCCTTCTTGGATCAGAAACAAGGGATGCTGATATCGCTGTCCATTCCAAAATCGGCCCGCTTGCCATTCCTTAAACACGTCCGCAACGCGATGGGTGAGCTCCTCCTGGGACAAACTCGGCTGTTCGATCTCGCCCGGCCTGAATTCCCGTTGGGCGCCACATAGAATTCGCGTGATGGTGTAATAAAACTCCATGAAGCCGCTATAGAGCTCGACCGTGAATTGATCCTCCCCAACCCGCTTTGTGCGCGCTTGCGGTTCCGCGATGCCAACCTCGCCTATCGCCAATGCGCCCGAGTTCACCTTCTCCAAAAGAGGCTGGGGCAGCGCCGGATGATACGACTTGAATATCACGACCGCGCGATCCTCCCGATTCCAAGGTGGGAAAGACCGCTGGCGACCGGAAGTTCTTGCTGCGCTTTGGTGCTCACTCAGTTCCCCTGCAACTACAATTCACGTGAGCTTGCAAGCGGGTTAGCTGCCGGCGAAAAAAAACGGCGCCATCAAATTAACCCGGGTTGATCTTGCTAAGAACTTCGGGGATCTGAGCTGCAATCGCTGCCGACTCGAACGAATCGCTCTTCTTGAGATCCTCTAGCAGCTTTGCCAAAGCACTGTTGGATGTGGATGACGGCAAGCCGATAAAATTCTTTTCGTCGGAATGGGTTTTGGCGGTTGCCTTTTGCAAGGAATCGACCAGCGATAATTTCGCCACGCTCTCAGCTTGCGCTTGGGCCATTTTTGTCAACAAGCTGCCACCACCGAGTCCTACAACGATGGAACTCCCGATTTGGAAAAAGGTTATGTGCAGCTCGGTCGAAAACGCTGCAAACACATCCGAAGTGGCAAAGGGTCCATATACACACCACACAACGAGCGCGGCGATGGCCCCGACCAAAATGTTTCCTAGCCAACCTGGGCGCCAAACACCCGAAACGCTATCCCGGCCCATGGCCACAAACTCTTTTGCCACGAGGCAATTTGCCAGCCCGCCTAAACACCCAGCAACCGCAATCATTATCAACAATAATCCAGTGTGCATACTCGTGCCTTTGTCTTTGATTTCAGTTAAGTAAAAACTAAGCTATTCGTCAATGCCAAGGACGGCTTCCGCATCAGGATTGACTAAAAAGTAGGCCGCCTCGAGATGACAAGCGATCAACGCGAAAACGATTCGGGTATTCATGCGTTTTGGTTGGCGTGACTGGATCGCATTAACTCTTATCATCGCCATTTTGCCAGCTCAATGCCGAAGCGCCAAAGTTCGTTGCGGCGGGACACCGCAAGTCCGAGCTCTCCACGGCGAGTCTGCGACCGGACCGGCATTGCGCCCGCGACCCGCACACGGCGGGCAGGCTGGGCGCGCTACCCGGGAAGGCTGAAGATCAATCGTGATTCGTGTTCATTCGTGCTTGCCACGCCGTAGGTCGAGGCGGCGACCGAAGGAGGGTCGATTCGTGGTTAATGCTCTGTCCTTTGTTCTCTTCGTTGCCTTCTGTGAATCTGTATTCCCCGAAGATCGACGGTCATTCGCCTTCGCACGCTTCCTCCTACGCGCAAGGCTTCCGATTCTTCGCCATCCGCCTTCGCTGCACTACGGCGCGACAAGAGGCTACGGCGTGGCAAGCAAGTCGGCGCGGCAGGCACGAAAATGCGGAGCGCAATTGCTGTTAATCCAAACCCTTTCGTGTATTTGGCGTGTTTAGGAAGGGCAGGAAGGAGTCGGTCCTTTTTTCCTGCATTTGATGCGGGTATGGTCGGAGGCGACGGCCGCGTAAAGCTTCAGCTCGCCACGCGGCTGGAGGGAGCGTAAGGCCCCGGTGGGGCCACGCGTAAAGAGGTGACGAGTGACGCGTGACAAGTGACGAGACTGAAAGGCGGATTGGGTCGACGGTCAGAGACCGCCGCTACAGGGGATTTGAAAGCTGCGACAGTTGAGGGCCACGCACGTTTACGGGGGTTTTTTCTCGTTCCGGGGAAAGAACAGTGCTAATTTTGCGGGAATGAGCACGCTTGCTGAGATTGAAGCCGCTGTGGAGGCTCTCTCCCTTGAGCAAAAACAGGAACTGCTCAGGTTCCTTGCGTCACACGTGAATGGTGCTGACACCGAAAAAAATCTCAGCGACCTGACTCAGTTCGTTGGAACCATCCGTCTATCCGAGGATCCGCTCGCGTGGCAGCGGCGCGTGCGCGGCGAGTGGGCATAATGGGGTTGCTTGATACCAACGTCGCGCTTTATCTGCTTGGCGGACGATTGGCCAAACCGCTGCCGGCCGGGAACTACGCCATTTCGGTAATCACGGAAATGGAGCTTCTCTCCTGGCCGTCACTGACAACCGAAGATGAAAGAAAGGTTCGCGATTTCATCGCACAACTGACTGTCTATGAATTGACTCCTCCAATTCGAAACATGGCTATACAAGTTCGAAAAGCCGAACGACTGAAATTACCGGATGCAATTGTCTGTGCCACTGCTCTTGAATTCGAGATGGTCCTTTGGACAAACGACGAAACGCTCATGAAAGTGCCGGGATTGGTGTGCCGCTCGGTGGCGCTCACGGCCTAGTCTTCGGCCCATTCACGCGAAATCTGACTTGGAGAAATTCGTTGCGACGGGACACCGCAACCAGCACGCGAGACGCGTGCGCTACCCGGAACGAGGGACACCGCGGTCGGCGCCCGCGGCTACAGATCATCTCGGACAAGTCGATTTCGCCTTCGTTGTCTTCGTTTCCTTCTGTGATTCAAGAAAGTGACGAGTGACAAGTGACGAGTGACGAGACTGAAAGGCCGGAATGGGTCGACGGTCGTCCGCCTTCGCACGCTACGGCGCGATAAATAGACCGCCGCTACAGATGCTTCCGATCTTCGCGATCGGCCCACACGCGAGGGCGCGTATGCTCCCCGGAACCTGGAAAATCTTGTGAAAATTCTTGTTGCCCTCCTTCGCCAAGGCTTCGGCGTGGCAGGCAGGAATACAAGTCACGAAATCCGCAGGATTTTCGTTTGACGAATTGGCGAACCCCTCTATCTTGTGTGTCCCGCGATAAACGGGGCGGTCGCCTGCAAGGTGGCTGATGTTCTCCGGGGCTCAGGGTCGAGCCGACCTCCTCGCGGTTGAGGCGTTTATACGTTGAGATGTTGAGGGGTTGGATTTTGCCATGTACCGGTGATGAACCTGGATCTTTGACAGTTTGGTTTTGAGTTCGCGCACGACTGGATCAGTCCGCCTTTTTTGATCGCTTCCGCCTCCGCAAGAGGCTACGGCGTGACAAGACGGCGTGATGAAATCCGAAGCGAATTTCAAAATGTGATAATGAAGTCAGCGAAAATTGAATTGTGCGTTACTTAGTCATTTTCTTTGGAAAATAGTTTAAGATCGACGAACCCCAGCTGCTTCCTTTAGCTGATTGTACTTCTCCGGATGCATTGGCCGGCGCACGCAACAGTGCCAGGCCACGGAGATACAGTCGGTTGAAGGAAGTAGCTGGGTTAGAAGGTCAGATTTATGTCGGCCCCGTAGCGGGGTTCGACGCAAACTTTGAAGCGCTCGCAAGAGTGTTTCACCGTTTTTTACGGAGAGTTTGATTCTGGCTCAGAACGAACGCTGGCGGCGTGGATAAGACATGCAAGTCGAACGGGAACTTCAGTTGTAGCAATACAGGTGAAGTTCTAGTGGCGAACGGGTGCGTAACACGTGGGCAATCTGCCGAGAAGTGGGGGATAGCTCGCCGAAAGGCGAATTAATACCGCATGTGATCAGAGGCGACATCGTCTCGAAATCAAAGCCGCCCAGCACTTTCAGTTGATTTGGAAATTCAGGAGAGGATCACCGTTTTCATCGAGCGGCGGTTCGTTTCAGGTAATAAAAAAATCGATTGAAAGTGCTGGGTGGCGCTTTTTGAGGAGCCCGCGGCCTATCAGCTTGTTGGTGAGGTAACGGCTCACCAAGGCTATGACGGGTAGCTGGTCTGAGAGGACGACCAGTCACACTGGAACTGAGACACGGTCCAGACACCTACGGGTGGCAGCAGTCGAGAATTTTTGACAATGGGGGAAACCCTGATCGAGCGACGCCGCGTGGAGGATGAAGGTCTTCGGGTTGTAAACTCCTGTCATTTGGGAACAAGCGGCTTACGTTAACTGCGTGAGCCTTGATAGTACCAGAAGAGGAAGGGACGGCTAACTCTGTGCCAGCAGCCGCGGTAATACAGAGGTCCCAAGCGTTGTTCGGATTCATTGGGCGTAAAGGGTGCGTAGGTGGCGTCGTAAGTCAGGTGTGAAATCTCGGAGCTTAACTCCGAAACTGCATTTGATACTGCGGTGCTTGAGGACTGGAGAGGAGACTGGAATTTACGGTGTAGCAGTGAAATGCGTAGAGATCGTAAGGAAGACCAGTGGCGAAGGCGGGTCTCTGGACAGTTCCTGACACTGAGGCACGAAGGCCAGGGGAGCAAACGGGATTAGATACCCCGGTAGTCCTGGCAGTAAACGGTGCACGTTTGGTGTGGGAGGATTCGACCCCTTCTGCGCCGGAGCTAACGCGTTAAACGTGCCGCCTGGGGAGTACGGTCGCAAGATTAAAACTCAAAGAAATTGACGGGGGCCCGCACAAGCGGTGGAGTATGTGGCTTAATTCGATGCAACGCGAAGAACCTTACCTGGCCTTGACATGCATCTCTAAACCGGTGAAAGCCGGCGAGTCTCGAAAGAGACAATTTGCACAGGTGCTGCATGGCTGTCGTCAGCTCGTGTCGTGAGATGTTGGGTTAAGTCCCGCAACGAGCGCAACCCTTGTGAACTGTTGCCACCCTCTTTATTGAGGAGCACTCTGTTCAGACTGCCCTGTGAAACGGGGAGGAAGGTGAGGACGACGTCAAGTCAGTATGGCCCTTACGGCCAGGGCTGCACACGTACTACAATGCCCGGTACAGAACGATCCGAGACCGCAAGGTGGAGGAAATCTATCAAAACTGGGCCCAGTTCGGATTGGAGTCTGCAACTCGACTCCATGAAGCCGGAATCGCTAGTAATGGCGCATCAGCTACGGCGCCGTGAATACGTTCCCGGGCCTTGTACACACCGCCCGTCACATCATGGAAGTTACTTGTAGCCGAAGCCGGCGCGCTAACCCGCAAGGGATGCAGCCGCCTACGCTATGAGTGGTAACTGGGATGAAGTCGTAACAAGGTAGCCGTAGGGGAACCTGCGGCTGGATCACCTCCTTTCTAAGGAGAACCGCTGAAGAATTTTCGAATGTCGATTTTCGATTTTCGATCTTTCTGAAGCAGTAGGTCGACGGCTAAACCCACGGAGAAATCCGCGGATATGTCGTTAAGCCCTTGGAATCGAAAGAAACCAAGGCTCAGAGAAAACGACGGTAACGCACAATTCAGTCTTTGCTGCACATCGACTGCAATGCCGGATGACGAATCGCAAGATCGACATCCGGCATTTCATTTTTCGTGGCATCGGTATCCTGCCGATGATCATGGGCTGGAAGCCCATGCCACGTTGCAGGCGTCTGTGTCAGACGCCGTGTAGAGGCGGCCGTGTCGGCCGCAAAGAAGCTCTGAATCAGGAACGCACGAACGCAGGAAGAAGAGGGGACTAATCAGGAAGCAAAGTCGGTGGAGCGAGACTCTGTCGAGCCGACTGTTCAGAGCCGCTACGGCTTCTTGGGAGTGGCGTGGGGATTCCCCGGAGGAAAGGGCGTGAGCATGGAAGCCGGGGTGGGTGACGGCGCCATCTTTTGTTCCACAATCTTAAGGTGCGACTGGGCATCGGCGTCTCCGGGCTTGAGCTTTAGGATTGTGCGCAGATCCGCTGCCGCCTTCTCGTTTTCATTTAACAGGGTGTAAGCATAGGCGCGGCGGCGATAAGCTTCCGGATCCTTTGATTTCTGCTCGATCACCTTGGTGAAATCGGCGACCGCTTCCTTGTATTTGCCAACGTTGCGATAGGCAAATCCGCGCCGCTCGTGCCCTTGCTCGTCGTTTGGCATCCGCTCCAGGAGCTTGCTGTAATCTTCGATCGCTTTGTTCCAATTTTCCTTTCGCAGATAGGCATAGGCGCGGAACCGGCGCGCCGTGGTGTCGTTGGCATCGATGTTCAACGCCTTGTCCAGATCGGCGATGCCTTCATCGACTCGATTCTGGGCCAACTCCGATTCACCGCGCCCGGCGTAGCCGCTGGCGGATTTCGGGTTCAACTCGATTACTTTCGAGAAATCTTGCGCAGCCTTGTCCCACTTCTGCATCAGTTTGTAGGCCGTGCCCCGATTGCTGTAATTTTTTTCATCGCCGGGCTGGGCCTCGATTGCTTTGGTGAATTCCTCGACGGCTTTTTCGTACTGCTTTTTTCGGGCAAATTGGACACCGCGATTGGTGTGGCCGCCGGGATCACCCGATGCCTCGCGGGATTTCGCCTCGGCCGGGCCGGACGTCAAAAACGGAATTGCCAGACAGATAATTATTGCGCATTGCTTGGTTCGATTTGATTTCATGTATTGCAAGAAATAGCAGAATGGAATTATTCGGAGTAGATTGCGCGTCATACAACGCTGTTGGGCGCAAATCTTTTCCAAGATGACGATGAAATCAATCCGATGTTTGATTACGGTGGCGGTTTGTTTCTTCGCTTTCGGGTGCTGGGGAGGCGCTTCCAGGCCCTCGGTCAATTCGGTCGCAGCCGGCCGCTATGGTCACCAGCTGCACGACCAGTTTTATGAGGCGTGGGTACAACCGCCGGCAGTGGCTTTGCCGAGAGGGAAGGTCTCTGTGCCGGTGGATGTGACAATCGCCGGCGACGGTCGAGTTCAGGATTTCCGGATCGCGAAGGGCTCCGGCAACGACAGGATCGACAAGTCGATCGCGGCGGTGGGAACGAAAATCAAGCAAGTTGCACCGCCGCCCGACACGGCTTCGGGAAAGACTTTCAAGCTCAGGATCTATTTCGAGCTCGATGTGAAGCGCTAGGGTGACGCGTTTTCCTCAAGAAGTGCGACGGTCAGAGACCGCCGCTACAAGCGCTCGAAAGAGTGGCGGTGACATTGCGACCCGTATTGGGCGGCGTCCCGTCCTCTGGTTGAACATGGTTTGTCTTGATGCGCCGCTGGTGGCGATTTGCTGGCAATGGCTGTTTGCCAGTTCCTTTCACGTCGCGGTATCGGATCCGGCTCGGGCTGCATTGTTTCTGACCGCCTGGCTGATATATCTGATCGATCGACTGGCCGATTCTGTTTCACTCAAACCGAGTTCTGAAAAATCTGTGCGACAAGAATTTTGTCTACGACATACTAGCATCTGGGTCGGGCTGATCCTGGTAATCGCGTTGCTGGATGCTGCCATCGTTCTTGCCCAGCTCGATCGCCGTCTCATTCTGTGGGGTGCATTTTTGGGAGGCGCAGCATTTCTCTATTTGGCGCTCAACTACGCGCTCAACCGGTTCTGGAAAACCATTCCAATCAAAGAGATCGTTATCGGATTTTTATTTGCTCTCGGGACTCTGCTGGTCGTCGCTCCTGAACTATCGAGCGCAACATCGACATCGATCGTCGCGGCATTGCTGTTCGCTGCGCTCTGCTCGCTCAATTGCATGAGCATAGCCGTGTGGGAACGCGATCTCGATTGGAACCAGGAAAAACATTCCATCGCCACGCGTTGGCCGTCCTTGGACTTCTTGGTGCGCCCTTCGTGTTTTTTACTGGCGGCCGCTTCGCTGCTGGTCGCCGCTATCGATCACGTTTTGTTGCCCCTGGGAGTTTGTCTCGCAATCAGCGCCATCCTTCTCGCCGCGCTCCATGCGATGTCGATCCAGCGGGATGCGCGCACTGCGCTGGCTGATCTGGTCCTTCTTGCGCCGGCCGTGCTGTTCTGTGCCGAAATCGTTTTGTGAGCTTCGATCGCATCGCGCCCCATTATCGTTGGCTGGAGACGCTCGCTTTTGGATCCACATTGCAAAAGGCGCGAACTCGCTGGATCCAATCGATCGATGCACCGAAGCGGGTTTTGATTCTGGGCGAAGGTGACGGCCGGTTTCTCTGCGAATTCTTGCGGGTTCATCCGGGCGCCGCTGTCGATTGTGTCGATGCGAGCGCACGGATGCTGGAGCGGGCGCGGCGGCGTGTGCGGAGGGTTTTACCGAAGGCGGTCGATCGCGTGAGATTTTTTCAGGAAGATATCATTTCCTGGTCGTCCCCCCGTTCCTACGACCTTTTAATCGCAAATTTTTCCTCGATTGCTTTAAGCGCGACGAACTGAATTCAATTATTCGTAAGCTCGCCCAGGCGGCGACATCGGATGCGCATTTGATTCTGGCCGATTTTTCGATTCCGCCGAGAGGACTGGCCAGGATGCACGCCAAACTTTGGCTGGCGCGATGTATTGTTGTTTTCGGCTCACCGCCGGTATTCAAGCGACGCGGTTGATCGATCCGACCAGCGAATTGGAAGCGAACGGTTTTATTTGTGGCGCGCGATCGCAATGGCGGTTTGGGACTTGTGAAAGCAGAGCTTTGGCGGCGCGGTCGAGGGAGTTGACCCGCAGTTCGAAGTCTCGTATGGTGTGGCCAGGCAATGGAGTTTGCCTTCTTTCGCGATGGCGAGAAGAAAACCGCGAGAGCTAATGACTCCTGCCAAAGCCCCATTTTTTGGGGCCATTGGTTGGAGTTTTTTTATGCTCAATTATCTCTGGGTCATGTTAGGCGGTGCGATCGGGACCGGGGCCCGCTTCTGGGCGTCGGGCTTTGTCGCGCAACGAGCCGGTGAATTTTTTCCGGTCGGCACGCTCGTGGTCAACGTCACGGGATCGTTCATCGTCGGCTTTTTCGCTGCCCTCACCGATCCTCAAGGAGCGTTTCTGGTGTCACCGCGGTATCGCCAGTTTTTCATGATCGGGGTGTGCGGCGGGTACACCACGTTTTCATCATTCAGCTTACAGACTCTCGATCTTTTTCAGGACGGCGATTGGTTTAGAGCCGGACTGAACGTGTCTGCTTACTCTTGCCTGTTGTTTGGTCGCGGTGTGGCTCGGACGAATTTTCGCTCTCGCCCTGATGCCAAAGTAGAATGTAAAACAACGTATGCATCTTCCAGAAGACGCGGTCCTATTGCGAATTTTCATCGGCGAAAGCGATCGCTACAAACATCGGCCATTATACGAAGCGATTGTGATGAAAGCGCGCGAACGTCATCTGGCCGGCGCGACGGTGTTGCGCGGCCCAATGGGGTTTGGCGCGGCCAGCCGGATTCACACCGCGAAGATTCTGCGCTTGTCGATGGATTTGCCGATGGTGATCGAGATCGTCGATAGCGAAAAAAACATCAACGCGTTTCTTCCTGATCTGGAGCAAATGATCGGCGGCGGCCTGGTCACGCTCGAGAAAATCAAGGTGATCCATTACCGGCACGAGAAACCGAAAGAAGGATAGCACGATCGGCCGTCCGAACGAGGCTTGGTAGATGCCAACTCCGTCGACTCAAATCCTCAGCAAACTAGGTGTGAACCGACTTTTCGCCCGATGAATTGGCTAGGCCGCGCGGGTGCTCTTGCGTTGGCCTTCCTTGAACGTCTTGGCAAAGATCTTCTGGAGAACCTCTCGGTGCACGTCGCTTAGAGAATTAATATAAAGGCACCCTTTGCCGGTCTTGTGCTTGCCGAGGGCTGAGAGCTCTTTTTCCACTTTGCCCACACCGCCCATCAAATAGATGGCGATGTTCTGTTTTCTCGGCGAAAAACCGATGATCACGGCGTCGCCCTCGCGCCCGCTCTCGTAAACGTAGTGATATGTTCCGAACCCGATAATTGCGCTTCCCCACATCACCGGTTCAGAATTCGAGGCTCTCCTCATCATCTCCAAAATAGCAAAACAATCGTCCCGCAGTTGCTTGTCCTGGATCTTGTTCAGGAAAGCCGTCACGCTGCTCTTGGTTGGTTTGGTTTTGTTTTCTGCCATAAGAATCTAGCCGTCGTTGGAGGTTGCTGTGCTTGCGATCTACTCGTGTCGCGTCTCGCACCGCCGAAATGACGTCGTCAGTGCTCGGCCAGGGCCGGCTCAAGAGCTTGGCAACGAGTCCGCCCTTTCGGGAAACGACGGTACGACCGTCAACGACGATGTCGAACTGCCCGTGCCGGCCGGCTTCCAGCTTGACGGGAGCGCCCAAAGTGTCGCGGATGAGAGCAGCGAAACTCGCTGCCTTTGCGGCCGTGGTCCCTCAGGTCTCGCAATAAACGATTCGGATGTCCATGGAATCGACTCTCAACTACTTGTCCCGCCGTCGCAAGACGGTCATCTTTCAATTTTCCTACTACACCGGCCAGCGGTTGGCCGAAGCGATTGGTTAGGCTCAACGGGTACAGAAATTCTATAATTCCTCAGTACCGTTGCGCGCTTCGATTGGTTGCTTCGATTCCAATCTGGAGCTATGACGCTTGAAGGTAAGCCGGCCGAATCGAACCGCGAACATGGCCAAGGTCCAATGAAAGAAACAGACATCAAATTTCGTGACGGAAAAATTGTGCGGAGCGACGAGCCGCCCAATCTGGAGATGCCGTTCGAGACGCTGAGCAGCTTCATTACTCCGACGGAAATGTTTTATGTCCGCACCCATTTCCCGGTTCCGAAGATCGACAAGAGCGAGTGGCGCCTCGGCGTCGAAGGCGAAGTGGAAAAGCCGTTTGAGATTGGTTACGACGAATTGATCAAACTCCACTCGCGAATAATTCCGGCCACGCTCGAATGCGCGGGGAATACCCGGAATGTTCTCGAGCCGAAAGTGAAAGGCGTGCAATGGGGACTGGGCGCCATTGGCAATGCCGAATGGACTGGTGTTCCGTTGTCGATTCTGCTCGATCGCGCGGGCGTGAAGAGCAATGCGACTGAAGTGATTCTGGAAGGCGCGGATGAAGGTCCACTCGATGACCCGAAAGCTCCGCGCGGAAATGTGCGTTTCGCTCGCAGTATCCCGCTGAGCAAAGCGCGCGCCGACGTTTTGCTCGTTTATAAGATGAACGATGTCGATCTTACGGCAGACCATGGATTTCCGGTCCGCGCGATTGTGCCCGGTTGGTACGCGATGGCTTCGGTGAAATGGCTTGAACGCATTATTGTCACGGACCGGCCGTTCAATGGTTATTATCAGACGTTGGATTACGCGTTCTGGAAAAGGCGAGGGGACGGCGCGGAACTAACTCCGCTCTCCGAGATGCAGATAAAAGCTGAAATCGCAAAGCCGGTTCAAGGCGAGACAGTGCCGATCAATTCAAGCGTGCGTGTGCATGGCGCGGCCTGGACCGGGAACGCTGAAATTGCGAAGGTCGATCTCAGCATGGATGGAGGATCGACGTGGAACGACGCGACGTTGCTCGATGATTCGGTACCGAATGCGTGGCGGCTGTGGGAATACGACTGGAAAACGCCCGCCGCGGCCGGGAAAGTGACGCTCATAGCGCGCGCGACCGATTCTCGTGGTCGAACGCAACCAATCGAACACGATCCTGATCACGGTACTTATGTGATCAATCATTTGTTGCCGATTGAGGTGGAAGTGCGGTGAGTGCGTTCTGTTCCGGGGAGCACAGGCTGCCAGCCTGTCCTTTTCGGCAGCCTGCCAAAAAGCTCTGTCAACATTCCATACAAGGGATTTTTGCAACACGTGGAAATGTCGTCGGCAAGCTGCCGACGACTACAGGCTGGCAGCCTGTGCTCCCCGGAGTGTGAGTTCCGATGCGCGATCTTGTCCGCCACCGAACGGACTCGCTGTGGCGAGTTGAACTTCACGCCGGCTTCGCTTTAACTGAGCCAATGTCGCTTGTATTCAAGACTATTCAGACCGAGGGGATCGCCGAGCTTTCGTATTTGGTCGGCGACGATGACGAGGGCGTCGGCGCGATTTTCGATCCCCGGCCGGATTGCGATGTTTACATCGACATGGCGCGTGAGGCCAAAGTGGCCATTACCCACATATTCGAAACGCATATTCACGCCGACCTGATGAGCGGTTCGCGTGAGCTTTGTGCGCGCGTCGATTCAGCAAAGATCTATGTAAGCCATGAGGGCGGCGCGAAGTACAAGTTCAAACATGAGAAAGTGAAAGACGGCGATTGTTTTTCGTTCGGCGAAACATTGGTCACGGCGCGTCACACCCCGGGCCATACGCCCGAGCATTTGTCCTACGTTTTGGCGGAGTCAGATCATCCGGATACGCCGTGGGGGGTTCTTACAGGTGATTCGCTTTTCGTTTCCTCGGCGGGCCGGCCGGATTTACTGGGAGATAAGCACACGAAAAAGCTGGCGGAAAAACAATTTCACACTTTGCGCGATTTTTATCTCAAACTGCCCGATCACGTGATGATTTACCCCAATCACGGCGCCGGTTCGCCTTGCGGGGCGGACATTGGCGAACGTTTGAGCAGCACGATCGGATACGAGCGGAAGTTTAATAAGTTTTTGCAGTTTCCCGACGTAAATGCTTTTACCAATTACGCGATCAAGACCGCGCCGCCGGTGCCGCATTATTACCCGGTGATGAAAAAACTGAATGCGAAAGGACCGGAAATTCTCGGGGGCCTTCCCCATGTTCCCGGTCTTCCGCCCAAAGCGTTCAAGGAAGCGATCGAAAGGAAAGCGGGCGCGCTGGTTGATACACGCACCAACCTCGCGTTTGGAGGCGGGCACATTCCTGGCGCTATGAACATCGGCGGGTCACCCATTCTCTCGATTTGGGCCGGTTGGATGCTTGCTTCCAACGAGCCGATTCTTCTGGTCCTCGAAAATGAAAACGATCTCGAGGACATTGTCCGGCTTTTTATTCGAACCGGGTACTCAAAATTCGCCGGGTATCTGGTCGGTGGAATGAAAGCATGGCAGGCCGCCGGATTCGAACAGACCGAGATCAGGCAGATGGATGTGCGGGAACTGAACAAGCGCAAAACCAAGCTGCAGATTGTCGATGTTCGTTCGCCGCGCGAATGGAAAGACGGCCATGTTCCGGGAGCGCGCCACATTTTCCTGCCAGAATTGCGCAAACGTGTGGGCGAACTGGACCGGTCAAAGCCGACCGCGGTTTATTGCGCCAGCGGTTACCGTGCCGGTATCGCAGCCAGTATTTTGAAAAAAGCAGGTTTCGAAAACCTCTGGAACGTTCCGGGAAGTTGGGAAGCGTGGAAGAAAGCGAAGTTTGCCGTTGAAGGAGCCGACGGCAAATGAGCTTACCCAGATTGTCATTCCGACCGAAGTGGAGGAATCCCGTGGCAAAATCGTCAGTAGCGCAACGGGATCCTTCGACTTCGCTCAGGATGACAGTGAATATGGGAGCCGACGGCAAATGAACGGGACGGCAGCGCTTCCCCGTCGATCGTTTGGCGAAACGATGCGCCCCGATGTCTGGTGGGCGCAACCGCTGCTGGTGTTTCTTGGGCTTGGAACTTTTCTCGTCTATTCCACGTGGGCGGCGTTTCAGGGCGTGCACTATCACTTCGGCAATTACGTCTCGCCGTTCTATTCGCCGGAGATCTTTGGCGATTCGCCGCATAGTTGGTTTGGCGGCAAACCGGCATGGTGGCCGGATTGGCTTCCGTTTTCGCCGGCATTGTTGATTCTTTGGGCGCCCGGGGGGTTCCGGCTCACCTGCTACTATTATAGAGGCGCATATTACAAGGCGTTCTGGGCCGATCCGCCTGCCTGCACCGTAGGCGAGCCGCGGAAGACTTATCTTGGCGAACGCTCGTTCCCGCTCATCATCCAGAACGTGCACAGATATTTCATGTATATCGCGCTTATATTCATCGGCATTCTCGCTTACGACGTTTGGAAAGCGCTCTGGTTCGCTAATCCGGTGACCGGCCACAGTTCATTCGGCATCGGAATCGGGACAATTGTTCTCGCGATCAACGTGGTGCTGCTCGGCGGTTACACGTTTGGCTGTCACTCGTTGCGTCATTTGATCGGCGGATTCCGCGACCAATTGGCAAGATCGACATCGTCATTTCAAGCCTATCGATGTGTAACGTGTTTGAATTCCCGTCACATGCTCTGGGCGTGGATGAGCTTGTTCTGGGTCGGTTTCTCCGACGTCTACGTGCGTCTCTGTTCAATGGGCATCTGGCATGATTTCAGGATCGTTTAAGCGATGAAGGGAGATGCGTTGAAACCCTAGGGCATTGAGGCTAAGATGCGGCAATGAGCGCAAGCGAATTGCTTCACGAGATCGAAGCCCTGCCCAAACATGAGCAACTATGGCTGTTCGAGAAGCTCAGCGAATTAACAGAAGCGGATATCCCTGAGTCGCTGCGGAAAAGCATCGCCGAAGCCGACCGCGGCGAACTGATCGACTTGGATGACGCGCTGCGGGAACTCGATGCCCCGTAATTACGTTTTTAAAACAACCCCTTCGTTCCGGAAGGCGCTGGCGAAATTAAATCCGCAGCAGAAGGCGTCAGCGCGAAAGACGTTCGCCATTTTCAAGCAAGATCCTTTTGACGCTCGATTGCGCACGCACAAAATCCACGGCCTTTCGGCTAGACTTCGACGTACAATTTACTCTGTATCCGTTGAATCGGATCTCCGCGTGATCTTTTACCTTGCTGGCGATGTGGTCGTCAGCCTTGATATCGGCGACCACTCGATTTATCGGAACTAGCAAGTCCGACCGGTTAAACGCATGCCTAACTACGAAACACACAAGCACGATGTTCTCATAATTGGCAGCGGCGGAGCTGGATTGCGCGCGGCGATTGAGGCATCCGCGGCGGGGGTTTCGGTCGGAATGATCTGCAAATGTTTGCTCGGCAAAGCGCACACGGTGATGGCGGAAGGCGGGATCGCGGCCGCGCTGGCGAACGTCGATGATCGCGACAGTTGGAAAGTCCACTTCGCCGATACGATGCGCGGCGGGCAATACGTGAATCAGTGGCGCATGGCCGAGCTGCACGCCAAGGAAGCGCCCGATCGCGTCCGCGAGCTGGAGGCGTGGGGCGCGGTTTTCGATCGGACAAAGGACGGCCGGATTTTGCAGAGAAATTTTGGCGGCCACAAATATCCGCGCCTGGCGCACGTGGGCGATCGGACCGGTCTCGAGATGATCCGGACGCTGCAGGATCATGGCGTCCATCAAGGCATCGATGTGCACATGGAGATTTGCGTGCTGACGCTGCTGAAAGATGGCGACCGCATCGTTGGCGCATTCGCTTACGATCGAGAACGGGGCCGGTTCAAATTATTTCAGGCCAAGGCCGTCGTGCTCGCCACCGGTGGGATCGGCAAAGCTTACAAGATCACCAGCAACAGCTGGGATTGCACCGGGGACGGTCACTCGCTCGCCTACCACGCCGGCGCGGGCCTGATCGACATGGAGTTCATTCAATTTCATCCCACCGGCATGGTCTGGCCGCCGAGCGTGGCCGGAATGCTGGTGACCGAAGGCGTGCGCGGCGAGGGCGGAATTCTTACCAATGCCGATGGCAAACGGTTCATGTTCGATTTCATTCCGGACAACTACAAAGCGCAGACGGCCGACAACGAAGAAGAAGGGTGGCGCTACACTCAGGGCGACAAGAACGCGCGGCGGCCGCCGGAATTACTGACCCGCGATCACGTCGCGCGCTGCATCGTGCGCGAAATCAAAGAAGGGCGGGGGACTCCGCATGGTGGCGTATGTCTTGATATCTCCTGGATAAAGAAAAAGCTTCCGAATGCGGAAGAGCACATCAAACGCAAACTGCCGAGCATGTATCATCAATTCAAAGCGCTCGGCGACATCGACATTACGACAGAACCGATGGAGGTCGGCCCGACGACGCATTACATCATGGGCGGCGTGCACGTGAATGCCGACACGCAAATGTCGGAGGTGCCGGGGTTATTTGCCGGGGGCGAATGCGCGGCCGGGATCAACGGGGCGAATCGGCTCGGCGGCAACTCCCTCTCCGATCTCATTGTGTTCGGAAAACGCGCCGGCGAGTTCGCAGCCAAGTTTGCCAAAGAGAACGCGCACGGCAAGATCGACAACGGCCAGATCGACATGCACGCGCGCGAAGCGCTGAAACCTTTCGAGAATAGCAGCGGCGAGAATCCGTATTCGGTGCAGCGTGATTTGCAGGAGGTCATGCAACACAATGTGGGCATTGTGCGCGACGAGGGCGAAATGCAAGCGGCACTCGATCATTTGAAAACGTTTTGGGACCGCGCCGCGCGGGTTGGCGTGATCGGCAATCGTGATTTCAATCCGGGCTGGCATACCGCGCTGGACTTGAGAAATCTGCTCACGGTCTCGGAAGCAATCACCCGCGCCGCGCTCGAGCGAAAGGAAAGTCGCGGCGCACAGTTTCGCGAAGATTATCCAGAAAAGGACGAGCGTTTTGCGAAAGTGAACACAATCATTTCAAAAGCGCCCGACGGTTCGATGCAAGTTCGGCTGGAGCCGCTACCCGAAATGCCGGAGTATTTGCGAGAGATTGTCGAGGAAATGAAATGAGCGCGCGCTGCTGTCATCCTGAACGAAGTGAAGGCCGCCACTTTACTTCGTGCAACACACAAGCTTTCTCGCGTAATCAACCCTCGTCGGTGAGGTCCCTCGCTTGCGCTCGGGATGACGCCGCGAAGATCATCGGGGAAATCAAATGACCGCGCAGAAACAGGTCGTCTTCAAAATCTGGCGCGGCGACGCGAACGGCGGTGAGTTTCGCGATTACACAACGGGCGTTTCTGAGGGCATGGTCGTGCTCGATGCGGTCAATCACATCCAGGCGACACAGGCGAACGACCTCGCCTGTCGATGGAATTGCAAAGCCGGCAAGTGCGGCTCGTGTTCGGCCGAGATCAACGGGATGCCCAAACTGATGTGCATGACACGAATGAGCGATCTGCCGCTCGATAGGCCGGTGACGGTGCAGCCGATGAAGGCGTTCCCTCCGATCAAGGACTTGATCACGGATGTTTCCTGGAATTTTCGGGTTAAGAAAAAGATCAAGCCGTTTCAAGCCGCGACCGCCGGATGCGCCGGATGGAACGTGGCGGATGCAACAGGAAGACATCGACCGGGTCCAGGAGTTCCGGAAATGCATCGAGTGTTTTCTTTGTCAGGATGTTTGCCACGTCCTGCGCGATCATCGGATGCACGAACAATTCATTGGCCCGCGCTTTCTGATTTACACCGCCGCGCTGGAGATGCATCCGCTGGATACGGAGGATCGAACAGAGGAATTGCGCAACGCCCATGGCATCGGTTATTGCAATATCACGAAATGTTGCACAAAAGTTTGCCCCGAGAGTATCCACATCACCGATAACGGAATCATTCCACTTAAGGAGCGCGTGGTGGATAATTTTTATGATCCGTTCGGCTGGTTCTGGCGGTGGATGAAGAGAAAAACTGACGTTAAAGCGATGACGAGTTGAAGCGATGAAGCGTAGGATCGACAGTTCGGCGGACCGCGTTAACCTTTCAACGCGTCAGCGCTTCAACGTTGCACGCCCATGACTGAGCTAAAATCCCTGCACAAAGAAGCCATTCCGGCTGCTTTGGAAAAAGCGGAGCGCTACCGGTTGCTCAACGAGCCCGGCGAAGCCGAAAGCATCTGTCTGGATGTGCTGAAGGCTGATCCGGAAAATCAAACAGCAATCATCACGCTGTTGCTTGCCCTAACCGATCGATTCGAAAAAGGTTACGGCGTTAGCGATACACAGGCCAAAGAATTGCTGTCGCGGATGAGATCGGAATACGACCGCGCCTATTATTCGGGAATCGTGGCGGAGCGTCGGGCCAAGATGAAACTGCGTCAGAACACGCCGGATTGCCGGTTTCAAGCCTACGACCTCTTTCGCGAAGCGATGGGTTGGTTTGAGAAAGCCGAGCCGATCCGGCCGGCTGGTCATGATGATGCTCTGCTGCGCTGGAATACCTGCGCCCGCATTATAGAGCGAAACCATCTGGTGCCGCGAGAACCGGAAGAGCGCGTCGAGTTTCCATTGGAATAGGTGGAACGCGAACTATTCTTAGCATCGTCCTCGGAGAGGCCGATCCACCTACACGATCGCCCCGCCGCAGCTCGAGCCGGCGCCGGCGGTGCAGCCGAAACAGTGATCGCCGGTCATGATCTCGGGGTTGTCGATCTTGTCGGGATCGATGTCCCACAAGAAAAGTCGTCGCTCGTGGAGTGAAGTCATTCCAGGCGTTCGGTCTTGGGGTTGAGCGAGGTAATGGACCAACCCCACCTTCGCCAAGGCTACGGCGCGCCAGGGAGGCGCGGCTTTCGCAGTCGAAGTCTTTGGTGTAAGATTTCAATTGTGAAAATTACCGAGGCTAAACCTCTCGAGAGTTACAAGCTGTTCCTTCGTTTTGATGATGGCGTCTCCGGTGTTATCGACCTTGGCCACATCGCGGGCCGCGGCGTTTTCGAGGCTTGGAATCGCCCTGAGATTTTTGAACAGGTTCGAGTTACCAAGCTTGGTGCGCTTCAATGGCCGGGCGAGCTCGACCTCTGCCCTGATTCGCTTTATTTGAAGTTGACCGGCAAAGCCCCGGAAGAAGTTTTTCCCGCCTTGGATAAACGTGTGACGCATGCCTGAGATTTCCCGCTTCTACGGGATCGTCATTCCCGAGCGTGCGCTACGACTCGCGCGCTCGCATCATCGAGCGAAATCATCTCGTCCCACGCGAACCTGAAGAGCGCATCGAATTTCCGCTCGAATAGGTGGAACGCGATCTCCGAGCGCGTTGTTAATCTAGGCGCCGAAGGCGCACCAACTCTAGCATCGTCCTCGGAGAGGCCGATCCACCTCCACAATCGCGCCGCCGCAGGTCGATCCCGCGCCGGCGGTGCAACCGAAACAGTGATCGCCGGTCATGATCTCGCGGTTCTCGATCTTGTCCGGATCGATGTCCCACAAGAAGAGTCGTGATCCGTCGCAAGTTTTCCCATTGCATGTCGAGCTGCTGATTAAAATCGCAATCGTAAACTTCGCCGCGCCAACCGACACTGATCGTGTTGCGGCACATCAGGCCGTCGATCGTCGCTTGATTAAAATTGTCGATCAAAAGCTGCATGTACTCTTCGAGTTTCCCGTTATGTCGCAGATACGAGGCAAAGCGCGCGATCGGCAGATTCGTGATCGTGTAAAGATCGTTGAACACGATTTCGAAGTGTTTTTTCAGCTCGCGCTTGTAATCGGCTTCGAGCTCTGACTGTGGTCCCGGCAAAAACGGCCCCACCGGGTTGTAAACCAGATGAAGCGGAAGATCGGCTTCGACGCCGTAGCCCAATGAATTCAAAAGCTGCAGGGCCCGGATGCTTCCTTCGAACACCCCTTCGCCGCGCTGGGCGTTTACGTTCTTCGGCGTGTAGCACGGCATCGAGGCGATGATCTCAACTTTTCGTTTCGCCAAAAATTCAGCGAGATCCTCATAACCCGGTTCGAGTAGGATCGTGAGGTTGCAACGGTCGATCACGTGCCGCTTCGCTTCGAGCGCGCAAACTCTCTCAATGAAATAACGAAAATCCGGAATCATTTCTGGGGCGCCGCCGGTAAGATCGACAGTCGGAATATCGGTCCTGGCCAGCCAGTCGATCACGCGATCTATGGTTTCGCGAGTCATGATTTCTTTGCGCTTTGGCCCGGCATTCACGTGGCAATGATTGCAGGTGAGATTGCAGAGCTTGCCCACGTTTACCTGCAAAATCTCCGGGTGGGCCCGCCGCAACGGCAGGGAATGTTCGGCGAGTTTCTGGGCGAACTGGTTCATCATCAACAGATCCACCTCTTGATGAGCCAGAACTTCCACCCAAACGCCGCGACACGCATAGGAAATTTCTACTCGATGAGTTTGTCCGCGGGTTTCGGGATGCGCTCGGGCCGTTCGCCGGTAGGCAGCCGCCAATAGTCGCGCTGTGCCCGAAAGGGCAACAGCCATAATCGGCCGAGGGTGAGGTCGCGTTCATCTCGATAGGCCGCCACGCCGATCCTAATTTCGTCCTGGGCGATATCGCGACGCAACGTCCGATGGAACTTGTCCCACCAGCAAAAAATGGTGCCCCAATTCGAGTTCGTCTCACGTTCGACAATGGAATGATGAATCCCATGCATCCGGGGCGTGACCAAAACCAGATTTAGAATCCGTTCGGGCCCGATCGGCAATCGCCAATTGGAATGGTGAAAGAGCGTGGCGCCTTCGAATACGATGAAGAAAATCAGCAGCATCATTGGTGAAACGCCAAAGAGAACAACGGCAAGCGATAGAAAAGCAGTCGAAAAGATCATTTCGCCAAAATGAAAACGTGCCGCGGTGCTCGCATCCATGTCGAGATCGGTATGATGAACATTGTGAAATCGCCAGAAGAACGGGATCATGTGATTCGCCCTATGCCACCACCAGTAAGCGTAATCCATAAGGAGGAAGCCGGCACCGATCCGCGCCCAGGCGGGCAGGGGAAGCCAATGGAGCAAACCGAGATGTCGATCCTGCGCCCAGGCTGCGAGCGCAAGCGGCGCGGGCAGCATTGTCCAGCGCAGAACGGCCTGCGATGGAATCGAGAGGGCAAGATTTCGAATGAGGCGACGCAGCAAATCAAACTGCTGCCGTCGTAACGGAAAACGCCATTGAAGCAGGAACAAAGCAACGAAGAGACAAACAATGAGCGGTGCGCCGATGGAATCGAGAAGCGGGATCGCCTTGAGCGCAAACACAGCGAATGTTGAACACTTCATCGTCAATGTTCAATCCCAATGAAACCAAGACATGCGGCATCACGATGAATATCTCCATTGTTGTGCCGGTCTTGAATGAAGCGTTGCTCATTGAGTCTTGTCTGCGGCAATTGCGCAAGTGCGTTCCGGAAGCGGAGTTAATTATTGTTGACGGCGGCAGCACCGACGGCACGCTCGATCGCGCCGCGCCATTTTGCGATCGCGGGATTCGGTCCCGCCGCGGACGCGGTGTGCAAATGAATGCGGGAGCAGAAATCGCCCGGGGCGAGATTCTCTGGTTTTTGCACGTCGATGTGAAGCCGCCGCCGCAATGCTCGATGAAAATCGCGCAAGCAGTCAGCGATGGAGATGTCGTGGGCGGGTTTTTTCGGATTCAGTTGCCGCGATCGCGCTTCGTTTACCGGTGGACCGATACGTTTGCTCATTATGCCGGCCTCATCCTGGGGCTGCGCTATAGCGATCACGGTTTCTTTTGCCGGCGCGAAATTTTCTTTCGGATCGGCGGCTTTCCCGATGAACCGTTAATGGAAGACGCAGATTTTTTCCGGAAACTGCGCAAAGCAGGTCGGATTGCTGTGATCGAGCAACCACTCGTGGTCGATCCCCGGCGGTATGAATTGATCGGGCCGGTCTGGCTGACCTTCGTATATGGAGTGATCAGCCTGTTGTATTTGTTTCATGCGCCCCGGCCGTTGCTGCAGTCCATTTATCGCCAGGCTTGTTGTCGATCTTAATGATGGCGCTTGCTCTCGGGAAGGAGCTGCGTCCTATTCAGCGAAATGGGTGACCTGCGATTGGGAGTAAATATCGATCACGTGGCGACATTGCGGCAGGCGCGCTATGCGACCATGCCGGAATCGAAAAACGCCGAGCCGGATGTGATTGCCGCGGCGTCGGTTTGCGAGCGGGCCGGGGCGCATGGAATCGTCGCGCATTTGCGGGCCGATCGGCGACACATGCGGGATCGCGATATCGAACGTCTGCGTGAAAATATTATTACCAAATTGAATCTCGAAATGGGCAATACACCGGAGATTGTCGATGTTGCGTTGCACATTTTGCCCGATGAAGTCTGTCTCGTACCGGAGAAACGCGAGGAGATCACAACCGAGGGCGGGCTCGATGTTATTGGGCAACGCGCCGAACTTGAACCTACGATCAAGCGGCTCCAGAGCGCCGGGATTCGGGTGAGTCTTTTCATCGATCCGGCTTTGGAACAGGTCGACGCGGCGGGGGAGCTCGGCGTCGAGATGGTTGAGTTGCACACCGGTAAACTGGCCAACGCGTTTACCGAAAAGATCGAGAAGCAGGAACTGGAGAATCTGGAGGCCGCAGCCAAAGCCGCCGCCGAATTGAAGCTGCAGGTAAACGCCGGCCATGGCATCAATTACGCGAACATCGATCTCGTCCTGAAAGTGACGCACCTGACCGAACTGAATATCGGGCACTCAATTATCTCGCGGGCGATGTCCGTCGGTTTGGAAAACGCAGTGCGCGAAATGCTGGCCGCGATGAAGGGTTACCGCGAATGAGTATTCTTGGAATCGGTGTCGATCTTGTCGAGTGTTCGCGCATCGAGCATTCGCTCGAACGATTCGGCGACAAGTTTTTGCATCGCGTTTTTACTGAGGGCGAGATCGCTTATTCGATGTCGATGAAATTTCCGGCGCGTCATTTGGCTGCGCGATTCGCGGCAAAAGAAGCTGTCTCGAAAGCATTTGGCACCGGTATTGGCAAATCGATGGGCTGGCGCGACATCGATATTCGCAAGAAGCCAAGCGGCGAACCTTTTCTGGTTTTCGGGGGAGGCGCGGAGAAACTTGCGAAGAACCGCGGGGTCGCGAATGCGCTCATCACGCTTAGCCACACCGATCATCACGCCATGGCGGCGATCGTTCTCCAAGGTCTCACCTAGAACCAAGTGAACTGCGCGTTTCGCTGACGAATCCTAACGGGCGAACATAATCGAGCGGGAACAGGACTTAATCGCCTTATGCGGTTTCCGGAGGATGCACGTTGATGAGGACCAGCAGGTGAAGGAGGTATAGATGTTTGCATATGGAATTGAGGGAAGCCGGCGGGGAAATCTCGCGCACCAATTCGCCCAACTTCCGATCAGATCGGCTGTGTTTTACAAGGTCCACGAGCCATCCCGGAGCACGTAGATCGATAACGGTGTTGGTCGGGCGGTTGGTGATCGTGATATCCTGGTAGGCAGCGAGTGGACAACGCCGATCCGGCCAAGAGCCGTCACAGATGGAGGATCGCGAAATGCGCCAGCGCAGAAATTCTCTCGGTTTCTGCCATGGCGGCGTGACGTCCGATTCGGCGGCGCAGAGAACAAGCCGGTGAAAAGTGGAGGGCGAAAGTTGCTCTGCGAGTTTGTGCATCTCAGGACGCGAACGTGGATACACAACTTCGTAGAGATCGTTTGTCAGCAATGGCCGTAGGGTGCGATGCGCGGAGTAATCGCCGAGAAAATGGAGGCCGGAATCTTCACCAAGCTTTGTCCAATCATTGAGCGGGTGATTCGATATCGCCCATCCAAACAAATCGCTCGCGAGGTAGTCGGCTGTCTGATTCGCAGCCCAGCCAATCTCATTGCCGGACAACGCGTCGCACACTTTCAACACCGCGCGAACTTTGCGGCTATCTTTGAAACTATCGATGTGAATATTAAACTCAGGCAGAACGCGTCGCCAAATTTCGCTGAAGTGCGTCCCACCGTTGACTCCGAGATAAACCACGCCTCCACGTGCCAGACATTCGGCAAGATTACGCAAAACCCGGTCTGGATGTGGAATGTAACTGAGCACACCATGGCAAGAGACGAAATTAAAGTCTCCGCCCGCAATCTTGCCAAAATCGCGGCTCGTCAGATCAGCCTCGATCATGCGAATCCGACGCGGAGCGCCTCGCCGCTTTTGCAATTTGCGGGCGATGGAGATTGATCGAGCTGAGAAATCCGCTCCGACCACTTGGGCGTTCGGGAACCGGCGCTGGAATTCGAACGCTTCATGTCCGGTCCCGCAGCCGGCCACTAAAATGCGTGCTGGATTCAGTCTGCCCCGATTGCAGATCGCGCTGATCCATTCCCAAGGCGGAAGTTGCCACACTGGCTGGAAAGAAGAGTCTTTTCGGCCCGATGGATACGGAATTCTTTCATATTCGTTTCGAATCCGCCCCCCGAGCGAAATCGTTTGTCTCCGGAGCGCTGACATGCCTCCACGCTAGAGCGTGCCGAAGTATCGAGCGAGAGAAACCACGGTGCAAAGCGTACTTCGCGGTGACCAAAGCGAGGCTTGACTACGACGCGGGTATCTGTTAGAGGCGTTCAATCTGTAAAAACTCATGAACACAAAAAAGCCTTCCTCAAAATCAAAGAAATCGAAAACGGCGGTGAGAATAAGAGATATTGATTCGAAGAAAAATCCACGAGGGGGACTAAAAGCAGGAGCCAGCGAAGTGCTGTACGAAGCTATTCAGGGGCTGCCCTCCCAGCAGGTTCCTCACTAAATCACAATCTGACCATTGCTGTTCAGTTTCGGCGGTCATCGGGATTAGGTTGAGGGAAGGACCTTACTGATCGACGTGGTGATTGGCCTATTCCAATCCGTTGCTCGACGGCGGATTCGATGTTCGGCTGGGCGCTGCCCCAATGTTTGACCAGGCTCTCGCTGGTTGCCGCCTTCACCTCGCCCCCAGACGGCTCCGTTACCAGGCCGGCGCAGAAGTGCAGAGATCCCTGGCCACGATCGTAAGTTTCTCCAGCGAGCAGCGCCGATTCTGCTTCCCAAAGCAGTCGCTGCCCGGCAATACTGATTGCGTCATTCAGGAAGTAAACCGTAACTCCCTGCGCTTATGAATGCTCGATTGTTCGCCGCCGTCGGAATCAGCTTGGTATTAGCAAGCTCAGTTCGCGCTCAAGGCTACGGTGGCTCCGGCCGAATGCAGCCGCAAGCTCCGCATTCGCAGCCGATGCAAACGCAGGGGCCTGTTCATCAGGAAAAACAGCAGGAGAATACGACGCAAGAACAGGTAACCGGCCCGGAAGTTTCCACCGCGATCCAACAATATGTTGACGCGTCGAGCAAAAAAACGGCCGATAAGAAATTTCACGTCAAACATGACGGTAAAGACATTGCGCTCGGTTCGCTCAAGATTCATGACGATCGCATGGCCAGTCTCGGCGGCGGAAAATTTGTCGCCTGCACCGACATGCGGGGCGGCGATGGCAAATCATACGACATCGATTTCTTTCTCGGCGGCAAACCGGGCAGCGTAAGAGTCACCCAAGCGAGCGTCCACAAGATCGATGGCAACGCGCTCTACAGCTGGAAAAAGCAGGGTGGCGTCTGGAAAATGTCGCGCTAGGCCGACTGGCAAGGGTCTAGGTTAACCTCGATTCGCAGTTGGACGTTCGGCCGCGAACGTTCGACGGTTTGCTTAATGCATCTGATTTGGATGAGTCTTTATCACGCGCTGGCCATGCTTTGGCAGACGTTCTGGGCGCTTGTATTTGGCTTTAGTATTTCCGCCGCGCTCCAGGTTTTCGTAAGCAGGGAGCGAATGAGCCGGGCGTTCGGGAAAACAAATTTGAGATCGGTTGCGATCGCTACCGGCCTTGGCGCGGCGAGCAGTTCTTGTTCGTATGCCGCCGCTGCGGCGGCGCGCAGTGCCGTGCAACAAGGCGCTGCCCTCATTCCCGCACTGGCTTTCATGTTCGCTTCGACCAATCTCGTCATCGAACTCGGGGCAGTGCTTTGGCTGTTGATGGGCTGGCGATTCGTTTTGGCGGAATTCGTCGGCGCATTTGTTTTGATCGGGTTGGTTTGGTTGATGGTTCGCTGGTTCTTGCCAAAGAATGTTGAAGACGAGGCTCGAAGACATGCCGAGGAAAAAGGAGGCGATTCGGGGTGTTGTCATGAGCACCCGCCTTCGCGTGGCTCCGGCGTGGCAGGCAAGCAGGAGCAGGAGCAGGAGGGAAGAGTTGGGAAGTGGACGGCGATGGCGAATGCGTTCGTGATGGATTGGATGATGCTCTGGAAGGAATTGCTGGCCGGCTTTTTGATCGCAGGATTTATCGGCACGCTGGTGCCGCATTCATGGTGGCAGGTCTTGTTCCTGCAGACCGGCCCGGATTGGTTGCGTCTGATCGAGAATGCGATCGTCGGACCGCTGGTGGCGATTGCCTCCTTCGTTTGCTCGGTCGGCAATATCCCGCTGGCCAGTCACCTCTGGGCGAACGGGATCAGCTTCGGTGGAGTGATTGCCTTTATTTACGCTGACCTGCTCGTGGTTCCGTTGATCATTATTTACGGCAAGTATTACGGTGCCCGGGCGGCTGCATGGATCGCCGGCATTTTCTTTGTCGCGATGGTAACCGCGGGCATCGTGGTCGATCTGCTATTCAATGTTCTGGGGTTGATTCCGACCGGCCCAAGACAGGCGAGTGCCGTTCAACACGTCAGCATTTCGTGGAATTATACCAGCCGGCTCGATCTCATCGCGCTCGTCGCTTTTTTTTGGTTGGTCTATCTCCATTTCCGCAGGAGCGGCGCGAGCGCACACGCGCGCGCCCGCCATTGAGCGCCGATTTCACTCAGATCGCTATTTTGCTTTTCAAAAGTCTCCGAACAATCAAGACTGAGGCCCTTGGCAGGTAACGAAATTTTAACCCTTTCATGTTTATGATTATACGATTGTTTGTCGCAGTTGGGTTAGTTGTAGCAACGACCGGTGCGCTTCGAGGCCAGGGTTACGGCGGTCACTCGGGGGGCGGTATGCAGAATCAGCAGCCGCGGACTTCGCAACCGACACAGGCAACAGAGCCGCAGACGCAGACGAAGCAGGAGCACGTGGTCGTGATGGGTGGGGCGGATGTTACTGCTGGAATCCAACAGTACATCGAAGCTGCGGCCAGGAAATCGTCGGACAAACAACTTCATGTCAAACATGCGGGCCAGGATATCGCGCTGGATTCTCTTAAGGTGCATGACGACCGAATGGCAGATTTGGGCGGCGGCAAATTCGTTGGCTGCACCAACATGCGCGGCGGGGATGGCAAATCGTACGACATCGATTTCTTTCTTACCGGACAGCGTGGCAACCTGAAGGTGACCAAAGTGTCGGTTCATAAGATCGACGGCGAGGCCCTTTACAGCTGGAAAAAGCAAGGCGGCGTTTGGAAGATGTCGAAGTAAAACGCGTTGTTCCCGTGTGCCACGTCGTTATTTTGGCGTTGCAATTAAGGGCTGAAACCGGATCTTCGATTTCCGATGTTCAAACGGATCGTCACAGTGGTCGCCGCCTTGTCTGTCGCCTCAGTCGCGCTTGGCCAATCGACCTACAGCCGCCCGAGGTCGCAGTCGCCAACGCCGACACCGACGCCAACTCGATCGAAACTGACAACGGTACCGGCGCGAGCACAGATGAATCCGGCCCCGACCCCGACGCCGATTCGGTCCAGACAGATGGCCACGCAGCCGCAGCCGCGACCAACCCCGTCACCGGCGCCGATGCCAGTTCAGGTAAGGCCAACGCCGACGCCAGTGCCTCCTCCCGATATTAAAACTTATTTGGATCGCCAGCTGGCAAACTCCAAAGACCAGAAATTTCACGTCACGGCGCGCGGCAAAGATCTTCCCCTTACGCCGTTCCATTTTTGGTCTCAAAAGAGTACCGGTCCCAACAGCACCACGACGTGCGTCGACATGCGGAGCGAGGATGGTACGGTGTTCGACATTGATTTTTTGACCACCGGTGCGCAGGTGACTGGGATCAGGATTCACCGGATCAATGGCGAGTCTGTGCGATAGCGGATCCCTGCTTATCAAGTTGTAACGGCAGGCCGGGGTCTTTTCGCAATAGTATTGCCCGCGATGCTTTCTTGGTATGAGATAACGGCATGTTGCGCCAGGCGCGCATGAAAAACAGCCCGGAGATCGTAAACGGCTTTCGCATGCGCGGACGCGAGGTCACGCGCCTCGAATCATTCAGCGATGCTGTCTTCGGCTTCGCGCTGACGCTTCTCGTCGTCTCGCTCGATGTGCCGAAAAATTTCGACGATCTCCTGAACACGATGCGCGGCTTCCCCGCCTTTGCGGTCTGTTTCATTCTGCTCGCGATCATTTGGAATAGTCATTACAAATTTTGCCGCCGTTACGGCCTCGAGGATACTACGGCGCGTGTTCTCACCTGCGCGTTGCTCTTTCTTGTCTTGTTCTACGTTTACCCGCTGAAGTTTCTCTTCAGTATGAGTTTCAACGACATGCTCTTTGGCCGCGCTGCCAACAGCGTGCCGATGACTGCGTCGCAGGTCTCAACGTTGCTCGTCATTTATGGCCTTGGGTTCACGGCAGTTTATCTTGCGTTGACTGTTCTTTACCTGCACGCATGGCGACTGCGGGAAATGCTCCAACTGAATGACCTGGAGAAATTCGATACGCGTTACATCATCTGCCGATTGCTCTTGCTGGTCGGGGTCGGGATCATCGCCGCCGCGCTCGCTTCTCGTCGCTCGACTCTGAAATGGAGCGGTTACTCCTATCTCCTGCTTTTCGTCATTTTGCGGTTGCACACGATTCTTCATCGGAAGCGACGGAAAACGTTTCTCAACGAGGTTAAGTCCTGACGCGCGGTTTGCAGAGACGGGTAGACCTCCGCTACCTTGCGCAAGCCCATGCCTAAGACGTTCTATATCACCACGGCAATCGATTACACGAACTCGGCGCCGCATATCGGTCACGCTTATGAAAAAGTGCTGGCCGATGTGATTGCACGCTATCACCGGCTCAAGGGTGAGAAGGTTTTCTTTTTGACCGGGGTCGATCAGCATGGGCAGAAGGTCCAGCAGTCCGCGGCCAAGGCCGGCGTCGATCCGGCGGAGTTCGTCGAAGGAATCACCCAGAAGTTCATCGATCTTTGGGAGAAACTTGATGTTAAATACGATGCTTGGGCGGCTACAACTGATCCGCTTCACAAGAAAGTCGTTCAAGGCATCCTGCAGCGACTTTGGGACGAGAAACAAATCTACAAAGATAAACAGTCCGGGTATTATTCAGTTCGGCAGGAACAATTCCTGACTGACAAAGAACGCGGACCCGATGGCGAGTTCGGCCCGGAATGGGGCCAGGTCGAATTCCGCGAAGAAGAAAATTATTATTTCAAGCTCAGCCGGCACAAGGATTGGCTGCTGTCGTACATCGACAACCCCGAAATATTCGGGGCTCGCGAAGGCGTTCGGAGTCGCCGCGCTGCGGTCATTCCCGATTTTCGCCAGACCGAATTGCGTAACGCGGTTGAGAAGCTGAGCGGAGACCTATGCATTTCGCGTCCAAAATCGCGATTGGACTGGGGGATCGAACTGCCATTCGACAAGGATTATGTCACGTATGTTTGGTTCGACGCGCTGACGAATTACATCAGTTTCATTGGCTACGATCCGAAACTCTCAACCTTCAACTCTCAGCCATCAACTTTCCGCGACAAATGGCCTGCGCTCCAAGTCCTCGGCAAAGACATTCTAATTCCCGCGCACGGCATTTACTGGCTGATCATGCTGCACGCCATCGGGTTTCCCGACGATCAAATGCCGCAATTACTCGTGCACGGCTGGTGGAATTTGGCGGGCGCGAAGATGAGCAAGAGTGAGGGGAACATCGTCGATCCATTCGTGCTCGCCGATAAATACGGCGCGGAAGCGTTGCGCTATTATCTGATGAGCGATATTGCGACTGGTAAAGACGCCGATTTTTCCGAGGAGCGTCTGATCGGGCGGTTTAACACCGATCTGGCAAATTCGGTTGGTAATTTGCTTAATCGATTCTTGAACATGGCCGGGAAATACAGCCGAGGGAAATTGACTGCCATTTTGGATGGTGGCCTTCGATCGAAAGCAGAATATTTGGTGGAAGTGTATCAAGCCTTGATGAATGGCAATGACACATCTGCTGCAATGGCCCACACTCTTCGTTTTGCGACCGAAGCAAATCAGCATGTCGAACAAACGGCACCGTGGAAATTGGCGAAGCAGGGAGAGCAAGGCGCTTTGGATCGTGTCCTTTGTCAACTTGCCGAGTCATTGCGGATCATTGCGCTTTTGCTCGCACCGGTATTGCCCAAAGCAGCACATGGAATTTTCGATCAACTGAATTGGAAAATGGAGTTGAGCGGAAAAGAAGAGCGGTTTTCGTTTAAAGACGCGGAGTGGGGGAGATTACCGGATGGGCATGGGGTGGGGAAACCGGTGCCGTTGTTCCCGCGGATTGAAACGTGATGTCCGGGGAGCACAGGCTGCCAGCCTGTTCATCTCGGCAGCTTGCCGAGATGCTGCGTTGAATGTGATTAACGCGCCAATTTTCATTTCGCGCCCAAGATGTTGCCGGCAAGCTGCCGGCAACTGCAGGCTGGCAGCCTGCGCTCCCCAGACACCCACGATGCACGCGCGCTACTCAGGTAGCTCGTCCATCATTTCGCGTTTCAAATGCTGGCGCGCGGATTTCTTGATCGCGCGCCGCGCGGCCGCTACGGCTTGCTTCTCCGCCTTGCGTTCGTTTCGCGTGCGCGGATCGATCATGCTGGGCAAATGCGAAACCTTCGGCCGCTGCGCGCCTGTCTTCTTTTCCTTGGGCTTGGCGTAGGGATCCACGGTTGAGCTTATCACCGGCATCCGACTTGCGAAAACCTCTAACTGTTCGGAATTCCCATCATCACCACGGCGAGCATGAGGGCGGTGAGTAGAGCGTAGGAAAAAATTCGTCCGACACGATGCCCCCAGCTCTTTTTGACCGAACGCGAGGACGGTGGCTTCCAGGCTTTGCAGCATGTAATAAAATGCGAACGCGCGTGAAGCCAGGCTGATGACTTCGAATGTGTTCGTAAGCCAGGTAACAACGAGGCCGAGCCCGGCGATCACGGCATAAGCGCGCCGGCTGGCCACCCAATTTCGCGTCCCTTCCGCAATCAGGCCTCCGCCGCCCAGCGTGTCGGCGACCGCGGCGCTGAACTGGCTCATGATCGCGGCAACGATTAGCATCCAGGGAAGGATCGGTGTTACGATGCGGCTCAGGTCGATAATGGCGGTGTCGTTCAGGCTCTTTAGCGATCCCGACACAGGCGTGATCAGAAGAAGAAACGCGACGTAGATGAAAGCGGAGATCCATTGGGCGTAACGCATCGTCTCGACACGTTTTCGAGCATTGTAGGCTTCGCCTAGGAAACGCGAGGTTTCGAAGCCTTGTACGATAATTAGCGACCCCATCACCATGCGGACGACGTGGAAATCGATTGGTTGATCGCTTGGATAACTGGCGACGCGGTGCCCGGAAAAAATCAGGCCATTAACGATTGCCAGACCGACCAGCAAACCGGCGATGATCGACAGTTTGATGTTAACCGCATATTCCTCGAGAAACTCGAGCATCTGCAGGCCGCGCCACCACCCGACCACTCCGATCCCGACGAGCAGGGCCGAAGCGATTACATGGTTCCAAACGGCATTGGCGCCCAATCCACGAAGTAGAAATGCGGCCAGCAACTGGAGATAAAATGAGACAGAAATGACGTAGGCGAAAGCGAGCGCCAGGTGCGATGCTCTTTCGCATTCGCTCAAAAAGCGTGGCGGGCTGGGCGCGGCTAGAAGCGGCTCGAGATGAACGATATTGAAGCGAATCGCGTTGCCGATCCAATAGGCGACCGCCACGATCAACAGGACCACCGGCGCCGCCAGTCGTCCGACGCTGTGGGTAAGGAGGGGGCCAACGACAAGAAAACCGCTCCCGATAATCGAGGCCAGCGGAGTCACCGTTGCTCTCCACGTGTCGGAGCTTCGCATAGCCGGAGCGAACGCAAAGAGCAGTGTGGCAAACAGCGCACACAGAACAGCGGCGGCCGTCAGCATTTGGATCCTACATGCCTGCGAGCGAAGAAGAGGTCAAGCGACGCCGATGTTCGCGAAGAAAAACGATTGCTGCGGAGCGATTTCGAGGCTTAATGCTCGGCTAACCCTGCGATGAATATTCACGAGTATCAGGCCAAGGAACTTCTGGAGAAATTCGGCGTGGCCACGACGCGCGGGAAAGTCGCATCGACGCCGGACGAAGCCGAACGGATCGCGCGCGAATTGAGTAATGCTAGTCCGGCTCGGACTGTCGATCTTGTGGTAAAGGCGCAGGTCCATGCGGGCGGGCGGGGGAAGGGAACATTCGCGAACGGGTTCAAGGGCGGTGTGCACATCGTAAAATCGGCGCAGGAAGCGCGCGAAGTCGCGAGCAAGATGCTGGGGCAAACATTGGTCACGCATCAAACGGGTCCGCAGGGGCGCGTGGTGAACAAAGTTCTAGTCGCCGAAGCGGCGGAGATCGCGCGTGAGATTTACTTTGCAATTCTGCGGGACCGGCCGACCGCCTCGCCGTTGATCGTGGCAAGCACTGAAGGCGGGGTCGAAATCGAGACCGTCGCGGCGAAATCGCCCGAGAAGATTATCCGCGACCCTGTCGATTCTCTGGCCGGCCTGCAGCCGTTCCAGGCGCGAAAGTTGGCCAAACAACTCGGGTTCGAATCGTCGCAACTGAAGGCGGCATCGAAATTATTCGATGGACTTTATCGGGCGTTCATCGGATGCGACTGTTCCCTGGTCGAGATTAATCCCCTGGTGGTAACAACAAAAGGCGACGTCCTGGCGCTCGATGCCAAATTTGATTTCGATGATAACGCCCTCTATCGGCATCCCGACATCGCGGCCATGCGCGACGTTGCGGAGGAAGATCCGCGCGAAGTCGAAGCGTCGAAGCACGGTCTTAATTACATCGGACTCGATGGAAACATTGCCTGTCTGGTTAACGGAGCGGGACTGGCCATGGCGACAATGGACATCATCAAATTTTACGGAGGCAGTCCGGCTAATTTTCTGGACGTTGGCGGCAGCGCCACCGGCGACCAGGTCACCGAAGCATTCAAGATCCTGATCGCCGACAAAAACGTGAAGACGATTCTGATCAACATCTTCGGCGGAATCATGAAGTGCGATGTGATCGCGCAGGGGGTCATCGATGCGGCCAAGGCGGTAAAATTGTCGGTACCGCTGGTAGTTAGGCTGGAAGGAACAAACGTTGACGCAGGCAAGAAACTGCTCGCGCAGTCCGGTCTCGCCATTGTTCCGGCCGATGATCTGGCCGATGCTGCGCAGAAAGCCGTCGCTGCGGCAGGGACCAAATCCCAAGCTTCTGGAACAGTGAAATGAAAATTACAGAAATCGCATTTGTCGGTATCCCTGTAATAAACATGAAAGATGCGCGCGCATTTTACGAGGGTGTATTGGGTTTAGAGCCCGATCCGGAGATGTCGGGCGACATGTGGACGGAATACCCGATCGGCACCGGCACTCTGGCGGTCGGATGCGTCGGCGATCAATGGAAGCCATCCAATGATGGGACGAGTGCGGCCTTTGAAGTGGAAAACCTCAAGGAGGCGATGGCTCGGCTGACCGAGCGCAAGATTTCGTATCACGAAGTCGAATCACCAGTTTGCCGAATGCTCATCGTTGAAGATCCGGACGGAAACAAGCTGATCATTCACAAACGTAAAACGGAACAGGAAAGGGAAAACACTCAGTGATTACAAACGAAGTAGCCTTTATCGCAATCGCGGTGTCCGACAAGGAACGGGCGCGCAAGTTTTATCAGGAAACGCTCGAACTAAAGCCGACCAGCACACAAATGGATGGTGCCTGGGTCGAGTACCGATCTTGGGCCGACCACGATCGGGGTGGGATGTCATCCCGCCTGGCAGCCGTCGCGTGACGGAACAACCGTTGCGTTCGAGGTCGAGGACATTGACGCGGCCATCAAGAAACTGAAAGAACGGGGCGTCAGTTTCGACATCGAAAAAATGGAGACCCCGGTTTGCTGGATGGCGCAATTCCGCGATCCGGATGGGAACAAACTGGTTGTACACAAACGGAAAAAGAAATGAGCCTGGAAGCGAGGAAACCAGGAAAAAAGGGTCATCCTGAGCGAAGTCGAAGGATCCCGCGGCGTTACCGTCAAGCTTTCAATACGGGATTCCTCGACTTCCCGCCTTCGCTGTGCTACGGCGCGGCGAGCGCTCGGAATGACAGGATCGGTATTCTGTTTTCCTAAGATATGTCTGTATTGGTTGATAAAAATACGCGGCTTCTGGTGCAGGGAATCACCGGCAGCGTCGGTGGATTTCACGCGCGGCAATGCATGGAATATGGGACGAAGGTGGTCGCGGGCGTTACGCCCGGGAAAGGCGGGCAGATGTTCGATGGTAAGGTCCCGGTCTTCGACACCGTTTATGAAGCGAGGCGGGAAACGAACTGCAACGTTTCGGTGATTTTCGTGCCGGCGCCGGCTGCGGCGGATTCAATTCTGGAGGCGGTCGATGCCGGTGTCGATCTTGTCATTTGCATCACGGAAGGGATTCCGGTGCTGGACATGATGCGGGTGAAAGCGCAAATGCGCGGGAAAAGATCGCGACTGATCGGGCCGAATTGCCCGGGAATCATTACGCCCGGCGCATGCAAGATCGGGATCATGCCCGGTTACATTCACAAACCGGGGAACGTGGGCGTGATCTCGCGCTCGGGCACGCTGACTTACGAAGCGGTGTGGCAATTGACTTCGCGCGGCTATGGCCAATCGACTTGCATCGGAATCGGGGGCGATCCGGTCAATGGGATGTCGCACCTCGATGCGGTGAAACTTTTCAACGAAGATCAAAATACCGAAGCGATGGTCCTGATCGGCGAAATCGGCGGCTCAGCCGAAGAAGAAGCGGCTGAATGGATCAAGACAAACTGCAAGAAACCTATCGCAGCGTTTATCGCGGGCTTGACTGCACCGCCCGGGCGCAGAATGGGACACGCCGGGGCGATTGTCTCGGGCGGGAAAGGAACCGCAGCTGGAAAGATCGAAGCGCTCGAGCGGCGGGAATTGCCATTGCTGAAACTCCGGCGAGAATGGCGGATACACTGATCGAGAAAATGAAGGGTGGAAAAACATGACATCACGCGGGCTTGAAGGTGTTGTAGCCAATACGACGCGGTTGAGCGCCGTGGTCGGCGATAAGGGCCAGCTCGTTTACTGCGGGTACGACATCAATGAACTGGCGGGCAAAGTCAGTTACGAAGAAGTCGTTTATCTTCTTTGGAACAATAAGTTGCCGAATCGCGCCGAGCTCGACCGATGCGCAAATCAGTTGCGCTCGCTGCGCAAGTTGCCGGATGGCGTTGTTGATTTTATCAAAGGTGCGCCGAAAAATGCCGCGCCAATGGATGTGATTCGCACGGCCGTTTCCATGCTTGGTCTTTACGATCCAAATATTCGCGAAGCGACTGTGGAAAAAGGTAAGGAACGGGCGCGCAGCATCACGGCGAAGATCGGCGTGATCGCGGCTTACTTTCACCGGGCCCGAAATAATAAACCGCTGCCTCCGGTACGCGATGATTTGGGCGAAGCTGCGCATTTTCTTTATTTGATGAATGGCGAAGCGCCCCCGAAAGAAGCGGCCGACACGCTCGACGTGGCGTTTGTTCTTCACGCCGACCACGGCATGAACGCATCGACTTTTAGCGCGCGGGTGACCATTTCCACGCTGAGCGACATGTATTCGGCGATCACTTCGGCCATCGGCACGTTGAAGGGACCGCTGCACGGCGGCGCCAACGAAGGCGTGATTCAAATGTTGGAGGAAATCGGCGATGAAAAGAATGTGGACGCCTACATCGAGAAACAACTGGCGGAGAAAAAGAAAATCATGGGGATCGGTCATCGGGTTTACAAAACGCTCGATCCGCGGGCGCCGCATTTCCGGACGATGGCGATCAAGCTGAGCGAAAAGATTGGCGAACCGAAATGGATTCGGATGAGCGAGCGGATCGCCGAGTTGATGAAGGAGAAGAAGAACCTGAACGCGAACGTCGATTTTTATTCGGCCACGGTTTATCACTCGCTCGGCATTCCGACGGATTTGTTTACGCCGGTGTTTGCTATCGCCCGCTGCTCCGGGTGGTGCGCGCACGTTCTGGAACAGCTCGAAGATAATCGTCTTTACCGGCCATTGAGCGAGTACGTAGGGGAACCGGCAGGGAAGAAAGTCGTTCCGATCGACGAGCGGCCTTGAGTCGCTCGCGCGACTCTGTCAAGACTGCTACCGGATGAAGCGAATTCTACTTATCGGCCTGGGCCGCTGGGGCACGAACCACCTGCGCGTTCTAAAATCGATGCCGATCGAGCTATTCGCGGCCGATCACGACGAGACGCGCCTGGATGCATCGGGCATACCCGAAAGTCATCGCAGCAAGGACCCGCGTTCGTTGTTCTCCAAGGTGGACGCGGCCGTGGTCGTTACCCCGGCGCAAGCCCACTTCGAAGCCTGCCGAGAGTTGCTTGGAATGGGGAAGGATGTGTTTGTGGAAAAACCGATCAGCCTCATTGCAAATGAAGCGCTGGAATTGGCACAGTTGGCCGAGAAGAACGGATTGATCTTGCAGGTGGGATACATTTTTCGTTTCGATCCGGCATCGGTCTGGATGCGGGACGCGATTGGGCAAGGTCGATTCGGTAAACTCAAGATGCTGCGAGCGAAGTTCAGCGGGTTCAAGCGTCCGCGGCAGGATACCGGTGTTACGTTTGCCGACAGCATTCACTTTATCGATCTGTTCAACTTTCTTCTCGGAACGCCGCCCCGGCGTGTTCATGCTGTGCTCCGGGATTTTTTTGGACGCGGTATGGATGACGAATCGCATATTGTGATGGAATACGATCGAGGCGATGGCGTTCCGATACTCGCCACCGTCGAGGCAGGCTATCACGAGCCGGGAAAATTCCGGGAAGTCACCATTATCGGGACGGATTCGTCCGCGGTGTGCGATTACAACGTGGCTCAGTATAAAATAAAGACGTTTGAGAACCGGCATGTGGTGGACAAGGGCGAGATAAGAGCGCAGGAAGGCGCGGTGCATCAGCTCGAGTTTCCTCCTGAGGAGCCGCTTCGGGCCGAGTTGGCGGCGTTCAAGGATTCCATCGAGAAACGGAGCGCGACGCCGGTTGATGGATGGTCGGGATTCGATGCGGTCCGCGTGGTTGAAGGCGCGCTTGAATCGGTGCGAACAGGAAATTGGATCGACATCCCAAAACAAGATCGCGGTGCCTGAGATGAAAAAGATCCCGCTCTCGCGAGTTTTTTTGACAGATGAAGTACGCGAGGCCGCGATGCGCGCGCTTGACTCGGGTTCGTACATCCTGGCAAAGGAGTGCGAAGCGTTTGAGTCTGAGCTGGCCAGTTACACCGGCACGAAGGAAGCGGTGCTCTGTTCGTCGTGGACGGCTGGCGGCTTTCTGCTTCATCACGCGATGGGATTGAAACCGGGTGACGAGATTCTGGTGCCGTCGCATACCGCGTTTCCGTCGATCGAGCCGATGATCCATTTCGGCGCGAAACCGGTCTTCATCGACATCGACGGAACCTACTGCCTCGATGTCGATCTTCTCGAGGCGGCGATCACGCCGCGCACCGTTGGGGTTCTTCCGGTGCATCTCTACGGTCACCCGGCAAATCTTGATCGTGTGTTCGAAATCGCGCGGAAGCACAGCCTTCTGGGTGATCGAGGATTGCGCCCAGGCGCACGGTGCGAAATTCAAGGGCAAACGCGTCGGCTCGATGGGGATTGCAGGCGCGTTCTCATTTTTCCCATCGAAAAATCTGACCGTGATGGGCGATGGCGGCTGCATCACGACGAATGACAGCGCTCTGGCGGACAATCTGCGGATGCTGCGAAATCACGGTCGCAAATCGAAATACATTCATGAGGTCGTCGGCTACAATTATCGGTTTAACGAGATCCAGGCCGCGATCGGTCGCGTCGAGCTGCGTAACATCGACAAGTTGAACGAACATCGGCGTCGGGTTGCTGCTCGCTACAACGAGCGGCTCAGTGACGTCGTCAAAACGCCGCCGGAGAAAGAATGGGCACAGGCTGTTTACCATATGTACGTTATCCGGACACCGCGCCGGGACGATTTGGCCAAGCATCTGCAAAGCAGGGGAATCGGCACCGGCATTCATTATCCGGTGGCCAACCACCAGCAGCCGGCCATCACCAAGCTTTATTCCGATTTGCCAAAACTCCCGCAGACCGAATCCGCGGTGAACGAAATTCTCTCGTTGCCGATCTACGGCGAGTTGCCGATTGAGGATGTCGATCATGTTTGCGATTCGATCCTGGAATTTTTCGGCAAGGAATGAACGCGCCGGAAGTCAGTCTGGTGATTCCGTGTCATAACGAGGAGAAAAATCTGGAGCCGCTGCTTTCGGCGATTCACGCGGCAATGGATCCGCGCGGTTCGGACTATGAAATGGTGATTACGGACGATTGCAGCACGGACAATTCGTGGAGCGTTTTGAAACAACTTGCCGGGAACGATCCGCGTTTACGCGTCCAGCGTTTCAAATTCAATTGCGGCGAATCGGCGGCGAGCTGGGCGGGAATGCAGATTGCCCGCGGCCGATACATCGCGACGCTGGATGCCGATTTGCAAAACGATCCCAAAGATCTGCCGGCCATGCTCGTTGCGCTCAAGAGCGCCGATTGCGTCTGCGGCACGCGAGTGGCCACGCGCGGCACTGGCGACAACTGGCTTCGGATCGCATCCTCGCGCATCGCCAATTGGGTGCGCAATAAACTCTCGGGAGAAAATATCACCGATGCCGGGTGCACCTATCGCGTGTTTAAACGCGAATGCATCGAGCAAGTAAAATTCTTCAACGGCGCACATCGGTTTCTTCCCACTTTGATAAAGATGGACGGGTTCCAAGTTGTCGAAGTGCCGGTTTCGACAAATCCACGCTTCTCCGGCGCGAGTCATTACGGTGTCTGGAACCGTTTGTTTAAATCGTTCCGCGACCTGCTCGGGGTGCGCTGGATGAAATCCAGAAGAATCCAATACGAGATCGCCGAAACACCCAACTCCTTATGAACACACTCACAATTATCGCCATCACCTGGATCGGGAAAGAATACCGTTTTCTCGGACTCGATTGGAATTATCTCGTGATTCTCGGACTGATCGGGAACGTCCTTTTCTCGATGCGTTTTCTCGTTCAGTGGTATGCCTCCGAGCGGCAGGGGGAAAGTGTGATTCCGGTATCGTTCTGGTACTGGAGCATTGCCGGTAGCATCATCATGTGCCTTTATTTTATTTTCCGGCGCGATCCGGTCGGCATCCTGGCGTATCTGCCGAACTCGATGATCTATATTCGCAACCTGATGCTGATCCGGAAGCGGAAGTTTGCCTACACCGCCGCGGCGCCATCGCAACACCCGCGCGAGACCGACCAGCCGAGACAGTAATCGGGTTCAAGCGCCCGTTCTCACAGGAGAGATCGCGGATGCATCGTCCTGTGGCAATGCGAATGGCGGGACCGGACAATCAAGCGCGTCGGCGATCGTCCGGAGCAGCTCGGCCTCGCTTTCCTGGATGATGCCATCGGCGGCGACGGTTTGCGCGCAGGCGTTGAGGACATTTTTTTTGATTTGCGGCACGGCTTGATTGAGACGTTGCAGAGCGGCGTCCAGATGCGAGAGATCGCATTGGTCGGGAGGCAACCACGGAATTTCGCAGCGAGCCGCGCGACTCAATGACTGAACGCCCTGAGTAAAAGCAGCGTACGCTTGGGTGGCATCATCATGACCGGCATAGGCCGTCGCCGACAAAAGTACACCGCAATCGGACGCCAACGGGCGCAGATCATAGAATTGGACGACCGCTCTCCGAGTCGGAAAGAAATACGCTTCGAGATGACGCGTCACGATTTTTTGCAACATGAATTCGAACAAATCGGTCTCGGTGTCGCTCTCGATCAAGGTTTTCACGGCCGCGCGGAACTGCTCGAATTGGAGGGGCGAAAAGCGACGCAGCGCCGGCAAGGCAAGATCGACAATGGGAATTTTGGCGTGAGCCGGAATGTTTTGAACATCGGGCCAGATGCGCAGCGTTTCCTCACCGGTCGCATCCGATGTAACACGAGAAAGCTGATCGATCTGTTTCTGCCGCACTGATGGCTCGTTGCTGAGCAGAAACGCGTAGACCAACGCGCTGGCTCCGAGCGGGTCGCGGGTGGCAGCTTCGAGTGATGGAGACATCACCAGGTTGAACTCGGTCGCGTATCGAAGATGGCGCGTCGCTGGTTGACCGACACTGGCAATGACGGCCTGTTCGGCGACGCTCGGCAGCACCAGGCTCCCCAATGTTTCAGGCATGACGGGAAAACCTGGAATCAAAGGCGGACGAGCCGGTTGCGGTTTCTCCGGAGCGGCCGGCATGTCGATGCTCGGTTCTTCCACCACGCTTGGGAATTTCCCATCGAAGCTTGGGTCCAATTCGCGAATGCGTTCGATCAATGGCGGATGCGTTGCCATTAAACCAAAAAATGAATCGCCCATGCCGTTGGCAAAAAAGAGATGGCTCGCTTCTTCGGCGTGCGGCGATTCCAGACGCGATCCATATTCGAGCCCGCCGATTTTCTTGAGAGCACTCGCCAGCCCTCCGGGGTTACGCGTGAACTGCACCGAGGAGGCGTCGGCCAGAGATTCGCGTTGCCGGCTGACTGCCGCCTGGATCAATCGTCCGAAGAACACGCCGGCCCAGCCTATTATTATGAGGGCCAGACCAAATAACGGCAGGGGATTCTTGCGTCCCCGGGTCCGGATGAGCACGCGTCCGATTACAGTCAGACAGAGAATTCCGAAAATCAGGCCCATGAGACGGAGATTCAGCCGCATATCGCCATTGAGAACGTGACTGAACTCGTGACCGATGACGCCTTGCAGTTCGTCCCGCGAAAGCAGCTCCATGCAACCGCGCGTCACGCCGATGGCGGCATCGCTTGAGGAGTGGCCGGCCGCGAACGCGTTGATCCCGGGCTCGCCGTCCAGCACGTAAACCTGCGGGACCGGCACGCCGGACGCGATCGCCATTTCTTCAACCACGTTGAGGAGCTTGCGTTCGTGCGCTTCTGTCGTGTTCGAGTTGATCAACCGTCCGTCCAGGAGCTCGGCCACGGCGCTGCCGCCGCTCGAGAGTTCCATGGTCTTGAATACGCTGCCGATTGAGATGATGGCGAGAGTGCCGAGCGTCGCCCACAACATCACGTCGGTCTGCGACCACGCGAGCGTTGTCTCTTCGACAGAGCTTTTGACCGCCATGCCGGTGAAGATCAGCGAGACCGCCGTATCCACCGCCACGATCAGTGACAGGACAGCGAGCGAAAAATAAAATACCAGCAGTTTGGTATTTCGTCGGGCTTTGTCCTGGCGCGCGAAGAAGTCCACCCGGTCGCGATTTGATGAGATGGACTAGAATGCGACCTTGGGCGCTTCCTTTTGTTCCGGCTTGTCGATCACGAACAGTTCCGCCTGCGCAAAATTAAACGTGTTCGCAATGATATTGGTTGGAAAAACTTCGCGGCGAGTGTTGTAGCCCATGACCGCATCATTGTAAGCCTGCCGCGCGAACGAGACCCGATTTTCGGTCGAGCTCAGTTCTTCCATCAAGGACAGCATCGTCGTGTTCGCTTTGAGGTCCGGATACGCTTCGGCCAGCGCGAACAGCCGGCCCAGGGTCCCGGACAACGCGCCTTCCGCCGATGAAATCTCTTTCATCGCCGAGGCATCGCCCGGGTTTTGAGCGGCGCGAGCATTGGCGGTCGCCGCCGCGTTCCTGGCCGCGATCACCGCCTCGAGTGTACCCCGCTCGTGTTGGAGATAACCCTTGGCGGTCTCGACCAAATTCGGAATGAGATCGTACCGCCGTTTGAGCTGCACATCGATCTGCGCGTAAGCGTTCTTGTAGCGGTTGCGCAAAGTGACCAGCGCGTTGTAGGCGCCGATCACGAACATTACCGCCACAACGATGATGCCGATTAGGATCAAGCCTGCGATCATTGAAGTTCCTTTCGTTCAGATTCTCGTTCTAACGGCACTAGAAGCCATCTTCGCAATGTATCAAGCCTGTCATCCGGAGCGAAGCGAAGGATCTCCCGACTGTTCTATCCGCGAGGTAATGGAGATAGTCAGAGATGTTTCGCTACGCGCAGGACGGCACACATTCGGAAAAGAAATCCGTGTCATCCGCGTAATCCGTGGTTAAAAGTCTAAGCCATGAGCGGAATACGAGTATTGGTCGGCACGAAGAAGGGCGCATTCATCCTGACTTCGGATGCGAAGCGCAAAGACTGGAAAGTGGACGGCCCGCATTTTGCCGGCTGGGAAATTTATCACGTGAAAGGTTCGCCGGCCGATCCGAACCGGCTGTATGCGTCGCAGACGAGCGCCTGGTTCGGGCAGGTCATTCAACGTTCCAGTGACGGAGGGAAAACTTGGGAGACGCCCGGCGGAGGAATAGAAACGACACCCGACGGCATGCCTAAGGGTGAGAGCAACAAATTCGTTTACGATGGCATCCCGGGAACGCACCAGTGGTACGACGGCACCCAGCATCCGTGGGAATTCAAACGGGTCTGGCACCTGGAACCGGCGCTCGATCATCCCGATCATGTTTATGCGGGCGTGGAAGATGCGGCCTTGTTCGAATCGACTGATGGCGGCAAGTCGTGGAGCGAGTTATCTGGATTGCGTAAGCACGACACCGGACCGAAGTGGCAGCCCGGCGCCGGAGGGATGTGTCTGCACACGGTCCTGATCGATCCAAGCAATCCGAAGCGAATATTCGTCGCGATCTCGGCGGCGGGCGCATTCCGCAGCGATGACAGCGGTAAGACCTGGAAACCGATTAATCGCGGCTTGCACTCCCAGTTCATGCCCGATCCAAATGCGGAGGTGGGGCATTGTGTTCATCGCATCGCCATGCATCCGTCGCGTCCGAATGTTCTCTTCATGCAAAAACACTGGGACATCATGCGCAGCGACGACGCCGGCGATTCCTGGCGCGAAGTCAGCGGCAATTTGCCGACCGATTTCGGATTTCCAATCGACGTTCATGCCCACGAGCCCGAAACGATCTACGTCGTGCCGATCAAGAGCGATTCCGAGCATTACCCGCTCGACGGCAAACTCCAAGTGTGGCGGAGCCGAACTGGCGGCAACGATTGGGAAGCGCTGACCAAAGGTCTGCCGCAAAAAGACTGCTACGTAAATGTGTTGCGCGACGCCATGGCCGTGGATTCGCTCGATCCGTGCGGCATCTACTTCGGAACGACCGGCGGACAAGTTTATGCCTCACGCGACGCGGGGGATAGTTGGGAACCGATTGTGCGTGACTTGCCGGCGGTACTATCTGTGGAAGCTCTGACGATCGCGTGAGGAAGCACCAAACCCCAAGCACCAAGCTCCAGTGAAGCTCCAATTACCAAATTCCAAACAAGAGATCTTTGACGAAGCTTCCGCCTTTGATGCTTGGTGTTTGACGTTTCTCTGGTGCTTGGATGTTGGAATTTGGAGCTTAAAGTGATGGTTCGTGTCCTTCTCCCGCCGCATCTGCGCACGCTTGCACGCGTGAACGGCGAAGTAGAACTCGACGTTGCCGGTCCGGTAACGCAGATGTCGATCCTCGACGCGCTCGAATCGCGTTATCCCATGCTGCGCGGAACAATCCGCGAGCACGCCACGCATAAACGCCGGCCACTCGTTCGTTTTTTCGTCTGCGGCGAGGATGTGTCGCACGATCCGCCGGACTCGCCCTTGCCCGAGCCGATCATCAAAGGCTCGGAGCCCTTCCTGGTTATCGGCGCTATCGCTGGCGGTTAACTTGTGGTCGACTGGCGACAGACGATTCCGTCATCCCGAGTTGCGCAGACACGAGGGACCTCACAACTGCAATCGACGCGCTTTCCAGTATGGACGATCAACCAGCTTGTGCGAGGTCCTTCGCTTCGCTCAGGATGACCGAACTAACGGCGGGAGCGAGGTTCGGCGCAGCTTGGGCGCGTTGCCGGCTAATGCTCCAAGTGCAAAACAGCCGCCGTGTGCTTTTACAGAGGCGGCGTGATGTTTCATAGCGGGTCAAAGCTGGGGTGCAGTCTTAGGTTTTCGGAAAGTCTCATCGCATCAAGTCTCGACCGACAGCGTCCCGACGAGACCGAGGCGCTCTGCGTCCGACTTCAGCGCGGTAATCACATTCGAATCACTTCATCCAGTGGCATGCCCAGTTGTTCTGCGCCTTTGATGATGTCTTCGCGGTTTACGGCGCGAGCGAAGGCTTTGTCTTTCATTTTCTTTTTTACCGACGCAACATCGACATCGTTGATGCTTTTGGTTGGGCGGACGCGAGCGACGGCGATGACGAAGCCGCTGAGTTCGTCCACCGCACGGAGCGTTTTTTCCATCGGCGTTTCCGGTTCGACGCCGGAGTAATCGGCGTGGGAGAGAATGGCATGGCATATTTCTTCGCTCCAACCGTTCTGGCGCAGCCATTTCACTCCTACGAAAGGATGGCCTTCGCTCGAACTGCGTTCAAGATTCGGATGTCGCTCGTAATCCATGTCGTGCAAAAGACCGACCGCTTCCCAAAGATCGACATCGTCGCCGCGCACCCGGGCGAAATGCTTCATCGAATCGGCCACGGCGTAACAATGTTTGCGCAGACTTTCCGATTGGACCCATTCGTGCAGAAGCTGCAGGGCGCGAGGGACGAGCGGTTCATTCATAAATATATTCGCGGCTTCACCGATTGTTTGCCATCGAGCGACGGAGCGCTCGATCCACCTTTGCAGAATTATATGGTGTGCGAGAAGCACTCTATCTCTTGGAGCTAATCCATCTTGCCACGCGTCCGATAACGGCGGGGCCAACAATCATGACCACGAGGGCCGAAGCAATAGCAGCCAGCCAGTTGCGTTGGGAGGAGGGACTAAGACTGGAAAAAAACAGCCAACAACAATAAGCCCCCAGGACGATCAAAGTCGTCAGGACAATAATGATTATCCCTTTGACCGAGCTTAGTAATCGTCCGCGGCCGGCCATGAAATCGCTGAGGCCGGAAACAACCAGGTTCAAGGCGACAACGATCCCGAGGACTTCCCAACCGGCGACCTTTACCCGGTCGTTCACAAAGAGACCGACGAAGATCGTGAGAAAAGCGAAAACGTAGAGTAGGCCAAGCCAATGTTGGAAGAAAAGATTTCGCAAGCTTTGCGGCACGGCTACGGCGACCAGATTCCAAAAAGTCGTGCCGAGCATCGCGATCCATGCCGCCACGCGTTTTCCGGGATTAGACCGATATTGGTCGGCCAAGCCATCGAGCATTCCACCAGTGATGGTGGTGGCGCGGGAGATTAGCTGGAGGGTTTTTTCCGAATCGAGCTGCCGGTCGACTTCGTACTTGCTCCTGTAATAAGCCAAAAGTTGACCCGGTTCTTGGAGACACTGGCGCAATGCACTACTCATGGTGACCGAGAGTTCCTTGCTCTGAAGCAAGGTTTCAACGAATTCGCGAAGCACGCGTGCCTGATCGGAGCCGGGAGCGCTGTTGGCCAGCGCCTGGCTAATGACGCCCGCGATCTGATCAAGATCATCCGAAGTGACTTCGTCCTCGAGAATTGAAATATGCGCTTGCTCGGTCAATTGGCGCCGCACTTTCTCGTCTTTATCGTCGGGCAGCAGAATACTGATTAGCCGCTCCGCGCCGTCCAATCGCCCCCAGAGCATATCGTTTTTCCGCCAGCGCTGATCGAGAAACGCGCCGAACGACATCACCGCCCGTCCGGCCAGTTTGCTACGCTTCTCGCCAGTCCGGCGCTCGTCGATTATCGACGGCGCATCTTCCGGACTAACGCGATAAACTTCAACGGTGTTCGCTTCGCCTACGCCGGTGCCATAACGCACCGGATAAGTGATCAGGTCGTAAAGAACGAAGTTCTGATAATAATGATCCAGAAATACGCGCGCGGCGACGTCGCCCTTGCTAAGATCGACATCGGCCGGGTCCGCGATCGTCAACCGTGCGAAATCGCGTTTGCTCAACGTATTCTTGATGACGTCCGCGAGCTTTTTCAGCTTCTCCCGGTGTTGCCGGAAAGCTGAATCGAAAATCTCCTTGCGTTTGTCATCATCTTCTTCAGCCAGAATTTGCTGCATTGTTTCCCAGGAAAGGTCGAAGTCCGAGGCGGCTTCTTGCAAATCGGCCGCGGGTTTGGAACCCGGTGTCAGAAACGCTTCCTCGGCCAGTCGTGCGCTGACGAGCGCACCGGCAATCTTTTCTTTCTTCACCCGCCTGAGCTCTTCTCGAAATTCCCCCGCCCATTTGCCAACCGCTGCACTAGCGCGACCGGGCGATTCCAACTGGACACGAAGGCGCTGGGCCGCTTCAGCGCGATCCTGCCTTGTTTTGGACTTGTCAACGGAGGGCGATTCCAGGTGCTTCAGCCACACCGAGAGCAGGTTTTCCGCTTTCTCATCGAGCTCCTCGGTTACTGTCTGGGCGAGTTGATTAATGCGCTGGTTCAAGAAGCTTAACCGGCGAAATGTGTAGCGGAGATCGAAATCGAGAAGGAACTGGTTCTCGGTCGCCAGACCTTGATTGCCTGCCGACGCTGAATCGGGTTTGGTTTCGACATAGTTTTCGCGCCGCCACTGGATAACGAACTCGCGAATTACGGCGGCGGCGTCCGAATCCGGATCATGCCCCAACGCAGCCACGATCAGATCGGAAATGAAGCCGGTTATTTCTTCAACCTTGAGCCGGTGGTAGGCGCCGAAGCTGACACCATAGATGTCGATCATGCGACCAAGATCGGCTTCGCCGAATTGTTCGTGGGTGAGAGGCTTCTTTTGGCGAACCCTGATTGCGTCTTCATCGACGTGACTGGCAAACGTCGCGATTCGTTCCAGGGTGGCGTTACGCTGATATAGTCGCTCGAGGTCTTCGCGAATTGTCTCCTGCCGCGGCAGATCGAGCGCGGCGGCGCGAACATTCGCGGCGAAATCGGGCCGTTGCCGAGGTTTCCTCGGCGTCAATTCGGGATGTTCCGGTGTCGGCTCGACGTAAATCAGTTTGCGATCCACCACGCAATCGGCCCAGCGCCGCGCCAACATGGAAGTGGCGTAACTGAACGGCTTGTTGTCGAGATATCCGCCGTCGCCGAAAGAACGGTTGCGAAACGCATTGCGTAAGTCCGCAAATGCGGAATCAATCGTCTGCTCTGTTGTATTTCCAGCCGCGGGAAGCCCGGTTGCTTGTTCAGCCCGTGCTTTCTTATCGATGTCGAACAGGCCGAGGCGGAGATATTCTTTGAAGAAGTGGTCCCAACGGGCGCGCTCCCTGGGATCGTTGCTGGCCCATGGATCGTCGGATTCGTAGCGCTGATACCGCTCCAAAACGGGCCCGATGTCCCCGAGCTGCATGGCATCAAAAGCGAACGGAAACGACGATGTGCAACGAGCGGCGAAGGCTAGAAACGGATCGTCGTTTTTTTTAAAATCGTCCCGGCTGAAATCTTCGCCGTCCTTTTTGCGCTGTTCTTTCGAACGCGGGTCGGGGGCGTAACGAAAATGAAAAACATTTCGGTAACGGCGTTCGTAAACGACTCCGTCTGCGAGCTTGATTGGCAGGGGAATCCCTTCAATGTCTGTCGTCGTGATGAAAAGATCGAACTCGTTTACCAGCGGAGAAGGTTCGCCGGAATCCACCGCGGACGCACCCATGTCTTCGAGTGCCTCGAGCAATTTGCGATACATTCGCTGGCTATTAAGCAGCGATTTCTCGGGCCTTTGCACGGCGAAGCCGCGATTGTCCGAATAATCTTCCGCTTTCGTGTCGTTGAGAAGTTTGCCAAGATCGCCTTCGGTCAACCAAAGCTTTTTCAAGCCATCCATCTTTTGATTCCTGGCCAGCGCTTTGCCTAGAAAAACGCCATTGATGCCACCGGCTGATGTCCCGGAAATAACATCGACAATGAAACGGGTCGTGACCTCGTCGGCCGTCGGCGGCCTCCGCTTGCCGTCAGGTCCCGGCGAGGCGGCTTGTTGTAATTTAGCGCGATCGGCCAGGTATTGTCCGAGCCTCCGGTAGACCCCGGCGGTGCCGGGCAACTCAGGATGGTCGGCGCCAAGCAGCGCGGTGCCAAAATCCGGCGACGACGGATCGACTGTCTTGGGCGCCGTAGCGCGCACCATGTTAAGCAATTCCTGGGTAACGCCGTTGATGTAGATGGCCAGGGACACGCCGCCATACATCACGACCGCGAAGCGCACCTCGCGTTCGACATTTATCGGCACACTTGTCGATGTCATGGGTGCGATCTGTTCCGGAGTGCTCACAATGGGAACGTCGGTAGGGCGTCGGGCATTCAGCCAAAATCGCATGACCGGGTCAAACAAATTGCGGCACGAATCGGCTGGATTTGTCGAAAGATGGATCGCAGCCTTGCTTCGAACGAATGGTTCCTGCAGGCAGTCAACTTTCCCGCGGATCGAGCGTCAGCCGGTTTTGGCCGATGCTTTCGGCGGCTCTTCTGATTATTGCGGCTTCGGTTTGGCTCGGGTTCAAGATTCCGCGCGGGATCCTAACGTATCAGGACGAGTTGTTTACCGCGGAGCGCGCCCGGGAGATGCTCATGTTAGGGCGCGACAGTGTGCACTACAATTTCGAGCATTCTTTCGCCAAGCCGCCGCTGCAATATTGGCTCACCACGCTGACTCTGCCGCGCTTCAACAACTCCGCCACGGCGGTTCGGATCTGGCCACTGATCTATGGCCTGCTTACCGCGGTTGTTGTCGGCTGGCTGGCGTATCTTATCTCGCCCGAGAGGCCATGGCTCATTCCGTTGAGCGTTGCGAGTTTCATTTCGTGTCCGCTTTTTTCCACGGAAGCGACCCGTGCTCTGCTCGACACTGGCCTGATGTTTTTCGCAACGCTGGCAATCGCTTTGGCAGAATTGGCGCGACGTCGTCCTGCCTGGTGGTTAGGCGTCGCGATTGTTTGCTGGCTCGGCGCGCTCCAAAAGATTCCGCTAATCTTCTTGGTCTGGTTGCTCATCGTCATCGTGCGCCTCTGCACCGAGCGGGCACGGCTGCCCGAACGTTGGGTGATTGGAAGCGTTCTGCTGGGATTGGCGCTCGTGTCGATCTGGCCGCTTATGCAGCTCGCGAAGTACGGGATGCCGCTCACGAAGGCATTCGCAGGCGATGATCTCAACTCTTTGTTCGGCGAGCGGCGCTTGGGGTCGCGGCCTTACTTCGAAGTTCTGACCGGTCTGGTCGCGACGGGATGGGCCGGTGGCGGTTTCGCCCTGGCCGCGGCCCTCGTATTTTTGGTTTCGAAAAAACTTCGGGCGCCAGCGCTGGTGTTGGAGATGTCGATCCTGTCCGTCGCTGTTGTGGCGCTGGCCGTCGTTTTTAACTTTCGATCCGTTCGTTACGTGCTGCCAATTGTTCCCAGCCTGGCCATTGTTCTGGCGTTGTTTCTACACCAGCTCGCCGAACCCGAGAAAATGCGGGTTCTCATAATCGGCTTCGCCATTTTATTCGTGGTAACCGGCGTCGTTCAGGCGGAAATCAAAATGCATCACCGCGGCCCCGACGCTTCGAATGAGCAACGCATCGCGCAAAAGCTCGGTGAGATCCAGATTGCCGGCGCGTCCACTATTTTGGTTAAGCCGGCGCCGCCGGCCAAAAGAGGTTTGCGCTCGGGCGCGTTCTATTTGTTTCATGGCGACCTGCATTTCCTTTGAGCCAGTACTCGATCGACAAACTTCGTCAGGCGCCACCGCCGGGCCCGGCAGTCGGCGTTTGCGTCGCTCGCGATTTTCCGGCTGTTCACGCGGTTTATCCCGATGCCGGAGTCGTCCTCGCCCTGGATCAATTCGTTTGCTGGCAAACGGCTCGGAGCAGCCGCTGAAGCGTTCGCGGTGTGCTTTACATCTCTCGATGCATGATGATCGTATCGGGACGTTCTTCGACGACCTTGAATCCAAATCGCTCGTACAACCGCAGCAACGGCTTACCGGTGACGAGGCTAATTAAAATGGTGGATTGCTCTGCGTTCGCGCGAACCAACTGGGTGAGCAGCGCCGTGCCGATGCCATGGCCGCGATGTCCCGGTTTAACGGCAAAGGCCAGCTCCGGAGGCGCGCTGCCTTGAGCCGGACCGACCGGTTTTCGAAGCCAAACCGCCCCGAGCACTGATTTGTCTTTTCCATCGTGGGCAACGAACCCGGTATCGCCTTCGCGGCCCCATCCCTGAACGTAGTGGGCAAACTCGGGCCGATGAACAATGTCGCGTGGCGGGGCGCCCTTTTCGCCAACCGGCGAAAGTCCCTGATACACCATCTCCCAGAGAATGGGCTCGTCTCCTGCGTCCAGAGGGCGAATTACGTAGTCCATCGAGTATAAGAGTGTGTGGCGGCGGCCTAATTGTCATCGATAACGGGAGAAAATACCAGCGCGACGTTGCCGGAAGAATCGAGTGGCAATCGCGACGCAATCGGAGAGCGTAATCCATGTCAACGGACCGTGATTACGTTCTCGGAACAAACGACGAAGAAATTTCCAGACTCGGTCTGCAACACGATGTTTGGCGTCCGGTAGTCCTGGAATGCTGGAAGCGGGCTGGGATCGGCGCCGGGAAAAGTGTGCTCGATGTGGGCGCGGGTCCCGGCTATGCCGCTGTCGATCTTGCCGAGATCGTCGGACCATCCGGCAAAGTAGTTGCGCTCGAACGTTCGGGAAAGTTTGTAAGTGCGATGCGCGAAACATGTCGCCGTCGCGGCCTAACGCATCTGGAAATTCACGAGCTGGATTTGATGACCGACGATTTCCCCAAAGTCAAATGCGATTTCTCCTGGTGCCGGTGGGTCGGCTCCTTCGTCAGCGATCCGGCGTTGCTGGTCAGAAAGATCCGGGGCGCGCTTAAAAATGGCGGCCGGGCGATTTTTCACGAGTACGCACACTACGAAACATGGCGATTCCTTCCCCCGCTTGCGCGTCAGGAGAAGTTTCGCGAGCACGTGATTGCAACCTGGCACGAATCGGGCGGCGAACCCGACGGTGCCCGGGATTTGCCCGCGCATTTGTCGGCGAACGGTTTCATCATTCGATCGGCAGTGCCGCATGTTTTTTGCCTGCGCCCGGGCGACCGCATGTGGCAATGGCCCGCGACGTTCATCGATGTTTATCTCTCGCGATTGCAGGAGATGGGCCGGATCGACCAAAAATTCGCCGAGGGATTGCAGGCCGATCTGGCGAGCGCTGAGAAAAATCCGAATGCGCTGATGATCACGCCGTTGGTTCTGGAAATCATTGCCGAGAAAATGGAGTGACGAGCCCGAAATGGGACGATTCCAATCCTCCAGAGTATATTTTGCTGGATTTTTCCCGGCGAATTGATCTAGGATACGGGCCATCATGAAGTGGCAATCCGCTTTCCTTTGGCTCGTCACCTTGGCCCTGGCGAGTTCCGCTCATGCCATCGGTTTTGGTCAGATCGACGATTTTCAGGACGGCACCACTCAACAATGGGCCAACGGTGGCGTGCCCGGCGCGCCTCCTGTGTTGAACATCGCCACTGGCGGACCCGGCGGCGCGGGCGACAGGTTTATGCAAATTAGCTCCACCGGCTCAGGCGCGGGCAGCCGGCTTACCGTTTTCAACCGCGCCCAATGGCTCGGCGATTACATTGCCACAGGTGTTACCTCCATTGAGGTCGACCTGAATAATTTCAGCGACATTGAGCTTTCTGTTCGGATCGCTTTCAAAACCGACCCGGGCCCGGGTTCTTCCGGTTTCCTCTCGCTGCCCTTTATCTTGAATGCAGGCAGCGGCTGGCAGCACGCCGTCTTTACCATCAGCCCGGCCACGATGCTCGCAATCGGTGGCCCGGCGGATTTCAATACCTTCTTTTCCGGTAATTTCGAGGAGATTAGGTTCATCAACGAGGTTGACCCCATCGACCTCAATGGCGATCGCGTCGTCGGTCAATTGGGCATCGACAACGTCCACGCCGTGCCCGAACCGACCACGTTCGTTTTGTCCGCCACTGGTCTGCTTGCTCTCGTTGCGGTTCGACGACTCAAAGGCCGGGCAAAGCTCTAGGAATTAGAGGGACGACCTCTGTGTCGTCCGCCGGTTACTTCGCCGTTGCGTGAAATGCTACATCGAGATTTGCCCGCTTTTCGCCCTCCGACGTTTTCGCCGTTCCCGCGAGATCTTTCGCTTTTGGATTTTGAATTCGCACATCGAACAGGCCCGATACACTGGCCTGTCGTCCTTTGGTGTGAACATCCGTGCGATAAATCGCCCCCTCGTTGTCGATGAAAAAAACCAGGCCGCTCCATTTCGTGTGATCCATCATCATATCGAACTCGTTCTTCCACTTTTCGGTGGGTAATTTCTGGTCGGTGATGAGCACAACGACCGGTTTGCGGTCGTCTTTTTGATCGACAAACGCCTCGGCGAACTTCAATTCCGCCGTTGCGCCATCATAGGTGAGTGACCCCTTGGCCACGCCGGCTGGAAGATCGACAATCGTTCCGGCGGGCGAGGCGCTCGGTTTAGCTGCAGCATTCGTCGGATTCGGCGGTTCCGCGTCGTCGGGCATTTCTTCTTGCAAGTGGTCATCCAAACTTTCCTCCTGCTCGATCATCGGCGAAGACAGGGTGACCTGCGTAATTTTTGCGCCTCGCTTGCGTTCGGCCTCCATTCGCACCGCTTCGATCGGGTTTTCCAGGCTCGAATAAGTCACGACTTGCGTGACCTGCCCGTTGATATCCGATCCGGTGCGTTCGTGCCTGAACTTGTCGTTCTTGAAAGTGTCCCACGCGTCCGCCAGCGCATCGGGTGGCAGCGGCGAAGTTCCCGTCACCACGACCTTTTCTTGTCCATCAATGGTCTTCATCGCCGCGGGTCCGGAGGCGATAAATTGCGGCACCTTCGGCGTCCAATCCGGCAGCGCCGCTTTACCGGCATATTTAGCGACTAACTCGTCATGTCTTTTTTTGGCTGCAGCTTTCTCGGCTGCTTCTTCCCTCGCATTTTCTTTGAGCATCTCGCGAACCTCGGGCAGCTTCATCCCCATGCGCTTGGCCGCTTCTTCGGCTTGCTTGGTCATTTCCTCGGATTCTTTGTCTTCGTCCTGCCCGTAAACGAACGGCGCAACAATCAACGCCGCAGCGATCACCGAGATAATTTTCATGGCGCGGACATTACCGGAACGTATGCTCGCGGAAAAGAAATTTTGTCTGTAGCGGCGGTCTCCGACCGCCGAACTAAGTTGGATCGACATGAATATCTGGATTGGCACGTCTGGTTTTCAATACACGGAATGGAAGGGAAATTTTTACCCGGAAGATTTGGCGGCGGTAAAGATGCTGCCGTTTTACGCGGAGCGTCTTAACACCACCGAGATTAATTATACCTTTCGTCGCATCCCATCAGCCAAGACAATCGACAACTGGAACAAGCTCACGCCGGCGAAATTCCGATTCGCCCTCAAAGCGCCGCAAAAGATCACTCACTGGGCCAAGTTGCGCGATTGCAGCGATACCATGCGCTATTTCCACGATGTCACCGCCGGGCTTGGCGAAAAACTTGGCCCGATCCTTTTCCAACTCCCGCCCAATTTCAAAAAAGACACGTTCGTTCTGGCCGATTTCGTAAATGGTTTACCCGCCGGCGTCCGCGCGGCTTTCGAATTTCGCCACGAATCCTGGTTTGCCGATGACATCTGGGAAATCTTCAAGGCCCGCAACGTTGCTCTTTGCCTGAACGAAACCGCCGACTTCGCCGCGCCGAAAATTTCCACCGCTGATTTCGGTTATCTCAGACTGCGGCGCGAAGATTACAGCAAGATCGACATCGAACGCTGGGCCAAGTTTGTGCGCGAGCAAAAAGGCTGGGACGACGTTTTCATCTATTTCAAACACGAAGAAGCCGGCATCGGGCCGAAACTGGCTGGGCAGATGAACAAGCTGCTGGCCGATTCGTAGAAGTCGGCAAGCAGAGCATGTCATCCCGAGCGAAGCGCCTGTCGCGCCGTAGCTTAATGCGAAGGCGGGAGGGATCTCACAAACAAGGCGCGGCGTAATTTCGCGAGATTCTTTCGCTGCGCTCAGAATGACAGACCGGTTTATGACGCGGTGTCAGTAAATCCGGTAATCAATCACGCGCCAACCGACTGATTGTTTAACAAGAATGACGCGCTCGGGCGTGGGCGATTTTTTCTCGAATCCGGTCTTGAAAATAATGCTCATATAGTCGCCCTCCGGCACGCCGGCGAATTTGTGAATATTGACCGCGCCGACCACGCTGCGGGAAAGAGCTCGCCCAAACGGCGCGCGTCGAGCCTGCATATTGCGGACAAACTGTTTTTGGGTGTGGGACATTCGAAAATCCTGGGCTTCCCATTCAAACGCTTCTTCGTAATCGCCGTCGTCCAGAAGTTTAAGCCAGTTCAGGGCGGCAGTGGTTGCCTCGCTTTCATTGGCGCGTTTCTCGGTTTTCCTAGCGGAATAGGTTTCGCAGCCGGACAGCAAGATCGACAGCGCTACGACCAGGGCTGGGAACGCGTGTCGCATGCCAGTTGATTTATCGGTCACACCGCAAAATATCAACGCCAATTCCCGTCCGCTTAACGTAAATCGTGACGCATGAGAAATTGATTGAGCGGCTCCCGAACAAACCCGAGAGATTGAAAAATCCCGATGCGCTCCGGGAAGAGCGCCGGCGCGAAGAATTCACGGTTCGGAAATTTGCTTAACACCGCGGCCAGCACTTTTCGGAAAGCGGTTTTGTTGCCGAGGAGGGCGTGAATGCGGATCGGCGGCGCGTCAGGATTTGAAATAACGACGCATGCGTTATCGCCTTTGTAGGCCGTGGCCTGGGCCAGCTTCGCCACAGCGTGCCTGGATATCTGCCATGGAATTTCAGGAAAGTCGGCTCCGTTCCGTATTTCGTTCACGGCCAGCAACGAAATTTCTTCGACAGTTGCAGATGAAGGCGTTTCGAGGTTTCGACCGCGCCAGCCAAACAATCGCATCAGTTCGCGAAAACCGTGCCGTCGATACAGCGCTAATCCCGGAATGTTTTGCTCGAACACCTCCAGGACCATGGCTTCGTCGGATCGAGATTTTGCTTCACTTAGTAATTGCGAAACAAGAAACGCTGCGGTTCCAGTCCGACGCGCCTCGGGAACAACTCCCATGCCGGCGAGTCGGGACACGTTCCCGGTGCGACTCACATAACCGAAACCGGCGAGGGCACCGTCCAGTCGCGCAAATCGACTGTGATTGAGATCCACGCCCTGTGCACAAACAAGCCCGGATAATCCAGCCGCATCGATATCGCTCCATCCAGCAAGATAACCTCTAAACGCGCGATTGAACGTCTCGGCTTGTTCCTTCAACGAAACCTCATGCGCCGGCAGCAGCTCGAATTTCATTTAATGAATTTATGTCGATCTTGCATTTTCCGCGTCAAATGATTCGGCTAGAGTTTGCCATGGCGGAAATTGCCGAAAATCTGGAGCGAGTGCGGGCTCAGATTGCAGAAGCCGCGCAAAAGAGCGGCCGTTCCATAGACAACGTTGAGTTAGTGGCTATTTCGAAGACGCACGATGCCGATCGGGTCCGCGAGGCATACGATGCGGGCCAGCAGCTATTTGGCGAGAGCAAAATGCAGGAAGCGCGGGCAAAGATTCCGCTCCTGCCTTCGAGCTTACGCTGGCATTTCGTCGGTCATCTCCAGAAGAACAAGATCCGGCATGCGCTGCCGCTGTTCGAGCTGTTCCACAGCGTGGATTCTCTGGCTCTGGCTCAGGAGATGAACCGGATCGCGGACGAAGACGGCATGCACCCGCGAATATTTCTGGAAGTGAACGTTTCGGGCGAAGGGAGCAAATTCGGTTTCAAGCCGGAAATTTTACGAGCGGAGATGGAGAGCCTGCTCGCGTTGCCGCGATTGTCGATCGAAGGTCTGATGACGATTCCGCCATTCGCCGAGGAGCCGGAGCTTTCCCGCAAACATTTTGTCGCTCTTCGCGAGCTGCGGGACGCTCTCGAAAAACGGTTCGATCTGAAATTGCCGCAGCTTTCAATGGGAATGACGAACGACTTCCAGGTCGCGATTGAGGAAGGCGCGACGCTCGTGCGCGTCGGCACGGCGATTTTCGGTGAACGCAAAAGAAAAAAAGAGGCCACGGATGAGCGCGGATAGTCACGGATTTCTAGATCCCAGCCATGCAACCTTCGTCCTTATCCGTGTTTCATCTGTGTTAATCTGTGGCCGGCAAATCTGATCCCGTGCGTCTGGAACCGACAAACATTCAGCAAATCGGTAACGAGCTGGCCATTCAATGGAACGACGGCGTCGAATCGTATTTCGATTTGGAAATGCTTCGGCGGGCCTGTCCCTGCGCCGCCTGCGGCGGCGAGCCCGATGTGCTGGGCAACATCGCCCGGCCGAATGTGAGCTACACGAATAACAGTTTCGAACTTGCCGGGTTCGATCTCGTTGGCGGCTACGCATTGCAGCCGCGCTGGGCCGATCGACATAGCACTGGGATTTACAGCTTTACTTACCTTCGCCGTCTGGGGCAAGCTTCCGGCTGAAAGGCATGCCATAAGCTTGGAGTCGATTCATGAGCCGGAGAACAAAACTCGCGATTATCCTGCTCTGCTTTTCGATTTGCGGCGCCGGCGGTTTCATCGCGTCGGCGGTTCGTGAACAACGTGAGCCGCAAAAGGCGAACACGACTCCGGTAAAAAATCACGAAGTGCCTAAGCGCGTCTGGATCGAGGCTTGATCTCTGTAGCGGCGGCCGTGTCGGCCGCAAAAACTTGTAACCTGCGGCCGACACGGCCGCCTCTACACTGGAATTGTCACTCGCAAGAGAGTTGTTCGCCTCGTAGTCGGCATCACTTGTCGATCCTGCGACTGAGCCGGAACGAGACAAAATTCTCCCGGCCCAAGATCGACATCGGCGCATCGGACCGAGCCGGTCAGGCAGCAAACGATTGCAAATTGTCCGCTTGGCGCGATCTCGCGGGCAGCATCGAGATTCCATTTTTGGATTTCGAACAGATCGTGTTTCGTGAGCAGCTCCCCTTTGGCCGGAATCAACTGTGGCTGAACGTCGTTAAAATCGATGCATTGGAGCGCTTGCTCGACGTGCAACTGTCGGGGTTTGCCCTTCGCGTCGACGCGGTTCCAATCAAACACGCGATAAGTGGTGTCGCTGTTTTGCTGAACCTCGAGCAGCAAATTACCCGCGCCGACCGCATGGAAACGGCCGGCGGGCAGAAACATCGCGTCACCGGCTTTGACCGGAATTCGGTGGACCCAGCTCGCGATTGTTCCCTGATTGATTGCCTCCTTGAATCGTTGAGCGGTCATCGCTTCCTTGAGCCCCACAAAAAGTTCGGCCTCCGGATCCGCCGCGGCGACGTACCAGAATTCCGTTTTCGGTTCACCACCTAATTTTGATGCGACATTTTTCGGCGGGTGAACTTGCAATGAAAGTTTCTCCGCGGCATCGAGAAGCTTAATCAGCAAAGGAAATCGTGGAGCGTCGCTAAGATCGCCAAAAATTTCCTTTCGCCGTTCCGTCCAAAGTTCGTGCAACGTTTTGCCCTTTAACGGTCCGTTCGCGACAATGCTCTGAGCTTCCGGGCGATCGACAATTTCCCACGACTCGCCGACGCGGGTGTCTGCCGGCAGTCGTTTGCCGAATTCGGATTCGAGCCGGCGGCCGCCCCACACGCGCTCCATAAAGATCGGTTCGAAGGTGAGGGGAGACGCTAGATCGAGTTTGGACATCAACTGTAGGGCGTTTCTGTGAAACGCCATTTTTCCCATTGGCGTCCGACACAGACGCCCTACAATTCGCCGGCACGCGTCAGTTTGCAACGCGGTCGAAAATGCTGAGACGATTTCTTAAATACTGGTTACCGGTTCTGATCTGGCTCGGCTTCATCTTTGTCGGCTCTACCGATGTTTTATCGGCCGAGCAAACATCGCGATTTCTCGTGCCGTTTCTGCGCTGGCTGAAGCCGGACATCTCTCCAGAGACTCTGATGCAGATTCATTTTCTGGTGCGCAAGGTTGGACATATCACCGAATACGCGATTCTGGCCATGTTGCTGTGGCGGGCATTGCGCGGCGGATTGAGCTTGCGCGCGAGAATGTCGATCCTGTTCATGGCGGCGTGGTTTGGCGCCGCATTTTTCGCCGCGACGGACGAATTCCATCAAACATTTGTTGCTTCAAGGACCGGAGCATTTAGCGATGTGCTCATCGATATCAGCGGCGCGTTCGCGGGGCTGTTGCTTTGTTGGTGGATTACTTTGCGGAAAGATTTGCGGCGGGCGAGGGATTGAACTGGCTGCAGCGAGACCGTGTGCGCTCCCCAGCATTTGCAATCCGCAATCCCCAATCTACAATCCGCAATCCAAATGGGGGCATAGCTCAGTTGGTAGAGCGCCAGCTTTGCAAGCTGGATGTCAGGGGTTCGAATCCCCTTGCCTCCAGGAATCTCGCGCTGGCGAGATTCAACAAGAAAAACAGGGGATGAGAGCTTTGTTCGACTGGTGGGGCGCGTCACGCGCAGGGTTAAAAGCGAAGCTCATTCCCCAGAGCCAGCGCGAACGCGCTGGATAATCCCCTTGCCTCCAGTCCCGAAAGCTTTCGGGGCTGTCGCGCCGTAGCCTTGGCGAAGGCGGACACTGTCGATCTTACCAAGCTGGACACGGCGAGCTACGATTCGGCAAGCCAGCGGTCGGCGCTTGACCGATTACCGATCACCGATCACTTTCCGTTTTGCCAAGGGGGCCTGTAGCTCAGTTGGTTAGAGCATGCGCTTGATAAGCGCAGGGTCACTGGTTCGAGCCCAGTCAGGCCCACCATGGAGGTCCAGGACCGATTCCAAACAACCGGCCGAGATATGCAAAAGCTGATCGAGTGCGTGCCGAATTTTTCTGAGGGGCGCGATTTGGATGTGATTCGTCAGATTACCGACGCGATTGAATCGGTGGAGGGCGTGTCTCTGCTCGATGTCGATCCCGGGGCGAGCACGAACCGGACAGTGGTGACTTTCGTTGGGGCTCTCGATGCCGCGGTGGAGGCGGCGTTTCGCGGAATCAAGAAAGCGTCCGAGTTGATCGACATGGGCAAACAGAAAGGCGCGCATCCGCGCATGGGCGCGACCGACGTTTGCCCTTTCATTCCGGTGAGCAATGTCAGTTGGGAAGAAGCGATCGCTTGCGCGGAGAAGTTGGGAAAACGGGTCGGCGAGGAATTGAAGATCCCGGTCTATCTTTACGAAAGGGCGGCCAAAGATAAAGCGCGCGCGAATTTATCGGTAATTCGCGCCGGCGAATACGAGGGATTCTTTGAGAAAATCAAACAACCGGAATGGAAACCGGACTTTGGGCCGGCCGTGTTCAACGAGAAATCCGGCGGGACCGTGATCGGCGCGCGCGATTTTTTGGTCGCTTACAACGTCAACCTAAACACGAAAGCGGTGAGAAGAGCGAACTCGGTCGCGTTCGACGTTCGCGAACAGGGGCGATTCAAAACGGAAGATGGCACGCCCTCGGGGAAAAAGGTGCTCGACGCCAACGGTGAGCCGGTCCGAATTCCCGGGATGCTGAAACACGTCAAGGCGATTGGCTGGTTTGTGAAGGAATATGGAATCGCCCAGGTTTCGATCAATCTGACGAACATTGAGGAGACGCCGTTGCATGTGGCGTTTGACGCCTGCGTCGAATCGGCCAGCAAACGCGGGATGCGCGTGACCGGCTCGGAAATCGTGGGCATGGTGCCGAAGAAATGTCTGGTCGATGCCGGACGTTATTTTCTTCGGAAACAGAAATGGTCGGAGGGCGCTTCCGAGGAAGAACTGATCGACATGGCGATCCGCTCGATGGGCTTGAGCGAACTCAAGCCTTTCGATCCGAAAGAAAAGGTGATTGAATTCAAGATTGGTCCGAGCTCTCCCTGGCGATCTTCGACCGGACTGGCATTAAGAAATCGCTTTTGAAAATGAATTTGCGCGAATTTTGTAACGAAACATTGAGCGATTCGCCCGCGCCGGGCGGCGGATCGGTGGCGGCGCTGATGGGCGCGTTGGGCGCGTCGCTTGGCGGGATGGTTGCGAACCTCTCCGCCGGAAAACGCGGCTGGGACGATAAGATCGAGTATTTCAGCAAGTGGGCGGTGAAGGCGCAGCAACTGAAAGACGAATTGCTCTCACTGGTGGACGAGGACACCGCGGCGTTCAACAAAGTGATGGACGCATTCGCGTTGCCCAAGGAATCGGCAGAAGAAAAAACAGCGCGGGCGGCGGCGATCGAAGCTGCGACGAAATATGCGGCAGAAATCCCGTTAAAGGTTATGGAAACGTCCTTCAAGTCCTACGAACTCCTTTCGGAGATGGCGGAAAAGGGCAATCCGGCGTCGGTCTCCGATGTGGGTGTTGGAATTCTGGGGACGCGGGCCTGTGTTGCCGGAGCGGCGTTGAACGTCCGGATTAATCTGGCCGCGCTGAAAGATGAGAAATTCAAAGCGACGCTGTTGAACAAAGTTCGGCACATCGTTGCGGATTCGGACGCGCAGTTCAAAAAGATCGATCAAGTCGTGGAGAGCAAATTGACCTAACGCGATAGGGCCGGTTTTCCTGTAGCGGCGGTCTCTGACCGTCGTTGATATTGCTCCAATAAGTTTGCGACGGTCGGAGACCGCCGCTACAACAAAGCGACGCATGAGTTCGATCGCTGTAATCAACGCATCGCAGCTTGTCACGCTTGCGGGCCCGGCGCACCCGCGAGTTGGCGGCGAGATGTCGGAACTGGCGATCATTCGCAACGGCGGAATGCTGATCCGCGTCGGCGTGAGCCACGAGATTGAGAAGAAGGAGGATTACTCTTGGTACAGTTTGATTGGCCGTTGTCCGCGCGAATGTTAATCTTAATCCTGTAATGACCACAGCTGATCTGCCCATTGCCATCGACCGCGAGCTGATCGCCCGCTTTTGCCGTGAACGGGGCATTCGCTCGCTCTCGCTGTTCGGCTCAGTTTTGCGCGACGATTTTGACCCGGCGCGAAGTGACATCGACGTGCTTGCGGAATTCGCGCCTGGCGCTCTCCGCGGTGTCGGATTGCGTTATTTTGGCTTTGGTGAGGAGCTCGGAGCCATCCTCGGCCACCGGGTGGATTTCTGCTCACAACTTCATCCGGCGTTTCACGAGCGTGTCGCGCGGAAGGCCATTAAGCTTTATGAGCGATCATGATCTGGCGCTGGCACTTCGTCAGATTGTCGAGTTCGCAGATGAAATCGCAACACTGGTTGCGAAACGTGCGCGGAAGGATTTGGACATTAATCGCGAGTTCCGTCGCGCCTTGGAGCGTTGTGTCGAATTGATCGGCGAAGCCGCGACACGCTTGCCTGAGAACTGGCGAGCATCTCACTCAGCGATTCCGTGGCGGCAGATAATCGCGATGCGCAACGTCATGATTCACGGATACGATGTTGTGATGGCCGATGTCTTGTGGGATGTGGCAGCGAATGATGTTCCCAAGTTGCGCAGTGAGATCAAGTTGCTCTTGGAGAAATAGCTGCTTCTAATCCCTTCCAAGGGGCCCGAACCGCGAAATTGAAAACGCTCGCTCTTCTTCACGCATCGCAGCTTGTTACTCTGGCTGGCCCGAAGCGCTCTCGGGTGGGCGCTGAACTGGGTGAACTCGGGATTATTCGCGACGGCGGAATGCTGATCCGCGATGGGAGGATCGACATCGTTGGGCCGAGCGATGAGATCGAGGAGAAGGCGGGTGACGCGGAGGTCCGAGCCGGACTGGCAGTTGTCGATGCTGGCGGGCGGGTTGTGCTCCCGGGATTTGTCGATGCGCACACGCATCTGGTTTTTGCGGGAAATCGACTGGACGATTTTGAGCGACGGGCGCGGGGGGAATCTTACGAGCAGATCGCCCAGGCGGGCGGCGGGATTTGGTCAACCGTGGAGAAGACGCGGGCCGCGAGCGAGGACGATCTTTTCGCTCAAGCGAGGAAACGCGTGAACTGGTTTTTGCGCTCTGGAACGACAACGATTGAAGCGAAGTCGGGCTACGGACTCACCGTTGAAGATGAATTGAAGATCTTGCGCGTGTTGCGGCAGCTGAAACAAGAGACGCTGGTCGAGATTGTGCCGACATTTCTCGGCGCGCACGCGGTTCCTCGCGAGACAGCTGCCGATCGATATGTCGAACTTGTGATCGGCGAGATGTTGCCGCGAGTCGCGTCGGATCCGTCTCCGCTGGGCTACGACGCGACAAGAAAACTGGCCGAGTTTTGCGACGTGTTTTGCGAGCGCGGCTATTTCGACCTCGAGCAGTCGAGAAAAATTCTGACGGCGGCGAAGCAACACGGGTTGAAACTGCGCGGCCATGTCGATCAACTGACAAATTCCGGTGGTGCGAAGTTGATGGCGGAATTGAAAGCGACAACCGCCGATCACTTGGAAAAAACCGACGGGCAAGGGATCGCGGCGATGAAAGCGTCCGGTGTTCAGCCGGTTTTGCTGCCGGGATCGGTTTACGCGTTAGGATCGACATGCTATCCGCGGGCACGGGAAATGATTGATGCCGGGCTCGCGGTGGTTATTGCGACTGACTTTAATCCGGGCTCTTCGCCGACGCCGAGCATGCCGATGATTCTCTCGCTGGCTTGCACCCAGATGAAGATGTCGCCTGCGGAGGCGATTACAGCATCGACAATCAACGCTGCCTGGAGTCTTGATCGCGGCGATCAGATCGGTTCGCTCGAATCGGGCAAGCTGGCGAACTTCGCGATTTTTGATTGCGAAGATTATCGCGAACTGGCGTATTGGTTTGGAGTTTCGCAGGCGCATTCGGTCTATGTGCACGGTAAACGGGTCTGGGGAGCACAGGCCGCCGGCCTGTAGTTGCCGGCAGCCTGCCGGCAACATTGGAACGGTTATGCGAACAATCGCAACAAGCATCTCGGCAGGCTGCCGAGATGGACAGGCTGGCAGCCTGTGCTCCCCAGAAAGACCTTGCGAAGGCCGACTGATTTGCAGATGGCATCTCATGCCGGTAACTTCGGTGCTCCATGAAGGTCGATGTTGATAAACAACCGGGCTCGGTTTCCAAGCTCCATATCCAGTTGCCGGCGGATGAAGTGTCGAAGGAATGGGACGCCATTGCGAATTCGTTCGCGCGCTTCGCCAAAATTCCAGGCTATCGGCCGGGAAAGGCGCCGCGCTCGGTGATCGAGAAAAGATTTCGCAAGGAAATCCAGGAAGAGGTCACGAAGAAGCTGGTCTCGAAAAGTTATCACGACGCGATCGAGCAGAAGCAGTTGCGCGTCGCTTCGTTGTCGAACATCGAAGATGTCCAGTTCAGTGACGATAAATCGATGCGGTTTCGGGCGACGATCGTGACCGTGCCTGAATTCAATCTGCCCGAATACAAAAAGATTTCGGTGCAATTGCCCGATACGAAAGTGTCCGAGGCGGAAATCGATGCGGCGCTCGAACGATTGCGGGATCAGGCGGCCGATTTTGTCGATGTTCCGGAGAGAGAACTGCAGATGGGCGATTTTGCCGTGATCGATTTCGAGGGATCGATCGAAGGCAAGCCGGTAAGCGAGGTCGCGCCGCAGGCCAGCCGGAACCTCCACGGCGGCAAGAAATTCTGGCTGCACCTTGCGCCGGACAATTTTGTGCCGGGATTCTGCGAGCAGTTGGTTGGCCTGAAGCGTGAGGAAACGCGGCTGGCGATCGTCACTTTCGCTGAGGATTTTGCGGTGAAAGAGTTAGCGGGGAAAAAGGCAGACTACAGCGTTACGCTGCGGGAGATTAAAGAAAAGGTTCTGCCGGCGCTGGATGATGCGTTTGCGGAGAAGCTTGTGCCCGGCAAGTCGTTTGGCGATCTCCGCCACATGATCGAGCACGATCTCGAGCATGGAAAAGAGCACGAGGTCGAGCGCGCTAAGGAAGCGCAGATCGTGAAATATTTGCATGAGCGGATTCAATTCGAGCTGCCGCCGGCGCTGCTTCAAAATGAAACACGCCGGGCACTGGGCGAGCTGGTGCAGCGCAATCGCGAGCGCGGCATTACTGACGAGATGCTGAAGGAAAAAGAAAAGGAGTTGATCGACGGCGCCGCGGGTTTGGCCAGCCATCGATTAAAGACGAACTTCATTCTGCATCGGATCGCCGAGCAGGAGAAGATCGAGGTGACACGCGAAGAAGTCGATCTTCGCATCAAGCAGGAAGCGGCGCGGTACGATGTTTCCGTCGACAAAATGCGCAAGCAATTGGAGGAACACGATCAGCTCAACACCCTCGCGGAACAGATTCTGCTCGGTAAGACCCTTGATTTCCTGAAGGCGAATGTTAGCGTCGAAACGGCGGTAAATACGCCTGATTCAGGAAAAAAATCATGAGTTTACGTAACGAAAATTTGTCGCAATCGGTGCTGATCCCGATGGTAGTGGAACAGACCGGGCGAGGGGAGCGGAGCTACGATATCTACTCGCGTCTGCTCAAAGACCGGATCGTTTTCATCGGCACCGCGCTGGATGATCACATCGCAAACCTGGTCATCGCGCAGTTGCTCTTTCTCCAAATGGAGGACTCGAAGAAGGACATCAATATCTACATCAATTCGCCGGGCGGATCGGTAACGGCGGGTCTGGCGGTTTACGACACGATGCAGTTTCTCACCTGCGATGTGACCACCTACTGTCTCGGCATGGCTGCGAGCATGGCGGCGGTGTTGCTTTGCGCCGGGAACGAAGGGCAAGAGGTTTCGCCCTCCCGAATTCGGACATCATGATCCACCAGGTCTCGGGTGGCGCGCAAGGGCGCGGCCAGCGACGTCGAGCGCCAGGTCGATTACATGTTTAAGCTTAAGAAGCGTTTGATCAGCATCATCGCCCAGCACACGGGCAAGCCGGAAGAGCAGGTGAAGCACGATTCCGATCGCGACTATTATATGTCGGCTGCGGAAGCGAAAGCGTATGGGCTGGTGGATGAAGTGATCAAGTCGCGCAAAGAAGTAAAGCTGCTCGACGGCGCGACATCTGGGTCGGATCGTTCGGTGGCTGTGGCGGAGGCCGCATTGCCAAAGAAGTCTGCGGAATAGAAGCTGCTGATTTAAGGGCTAAAATATGGCGCGCGCTTCGAACCTCACTATGTGCTCGTTCTGTGGCAAGAGCCACGCCGAGGTGCGCAAGCTAATCGCCGGGCCCGGCGTCTATATCTGCGACAGTTGCATCAATGTTTGCAAAAGCATTCTCGACAAGGAACTGAACGAGGATGCGCGCCGGCAATCCTCGACGATGCGAGTGCCCAAACCGGCGGAAATCCGGCGATCGCTTGATCAATATGTTATTGGGCAGGACCTGGCGAAAAAGACGCTTTCGGTCGCGGTCCATAATCATTTCAAGCGGGTCATGCAGACGGCAGCGCCGGCCGAATCTTCCGCGGCGTTTCAGCCCGATCCACTGGCGGACGTTGAAATTGAGAAAAGTAACATCCTCCTGGTTGGTCCAACCGGGTCGGGAAAAACATTGCTGGCCAAGACCCTGGCCAAGATTCTCGATGTGCCGTTTTGTATTGCCGATGCGACCACTCTGACCGAGGCGGGCTACGTCGGTGAAGATGTCGAGAACATCATTCTGCGCCTGTTGCAGAATGCCGATTACGACGTCAAACGCGCCGAGATCGGGATTGTTTACATCGACGAGATCGACAAGATCGGCCGCAAGACCGACAACGTTTCAATTACGCGCGACGTTTCCGGCGAAGGCGTCCAGCAGGCGCTTTTGAAGATTTTGGAAGGCAGCACCTGCAATGTACCGCCCCAGGGCGGTCGCAAACATCCGCATCAGGAATACATTCAGGTTAATACCGAAAAAATTCTGTTTATCTGTGGCGGCGCCTTTGTCGGCCTCGACAAGATCATCCAGAAACGTATCGGCCAAAAAGTGATGGGCTTCGGAAGTCCCACCTTGGAAGTCGAGGAAGCGCTGCGGAAGGAAGCAGTCCGCCATGTCGAACCGGAAGATTTGCTGTCGTTCGGAATGATTCCCGAATTCATCGGGCGCCTGCCCGTTGTGACTTCGTTGGACGCGCTGACCGAGGATGAAATGGTGGCGATCCTGACCGAGACGAGGAACGCGATGATCAAGCAGTACACGAAACTTTTCTCGATGGAAAATGTCCGGCTGACCGTAACGAAGGACGCATTACGCGCCTTGGCGGCCCAGGCGGTGAACAAGGGAACGGGCGCGCGGGCGCTTCGTTCGATGCTCGAGCGAATCATGCTCGACATCATGTACGACGTGCCGAGCCGCGAGGACATTGCCGAGGTCACGATCAATCGCGCTGTTGTCGAAGGCAAAAAACTTCCGCTCGTTCGCAAGAAGCAGGACAAAGACGCGGCCTGAGGTTCGGCCTTCGGCCGACGTTAAAGCGTTAAATCGGGACGCCTTCCCTTTGTAACGATGTAACATTGTAACCATTCACGTCTTCGTCCATGCGCGTCGTCATTATTAATACCGGCACGGAGCTTTTGCTGGGCGACGTGGTAAATGCGCATTTGGATTTCATTGCCCGGGAAATCTTTGCCCTCGGCTTGCGAGTAGATGAGCAACGCACCGTTCCTGATGGCGAAGCGATTCGACCATGCGCTGGCCGATGTATTTTCGCGCTGCGAAATTCTGTTCGTCACCGGCGGGCTCGGCCCAACCAGCGATGATGTCACTCGGGAAATCGTGGCCGGCTTGCTCGGATTGGAATTGTGTCAGAATCCGCAATTGCTGGCGTCCTTGCGAGAGAGACTCAAAACGCGCGGAATAAAGTGGACGCCGAACATCGCGCGGCAGGCCGACGTTCCGGCCGGCGCCCGGGTTCTGGCCAACGATTACGGGAGCGCGTCCGGTCTATATCTCGAGGCGAATATCAATGCGCAAATTCGTTCGCCCCATCTCTTTGTTCTTCCTGGACCGCCCCGCGAGCTTCAGCCGATGTTTCGCGGACCGGTGATGTCGATCTTGCGGGCGATTGTTCCGCGTTCCGACTCGGTCGAGTGTCGCATCTATCGCATCACGGGGATCGGTGAATCGCTGGTGGAAAAGGCGATCGGAGAAAAGATTCTGGCCATTCCAGACATTGAGCTGGGTTATTGTGCGCGTCCCGGAGATGTCGATGTTCGAGTGATCGGCGAGCCTGGAGCGCTCGATCTCGCCGACTCGATCGTTACGGCCGCGCTCGGAAGTGCGGTTTATTCCACGGACGGTGAGGACCTCGAAGAAGTCCTGGTGAAACTGCTCGCGGCAAGAAAAGCGACACTGGCCGTTGCCGAATCGTGCACCGGCGGTTTGGTCGCGCATCGGATTACCAATGTGCCGGGTGCATCGGACGTCTTTGTTGCCGGATACGTTACTTACGCGAACTCAACCAAGATCGACATCCTGAGTGTCGATCCAAAATTGATCGAGAAACACGGAGCGGTGAGCGAGCCGGTCGCGCGAGCGATGGCCGAAGGCGCCCGAGCGCGCGCAGGATCGACATATGCTTTGGCCACGACGGGAATTGCCGGGCCGAGTGGAGGAACAGAGGAGAAGCCGGTTGGCACCGTTCATATCGCGCTTGCGTCGGCAAATTCAGACACGGTCGCAAAAAAATTCTTTTTCCCGACCGATCGCGAAATGTTCAAGCAATTGGCCTCTCAGACGGCGCTGGACTTATTGCGGACAACGCTTTTTTAGAAGTCGCCGACGTCCACGGGGGTGCCGACTTTGACGCGATCGTAAAAGAGTTTTGCGCCGTCGGCAGACTCTCGAACGCAGCCGTGAGAAGCGGGATAGCCGGGCAAAATCCCGATGTGCATACCGACCCCGTCACTGGTGAGCCGGAGAAACCATTTCATGGCCGCGCCGACATAATGCGTCCCGCTGGGCGCGGAATCGATCCGCGCGCTGACGCCGGCGCGAACGACGCGGCCTCGTGAATCGACAAAATCCCCGTAAAGACTGGAGTGATGATTGGGATCCTTTTCCAAAACTGTGAAGTGACCGGACGGTGTGCTGTGGCCCCGTTTCCCGGAGGAAACCGGTGCATCCGCTACAATCTTGTCGCCGATCATCAGATAGGCGCGTTGTTTCGGAAGAGAGACAACGATATGGGTGTTGTCGGGGGTCGCCTGTTTCAGCAGCGATTGGTTTACTTTCATTGGCTCCTGCCGGTGGATCATTTCGGAGGGTTTGCGCATCGGCTGCGGCGGGGCCGGTTTTCCGCGCAACTGCGCTACGGGAGTCGAACGCGGACGCGGCGTAGGGCGGCGCGATTGCGCATTGATCAAGATGACCGGCACAACGAGAATCGCCGCGCAAAGAGCAAGGAAGAAGATTCGGCGCATAAGGTCAGTTGCGACTGTAGCTATTTACGCGATTAATCCAACCCGGTAACCATCGGGCTTCGCCTCGGGCCGGCGGCGAATTCTGGACCCGGCGTTTCAGCCTTGCGGCCGCCGCCCGCGAAAATTCTTTCACTGGATCGGATGCATCGGACCGCATTTCTTCCAGCACTTGGAGAAGGCCCCAGCCCTGGCCGTGGTAGCGCTCGGTGTGCAGAACGCCTTCGCCTTTGAAATTCACGTAATCGACTAAAGCGTAACAGCCTTGGGCGGTACTCGATAATCGGTCAAAGTTCTTCTCGATCTTCGCTCGATCGGAAGACGCCGCTTCTGCGAGCATTTTCGGCAACGCGGTTTGGAGCCGGTTAACCAGGAATTCCGCCTGAAGACCAACTGTATCGGCCAGGAATTGGCGCAACTGCACCATTTCCGGACTTTTTTGAGCACGTAGAAACTCCGCTCGGGAATTCCATGGGCAAGGCGAATCGGCGCCGCCGAGCAGGACTTTCGGCAGCTTGGCGCCTCGGGTGGAGATGAAACGCACCAGTTTCGGGAAGCTCTCTTCAAACGGACCGCGCACGTCCTTCGGATACCAGATGAAATGACCGATTCCCAGGGAAGCGAAGTTTTCGTCTTCATTCCACGAGGTGAGACCGGCGACGGTTCCATTGCATTCGTTTTGCCAGACTTTCTTTCCGATCCGGAGCGCCTCGGAGTGCGACAGCGTGATGGCCGACAGAACCCCAAACGGCGATGCCACCGCTGCCAGGACCAGAAAAAGCGCGGAGACAGACGCGCAGGCAGAGCGTCTTGGTTTTCTTGACGGGCGAGGTTTATCCATTAGCATGCAGCTTTCCGCGCTCAGATTTAAAGCGCAACCGCATTTAGAAATCCACTCCTATGAAATATTTTGTTGTTACACTTGCCGCGTTTGCGCTCGCTTCGCCCCTTCTGGCGCAGGAGAAGACCCAGTTAAAAGATCAAAAGGATAAAGCCAGTTACGCCATCGGTCTGAATATCGGGATGAATTTCAACCGCCAAAAGGTTTCGATCAATCCCGCCGCTTTTTCCGCGGGGATAAGGGATGGTATGGCCGGCAAGCCGCAGATGACCGAGACCGAAGTAAGGGAAACGATGATGGCATTCGAAAAAGAAATGGAAGGGAAACAGAAAGCAGCAGGAGACAAGAACGCACAGGATGGCGAAAAATTTCTCGCCGAAAACAAGAAGAAAGATGGCGTGAAGACCACGGCCAGCGGCCTGCAATACAAGGAGCTTAAGCCTGGCACGGGTCCGCAGCCGAAAGAGACCGATACGGTCACGGTGAACTACCGTGGAACCCTGATCGACGGGACCGAGTTCGACAGCTCCTACAAGCGGGGCGAGCCGGCCACGTTTCCCTTGAACGCGGTGATCAAGGGGTGGACCGAAGGACTCCAGTTGATGAAAACCGGATCGAAGTATCAATTTTTCATTCCAGCCAACCTTGCCTATGGAGAGCGCGGAGCCGGTGGCGATATCGGACCAAATTCGACTTTGATTTTCGAAGTGGAATTGATCAGCACGAAGCCGGCGGGAAGCACTGCCGGTCCATCGCCGGCGGCGACCGCGAAATAGTCAGACGGGCACAGGCCCGTGGCTATAGCGCGGCCGTTTCCCAATCCAGGCGCTTTGCGTCGCCCCACAAATCCTCGAGGCTGTAAAAGGCCCGTTTGTCTCGATGGAAGATGTGGACGACCACCTGGAGATAGTCGAGCACGATCCATTGACTGGCGGGAAAGCCATCGACGGCGACCGCTCGCACGGCGTGGTCCTCTTTCAATCTCGCTTCGATCTCGCCGGCAATCGCCTTGAGCTGCGGCTCCGATGAGGCCGAACAAATCACGAAGAAATCCGTAAACGTCGATATCCCGCGCAAATCCAGAACGACAATCTCCTCCGCTTTCTTGTTCGAGGCGAGTTCGGCGCAGGTTCTGGCTAATTTCTCGGCGGTTATTTCGGTTGCTCCCGGTAAAGATTTTTCCGACGGATAATTTCTTCCACCGCCGGCGGAACCAAGTAACGAATCGATTGCCCGGAGGCAACTCTCTTTCGTATTTCGGTCGCGGAAATGTCGAGGTTGCGCCGGATGGCTTCGTAAGGGTGATCAGTCGCCCAGCCGGTCCGATCCAGGACAACAAAGTGCACCATCTTCTCCAACTCGGAGAACCGGTGCCACTTCGGCAGGTCGCTCACGTTATCATTGCCGACGAGCAGATAGAGCTCAGCCTCGGGTTCGCGGGCACGAATTTCTTTGACGGTGTCGATGGTGTAGGAAGGTGGTGGACGACGCAGTTCGCAATCGTCCAGCGTAAATCCGTGTTCCCCTTCGATCGCGGCTTGCAGCATCGACAATCGCTCTTCGGCAGGCGCAATCGGCGTCTTTTTAAAAGGCGAAGCGGCAGCAGGAACGAACACGACCCGCTCCAAGCCGAGTTGTTCGAGTGCTTCCCGCGCCAGAATCAAGTGGCCGTGGTGAATGGGATCGAACGTGCCGCCGTATATTGCGATCTTCAAAAGATTGAACGTTGGCTTTTTGCGTCGCGCAGGATCGACATCTAAGTTGCGAACTTATGAACAGTGATTCGCTTGGTCAACTGATCATGACCGGGGTTCCCGGAAAAGAGCTCGACCCGGAAACGGCGAAGTTGTTTCGAAAGGTGCAGCCGGGAGCGTTCATTCTGTTTGGCCGCAATATTGAGACGGCGCTGCAATTGCGAAAATTGATCGATGATTTGCGCGATCTGAGCGACGTCGAACCGATCATCACGATCGATCAGGAAGGCGGCCGCGTCTCGCGTTTGCGCTTGATTGGAAACGAACCGCCGAACGCGCAGCAATTGCGCGACAAGGACGATGTCGATCTTATCCGCCACCACGGCGACATCACCGGCCGTTTGCTCCGGCTCTTCGGTCTCAATCTCGATCTTTGTCCGGTGCTCGACATTTCGTTCGACGATAACGCGGACAACTCGCTGCGCGGGCGCTGCTACGGCAAGACGGTCGATCAAGTCGTGCGGAACGCCGGGGCATTCAACGATTCGATGCGGAAACAGGGCATCGCCAGTTGCGGAAAACATTTCCCCGGTTATTCGGCGGCAACGATCGATGCGCATTATGACTTGCCAAAAATCGAGCGGACGCGCGAGCAATTGGAAAAAGAGGAGCTGGCAGTTTTTCGAAAGTTCAGTTCTCGCGTCGATAGCATGATGATTTGCCACGGTTGGTATCCGTGTCTTGAGCCGAACAAAACGCCGGCCTCGCTGTCCCGCCGGATCATTACGGATTTACTTTGCAGCGAACTGGGTTTTAGCGGCCTGGTCATGACCGACGATCTCGACATGGGCGCCATTCTCAATGGATACCCACTCGAGGATACGATTCGCCTGGCCATCGATGCCGGGAACGATCTCGTGATGATCTGTCATCGAACTCCAGAGATCGAGAACGTCCACCGGATTCTCGGCAGCCTGCCGGCGGATCGAATCAATCGCGCTCTCGGCAGCATGGGGCGTTTCAAGGAAAAGCTGGCACCGCCCGATCAATTCTCGGAAGAGGCATTTCGCGAGATCGACAACGAAATCTGGAACCTGCGCGTCAACGTTCTGGGCAAAGAGCGCGCCGCCATTCGCAGCCCGGAAGACGGGAAACGCTCGCCGGTCGAAATGTATTGAAGTAACGTTAAAAACATTCGGCTTTTTCTGTTTATTGTCGTTGTGAAAGCTCGTCTCATTGTTGCGGCCGGCCTTTTTGGATTGCTTGGGGTCGCACCGAGGATCGCCGTCGCCGGGTTCGACTCGAGCAGCACCGTTTTCATCATCCTCATGGAGAACCACAACTGGTCGAGCATCAAGGGCAGCGCGAACGCGCCCTACATCAATAATTCGCTGCTGCCGATCGCCTCCTACGCGGAGCAATATTACAATCCGCCGGCCACTCATCCGAGCTTGCCGAATTATCTGTGGCTCGAAGCTGGAACGGGCTTCGGAATCACGAATGACAATCCGCCTTCGTCGAACCAGCAGACCACGACCAATCACTTCGTCACGTCCCTGAGAAACAACGCAACCTCGTGGAAAACGTATCAGGAGAACATTACCGGGACGACTTGCCCGACGACGGACAGTTATCCCTACTACGTGAAGCACAATCCCTTTGCCTATTTCACCGACGTCACCAGCTCCGGTTGCATCACGGTAATGCGGCCCTTCACGGAGCTGGCGACCGACCTTATGAATCAGACGACGTCGCGATACAACTTTATCACGCCAAATATCTGCAATGACATGCACGATTCGTGTGCGCCCACGAACAATTCTGTAAAACAGGGCGATAACTGGCTTGCCCAAAATGTGCCCACGATTCTGCAATCGGCCGCCTATCAAAACAACGGACTCCTGATCATCACATGGGATGAAGCGGCCTCGGGCGACGGTCCAATCGGGATGATTGTGCTCTCGCCGCTGGCCAGGGGCGGCGGTTACCACAATTCCGTCCACTACACGCACAGCTCCACTTTGCGCACATTCCAGAAGATATTCGGTGTGACTCCGTTCCTGGGCGGCGCCGCGACCGCGACCGACTTAAGCGATCTGTTCCTGCCAGACGCAATTCCAACCGCGGATTCGGCCCTCTTCGTCAAGAATATTACGCAAACACAAACTGGCGCTACCACGATAAGTTGGCCGAGCCAGAGCGGAACGACCTATCGTTGCCAATGGAAAAACGATTTGTTTGAACCCACCTGGCAATCGATCACGCCGGATTTTCCCGGCACGGGCGCCGTTCTCTCTTGGACGGACGACGGCTCGCAAACCGGCGGCCTCGCGCCGGAGCGGTATTACCGTGTCACCGTTCCGTGACACCGCTTCGTTTTGGCAGCTAGTCTTTCTTTTCGCCGTTGTCTCTGAAGACGAGGCGCAACGGCTGCGACGCATGAATTCGCGCTCGGTGAGTTGCTGCTGTAAAACATGCTCGGCTTCGCCCGGCAGATTGCTTTCGATTGCCTTTTGCCGCGCGAACTGCGGCAGGATCGACAATTCGTTCTTCACATCGTCTGCCGGAAATCCGGTTCCAAAATCCATTTTCAAAAGCGAGCACGTCGACCTGCTCCTGCTCGACTGCCGAGGATCTGCGCATGAGGGATCTGAACGACGATTTCATCCGGGCGAATATCGATGGCGAGATCCTGCCGCAAATCGAAGCCGGCCTTGACAATGAACGTTCCGTGCAGTTTTACCCGTTTCGAGCTTCCCGCCCAGGTGTGTACAAATTCGTGCTCGACCTCGATCTGTCGCGAAACCATGGCCAGCTCGCTGGTCGGCATTGTTTGCTCCAGATAAACGCGGTTGTCGATCGTGATGCGCGGCTGCAAATGGGCGATGTCGACAAAAGCCGCGCGCAGATCTTTGCCGATGCGTTCGAGTTCGCCGGTTCCCTGTTTCGCGGTGCGGGCCGGCCAGCGTTTCCAGCCGCAGAAAAATACAGAGAATAACCGCTGCGACGATCAAGCGCGACCAGCGCCAAGGCGACCGGCCAGGATATTCGTCCCGAGACGAAGTGGAATGACGAAGCACAAAAGGACGAATGCCGAATTCAACGACGAATGCGCAAATGACGAAATACTGTCTCCGGGGCGTTATTGTCAGTCGGCCCCGTCATTGATCATTCGGAGTTCGTTCCCCAAAAAAGTACCGCCCCCCACGCCCGATGGGCGTGAAGGGCGGCTGTTCCCCCCAGAACAATCGTACAAAACTGCGCTGCTAGTAGTCGAGCTTATCGATAGCCGCAACAAAATTTTGCGGAAATTATAGGCCGAATCGGCTTGGCAGTCCATCTCTCGAAACGCCCTCGGTTTTGGTGCCCTCCACCGGAGGAGTGCGGCCCGCTGGCGCACGGGTGAAACTTCGCTTGCGCAAACCCATTAGGAGCGTTCTAGTTTTTGTATGCGCAATCTAGAGGGCAAAAAGCCGCGAAGCCTGGCTGGTTCGCTGCTCGTTGCCCATCCAAGCATGCTGGATCCCAAATTTTCGCCGGACGGTGCTTTTTATTTCGGCGCACGATCCGGAGGAAGGCGCGCTCGGCGTGATCATCAATCGGCCGCTCGATAAACAGGTCTCCGATCTCGTGAGCGAAGCGCCGCCGCAAGGTCTGGCCGACGTTCCGGTGTTTCTCGGCGGACCCGGTCGGGAACAACCAATTGATGTTTGCGGCGTTCGAATGGCAAAAGGCGAGGGACTCAAGCTCAATCACAGCGTCGGGGTGGATGAAGCGAGCGAGCGTGTCGGTGACGATCCGGCGTCCGATCCGTGCTTTCGTCGGTTACGCCGGATGGGAGGCCGGGCCAATTCGAAGCCGAGATGAAACAAAAAGCCTGGCTTTTGCAGAAGCCGAACCGTTCCGCGCTCAAGCCCGGAGCGACTGCCCAAACTTTGGTTCGATATCATGAACGGACTCGGGCCATGGTATAAAATGCTGGCCGCGGCGCCGGACGATCCGTCGCTGAATTAGTGCGGGTGATGATGAAGGTCGACGAGCGGTTGCAATTCGTTCTTAGTCTTGTCGCTGATCACTCGTCACTTATCACTCTTCGAATGATCATCGGCGTCCCGAAGGAGATTAAAGAACAGGAACAACGCGTCGCGCTTGTTGCCTTCGGCCGCGGAACAATTGAAGCGCCGCGGCCATTCGGTGCTGGTGGAAAAGAATGCCGGCGTCGGTTCCGGTTATTCCGGACGAGGAATATAGCAAGGCGGGCGCGGAGATTGTCGATCTGCGCCGGAGGATGTTTTTGGCGGTGCCGACATGATCGTGAAAGTGAAGGAGCCGCTCAAGGCGGAGTTTCCGCTTTTGCGCAAAGGCCAGATTCTTTTCACCTATTTGCATCTGGCGGCGAGCAAACCGCTCACCGAAGCGTTGCTGAAATCCGGCGTGACCGGCGGTTGCTTACGAAACGATTCAGGTCGGCCATCGCCTTCCGTTGCTCGAACCGATGAGCGAGATCGCCGGACGCATGTCGGTCGTGATGGGTGCGAGTTTTCTCGCCAAACATAACGGCGGCAGCGGCGTCCTGCTCGGCGGCGTTCCGGGTGTTCTGCCGGGATCGCGTGGTCGTGATTGGCGGCGGAACCTCCGGGGTGAACGCGTTGCGCATGGCCAAGGGTCTCGGCGCGGACGTGACCATTCTCGATATCGATGTCGAGCGGATGCGATTTCTCGATCTCGCGATGGATAACATGCGCACACTTGTATTCGAGCGAAGCGAACTTGAACGAATCTGATGCCCGATTGCGATTTGCTGATCGGCGCGGTGCTCTTGCCGGGAGCGAAAGCGCCGAAATTGATCACGCGCGCGATGTTGCGAAAAATGAAACGCGGCAGCGTTCTGGTGGACATCGCGATCGATCAGGGCGGGTGCGCCGAGACGTCGCGGCCGACCACGCATGTCGATCCTGTTTACGTCGAGGAAGGGGTCACGCATTATTGCGTGGCCAACATGCCGGCGGCCTACGCGCGCACGGCCACCCAGGCGTTGACCAATGTTACGTATCGATACGTCGAGTTGCTGGCCGATCTCGGCCTGGAGGGCGCGTGCCAGAAACAACCCGCCTTGATGGGAGGAATTAACACGCGCGATGGCAGGCTTACCTGCCAGGCGGTGGCCGAGGCCCACGGCTTGAAATACGAACCGCCACTTTAATTTGCGATCCCTCAACGATTTGCCATCGAAAAGAAAATTTCAAAAGGGCCAAAAAGCGTCCTTGCTACGATTCAATAAATACCACACTATGCCTTTGCAACCTATCACTATGAACAAATACATCTGCATCCTAGCCAGTGCCGCGCTCCTCGCGGCTTGTGAACAAAAGACCGAAACAGCCGCCCCAGAGGCAAGCCCAGCCGCTTCGGCAGAGGCCACGATGGCGCCGGCGACCGAATCTCCCGCTTCCAGTATGGAATCTCCCGCTTCCAGCATGGAGTCTCCGGCTGCGACAATGACGCCGTCTCCGTAACAGCCTTCTATTAACAATCATCTCGAAAGTCTTCCTTCGAGCGATCCTCGGGGGAAGACTTTTGCTGTACGGATGACCGCTGGTCGCCTCTGAATCGCAATCGACATGGCCGCGGCAGGCACGCTCTCTTTTCCAAAAAGCGGACGCCTGATGCGCGCGCCGGATTTCGAGAATGTGAAACGAAACGGCTCAGCCCGGCGTGGGAAATTGCTAACTCTCAGCATCCTTCCGGTTGAAAATGTCGCGCCATTTCGCGTGGGCTTTGTCACTTCGCGGCGCGTCGGTGGTGCGGTCGTGCGCAACCGGGTTAGACGGCGTCTCCGCGAAATCGTGCGCCGGCATCAGCACGACCTGCGAAAAGGCTTGTGGATGGTGGTCGTGGCCAGAGAAGACGCGGCGCGAGCGAGTTATCGCGCGCTGGAAGATGAATGGTTGCGCCTGGCAAGGCGCGCTTCTATCCTAACCGCCTGATGCTCTTCTTGGTTCGATTTCTTGTCTGGCTTTATAAATGCACGCTCTCGCCGCTGCTTTCGCTGCTCGGCGGGCCAGGCTCTGGCTGCCGTTTTGAGCCGTCGTGCTCGGTCTATTTTCTGGAAGCGGTCGAAATGCACGGCTTTGTCCGTGGAAGCTGGCTGGGACTAAAACGATTGGGTCGCTGCCAGCCGTGGGGCGGTTGCGGGCCCGATCCGGTTCCGCCGCCCCTGAATGATGTCGATCTTGCGGATCGTCGTTGCGTGTGATCAACCGCCATTACATTTTTTATGGATCGAACCGCGTGGATTGCTGTTGGGTTGTGCGTCATCGGCCTCGTTGTGTGGGAAGTCTATGTCGTGAAACAGATCCAGCCGAGACCGGCTGTGCCGGCGCAGATCTCTCCCGCCCCAACGGCGAATACTCCTGGGGCTCCTAGCGTTCCACCATCGCCTTCGGCAACGGCCATGCCGTCCGCCGTATCAAAAGAGGCGGAGGCCGCTCCAAGTTTTGAGGAGAAAATCGAGACGTTGCGCAATGACGACGTCGAGCTGCGACTGACCAATCGCGGCGGCGGAATTAAGGAAGCCGTTTTGCCTGGCCACGGGTCGGACAACGGGCAACCCGTCGTGCTGAACGCAGGGGAGAAGATGCCGATCGGAGCAATTGTCAATGCTCAGAACGCTTCCGAGCTCCCGGAATTTGCTGCCTCGCGAAATACGGATGGCTCTCTCCAATACGAGCGTGTCACTCCGGAGCAGGTGACGATCCGAAAGAAATTCTTTTTCCCGCCATCGACGGAGAAGAAAGACAACTACGTAATCGAAATGGATGTCGATGTTCAAAACGGAGGCGCGCAACCCTACGCGAGCAAAGACTATTTCATCGCGCTCGGATCGGCCGGGCCTTCTCATCCCAAGGATTACCCGTCATTCACTCGTCTGGTCTGGTGCATCGATGGCCGGGCCAAGGGGATCGACGTCGGGTGGTTCGGCGGCGGGAGCGGTTTTCTCGGCATGGGTGCGCATCCCGAGCGACCGAATTACGAGGAAAACATCGCCGGCGCGGAATGGGCTGCCGTGAGCAGCCAGTTTTTTACGACCTTGATCGCACCGCTAACGGCGAAGGCGACGGGTGTCTGGGCTCGCCGGTTCGAAATCACGCGCTGGCCGAACCAGCATATTTTCGGGATCGAAGGGGCCGTGGGGTTACCGGCATTTCAACTGCAACCAGGCCAGAGCTACCACGCGCGCTTTGAGATTTACGCCGGCCCGAAGTTGTATCATCGGCTGGCGCAGCTTCGGCACAACGAGGCCGAGGTCATGGACTTCGGCATGTTCAAGATCGTTTGCCAGTTCCTGCTCAATTTCATGAACTTGCTCCACAGCTGGTTGCATGACTACGGCCTGGCCATTCTCGCGCTTACCACCGTTATCAAGCTCACCCTTTGGCCGATCCAAAACAAAGCCAACCGTTCCATGCGTAAGATGGCCGCGTTATCGCCGAAAATTCAGGAGCTGCGCGACAAATATAAGGACGATCCGACGAAGATGAATACGGAGGTGATGAAGCTGTACAAGGACTACGGCATCAATCCGGTGGGCGGTTGTTTGCCAATGATGATACAGATCCCGATTTTCTTCGGACTGTTCAAAATGCTCGGCCAGGCCGTGGAACTGCGGAACGCCAAGTTTTTGTGGGTGAAAGATCTTTCCCAGCCCGACACCGTGGCGCATTTGCCGATCCTCGGCTGGCCGGTCAACATCATCCCCCTCTGCATGGCGGCTACGCAAATTTGGCTTATGGCCATGACCCCGAAGACCGGCGACCCGACCCAGCGGCGGGTCATGATGTTCACTCCGCTGATCTTCTTATTTATCTGCTACAATTTTGCCGCGGCTCTGGCATTGTATTACACCGCTCAAAACCTTTTGAGCATCCTGCAATTTTATCAGAACAAAAAACAACCAATGCCGACACTTGAAAAAGTGGCCGTTGCGGCGAAACAAAAGAGATGATGACGCCCAAGGAACTACTGGACACCATACTGGGCTATCTTGGCTTCGTCGTGGAGATCGAAGAGCAGGAAGACGAGGCCGGGAATCTGGTTCTGCAAATTTACACCGAGGAAAGCCGTCGCCTGATCGGTCGCGACGGCGACACGCTTGTCGGCCATTCAGTTTCTCATCAATCGCCTTCTCCAGGCGAAAGACAAGGACGCGCCGAAAGTGGTCGTCGATTGCGAGCATTATCGTTCGATGCGCGAAGATCGCATTATCCAACACGTGCGCGAGCTGGCCGAGCGCGTTCGTGCTAGCGGCCGCTCCCTCCAGCTCGAGCCGATGAATTCCTACGAACGGCGGATCGTGCACAACGCCTTTAAGGACGATCCTGACGTGGCGACGTGGAGCCCGTCCGATTCCGCGCGAATCAAGCAAATCACGTTGGTCAAGCGCCAGCCGAAAACAGAGCCGGCGCAAAAAGAGTAGGTGGCATCGGCATCTTGTCGATGGGGCACGGGCTGGAAGCCCGTGCCGCTACTCCGGAATAAAGCGCGCTGCTTCCTTCTGTAGGCCGGCGCGCACTTCCGGTCGCCACCGAAATTTGTGCAAGAGTGGATTCGGTTTCTGCTCGACAGCATCGGCGATGATTTCGCCCAGCACCGGCGCGAACTTGAAACCGTGGCCGCTGTCGCCCGCAGCCACGATTAATCCCGGGCGTTCCGGATCGGGCGCGATCCAAAAATCTCCATCGTTCGTGTCGCAATAGAAGCAGACCCGCGTGTGAACGATCGGTGCCTCCGCCAGAGATGGCAGCGTCTCTTGCAAGAATGTTCTCAGATTTTGTTCGTCGTCCGGCGTCACCACACGGTCCGGAGAATCAGGCGACATTTCCCTTCCAGGCCCATGATTCGCCACCTTCACCACGCCGTCGCGATTCAACGGAAAGCCGTAATATCCGGTGGACGAAATATCGTCCGCAAAAACAGGGAAGCGTTCCGGCGCGAAAAGCTGCGGATCATTCGGTTTGAGATGAAACACCGAATGACCGGTCGCGCGGAAAAAGTTTTTCGTAAACGGCAACAGATACGATGTCCACGCACCCACGGCCATGATCACGATGTCGGCCGCGAGTCGTTGTCGATCCTGTAAGACGACGCCTTGCACGCGTCCATTCCTCTCATCGAGCTCCGCGAACCGGAAGCCTTGGCGCAGTTCAACCCCGAGCGAATTAGCGTGCTCGACCAGTGCCGCCACCACTCGCCCGCTTTCTACGTAGCCCCCTTCCAGATCGACAAAACCATCCTGATAAAGCTCGCTTTCCCACGCGGGAAAGCGTTCGCGCAGCCGCGCCAGATTAATGCGTTCGACTTTGTGTCCACGCCGCTCCAGTAGCTTGAAGCTGTCATATTCAAATTCGCCGGGTTGCATTTTCCCGCGGCGCAGAAACAGAAAACCGACTTCGTGAAATAAGCTGCCCGGCAACTCGTCGTTCCATTTCCGCCAGAGCCGGATCGAACGCTCAGCCAATTCCGCGTAATCTTCGTCGTTCCCATAAGCAGCGCGGACTGCTTTACTGATATCGGTGGAAGCGGCGAGGGGGTGGGGCAATGGGCCCGGATCAAGCAGAACGACCTTATGGCCGCGCTTCCTCAGCTCGATCGCAGCTGTAACGCCATTAATTCCCGCTCCGACGACGAGCGTGCTCATGGATAGTTCCAAAGCCGGTAGGGCGAGACCCGGTCGAGCCGACAAAAGAATTCGACGGCTCCGCGGAGCGTCGCCCTACCGGGAGAAAAGATTTGGCGATGGAGATCCATCAGCGCAATATCATTCGTCGAATTCGAAAATGATTTTGCCGCTTCGTTTTCCTTGCGCGGCATGGGCCAGTGCGGTTTTCGCTTCGATCAGCGGATAAGCTTTTTCGATTTTGGTTTTCAGCAGGCCGCGCTTTGCCATGTCAAAGAGCGGCCGAAGCGCTTCCAGGCGCTGCTCCAGCGTAGCGTTGTCATACCACTTGTTAATCCAAATTCCCCGAAAACGCAGATCTTTGAAAATGAGCAAGCCAGTTGGAATTTTTAGCGGTTGGAGGCTCATGGCGCCGAACGAGACCATTGTCGATCCTGGCGCGAGACAATTTGCCAAACGAAGAGCGCTGTCGCCGCCTACTGCATTCAATGCCAGGCGGATCGGTGCCCCGCCGGTCGCCGTCTTCACTTCGTCGCGAAGATGTTCGCCATCGACCAGGACCACATTGCCGCCTTCAGCACGCAATTCATCGATCAATTCGGCGCGGCGCACGACGTTCACCGTTTTATAACCGAGGGCATGAGCGATTTGGATCACGGCTCGGCCTGCGGCGGAGTTCGCCGCATTTTGGATCAACCAGTCGCCGCGTTTTAGATCGACATAATCGTGCAACAATCGCCAGGCAGTCATCGGGTTGATCTTTAACATCGCTGCCTGGACCGGCTCGATCCCATCCGGAACCACGATCAATTCATCGGCCTTCACCGCGACCGCGTCTCGCCACGTGCCGAGATTATGCGGCAAAATCACCAGCGCGCCCAGCGGCAGGTGTTTCACGCCCGACCCAAGATCGACAACGGTTCCTGCGCCTTCGAATCCGGGAATCGCGGGGACTTCTTTGCGTCCGGGATATTTTCCTTCGATCGCGTTCAGATCGGCCGGATTGATCGGCGCCGCTCGCATTTGCACCACCGCTTCGTTCGGCCCGGCCTCTGGCCAGGCCTGCTGTTCGACGCGCAAAACATCCGCCGGATTTCCGTGCGTTGCATAAACGACTGCGTTAATACTCTTTTTCAATCAATGCCTCTCGCGCTGCATCCTACATCGAACGTTCCGGCCAGCAATCTGCAAACCGGCGCGCGCGTCGCATTGCTCGGTCTGGTCATTAACGTGGTCCTGGCCAGCGCCAAGATTGTCGCGGGCATTCTCGGCAACGCCTACGTTTTGATCGCCGACGGGATCGAGTCCGCGCTGGACGTGGGCGGCTCGATCGTGATCTGGGGCGGATTGAAAGTCGCCGCGCGTCCGCCAGACGAGACGCATCCTTATGGCCACGGCAAAGCCGAGCCGGTCGCGGCCGCGATCGTGGCGGTGGGCGTGCTGGCCGCTGCGCTCGGTCTGGCCATCGAAAGCGTGCACGAAATTTTTCTGCCACACCATGAGCCTGCGCCGTTTACACTCGCTGTCCTCGATCGTCGCGGTTGTGGTGAAGGAATTGCTTTATCGCTACGTGGTTCGATTTGGGCGCGACGTCGAAAGCACTGCCGTGCAAACAGACGCGTGGCATCATCGCACCGATGCGATGACCTCCATCGCCGCGTTCATCGGTATTTCGATTGCCCTGATTGGCGGCGAAAGGTGGCAGGATGCGGACAATTGGGCCGCGCTCTTCGCCTGCGCATTAATCGGCGCAAATGGCTACCGTCTTCTTTCGCCGGCGCTGCACGAGATCATGGACACCGCTCCGCGCGGCCGGATTGTCGATTCCGTGCAAACCGCAGCGCGATCTGTTTCCGGCGTTGTCCAAGTGGAGAAATGTTTCATTCGCAAAATGGGATTGAGTTTCTATGTCGATCTTCACGTCGGCGTGAACGGCAGCATTTCCGTGCGCGAAGGTCATCGCATCGCGCACGAAGTGAAACGTGCCATTCAGGAGACCGATCAACGCATTGCGGATGTGCTGGTGCACATCGAGCCAGCTACGCAGTAGCTTTCTGGGGAGCGCACTGCCTGCCCGCCCGCGAGCGGGCGCCTCGCGTGCCGATTCCGGCGCCCTCGCCGGAATCATTCGATGGCACGGACAACCTCGACAAGCGCGTCCGCCAGAGTTGCTTTCGCCCGCGAGATTGTCTTTGCGAACCGGACCAGGCGAGGAATGCGATTTGGCTTGGTGAGAAAAAACGCGGCCAGCTTCATCATGCTGGTTCGTTGGTTCGCGATACTAAATAGAACATCGGGCGGCGCCGGAAACGGCTCTGCGGGTGTGTCGCTGATCACCCGCAGAGAAAGCAGCGGTAACCCATGCTCGGCGCAGGCCCGCGCGATGAATTCGGTTTCCATATCGACTGCAGCCGCGCCCGTTTCCTTCGCAAGCCGTTCTCGCTCTTCCGGCGTAGCGATCATCTTCGGCGCGGTGACAAGATCGACAACGTGCGGCGCAACACTTCGCAGGGCGGGACCAAGTTCGAGTGTCGAGTAGTTTTTCGCGATTACGAGATCGCCCACGATCAGCTGGTCGGTAAGTCCGCCGGCAAAACCGGCGCTGATCAAGTAATCGAATTGCTCGCCACGGCGAATCCGTCCTGCGGCGGATCGATCTTGGAGAAAAAGCGCGATTCGTTGCCGGCAGATGCTTTCTCCGACGCCGGTGTGAAGAAGCTCGATCGAGTGATTGTCGATCTTCCCACTGATCGTGCGAATCCCGTTTCGATCGTGATGAGTTATCTCCTTGAGAAAACGCCGAAAGCGCGAGCTTTCCGCCGGTAACGCAAAGGCAACCGCGATCATTCTTATATTGTAGCGGCGGTCTCCGACCGTCGCATCATCTGTCCGACGCTCAGAGAGCGCCGCTACAGAGTAAAAGTAAGCGCCCTCACTTCGGTGTTGCGACAGCTTGTTCCACGACCTTAATAACGAAGCTCTTTCTCTCCGCTGCTAATGCGGCCGATTCATTCGGCGACGATGCGGCCGGTATACCGCCAGAAATTACCGAGAGTGAAGCGCGAAATTCTCCTTCGCGATTCGCCGGAACATCGACAAGGACACTGACATGATGTTGATCCGGAATTCCTTTCGTGGCTGAGCCGCCAAGCCGTTCTGCGGCGGCGGCAATCTCATCGGCCACCGAATCGAGCCGTCCGGGAGCAGCCGAAATGCTGACTTCACTCACGTCCAGGGTCGGTGCCGGAGGCAGCGCAGACGCCGCGGCTTGTTCCAGCGATTTGGTGATTTGATCGCGAGTTTGTTGTTCGAGCAATTTCCGATTCGGGTTCTTGCCTCGCTGATGGGCAATGATCCAAAGACCCGCGCCAACATTGATGGCCATGAGAATGATAAATGCGACGCCGACCCGCCACGCCATTTTCCGGCCGCGTGCTGTAACCGCGGCATTGGGCAATAGCACTTCACGGGACTCGCCTTCCATGCCGGCATGAATCCGGCGGGCGACAGCCAGCTCACGCTGCAATTGCGGATCCGAGATCAGACGCGCCTCGAAATCGGCCCGTTCGCTGGCCGACAATTTTCCGTCGAGATAATTGAAAAGTTTATCGGGATTCATTTTGCGCAGGCACAGCGTGACGCGAGACTCGCTTGGGCGCAATGGGCAATCTGGGCTGTCAGAAAAGCCGGGCTCAAATGTCCATCCCGGAATTCACAAAAAAAGCTTGCGTTGGCGCAAGATGCCGCCGCAAAATCGCGTTCATGACCGGCTACCCGTCCCCTACGGGCTCGCCGCGCGGCGAGTCGCGGCCCCCAAATGCATTTTTGGGAATTTCGCCCGCCAAATTCTGGAGGAGAACAGTGAAAGGATTCTTATGAGAAATCTCGTCCGTTTTACGTGGCTGGCCGCCCTTGCCGGCCTTTTCCTGATGGCCGCCACCCCGCGCCAGTTGCTGGCCCAAGGCGAGACGAACCCAACCGGAGTTTCTGGAATTTTTAATGGCAATACTGCGACTGCGGATTCGGTGAGCACATATGATTGTTGGACTGGGAATTTTATGCGCGGCCCCATCGATGACGTTGTTGTGCCTGGCACAGTTGGTGCCTATCCCCTGAAGTTTAGCCGAACCTACAATAGCCAAGGGTTAGCAGGTTGGGCGCAAGACACATTGGTTTCCGGTGCTCTGGGAAACTCGATGGGGCAATACTGGCGGCATTCGTACTCCCTTACCGTGGGAGACTGGGGAGGGGGGCCACCGACAGACTGGCACGAAGGTGAAGGGTTCGTTTTCCCAGACGGCCGCGTGATCTCCGCTGATCCCACTTCTAACTTTCCTCCGATCGAGGAACGATTCGACGATGCAACGCACAATTGGGTGATGGCTGATGGCGGGAAAGTTCATCTCGGTTACAGCTGGGGATTTGCTGGGGCCTCCGGCATATCCGCCGACAGCATAATCGATCCTTATGGCCAGGTGACAACAATCGAGCATGATCCTCCATGCCAGAACTGCTCGGCCCGAAACCGGATCAAGAAAGTCACAGATGTGGGGAGCGGGAAGTATTTGGAGTTTACTTACTACGACCTTCCGGGTGAGCCGGACAGTCTCGGTCTGATCCAGAAGGTGGAGGCACACGACAGTAATGGCGACTCAATGGGGATATCGGCCGAGGTACAGCTATGTAAAGCACGATAACCGCTGGTACCTGACCGGGGTGGACTACAGCGATGGAACACATGCTCTTTACACCTGGGATTTCGGTGCAAATCCAGTGTACATGAAGAGCGCAGACGATTCGCATTACTCTGGCGCCATGCGTCACATCGAGTATGGCAGCCACAACCACATTAATGGCGAATGGAAACAATGGACCTCAAACAACAATTCAACTCTGGTTTCAGGCCTCGACACAAACTTCGAGAACGATGGAAACGGGAATTATGTGCGCACCGAGAAGCGCGGCGATGACGCGACGCGCTCCTTTACATACAAGAAGGACATTGTAGAAGGCTGCTCTGACCCTCCCGAAGGCCAGCCCCACCCCAACCATTGCCTGGGACCTTTTTTTGGCTATTTGCTGAAATACACGGACTTCAACGGCAAGCTGACAACGATCGAATATTACGACAGTCAGTATATCAGAGCCGTAACCGACGCGAATGGCAATGTTACTGAATACGTCCGGAATTATACCGGGCAGAACGGATCATGGGCGATTACCAAGATCATCTACCATCCTCCTGAGCATGCTAACCTTGCAACGTGTGGCGGCAACTCTAACCCATGCAACGACCCCTTCATCGAACAGTCGTTTACCCCCGATCCGGGCACGACGGACCACCACAAATATCCCTACTACCTGGCCAGCCGAACAGCGCTAAGAAAGCCGGGCGACGCGGCGCACACGACATCGTTTACCCGAAACCCTGCGACCGCGCCCAATCCGAATGCCGTTATCAGGATCGATTATCCAGACGGCGGGTCCGAGACATTTACATACAACGCGAAGGGACAGGTCCTAACCCATCGCCTGAAGAACAGTGCCTACGAACATTTCGAGTATGACTCAAACTGGCGATTAATTAACAAGTGGAATCCTACCTGGAGCAGCACGCCTTTGCCGAATGATCCTAAAGTTAGTTACACTTATTACGGACCCAATGATCATCCGGCGTGGAGTGAGAGAGTAAAAACTGAAACGCTGCCTGCCAACGGTTCCGGCTTCCAGGCGTCGAATACGTACGAGTATGATCGCGAATTCGTAACTGAACCTGAGTTTGGATTCCCGACAAACAGCGGGAATGAACGCGCCGGTCGTGGATTGGTGACCAAGATTACGCATGCCGATGGGACCTTTCAGCAATTCCGGCACAACAGTTTCGGTGACAAGATTTGGGAGAAAAATGAAATGGGTCAGCGCACCGTTTACACCTACGACGAATACGGCCGGGTCACCAACGTCAAGGACCCGCTAGATAATCTAGCCACGAGTAGCTATGTGAAGTGGGGGCAGACGAGTAGCTACGTTACGACATCTTCATTGCCGTTTGTCACCACGCTGCCGAGCGGCAAACAGACCTATTTTTATTACGACGCGAATTGGAGAAAAGATCACGTCACCCAGGCGCCCAATACGGCGGACGCAGCCACGACCTGGTTTACCTATGACGATGTCGGCAATCTAGAGACGCAGACAAATCCGCGCGGGAAAATCACGACCTATTTCTACGATTGGCTCAATCGCGTGACCGATGTCGATGATCCAATGGTCAATGCGTCGCCGGTGGCACACCAGAACAGCCGGGGCCACACGATCAGCTACGATTATTACGGGACCGGCATGAAGGAACGCGAGATTCGGGCCAACGATCAGGAGATCCACTACGACCAATACGATTCGATGAATAGGCTCTTGCAGGTCACGACGCACCGCGACGCTACCTACGCCGATGTTCGGAGTATGACCTATGATTGGGCGGGCAACATTCGCACCCGCACGGATGAACGCGGCAACGTGTATACGTATGGGTATGACGAGGCGAACCGCAAGGTAATGCTCTTGTATCCACGAGTCGGGCAGCATGGACTAGCCGTCTATGAAGAGTGGTCTTACGACGCTGCGGGAAATGTCCGAACGTCCAAGACTCGGGCGAACCAGGTCGCGACGTTCGGTTACGACAACCGGAATCGCCAGACTAGCGCGACCTGGAGCGATATACCCCCGCAGTGAACAGGACATACGACCCTGCCGGCCGAGTGCTCAGTGAAATCAGCAGTGTCAGCTGTATCAGCGACACCTACGATGCCGCCGGGCGTCTCACCAGCGAAACCCAGCAAATATTGCCCAATTACAAACCGGTTTCGGTAATTTATCATTACGATGAGACTGCCGGGAGCGCGGGAAGAGATGGGCTGCGGACGGGCGTCGATTATCCTTACGGCGGCACTGTCGCTTACGGCTACACATTTCGAAATCAGATCCAAAGCATCGGCTTTGGCGGCGCGACAGGGAATTATGAATACGACGCGAACGGCAATGAGGGAACCCGAACTTTGGGCAATGGCGCGAGCGAGAGTTGCACCTACAATGATGTCGACCGACTGACCCTGCTCAATCATGTGAGGAGCAGCACGAGTTTTTCGCGCTTCGATTACACGCACAACAAGGTGAGCGATTGCCTCACCCGGACGGAGACAGCCGCCGGTGTGGCGAAGCTGGATAAATTTGCTTACGATTTGGATGATCAGGTAACCGAAGCGCGCTACAATTTCGATGAGCAGCACAGCACGCAGGACCGGATTTGCAATTATGATTACGACGCGACCGGGAACCGGAGCACGATGACCGACAACGGTACGCCGACCAATTACGCGGTGAACGAATTGAACCAATATACGGCGGCCGGGACCGGCGCGATGGATTACGATGGGAACGGGAATCTCACCAGCCAGGGAGTATGGACATACGTTTACGACGCCCAGAACCGGCTGGTCAGCGCGATCAGTCCGAGTAGCCGGATCGATTTCGTTTACGATGCGCGGAACCGATGCGTGAGCCGGACGACATCGATGGGATTGATACAGGGGCCGGTGTCGCTTTTCTATTACGACGGCTGGGAATTGATCGAAGAACGCGATGCCGGTAACACTCTGGTTGCACAATATGTGCACGGGGCGCGCGAGGACGAGATGATCGCCAAGATCGACAGTTACGGCACGGTCTATTATCACACCGATGCCGAAGGCAGCGTCGTGGCATTGACCAATTCGAGCGGAAACGTGGTTGAGCGCTACAAGTATGACGCCTTCGGCAAACCGAGCTTCCTCGACTCAACCTCTCAACCCATCAACGGCTCAACCGTCGGCAACCGCTTCTTGTTCACCGGCCGGGAATGGATGGTCGATCTCGAGCTCTACGATTACCGCAACCGCGCGTATTCACCTGAGTTCGGCCGTTTTCTCCAGAGTGATCCCAAGAGCTTCGACGCCGATCCGAGTAATCTCTATCGCTATTGCGGCAACGAGCCCCTGGATCGAACCGACCCGATGGGCTTGGCGCCGGTGGAGCAGCAGGAGAAAAAAGATCGAGACGCAAACGAAGTCGGACGACTCCGAACCCAGCCTTAGCTACGCCGGCGCATTAAGTCGTGGCGTGCATCAAATTTGGAATACGGCGCATCATGTTGGAATTACAATGGCCCACACAAGTAACGAAGCACATCCAAATAGAAAATCACCTGAAGGGTTCTGGCACGATACTCCTGGGCCAGACGGCTTGGTGCCGTTGAGTGCTGAAATGAAGCGCCTGATGATATCGGGTTTACGAACAAATGAAGGCGAAAGTGGAAGCGAAATAAATAAGGCAGTTTGGGTTGATCCCAAAACGAAAAGCCTCACGCCATCCACTACGACAACAGGCTCAAAGTCGTTTCAAGGCGGGCAACAAGGCTTTCCCCCAATTCCGCCAAAGGGTTCAGGGCTGCTTATCGGCGCTGATATGCACAGCCACACGTACCCTCCGGGTCGCCTGACAGGAAACGAAGGGCCCGGTGGGCACGACTTTCGCTTTGGAAATGCGGCGTTAGTTCCTGTTGGCGTCAGATCACCTGGTGGTGCGATCTTTATCTATCGAGCGTATGTCAACGCAAACTGGAAATCGAGTAATAAGTATGGCGTGCTTGAGGGGCCCTATTAGACATTATCCATTAACTACGTAAACGACCCTGTATGATGGACAAACAAGTGGTTCCCAGAGTCAAAATTCCAAGATCGAGGTTCTTTCTCCGCACAGTCCTCGCCCTTGCGCTCCTTGGCACTGCAAAAATTGTGGTGACAAGTGCTGAAACCCCGCCTAGTTCGAAAGTCGTTTCATTCAAGGAGCTTTTGGGTCATCCGAAGCGATATAATGGCAAGCGTCTCTCAGTGCGCGCGTACTTGGTCACGTCCTGCATGCATTGCCGTGAGTTATGGGTAACTGTCGGTGCGGCTAGGGACCCTCACCAGCATTCCAACACTGTGCGCAACACTATTGCATTCGGAGATTTCGCGTCTAATGGACATTTACCTCAACAGCTTGTGCGAAAGATACAGAATGGCCAATACGATGGCTACGTTGAGGTTACTGGCATCTTCCGATATGTCCGCGAAACGGAGAACAACCCTTTTACAGGCTTTGGTTGGCGTGGTCTGGCAGATAAGGAAATAACTGACATTACCGAGCTAAAACCTATGAGACCGCCAATCCCTGCTGGAATCAAGTGATTTTCCGGAGCAAGGGCAGGGGCAAAACGGGTCATGTTAGGGTTGCATTGATTTGACGGACAGTGGGCTAAGGGTCAAAAACCCGAGGAACCCACATGAAGACGCAGTTAAGGAAGACGGCTCGCGAGAGGGCGAGCTACACCGAAGAGATACAAGCAGGAGGCGCTGGAGCTATGGCGGTCCAGCGGCCGCAGTGCAGCGAAGGTAGCAGCGGAGCTGGGCATTCGTCCTCCGTTGCTCTATCGCTGGGCGCATTTGGAACGCACATCGAGCGTTTCGAAAAGCGAGTCGAAGTCGAAGCGCAGCGTGGAAGCGCTCGAAGCGGAGATCCGGCGCTTGCGCGCGGAGAACGCCAAGCTTTTAGAGCAGCGTGAAGTCTTAAAAAAATCTCTGGGCATCCTCTCCGAAGTGCCGCCCAGAGGTATGCCCGAATCGAGCAGATGAGCGGCCAACACAAAGTCGCCTGGTTATGTGAGGCGTTGCTGGTCTCACGCAGCGGTTACTACGACTGGATTAGACGGCGCACCACTCCAGGACCGCGGCAACAACAGAACACGTTGCTACGCCAGCGCATCCGTGAAGAGTTCACTCGTAGTCGTCAAACCTACGGCAGTCCGCGCCTGGCCCAGGTCCTGGGATGCCCGGGTCGACGCAATCGTATCGCCCGTCTCATGCGGGCAGAGCGTCTCTTCGCGCGACAACGCTCCAAGTATCGAGTAGCCACCACCGACAGCCGCCATGGCGGACCCATTGCGCCTAACCGGTTTAAACACCTCATCGTCAAACGGCCCAACCAAGTTTGGACGACCGACGCGACCTGCGTTCTCACCGGCCAAGGATGGTTGTATCTTGTCGCCGTGCTGGATGTCTTTACCCGGCGCGTGATCGGCTGGGCCATGCATCAAATCCTCGATGCTCAGTTGGTCATCACCGCTCTGCGCATGGCTTTGAACCAGCGTCAGCCAACTACACAACTCATCCTCCACTCCGATCGCGGTCGCCAGTTCGCCAGCGCTGCTTATCGCCAAGTGCTCGCTCAGCACCGCCTAACCGCTTCGATGAGTCGCAAAGGCAACTGCTACGACAACGCCCACATCGAGTCCTTCTGGAGCACTCTCAAATACGAACTGGTCTATCACCACCGCTTCAGCAGCTACGCTCAAGCTCGTACTGCAATCTTCGACTACATCGAAACCTTCTATAACCGCGTCCGGCTGCACTCCAGTCTTGACTACCAAAGCCCTATCAACTTTGAATCCAAACTAAACCAAATTACCCTTACCTAACTGTCCGAGAAATCAGGGCAAGCCCATGTCTTTATTCTTGTCATGAATGCATTGGCTAACGAATACAAACGATTCGGTTTAGAATTTTAATCACGTCAAAAACAGCACAAGTTTTTCCCGGTTCGATTACACGCATAATCGGGTGAACGGTTGCCTCACCCGGACGGAAACGAACCCCACCGCGGCTGTGTTGGACAAATTTGAGTATGATCTGGACGATCAGGTAACCGAAGCGCGCTACAATTTCGATGAGCAGCACAGCACGCAGGACCGGATTTGCAATTATGATTACGACGCGACCGGGAACCGGAGCACGGTGACCGACAACGGTACGCCGACCAATTACGCGGTGAACGAATTGAACCAATATACGGCGGCCGGGACCGGCTCGATGGATTACGATGGGAACGGGAATCTCACCCACCAGGGAGTATGGATGTACGTTTACGACGCCCAGAACCGGCTGGTCAGCGCGATCAGTCCGAGTAGCCGGATCGATTTCGTTTACGATGCGCGGAACCGATGTGTGAGCCGGACGACGTCGATGGGATTGATCCAGGGGCCGGTGTCGCTTTTCTACTACGATGGCTGGGAATTGATCGAAGAACGCGATGGCAGTAACACGCTGGTTGCACAATATGTGCACGGCGCGCGGGAGGACGAAATGATCGCCAAGATCGACAGCTACGGCACGGTCTATTATCACACCGATGCCGAAGGCAGCGTGGTCGCGCTGACTGACACGAACGGCAATGTGATCGAGCGCTACAAATACGACATCTTCGGCAAGCCGACCATTCTTGACCCGTCACTCGTCCCTCGTCCCTCGTCACTGTTTGGTAATCGCTTCTTGTTCACCGGAAGAGAATGGTTGCCCGACCTGGACCTCTACGATTACCGCAACCGCGCGTATTCACCCGAGTTCGGCCGTTTCCTCCAGAGTGATCCCAAGAGCTTCGACGCCGATCCGACTAATCTCTATCGCTACTGTGGCAATGAACCATTGGATCGAACCGACCCGATGGGATTGGGGTCTGTTATTGTCGATGGTGAAACGGACATTTTGACACAACAAGCTGGCGATCAAAATAGGGCGGCATCACTTAATGAGCCTTGGTATCGGCACACGGTTCGATGGGGAGGACGGCAAATGGAGAGATCGGAATACGGGACGACCGTCTGGCAACAGGATGGAACAACCAATAAGGGAAAATCCTCTGTCTATACCAATTTCAGTAATCAGTTTGTAATCCCAAAAGACTATGTCGGCAAGACCTCGTTGGTCTATACGCATTTTCATCCAAACGATGATTTCAGTAGGGCTACTGGGTCTCATTTGTCGATCGGTGATGTCTCTGTTGCGATTGCGACGGGGAAGACCGTTCAAGTACGGACGGTGTCTGGCATAGAGGAAAGGTACAGACCATCCAATAAACGAACGTGGGAGCAACGATATGACGAAGGGGGAATTTATGAACAGCGAGATGGCAAAGGTAAATGGTCTCAATTGCCGACCGGAAGGAATGACATACCTTACTATCGTGTTGAGAAGGCAGCTCACGCTCCCAGGCCCGCCCCGCTCGAGGCTACGCGTTCTGAACCCCGAACCCACATTTACTTTATTCAAATCATACACTAACCGAAAATGGTGAAGGTAATCGCAATGATCTGTCTGGCTTCAAGTAGATCGAGTGAATCGAAGTATCGTTCATGCGCTGAATGCCAACGACTGTGCTTTTTTGCGCGGACCGCGACCTAAGGTAATGAACCGTGCGAAATATGTTCTTTTCGGGACGATAATTGTTATTTCGTTTCTTTTAGGTCTTGGTTTGGGTATCCACCTTGCCGCACCGGGGGAAGCGTCCATCCCTTCGGAAGAGTTTACCCAGTATTGCTTGCTCACATGGGGCAGTAAATCGAACGACTTCTGCTTCGCTCTTATGCTCGAGTATAAGCGTGGGGATTTCCTACACAGTTGGACAAGCAAATGGGGAGCGAAGTGTGGCCTTGCTCAACTAAAAGAGGCATTAGCCGTCCTGCCCAGCGGCACACATGTATTCTGGAACACTTGGCCGCCAAGAAAGTGCTATTACCCAGAGGAGCGCATCGTGAACGAAGTCCGCGAGTTCGCGAAAAATAAGGGTGTTTATCTAGAACTTTTGCCTGCTTTGCGGTAGTAGGGTTGCCCTAAATTGACGGACAGTGGCCTAAGGCGCTGTTCGTTTGCTCCTTGGCTCCGAGCAAATAGAGTGGTTCCCTCGTGGGAAAGCATGGTTATTTAGGGGCGCGGACGCCTCGACGACGGTTTTGGCGTCGCGCGGGGATCGGCCTTGCTGTGTTCCTCGCGATTCTGGTCGTCTTTCATCAACCGATCCTCTCATTCGTAGTCCGTCAGGTGGTGCGTCATTACGCTGCCAAGGAAAATCTCCAGGTGGATTTTTGGATGGAAGGCACTGTCATCACCAATCTAAGCGTCCGTAATCTGCATGTTGTTCCGGCCGGGCCGACCGATGTCGAGTCGATCGATGCCGATGTTGTCCGGGCCGATTACAGCCTTTTTGGATTATTGCGACACGGTCTCTCCGGGTTCTTGAAAAATGTCGAGGTGCGTTCGGCCCGGATCGCTTTGAATCCGGCCAAGACGCCGCCCAAGCCGGCGACAAAGAAGCCGTCGAAGAAAAGTAATTTGCCCACAAGATTATTTCCGGATCGCCTGAAACTGTCCGACATCAGTCTCGTAGTGCGGGACAAACCGCACGATTTCTTTCTGCAGAATGTCGATATTGATCTCGATCAGCGCCTTCCGGGAAAATTGCACATCGGCCGAATGCAGCTGACAAACGGACAAAACTGGTCGGACATTTCCGGGGCCACGTCGTATGCGAAAAAGAATCTGGTCATCCGCGATGTCCGGTTGAACGATCAGGACCGGATCGACTTGTTGAACGTCGATGCCTCCGATCTCGCCAATAATAAACTGGAGCTGAAAGTCGAATCGAAGATTGGCGGTGGCAGCGTGTCCGGCTCGATGCAATGGGCCAAACAAAGATCGACGGTGTCGCGCAAGATCAAATTGCACGCGGAAAATATCTCCGCCGAAGCGCTGAACAAATACGTAAATACGCCGGAGAATTTTCTCGGCGGAAAAATTGAGAAGGTCGATGTCGATCTTGGCGGCATCTTGAAGTCACCGAGTAGTTTGAACGGCACCATTGACGCGCGACCTGCGGGATTTTCATATCGGCGCAATTGGATTCAACAGTTGGACGTTCAATGCCTGGGTAAAGGATGGCCAGGCTGCATTGGAATCGGCCGATCTGGTCCAAAACGAAAATCACATTTATCTGCGCGGGTCGGCCCGGCTGCCCGATCGCATCGAGGATCTCGCGCAAAGCACAGCTACTCTGGAAATTGCCGCGGCGGCGGTTGATCTCGGGAAATTGACTGCTGGAATGCCCGAACCGGTCACGGGCTCGGCCCAACTCAACGGCAAGATCGACATCGACAAGGGAAAACTGCAGGCAAATTTGCTGGCCTCCGCCGGCTCAATTGGATTCAAGGATGGCACGATCAACAAGGCGCTCGCCAATATTACGGCATCGAAGACGTTGGATCAGCAGAGTCTTGAAAAACCGTGGTTCGCCGATCTGCAAACCAAGACGAATCTCGAGGTATCAACTATCCGTTATCGTGCTTACGCCGTCGATTCACTGAAAGGGTCGCTCGAAAGCGCTGACGACATTTTGACGGCGGAGAGACTGAATCTAACGCGTGGGCAGAACGAGTTGAATGCCCGGGGCCATTGTCGTTTGCCGAAGGATCTTGGCAATTTCGCGGCTACATCGGCGAACACGGAAATCGTATTTCATGGAAAGGAAGTCGGCGATTTTTGGGCCACCGACGCTGACGACAGAATCGCGGGGCAATTGGAAGCGTCCGCGCAGCTTCAATGGAAAAACCGAAGCGTGAGCGGCGCGATGTCGGCCTCGAGCGCGAATTTGGAAATGCAGGATCTCGTTTACAAACAGTTGAGCGTCCAATGCACGATCGCGAACAACGTCGTTTATTTGAACGACTTCACCGCGCGATTAAAGGAAACCGGTTTTGTCGATGCCAATGGAGTTGTCGATCTTCATCCGCCTTTCCATTACAGCGGGAAACTTGCGGCCAACGTCCCAAATTTGTCGGTGCTTGAACCATTGCTCCGCGCTTCGGGCAACCGGAACCAACTGGCCGGTTCCGTGGCGATCAACTGGCAGGGCGACGGCGACCCGCGCACGTTCAAGAATGCCGGGAAACTAAAACTCGTTTTGGAGCACGGCCGCTACGGCGGTCTCCAGTCGATTCGGGCTAACATCGACGCGACCTATTCGCGGGAGGGACTGGATGTCCCGGTGTTTTTTGTGGCTACCGACAAAATGAATTTTGAAACGATCGTCGAGTCGAATGAAGAGACGCTCGAAATTACCAAAGTCGCGCTTAACCAGGGCGAGGCGAAGTACGCCAGCGGATACATTTCGATACCGTTTGTCTGGAAGAACATCTGGAAGGATGCGCCGGTCGTCCCGTCCGACGGCAAGGTAATTGCGAGTTTTCAATCCGAGAACATCGACATCGAAAAGCTGTTCAAGGATTTTGGCGCGAAGCCGCTCGCCTCGGGCGCTTTCAACATCAAACTCGACGCGGGCGGAACGATTGCGGACCTGAACGCGCGGCTGGACCTGCAAATTCGCAATTTGCGGAGCGCGCGGCTGCCGAATTTGCAACCGGCGACATTCGATCTCGGCGCGCGGGTCGAGCACGATCGGTTGAGTATCGTGGGAAAACTCCAGCAGAGCCGGATTCAACCACTGGAGCTGAATGCGGAAATGCCTTTCGATATTCCGCGGATCGTCAGGGAACGGAAATTGCCTGAGGACACTCCGGTCACGGGCAAGCTTCATTTCCCGCGCAGTCCGGTGAATGATTTTCGCCAACTTATTCCCGAAATCGAAGTATTGAACGGCGATCTGGCGTTGGATGTCGATGTGGGCGGAAAAATTGGGCAACCGATCTTGAACGGCACGGCCGACGCGACGGTAAACCTGGCCCGTTTCAGCAACGCGACGGTTCCGGCATTGCGCGATTTTAAAGCGCGGCTGGTTTTCGCCGAGGACAAGCTCACCCTGGAACGTTTTGGGGGCGAGCTGGCCGGGGGACGATTTACGGTGGACGGCGCGGTCACTTTTCCGACGTTGACTTCCGCGAATCTCGATCTGCATCTGAAAGCCGACAGTGTGCTGGTGGCGCGCAACGATACCATGACCGGGCGGACCGACGCAGATATTAAAATTGTCGGCCCGCTGACGAGCGCGAATGTGACGGGTAACCTGGCGATTACCAATAGCCGTTTTCTAAAGAACATCGATTTGGTCCCGATCGGTTTGCCGGGGAGACCGGCGCCGCAGCCGCCCGCGTCGCAACCGGATTTCTCGATTCCGGAGCCGCCGTTTCGCGATTGGAAATTCGACGTGGCCATCAAGACGAAGGATCCGGTGTTGCTTCGCGGAAACCTGGCCACCGGAAACGCTACGTGCGATTTGCAATTGACGGGAACAGGTTTGCAGCCCGGCCTGAGCGGCGTGGTGCGCTTGAAGAACGTAGATGCGACGCTGCCTTTCAGCCGGCTTTCCATCGCCAGCGGCTTCCTCTATTTCGATCCGAGCGATTCGCTTAATCCCAAGATCGACATGAGCGGTACGTCGGTGATCCAGGATTACACGGTTCGGGTCTATGTTTACGGCACGGTGCTGTCGCCCCAGGCGATCTTCACCAGCGAGCCGCCGTTGCCGCAGGAAGAAATTATTTCTTTGCTTGCCACCGGCACAACCCGGGGACAACTGACAGGCGATAACAACGTGCTGGCGGGACGCGCCGCGATGCTGCTGGTGCAACAGGCCTACCGGAAAATCTTCAAGAAAGGCGAGCAAACCGAGAACAATAATGTTTTCGACCGGCTCGATCTCGATGTTGGACAAATCGATCCGCGAACCGGCCAGCGGCAGGCCACAGCGCGATATAGAATCAACAAACAATTCATGGTCGTTGGAGATGTGGAAGTCGGTGGCGACTTTCGGGTGAAGTTGAGGTATCTGATTCGCTTTCGCTGATATGGGGGGCAAAATCGTTTTCTTTCTTTGCAGTTTTGCGTTCGCGAGTTCGCTCGCGGCGCAGACCGCGGTGGACGTACCGCGGCCCGAAGAAAAAGCAGAGGCCGAACACGTCGTCAAAAAAGAGCAGGAAAAGCGGGCCCAACACGCGACCACGATTGAATTCCGCGGTCAGCAAGCTTTTACCGAAAAACAACTGCGTTCGCAGTTGAAAGAGCAAATCTCGGAGCTGGATCAATATGGATTAGGGGCGGCACAAGCCGATGATCTGGCGTTTTTCCTGGAATTATTCTATCGCAAGCACGGCTACGCCAAGGTGGACGTGCATTACGCAATCGAATCTGGCGGCCGCTTGCGTCTCGAGATCAAGGAAGGTCCGCTCACGACTTTGGGCACGGTGACATTTGAAGGCAACGTCAAGGAACCGGCGGACAAGCTCTTCGATTTCGTAGTCGGGCCGACCCGGGAACGTTATTCCAGATTGCAGCGCCGCGTTCCGTTTGTTGCGTCGGATATTCGGGAGGGCGCGGACCTGGTGCATCGTTTTTACGTTGCGGAAGGTTTTTTGGACGCCGTTGTCGATCCTCCGCGTTATACCTACCACGATGAGCGCAACGAGGTGGACGCGACCATTCCGATCCACGAGGGCCGGCAATATTTTTTTGGGAACGTCCGGTTCACCGGTCAAAACGTTTACGATGCGGAAACGTTGCGGGGCCAGATTGTCGATCTCTTGAAGCGGCCCTACACCGATGCGCGGGTGGACGACATTCGCCGCCGGCTTCAGGCCTACTTTAAAGCGCGCGGTTATTATGACGTCAAAGTTGCGGCAACCGGCATGCCGCAAGAGGCAAAACAAGGAAGTGTGCCGGTGCAGATCACGGTTGCTCCGGGGCCGGTGTATCGATTTGGCGACGTCACTGTGAGCGGGCTCATCCGTTTGCGCTCCAGCTTCGTCACAAAGCGCTTTAGCAGCCTGAATGGCAAGACATATAGCCCGGACGTTCTGGACGAGAAATTTCGTGTGCTCATGAAAACGGGTCTGTTCAGCCTGCTGCAGATCAAGCCGGAACCGGTGGATGGCAATGTGCTGCGGCTGGATATCTCGGCTGAGGAAGCCAAGAGCAAACAGATTGGGTTTTCGCTCGGCTACGGCACCTACCCGGGAGCGATCGTCGGCGCCCAATATCGGGATGGAAATGCTTTCGGTTACGGCCGGCCGGTGACGACATCCGTCGAGTGGTCGCAACGCGGTTACAAAGGCGAGGTCGTTTACGAAGATCCGTTTTTGTTCGATACCGATTTTGCCTTGAAAGTGCGGCTGGCGGCTTTGACGTTTGATTTCGACGGTTATTCCAAGTTCGAAATTGGCGGGCAGTTCGAGGTCACTCGAAAGATTACGAAACAAGATGAAGCCGGCATAGTTTTTGCCATTCGGCACGTCGATGTAACCAGTGCCGCGATCAAGCAGAATCTGCTCGGGCAAACCTCGTATTTTGTAAACACACTCGGGTTTACCAATACTCTTGATCTGCGGGACAGTCCGCTGGTTACGCCACGCGGGCTGCTCATTAATAATACGCTCGATCTGGCCCTGGATGCGTTTGGCAGCGAGATCGAGTTCGTTCGCAGCACCGCGCGCGTTGGTTATTACATTCCATTCGCACCGAAGTCCCTTGGACCGGAAGTGAACCCTACCCAGGCTGGCGGCTCTCCCTTGCAACGCTGGGTCCGGCAATCGTCTCTCGCATTTGGCGCGCGAGCCGGCGTGATCCATTCGCTAACCACCAGCGGTTCCGGCGAAGCGACCGAGATCCCGATCGACGAACGGTTCTTTAACGGCGGCGCCAGCTCCGTGCGAAGTTTCGGTGAGCGCGATCTCGGCCCTCACGATCGCAAAGGCAATCCCATCGGCGGAGAATTTTTTACCGTTTTCAACGTCGAATACACTTTCCCGATCTTTGGGGAATTGCAGGGGGCGGCGTTCGGCGACGCGGGAAATCTTCTCCCAAGCTCGGAACACCCGAGCATCGACGACCTTCGCTACGGGGTGGGGGTCGGTTTGCGCTACAAGTTACCCATCGGTCCGATCCGGCTCGATTACGGATTTAATCCCGATCGCCGGCCGAACGAAGATTTCGGCGCCTTTCATTTCAGCTTTGGCTTTGCTTTCTAATATCAGGTAGGGATGCACCTCCGGGGCGTCCGTCGAATTGTTTCGAGAAAAAGTCGGACGGCTCGGAGAGCCATCCCTACCTGAGAGATGTGACGATTGAGCCGTTGCACCTGGCTGCTACTTCGCGGTAACGTCCAGCCTTTACGAATGAAAGATGGACAATTGCTCGGTGACACTCCGCCGGAAGAATTCCGGAAGCAGTTGCATGAACTGGCCGATTGGATCGCCGATTACCGGGAGAAGATAGAAACATTGCGGGTCGCGCCGAATGAGAAGCCGGGCGCGATTGTGGCCAAACTTCCGGAGCGAGCTCCCGAAGAAGGCGAATCGTTCGAGGAAATCATGGCCGATGTCGATCGTCTCGTCGTTCCCGGAATGGTGCATTGGGGGCATCCGATGTTTCTGGGTTATTTCGGTTGGACAACAACCGGGCCCGGAATTCTGGGCGAGATCCTGAGTGCGCCCTTGAACGTAAACGCGATGACCTGGCGCACATCGCCCGTCGCGACCGAACTCGAAACGGTTGTGATCGATTGGATTCGCCAATGGGTCGGGCTGCCGAACGAATTCGATGGCGTCGTCTATGACACGGCTTCAGTTGGAATCATGCACGCCTTGGCCGCCGCACGCGAACAGGCGGCGCCGTCGATCCGTGAGCTGGGTCTGGCTGGTCGCAACGACCTCCCCTGTTTTCGCATTTTCACTTCCGATCAAGCGCACAATGCGGCCGAAAAGGCAGCGATCGCTCTCGGTATCGGCGAGAAAAATGTACGGCGCGTTCCCAGCGACAGTGAATTTCGAATGCAGATGAAGGCGCTGCGCGAGATGATCGCGGAAGATCGACGATCAGGTTTCAAGCCGATGGCGATCGTCGCCACGGCCGGGACAACTTCGACCGCGAGCGTCGATCCGATCGCTGAATTGGCGCGCCTTTGCCGTGACGAAAAAATGTGGCTGCACATTGATGGAGCCTACGGTGGCGGCTTTGCCATTCTGCCGGAATTCAAATGGATCACTGAAGGTTGGAGCGAGGCGGATTCGGTCATCATCAATCCGCACAAGTCGCTCTTCGTCCCGCTCGACTTCAGCGTCCTCTACGTGCGCGGTCTTGAACGCCTGCGCCGCGTGTTCACACTCACGCCTCCGGATGTGTTACGGGCCGATACGGTGGATACGGTCAAGAACTACATGGATTACGGCATCCAACTCGGCCGGCGATTTCGCGCGCTCAAGGCCTGGGTGATATTTCGCAGCTTTGGCCGTGAAGGAATCGCCTCGCGCCTGCGCGAATCCGTGCGACTGGCGAATCTGTTTTCCGATTGGGTGAGAATCGACAGCCGGTTCGAGCTTTCCGCGCCGATAAACATGGGCGTGGTCTGTTTTCGGTTTGTCGTTGAGGGGACAGACGAAAATAGGATCGACAAGTTGAACAGCGAGATCGTGGAGCGAATTAACGCCTCAGGTCGCGCTTATCTTACCCAAACGAAATTGCTCGGACGCACGGTCATGCGGATCGGTCTGGGCAACGTGCTCACGACCGAGGAACATCTCGGTAAAGCCTGGGAGATGATCCGGGCAACTGCGGAAACTCTGTAGATGAAGCGATGATTCGGTTGGTTACTGACGAGGCCATCTCCTGATAACGCCCGACTTGGTGGTGGCGAATGGATTGTGGGCGACCACGACGTGCGAGTTAGTGCTCGCGTAGGCGAAGAAATTTCCATCGGGTGAATAAACGATGCTGGTGACGTAAGAGGAAGTCGGCCCATTTACATTGTAAGACTGGAGCAGTGTGCCGCCCAAGGACTGCCAGAACCTAAGCAGGCCGTTACTTTGAAACCGGTCTTCCGACCCGGCGGCGATGACTTGCTGATCGGGCGAGAAGGCGATCGAGACCGGCTCATTGTTCTGGGCATCGATGGTTTGAAGTAAAGCGCCATCGGCGATCCGCCAGGTCTTGACCGCGCAATCGGCGCATTGTCCCTGCTGGTCGATCAAGTTTGTGCCGTTGGCAATGAACTGGTTGTCGGACGAGATCGACAGAGTTCGGGTTGATGCCGCGCCCGCCAGCTCCCGGACCAATTCGCCGTCAGCGACACGATAGAGGACGACACCACCCTGTCCGCCAACCGCCAGCAGTTCACCATCGAGGGTAAAGGCGACCGCGAAAACGCGCGGGCGATACCCGACACCGCCGTCCAATGTGCGAATCAAGGTCATGTCGGGCAAATGCCAGATTTTGGCCGTGCCATCGCGGCCGCCAGTTGCGAGGAGTTGTCCATCTGGCGAAAACGCGACTGAAGTAGTCCCGTTGGAGTGGGCCGAAATACGACCGACCAGGAGCGCGCCATCAGCGACCCGAAACAGATCGAGATTCTGATTGTAAGCCTGGATACCGATCGCGGCGTATTGCCCATCGGGCGACAAGGCGACGGAGTTGGGTCCGCTTCCGTTGTATGGCAGCACAAAATTGCGGAGGATCGTGCCATCTGCCGCGGCGAACAATCGGGTGCCGGCGAGGAGCAATTGCCCATCGGCGGAATACGCCAGGGCGCTGCCACCGCTATCGGCTTGCCAAACAATATCGAGTTGGCTTTGCCCGCGGCTCGTCTGTGAGAAAGTCAGGCAGAGCAGGACGAATACGAGATGAAACGGTGCGATGCGCCGTTTGTTGTTTCCAGAGCATGAGAATCGAAACATAACGAAACCTCCTGATTGTTTAGGATTGAGATCTATCGTCTTCAAAGTATCGACTTTTCGGCACCGTTTGGCTGGGTCGAAAAAGTAACGTGCCTGTTACTTTCGCGGGTTGACTGTGCCACCGGCATTCGACGTATTTGCGGCTGAGGACGGCTGCCTCTAGAGTTGCGGTCCTATGATGAGGTTTCTTCGCAAGCATCGCGGGTGGTTGATGTCCGTCATCGCCATCCTGGTAATTCCGTTCTGTTTGTATTTCGTCAAAACGGACTACGGCGCAATGCGCAAGGATGACTTTGCTCACATCTACGATCGTAACGTGTCGCTCGTCGAGGCAAAGAAATATGCCCGGCTGCTGGACCTGGCCCGCGCGCTTGGCCTGTCGGATTTGCAACAGTCATTGACCCTTGGCGCAAAGGATCAGAACGAAGTATACGCGGATTTCATTTTGAACCTGTTGATCGTGCGGCACGAAGCCGAGCAACTTGGGATCCGGCCGACTGATGCCGAAGTGATTGATGTCATCCATAACTTGCCGGCGTTTCACGGTCCATCGGGATTCGACATGAAGAAATATGACGATTTTGTGCAAAATGCGCTTTCGCCAAACGGCTTGAGCGAGGCGCAAGTCGAAGATGTTGTTCGAGACGATCTTACCTTGAAGCGGCTCAGGCAATTGCTGGCCACCGGCGTTTCGGTTCCGGAATCGGTAAGCAAAGCGAATTTCGACGAGGCCTACGGCAAGTTGAACGTGAGTGTGATTCGACTGCGCGGGGCCGATGTGGCCAAGGAGATCAAGATCTCCGATAACGATATCCAAAAATATTTCGATGGGCACAAGGCCGAATATAAGACCGAAGAAAAGCGCAAGGCCGACTTCGTCCAACTGACACTGACCGACGAGCAGAAGAAATTAGCCGGCAAGGAACGGATCGATGCGTTGCAAAAACTGGCCGATCGGGCAAACGATTTTTCGCAGGCGTTGTTGGAAAAGGGGACGGATTTCAAGCAAGCGGCCGCGAAGTTTCAGGTTCCCATTCGCTCCACGGGCGAGTTCACCGCGGCCGCACCCGATCCGCAACTAAAGGACGCGCCTCAGGTGGCCGGCATCACCTTTAAATTGACGCAGCAGGACCCGAACAGCGATCCGGTCCAGGTGGCGGACGGATTTTATATTGTGCATCTTGCCGGGATCGTTGAATCGCGCCCGCTCACGCTGGAGGAAGCGAAACCGAAAGTGGTTGAATCGCTGAATCGAGCCCGCAGCAGGGAATTGCTTTCGACCAAGGGGGCCGAGATTGCCCACCAATTGCGCGATGCACTTGCCTCGGGCCAGTCTCTGGATGCGGCGATCAAGAAAGCAGGCGTAAAGGCCGAAAAAATTCCTCCTTTCACACTGATGGAAGAACCGAAGACGAAACCGGATGAGAAAGATGCCAAGAACGAGCCGCCGGATTTTATCGCGATCAAAAACGCCGCGGCGCGGCTGAGTCCGGGCGAGGTGAGCGAATTCATGCCCTGGGAAGATGGCGGCCTGATTGCGGTGTTGGAAAAGCGCGAGCCGCCGGATTCGGCGACCTATGCGCAGAGTAAGGCCGCATTTGACGAGCGTTACCTCAGTAACAAGCGAGACGTAGTCTTCTACGAATGGATGCGCGACCGGCAACGCGACGCCGGGTTGATCTCGGCCCAGACCGAGCCCGCGGGCCCGCCGCCTCCGGCTGGAAACTCGTAGTGCAAGAGTGCGACGAGATTTTTGACGACGCCAACGGCGATCTGGCCGTCGGGGATTTGGAAAGCGCGGTTGGAAAATATCGGCGTTGCATCGAGATCGATCCCGAGTTCTTCGACGGCTGGCATGCATTGGGGATGGCCTTGATGAAACTCGGCCGTTTCCCGGAGGCGATTGAAGCGGGAAAAAAAGCCACAGAACTGCGGCCTAACGACCAAATCGGCTGGACGAGCTTATCGTTATTCTACAATCGCAACGGTCAAATCCAGGAAGCCGAAGCCGCCGGGACGAAAGCGAAGATTCTTTCGTGGGGCGGCAAAGTGGCGAAAGAGTAAGCGCTCGCAATCCAGTCATCCCGAGCGAAGCGAGGGACCCCGCAGTCGTTCGAAAACGCACCGGATCATACTGGGGATCGAGCGCAGTGGTACTTCCAAACGTTGCGCCACGTGGGTGAGATCCTTCGCTACGCTCAGGATGACAAGATTAGCCAGTGGCAGCCACTAACTCGGTAGGGCGACGCTCCGCGGAGCCGACAAATTATTCGCCACGCATGATTCGTTCGTCGGCTCCCGCCACGGTCGCCGCGGCGACCAGGACGGGTAAACTGTAGAGTCTCGCCCTACCGGGTTAGGAAAAACCGCCGCTCGCGTCTCCTGCGAGCGGCGGCTGAAATATTGTAGCCACGGTGCTCTGCCACCGCGCCAGTTGGACGCCTCGGCAGAGCGAGGCGGCTACATCCTACCAGATCGTCACTCGTTTATCCGGCGGACGAACCATTGCGCAATCGTCCGGCAGATCGAATGCCTTTTGGAATTCGGGCGTGTTCGAGAGTGGCCCGTTGCATCGATACTTGGTCGGCGAATGCGGATCGGTGACCAGTCGCATCTTGAGCGCTTCATCGCGAATATTGGCGCGCCAAACCTGGGCCCAGCCGAAGAAGAAGCGTTGCTCGGGGGTGAACCCGTCGATCTTTTCCTGCGGCTTGCCCGCGAGGGCTTTCTTTAACGCGGCGAAGGCGATTTTCACGCCGCCATCGTCGGCGATGTTTTCCCCCTGGGTCAGCTCGCCGTTGATGTGCATCCCGGGAAGCGGCTCATACTCCGAGTATTGCTTCACGATCTTGGCGGCGCGTTCCTTGTATTTCTTGGCCGACTCGGGCGTCCACCAATCGCGTAGATTTCCCTGGGCATCGAACTGCCGCCCCTGATCGTCGAAACCGTGAGTGATTTCGTGCGCGATTACGGCTCCGATTCCGCCGTAATTGATCGCGTCATCAGCATTGGCGTTAAAGAACGGCGGCTGCAAAATGCCGGCTGGGAATACGATCTCGTTGAGGTTCGGATTGTAATAGGCGTTCACGGTCGGGGGCGTCATGCCCCATTCGGATCGATCAACCGGTTTCCCGATCTTCTTAAGCTCCCGCTCCACCTCGAACATCGCGGCCCGCATCGAGTTCAGCGCGTACGGTCCCTGGTCGATCTTCAGCGCCGAGTAATCGCGCCATTTATCCGGATAACCAATTTTCACGTTGAAAGCCGCGAGTTTCTTCAGCGCTTCCTGCTTGGTCTTGTCGTCCATCCAGGCGCAATTCTTAATCGCGTCGCCCATCGCTTCGCGCACGTTCTTCACCAGCTCGATCATCCGCGCCTTCGATGCCGGCGGGAAATATTCGGCTACATAAAGCTGGCCGAGCGCTTCACCCAGCGCGTCATCCGTTGAAGCGACCACGCGTTTCCAGCGCGGTTTCAACTTCTCCGCGCCGGTCAGAATTTTCTGATAGAAATTGAAATTTTCATCGACAAAATCCTGCGACAGATCCGTCGCCGCGGCATGAATGAGATGCCACCGGAAATAATCTTTCCAGTCGTCAATCGGGGTGCCGGAGAAAACTTTGTCGGCTGCTTTAAAAAAATCGGGCTGACCGACGTTAATGTCGCCCGGATTAGCCAGGTTCAGTTCCTTGAAATAATCGGCCCATTTGAAATCGGGCGTCAGCTTTTGCAGCTGGGCCGGTGTCATCTTGTTGTAGTTCTTCTGCGGGTCGCGCCGTTCGACGCGGGTGCGGGATGCCTTGGCCAGCTCCGTTTCCATGGCCAGAATTTTTTTCGCCGCTTCGCCGGCCTTGTCCGCGGGCATGCCGCCCATCGTGAGCATCTTGGTCACATGTTCGACGTATTGATCCCGGATCTTCTTCGAGGCTTCGTCGGTCTTGGTGTAGTAATCGCGATCGGGGAGGCCGAGGCCGCCTTGAAACGCCTGCGAAATCACCATCGTGCTGTTCTTGTCGTCCTGGCCGGAGGTGAATCCGAATAACGAAGTGATGCCGAGAGAATGAAGATGAGCGATCTCGTCCAGCACGCTCTGTCGATCTTTGATCGCCTCGATCCGTTTCATTTCGTCGGCTAGTGGCGTCGCTTTGGCCGCGTCGATGGCGGCTTCGTCCATGCCGCTGGCGTAATAGTTAGCGACCTTCTGTGTATCGACCGGGACGTTTTCACCCGTGGCAGCCTTGGCCGCCTTCTCGGCCACTTCGTGCAACGCGTCGTTATTCTTTTCAATCAGTTCGTTGAAACTGCCCCAGCGCGACTGGTCCGGTGGGATTGGGTTGGCCTTTAGCCAGCCGCCATTGGCGTAGGTATAGAAATCGTCGGAAGGCTTAACCGACGTGTCGAAATTGCCGGGATCGAGCGGGGCCGGCTGTTTCGGCTCGCCTTGAGCCAGCAAATTGAAGCTGCAAACCAGAACGAAGATCGAGGATAGGATGGATTTAATCATATGAGGTTGAAGAATCGGCGTTCGATCCGGAAACGAGACGAAACCAGCGAACGCCAGGCTGTGGGTTGAATACAATAACTATTGCAAGGGTCGTGCCATTGGCAATGTGTTCGCAAAATACGTTGGCCGGCAAGGTCTTATAAAGTCCGATGCGAATTACACGCGTCCGTGGCGACTCGATTCCGGGATTTTTCCGTCCCAAAATCGCAACTCGTCCCGAGCCGGGCGGGCTGTTGTAGCTGCGGGCGACGACCGCGGCCTGTTGCATCCGGTCGATTACGCTGATCGCACTCTACAGCTGCTCGATCTTGTGACCGCGTTTCTGCAACAGCGCAATCACGCTGTTCGGCCCGCAGAAGTGCAACGCGCCCGCGACTACAAGAGTCGGTTGGCCCGACTTAATCGCGGTTTCGATTTTCGGAATCCAGGCCGCGTTGCGTTTCTCGATCCAGTTCCAATACCCGGCAGGCTCGTTCTTTCGCGGCACATAAAGTTGATACATCCGCTGCGTGTCGCCCGCTTTCCACGCTTCAATCGTCTGAACCATGAGTCGCGGTGAACGCTCGCCATAGGCAATTGATTGGAGGAGAAACGATTCACTGTCGGCATCGGTCATTGCCGAGACCGCGCGAATCAGCTCGTCGGCCGATTCCAACCCGGCGAACCGGGCTCGGCCGCTGGCTTTTTGGTAAACGTAACGATCAACACTCAAGCGTGAGCTGAAGCCTCTTATGCCGGGAACCTCGAGCATGAAATACGCGATCGCCCACGGCTTCACGTTGTAGTAATCGCTCTCGCGCGTGTTGAGGTATTTCTTAATGTTGGCATAGGTTTCGGGTTTGACCTTCTGCTGAAGCCTCACACCATTGGGAAAATGGATCGCGTCACGCAGCTTCTTCGCTTTCTCGGAGTCGTCCGGTTCCACGTCTGCTTCCAAAAAGATGCGCGTTGATTCGCGGATCACCCGGTCGATCTGCGGCCCCAGCGGATAATCGGAGCCGCGCAGAGCATGCATCGACCCGAGCAAATAAAACGGCGCCGGGGCGTCCGTTACGCGCCAGAGACAATGCTTTCCGGTGGATGAACCTTGCGCGGCAGAGCGACCGCTTGCCAGGGCGCAGACCGCGCCGATCGTGAGCCCGACCAAGAAAACGCGTTTTTGCATTCCTGCTAAGCAAAGACGAATCGCCCAATCAAGCAATGACAAAAGATTGCCTGCGATCTGCGGAGCAATGGAACTAATTTCCAGTCACTTATCCCAACGCCAGCCGCCTGGTATAAACACGAAATTTCGATGCGTCGTGGAATCGACCGGCTGCCCGTTTCTGAACGCTGGAAGAAACGTCATCTGGCGCATGCTTGCCAAGGCACTTTCGCCGAAATGACCTCCCGGAGGGTGCTCGGACGCCACCCGAAGGTCTTTTACGTTGCCCGAGGCATCTACAGTAAGGAGGAGTTCCACAGTTGCGGGGCGGTCATCGCTCCATTGCGATCGGCCCGGATAGGGGACGTAGTCGTAGTGATGTCCGGGTATGACGATGGACTGTGGGGAAATGAAATCACTTTCCCGCGCGATTTCAGATTTTTCCTGATTGGCGAATATTCTGAGACGCGATTTTCCATTGATATTAGCAAAGACGACCGTGCCATACATTACAGCGTAGGTTTTTCGATGATTGTACACGGCCGGAATGAAGCGCGCCCGATCCAAACAACGAATGACTTCCTTTCGCAGTTCTTCCGAGTTTGGAGTACCGCCGTATGCGTGAAAGCCGGGGGACTGTCCGTTAGGCATAACATGACAAAAAAACCAAACAGCCCCAGAGCCTTGGCCTTTTCGAATTAACGCCGCGCAATCAATAAGGTTGATCAATGCCTTGGGGCCCGATCCGATCAATGCAGGTCGCATCGCGGGCAAATCATTTCCCTTAATCGAGCCAGCCAGAAATCCGCCGGCAATTGGCAGCGAAACAAGAACGAATCCGCGTGCCCAGCCGGTTACAAAACGGGGAGTCGAGAAGCGCATTGTTAGTTCGTTTTTTATCCCGGCTGCGTAACCGGTCAAGATCTAGATGTTCAATTAACCGTGAGCCGCTTGCGCAGTCGCGCCTCAGGTCTAGGTTGTGCAAACCACAACTGGAAAGGTACAGCTATGAAAAAAACAATGACTTGTGTAATAGCCCTCCTGTTTGCGACCGCTGCGATCTCTTTTGCCGCGCCGGATAAAAAGGAGATCATGGAAAAAGAAAACGCAGCCTGGCAGGCATTCAAAGATAAGAACGCCGAGGCCTTTAAGAAGGTGGTCGATAAGGATGTACGCGTTGTCTATGCTGACGGCGTGTCCGATATGGCGAAAGAAGTGGCCGAAATGCAAAAATGGGACGTCAAATCGTTTACGATCAGCGATTTCGACACCTTCTCCGACGAAAAGGATGTCGTGGTCGCAACCTACATGGTGAAGACCGAGGCGACTCACGAGGGCAAGGACATGTCTGGCACCTATGTGGCCGGAACGGTCTGGAAACTGGAAAACGGCGCGTGGATGGCGATTTTCCACACCCACATGAAACAGGAACCTGCGGCGAAGTAGTAGCTAGGAGTTGGAAGATAGAAGTTGGTTGTAGCCGCCCTTCCTCTTCCTCTGAATCTGTAGCGGCGGTCTCTGACCGTCGGATCTCTGCTCGATGTTAAATTGAGCGGCGAAGCCGCAGTTATTCGGCATCGCCCGGCGGAGCGGCCGATCCACCTTCGTCACTCGCCTGCCACGCCGTAATCCGGTGAAGGCGGGCGAACCGTACTTTTTCCTTTTTACTTCCTAATTTTGACTTAGCTTTGCTGCCAGCGGGGGAGCTGAATGGCTGAGAGTGCTCCGACTGATTTCGGAGCAGACCCCTTGAACCTGATGCGGGTAATGCCGCCGAAGGAAGGTCCGAGTTCAGCCATGCGTTTCTTCGCGCATGGCTTTTTGTTTATTGCCAAGGAAAGCAGGAACGCAGCAAAAGATCAGACAGAATTAACCGGATGAAGAAGAAAGACTCTAACGGCTCGGCGGTAGCCGGGGGCGCCGACCCCGGGGGTGGAAACGGCGCAGCAGAGACCGCGGTCGGCGACCGCGGCTACAATCTGCCGAACTCGCGCAAGATTTACGTCGCAGGCAAGCAACATGTCGATCTTCGCGTCCCGTTCCGCGAAATCGCGCTCGCGCCGACCAAAACGATGTCGGGCGAGATCGAGGTCAACGAGCCGGTCCGCGTTTACGACACCAGCGGGCCGTGGGGCGACCCGAGCGTGACGCTCGACCCAGTTCAAGGCCTTACGGCCTTGAGGGAGAAATGGATTCGTGATCGTGGCGATGTGGAGGAGATCGAAGGGAGAACGGTAACGCCGATCGATGATGGCTGGCTTTCTGACAAACACCGAACATCGAACATCGAACGCCGAACATCGAATGGGCAAGAGGGAAACGGGCAAAACGCGAATCTCTCAACCCTCAGCTCTCAACCCTCAACCACAGCCCGGCGGCCCCTGCGGGCGCGCGCCGGCTGTTGCGTTACGCAGCTTTGGTACGCGCGCCAGGGAATCATAACCACGGAAATGGAATTCATCGCGATCCGCGAAAATGGGCGCGCGGCTGTAGCGGCGGTCTCCGACCGCCGGAGCCAAAAAGATCGACGCTCAGAGAGCGCCGCTACAGAAGCAATCGCTCGGAACGATCTGCGCCAGCAGCATCCCGGCGAATCGTTCGGTGCTGCCATTCCTCGAGAAATAACTCCAGAGTTCGTGCGCGATGAAGTCGCCCGCGGCCGCGCCATCATCCCGGCCAACATCAATCACCCGGAGAGCGAGCCGATGATCATCGGCCGCAATTTCCTGGTCAAGATCAACGCCAACATCGGCAACAGCGCCGTCGCATCGTCGATCGAGGAAGAAGTCGAGAAAATGCGTTGGGCCACCAAATGGGGCGCCGACACCGTGATGGATCTTTCCACCGGCAAAAACATTCACGCCACGCGGGAATGGATCATTCGCAATTCGCCCGTGCCCATCGGCACCGTGCCGATTTATCAGGCGCTGGAAAAAGTCGGGGGCCGGGCCGAGGAACTGACCTGGGAAATTTATCGCGACACTCTCATCGAACAGGCGGAGCAAGGGGTCGATTACTTCACCGTCCATGCCGGGGTGCTGTTAAGATACATCCCGATGACGGCCCGGCGGGCTACCGGCATCGTCTCGCGCGGCGGCTCGATCATGGCCAAGTGGTGCCTGGCGCATCATCAGGAAAGTTTTCTCTACACGAAGTGGGACGAGATTTGCGAGATCATGGCCGCCTACGACGTCAGCTTTTCCATCGGCGACGGTCTGCGACCGGGTTCAATCGCAGACGCGAACGACGAAGCCCAATTCGCGGAGTTGTTCACCCAAGGCGAGCTGACCCAGCGCGCCTGGAAACAACACGTGCAAGTGATGAACGAAGGCCCGGGCCACGTCCCCATGCACATGATCAAAGAGAACATGGAGAAACAACTCGAGTGGTGCGGCGAAGCGCCGTTCTACACGCTCGGCCCGCTAACCACCGACATCGCGCCGGGTTACGACCACATCACCAGCGCGATCGGCGCGGCCATGATCGGCTGGTATGGGTGCGCCATGCTTTGTTACGTCACTCCGAAAGAACATCTCGGATTGCCGAACAAGAAGGACGTCAAAGACGGCGTCATCGCTTACAAGATCGCCGCCCACGCCGCCGATTTAGCGAAAGGCCATCCCGGCGCGCAATACCGTGACAACGCAATTAGTAAGGCGCGATTCGAATTTCGCTGGGAAGATCAATTCAATCTCGCGCTCGATCCCGAGACCGCCCGCGAGTTCCACGACGAGACGTTGCCGCAGGAAGGGGCGAAGACCGCGCACTTCTGTAGCATGTGCGGCCCCCATTTCTGCAGCATGAAGATAACGGAGGATGTTCGCAAGTACGCGGCGGAGCAGAAACTTTCGGAAGAAGAAGCGGTACGTATTGGAATGCAACAGAAAGCCCGCGAGTTCAAAGAGTCGGGCTCCGAAGTCTACACCAAGACATGATGCTGTAGCCGCCTCGCTGTGTCGAGGCGTCCCATTGTTTGGGGAGCACAGGCTGCCAGCCTGTTGGTTTTGGCGGCTCCTTGGCTCGCCGCAGCCTTGACGAAGGCGGCGCCGGAACAATCTTCATCTCAGATTATACAAATAGAGGAGCGCGGCCCAACCGCTCGGCATTACATTCGGCGGATATTCCAACTCTCGTCCATGTTTCACTGCCATTTCAAGAAAGTAGCGAGCGTGAAAAAACGCTTCGAGAATCGGTCGTGTGACGCCGAGCCAACTTTCATTGTCTGCCATCGCGAAAGTCTTGCCGGTTCCTTCCGCAACGATCTCCACGAACCATTCGTTCAATTCTCTCTCCGGCGAGAGCGCCCGAAGTTTCTCAACGATTGCCAGGGTACTGTTTTGCAGCAGATAAACTTTGAAACTTTGATGATAGAATCGGTAGATCGGGTCTTCGTATCCCCAGTGGCTCGTGCATTCTTCGAGACGTTTTTCTAATTCCGGCAGCGCTGACTTGAGCCTTTTGAAGAGGCTCACCACTTCGGGGCGGTCGTCCAAGTCGGTCGGATTCAGAGGGGGCAATTTGCTCATCACGAGATTCTATTGGCGTTGGCCATTTTCGCGAATCGCGTTCAATTTCAATCGATGCCGTCCCCCACAATTTACGTCATCGCCGGCTGCAACTCCGAAAGAGTTCGCGAGCACGCGGCGCGGGCAAAACCACGTTCGCCAAAGAATTTCTACCGAGCATTGGCGTCATCCGTTTCTTGAACGCGGACGAGATCGCGCGCGGATTGTCTCCACTCAAACCGGACGCCGTCGCATTCAAGCCCGGAAAACTTCTTCTAAGCGAGCTGGGCGAATTGTTAGATCGACAAGAAACATTCGCGCTTGAATCGACACTGAGCGGAAAAACGCACGTGAGAATCTTCGAACAAGCGAAGTAGCGTGGCTATCGGATCGAGCTGCATTTCGTTTGGATTCCCGATGTGCGCGAGGCGATTCGTCGTGTCCGCCAAAGAGTCATCGAAGGCGGCCACGATGTTCCAGCCGACGACATCCGGCGCCGATTCCGGCGAAGTATTCAACATCTGTTGGACGAATATGCACCGTTAGCGAACAAGTGGTTTCTCTGGGATAACTCGACGCCGCCGGCAAAGTTATTGGCGGAATCCGCCACTCACAGTATTGTTGATCTGCGAACCTTCTTTTCCTTCCATGAAAAAGAATCTGTATAACGGCTTAAAGCCAATTCCGGAGAGCAACATGTCGCCAGAAGCGCGCGTCGCATCACAAGCGCACAAGCGCGCCACAAAAAAGAAACGCGCCGAGCTTCGTCGCCGCGGTTTGCCAATGATCATCTGGAAAGACGGCAAAGTTCGCGAAGTTCCGGCGTGAAACGCTTTCCCGAATCGGGTTGGAGTTTACTCGCCGGGGCGAGCAATCTGGATTCGTCGCTTAAGTCATGATCAAATTTCTCTTCGGCATTCTTATTGGGATCGCGCTTGTCCTGGCGGCTGGGTATTTTTTCGTTGCTCGCGGTGGACTCTTCATGGGGACGAAAGGCGGCCCGTTGCCGATGGAACGATTTGTTGTGAGCAAGGCGATTGGCGCGTCGATCGGCAAGAGCGCGCAGGATGAATCGCCCCTTCCCGCGGACGAAACCAATCTTCTCGCCGGCGCTCATATTTACATGCAGAACTGCGCCGGTTGTCACGGCAAACTGGATCAACCCGCTTCGCCAATGGCGAAAAAGTGGTACCCGCATGTCCCACAACTGCTTCCACCGGGCAAAGGCGTGACCGACGATCCCGTCGGCACGACGCACTGGGTGGTGACGAACGGGATTCGGTTCAGCGCCATGCCGTCGTTTGAAGGAACACTAACCGATAACGAACTCTGGCAAGTGAGCCAGTTCCTAAAAAACGCTGACAAATTACCTCCGCCCGTCCAGGAAGCTCTTCGCCAGCCGCCCGGGCCGTAAACCTTCGCGCAATTCGTAAGATCTTTCAGCACAGAGATCACATAGGCCACGGCGAGGGATGGTCTGATGTCGGCCGCAATCCCTTTCCGTCTTTCACCACAGAGATCACGGAGACCGCAGAGAGAAGGTGGAAACGCCTCCCGCTAAAAAATGTTCGTAAACCTGCCGGGTGACTTGCTAGACTCGCGGCGATGAGAGCGAATATCAATAACATGGATGCGACCCAATTCTGTCGCGCTTCATTATGAAAAAGAGAGTTTTCACGAGGTTGATCATTGTTCTGGTTGTGGTCGCGGGGATCGACGTGCGAGGCGGCTTGCCGATCGAGGTTGAATACGGTAGAGGCCGTAACCGGGTCGCGATAAAACTTTGGAGTGACGCGGAAACGGCGTTGAACAATGGCGATGTCGCGACCGCGCATCGAAACGTGGACGCGGCTATTCGGAGCGACCCGGGACTTTATCCGGCCTTTTACACTCGGGCGAAGGTGTTGATCAGGGAAGGCAAATACGAACAGGCCATTCGAGATTGTGGCGAAGCGCTGCGACAGGATCGCACCTTTGTCGAAGCGGCATTATTGCGTGCCAGCACGAATACCAGGCTCGGAAGGTACGATGCTGGTCTCAAGGAAATTAACCACGTGATTAATATCCATCCTCGGGTCGACGGTCTGGCCCGGGGATATGAGGATCGGGCGTGGCTTCGCGCGACCTGTGCGAACCCGTCATTTCGAAATGGGCAGCAGGCGGTTAAGGACGCAATGACGGCGTGCAAGCTGATGCAGTGGAAGGACGAGAACGCCGTCGACACGCTCGCGGCGGCCTACGCCGAAGCCGGCGATTTCGATTCCGCCATCCGCTACGAAGAGAAGGCGTTAGGCATGAAAGGCGTTCTTCCCGAGGACGCCAAGACGTTTCAGCAGCACCTCCAATTGTTCAAGAAGCATCAGCCCATTCGAATGTCCAGGTAGGTTTGAATCAGGAACACAGGAAAGGAGGAAGGAATTCGTGACGAAGAGCGTCGAAGTTTACGCAATTGCCTAATGTCTAGGGCGCGCAGGCTGCCCGCCTGTAAAGCCGGTCCGGCTCGGACTTTCGGCTGCTAGCCCAAACGAACTTTAATTGGGATTGGACCCACGAAACACACCAATCAACGCGAAATCATATTGGATTGGTGTAGAGGCGGCTGCCTGCCACGCCATGGCCCCGCTGAGCGGGGCGACGGCGGGTGTCAGCCGCAATCCCCTGTTAGCACAATCGTCCTATCGAAAAGAGCTGTTATAAGATCGGCATCGTAACCAGACAGGATTCACAGGATTGCCAGGATTGAGAAATACCGAACAGAGGGTCTGGTAGAAATCGGGCAAATCCTGTCTAGAAGATTAATCAAGTCTCGCAGCCTCTTGGCAACGTTTCATCAACTGCGGCGCTTTCATTCGCTTCGCCCACTTCGCGAATGCCGACGTCGGACCGCGCCAGCGCAGCGTCTCGACTTTTTTAAAGAGCGGCGCGTCGGTGCGCAGGGTCGCGAGTTTCTTGAAGAGCAATGCGAATTCGCGCTGTTCGCCAAGAACTTTTCGCGGAAAGTTCTCGATCTTACCGTAGCGGTTCAAAAGTGTGGCGGCGGTCCTTGCGCCGATTCCAGCGATGCCGGGGTAACCGTCGGCCGCATCGCCCACGAGCGCGAGCAGGTCCGGAATGAGCTGCGGGCTGACGCCGAACTTTTCGCGTATCCCAGCCGCATCGCGAATCGTTTTTGCGCCGGCCGTCGATCTGCACGACGCGCGTACCTCGCACGCATTGCGCCAGATCTTTATCCGGCGTCCAGATCGCGACTTTCTTTACCTTCTTGTCCTTCGACGCGAGATGCGCGGCCGAAGCGAGCGCATCATCGGCTTCGAGCTCGATCATCGGCCAGACGACAACGCCCATCGCCGCGAGCGCTTCCTCAAGCGGATGGAATTGCGAGAAAAGCGCGGGCTCGATGCCGTCGCCAGTCTTGTAGTCCGCCCAAAGCCGATTGCGAAAAGACTCGATCACGTGATCGGTGGCGACGCCGAGATAGGTGTCGCCGTTTTCGTTTTCAACTATTTCGAGAACGCTCTGGAGCACGCCGACGACCGCGCCGTATGGGCGGTCCTTGCCCTTAGTGAAGCGGCGCAAGCCGTAGAAGTGACGGAAGAGTTCGTAAGTTCCGTCGATTAGATGAACGATCATCCGCACAGTAAGGGGATGAAATCACCAAATTCCAATCACCAAGCACCAGTGAATGTCCAATAACCAATCTCCAATGAAACCGCATGTCCGCCGCAGGACAATGGAGCGAGTTGGGTAGTCGCGACATGGATCATGTAACCCGAGGGGCGAGGGTGAGAAAGCGGGCGGCGAACGAATCAAACTCGCCGTGGTGAAAGGCGAAGCCTTTTACGCGGATCATTTTGACTCACCGTTAGTCCTCGTGGCTGCGCGATCAAAAACCGCCGACAGGGTTAAATGATTTGACCCCAATTTCACCCCACTGAAGTTTACGCGAAAGTGTAGATTTACAATGAAAGGCTGGTCACACCCCAATCCTGAAGCCGCGGCGCCGGGTGAAATCGTCGGCATTTACCCGTTCACACTCTCGCTCGAGGAGAGCGAGTTGCTCGGCAACCAACTGTTTGCGGCAGATCAGGACTTTCTTATTTCGCACTACATGAAGGAAAAGTTCCTTCTGCAACTGCTCGAGTTCTCCGCCTTATCAACGAAGCGCCTCGACCTGTACGACGATGATCCTTTGGAGGGATTGTATCCAGAAGCCAACAGGCACAATTTCGCTCAGGCCGATGCACAGTTGATGCAGCAGACGAACGCGAAGCGAGACGTTCAGGCATTTTTGCAGTCACAGGCAATTCATCGAACGCATTGTTATGCTCATTGCTGGTTTGGGATCCCCGAGGAGAGCGCAGACATGTGGGAAAGATACTCCGACAAAGGCACCGGAGTCTGCCTTGTCAGCTCGACGCATCGTTTGCTTCGTGCCGTCGTCACGGAGTCGAGCGTTGCGCATGAACTCGGAAGAGTGACCTATTGGCCAGATAACAAGCCTCTCCCGGACCTGCACAGCTCCACGGTAATGTTTCGCAAGCAGCCGAGGTTTTCGAAAGAGAACGAGGTGAGGTTACTGAGCCAAATCAGAATGGATTACCTCCCGACTGATGCTGAAGGTTTCCTTTCGCCCTGTCCTGAACGGCTGACCGTGCAAGTAAATCTAAATACGTTGGTCGCTGGCATCATTCTAGGGCCAAGCATGACGATTGAAAGCCGCCAAAAAGTAGTCGAACTTGCGCAAGCGAAGGTTCCGCACGCAAGAATCGTTCGCTCTCGACTCGAAGTGCAACCGTAGAAGCGACACCCGTTAGAAAAGTTTCGAAATGATCCTTCCGGCCTGGCAACTCATCGTCACACGTGACGGCATCACGCTTGCAATCGCCATTTTGGGCGTAGTGCTCGGGATCGCGAATCTTTCGATCGATGTATGGAGACATCAACCACGGCTCAAAGTCACCCCGCAATTGTATTTCGTCGACCAAACTCACCCCAGCGATCCATCCTAATAGACCGGCCGCACGAAGATTTCATGCGATCCCGCGGGGCGACGACTGACAAAATGAAAGTAGCCATTGAGGTAATAAACCTCTCTCATACAAACACGATGACTTTGAATCACGTTGGATTTGCGAGGCGATTTGCAGAGTCGCGTTTTTTGATATGGGACCCCGCGACGATTTTGGCAATCGTGCCTAGCGGCGGTTCCATTTCAGGACGGAAAATCGAGCCGTTGACTAGGGTTATCGTTTACACCCATTTCACCGCGCGCATGATCTTCGACAACTATGGCTCGTTTTCCTTTGCGATTGCAGAAACAGAGTCTGGAAAAGTGTTTCGAGGTTCGAGTCCCATCCTAAAACATATCCGTAAATCACTTCGCCGAAGTTCAATTTAACTATGGCGACCCAGCCGATCAGGTTGTTCGAAACGAACAGGCTCATAAAGGCCAGGCTCATCAGGGTGGCGTTTGGTTTGGCGGGCGTGGTGCGCGAAACCAGGGCGAAAGGATTGAAGCGGGGCAGACCAAGCATTTGACATTCCGCCAGGTCCTTGAGGTTAATTCGCTGAAAACTTCCAGGAAGAACTATTTCGGCGATGGCTGGCGTGACGGTGAAGGCAGCTCCTCTCTTAAGTTTCTAGGAGGAGGAGGAGGATTTGTCGACCCGGGAAACGTGGGGTCTGCGGTCCCATTCGGCTTTAGTCTGCTTGCCGCAAAATCCTCCGCAGCCACGCCGGCCAAACAATGTTGCCCTGGGCGACAATTGCGACGGCGTTTGCTGAATCGGTGCCAGAGATGTTGAAGCGCAGGACGCCATCTCCGTCGAGTCCTCCGGGACTGAAAGAGCTGTCGAGGGCACCGTCGGGTTTTAGGCGTGCGACAGCAAAGTCGTCGCTCGAAACTCCGGCGAGAATGATCTTGCCGTCTGGCTGAATGGCGATTGCGTTAACCGAATCGTTGCCGGAAATATTGAAGCGTAACACGCCATCTCCGTCGAGTCCTCCGGGACTGAAAGAGCTGTCGAGGGTACCGTCGGGTTTTAGGCGTGCGACAGCAAAGTCGTCGCTCGAAACTCCGGCGAGAATGATCTTGCCGTCTGGCTGAATGGCGATTGCGTTAACCGAATCGTTGCCGGAAATATTGAAGCGTAGCACGCCATCTCCGTCGAGTCCTCCGGGACTGAAAGAGCTGTCGAGGGTACCGTCGGGTTTTAGGCGTGCGACAGCAAAGTCGTTGCTCGAACCCCCGGCGAGGATGATCTTGCCGTCCGGCTGAATTGCGACGGCGTTTGCTGAATCGGTGCCAGAGATGTTGAAGCGCAGGACGCCATCTCCATCGAGTTCTCCGGGACTGAAAGAATTGTCGAGGGTACCGTCGGGATTTAGGCGTGCGACAGCAAAGTCGTTGCTCGAAACCCCGGCGAGGATGATCTTGCCGCCTGGCTGAATGGCAATTGCGTTAACCGAATCGTTACCGGAAATATTGAAGCGTAGCACGCCATCTCCGTCGAGTCCTCCGGGGCTGAAAGAGTTGTCGAGGGTACTGTCGGGTTTTAGGCGTGCGACGGCGAAGTCGTCACTGGAAACGCCGGCTAAGATGATTTTGGCATCGCGCTGAATGGCCAGCGCGTTTGCCGAATCGTTCCGAAATGTTAAAGCGCAAGATTCCGTCACCGTCCACGCCTCGATGGCTAAATTCTGGGTCGAGGATCCGCCCGCTTGATACCGAATGACTGCAAAGTTATTGCTGGAAGAGCCCGCAACAACTAACTTACCGTCGGGTTGAACACCAACGCCCTACCAACATCGTTACCTGCAATGTTTGTCCTTTGATTTCCTGCCAATGCGGAGGTGCCGACGAGAAGGCTTGCTAAAACTAAGCAACGCAACTGTCTCGTCACAGACATGAAGCAACAGTTCCCCCGTTGTGCTCGAAGAGGATAGGAGAAAAAAAGCGGATAAAGTGTGATACAGCCTTTTTAGTAGATGGATACATTACTGCCAAGAGAATTCGTTCCACCTGGCAGTTATCGGTTAATGGTTAACGGTTATTCGTCGGCAGATAGGAAGGGTTAGCGTGGGGGTCGTATCGTTTATTCTTGTCCAAGATCCGAAGGCGATCAGTCGTAAGACGGGTTGAGAGTTGAGAGCGTAAAGCTCCGTTGGAGCCACGCTCCTTTACGGAGTTGAGAGCGAGAGGTCAGCCGCCTTCGTGCAAGACTACGGCGAGCCAAGGAAGTCGGAGACTTTTAGCGAACCTCTATGCCAATCGGGGCTTGGTTGGCAGTCAAAAACGTTTTCACCAGTTCGCCTTCGCCGCAGACGATCATTTCGGGAAAGCGTTTGAACCATTCCCCGGTCGGAACTTCCGGTTCGCTGTCCAACCATGCTGAAAGCAGTCCGAGCTGCGAAGTTGAAATCTCCCGTTCGCGCACTCGCCTAACGAGGTGCGACATTAGCGCGTCAGGAATGCGCTCGCGTCGGATCCGAGGCATCGCTTACCGGCCGTAAAAGCCTGCAATAATTTCCTTCTCCAGCCGCTCCGCTTGCGCAGGATCTTTCGCAGCAACCATCCGATCTGCCAGCGCGACGAGTTTATCAGGCGACAACTGACGTTTGCTCGCTTGCGAACGAAGCAAAGCGCTCAAAACTTCACCCTTTTCCTTTGATGGCAGGCGCTTGATTTCCTCGATGATTTGCTGCGCGGTCATGCCTTTAATAGACTTCGACTACGTCGGTCGATCAAGAAGGCCCTTTGCCCGTCAGACCTTTGCGCAACCATTTCCTATTTATGAGATGGGTTCTAAAAGCATAGGAAATGCAGCATCTTCCTCTGCGCCAACTTTCTGATCATCGCAGTGCGGCGACCACGTGTGCCTGAATTTTGCCGTCCACTTCGCCCGAACCGAAGCGGGCGGCGATGGCTTCGGTGGCGAGATCGGTGGCTTCGGCGAGGCGCGATGCATCACGCGCTTCGATTTCACCGCGCAGCGGCGTTCCCTGACAGTAGGCGATCGCCGGCAGCCGCGGCGACTCTGCCCGGCTGCGCATGGCAAGCGTCGAGATCGTTGGTTGTTCGTTGAAGCCGGCGGCGGCGAGGTCGGCCACTACATTTTGCAATTGATGATAGCCGTGCGGAGTCCGCGCCAGGAAACGCGGCGGATCATGCGGGAACATGCCGGCAAGTGTTTGCGTCACGACATCGGCGAATTCGTTCTCTTCGATGCGGTCCCATACGTTGAACAGGAATGTCCCGCCAGGGCGCAGCACCCGCCGCACGTCTGAGAACGCTGCCGGCTTCTGCGGAAAAAACATGGCGCCGAACTGGCACACGACGATGTCGAACATTCCATCGTCGAAAGGCAACTGCATCGCATCCGCCTGGCGCCATTCCACCGGGCGGGCCGTGCCAGCAGCGGCAGCCTGTGTCAGCATCGGCTCGTTCAAGTCGGTGGCGGTAATCTGCACGTCGGGCGCGAGTCTCTTGGCCAGCTCGCGAGTCACCACGCCTGTGCCAGCTGCAATCTCGAGCACCGCTGACGGCTGGCGTTGAGCTACTCGACCCGCCATGTCCGCCGCATACGGCTGGAAAATCAGCGGCACCAAATACTGTTCGTATAGCTGCGGAATCGATCCGCTGAATAGCTTATCAGTATCGTCGGCCATCACTCATCTCTTTGGTTTCGTCTTCTTCACCGCGGACTTCCGGGCGCCCTTCTTGGCGACCCAACCCAGCCTTCGCACAAGGCTACTCCGAAAGTTTTCGCGAGCGGGCGGCGTGGCAAGCTGACAATCGGGTCGCGTTGTCGAATCGGGAGCGTTCAGTGGGCTCATGGGTGCGGGCACCGGCACGGTTGCGTCAAGCAGGCCGATGCGCTTGTTAACCCAATGCGTCTGATAGGCCCAGGCGGGCAGCGGCGCGGCCTTCGTCGTGCATGACCAGTTGTTGAAGTGGAGGTTTACCAGATAAAAATGCCGCCTCAGTTTCCGCAATACTTCGACAATTTTCGGATCGTCGTATCCGTGCATCTCCATCGAGATTTGGGGAATCGACGCCAGCAGTTCGTCCGGCGTCGCGAGAAGGGCGTCCCATTCTGCGCCTTCGATGTCCATTTTGATGATCACGCGTTGGCCGATCCGTCCGTTTTTTCGGAGCTGGTTTTCCAATGTATCAAAGAGGCGGGAATCTTTGGAACCGGTTCGATCTCCCACGCATTCATTATGAAACACCATGGTGCCGCCGTCGCAGAGTGGGCGTGCGGGATCAAAACAATCGTACCATGGACCGGCACGTGATACCGGCGTGACACCTCGCAGCCCCAGTCATCGTTACTGCCAACGCCGTAGGAATAGGCCGCATCGATCGGCTCGATCAGGTTCTCGCACATCAGGTATCCGCCATCGTTGGCGCTGCCGAAGCGTTTCAGGGTACAGTTTTTTAATGCCACCGGTTGAAGCTCGGCCAGAATGGTTTCGCGCAGCCTGCGCCCTCGCGCTTCGCGCACGAGATCGCCCACGATGACAGCGCCGCCGAGCGCGAGAGCAACAATGACAAAGGCGAGGCGAATCGAGGGTTGGTTCAAGGAAGTTGAGACGTTGAGTTGTTGAGAAGTTGAGTCGGCGAGCAGTTGCCCGACCTCGGTGGCCGAACGTCCGTGTCGATGAAGACCTGCGGAAGAGGCAAATCAGAGCAGAGCTTACTATCGACAGTCTGAAGCATTACTGATTACCGAACTCGGTTGTTTAGAAGTGCGCGCCCACGTACTCCCACATCTGATGATGCCAGTAGGGCCAGTCGTGTCCGCCCTCCGGACCCCAATCATCCAGATGATGCGGGATGCCGCGGGCGGCGAGAACCTCGGACATGCGGTAGGTCGGGCCGCTGTTCTCCCACGGACCGCAGCCGGTGACGAGGTGGATATCGCAACTGGCATATTGCTGGAGAAACCAGGGGTCGTGCTGGTTGGACATATAGTCGACCGGATTATTGAAGTAGAAGTTGTCGTCGTACATGCCGTCCATGGAATCGCGCAGGTCGTAAATGCCTGAGAGCGCGTAGCAGCGCTTCACGTGGTCAGGATGTTTGAAGAGGGTGTTGGCCGCATGGTAAGCGCCGAGCGATGCGCCTAGCGTGCTAATCGCAATGCCCGGCGTCTGGCACTGGGAATCGATGAAGGGGAAGACTTCGCTAGCCACGTAGTCGTCGTATTGCGCCTGCATCCAGCTGCGATGGAATGGATGCGCCCCCTTGTTTGCGAACGAATCGCTTTGCACGCCGTTGATGCAGAAGATTCGGATTCGACCCTGGTCGATGTAGGGACTGAGAGTGCCGATCATTCCCTGACCTTCCTGTTCCCATTCGTCGCCCATGCTGGTCGGGAATGCGAGGATCGGCAGGCCATAATTGCCGTACACGGCAACGCCCATGTCGCGGTTAAGACGATGTGAGTACCAACTGTGATGGTCGCGGTGCATGCCTTGCGAGGATACCGGGACGACGGCCAGGTTCAAGCTGTTGACGGCTGTTAGAAATGCTGGAATCCCGCTCAGGACAGGCCGCGTCGAGACATCTTTTACTGTCAAAAAATTCTTGAAAAGAGAGATTCCTCCAGACCTTCGCACAAGGCTACGGCTTGGCAGGCGACTCCGCTCGGAATGACAATCGAGGAAATCATTGTCCAAGAACTGAAGGCGCAGGGGTAAACCGCGGGGCAAGAGAGGAGGACACACTGCGTTTGCGCGCTTTGGCTGGAAGAGGATCATATAGCGTCGGATGAAGACGAACATCTTGCTATTGGCAGTCGTTTGCCTGGCCAGCCTGGGTTTTGGGCAAGGCAAGGCAAAAACGCCGGAACAATCTGTCGCGGGTGTTCCGAAAGAATACGTAGTGGGAGTAGAAAGCCTTTCGCCTAACGCACGGTTCGCGATTTTGTATCCGGTTCGCGAGCAGGGCAACGACGCCGAGTTGCCGCCGAACCTGTTGGTCTGCCTCAATCCTTACGCCGTGGTGACCAGAGTCGGCGATGATTACGGCCGGGTGGCGGGCGAGCGCGGTCAACCGCTGGCGAAATGGAACGGGAATTCGATGGTCGCGATCTGGACCGACCGGAAATGGGGAATGACCGACCTGTCGATCATCGAGATTGAAGCCGATCGGATCAAACGGGTCCATCCGATCTGGCGTCACGTGCGTTTGCTCTTCGATAAGGATTTTCGCGAGCGTTTTTTGAAGAAGTATCCTGACGAAAAAGGGTCCGGGGTCATTTTCGTTTCCCAATACCAGGGGACGGAGCGGAAACCCGAGTTCGAATTCAAGGGCCGCAAAGTATTGCTGGATCTTTTTGCCGATAACAAACCCAATCTTTCTTCGGGGCCACATTGGACGGCATCGCTGCACGCTGCCTGGAATCTCGACACCGGCGAATTGGAGAAAGTGAAATTTCAGCCGGGACCGATCGAGATCCGGCCGGAAGAGTAACGTAGAAAACGCTAAAAAAATATCCTCACTTGTGACAATGCGGACAGGAGACGGATTCCACGTAGCGGGGGTCTTTCTGTTCGAGCGCGGTAAGTGGGGTCTGACAGACGAAGCAGAGCGCGGCTCCGGTCTCGCGCAGGGAGGGATCGAGCGCGACGCGTTTGTCGAACACGAAGCAGTCGCCTTCGAAATGTTCGCCGCCGCATTCCTCAAAGTAGCGGAGGATACCGCCATCGAGCTGGAAGACCTGGGCGAATCCGGCGGCCTGCAAAAGAGGCGCTGCTTTCTCGCAACGAATGCCACCGGTGCAAAAGGTCACGACCGGTTCGTCTTTCAGATGACTGGGCAGGGACGCAGCCGCCATTGGGAAATCGCGGAAATGATCGAGGCCTAACGTGCGGGCGCCCCGGAAGGTGCCGAGCTTGACTTCGTAGGCGTTGCGGGCGTCGAGAAGGGTGACGGATCGGCCTTGGTCGAGCCATTCCTTTAATTTTGTTGGCGAAACCTTTGGGGCGGGGCAACGCCCGGGGTCGATTCCATCGACACCAAAAGGGATGATTTCTTTTTTTATCTTCACCAGCATTCGGTTGAACGGCTGATGATCGCTCTTGCTGATTTTTGTGGTGAGATCAGCGAGAGCGGGGATGGTCCGAAGATAATTGAGGAGCGCATGGGCGGCGTCGGGTTCGGCCGACACGACGAGATTGATTCCTTCCGGGCTGAGCAGGATCGTGCCGCGCATTCCCTTGCACATCGTGCGCAGGGCGGCCTGGAGAGCATTCAGATCGCCTAACGGAGCAAATTTATAAGCCGAAATGTTGGTGAAGACCGGCATGAGGGGAAGGTAAGAAGTGAGAAGTTGGAATTAGGAAGTATGGCGCAGAATGAAGAAAGTATGAAGCATGAACGAAGTAAGAGCTGAGGGCGCGGCCTAGTTTAGCAGTTCGATCGAGTCGCCTTTGCGAATCGTGCCTTCGGCGAGCACGGCGGCGTAGATGCCGGCCTTGCCTTCGTGGGCTTGGGCGACGGCTTTCAAGATAGCCGGCGTTTTTTCCGCGGTGTCGGGGTCGAGCGTGATCATCATGCAACGCCCGTCGCGCGCGCGGATCGATACAACGACCTTCAATCCGATGCGGAGAGTTTTGCCGACAAACTGATCTTCGGCGAAGCCCTCAGCGTTCGTAAGATCGACATAGACGTTGGCGCGGAACCGTCGTTTATCGACGACGACGCCGGATTCCTGGCCGAGTTTCGTTGCGGTTTGCACGGACAAGATCGACAGCGGAAGACAATCGGTCATGGCCTTGTCCGAGCGAAGCAAGGTGAGATCGTGTTTGCCTTCGAGACCGGCGCGAAGTGCTTCGATCAACGCCGGATCATCTATCGTGAACGTTTTTCCATCCGGCGCCTCCACGTCCACCATCAGGTCTGCGGCATTGGCCGAGACCGGATTGATCAGGGGCGACAAAGTTGCCGCTTCGGCCTGATTAATCGGTCGAGCCGCTTTCCCGGGGTCGCGAAACCGCGCACGGTAACGAATCATATGGCGTTGATCGCGTGCGGTGAGAAAGGGAAAGCCCTTTGCATTGGCCGAACTCTGGAACGCGAAAAGGCGATCGCCATAAACGCCAGCGTAGCCGGCGAACAGTTCGTCCAGCTCTTCGCCGCGCATGCTCTTGACCGGATACCGCCAAAGGCTTTCTACTGTTCCGACGACGCTCACGAGGCAAAGTAGAAAGGAGAAAGTAGGAATTAGAAAGTAGGAAGTCGCTGGGGCCCCAATGTTGTTGACTCCTGATGCCCGGGCCTTAGCGTCGTTCTAGATGCGAAGCCAAAGGCTTCGTGGTTCGCCCGGACAGGATGCCCGGTTTTGGGACGAGCCTTTACCTCAACAAGAAAGTTCATCATGAAAATAATGCTTCCGATTCTCATCGCCGTCTTCGGCCTCACTTCCTCTTCGTGGGCGCAAAGCCCGTCGCCAGCCGGCGACGCGACAAAGGCCGCTGCACGCACCGACATTTATCACGTCCACTTTGCCAAAGCCGCGCTCGGCAAGGCTGCCGAGCTGGGGGACGTCTTAAAGAAACAGGACCCGGATGCGCCGATGCCCGGCCATTATATTGTGTTGCGCCACCAGGATGGAGATGCCTGGGATTATTGTGTGATCGAACATCTCGGCACTAAAGCGACTGTCGAAGCATCGAGAAAAGCGCCACCGGCGAGTCAGATGGCACTGGGCGATTGGCATACCGATACATTCGTCAGCGGTCCATCGTGGGCGACGTTCGCCAAGGCACTGGGCTTGGATGACGCAGCCAAGACCACAGCTTCCGCCTATTCGGTCTCGGTGTATCGTCCGGCACCGGGCGAACGCGAAGCGCTCGACAAGTTTTTGAACGAGCCGCCCGATCGCGCGATGGACACCTCCGCGGGGAACGTCGTCCTGCAACATATGGAAGGGGCGGCGTGGACCTTTGCCGCGATCTCGCGTTACAATTCGTGGAGCGATTTTGCCAAGAACGAAGTGAATTTTGTCGGGCAGATGTCGAAGAAGGACGCCGGCTGGTTTAAGCTGCGCAGCCTGGTGTCGTATCATACCGACACGCTGTGCGACCGAATGGCGCCCTAACAAGGCAAGCTTTTACATAGCGAGTGGAGGGGATTGCGGCTTATCTGTGCGATAAGTCTTTATGCCGGATCGCACCTACGAGTTTGTTCAGCTCGACGTCTTTACCCAGACGCCGTTGACGGGCAATGCGCTCGCCGTTTTCACCGATGCGCGCGGACTGGATGATGGGGAAATGCAGGCGCTGGCGCGGGAGATGAATCTGTCGGAGACGACTTTCATTCTGCCGCGCGATCCCGCCATTGAAGCGCAGGAAGGAAAGAAAGTTCGTATCTTCACTGTCGCGGAGGAGTTGCCGTTCGCCGGTCATCCAACGCTCGGCACCGCGCTCTATATATATGCATCGCGGGCTGCACCCGTCTCTGAACAGTCGGCCGAGGTCACGCTGGATTTGAAAGCGGGGAAAATTCCGGTGCGATTTACACCTGATTCGGAAAATGCCGGACGTAAGCGAGTGGACGGTCGGGTATTCGGCGAAATGCGCCAACGCGATCCCGAATTTGGAATTAGCTTTTCGCGCGAAGAAGTTGCTCGCGTGATTGGAATCGGGGCGGACGAAATTCTTCCGGAATGGCCGATTCAGATTGTCTCGACCGGGTTGCCATTCGCCATTGTTGGCATTCGAAATCAAAAAACCCTGGCGAATCTCAACTTCTCTCACGCGCAGGCAGCAGAATTTTTGAAGAGCAGCGAGGCCAAGTTTTTTTACTTTCTGTGTCCGCAACGTCACGAAGGTCGACTGGAAGCGCGGGCGCGCATGTTTTTTTACGGAGCGGAAGATCCCGCTACGGGATCAGCAGCCGGTTGCGCCGCGAGTTGGATGGCGCAACACGGGATCGCAAACAGCGACGAACAAGTGCTGATCCGGCAGGGTGTCGAAATCCATCGCCCCAGCGAAATGCATGTGCGAGCAACGCGAGACGGTCAACGCGTCACCGACGTTCGCGTTGGCGGATACGCTGTGGAGGTGCTGCGCGGCACGGTGACGATTTAGGAGAGTGACGAGTAACCCGGGTCGCTGAGCAATTCAGTGACAGGTTGACCGAGAGGACCTATCATCCGGCAGTAAGTGAAACGGCCTACAAGCAAGAAAAGGCTTTCGGCGGTCAGGTCGCCGCGCAAGAAAATGAGGAGCGGCCGTTCGCGCCATCTCGGCTCGGCGCGGCAGCTCCTTGGCGCCAAGGAAGCATTGGAACGCAAGACAGCGGAGCTGGCGCTTTCGCTTTCCATGATGCAGGCGACGCTGGATTCGACCACGGACGCAATCGTCGTGACCGACATGAACGGGAATGTAAGGGACTTCAACGAAAAGTACGCGCTGATGATGGGCGTGACCCTGGTCCAGCTAAAAAGAGCGAACGTAAACAAATTGCGGCTCAAATTTAGCCAGCGGTTTAAAGATCCCGAAGGATTCGTGTCGCGCGTGATGGAAATTTATCGGACTGCGCCGGCGGAGACTTTCGAAGTGTTGGAATGGAAGGACGGAACGATCCTGGAGCGGTACTCGCAAGTTCAACTGCTCGATGGCCGCCCGGTGGGCCGGGTCTGGAGTTTTCGCGACGTGACCGAGCGCAAGCGGGCGGAAGAAAATCTGGAAGCGGCGAAGATTGCGGCGGAGAATGCGAACAAGGCCAAGGACGATTTTCTGGCGTCGTTGAGTCATGAACTGCGGACGCCGCTAACGCCGGCATTGGTGGCGGCGAGTTATCTCGCCGAAAACGAGAATCTGCCGTCGGAGTTTCGCGAGGACGTGACGGCGATTTGGCGCAACGTTCAACTGGAAGCGCAGTTGATCGACGATCTGCTCGATGTAACGCGAATCACGCGAGGGAAAATCGAAGTGGAGTATCAAGTGGTCGACGTGCACCGGCTGGTGCACAGCGCGCTGGAAATCGTCGGAAGCGATGTGTCGAAAAAGGAGATCGAGCTGGTGATCGATTTGAGCGCGGCGCAGGTTAATATCTGGGCGGATCCGGTCCGGATTCAGCAAGTGTTTTGGAACCTGATGAACAACGCCGTCAAGTTCACGCCGCAGAAAGGCCGGATCAGCATTCGGTCGTTTAACACGGGGAGGCAGTTCGTTTTCGAAATCAGCGATTCGGGAATTGGCATCGAGCCGGAACGAGCCGCCAGGATTTTTGAGCCGTTCTATCAGGGCGAACGCTCCATTACCAAACGATTCGGCGGACTCGGGCTGGGCTTAACGATTTCGAAAACGTTGCTCGACCTGCACGGCGGAACGATCAGCGTGGAAAGCGAAGGAAAGGGCCAGGGCGCGACGTTTCGAGTAGGTCTCGATCTTTTGCACGCGCCCGCGGCGGCGCCGAAGGATGAGGTCAGCAAAGGGGTGATCGCTCCGAAAAGTTTGCGGCTTGTGCTGGTGGACGATCATGCTGACACACGCGCAGTTCTCGCGCGTCTTCTGGCGAAATGCGGACATGAAGTGGTCACGGCGGATTCCGCGGACCAGGCATTGAAGATTCTCGACGGCGGCCGATTCGATGCATTGATCAGCGATATTGGTTTACCCGATTGCAGCGGCTACGAACTGATGCGTGAGGCGAAGCGAAGGCAACCGTTGAAGGGGATCGCCCTTTCCGGATTGGGGATGGAGGAGGATGTGCTGCGTAGTATGGAGGCGGGATTCGACGTTCACCTAATCAAGCCGATTAATTTCCAGGAGATGCGCTCCGTCTTAGAAAAGCTCGCATAAAGAATCTGAGCGGGACTGATATTGATGACGAGTGACCCGTACCGCTTCGACTTGCCACGGCGACGCTTTTCAGCGGCGCTACGAGACAATCACGGCCGAAATCGGCTCGTCCTAAAATCGCCTGCGCCGTTGCGGGCCGCGGAGTTTTGCGTGCCGCGGGCAATTCACCAGGTGATCGTTGACCATGCCGACAGCCTGCATAAGAGCGTAACAGATGGTTGAGCCGCAGAACTTGAATCCACGCTTGAGCAGATCGCGGCTCATGGCGTCGGATTCGGCCGTGCGCGCGGGCACATCGGCCATTCTGCGTCGCCGATTCTGGATTGGCTTGCCGCCGACGAAGCTCCAGAGATAATCGTCGAAGCTGCCGAATTCCTTCCGAACTACGAGAAACATCTTTGCGTTCTGAATCGTGGCCAGGATTTTCAAGCGGTTGCGCACGATCCCGGCATCGCTAAGCAGCCGCTTCACATCGCGCGCATCGTAACGGGCAATTTTTTCCGGGCGAAAACGGTCAAACGCTTTTCGATAATTTTCACGCTTCTTCAGGATCGTTGTCCAGCTCAAGCCTGCCTGCGCACCCTCCAGAATGAGGAACTCGAATAGCTCCCGATCATCGTGCACCGGAACGCCCCATTCCTCATCGTGATAAGTGATGTTCGGTTCGGCAGTCGCCCACGGACAACGCGGCATATGGCTTAGAAATTAGCAGAGATAATCACAAAAGCGTATTTGGACGGGTTGCTCTGAAATGGCCAGGGGTCAGTTTCGTTGAGTTTAAGCTGGACGCGGAGAACGACTTGCCCATACGCTACGGAACATTTTCAGGGCGACCATGGGAAAAACGCAGAAGAGCTAGAAACAGGAAGATAACTTATGGATATCACGACCTTGATTATTGAAGCGGTTAGCGGCGCGGTCGGCGGCAACGTCGCCGGCGCGGCCATGAAAGATAAAAGTCTGGGCGCAATTGGAAATTCGATTGCGGGAATTGTCGGTGGCGGTCTCGGTGGGACGATTCTGCAAACGGTGATGGGTTCCGCGGCAGCCGGAGGCGGAGGAATGGATATGCAGAGTATCCTGGCCAATGTCGGTGGCGGCGGAGTTGGCGGCGCGATTTTGATGGCCGTCATCGGCATCATCAAGAGCCAGATGTCGAAGAGTTAGGCCAGATCTGGGAGAAGCCCTCTAGCTGCGATCGGCCGATGCGGCGAGAGCCGCTTGCACGCCGGCGACGGCCATGCCGCCTTCGCCGACGGCAGCCGCGCAACGTTTCACCGAACCGGACCGGACATCGCCCGCCGCGAAAATGCCCGGAAGACTGGTCTCGAGCGGGCTTGGTCGACGTTTGCTCGCTTTCCACGCAGGCGCATCGACAACGTCCGATCCCGTTTTGATAAATCCTTTTTCGTCGCGCTCGATCTCAGGTGGCAGCCACTCGGTGCAAGGATTGGCACCGATCATGGAAAAAATCGCCGGTGTTCGCACCACGCGTCGTTCGCCGGTCTTTGTGTTTTCCAGCTCGGCTTCGTCGAGCATTTTGTTCCCGGACATTTTTCGGATCTGGGTGTGATAAAGAATTTCGATGTTCGGCTGCGAGCTGTACTCGTCGAGAAAGGTAGGTCGACATTTTGGAAAGATCGTTCCCGCGGATTACAAACAAGACTTTGGCGGCGCCGTCGGAAAGAAACATCGCGGCCTGCCCGGCTGAATTGCCGCTGCCGGCCACGATAACTGTTTCGCCGCGACAAATCTGGCCTTCCAGTGCGGTGGCGGCGTAGTAAACACCCATGTTTTCGAATTGTTCGCGACCCTCCGCGTTCAGCCGGTTGTAATCCGCGCCGGTCGCGATCAGAACGCACCTGGCCCGGAGCACGGCCCCGCAACCTTCCACTTGAAGACAGACGCCGTATTCGCCGGCGCCGTCGTAACGCAGGGAGAGGGCCTGGGCCGGCGTGGAAAATTTCGCCCCGAACCGATAGGCCTGAAGCTGGGCCAGCCAGGTGAGATCGCCACCGCTAATTCCAGTCGGGAATCCGAAAAAGTTTTCGATCAGAGAAGACGAACCGGCCTGGCCGCCCGGAGCGTAGCTTTCCAGCACGACCGTTCTTAATCCTTCGGACGCGGCGTAAACTGCTGCGGCAAGGCCCGCCGGACCGGCACCGACAATGGTCAGGTCGGACATGATTTCGGTTTCGTTCTCGAAGGCGAGCGGGCGCAGGAGACCAGCCACTTGCGCCACTTCGCGCAATGAAGGCCTACGCAACGGCGCGCCCGCTGGTGTAATCAGCGCGGGCAGATCGCGCGTGGTCAGATGGAGCCGTTTGCTCAGCGCCTGGCCCTGTTCGCTTTCAAATTCGATGAGCCGATGCGGGATATGATTTTTGTCGAGGAAATCATCGAGCTGATGTCCTTCGCGTCCCGCACGCGCGGCTAGAACACGCATTCCGGCAAACTCGCGATCCCGCCGGAGTCGGCGGCGGCGCATAATAAGAGCATCTACTATCGGTCCGCTCACGCCGGGCAGCTCGGCAAACGCACGCCGCAGTTCAGCGGCCGGGACGTAAAGTATCTCTGCTTCGGGCGAGATAACGCGCGCGCTGGCCAGGGCGGATGTGCCCTGCAACATGGCGACGTCGCCGACGAAGTCGCGTTCGCGTGCCGTGGCGAGAATCTGTTCCGTGCCATCACGCAGCTCGAAAGCCTCGATCTCGCCGCGCAGAACGATGGTCAAGCCGAGATCGCGTTGGCCGGCTTTGTAAATCAGATCACCTTGCTTGATGACGCGTCGTCTGCCCAGGGGCTCAAGCAGGGAAAGCTGGTGATCGTCGAGCTTCGGGAAAGCGATGCTTTCCGTGTCGCGATAGAACTGTTCGTCTTCTTGTTCGTCCGGCGTCATTTGATGGACTTTACGCGCTGAAGCCCGCCTCCGCCAAGCCTCCGGCGTGGCAGACCCGCCTTCGTCCTACTCCGACTGGGTCCGTCCGCGAGAAGACGAAAGAGAAAATGTAATCTATGGTGCCCCGAACTGGTCATTGGAGAAATATGAAAACAGCCTTTGCGTTGAGCGCGATCGTTTTGCTGATCGCGATCCGTAGCCTCCAAGGAGCGGCCTATGATCCGATTGATATCGCTCAGAATTTTCACGCAGAGGTGCGCGATTTGTCGGTGCATGACGCGACGCGGAACCGCGACATCCCGGTCCGAATTTATCTGCCGTCGACAACATCAGCGGCCCCACTGGTGCTTTTCAGTCCCGGATTGGGAGGTTCGCGCGCGGGCAGTGAATTTCTTGGTGAACACTGGGCGGCGCGCGGTTATTTGGCGGTCTTTGTCCAACATCCAGGGAGCGACGATGCAGTCTGGAAGCAAGCAGCGCCCGAGGAAGGTATGGCGGCGATGCGCGAGGCCGCATCGTTGAAGAATTTTCTTTTACGGGTGCGAGACATTCCCGCGGTGCTCGATCAACTGGAAGTTTGGAACAAGACCGGACCGCTGGCCGGGCGAATGGATCTAACTAAAATCGGAATGTCGGGTCATTCGTTTGGCGCGATTACGACCGAGGCTGTGAGCGGTGAAACGCTGCCGCTGAGCGGCACGAAATTCACCGACCCAAGAATTCGCGCGGCGGTGATATTCAGTCCGAGCGTTCCAAGATCGACATCGGCCGAAAAAGCATTCGGCGCGGTGAAGATTCCATGGCTGCTCATGACCGGGACGAAGGATACTGCGCCGATTGGGCACGCTGATGCCAAATCGCGCTTGGAGGTTTACCCGGCCCTGCACGGTGCGCCGAAATATGAAGTCGTTTTGAACAACGCGGAGCATTCCGTCTTCACCGATCGGGCTTTGCCCGGTGATAGCGAGCCGCGAAATCCGAATCATCATCGCGTGATTTTGGCGCTTTCGACTGCGTTTTGGGACGCATATTTGCGGAACAATAAAGATGCACTGACATGGTTGAAGGGCTCTAGACCACGTACCGGTCATGGAACCGTCTGACGATTGGAAAGCAGAAGCGGGCAATGGAAGGTAGAAAGTCCGAGATAGGATCGACAAGGTTCATTCGAGAGTTACTTGCTTTCCTGCGCTAAAGGTTTGAAGAATCCGAAGATGAATATGAAAACGAAATTTGCGATGGTTGTCACGGTGCTGCTCGGTTTTGTCTCGATGATTGCGGCTACCGCTTCATCGGCGAAGCCGATGATGAAAGCGGCTGTCGTTCACGAATATGGCGGCCCGGAGGTTTTTAAGTACGAAGATGTTTCCCGGCCGGAGCCGAAGGATGACGAGGTTTTGGTCCGGGTGATGGCGGCCGGAGTGAATCCGGTGGACACGTACGTGCGGCAGGGGATGCGATCGAAAAGTGGCCCCGATCAGCCAATGATTATCGGCTATGACATTGCCGGCGTGGTTGAAAAAGCCGGAGCGAAAATAACAAAGTTCAAGCCGGGCGATTCGGTTTATGCCTATCTGCCGGTTTCGCGCGGCGGTGGTTATGCGGAATTTGCGATTGCGAAAGAAGGGGAGATGTCGCTCAAGCCGAAGAACATTGATTTTGAAAAAGCCGCCGCGGTCCCGTTGGCGGCAACGACCGCATGGCAGGCACTGGTCGACACGGCGAAGATCGACAAGGGACAGACCGTGCTGATTCATGGCGGGTCCGGCGGGGTTGGATGCTTCGCGGTTCAAATTGCCAAGGCGCGCGGAGCCAAAGTGATCGCGACCGCTTCGACGGCGAACCAGGATTTGCTGAAGCAACTTGGCGTCGATCAGCCAATTGATTACACCACGACGAAGTTCGAGGACGTGGTGAAGGATGTCGATGTTGTTCTGAACTGTGTTCGAGGAAGTACGCTTCCGCCCTCCTACGGAATAGTGAAGAAGGGCGGAATGATCGTCTCAATCACGGACGAGCCCGACGCGGCCGAATGCGCCAAGCATGACATTCGTTGTTCGAGAATGATGGCGCATCCCGATGCCAAAGTGCTCGAGGAGCTGACGAAACTAATCGAGGAGAACAAGATCACGCCAATCGTGTCGGAGACTTTTCCCCTGATGGACGTGACCAAGGCGCACCGGCAGATCGAGACGCATCATACCCGAGGCAAGATCGTGCTCAAGATCGCGCCGGAGCCGAAATGATTCCTTGATCTCGGCTCGCGCGAGAGTGACGAGCGCCGTGTGACGTGCTAAAGAAACAGGTTGCACACCGATTCCTTCGTCATGACCAAGACCTACGAACTTCGCCTGGCCAAACGGATGGCGCGTCTCGGCACAGAGACCGCGTTCGAAGTGCTGGTAAAAGCGCGGGCCCTGGAGGCGAAGGGCCGCGATATCGTGCATCTCGAGATCGGCGAGCCGGATTTCGATACTCCGGCAAACATCATCGAGGCGGCCAGCGACGCGTTGCACAAAGGTTTTACCCACTACGGGCCTTCTGCCGGGATGCCCCAATTGCGCGAGGTGATCGCGCAATATGTCAGTGAGACGCGCCGGGTTAACGCGACACCCGAAGAGGTGGTAGTCGTCCCCGGTGGCAAGCCGATCATTTTCTTCACCATTCTCGCGTTGGTTGAAGAAGGCGGACGAAGTCATTTATCCCAATCCCGGATTTCCGATTTACGAGTCGATGATCAACTACATCGGCGAGAAAGCCGTGCCCATCCGGTTGCGCGAAGAAATGGATTTCCGTCTCGATGTCGATGAGATCGGGGGGCTGATCAACGATCGAACCAAGTTGATCATTCTGAATTCTCCGCAAAACCCGACCGGCGGAGTTCTTGACCGAGGATGACCTGAAGGGGATCGCGCGCGCGATCGGCGATCGCAACATCATGGTGCTGACCGACGAGATCTACAGCCGGCTCATCTTCGAAGGCGAACATCATTCCATCATGTCGATCGACGGAATGAAGGAGCGCTGCATTTTGCTCGACGGTTTTTCCAAGACCTACGCCATGACCGGTTGGCGGATGGGTTACGGCGTGATGCGATCCGACCTCGCTGCACACATTTCCCGATTGATGACCAACTCCAACTCCTGCACTGCCAGTTTTACCCAGGTCGCCGGAATCGAAGCGCTCCGCGGTCCGCAAGAGTCGGTCGACAAAATGTGCGCTGAGTTCAAAACACGGCGCGACGTGATGGTGGCGGGTCTTAATAAGATCAAGGGTTTCTCCTGCCGCCTGCCTAAGGGCGCCTTTTACGTTTTCCCAAACATCACGAAAACCGGGTGGCCATCGCAGAAGCTGGCCAACGCGCTGCTCGACGATGCCGGCGTCGCCGCGCTCTCCGGGACCTCCTTCGGTTCTTTCGGCGAAGGTTATGTGAGGTTTAGTGTGGCCAATTCAATCCAGAACATCGAGAAAGCGCTCGATCGGGTGGGAAGTTGGGCAGAAAAAAATCTGTAAGCAGACGGGATCCGCAGGATTGTGTGGATTGTTTGCAGCGGGTCTCATAAGAATCGGGCAACTCCTGTCCAGAAATGAAACGAATCTTTGCCACTTCCCGAATCGGCGAGCCGGCTGAGAACCGCCTGCGCGAGCACGGCTACGAGCTCGAAGTTTTCCAGGGGCCGGAGGCGCCACCGAAAAAATTGATCGTCGAGAAAGTCAAAAGCGGAATCGACGCTTTAATCACCACACTGCGCGATCCGATTGACGCCGAGATTTTCGAAGCTGGGAAAGGGACGCTCAAGGTTGTGGCCCAGATCGCGGTCGGGTTCGATAACATCAACCGCGCGGACGCCAATAAATACAAAATCCCATTCACCAACACGGCCGACGTGCTGACTGAAGCCACCGCCGAGTTCGGCTTTTTTATGATGGGAATGCTGGCGCGCAAGATGTGGCAGAGCGAGCGGCTCGTTCGCGAACAGAAATGGCCGTCGTGGCATCCGTTTCTCCCCTTTCTTGGCGACGAAGTCACCGGCAAGACGATCGCAATCATCGGCACTGGGCGAATCGGTTTGGCGATGATCAAGAAGTGCGCGGGTTTCGACATGAACATTCTTTGTTACGATCCGGCTTATCAAAATCATCAGTACATCGCGGCGATCCAAGAGACGATGGACCTGCGGCACGCACGAGGGATTCAAAAGGAAAAGACGTGGATTAAGTATGTCGATCTTGAAGACGCGTTGCGCGGCGCCGACTACGTAAGTATTCACGTGCCGCTGTTGCTGGAGATCGAAACCGACAAGCCGACCTACCATTTCATCAACGAGAAGACGCTGCGGCTGATGAAGGCGACCGCGTACCTAATAAATACGTCGCGCGGTCCGGTGGTGGACGAGAAGGCGCTGGCCAAAGTGTTGAAGGAAAATGTCATTGCCGGCGCGGCGCTCGATGTTTTTGAAAAGGAACCGCTGCCATCCGATTCGCCGCTGCTGGATCCCGAAATCGCCGACCGTTGCCGAGTGTTTCATCATTTCGCCAGCGGTGCACGGATCACGCGGCTGGATGTCGATCCTGAGAAAGGGATGGCCGGCCGCACGGTGCAGGCAGTGATCGACGTTCTGGAAGGCAATTACGGCGGCGACCCGACCAAAATGCCGTACGTGGTGAACAAGGAAGCGTTCGGGAAGAAAAGCTGAGAGTTAATTGTTGAGAGTTGAGAGGAAACCGTTAGCCCCAAAGCTCGCGACAGGGAATTCCGATCTTTCCATCTTGGTAAGGAAGACCGTGATCGCGGTCGCGGGCGAGAAGTAATGGGCCGTCAAGATCGACATGGTCGACGGCGCCAGGGAGAAGGCGAGCCGGAGCGATCCCCAATGAAGTGCATACCATGCAGCCGAACAAAAGCTTGAATCCGCTTTCTCGAGCGCGCTTCGTCAGCAACAGCGCTTCCGTTAATCCTCCGGTCTTGTCCAACTTGATGTTGATCGCTTCGTAGCGGTGAGCGAGGCGAGGGAGATCGGCGGTGGTATGGCAACTCTCGTCCGCGCACACCGGGATCGGGTGATCGAGAGTCTCGAGACTCTCATCGGCATTCGCGGGAAACGGTTGTTCGATCAGCTCGACCCCTAATCCTTCCAAGGCCGAGGCAACGTCGCGATAGTGTGCGGGCGACCATGATTCGTTGGCGTCGATGAGCAAACGCGCCGTGGGCGCGGCTCCGCGCACGGCTTTGACTCGGGGAAGATCGAGATCGTCGCCACCGAGCTTCAGTTTAAGAAGCGGCGCGATTTTGTTCGCCTCGGCCACAGCTGCCATTTTCTCCGGTGTATCCAGACTAATCGTGAACGAAGTCTCAACCACGTCAACGATTGGGATATGCGCCAGCTCCCAAACGCGTTTGCCGGAAATCTTCGCTTCCAGGTCCCATAACGCGCAGTCCAAGGCGTTGCGGGCAGCCCCGGCCGGCAACAACTGCTGGGTTTTTTGTCGATCCAAATTCGGGACGCGCTTTATCGATTCGATCTGGGCCAAAACCGAGGAAATGCTTTGACCGTAGCGCGCGGACGGAACCGCCTCGCCCCGGCCGGTGGATTGGCCGTCGGTCGCAGTTACGACAACAACGTGTGCATCGTTGAGAGTGCCCCGGGCGATGCGAAATGGTTTGTCGAGCGGCCAGATTTCCTGGCGAGCTTCGATGGTGAGCAGACCACTCATTACAGAAGGAAACGAAGGGAACAAAGTATATCCACTGAATTTCTTCTTTGTGGCTTCGGCTTGTCCCGAGACTTCGGAAGTCGAACAATTTCTCTGTGTGCTCCGTGTTCTTCGTGATTAAATCACGGGCATGAAATTAACCAAGAACATCGGCATGCTTCTGCTGGCGGTTTATCTGATCGTCGATGGCCTCCTAGGCTTCGGCTTGAACATCGGACCAGCCATTTTCCTTCTCTACATCGTGGCCCTGGCTGCCGGCGTCTTTATTCTTATCGGTAAATAAGAGTTACTCCGGTCGATCCTGCGCGACGATGTCGATGGTCGCCGTTTCGCGTGTTAACCGCCGGCCATCTTGCTGCTCGGCTGTAACGGCCATCTCACCCGGGAGATGTGTAACCGGGATGTCGATCGAAAAGGAACCATCGTCTCGAACCGGAACTTTCTCGGCGGCAACTTTGCCATCGAACAAGATTCGGACCGGCTCTCCAGCGCCGCTAGCCGGCAGGAAGTTTGTGCCGATCACCCGGACTGGTTCACCGGGTTCGAGCGAGGACATGCCCGCTGTCTTCGTGCCGGAGACGAAAACCATTGGTGTCCGAGAAGGCGCGAATTGAAGGTCCGTGTCGGAAGCGATCACCATGCGCAGGCGAGTTCCTTCCAGGACGAGTCCGCGGATTCGACGGGAGCCTTCCAATTCACGGCTCTTGATCCGCGCGGTGAGTTTGCCATCGCCCGGTTGATAAACGTTGGGAATGGCGAGGGGAACTTCGCGTCCGGATCGGTCCACCTGCGCGATCGTACCTCCCGAGATCGCAACCTCGCGAACATTATCATCCGTCATTTGCAGGTCGGTTATCCAACCATTATGAACCACGATGATGGAGCAGGCGGGACAAACAGCCGGATCGTCCATGCCCTTAAACGGCTGACCGGAACTGGTGGCAAAATCGATCGCCACAGGTGGCTCTACCTGGGGACGGCCGCGCGGATCGGGGAAACGACATTTCGTATTCGGGTTGGCTTGTCGATTCAAGTTTAATGTCCATAACCCGCGGCCGTTGGTTGATACCCACACCTGACCCGAAGGCGGGAAATAGAAAGAGCTGACGAAAGTGCAGGCTTTCGAGCCATTGATTTGCGCCCAGGTATTGCCGCTGTCAGTCGATCGGAAGATCCCGTTCTGAATCGTGCCGACCAGAATATGGCAGGAATCGTAGGGATCCCACGCGATCACACTCGGCAAGGTGAGCTCGGACACGGTGAAGAGGTATTGGCCGTTGCCGGTCACCGCCTGGGTTAGTTGCGGGAGCGGATACCAGTTGGTGCCGCCGTCTGCCGAAAACTTCATCTGACTGTTCTCGGCATCCGCCGCGATCATGTGGTTCGGGTTGTTGGGATCTGCGCCAAAGACAATATATCTGGCGATGGGAGTACGGAGGGATCCGAAGGAAACAGTGCCTGCGCCATCGGCAGGATCGACAACCGCCTGACCGGCGATATTTTTCGCCCGCATCAGGCTGAAGCGCGAGCCGCCATTCGGAAGCGAGCCGGGTTTTTGGACACCTTGATAGACGGTCGGGTTCGCCAGCGATCCGGCGATGAGAGGCGCTCCCTTGGGTGCAAGCGCCAGTGAGAACGACTTGGTCCACGAGCTGCCGGCGCTAAGAGTGACGAAGAAATCGAAGCTCGGTGGTGATGCGCGTCGGGTTAGGGACGTTTTGAATGTAGGCATCGCCGACGATTTGGAATGGGGCGTCGGCCGGACCTCCGGGGCTTCCATTCGGTGCGTTAGGCCATCCGGCCTTGTTTTCGAAATGCTCGCCCGCGACGAAATTGGAACACGGACCGCAATTGGATCCAGTCACCCTGGGCGGGTCGATATCTCGTGGACTGATTCGAATGAATCGCCCCTCACAGCAGATCGATCCGGTCCATGTACTGCCGCCGTCGGTCGAGGCCTTGAGATCGTTGTCCTGCGTACCATAATAGAGATCCTGGCGTGCCGGGGATCCGGGAACGAATCGGCCGGTCACCTCAGCGATTTGCAGCGCGACAAAGCCGCCGTAGTTGCCGCCGGTGAGTTTCCAGTGCGCTCCCTGATCGGCGGTCCGATGAACGCCGCCATCGGTCGCGAGAAGAATCGGAACTCGCCGATCCAAATCGAACGCGACATCCGATGGATCGGTGTGATCCGACTCCATTTTTGTCCACGTGCCGGTGCCCGTCGGTCCGGCGACCGCGAAAGTCTGCCGGTGGAACCGCATTCCATCTCCGTAATAAACATCAAATTTGCTGTCGTCTCCGGCCAGTGAGCGGGCCACGCGCACAAAAGCTTCCCTGAAGTTAATGCTCGGGGCGTCGACCTGGGCCCAGCTCGTTCCGCCATCCGTGGACAGGAAAAGTTTTTGTCCCTCGCTGGCATGGAAGAAAATGGAGGACGTGCCCGCAAACCAAGGGGCGGCGAATGCGTGAACAACCGGCACATTTCCGGTCGAGACATTTGGCGATCTTGCCCAGGCTCCATCCGGGCCGAGGTGAAACAGGCCATTGTCCGCGGCGGCAACTCCAGAGGTGCGGTTGAGGACCAGCACCGACCGGACACGATGCCGGAACGGACCGCTTCCGGGCGAGGCCGGATCGAGAACAATGTGGGACCAGGTCGCGCCGTCATCGTTGCTTATCGCCAATCCGCAATCCGTCCCCACGTAAAACGCATGGGACAACGGCATGTGCGAAATGCCCCAGGCGCCGGGCCGGCTGGAGCAATTCGTGCCCGATGCCGGGACCGAGCTCGGTGGCTGACTCCACGTCGCTCCACCGTCGATGCTTCGCCAGATCCCGCCGTCGTTAATTGCGCGGTACTGCGGTTGGGTTGTCGCGATGATTGTGTTGGGGTTCGACCATGCAATGGCCACGTCGATCGTTTTGAAGCTGGGCAACCCGTCGAGGTGCTGCCAGCTTATTCCTCCGTCGAACGTCCGAAAGAGGCCGCCGGTTTCTGTTGCCACCACCATGCGCTTATCGTTGTTCGATGCGACGGCAATCGATAAGGCACGCCCGCCCTGCTCGACCCTGGGCGGCGCGATCGTCACCGGCGTCGGGTTGCAACCCGCGAAGCCGGCGATGGCTGCCAATCCCGCCGCGATTGAGGATCGCCGAATGAGCATGGGGCTATTCAGCCAAAAACGGATTGTTAGGTCAAGCATAAGACTGATCTGCGATTCTCCACTCTAATTAGGATCGACGGGCAGCCGAGCAAAAGATTGAACGCCGGGTCCGGGGCCGCTGTCTCAGGTTCCACTATGACCAAACTTATTGCGGTAGTGGTAGCTAGTGTATTTGCGGCGGGAACGATGTTCGCGGGTGAACACGGCGACTGCACCAAGAAGGCTGGGAACGAAGCGAAACCGGCTTGCTCGGTGTCTTTTGCCAGTCTCGATCTGACCCCCGAGCAGAAAACGAAGATGGACGCGGTAATGGCGGAGCATCACAAAGCGGGATGTTCCGAAGCCAGCGAGGCCCAGTTCAGGAAGGAAGCCAAAGGGATCCTGACCAAAGAGCAATTCGCGAAGTTCAAAGCGGAATGCGGGATGGGCAAGAAGAAGGAAAAAACGCAGAGCTAATCTTTAGCTCCTTAGTCAATCAAATCATGGTCGCGCCCGCCTCGGCGGGCGCGATTTGCGTACGGTCCGGCAGAAATCCATTTCTTGGGAAAACCGGAAGTGACTTGCCGAAGTTCAGCCTCGCAGCGCCTTGGTGAAGCGGACCAGTTCGTCGGCCACCTCTTCGATGCGCCCGGTGATGTTCTTGTCGATGATATTGCCGCCCTCGAAAGCTTCGCTGCTGGCGAAAACGAATCGGGGGAGAATGACGCAGCGAAAATCGAGCATGAGACTGTTGGCGTAAGCCATGACCGACATGTAACTGGCCGTGCCGCCGGCGGCGCAGAGAAAGCCGACGATTTTATCTTCCCACGCGCTGCCCGTGAGCTCGATCATGTTCTTGGCCGCCGCTGCGACATCGTAATTATATATCGGGGCCGCTACCAGGATCCCGTCGGCCCCTTCGATCGCGGCGCTTAACTTCTTCGATCCAGGCATTTCGTAACATTTGTCGCCGTCGCACAGTGGCAGATCCATTTCGACGATGTCGATCCAATCGCAATCGATTTTCTTCTTTTGCAGATGGGCAAGCGCCACGCGCCCCATCCGGCGACTGTTGCTATCGGGATTACCGCTCGTGCTGATGACAAGATGCTTTGGCATGGGAGAGAAGAAAACGTCCAACGCCCAACGCCCAACGTCCAATGCTCAATTTCAGAAAGGGAGGCGATCTTTCAAGAAAGCAGGAATCTCGAAGAAGGGATGGAGATCACAGGTCAGAAGTCGAGCGCAGCCTTGCCGGATTACTGTGCTTCTGTTAAATCGAAGCAATGGAGCGCAGACATATCAAGTGGCTTCCGATCGCGGCGGCGGCTTTATTCTTCGCCTATCAATATTTCACGTCGGAAAGATTCGTGAACCCGGAGACCGGCCGGGCGAGTCACGTCGGCCTGTCGACCCAACAGGAAGCCGCGCTTGGACTTCAAAGTTATGAGCAAGTTCTAGCCCAATCGGAGACGGTCGGGTCCGGGCCGGAATTGGAAATGGTGAAAAGGGTCGCGAGCCGGCTGGCCATCGCGACCGGGGACGCGGGAAAGAATTTCGATTGGAAGGTGTCGTTGATTCGTGACAGCAAGCAGAACGCGTTTTGTCTGCCGGGCGGAAAAATTGTTGTCTATACCGGGATCCTTCCAGTCGCCCAAACCGAGGCCGGCCTTGCTACCGTCCTCGGACACGAGATGGCCCATGCCATCTCGCGCCACGGCGCCCAACGCGTGTTACAGGAGAATCTCGCTCAAACGGCGATGACCGGCGTGGCCGCTTCGTTGTCGGATATGGATTACGACAAGCAGCGTGCTGTGATGGGCGCGCTGGGCGCGGGCGCGAAATTCGGCGTCCTGATGCCGTTTGGCCGCAAACACGAATCCGAAGCGGATCAGATCGGACTTATTTACATGGCGCGTGCCGGCTACGATCCACGGGAGAGTATCCAGTTTTGGAAACGAATGGAACAAGCGGGCAATGCTCAATCGCCGGAATTCTTGTCGACACATCCGTCTCACGGAACGCGCATCGCGCAACTCGAAGCGTTGATGCCAAAGGCGATCGAGGAATACAACCGCGCTCAGCAGCACTAGAAGCGAAAGCGCAGGGCTCAGCAGGCCCAATTTCCGAGAATATCCGATGAGCCAAAATTTCGAGGAGCTGGATTACCGCGAGACGCCGCTCGGGGCGGTGATGTTGCGACGGCGGCGAATGCTGTCGTTAGGCGGACTCGAGATTTACGAAGTGAAGCTGGGCGACGCGTTCTTGATGTCGAGTTTGTTCCATGAAGTCGAAGAGGCGCTCGCGCACAGGGGACTGGCCGATCTGGAAGGCTCGGGCTGGGATGTCGTCGTGGGCGGCCTCGGACTTGGCTACACGGCAGCGGCCGCACTCGATCATCGCGAAGTCGCATCGCTGCTGATCGTTGACGCGTTGAAGCCGGTGATCGAGTGGCACCAAAGCGGCCTGGTCCCGCTGGGCCGGAAATTAGCGGGCGACCCACGTTGTCGAATGTCAGAGGCGGACTTCTTCGCGCGGGCGCGGTCCGCGGACGGTTTCGATCCGAAACAGCCGGGCCGAAAGTTTCACGCGGTGCTGTTGGATATCGATCATTCGCCGCGCGATTTGCTGCACCCGGACAACGCGACGTTCTATCAAACGGAGGGACTGCGTTCCCTCGCGGCGCATCTGCGTCCCGGAGGCATCTTCGCGCTCTGGTCGAATGATCCGCCGGACGAAGATTTTCTGGAAAAGCTCGACTCCGCCTTCGCGACCACACGAGCCCATGTCGTCAGCTTCTCAAATCCAGTGACCGAGGGCGTCTCAGCCAGCACGGTCTACGTGGCGGGAAAGTAAAAGTCAGAAGCCAAAGCCTGGAGTCACATTTATCGCCGGTATTTTAGTTGCCGTTGCTGGCGCGGACGGCGGTAAGGGCCTGATCGATGTCGGCGCAAAAGCGATCGAGGCCGATGTGTTCGGCCAGGCCGGATTCGAACATGACCTTCATCGGTTGCGGCTGAACTGCGGTGAGGAAAATTTCGATGCCGTCGCGTTCAAGTTTTTCGATGGCGACCCTGAAGGCGCGCAGACCGCTGGCGTCCATGGCCGGCACTGTGCGCATGCGGAAAATGACAATTCGCGGTTTTCCACCCGAGCCGCGCAACGCCATGTCGAGTTTCTCGGCCGCGGCAAAAAACATCGGTCCCTCAATCCGATAAAGAATGACATCCGGCGGCACGTCCTTGCCGCGGATGCTGTGTGACCCCGTGCCCGGATCCTCGCTCTCGGAAGTGACCAGACGCACATGCGTGATCTCCTCCATTTGCCGGAGAAAAAGAATCGCAGCCATAACCAAGCCGGCCCCGACGCCAATGGTGAGATCGAATACGACGGTGAGAGCAAAGGCCGCTACCAGAACGCCGAAATCTGCGCGTGGTCCACGCCACAGCTCGACGAACGTGTGCCACTCCGCCATGCGAAACGCCACTGTGAGTAGAATGGCACTCAACGCCGCCAGCGGAATGTACCCAGCCAATGGAGCGCCCAGAAAGATTGCGGCCAGCAGGACGAGTGCGTGGATGACTCCGGAAACCGACGTGCGCGCGCCGGATCGAATATTCGCCGCGGTGCGCGCGATTGCTCCAGTCGCGGTAATGCCGCCGGCGAGCGGGCAAAGGACATTGGCGATCCCCTGGGCAAGCAGTTCCTGATTTGGATTGTGCCGCGTATCGGTCATACCGTCGGCGACCATGGCTGAGAGCAGCGATTCAATCGCGCCGAGAGCGGCGATGGTGAAGGCCGGGCCCATGAGATCGCGCATCAATTCGAGGGAGACGGCAGGAAAATGCAAACCGGGCAGCCCGGCGGGAATGCCTCCAAAGCGGGGTGCCGATTGTTGCAATTGGCCAGCCGGCAGCGTAGGCCACGAGTGTGGCCAGCAGTACCGCCACGATGCTGGCCGGGACGCGTTTCGTGATAAGTGGCCATGAGCGATACGTT
>CAWFGO010000006.1:0-23064 GCA_963815455.1 uncultured Verrucomicrobiae bacterium
TCGCGCAGTTGGATGATGCGGTTTCCGTAGGCGGCGTTCTTTTCCGAGTGCGTTACTTGGATGATGGTCGTGCCCTCGGCGTTTAATTTCTTAAACAAGTTCATGATCTCTTCGCCTTGGCTGGAGTGCAGATTGCCAGTCGGCTCGTCCGCCAGCAGGAGCTTCGGATTTGAAATGATCGCCCGGGCGACTCCGACGAGCTGCTGTTGCCCGCCCGAGAGCTGGCGCGGATACAAATCTTTCTTGCCGACGATCTGAACAGTAGAGAGCTTTCGGCCACCATCCCTGCTCGCTCGCTTTTGCCGACCTTGCGATAGGAGAGCGGGATTTCGAGATTTTCGTACACGGTCAGGTCGTCGAGCAGATGATATTGTTGAAAAACGAACCCGATTTGTTCGTTGCGAAGCGTGGCGCGTTCTTTTGCTTTCAAGTTGTGGACCGCGACATCATTCAGGAAATATTCGCCATTCCAACCGTGGTCGTGCATGCCGAGCACATGCAACAGTGTCGATTTGCCAGGCGCCCGAAGGGCCCATGACCGAAACGAATTCTCCCTCGGCAACATCGAGATTAATGTCGCGCAGCACGTAAAAGAACTGCGCTTTAGCCAGCGGATAAACGCGTTCGAGATTTCGAAGTTTAATCATTGGAGTTAGGGGTTGTGTCCGAGAGCGATCATCGGGTCGGCTCGCGTGGCGCGAATCGCGGGCACAAAGCTGGCGGCCAGCGCCACCAACCCGAGCAACACGGTGACCAGGGCAAATGTCGGCCCATCGAATGCGCTGACCCGATAAAGCAACGTTGCCAGCGCGCGTGTGCTCAGGAACGCGAGAAATAAGCCGATGGAGGTCCCCCGCGCCGATCAACATCAGCGCGCGGACCATGACGAGATTTAAGACATCGCGACGTTGCGCGCCTAACGCCATGCGCACTCCGATTTCGTGCGTGCGTTGCAGAACTAGGTAGGAAATAACTCCATAAATTCCTACTGACGCGAGGAGCAACGCGATTCCAGCAAAAGCGCCAAAGAACACGACCGACAATCTCCGGGCGGCTATTGAATCGCCAATGATTTGCTCCATCGGTCGCACGTATGCGATGGCGACACCGGAATAGATCGCCTGGACTTCGCGTCGAATGTTACCGATGAGCTGGCGCGGATCCATTGTGTTCCGGACGACGAGGATCATCGTTTGCGGCGGTGAATGCCAGAGCGGCAGATACATTTCCGGATTCGGATCGGTATCGAGGCCGAGATGATGCATATTTGTCACGATCCCGACAATCGGGATCCAGCGCGGATTCTTCGCCGGATTATCAAACGTGATGCGTTTGTCGAGCGCATCGCCGTTTGGCCAAAACTTGTTAGCGAAAGCCTGATTGACCAACACACCGCGGGCATCTTTTTGGCTGTCGTCGGCGACCAGGGGCCGGCCGGAAAGCACCGGCGTTTGCAGAACACGAAAGTAATCCGGACTGACATTCGATCTCTTCATCCGGTCCCGGATCTCTCGGCGCAATCGGACGACCTTCGATTGAAACGACCAGTCGGAATTTTTCCGGAGAGCGGCAAAATAGCTGTGATTACAGCGGCAGTCACCCCGGAACGCTTGCAGCTCTGCGCACAAGCTCATCGGAAAAATGTATAATGTTCTCCGGTTTGGGATAGCTCAGCGACGGAAGAGTGAGTTCCATCGTCAACACGTTTTGGGGGTTGAATCCGGGATCGACCTGCTGTAGGCGCGCGAAACTTTTGATGAGCAAACTCGCGCTGGTAAGGAGGACCAGGGCGAGCGCCACTTCGGCGATCACCAGAACCGTACCCGCGAGATTGCGCCGGCGGCCTTCGCTTGTCCCACGACCGCCCTCTTTCAATGCGCCACTCAATTCCGGTCGAGCGGTCGTGAGCGCAGGGATAAGGCCAAAGAGTAAACCAGCGCCGATCGCCACCACCAAAGTAACGAGCAACACCGTGAGATCGAGATTGACGTCGCCCAGTCGCGGCACCGTTTGAGCGCCAATACGTTTCAGGACGTTCACGCTCCAGCCTGCAGTCAGAACACCGAGGCTACCTCCGGCGAGCGCGAGCATGACGCTCTCCACCAGCATCTGACGCACAATAGCCCATCGGTTGGCCCCAAGCGCGACGCGAATTGCAAACTCTCGTTCGCGCGCGGTGGCACGCGCGAGCAGCATCGTCCCGACGTTTGCACAACCGATGACCAAAACCAGGCCGACGGCGGCGACCAGGATGAGCGACATGGAACGAACCGGCGCGGTCGTGAGTTCCTGCAATTGCAAAACGTCCGCTCCGAAGCTTGTCCCCGAGGGATATCGGTTCGGATTTTCCCGTCTCATTTGGGCGTTAACCGTTTCCATTTCCGCCTCAGCCGAGTGGAAAGTCGCGCTGTCCCGCAGGCGAGCGATCGCGACAAGGTTACGCGAATAACGAGCCTGCATTTGTTCTTCCGTGAAAGCGAGCGGACACCAGAGATCGGCTCGCTCGGAAAATGAGGCAACTGCCACGTTGTAGAGTCGTATTGGGAAATCAAAACTTTCCGGCATTACTCCGACCACCGTGTAGTTGCGTCCATCCAGCGCGATCTGGTTGCCGACGATGTTTGAGTCGGAATTAAACCGCCGTTTCCACAATCGCGCGCTGATGACGACGACGTTGTCGCGGCCAACCTGGCATTCTTCCCCAGTAAAGGTCCGTCCCCGCACTGGTTTGATGCCGAGTGCATCGAACACGCCGTCAGTGACCAGCGCGGCAGGAACACGTTCGGGCTGATCGCCGCTGGCCAGATTGTAATTGGCGGTGGTGAAAGCGCCGATTCTTTCGAAGCTGCCAACGCGCTGCTCGTAATCGCGAAACTCCGGCGCAGACATCGGTATTTTCTCGAGCCCCATCGAATGAAAATGCTGCACGATGAGTGCAAGACGCGACGGCTCGTGAAACGGCAGGGGACGGAACAAAAGGGCGTCGACCAGACTAAACACGGCGGTATTGGCGCCGATGGCGAGCGCCAGAGTGACAATCGCGATTAGAGTGAACCCTGGTGTTTTTGTCAGGCTCCGGAACGCGAAACGGATTTCTTGGAGCATGACACGCGTCCGTTACTCGTAGCGCAGAGCTTCGACCGGGTTTAGTGCAGCGGCCCGGCGCGCGGGCAACCAGGTTGCGACGAGTGCGGCAGCGGCCAGCAGCAGCGGAGCGGCCGTAAACGCAATGGGATCGAAGGCGCCGACTTCATACCGAACTCCACTGAGTATCTTTCCGGTCGCTGCCGCGAGGAGCAGACCGAGCGCGATGCCGCTGAAAAGCATGATCGACCCTTCGCGCATAATTAGTCGCAGAACCGCTCCGGGCTGTGCGCCCAGAGCCATGCGAATCCCGATCTCGCGTGTTCGCCGCGCGACGGAATACGCCTTTACTCCGTAAAGACCGACTACAGCGAGACCGAGCGCGAGTCCGCCGAAGATGGAGAACAACGCCGCTCCGGCCCGGACAATCCAGAGTTGCAAGTTGGAATCGAGATGCTGCGAAAATGTTTTCAGCGATAGGATTGGGATCGAAGGATCGACATCGCGCACCGTTCGTCGCAATAGATCGGCGGCGCTGGCTTCGTTACCGGGAGGGAGCGAACGAAATCGAACAAAAAAATTCACGTCGCTTTGGAATCCACGCGCGAATGGCAAATAGATGGCGCATCCGGGCTCTTTTTCGAAAAGCGCGCGTCGCGTCGCCGGCACGATACCAACTATTTCAATCGTCTCTTCCGCTTTCTGTTCTTCACTCAAGTCGGCGGTCATTCCCATCTTCTTGTCTCCCCCGCCTTGTTTGGCTGCGTTCTCGCTGGCGTATTGAATCCGCTGGCCGAGCGCGTTCCCTTCGGGCCAAAGTTTTTTGGCCAACACCTCGTCGATGATCGCGACTTTCGGGCCAGGCTGCGTGGCTTCCGCTTCGGTGAACGCGCGGCCGCGAATCACAGGCAGCCCAACCGTGGGAAAGTAATCTGCGCCCACACTGTTCCATGCCGCATCAAAAGCGAGACCCTCGGCGGCCGTAGCTGGTTTGTCGTCCGGCCCGGGGTGAACGCCTGCTCGCTGAATGTTTCGGCCCAACGAAATCATCCCAAACGGCACCGTTGCGGAAACGCTCGCGTGTTCAACCCCCGGAAGCGCAGCAAGCCGCTCGCTCAGGTTTTGATAGAGTTGCTCCGCGCGTTTCGATTCGTAACCAGCCAGGCTGGCATCGACTTCGAGAAGAAAACTTGCCCCCGGCTTAAGACCGGTATCAACGGACGCGGCTTTGGCCGCGCCACGAATGAACAAGGCTGCGGCAGTAAGCAGCGCGAGCGAGAACGCAATTTGTATAACCACCAGCGGATTCCGCGGCAGAAATTTCCATCGACGGCGCACGACGTCTTCGCCGGCATGCTCCTTTAGATCGGTTATCACCGCGCTGCGCGAAATTTTCAAGGCCGGTCCCAGCGCAAACAAAAGCGTGCCGAGCAGGCAAAATCCGAATGTCGCACCCAGAACCGCGGGACTCGGTCCACTCGCCCAGACGATGTCGAGCGGTATCATTTTGCGAAGTGAACCGACCAGGAGATCGGACGACCAGAGCCCGAGAATGAGTCCGCCCAACCCGCCAAGCAACGCCAGCACGAACCCCTCGACCAGGAGCTGTCGCACAACGAGTGCACGACTGCCGCCAAGGGCGAGTCGGATCGCGATTTCTTTTCGGCGCGCCGTCCCGCGCGCAAGGAGCATGTTGGCGAGATTAAGGCAGGCCACCAGCAACACCACCGTCGCCATGCCGAGTAGCAACGGCCCGATTGCCACCATGCCGCCATCGCCTGACGGGCTCGTGCTCACCGAATTGCGCGACACCGGTTCGGTTATGAACGTTTGATTCTTTTGTTCGACCGGAAACGCTTTTTCCAAATTCGCCGCTAAACCTTCCAGTGCGGGTTTGGCCGCGGCCGCGGTCATTCCGGATTTGAGTCGGCCGAGAATGAGCAATTGATTGCCTTTGCGATCGGCAATTGTCGTCTTGTTCTCCGAGGCAAAATCGTTTGCCACTCGATCGTAAACGCTCATCGGCAGCCAGGCATCCGCTGAGAAAACCTGCATCGTGCCGGTGAATCCTTTTGGCGTGATCCCGACGATGGTGAATGCGCGGCCGTTGATGAGAAGCTGCGACCCGAGCACGCCGGGATCGAGATCGTGTTTCTGCCAGTAACTATAGCTGACGATCGCGACCGGTGTGTCACGCCCGAGCGTTTCTTCCTCGGGCAAGAACACACGACCTCGCGCCAGGGGAACTCCGAGCACTGAGAAATAGTTTGAACTAACGATGGCTGCGAACCCGCGCCGCGTGTCGCCTTTCTGGCCGAGACCGACCAGGGCGAGATTGAAGCATGTCACGTCAGTAAAGACTGTGTTTTGCGCGCGAATATCGAGATAAGTCGGATAAGAAAAGCCGCGAAAGGTTTTCGGGTTCTTCTTGTCCTGGGAAAAGAGCTGCACCACTTCGTGTGGCCTGGCGTAAGACGGCGGGGCAAATAAAAGCGTGTTACCAGGCTAAATACCGCCGTGTTTGCGCCAATGCCCAGCGCGAGCACGGTCGCCGCGGCAATTGTGAATCCCGGCGCCTTTCATCAGCTGCCGGAAGGCGAACTTAAAATCCTGAATCATGTGCGGCAGGGACCGCTCTATGTTCAAGCGGCGACCCGGTTGTCTTCCACCACCCGGCCGTCGAACAGATGCACCGTCCGATCGGCGTGTTGAGCGAAGCGCTGATCGTGCGTGACCATGCAGATGGTCGCGCCACCGGCGTGCAGTTCCTTTAGCAAATCCATGACCGCTTCGCCATTGCGCGAATCGAGATTTCCCGTCGGTTCGTCGGCCAGCAGGATCGCCGGTTTACCGGCAAGTGCGCGCGCTACGGCCACGCGTTGCTGCTGACCGCCGGAAAGCTGGCTTGGCAAATGTTTGGCCCGATGCCCCATGCCAACGCGCTCGAGCGCTTGCGTCACGAAGCCTTTTCGCTCGGAAGCAGCCATGCCGCGATAGGTCAGCGGTAGCTCGACGTTCTCATACACGGTCAGATCGCCGATCAAGTTAAAGCTTTGAAAAATGAATCCGATCTCGCGATTGCGGATCCGCGCGCGCTCGGGAAACGAAAGATTGGCAACTTCGCTTCCTTTCAAGGCATAGCTTCCGTCCGACGGCGTATCGAGCAGGCCGAGGATCGATAATAGCGTCGATTTGCCGCAACCGGACGGTCCGGCAATGGAAAGATATTCGCCGGGGCGAATATCGAGATGAATGCCGGACAAGGCGTGTGTCTCGACCTCATCGGTGAGAAACACTTTTTTAACGTCTTGAAGGTGAATGAGAGGAGTGGATCCGTTTTTCATAGGTTGAGGTGTTGGCTTGTTTTGGGTTTGGTTCTAGATGTGTGTCAGTTCAGTCGAATCCGATCGTGCGTGTCCCAGGCGCTGGTATCGGACAAGATGACTTGGTCGCCCGGCTGCAGGCCGCTCACGATTTCGATGGTGTTGACTGAACTCTTCCCGAGTTTTACCGGCGTTCGGACAGCCTCGGAGCTGCCGGAAACGAGTTTGAAGATTCCAACGGTGCTGCTTTCCTGGCCAAAAGCCGGACGGCCGACGTAAACGACATCGTTCAGTCGCTCGAGCTCGATTGTTCCATCGACGCTCAAGTCCGGGCGGGCGCCTTTCGGCAAATCGCCATCGAGTGCGACGTCGACCGTGACGGTTCCTTGCTCGACCGCGGGATCGACCCGGATAACATGGCCGTCAACTACGCCGTTGCGTGTGTCGATCGTGGCCTTCTGATCGATCTGAATGTCTTTCGCCTGGGTCTCCGCGATTTTGATTTGGGCCTTGAGCTTGGTCGGGTCGGCCACACGAGCGAGATTGTCGCCGACTTTTACGCGCTGACCGATCTGCACCGGTAATTGCTGCAGCACCCCGGACATGCCGGCGCGCACGTGTAACGCCTCGACCTGGTCTGTCTTTAATTTCGCCAGTTGTTTGGCCTGATCGACCGCGGCTTGCTTCGACGCGATTTGCGGTTCGATCGAGCTTCGGGAAAACTCCAGCCGCTTTTGCTCAATCTGGTCGCGGTTTTCCAGCTCCGCTTCCTTCACTTTCGATGTCTTGTAGGTCAGCACGGCAATGAGTCCATTCTTTGCCAGCTGGTCGTTCGTTTCCCGCTCCATTTTCGCTTGTTGATACTCGGAGTGAACACGCGCGGTCGTTGCCTCTTGATCGAGAACTTCTCGCTGCAGAGTTGCTCGCAGAGTTGTTAGCTCCGCCTCCGCCGCGGTCGCCTGAAGATCGGCGTCGTGAGCGCTCTGTTCGAGTTCGGAACTGCTCATTTCAAGAATCACCGTGTCGGGCTCCACGGGTGTGCCTGGCCGAACGATGATTTTTTCCACGCGACCCTCCGTTGCCGCCGCGATCCAACGAATATCTTCCGGAACAAGTGTGCCGAGCCCCCGCACCTGGCGCACCATCGGGCCGCGTTTTACCGTGTCGATCCAAACAGTCGAGCGATCGACGCTCGGTACGGCCGGCTTGAGCCGAGACAAACCGATCGTTGCCAGAATCACTCCCAGCGCAATCGCCGAAATCGTGATGATCCGCTTTTTCCTTTTTTTGGCCGCGACCCCGGGCCGGGCAATATCCATGGAAGAAAGGCTAGGCGTAAAGCCCTCCGGCCGCACGATTGTAGTTTCCGCTTTTGCTTCGCTTTTCGTCATCGGGGTTGATCCTTCCAAGTCAGAGTCCGCCGGTTCAGCGAATGAGACCGAGAACGGCGTGCGCTGCCTGGAACAACGGCAAACAGACGGTCAGCATCACTGCGCTGAAGACGGCCGTTTCCGCCAGAAAGTCGCGGTGCGCTTCGCCTTCGAAATACGCGCGGGTGACCTGGAAAGAATTGCTTACGTCCAGGCTCGAGCAACGAGCGGTGTAACCGCCGATCCCGACCGCTTGGTAGTTGGAGTCCGTGACTGGAACCCGGCGATGAGTTGCATTCGCTCGCTCGGTTTCGTCGATTATTTGAACTGTGGGTTTCATATTTTCTTCTTAGGTGAGATGCGTTTGGGAGCGCATTTGGATTAGGATTTTTTTAAAGTCGTTACCCCCTATTGCAAAGCCCGTGCCACCGGGGAATGGAAAGTGATAAATGACTAGTGACGAGTGACTTGTGAATTGCAATCTCCTCGGCCCCTGCCGCGCTTCGCTTCGCTTGTGGGACATCGCCGTCCCGATTTCGGGACGCGACCGTATCATGCTTGTCTTTCCTGAGCGGAAGCGAAGGATCTCGCGAGAAGAGGCAATGCTCGCGCATCAGGAAGCGCTCGCGCATTCAGTGTGGTTCGGTCCGTTGCGATACGATGCCGAGATCCCTCGCTGTGCTCGGGATGATGATGCCTAACAAGGCAATCGCAGCAACGCTTCTGCGCCAGTGCCGCTGCGTCGATTTGCCAGGGCCAGCGAACCGCCGTGGGCTTCGGCAATTTGGCGACTGAGCGCGAGACCAATCCCGGATCCGCCCGGTTTGGTGGTGAAGAATGGCACGAAAAGATTTGTCGGGTTCATGATGCCGGGACCTTCATCAACGACGATCACTTCTACGCAGTCCCTGGTTTCGTGACAGCTAACGGTGACTCCGCCGCCGGTTTCGAGCGCAGAGTCCACGGCGTTGTGCACGAGATTGATCAACACCTGTTCGATCTGAGCCGCGTCGGCGTGAATTTTCGTTTTCGCGCCTGGAACAAGTTTGACGTTTAGTCGCGGCTCCAAGCTGATGACGCGCCGAATCAGCTCATCAAGATCGACATCTTCTTTCTGTGGCGGCGGCAGCTTGGCCAGCTTCGTATACGCCTGCATGAAACGGCTCAACGATTCCGCGCGCGCCTCGATCGATTTAAGCCCGCTCTGGGCGTCCTCTTTCCAGTCGGACGGCGGCGGGTCGCGAGTTAACAACGCTTCCAAACTTCCGGCGAGCGATTTGATCGGGGCCAAAGAATTGTTCATCTCGTGGCCGAGCACGCGGACCAGGCTTTGCCAGGCGCGACGTTCTTCTTCCCGCAAAGTGCGGCTGAGATCGGTCAGCACGAGCAGTTCGTGTGGCAGGCCGCGTTCGCGAAATGTGCTGCGCCGCACCCCCCAACGGCCGGAACCGCCGGGAAAACTCAGGGTGAGCGGCGCGTCTTCGTCGGATTCGAGGCACGCAGCGAGTCCCAGTTCGTCCGCAGTTTTGCCGAGCAATTTGTCGATCGGCTTGCCCAGTAAATGTTCGCCGGCCCGGTTAACGAGGCGCAAATGCCGTTCCGGATCGAACGTGAAAACGGCGACCTCGATTTCGGCCATGATAGTGCGCAACAACGCGGTGGCTTCGAACGCCCCCAACCGTTGCAGGCGCAGGGTTTCGCCGAGCATGTTGATCTCGAGCAAAGCTTCGCCAAGCGCATCGTCGACTCGAGCGCCGCGGGCGCGAATCGAGTAATCGCCTTCCCGCAATGCGCCCAGCAGATTCGCCATCGTTTGTAACGGACGGACGATGTGTTCTCGCGCGCTTGCGATGAAACCGGCCAGACAACCCAACATCACGATTACGAACGTCCATTGTACTTTCGCGCTGTAGCCCCCGAACCAGAGAAAGGCCATGGCAATGACAATGGCGGGACCGGCTGCGCCAAGTGTGAGCCAGGTCAGGCGATTCTCATGGGAGAGACGATGTCGATCTTTCGACGGGCGTTTCATCCGTTTCGAAATTCGAGATTCAAGATTCGAAGTTCGAAAGTATCAGAGTCCATATTGCTGCAAGCGCCGGTAAAATGCGCTCCGGCTCAGGCCGAGCGCTTCCGCGGCTTTCCTCGCGTTCCCATTGTTTCGCGCCAGCGCCTTCTTAATTAGGAATGCCTCGACTTCTTCCAGGCTCATTTCCTCGAGGGGGCGCGATTCGCCCACGCTGCTCGTCAAGCCGAGGTCGCCGGCCTTGATCTGTCGATCTCGCGACATGAGCACCGCCCGTTCGATCACGTGGTCCAGTTCGCGGACGTTTCCTGGATAAGAATGTTGCATCAGGCGGTCGCGAGCCGGTTCATCGAACCCGCCAATCTCTTTGCGGTAGCGCTGGGTATGTTGCTGAAGAAAATGATTCGCCAACGCCATGATGTCTTCGCGCCGGTCGCGTAACGGCGGCAGCCCGATCTCGATCGTGTTCAGCCGAAAAAGTAAATCCTGCCGAAAACGGCCGGCGCCGACTTCGTCATGCAAATTCGAGTTCGTTGCCGAAATGATCCGGACATTCGCGTGCAAGGTCTTGGATGAACCGACTCGCTCGAACTCGCCGGTCTCGATCACGCGCAGCAGCTTGGCCTGCTGGCTCATTGGGATGTTTGCGATTTCATCCATGAAGAGTGTGCTCTCGTCGGCCAGCTCGAATCGTCCCGCGCGGTCCGTCTTTGCGTCGGTGAATGCGCCCTTGACGTGTCCAAACAGTTCGCTTTCGAAAAGTGTTTCGGAAAGCCCGCCCATGTTGACCGTGATCATCGATTTGGCCGATCGCGGCGAAAGCGAATGCAAGGCCTGGGCGACCAATCCCTTGCCTGTGCCGTTCTCGCCTGTTATCAGCACATTCGCGTCCGAAGGCGCGACCCGCGAAATCATTTCGATGACCGGCCGCATGGTTGGCGATTCGGCAATTAGATTTGGCGCGCTCCCGCGAAGAAGTTCGTTCTCGGCTTCCAGTTTGCGGCCGCGGCGGAGCGCCCCCGCCAGTTCGACTTGTGTCCGCACAATCGCGAGCAACCTCTCGTTGTCCCACGGCTTCGGCACGAAGTCGCGGGCGCCCCGCTTCATCGCTTCCACCGCCAGATCGATTGTCGCCCACGCCGTCATGACAACGATCGGCAAAGTACTGTCGATCGCTTGAATTTTTGGGATGACCTCCAAACCTTCCTGGCCTGAGGTGGTGTCGCGGGTATAATTGAGATCCATCATCAACAACGCATAATCTTTTTTTTCCAACGCGTTGAAAACCGCCGCCAGCGACGTGACCGCGTCGGTCTGATATCCGGCGCCTTTAAGAAGAATTCGCAACGCTTCCAGCACGTCGTGCTGATCATCTGCGATTAGAATTTTCCTCACCGTTAACTCTCAACCGTGTTTCTGGCACGGTGTCAATCGCAAGTGCACCTCACTCCTCGCGCAGGGCGACGATCGGATCGACCCGACCGGCGCGGCGCGCTGGAATCCAGCAGGCGACAAACGTCGCGCCAAGAAGTAATGCCCCGACTCCAAGATAAATTCCGGGGTCGGCCCCTTTTGCTTCGAAAAGAACGCTTTGGAGTAAACGAGAAAGCCCTATCGAACCAACCAGGCCGATTAAGCATCCGACAACGAGCAACTGCATTCCGTGTGAAAGAATCAAGGCGCGAATCTGCGCGGGAGTGGCCCCGAGTGCGAGCCGGACTCCAAACTCGCGCACGCGTTTCAACGTCGTGTAGGCGAGAATTCCATAGAGACCGATCGCAGCGAGAAGAAGAGCAAGGCCGGCAAAGATCGAGAAGAGTAACGTGAGGAGGCGTTGCGCGCCCCAGGTTTCCTCCACCCGATCCAGCATGGTGCGCGCGTCGAAGACCGGCTGGGCGGGGTCGATTGATGTTACGATGTCACGGATTGGTTTCTCGAGTGAGGTGACACCGGAGCCGGCCCGAACAAGAATCGTGAGACTGTTGCGCTGAGCCTGTGCCTGCGAACAATAAATCACCGGGAGCGGCGCCATCTCATCGATCGCCTGAAATCGCATCCGCCCAACGACTCCGACAATTTCGTGAAACACGTAGCCTTCATCATCATTGCCTGCATCGACATAGAGACGTTTGCCGATCGGATCCTCGCCGGGAAAATATTGGTCGGCCAGGGGTTGATCGATGATGACAACGCGGGGCGAATTGGTCGTGTCCTGTGCATTAAAAAGGCGGCCGCGGACCAGAGGCGATTCAAGGGTCGCGAAATAATCGCCGGCAATCACTTCGAGGTTCGCCGAGGGCATTTGATTGGGCGTAAGTGTCGGACCGTTTTCGCGACCGAATCCAGTCTGCCAGCCGCCCATCAGCGGTGAATTCGACCCAACGCCGGCAGCTTGAACTCCTGGTAGCGCCCGTATCCGGTCGAGCAGGGCCGTCGTAAACGTGATGACTTTTTCGCGCGAAGAATAGGTGCGAAACGGCAATTCGACGCGGGCGGTCAGCAGACCCCGAGGTTCGTAGCCGAGCTGAAGCGCCTGCATGCGGGCAAAACTTTTCAAAACCAGCGCCGCAGCGACAAGCAAAGTGAGCGTAAGAGCGATCTCACTGATGACCAGCCAATCGCGCGTGCGTCTGGCCGACGGCGCATCGCCGCTGCCATGCGATCCCGACTTCAAAGCGAGTTGAACATCGGCGCGCGACGTCTGCCAGGCCGGCCACAATCCAAAGAGCACAGTGGTGAGCGAGGCAATGAGAAAGGCAAAACCGAGCACGGGAAGATCGAACGAGATTTCCCGAAACCGCTCGACGCCCTCCGGAGCCAATGCCACAAGGGCATCGCGTACCCAGACCGCAATAAAAATTCCAAGCATTCCGCCAAGAAATGCGATCACAAAGCTTTCCACCAGCAGCTGGCGAATAATCTGCACCCGACGCGCTCCAACCGCCGCCCGAATAGCGAACTCCCGCGCCCGTGCTGCGCCGCGCGCGGCAAACAGATTGGCGAGATTCGCACAAGCAATGAGCAAGACCAGTCCGACCGCGCCGAGGAGGAGAGTAAGATTCGTGCGATATTTGCCGACAAGATTCTCGAGCAGCGGATTCACCACAACGGTGGCTTGCGCGTTAGTCGCCGGATATAATTTTTCCAAGCGGGCGGCGATGTTCTTCATTTCGCTTCGCGCAAGATCGACAGTTACGCCGGGCTTCAATCGGCCCCAGACAAACAACATTGGGTGAATGTTTCGGTCTTGCCAGATCGATACGACGCGACGCTCAAATGGAAGCCATGCATCCGTATCCTGGGGCGCGGCCATTTGCGGCGGCATGACGCCGATAACTGTGAAGGCCTGGTTGTGCAGTGTAATCGCGCGCCCAACAATCGCCGGATCGCGACCAAAGACTCTTTGCCAAAGCCGATCGCTAAGAATGACGGCGAGTGGCCCACCTGGCTTCTGCTCCTCCTCAGTAAACGTTCGACCCAATTGAGGCGAAAGACCCATCACCTTGAAGAAATCGTCGCTTACGTAGGCGGAAGAAATGCGTTCGGCCTCGCGACCGGGAATGCCAGTGAGATTACGCGACTCGCGACGGGTGACGGCGAGATGTTCGAAAACCGTATTGTCCCTTTTCCAATCGAGGTAATTGGGAAGAGCGACGGAAAACTGTTGCCCGGGACCGGCGGATTCGGCCAGAACCATGATCCGATCGGCGTTCGGATACGGAAGCGGCCGCAACAGGACCGCGTTGATAACGCTAAAGATGGCCGTGTTCGCGCCGATGCCGAGCGCCAGAGTGAGAATGGAAATAAACGCGAATGCCGGTTGCTTAATCAGCATGCGCACGGCGTAACGCACGTCTTGAAACAAGGCGCTCATGTTCTAGACGCGCCGATTTCCTGATCCGGCATTCTGTTGTTGCTCAGCTTCGGTGCGCCTGAATCAACGCGCTCGGCCCCGCCACCACTTTGCCGGTTGAGAGACCGACTGATTGTTGCGCGAATTGCCAGATCGACAACACGGCGCAGAGAATGAGCAGCACATAAACCAGCGTTTCCAGCCGGCCGCGGCCCACATCTTCGGATCGAACCACGAGCGCGTAGGTAGATTCGAATTCGTTATTCATTGGAATTGTTTCGTTCATGCGCTCGCCTAATGCAGTCGCCGTGCCACGGAAATCATCGATCCTGTAAACAAATCATTTCGAGGCATATACGAAATCACATCACGACGGCGATGCGCTGTCGATGTTGCGCAATTGGGATACGGCCGTTCCGTTTTCGGGACTTCTCGCGACGCCCGATTTGCCCAGGGAAATTACGCTTTCGGCGGCTCGCCGAAATGCGCAGCGTATGCAGTGTAGATCTCGACATCATCCAGCATCGAATCCAATGCCGCCATCAGCGGCGCTGCTTTTACGATCCCGGAAAAAACCGCGCGATCGCCTATCTCGGTATCGAACACGAACGTCGGCCGCTGCGTTACCTTGAGCGCGTGGAAATCGGCGGTATCGGCCCGGACCCGTTTTTCGATCGCAGCCGAGCGGGCGCGTTCGAGCAATTTCTTCGAGTCGAGCCCGGCTGCTTTCGCTCCGATATCGGCTGCGATTTCCCATTCGCCGAAACGTTTGCCTTCGAGCAATCCGGCGCGAGAGATCGCGAGTCGCACGCGATCGTCGGCGACGCCGAGATCCCTGGCCGCTTCGGCTACGCAATTCGGCGCGAGAAATTCCGATTCGGTGTGATCGCACCAATCGGATCGCAGCATGACCGGCGATCGCATGATGATCCCGCTGCGCCGATAAAACCACGCGTGTTGCTCTTGCGTCGCCGGCAGACCCGTCTTGTCCATCAGCGCGATCTTCCACTGAAATTCAACGCGCCCGTCATATCGCTTTTTCAATTCCGCCCAGGCCGGCTCCGCCCAGAAGCACCACGAAGAAATAACATCGAGATAATTAGTGACAGTGATTCGCATAATTCAGGATCGACAGTTCATTCAATCTTCGGCGTTTGACATCAAACATCAAACATCGAACCTCAAACTTCTTTTGCAGTGGACCTGAATCACATTTTTCTTTTCGTTGCGGTGATCTCGCCGCTGCTTGTTCTGGCCCGCGCCTGGCGGCCTGGCAGAACATACCGTGGGTGGCGAGTGGCTTCGCTCATCGTCCTCGCCGTCACCGGGCTGGCCTGGATATTTTTTCGTAACCAGGCCGGATTTATTGGCGGCGGCGTGTGGTTCGCGCTTCTGTTTGTTCCAGCCGTCGGCTTGCGGAAAGTAACGGAGCTGGCCGCGCAGCATCGTTACCGGGACGCGCGACGGCTTACCATCGTGCTCCAACTTTTTCACCCCAGCGTGGAGCTTCGTCAGCAGTGCGAACTATTTCGCACGCTTGAATCCAATCAACGCGCCGGATCTGCCCCGGCGTTTTCGCTTCGGCCCGGATTAGTCCAGAAAAATCGGGATGGGAGCCTTCGAAGCGCTCCTGCGGTGGGAATTCTTATTCTTTTGAATGCCGCCGTGTTTCTCGTGGAAATTAGATTTGGTAATTCTGACAGTGCAATGAACTTGCATTGGCTCGGTGCGCTCGAACCGTACTCTGTCGTCGCGATGGGCCAGTACTGGCGTCTCGTTACCTCGCTCTTCTTGCACGCCGGTGTTGCGCATTTGCTCTTCAATCTCTTTGCCCTCTATGTGCTGGGACCGGGACTGGAAAGAACCATCGGCTCCCTCCGGTTCGCCGCTGCATATTTGATTTCCGGAATCGGCTCGAGCGTGGGAGTCGTAGGACTTACCGTGATCGGCGCCATTCGTGCCGCTCAGGTGGTCGGCGCATCGGGCTGCGTGATGGGGATAGTCGGCGCCTGGGCCGGTTTTCTTCTTCGACATCGTCACGCGCCGCGGGCGAAAGAACGATTGCTGAATATCCTGCTCATTATCGGAATCCAGACCGTGTTTGACCTAACGACCCCGCAAATCAGCACCGCCGCGCACGTTTGTGGTTTGATCACCGGATTTTTTGTCGGGTTGATTACGGCGCCCCGGAAGCGATGAGATCGAATCCGTCATCCCGAGCGCAGTCGAGGGATCCCGTTCCATTAGCTTGGGGTAACATCGCGGGATTCTTCGCTCCGCTCGGAATGACAGATTGGTTTAGCGCAGCCGCAATCGAACAATCTCTTTCAGCATCGACAGGCTATCGCGCAGAAATCGCACCTTGCTGCCTTCCTCATGGTTCCAGCGCACTGGAATTTCGCGCAAACGCAGGCCGGCCCGATGCGCCAGATAGATCAGCTCCACGTCGAAAGCAAAACCGTCGATGCGTGCCGCTTCCAAAATCGGGCGGCAAACATCGAGCCGAAATGCTTTGAACCCGCATTGGGTGTCCCAAAACGGCAGGCCGGTGGCGAGTCGGACGACCAAATTGAAAACGCGGCCGCCTTGTTCGCGCCGCCACGATTGATGAACTCCGATCAGACTGCGATCGAGCGCGCGCGAGCCGAAGGCAAGATCGACATCGCCGTTCGCGATCGGTCCGATCACTTTCGGAATTTCTTCCAGCGGCGTGGAAAGATCGGCATCGAAAAATAAACCGATTGGCTTTCGAGCGGCGAGCAGTCCCTTGCGCACCGCGGCGCCTTTGCCACGATTTGGAAAATTTTCCAGCAATCGATTCTCGATTTTCGTTCCGGAAAGCGCTGCCTTTGCCACTGTCGATGTTGCATCGGTCGATCCATCGTTTACGACGATCAACTCGCTCTCCGGCGCATTAGCGAAAAGATAATCGAGCGTTTTCCGTAGCGTCTCGCCGAGGCGGCCCGCTTCGTTGAAGCAGGGGATCACAACAGAAAAGGGCGACAGCATGTGCGAGTTGTAGAGGCGCGTGTCCCGACGCGCAACTCCCCAAATTGCGGCGGATACAGCCGCTTCTACATCTATTTGTAAATTTCCACGACAAACTTGCCCTCTGGATCGACATAGGCGCGGTACATGCCGGAGGTATTGAAAGGCAGCGCGATGTTGCCGGCCCGGTCAATCGCAATCAATCCGCCTTCGCCGCCCAGCTTGGCGACCTTGTCCAGCACCGTTTGCGCCGCTTCTTGTAATTTCATTCCGCGATATTCCATCAGGGCGGCAACGTCTCGCGCGACGGTGGCACGGATGAAATACTCGCCGTCGCCGGTCGCCGAGACGGCGCAAGCCACATTGTTCGCGTACGTCCCGGCGCCGATCACAGGTGAATCGCCGATGCGGCCCGCTCTTTTGTTAGTGGTGCCGCCGGTGGAAGTCGCTGCGGCAAGATTGCCGTCTTTATCCAGCGCCACCGCGCCGACCGTTCCGTGTCGATCTTCATCTGTGATAATATAACTCTTGCCCGCCGCGCCGCTCTCCTCGGCGGTCTTGATCTTCTGTAATGCCTGCCAGCGTTCTTCAGTGTAAAAATATTTTTGATCGGGCAGAAGCTCGACACCGTTCTGTTTCGCGAACACTTCCGCGCCTTCTCCAGCCATCAAAACCGGACCGACCCGCGGAGACTTTGATGCATGTTTCGCCTTGTCCATGAGCAAGCGGGCGAGACTGATTGGACTTTTGATATGGCGCAAGTTCGCTACCGCGCCGGCTTTTAAACTCTTGCCGTCCATGATTGCCGCGTCCATTTCATTCGTCCCCGCATTCGTAAACACCGAGCCGCGCGCGGCGTTGAAATGGGGATCGTCTTCGAGAACGCGGACGGCGGCTTCGGTTGCGTCAAGGCTCGATCCGCCACGCTTGAGAATTTCGTAACCGGCAGTGAGCGCTCGCTCGAGCCCCGCTCGATATTCGCGCTCGCGTTCGGGCGTCATTTTGGTGCGGTCGATCGTCCCCGCCCCGCCGTGGACGGCTATGCCGAATTTTGCCTTATCCAATTTCATGTTTTTCTCCGGCGCCTCCGGTTTTTCCCCGGCGCTTTCTGCGCGGGAGGCCAGCGCCAGTGCTGCCATCGCCACGAGCGCCATCGCGGAATTCATGGACGCGAATCTAACCTTGCCCGGTCGGCCGTGTCGAAAGCTTTCGTGAAAGGAGCGTCGAGCATTCAATTTTCTGCTTTTCCAGCCTGATTACTGGGCCACCTTCCCCTGAACATGCCCGGCATCGACAATGACAAATCCGAATCCGAGAACGCGCTCTCGGCGAATCCGCTTGTTTTTGTCCGCGAATTTGGCCGGTTTGGCGACAACTTTTTCATAGAAGTTGGGAGCATCTTTTGGTTCGTCATTCAGACGCTTGCCGAAACGTTCGAGCGTATTCGCAACGGCCGCGTCCCATTTCGCGCGTCCAGTTTTTTCCGGCATACCGAACGGGCCGGGGTCGATTCGGTCCCGTTGGTGGGCCTGGTTTCATTTTTGCTCGGCCTGACCATGGCCCTGCTCACCGGCTATCAATTGCAGCGTTTTGGCACGGAGCGGCTGGTTCCTGGCCTGGTTTCAATCGCGTTTACCCGCGAGCTCGGCCCATTGATCACGGGAATCATGCTGGCGGCCCGGATCGGCGCGGCTTTCACGGCCGAGCTGGGCACAATGCAGGTATCCGAGGAAGTGGAAGCGATCGAAGCAATGGGAATCGGTCCGCTGCGATTTTTGGTTGCGCCTCGTATGCTGGCGCTGTTTCTCCTGATGCCGTGTCTTTCCACGGTGGCGAACGTGGCCGCGATTGCCGGCAGCAGTCTGGTTTGTCGGGCTTACTTTAGCATGGCTTTCCCTTATTTTATCGATCTGGTGACCGATGCATTGCTCATTCGCGATATCATCACCGGCATCCTCAAGAGCTTCATTTTCGGTTTCTTGATCGCTGGAATTGCGTGTTACCGGGGGCTAACCGTGAAAGGCGGTGCCGCCGGTGTCGGCACGGCGACTACATCGAGCGTGGTTACCGCCATCACCACGGTGATCGGTTTCGATACGCTCTATAACATTGTTTACATCGTCTTCTTCCCATTGTGAACGCGACCAATTCCCACGTGGTTGAGCTGCGCGATGTGACCAAGCAGTTCGAGGAAAAGAAAGTGCTCGACGACATGTCGCTCGATGTGAACTCATGCGATCGGCTGGTCGTAATGGGCCAAAGCGGCAGCGGCAAAAGCACCATTCTGCGGCTTATTCTGGGAATTCTTCAACCCGACGCAGGCTCGGTGTTCTTTAAACAATTCGAAGTCACCCGGCTGCGCCGGCGAAAGTTGCAACAGGTCCGTCAGAACATCGGAATGGTTTATCAATACTCCGCGCTATTGAGCTCGCGCAACGTGCGGGAAAACGTCGCTTTACCGCTCGAGGAATTGACCGATAAATCGCGCAAAGAAATTGATGAAATTGTCGATCACAAACTCGAGCTCGTCGGCATGCTGGAAGCGCGAGAACAAATGCCCTCGGAGTTAAGCGGCGGTATGCGGAAACGCGTGAGCCTGGCCCGCGCTCTCGTTCTCGAGCCGGAACTGATCCTGTTCGACGAACCATCCGCCGGGCTCGACCCCGTGATCACCGCGGTCATCGACGAATTAATAATCAGTCTCACCGAGAAATCGAAAGTGACTTCGATTATAGTGACCCACGACATGGGCAGCGCCTTTCGCATCGGCACGCGAATGGCTATGTTATACCAGGGAAAAATCATTGAAGATGCCGAGCCCGAGAAATTCAAACAATCGCAAAACCCGGTCGTCGCTCAGTTCTTGAGCGGCAGCACCGAAGGTCCCATTCTGGAAGGCAGCCAAGATGCAATTACGACGAAATGAAATAATGACCGGACTGCTCGTGGTCGGCACCGTGGCCGCGCTCGCGTTTGTGCTCATCCTTCTCGGCGCGCCCGGGCTTTTCCGCCCGCTGGTGACCTATCGAATTTACGTCGATAACGCCGCCGGAATTAAACTGGGGGCGCCGGTCATGCTGGCCGGACGAAAGATCGGCCAGGTTTCAAAATTGTTCTCGCCCGTGTCGCGTGAAGAAGAGCAGCGGGCGCAGGAAGCCGCCGCTGTTTATCGTAAACCGGAGGCAGGCGCGACGCCGGCGCGGCCCGATGGCAAACCGAAATATGAAGCACGCATCGACGTCCAGGTGGACAAGAGCGGGATCGTTTATCGCGATGCCTACGCGCGCCTGATGCAGCTCGGCTTGCTCGGCGAAATGGCGATCGACTTCACCCAGGGCACCGAGGCGTCAGGGCAGGCCCACGACGGCGAGATTTTCGCCGGCGAACGCACCCCGGATTTTAGCGAAGCGGCGTCCAAGATGCTCGAAATCATCAAGCCGGTCGCGGCCGAAGCGACCTCCACCATGAAAGAGCTGGAGACCACGGCGCAAAATCTCAGCCGTATCACCGAGCAGAATTCCGAGCTCAACCTTGCCCTGGTTCAGTTCAAGAAGTTCGGCGAGCACCTTGTCGATCTTTCCGCGCCGGACAGCCCGCTTTCGGTCTCGCTCAGGAACATAGAAAAAATCAGCAACGACCTCTCGGCCAACAATAATCTCGCCGTGACGCTCGATAACTTCCGGGACTCGTCGGAAAAATTAAAAATTACGATGCGCGATCTCGAACCGGTCGGCGCGAACATCAAGGAATTCAGCGAGACCATAAAAGCGGAGCCGTGGCGTCTGATCTGGCGCGGCAGCAAGAAATCTTCTGAAGAACAAGCGGCCGGCGAAGCCACCATCACCGTACGCAAAAGCACGAAAACAAAATCCCGGCCCAGCCCGACGCCCGGCGCGCGAACCGGCAGCCGCTAAGCTGCCGTAGTTCAGGGTAGCGCACCGCCTGCCCGCCGGTTCGGGCGTTTGGCGTGTCTGGTGAGCGCGTCCTCGCGGTGACGAACTTTATTCAGGCGGGATATCATCGTGGCGGAGCGAACACTTTGGAGCTGGTCCCGTGTTTCCTCTTACCTTGTTGGCTAGGTTGTTGGGTTGAATCCGTTATCGGAGGTGGGCCAGCCGTTTTCGGACGCGGCCGAAAAATCTTCACTTAATCGACGATTTTTGTTTACATGATCGTCACACAACTGTAACACAGTTGTAACAAAGGCACGATTGGTGCTAAATGTGAACATATGCTCGTAATCGGTTTTCTTGTCGTATTCATTGGGATCCCAGCTTCGATCGCCTTCTATTTGGGCCGAACCAAAGCGGCACGGTAAGGACGTCGGCTGACCTCCCACAAACGGGCGTTTACCCGAGTCCGCGGGGTTCAATATCTAACGAGAACAAGCTGAGCGACCGCCGCCGAGAGCGAGCGTGGTCCGTAGTCGGTGGTCAGTAGTCATGTTGTCGCGCGGAGCCCAGGCGGGTGGCGGTTAGCTCGACTGATTGGTTAGATCGTCGTTCCATCACGCAACGAAGCGCGCCATCGATGGAAAATCCACCAGAAGCTCCAGAACACTGTAAGGACAACGAGATACAGCAAAACATCGATCGCAATGCTCAAGCCAAGCACGCTGAAAACCTGAGCCGTGTGACCCGGCTCCATGGCCATCAGCAGGACCGAACTAGGCCAAAAGTAGAACAGTCGCTCTCCAGCGAAGCTAAAAATGTGCAGCCAAAGTCCGACCATGATAAGCACCGGCAAAACTGCACCGACAATAATCGCCAGCAGAATGACGTATCGAAATCTGGGAAGGCGCATCGAGATCTAACGAGAACAAGATGAGCGACGGCGGAGGAGGGGCGCGGCGCTCGGAGTTGAAGTGTGGAAGTCATATCAAGAGTGGAGCGTACGGTCCGCCGTTAGATGCCATGAAGGGTTGAAAGCGTGGGCAAAACGGGCACACGCGTTGTATGAAAAACAAAACAACAACAACCCTTCATGGCGGAGAGAAGTTTAACAATTCAAGCGCCCCTGGCAATGGGGCAGTGAGGCGGGTGTGGAAGCTTGGGCTGGACGTGGACCTGCGTTTTATGGTGGTGGCGATCCAGTGTGGGCGGGGAACGATTGGGCCGGCGCGGAAGTATACTCGCGAGCAGTTGCTCGAGTGGGTGAAGCAAAAAGTGGGTGTAGGCGATGTGGTCTACGCGGTGTGGGAATGCTGCGGATTTGGGTACACGTTGCACGAGCAATTAACTCAAGCGGGAGCAAAGAGCGTCGGGACGACCCCGATGCGATTAAATTTGGAGCGGCGGCGGAAGAACGACCGGATGGATGCGCGCGAGTTGTGTGTGCGATTGAGCCGTTACCTGGATGGGCAGAGGAGGAATAAGACCAATCCGAATCCCGAGCCGGGCGGAGCAACAACGGCGGAGCTGGGGCGGCAGCGGGAGTTTTGGAAACGCCAAGTGCGGCGGCTGGAGAATCACGGGCGTGCGCTGCGGATCGAGTATGAAGATGAGACCCTGGAGGCCGGGTGGGGCGGACCGCGGAAGTGGAAACGGCTCGGGGCGAGTGCAGCGAATTTGTGCGCGCCCAACTTGAACCGGTCATGGGGCAGATCCGAGCTGCCAAAGCGGAATTAGAGCGGCTGACCCAACAGATTGAAGCGCGGGTGAGGGAAAAAAAAATCCCGAAGGGACTGGGGGCGCTAACTGTATCTCTGATGGACGGGGAGGTGTGCGACTGGCAACGCTTCAGCACGCAAAGCCGTCGGGAGCTACACCGGGTGTTGCCCGAGCGAATACAGTTCAGCCGGGATCCAGCGTTTTGGAAGCATCGACCGGCACGGCAACAAACATTTGCGCACGCTCCTGGTCGAGGCGGTCTGGCGACTTCTTCGCTGGCAGCCTAATTGGCATGCTCGTCAGAAATATCTGGAGAAATTAAGGCACGGCGCCTCGCTGAAAAAGAAAATCGCAGTGGCCCTGGCCCGGCAACTCGCCATAGACATCTGGCGCTGGCGAACCGGCCGGGCCAGTGCCGCCGAACTGGGCTGGAGCCTGTCTACATCCCAGGTGAAACCCTAACAAACAGATTTAACCCTCAGCTTTTACGAAACGGAACTTCCAAGCAAAGTTTGATTTGGCCGCAGGGTGGAACGCTGCTCGGCGCTGGAGCTGGTCCTTTGAAACCAAGGGATCATCGCTTAGATGGGGCGCGTTCCGCCCAAAGCGGCTTCCCAAAGTCAGGCACGACATCATGGGCTCGCACAACAAAAGCGATGCTCGAATAGGTGTTGTTGAGTTGCCCCGGCGAGACAACACGACAGAGGGAAGCTGCACCCTGCGGATCAAACCACTAAAGATTGGAAAAACCGGGAAAGGAAAAAACTAAAGAAAAACAAACAATACCCGTTCCACGGTTGACAACCCTCAT
>CAWFGO010000007.1:0-31931 GCA_963815455.1 uncultured Verrucomicrobiae bacterium
TCCAAGCGCTGTTTTTTGCGGATCTTGCCACCGGCCAAAATAGTAGTCCCGTGGCCGATCGTTTCAACAGTGGATGCTCCGGCGCTTGATTTCATCTTGACCCTGCGGCGCAGCCTCGTCAGAATATAGTCTGCGCCAGAGTGCCAGGCTCTCTCTTTCCAATATAGCCTAGCCAACAGCACCGGGCACTCTGGCTGGGAAACTGCGGTCGGGCAGGTCCGCAACAGAAAGGATCCAATGTGATGCGGAAATTCGCATACTCGCTGTAGGAGTCGAGCGCATGAAAGCCCTTGCGATTCCGGAGCCCGAGCGCGCGTGTTTAGTTTCGAGCGCGGATCACCATTCTGCCGCCCACTGCTTCTCTCAGACTCCCTCGCTCCGCGGCGCCACGCGACCCCTGACTGGTTGCCGGAGCGGCTCGGTGACCAGTAAACCCCTGGCAGTTCCGAGGCCCTTTGCACTTGTGTTGGTTGCCATATTAATAACCCTGGCCCCGTCCGCGCAGGCCACATCCCATGAATGGCACGGCGGCAATTTTTCCGAATCTGGGATCCCCAATCCCCTGCCTTCGTCGGATTCGGCGAACTTGTTCAGTCCCATCAATAACACTCCTAATTTTGATGTGGACTTTGACAATATGGGCACGGTCACCTACCGCGACAGCGGGCTCGTTTTCGCCGATGGGGTGGTCGTGACCAACGACGGAGAATGGACCTCCTTGGACGATCATGATTTGCTCAGATTCAACGTGCCGACCGAACCGATTTTCATCAACCACGGCACCTTTCGTAAGAGCGGCGGAACCGGCTCGACCACGATCTATCTGAAGTTGACCAACAGCGGCGAAATCCGGGCCGATTCCGGCGTGATTTCACTGAACAACCTATTCAAGGTCTTCGGTGCCGGCACCCAGTTCACCGGGGCCGGGCAAATCAAGATCAATAACGGCGGGACCTTCGATGGCGAATTCACATCATCAAATCTCGAACTCAGGAGTGGTACCTACACCGGGAACGGTGCGAAGCTCACCGGGGGAGGCCTCCTCTGGGCTGGCGGCGGTTTTGCAGGGGATTGGACCAATCAAGGCGTCATCGCTGCCCAGGACGGCGGCGGCGGGCTGGGTTGGGGAGCGGGCGTGCCGGGCGGCGTGACATTCACTAACGACAATTCCATCGTGTGCAATGGCCCATTAACCGGCGGATTTATGGTAGTGGGCGGCGATTCTCAGATTACCAACGACAGCGCGTTCGCGCTTCAAATGTCCAGTGGGGCAGTGTTTGGCTGGAACCACCAGGGTTCCCTCCCAACCTTCACCAACAACCTGCTTCTCCAGAAAACATACCCGAATGTGACCTCCGAAGTCTTCTTTGGCGACATCAATTTCGTAAATACTGGGACCGGCAGAATCCAGGTCGCCGAGAGTCCCGTTGACCAGCCGAATACGCTAGTTTTCAATGGCCCGGCCACCTTCCAAGACGGGACAACCTTTGAGACCGATGGCTTCTCATCGTCTGCGGTAGTAAACCACGACGCGACCTTTCAAGGACGATATTTACTCACAGGCCTGTCCGGTAGCGTTCCTCTTGTCCTCGAAAACGGCATTTTCCAAGGCGTAGATGCCCACATGACCGGGACCGAAGCAACAGGATGGGAGGGCGGGACCCTTCAGGGCGACTGGACTAACGAGGCCCGACTGTACGTCAGCGGGATCTCGGTGTCGCACGCGATCGACGGCCATTTCACCAACAGTGGTTTCATGGCCTGGTACGGGGCGGACTTGTCCCTGATTGCGGGCACTGTGTTCGACAACCGGGGCATTTTCACCATGCCGGCCGATCTGAACATGAACGCGGATGGTACCGCAACGTTCCACAACTTCGACAACGTTTACAAGCAGGGCGACCAGACAACGAACATTCGTGCCGATGCCATCAACGACTCCGGCGCTGAGATTTTCATCGATGCCGGGACGCTGAAGTTCTTTCAGACTTTGACCCAGCGGGGCACCATCTCCCTTCACAATGCCGTGCTGGAGGTGCCCAACCAGACGGAGAACCGCGGCATTATCGACGGCACCGGCACGCTTGTTGTCACCGGTCAAGGTAACATTATCAATCACGGCTTTGTCGCGCCCGGGCTCTTGCCCGGCGGGCTGTCGATCCAAGGCAATCTCGGCACGCTGATGATCGACGGCGCTTACACGCATGCCAGTGACGCCGTTTTGGAGGTCGACTTGCAGGATGTCGCCAACGTCGATCACCTGACGATCGACGGCGATGTCAGCCTGCTAGGTGGAGAACTGGCGTTGTCCTGCTACAACTGCAATTTCCAAGTCGGCCAGACTCTAGACATTCTGGAGGCAACCGGGCAACTCACCGGCGCCTTCGACGCGGTCACCCTGAACGGCTTCAGTCAAGGCTGGCAGTTCGACGTCAGCTACGACTACGCAGCGGGGATCGTCCGGCTGACGGTGCTGAGCGTCCCTGAAAATCCTCCTTATGTTGAAATCACTGAAAGAGTGCTGGCACGTTTCTCCCAAGGGTTTGATGCGCCTGTGGAGATGCTTACTTGGAACGGGCACACCGCCATCGACACGGGCGGCAATCCTACCATCCCTATCACCGATCTCGGTGCGCCGGTTCACGTGCGCAAAAGAACGATACTGTTGGACGACGTGCTGATCGCACCAAAACTTACGTTTAGCGGCGGTCGTGTTGGTTACTCGATCGTGAGTTCGAAGGACCTTGAGAGCAACAGTAAGGGGGGTCCTCCCGCGTCTCCGGTCGCGGCCGTTGTCGGTTCCAACCTGACCGACGTTTCTTTGCGGCCGCCGAATAACTACAATGACCTGGACGTATCAGTTTTTGGTTTTAGCCCGTCTCCACTGGCGTCCCCTGGCCTGATTCCATCCACCCCTGGTGGCGTCGGGAATGGCAACGGCACTGTTATCGTCTGGCCCTACGGCCTCGGTCCCAATCCACCCACTGCAATCGGCGTCGCCACCGATACTTCCTATTTCAATGCCGCGCAATTGGGCGACTCTGTGCCGCCGCGACCGAGCCCGACACCTTCTGGAGTCGGAACGACTTTTACGAGTTTTGGAACGGTCGCTGCCGCTCAGAATTACGCCGGCTTTATTGCCAATGGTCAGGCCTTTAGCGGGGTCTATACGAAAAAGTTATCAGACGGAATCGTGCGAACTGTGGCCGAAGGGCTGGGCTTGGGAAACGCGTATGGCAACATGAACGAGGTCTTCTTTCACGGAGATACCGGCGTGATTTTCCGCTCCGATACCGGCATCTATCGCGGAAACACAGAGGGCGCGACCGCGGCAGTCCCGATTATCCTGAACGGTCAGGAATTCGCGCCGGGAAGAATTTATCGGTCCGGAACTTTGACCGACGTAGATGGCGATTTCGCCGCCGTGGCCGGAAGTGCGGACAACTTCCTTAGCACTCTCTTCATTCTGAATCTGACGACCAACACTCTGCAGGATATTCTGCAACAGGGCGCACCCATTCCGGGAAGCGGGACGGGTGAAACCTTCGGTTTTCTGCAACGGGCTGGGATCTCACCGACAATGGTCGTGTTCGAAGGTTTCAACCAGAGTTTTCAGTACGCGGGGCTGTTTGCATGGGTGAACGGCACCGTGTTGCCCATCATTCGGCCGGGACAAACTCTCGATGGAAAGACGGTTCAGACGCTCGGCTTCCAGTCGGCCGCGGTGGATGCCAGCGTAATGGCTTTTACCGCTTACTTTACGGACGGAACTGCCGCGACTTATGTGGCGCGGATTGGTGTTACGCAGTTCGTCGGCGCCGTCTCTCGAAAAACGCACGGCGCGACCGGTACATTCGACATCAACCTTCCGCTGACCGGCTCGCCCGGAGTAGAATGCCGGACAGGCGGCGCCGGCGGCAACCACACCATCGTCGTCGGTTTGTCACACACTGTTATCAGCGGCGATGCCAGCGTGACCGCGGGCGTCGGAAGCGTAATGGGAAGCCCAAGTTTTTCGGGGAATACCATGACGGTTGAACTTACCGGCGTGACCGACGGGCAAACCATTACCCTGACATTGTCGAATGTTACCGATAGTTCCGCCCAGGTTCTGCCGGATATTGCACTGACGTTTCAGCTTCTACTGGGCGACACCAGCGGGAATGGTTTGGTGAACTCTTCGGATGTCGCGCAGACCAAGGCGCAATCCGGGGTAGTCGTGACCGGCGCCAATGCTCGCGAGGATGTAAACACAAGCGGCACCATCAGCAGTTCCGATATCGCACTGGTCAAATCGCGTTCCGGTTCCGGCATCATGACGTCCACGAAAAACCGGTCAAAAAAAGCGGCCTCGCTTCGCAGGTAGCTCGCAATCGCAAACGGGGAGTCTGGTCCCAATCCAACGGGTAGCCGCTGTAGAGACCATGCCGTCGTCTGGACAGTTTCATGTCGCATATGCAACACAGAACTGTCCAAGCCATCCGCTCCGAATCGGGCTCGTGCTCTAATCGTGATCGAACCGGCATCTGGTCTGGGACAATGCTGAATCGCGTCTTGATTTCTCCGGAAGTTTCTTGACCCGGCCTCGGCGTCCTGACCAGAATCGACCGTGCGTCAGGGCGTTGAGGCCCTCTGTCTGTTTAACGCAGGACCTGACTCTCTGGCCGGAACCGCGGTCGCAAGGCGTCCGCCAACGAAAGGATAATCCATGAACACGATATCGATTGAACCCTTAGCTCGTTACTCCGCATTCACCTCCGCGATCAATAAAAGATCGCTTGTTTTTTTCCTTGCTGCGCTTGGGTCGATGAGCGTCACGTCACCCGGTCCCGCCCAGGACGTTCACGAGGACAACTTTGAGATTATTCGTCGAATACTCCAGCGGCCCGTCCCCCCCGCCGATCCCGTCGACATACCAGATAACCTCTTCACCTATAATGATCATGCGGCGATCGATACAGGCGGTAATCCAACGGTCCCGCTGGAGGATCTGCAACCGGTCTGGAACGTTTCGGTAGCAAGCGACATCGCCCGCTTTGTTGGAATCGGCATCGACATTGTCGTTCACAACGGACGCCGCGCCTATCCCATCGGCCGATCAGATGAGATCTCGGATTATTTTTTCAACGGTGGGCCAGCGCCGGACGCTACCGCCCCGGTTGTCGGCGCCAATTTGTCCGATCCGAATCTGAGACCGCCAACTCCGCCATCGAGCCCGTTTTGGGCCGATGGGCTGCCATCACTTTTTCCGCCTGTGCAGGATTTCGGCCCTGCCGGTGCCGCCGAAAGCGGGGCGAATGCGGTCATCTGGCCGTATGGAGAGGACTCCAATCCTCCCACTGCCATTGGTCTTATCACTGAGACCTCGTACTCCAACGTGGCCCACCTGGGCGATTCGGTGCCGCCGCGCCCGAGTCCGACGCCTTCCGGAGTCGGCACCACTTATACTAGCTTTGGCGCAGTCGCCATAGCTCGGGATTATGCCGCCTTCATCGCCAATGGCCAGGCTTTCACCGGCGTTTACACCAGGAAGTTTTCCGACGGAGTAATCCGGGCCGCCGTGGAAGGGCTCGGCTTTGGGCATCCCTACGGCAACATGAACGAGGTCTTCTTTCACGGAAATACCGGCGTGATTTTTCGCTCCGACAACGGCATCTACCGCGGTCACTCCGAGGGCACGACGAAACCGGTCCCTATTATTTTTGAATGGCCAGCAGTTCGCACCCGGCAGGATTTATCGCTCCGGCACGTTGACTGATGTGGACGGCGATCTGGCCGCGGTGGCCGGAAGCGCCGACAATTTTCTGAGCACGATCTTCATTCTCGATCTGACGACCGACACACTCCAGGCGATCGTCCAGCAAGGCGCGCCTATCCCTGGAAGCATGACTGGCGATACGTTCGGTTTTCTCCAGCGAGCCGCAATCTCGGAGGCGATGGTGGTCTTCGAAGGATTCAATCAGAGTTTTCAGTACGTCGGTCTTTTTGCCTGGGTGGCTGGCCAGGTTTACCCGCTTGTCCTCAAGGGACAAATGTTCGACGGAAAAGTGATCCAAAACATTGGCTATCAACCCGGCGCGGTGGATGCCAACGCGATGGGTTTTACCGCCTACTTCACGGATGGCAGTGCTGCCGCTTACCTGGCCAGGGTCGGGCCTACGCAGCTTACCGCCGCTGTGTCGCGAAAAACACACGGCTCGGCTGGAACTTTCGACATCAATCTTCCCATTACCGGCACGCCCGGGGTGGAATGCCGCAGCGGCGGCGCCGGCGGCAATCACACGATTGTTTTTGGATTTTCTCACAGTGTGGTGAGCGGCGACGCCAGTGTGACCGACGGCACCGGTAGCGTGATGGGAAGCCCCACGTTTTCGGGAACTACCATGACCGTGGAACTTTCCGGCGTCGCTGACGCGCAACCCATTACCCTGACGTTGCAAAACGTAACCGACAATGCTGCCAATGTTCTGCCCGACCTAACATTGACCTTCCACGTCCTTCTGGGCGACACGAATGGAAACAATTCGGTGAACGCCTCCGATATCGCGCAGACCAAGGCGCAATCCGGCATGGCCGTGACCAGCGCCAATGCTCGCCAGGATGTAAACGAAAACGGGACCGTCAGCAGTTCCGATATCTCGCTCATCAAATCGCGTACCGGCGCGTCCGCCACCGCAGGTTCGAAAAGCCGATCGAAAAGATCAGCGCCTTTACGCCGGTGAGGAGCCCTGGCGTTGACGGGTAAAAATCGGTCGCTTTCACCTTGCGCATCACGCCGAAGGGCGATTAGTGTCGCTGCGCGTTATGCGATTTCGATTGGAAAGTGCGCCGCGATTCTGGGCGGCGCGGCCCTGATTTCATTTGTTCCTGCGAACAACATCACCTGGGCGAAATGCCCGAGGTGCAAAAGGAGCATGTCGATCCTGCGACGGGCATGAAGAAAGCGCGGAGGCGGTCACCGAAACATCGACATCGCCTGCGCCTGCGGCCCAACCGGCGTCGCCGACACCAACGCCGGCTGAATTTTTCCCCGCGAAGTCTCGTTAGTCAAAGAAAGTCGTAATGGCCAAACACAAATACGCGACATCGCCGCCCAACATCGCGACGATGCCGCCGGGCGTCCCGTTCATCATCGGCAACGAAGCGGCCGAGCGCTTCATTCTGGGATGCACTCGATCCGGATCATTTCATAACGCAATATCTCGTCACGAAAATGGAGCGCCCGATCACATGAGTGACGCGGAGGCGCGCGGCAATTTTCATAACTTCGTAACGGCTGTCTACGCGCTGCCAATCCTCGGCGCGATTCTCGCGGAAACTTTCTGGGCAAGTATCAACGATTTTCTGGCTTTCGATTGTTTACTGCCTTGGCCATTTCGCTTTGGCCTTAAATGATACACGGCTTGGATTGTTGATTGGCCTTGGCCTGATCTCGCTGGGTTCTGGCGGCATCAAGCCGTGCGTCTCTGCGAACGTGGGCGATCAGTTCGGTGAATCCAATAAGCATCTGCTCTCGAAAGTTTTCGGCTGGTTTTATTTCTCGATCAACGCCGGCTCGTTTCTTTCCACAATTCTTTGCCCACTCCTGTTGAATGATCCGCGATGGGGACCGCGCTACGCGTTTGGTTTGCCCGGTATCGCCATGGTGATTGCGACAATCTTCTTTTGGCTCGGTCGCAAGAAATTCGTGCATATCCCTCCAGGCGGCACCCGTTTTGTCCGGCAGTTCTTCGTCGAAGGTCTTGGCGTGCTTGGGCTCATTTTCGTTGTTCCGTTTCTATTGATGATCGGTCGCGGGCTCGCGCTGCCCCGGCTGGACGGGACCGGTACGATGCCGCTCGATCGGGAATCATTTCGTAAGTGACAAGCATGAGTACGGCATTGGCGTTCTTGGCCGATTGTTGATCATTTACGTTTTCGTGGCGGTGTTCTGGTCGCTTTGGGACCAGAGCAGCGGTGGAGCCTGGACGTTGCAGTGTCGAAAAATGGATCTGCATTTTTTTGGGATGAACCTCCTGCCCGAGCAAGTGCAGACAGCGAATCCAATCATGATTCTGCTGTTTATCCCTCTCGTGACTTATGTGATTTATCCGGCGATTAGCAGCTTCTTCCCGCTCACTCCGTTGCGCAAAATCGGTATTGGTCTGTTTCTCACCGGAGGCAGCTTCCTTGTTATCGCCTATATCCAGCAACTGATCGATGCGGGCGGGAAACCTACGGTGTGGTGGCAATTCCTTGCCTACGTCATTCTGACCATGGGTGAAGCAATGGTCTCAATTACCGGCCTCGAGTTTTCCTACACCCAAGCGCCGAACAAAATGAAGAGCGCAGTCATGGCTCTTTGGTTGTTCGCGGTAGCGTCGGGGAACAAGATCACGGCATCGGTTAACTTTTTTATCCTGAATCCCGACGGCACCACGAAGATGAGTGATTACCAGTAGACCATCTCTTCTTCGCCGCCCTGATGTTCGTCACCGCGTGCGTCTTTGTCCTCGTTGCATGCTTCTACAAGGGACGCACTTATCTGCAATCACAGGAGCTGACGCCCGACGAAAAGGCTACCGAGCCGGTTCTTTCCGGCGGTGCACCAACCTAATATTAAGAAATGAAGAGGAGTATCGCAGTCGTGGTGTCTCTGTCGTTGTCGATCTTCGCGCAGGCGAACCCGAAGGATGACGAATTTGAAAAGATCGCCAAGGATTACGTCGAAGGTTTTCTGGCGTCGCATCCCGAATACGCCACGGAACTGGGCGACCATCGTTTTGACGGTCTCCTGACCGATTATTCCCCGCAAACGCGCGATCGGTTGCTGGTCGGCGCGAAACAATTTCGCGAGGCGCTCAAGAAATTTGACGATCCTTCGCAGCTGACCGGCGCAAATCAGGTGGACGTGCAAATTCTGCGCGACAACATCGACAGCGAAATCTTCGCGTTGGAAGAGCTGAGAGAACCGATCTGGAACCCGCTCGTCTACAACCAGAGTCTGGCCAACAGCCTCTATCTTATTATCGCCCGCGATTACGATGCGCCCGAAAAGCGGATCCCGAATCTGCGCAAACGAATGGAAGCGATTCCGCACGTAATCGAGCAAGCCAAGGAAAATCTGCAGCATCCGCCGCGCATTCATACCGAGACGGCCATCGAACAAGCCCAGGGCGCGATCAATCTCGTCCGTGTCGGTCTCGATCCGCTGCTCGTCCGCGCGCCGGAACTGAAAAAGGAACTCGAGCCGTTGCAGGAAACAACCGCGGCCGCGCTGGAAGATTACAAGAAATGGCTGGAGACCGATCTTCTGCCGCGCTCCGACGGCGATTTCCGGCTGGGAGAGGAGAAGTATCGAAAAAAGCTGCGGTTTACTCTCGCGTCCGACTTGTCGATGGAAGAAATCATGAAACGGGCGCGGGCGGATTTGGAGCAAACTCAAACCGCCATCTACGAGACCGCCCTGCCGCTGTACAAAAAATATTTCCCGAAGGCCAGCAAAGCGGCGTTAAAAGACAAAAAGAAAGTCACGACCGCGGTGCTCGACAAGCTGGCCGAGAAACATCCGGACGACAACACGATCGTCGGTTACGCCCAGAAGATTGTGCGCGAAGCGACCGGTTTCGTGAAATCGCACAACTTCGTCACCGTGCCGGAGACGCCGCTGGACGTGATCGTTATGCCCGAGTTCAAGCGTGGCGTTGCGGTTGCCTACTGCGATTCATCCGGTCCGCTTGAGAAAAACGGGAAGACGTTTTTCGCAGTGTCCCCCCCGCCGAAGGATTGGCCCAAAGAACGGCGGGAATCATCCTACCGCGAATACAACAACTTCATGGTGCGGGACCTGACCGTGCATGAAGCAATGCCGGGTCATTATCTGCAACTCGCGCACGCAAACGAGTTTCGCGCGCCAACATTGGTGCGAGCGATTTTCCAGAGCGGAACTTTCGTCGAAGGCTGGGCCGTGTATTGCGAGCAGTTGATGGCGGAACAGGGGTACGGCGGTCCGGAAGTCAAGATGCAGCAGTTGAAGATGCGATTACGCGTAATCTGCAACGCGATTCTCGATCAAAGCATTCACGCCGGAAAAATGACTGAGAAAGAGGCGATGGATCTGATGATGAAGGAAGGCTACCAGCAGGAAGGCGAAGCCGTAGCCAAATGGAAACGCGCCCGGCTCACCTCGGCGCAGCTCTCGACCTATTTCGTCGGCGTAAGCGAGATGCTCGAGCTCCGGGCTCTCGCCATGAAAAAAGCGCAGGAGAACTTCAAAGTGAAGGATTATCACGACAGCGTCCTCAGTTTCGGTAGCCCGCCGCCCAAGTACATCCGCGGGTTGCTCGGGCTGTGAATTCGCTGCGGCGAAATTGGTGGAGGTAAGGGGATTCGAACCCCTGACCTTCTCATTGCGAACGAGACGCTCTACCAACTGAGCTATACCCCCTCCGGAAGAGGCGAAATTATCACGAGAGTTGGATTTTGCATCAAGGGAAAAGCGATTGCCTTCGGCGGCCGGACTCGCTAGACCCTATTGAAGGGAAACACGCTTGGCCTCGTCTATGCATTTGGGGTCGGTGTCGATCCCAAAACTAACAAACCAAAAATTATGAAACATCAATCACAACTCATCGCGGTGGCCTGCGTTGCGGCTCTAGCGTTCGCGCCACTCAGTTTATCGGCTGCGGGCAAGAAAAAATCGGACGCTGCCTCTTCAGCCGCGCCTGCCGCGTCGGCCTCGCCGGCAGCGGCGGCGACTAAAGCGCCAAGACCCATTCCTTTCCACGGGATGGTCTCGGCCGTCGATCAGAGCGGGAAGACGTTTACTATCACGGGGAAAAAGGCCACGCGCGTCTTCAAAGTCACAGACAAGACCGCGATCACCAAAGGCGCGGCGGCGGCGACGATAAACGATATTGTCCAAAACGAAGAGGTGAGCGGTGCTTATTGGAAGGCCGCTGACAACAGTCTCGAGGCCAAGACGGTAAAGATCGGCGCGATGACAAGCGGCGAGAAAAAGGTGAAGAAAGTGAAGAAGGAAAAAGCTGAGGCTTCACCGGCCGCTGCTCCTGAAGCCTCGCCTAAGCCTTAAGTCCGTCCGCAAGTCGGCATTTTATTGTAGCGGCGGTCTCCGACCGTCCGTCGAATTCTCTTAGCAAATAATGCGACGGCCGTCCGCCGTAGCGAGTTGACGGCGCGATAAACAGACCGCTTCTACAGTTTACTCGGACCCGAATCGACGCTGCCCGCAGCGCTTAGGCTCGACGTAAACCTTTCCGGGCAGAATCGAGCATCCAGCGGGCGGCTTTTTGCCGCAATTGGGCCGTGCTGTGCAACTGCAACTTTTCCTTCATCCGCACTTGATGGGTATCGATTGTTTTGACGCTCACGGATAATTCCCTGGCCAATTGCGAAACGCCAAATCCGCGGCCAATCAGAGCAAAGATCTCCAGTTCCCGGTCGCTCAGAATATGCAATTCGGAATCACCGCCGCGAATTTTGCTCGTTGCGAAATTCTGCAATAGCCACGGCAAGACGGTGGCGCCCACACAAGAATGGCCGGCCGAAATTTCATCGAGGGCTCTCACAACTTCCGCGATGCCGTCGCCTGTCGTTAAGTACCCACGAGCCCCGGCCCGGACAGCGCGCTGGATCGACAATGGATCCTCACCTGCGGACAGGATGAGGGTTGCGGCCGTTGCGTCGAGTTTGCGGAAGTCTTTGGTCAACTGAATACCGCCGCCACGGCGCAGGATCAGGCCCAGCACGACAAGTTTTGGTTGATGCTGGGCGAAAAGCTCGCGCGCTGTTGGGGCGTCATCTGTGTCAGCGCAGGTCGCAAATCGTTCGCTCGTATCGATAAGGCGACGTAACCCGAACCGAATTAGCTCTTCGCCGTGGACGATGAGCACTTTGATCTTTGTCGGGGACGCTGTCAGGTCCGCTTGTCGGGAATTTCTCACATTGTTGCCGAGGGACGGTGGCCCCGGATGTCTCTCTTTGCGCGCCGATATCATGTCTTCACTACTACTATCCGGGATTTGTAGGGAAGTGATCTCAAAAAAAGCAGCATAAAATTCAGGGGTCCTCCCCGACAGACAACTTTTGCCAGTCTGCCTATCCTCGGCCTTCATGAACCGAAAGGAGTAATAGATGAAAAGATTATTAATATTCCTAGCCACCGCAGCGCTCGCAACAGGCCTTTATCTCCTCGACCATTCGCGCCTCCGGGCCGACGAGGGCGATCCAGATGATCCGGACAACGTCGAATTGGCGGATCCGCCGACTTCACCCGACGCTCAGAAGGAGTTCGACGGAATCGCGATTATCAACTACGAGCCTGGCAACGAGGACGGTGCGGCGGTCACTTCGGAGGCGACAGATGGCAAGACCGACAAGCTGCCGGGTCTTCAACCGGATCAACAGGTTGAGGTCACGATGAGTCTAGGTGCCAACCGAGCCGGCCGGACGTTTCACGTCTCGGCCCTTGAGGGCGGCCAAGTCTTCGATGCGGATGACGGCCTTGTTGCTGACGAGAACGGAAACATCGCCTTCACATTCCAGGCGGGCCATGAGCCCGGCTTGTATCAGGTTGCCCTCCATGACGGCACTCACGAGATCGGCATCCAATTTTGGGTCATCAACAACGAAAATCCGGAAGAGAATCAGATTGTCGATGTTCCCGGTGATGGCTCTGGGGGCACGGTCACCGGCGGACCGATTGAAACACCTTTTAGAAACGACAATCCAACCGGGCCCTGCGGTCGCTTCGGCCCCATCGTTGCCACAGGTTGTTCGTATGACCCTTACACGACGAATGCGACCCGCTCAATCACTGATCTAGTCGTTCCCGGTGCGGTCGGAATGTATCCCCTCACATTTACGCGCATTCTAAACAGCCGCTATGTCGCCGGACTCACTGGCGAGTTGGGATCAGGCGGAAACTGGCGGCACTCGTATCAGTGGAGTATCGACAGCAGTGAAACGCTTGATTCCTACGGATTTCCAACCAGCTACTGGGTCAATTATCCCGATGGGCGCCGTGTTCAGTTTGGACCAGCCCCTTCGCCAAGTCCGAGTCCAGTCGATCCCTACTTCCGCGGGCCGCGTGGCGTAAGTGATCGATTCCAGCAGCTAAAAAGTGGCGCAGGTTTCAGTATAACCGATTGTTTCCTGAAACTACCCGACGGCGGGAAAATCCACTTCACTGCCACTTGGAACGGCGCTCACTTCGATTATCAACTCAGCGAGATCATCGATCCCTACGGTCAAAAGCAAATAATCTCGTACCCGGCGGATCGCAGCATGACCATAGAGGAACCCGCCCATCGGCAACTCAAAATCTTCTACACCCGTGGCCCTATAGCACTTACAAACGAAGTCGTCATTTCTCGGGTAGAATGGTGGTCGGCTTCGCCCGAAAACGGGGGCGTTCGAGTCCAAACGGTTTACTATGGCTATTCGTTATATTCCATTTTCGGAAACGCTCATGCCGAATTGACCAGTGTGACTTATCCGGACACCACCGTTGGGAGTTACACATATCAAAACAGTAATCTGTCGAGTGAATCGACCCGGCCCCTTATTCGCACGTGTGTCGATCCAATGTTTGCCGGACCGATGTGGAAAATCGCCTACGCATTTGCCACCAGCTCCCCGGCTCTTTCGCCGTTTATGGTCAGTTGCGGAGCGAAAACTACTTCGACGGCACCAATGTTGGCCCAGCGGTATCCAGCCTTGCGGTTACAGGCGCCGATACCCGCGTGGAAACCCGGGGGGATGGGCCGAGCCGTACGTTCACCTATTGGGGAAGTCCATCATCGTATCCGCCGTACGCGCTCAAGCTCGCGTCCGATTTCAAAGGAGTGAGCCCAACCTACAACCCATTCTACTATGATCCGCGTGGATTCCTTTCGAGCGCCACAGATCGCAACGGTAACACCACGGCATACGACAACAACCCGTGGACCGGAAATGTGACAAAAGTCACATATGCAGATGACTCGACTAGTGAGACGATTTACTCTGACGATCATCGGTGCTCAGACGGGAACAACAACGATTCAGATAATCCGTATTACCCTTGCTCTTACGCCAGCAAGAAGAAGAAATATTCGAGCAAGTATGTCCGCGATTCGTCAAAGCGTGTCCTAACGATTTACTACCCGGATGCTTCGTCGAGCGAAAAGGAACAATTTACCTATGACGACACGGTCGGCCACGGGCAGATCAAGACGCATCGACTGAAAACCGGTGGCGTGGAGAGCTTCGTTTATTTCCAAGATGGCCGCGGCCTTCTCAAGGAATATTACGATGCCGATCACCGCCTCAGCACGAGCGAACCGGATGATCCGGAAGTCAGCCCCACGCCCAGCTTTACCGAGCCGAGCCTGGTTTATACCTACTATGGCGCCGCAGATGGATACCAAATGGACCGGGTGAAGTCGATTACCGACGCTGCGGGGGCGGAACACACCACCACGTTCACCTATGACCAACGCGGGCAGATCCTCACAATACAAAAGCCCGGTGCGGCTGCCGTCGTGAACACTTACAATCCGGACGGAACACTGGCGAGTACCAAGGACGAGCTAGGCAACACCATTACCTACGCCTACGACGACTACAAACGGTTGGTTGCGACGACGCTGCCTCCGCCGCAGTCCGGAGCGAGTCCGACCACGACAGTTGTTTCCTATGCCTGGCCAGGCGGCACTATATTTTCTAGTTACACGCATACCGATGCGAACCCGACGCAGGTTGTCTCCGCGGCGGGCAAGACAGTCCGCACGACATACGATGAAAATTTCTTACCGCTGAGCGTAACGACCGGCTACGGCTCGAGCGCGGCAGCCACGACCTCATTTACTTACGACGACAACGGCAATCGCAAGACTGCGACCGATCCAAATGGCAGTAAGATGCTTTATTATTACGACGAGCGGAATCACCTCAGCGATATGGACGATCCGCTCCTGAACGACCCAAACACGCCCCACAAGAACAGCCAGGGGCACACCGTAAGCTGGACGTACGACGGCAGTGATAATGTTTTGAGCGTTGAGCGCGCAAATGGCCAGTTTATCAGCAACGATTACGACTCGCGCGGACGGTTCCATCTCACAACCGTGCACCAAGATCCTGATCCGGATGCGACGACAACTTACGGTTATTACGACGACAGCGGTCTGTTGAAGACTATGGAAGATCCGCGTCACAAAGTTTACACATATTCCTACGACCTGATGGGCCGAAAAAAACAGCTCACTTATCCTGGAACAGGCCAGGGCGGGGGCAAGTTCGAAAAATGGGAATACGACACTGTGGGCAGACTGTCGAAGTTTACAAACCGCCACGGCGACACTCAGAATTTCAATTTGCCCGACAGTTACGACAGCCGGAATCGACTGCTCCACTTCTCCTGGACAGTGAATTATCCCACGGAGCAAACGCCTGACGTGCATTTTGTTTACGACGGCGCTTCGCGCCTACTCAGCATCAACAACGGCAATGCGCTCGTTGAGCGAGAATATTTCGACAACAATACGCTGATGAGAGAGAAGACCACCGTTCCGGGACAGCCTGCGCGCACCGTCGACTACACATACAATGTCGATCTGACCCCGGCGGCGATCACGTATCCCGATCAAACCTCGGTCGGCTTCCATTACACGGGGCGAAACCAGATTGAAAGCATCCTCAATTCGCAGGGCAATCCGATTGCCAGTTACGCCTACGATCTCGATGAGAATCTCACGGGTCGATCGCTTGAAAATGGAACAGCCAGCTCGTTCGTCTATGACGAATTGAGCCGCGTCACGCATATTGAACACGCGTTCACCGATGCCACGAATCCGGTTCGCAAAATCGATTACGGCTACGACAAAGTGAACAACCGCGCGTGGACCAAACGCGACAATGGCAGCGGAAACGTGGCTGGCGACCAGTTCCGTTACGATTTGGCCGACCAAGTCATCGATACAAAACTCAACATCGCCAGTCCCGATGCCACGCCGTCGTGGAGCCCTACTCCCAGGATCGCCTACGATGCCAATGGAAACCGCCTAACTTTCAAACCCTTCGGGGTGATTGAGCAATACACTGGCAACAACGACCTGAATCAGTACCACGAAACGCCACAAGAGCGATCAGAATTTTACCCCCGATTCGCAAGCCCTCCACGATGACAACGGCAATATGACGCGCGGATTGGACACGACCAACACTCCAACCGATGGATCGCAATACACTTACGACGCGCAGACCCGCTTGGTCAGCGCGACACGAAACGGAGTCGCTGAAGCTTTCAAATATGATGGCCTCGGCCGGCAGGTCAGCCGGCAGATCGGCACGGCGCCACCGACCTACAATGTCTATGACGGCTGGAACCTGATCGCCGAGTACGCCCCGGGCGCATCGACACCGACTGCAACCTACATTTACGGGCCAACTGGGCTAACCAAAGCGATCATGCCAGCCGAGCCCGTTCCCAACCGGTACTACTATCAGGATGCCAGCGGAAGCACGTCGCACGTGGCCGATAGCGGAGGCCAGCTCAAAGAATGGTACCGCTACGACCTGCAAGGCACGCCGGCCTATTACGATTCGAATAATCAGCAAAAGAATTCCAGCGACTATGCGATTCGCCACCTCTTCACAGGGCAACAATGGTACAGCGAATTGGGGTTGTACAATCTCCGGAACCGATTCTATTCGCCCGATATTGGTCGCTTTTTACAGCCAGATCCAATCGGTTTTCTGGGGGACTTTGGGAACCTATATCGCTATTGCGGAAATAATCCCGTCAATTTTGCCGATCCGATCGGTCTTTTTCGCTGGGGACAGTTCGCCATAGGAGCCAGTTCACTTATTGGTGGCACTGCAATGATTGTTGGTGGAGCGGGTGCTTCGGCAACTGGAGCTGGAGCTATCGCAGGAGTTCCGCTGATGTTGTCGGGTGTGGTGGCGTTTGGTTACGGCATTGGCAACATTGTCGCGTCGTTTTCGGACGTGACGGGAGCAGCAGAATTTCAAGACACGCCGAGTAACCTATCAGGAGCAGTTGCTCGAGCAGCGTGGGGAGAGGGTGCCCAGCATAGTGCTGAGATCCTGGAAAACATCCTCCACCTCTCAGGCAGAGAAGGGATAGAGGCACTGCACTCAGGAATTGAGGTGGGTTTAAGCTGGTATGGGGCGATTTCTTGGTACGGCCGAACATACTCGTATGAGAAAGGCGGTGCATATTTCGAGGCGGACCCAAGTTCCCCAACAGGCTGGACCTTAGTGTATTCCGAGCAACACGTTGAGGCCGTCGAAATTGTTGGATCCGTGGGAGGAGAACCCATCGCTGCCAGTCCCAGTCTTGGTCGCGCTACCAACGCTTACATCGGGGCAAGTGCGAGTGGTTTTGCCAATTCTTTGGGTGGTATGTGGGGAATCGGGGGCAGTATGTGGAGCATGGGTGGAGCCGAAGGCTTTATGACATACTTTCCTGGGATGATCGGCGGAATAAACTTCACTCTAAACGGAGGTGGATGCGGAGGTAATTTGGCAGCAGCGATAAACCGATTCCCATGAGAGCCGAGTTGAGAATTTCAACTGCGGCATGTGGCATATTTCAAGGCAAGAAGTTTCTATCGGACATGATTGGTGATATCCTCTTTCACATTAAGCTTCCCCCAATTAGGAGGAACATGTAACACGCGAAAGGATTATGCTCGACATTTCCAGCGGACGAACCGGAGCCGGCGACTTAATTGTGGCCGGAATGATGATTGCAGCGGCTGTATTTGCCTTGCTTTTTACAAGGAACCGGAGGGATCTCATCCGCGGGCTCAGCTACAAACAATTCGTTTGGTGCTGTATCATAGGCATAGTCAGCGCTGCATTTATCATAATTGGCCACTTTCTATTTTGATAGCTTTATTGCCTCAGTCGAGATAACTACGAGCAGTCCGACAGCAACAGCACCATTTGTTGTTCTTGTTAGATTTGGCGGAAAGAGGCAGGTTGGTGAACGCGATTACTAGCTCATTGGAGTCTGAACAGAAGGGGGACTAATTCTGCGTACATTCTGGATCATAGTAGGCATTAATGCGGGGACTTTGGCCACAGTGTTGGTGTTCGCAAGCTGGTTGGCGCTCCTTCGGCCTGACGCCGAACAAATTGAGCAAATGCGAACAAACAACTGGAAAGACGCCCTTTTTAGATTTCCAAGTCCACAATTAATGCTGAAGACTTATCAAAAACTGTCAGAGCATTGGCGTTCTCGGAAAAACGCGAGAAAGCTCCTTTACTGGAGCTTATTGTTTACCGGGTTTGCCGTGGTTGCTTTTGCTTTGGCACGATCATGAGAACAACGCATGAGAGAACGCGAATCAGGATAATGTTCCGTCTAAGTCGCCCTAAATCGACGGACATTGACCTCGGTCCAGGAAATCTTCCGAAGCCTTCCATATCGTGGCCACCAATTTTCCAAACTAGACGATGAAATTCGGCTCTTGGAAGGCGCTCCTAGTCGCGGTCGCGCTCGGGTTGTTTCTAATCTCGTCGAGCACGTCGGCACAAATCTTTGTCGCCAACACCAACTTCGGCGGGTTCGGTGCCGGAACAGTCGGTGCGTATGATATCACAACGGGAGCAACGATAAACTCATCATTCATTACCGGGCTCAATAGCCCGATAGGGATCGCCGTTGCTGGGGGATACTTGTATGTCGTTAACAGCGACTCTGCTACGATCGGGAAGTACGATGCCGTTACCGGCGCGGTCATCGACGATGCATTTATTACGACTCCGGGTAATCCAATCTTTGTCTCTGTTTCCGGGTCTGACTTGTTCGTGACCAGCTATTTAACCGACAGAATCAGTAAATACGACGCAGTTACGGGAGCGACAATTGACGACTCTTTTGTCACGAAATTAAATAACCCATTTGGTTTGGAGGCAGCGGGCGGATACTTGTTCGTGACCGAAAAGGGCGGGGTCATTGGAAAATTCGATGCGGTGACAGGCGCTGCAATCAACGAAGGCTTTATTACCGGATTACATGGCCCGACCGATATTGCAGTGCTCGGGAACCGCTTATTCGTTACTAACCACGGCAACAACACGATAGGCGAATACGACGCCAATACTGGCGCCGCCATCAATCCCGCGTTTGTAACTCTTCCTGGGCTGACTGGCGCCTATGGGATCGCCGTATTTGGGACAAACCTTTACGTCACGAACGGCAATGCCGGTAAGATCGGGGTTTACGATGCCAACACTGGGGCAACCATCAACGCAGCCCTCATTACGGGTCTTAATGGGCCAGCAGGAATCGCGGTAGTGCCAGAACCTTCGAGTTGGACTCTGCTTTTGCTCGGCGCCTCCGCGGCTATCCTTTTTCGGGCGGCGGAGCGGGGTCGGCTTAGGGTTAAGACCCAATAGGAGCCCACAGAAAAACACAGTTAGGTAAGCCGGTTCGCGCTAACCTCGAAACTTTCGGGGCTTTTACAAAGAGTTTGCTTGCCGTTTGAGGAACTCCTTGGCCAGCGCGCGATAGGCCGCCGCGCCGGTCCCACCGGAGTCGTATTCCAGAACGGATTTGCCGAAGCTGGGCGCTTCGCTCAGGCGAACCGTGCGCGGGAATTACTGTTGCGTAAACGCGCGGGCCGAAATGTGCGCGCACGTCGGCCACGACTTGCCCGCTTAAGTTGGTGCGGCTGTCGAACATGGTCATGACAATGCCGCCGATTTCGAGCCGGTCGTTCGCACCGGAGTCGCGGATCTGTTCGACCACACGGACGATTTTGACCAGGCCTTCGAGCGCGAAATACTCGCATTGAATCGGCGTCAGAAGCTCGTCGGCGGCGGCGAGCGCGTTGGTCATCAAAATGCCTAACGATGGCGGGCAATCGAGCAGAACGAAATCGAAGGTATCGTCGGCGCGTAGCGGCTTGAGCGTTTCGGTCAGGCGGGTGAGATGATTTTCCATGCGCGCGATCTCGATCTCGGCGCCGGCAAGATCGAGATCGGCCGGGATGATGAACAGACGCTCACATCGGGTCGGCAAAATTTGGTCGGTAATCGATGCCGCTCCCAGCAACGGATCGTAAAGACTGGTCCCGTCCAATCCCTGTAAACCGAACGAGCTGGTCGCGTTGGCCTGCGGATCGAGATCGACCAGCAGAATGCGCTGGCCCAGCTCCGCCAAGGCGCAGCCGAGATTAACGGCCGTGGTCGTTTTGCCGACGCCGCCTTTTTGATTTGCGATGGCGATGATCTTCATTTCGGGGAGAGCACGCGCCCTGCGGAGTGCCGGCGACTCGGCGCTATCGCCAGCGCGAACTTTTTCTCGTGATCACGTGCACAAATCTTTTTGGCGGGGGCGCCAAAAAGGACACGCGAGGGCGCGTGTGCTCCCCGGAGTCAGTGATGGCGATGATTTTCATGAGCGCGGAACGATGAGTGTTCGCAGCTCGAAGGTGCGTCTTCCATCCGGTTCCTTCCACAACAAATGATCCGGATCGGGCAACATTTCGGTGACTTCGATCTCGCTGGATTTGGTCAGCCAGCGATGGAAAATTTCTAGGAAGAGATAGCTCTCCAGATCGACAAACACCGGCTTGGTGTCCTTGTCGCGGCCTTCCGCGCCGCTGCGGCGAAGGGCCTGCTCGGTCGGGCGAATATAAATGTAACGCGGCAAATCGCGCTGGGCGCGTAGGCGTTCGATCGCGAGAACGAGATCGCGCGAAACGCCTGTGAAATTGCCGTGGCCGAGTTCGTCCAGCGTCATAGTCCAGGCCCGGCGTTGCACAATTACGTTTCCGCAACGCAACCGCGGCATGTGCGGCGCCATCCCAAATTGAAACGGATGAAACCCGAGCGGAATAATCCAGTCGCGGGCAAACGAGCCAAGATATTCCTGGTTGTCGATCCTCCGCAGGCAAACGTCGCCGTTGGTTGGATCGACATAAACTTCCGCTTGCGAGGGCGGAACAGTTTTCCAGGCCGGATTCCCCCGCTGGGGCGCGACAAAAATTGTGATGACCGGAATAGCGTCGAAAAAGCGCACAGTAGTGTGCGCCGTGAAATCGGCAGCAAAAATCCCGAAGTGAAAATTCGGCCGGTTCAAGGTCGCGCGCGCGCACGCGTAATTTAGGGCCGCTTTGTCGGGGCAACTCCAATAGAACCCGTGGTGCAGAAGAGCAATAGGAGGATGCAGTTCGCGCAAGAATCCATTGATATTCGTCGCGGGCCACGGACGTCGATTGATTCGGCTGCGAGTTGCAGATCGGCCGACGGATAAGTGTATTCGTCGAAATTAGGATATTGAAAGTTTTTCCGCATGAAGTGGCAGTCATCGGTGGTCAGTTCGTATTCCGCCAGGTTAGCATGAGCCTTCATCCGTTTGCGGAAAGTTGCTTTGACTTCCTGAAATGCGATGTGCGCGGGAGCGACCAGACCCGGGCCGGTAACGACAAATTCGCATTCTGGCAGGCTCGCAAAAAGCTGGCAACGGAGGCGGCACCATTTTGGCCTGGCGTCTTTTCCAAAACGCGGCGCAAACCAGCCGCGACCCGACTGGCAATAAACGCATAGGAGTCGCGCCAAAAATCAATCCAGAGTTCGGCCTCCACAGCGACTTCGTCGATCATCGCCTCGTTGATAACAAATCCGCATTCGCGAAAACACTCTTCGCCAATGGGATTGCTCGCTGAATACAAGAAACGATCGCCGGACTCACGGACCGCGCCGAGTGATCCGTAGACGCGCGCGTGCCTCATCGAGAAGTTCCTGCCGCTTGTCGTGTCAATCGCGCGGGCAAATTTCTCCGGCCAAGTCAGCGATGGGTCGCAAAATCGAGAGCCAGTTTGTCGGGTATAGCCAGTCGCCATTTTCCCACATCGTCGCGCAATACGATAAAAGCATGCGGTTCCAGCGCCGGAACCTCCACTTCGCATCGAATGACACTTTTTCGACGAGAACGCGAATTTCATCGATCGGCGTGCCCAATGAATGAACCGGCGTTTTTCCATCGCAACGTCGTAGCAATTCGAGTTGAGAAGGGTCCAGTGCAACACTTCTCGCCCGACTCGGCGAAAATGAATTGATCGCCTTCGACTCGACCATCTGGATTCAGGCGCGGCGAGAGTTCCGGAAAAATTTCGACGGTCAGCATTCATCGCCGCTGCAACGGCATGTGCTGTCCAGCGTTCCAGAAAAACTTCTCGTGCGGCAACGCCGGACAGAACGTCAAACTCTATTCCTTGAGTCAGTTTATCGACCTTGCCCCAGCCAGACGGACCAAATTCGCAAAGGTATCATTCTTGGCCGCGAGCCGCTGGAGATATAGCAATAAACTTTGCTCAATTTTGCGGGCTGCATTATTACGCCCAGGCAGCGTCGTGAGATCATCCGGATAGCGCGAGAGCTGTTCGACTAGAAGACCGCGAACGCTTTCCGCACCAAAGACAAGATATCGCACAAGCTGTGTTCGGCTTGATGCAAGAAGCGCAGAACGGGCGATCCGAATCTCGCGCTCAAGCACAGCATTCAAGGTAGATTCTAGTGATGCGACTTTGGCTGCAGCCGCGGCGTAATTTGTGAAGAGTGATGGTTGTTTTCCAGAGACTTGCGTTGGCGGTCGTCCGAGCCGTACCGCAATACGTAAGGCATGGTACGCTTCTGCGGATAGGAGTTGCTCGCGCGAGCGAAAAAAAGTTTCGACTTGCTCGATTGCATCGGCGCGTTCATTCGTTCGCGCGAGCAGCTCGCGGGCGACAGCAATTGTGTCAGGTGTGTCGAGTCGTTGAATGGTATCGAATGGAACACCAGCCATTCGAATCAGAAAAATTGGAGCGACCTGATAAGCGGATGGCACGCATTGAGCAAAACCAAAGGGACGAGGACTGACAAGTGAAACCGCGATCCCGGCCCCGAGGGGTGAGCCGTTGCTCCCCAAAAATGCGACGGTGGGAGACTGCCGCTACAACTAGACGTTCAGCAGCGGAAGGCGAATCGTGAAAATTGTTCCCGCAGCGGGCGTGCTGTCGACTTTGATGGAGCCGTTGTGGTCTTCGACGACCTTTTTTGTGATATAAAGCCCAAGACCGGTTCCGCTCTTGCCCTGTTTCGTCGTAAAATACGGATCGAAAATCTTGTTCATTTGGGCCGGGTCTATTCCTGCGCCGGTGTCTTCAATGACGATGTCGACGTAGAAATCTTTCCGCACACAAGTGACCGAAACCGGTCCTTTTTTCTCGGCGGACGCTTGCAGCGCATTAATAATAACATTTTGGATCGCCCGCTTGATTTGAACCGTGTCGCCCTGAAGCGTGCAGGGATCCTTGCAGACTTCGGATCTTAATTCGATGCCGCTTTGGGCCGCGACCGGGGTAAGTCCTTTCAGAACGTCGCGGACAATTTCGGAGACGGAGATCGGCTTGCGCGGGGAGGCTTCAACACTGCCGTAGCTTTGCCACATGGTCAGCAGCTCCCGGCAAAGGCGCACATTCTCTTCGATGATGTTTAGCTCTCGAATCGAATCGGTGTTCTCGGCGGCGTCACCGTTGTCAGTTTTTTCGAGTTTCTTGGCCAGAAGCTGGACATAGCCCCAAACAATCGTTAGTGGATTGCCCAGATCGTGGACGAATTCGGCCGAAGCCTGGCCGAGAGAGGCAAGCCGCTCTTTTTGGGCAAGCTCTTTCAGCAAGGCGGTTATTGAGTTCCTTGATTTCGGCGGCGGTGTGTTCGGCGGTCCGCTGGACCCGAGTGCGCTCGACATTGCGATCAATGACGTCGCGCATTTCGCCTGCATCAAAAGGTTTGCTGATGTAATCATTAGCGCCGAGCCGAAGTGCTTCGCGGGCCGTCTCGAGGGCGCCGAAACCGGTGAGCATGATCACAGAAAAATGGGGATCGATCTCGCGAATTTTGCGCAGTCCATCGATGCCGGTCATTCCGGGCATGCGAATATCCATGACGATCGTATCCGGGTTTTTTTCCTTCAGAAGCTTGAGGCCGGCTTCGACGCAATCGGCAGTGTGCACCTGATAGTCCGGTTTCAGCAGCATCCGCAGGCTTTCGCGCGGACCGACTTCGTCGTCGATAACAAGGATTTCGGGCGGTTCAGGCGGAGCGGTCATGAGGGTAGCAGCGGGGGTAGAAGCTAACGGCGTGCCGCGGAACGGAGGTAGATGCGGCAAACGGCCTCAGGAGCCATAAACATGCGGCGGGAAGATGAAATGATTTCGGTTGGCGCGCAAGCTGCGATTTGTGAATAAGTCGAGATTTGTTGGTGAATAAAGGGCTGAAATATGCGGGAAACGTATAATGACTGGATTTAATGTAGCGTCTAGAAGTCGCGCCGTGACTCGGTTAACACCAATGTCGCAGTGACATTCTTTGCTCTTGGTGCAAAATATCTTCTGTAAAGCCTGCATTTGCGTGTGGTACTTTGCGGAAAGGCGATTCTCTTTATACGAATAGGCCGACTATCTCCGACATGATTAAGCGCAATCGAGTCGTCATTACCGGTATGGGGATCCTGGCTCCGAACGGGATCGGGATCGAGGCATTTTGGGAATCGCTTCTCGCCGGCCGCAGCGGGATCGGCCCAATCACGCTTGTTCGATGCGACCAATTTCAAAAGCCGGATCGCCGGCGAAGTAAAAAATTTCGACCCGCTCGATTACATCGATCCCGAACTGAAACCGAAGCGGATGGCACGGCATACCCAGTTGGCATACGCTGCGACAATGCTGGCGCTCGACGATGCGGGCTGGACTCGACATCTGGAATTGCCGAGCCCGACGCCGGTGATTATCGGGGTCAGCATGAATGCGATGGACGTAATGGAGCAGCTCTTCACATCGTAAGCGGACACGGACCGGATCGGCGCCGGCAACCACTTGTCCGCAGCGTCGATTCCTCAGGGAGCCGCAAACATGATTGCCGATCGGATCGGGGCTTGCGCGCACGCGACGACGATCTCATCGGCATGTCCTTCGGGACTGGATGCGATGGCGGACGCAGCAGCAATGATTCGCTGGGCGAAGCTGAAATCGCGATTGCCGGCGGCGCTGATGCTCCTATAACTCCGTTGGTCGATGGCTAGTCTTTACGCCAGCGGACTGAGCTCACGTCGAAATGGTGAACCGGAAAAGGCAAGCAGGCCGTTCGATTTGGACCGGGATTCGGGCGTGATATCGGAAGGCGCGGGTGTTTTCGTCCTGGAGAATCTTGAACGTGCCCGGGCGAGGGGCGCACGTAGTATGTAGAAATCAGAGGATACGGAAAGCAACGAGATCTGGATCCTAACAGGCCGGCATCGGGCTTGGAGGAATCAATGAGGCAGGCGTTGGCAAATGGCTCTGCGACATCGAGGAAGTTGATTACATTTCGGCCTACGGACCGGGTCATCCGGTGCTCGATGCCGCGGAAGTGGACATGATGAAGAAGGTTTTCGCGAGCACGCTTATGCGATTCCGGTCAGTTCGATCAAAGGTGATAACGGGGAAGCCTTATCTGCTGGCGGCCCATTCCAAGTTGCAGCGTCCGCGTTGACTATCCGGGACCAGATAATCCCCCCAACCGCAAATTATGATGCGCCGATCCAAATTGCGACTTGGACTTTGTTCCGCAGCGGGCCGCGAAGAGCAAAAGTGAATTGCATCGTGATCAACGTTCGAGGTCTGGGCGGAAGCGCCAGTTCGATGTTGTCAAATCGTGTCAAGATTGATGAAAAGCCCTGTCATACCGATTCTCGTCGCGATCGTTATCCAGCTTGGCCTCGGCCTCGTTGTCTTTCAGGCCAACTCCAGGCGCAAAGGCAAATCAGTGTTTCTTGCTTTTATCAATTGCGATCGGGGGTATGGCTGGGCAGCCTGTGCCTTATATTTCAGGCGAACACGGTCGAAATCGCTGCAATTCGCCATACGGGAGGCATCCGTCATGGGCGCCGTGATTCTTACGCGTCTTCAATTTGCTGCGACTGTCGATAAGATCGAGAGGGAGCGATCCTGGCGTGAATATTCGCAAGTCGTGGGCTTGGTTGTTCGTGTTATCCTGGTAGTTGCATTCTGCCAAACCAGACTTCTTCCTCAAAGGAGCGCGATCTTTCCCTCGCGCGACGGAGCCAGTTGCCGATTTACGGCGAAGCTTCCGTGCTTTATGGGCGTATCTCGTTTTAGCCGGGGTAGCCTCTTGTCGTAGTTATGCGCGGGATATACGAAAGGCGACTGCGGTCAAGAGAGCAGAACTCGCCTTTATCCTAATTGGTGTCGGCGTCGTGATTAGCATAACCCTTTTGTCCGTCGCCCTTGGCTTCTTAATCGATCGCTCGCGACTCGTCTGGTTGGCGCCGCTTCGGATGGTGCTTTTAGCATCATCATTGCTTATGGAATCGCCACGCGAAAGATCATGGATGTCGGGTACTCTTTCGCCGGATTATTTCCTACACGCTGCTTGGCGGCATATCTTCTTGGCGCTTTATGCGTGGTCTGGTGGTTGGTGGCGACGGTGTTCAATCGTTGATCCAAATGCCCGCTCGATTGCGCACGTAGCGGCCGCAATCGTGATTGCCATTGCCATGGCCCCGGCCCGAGGCATTTCCCAGCGATTGGCCGAGCGGCTTTTCATTAGCTCCCATCAACTGGATTTCCGCGCGACCGTGAGCAAGGCTGCCAAGATTCTGAGCTCGGTCACGACCTTACGCGATTTGCTCGATCGATTTGCCAATACTGTCGCGGAAGCCGTCGGCACTGACCGCGTCTTTATTCTACTGCCGGAAAAGCACGCATTTTCGCAGCGTATCCGACTGTGTGATCCTGGCTGCGCGTCATCGACTGGAGCTAACGCGCGACCAGGCGACGATCGACCAGCTTCACCTCGGATCGCGAGCCGATCGTGATGGACGAACTGCATCGGGTGCGTCCCACGCCGCAACTTCGCAGTGTAATGCGGCAATTGGATTCGCTCCAATCGGCGCTGGCGATGGGAATTTACGCTCGCGACCAGCTGGCCGGGGTGATGTTGCTCGGGGCGCGAAAGTCGGGACGCATTTACGGCACGGTGGAACAGAATGCGTTGCAGGTGTTGTGCGGTCAGCTCGCAGTGGCGATCGAAAACGCCGAGCTGTTCACCGAAGTGCAGAACGCCAAGATCTACAACGAAACCTTGCTGGAAAATCTGACCAGCGGTGTGATCGCTGTGGGAACCGACGAGCGAATCACCGTTTTCAATAACGAAGCCGGGCAGATCACGGGGTTGAATTCGCAGGAGATGCTCGATTGTCTCGCTGGACGAACTGCCCGGAACCGCTCCGCGAGCCTTTGCGCAAGACGTTGGCAACCGGCGAAAGCGAGGTGAACCGCGAATTGGTCCTGCGCTCCGGAGATGAAGGCGTGGTCATTCGTGCCAGCACTTCGATCTTCCATGGAGAAGATCGACAAATCCTGGGCGCGTTGATGGTGTTGACCGATATCACCTCGATCAAGCGGCTCGAATTGCAGATCCGTCGAAGCGATCGTCTGGCAAGTCTGGGCACGCTTTCCGCTGGCATGGCGCACGAGATCAAGAACCCGCTGGTTTCGATCAAGACCTTCGCCCAATTATTGCCGGACCGTTATCAGGATTCCGATTTTCGGGAAACATTTTCGAACTTGATCGGCCATGAGATCGAGCGGATCGATACGCTGGTGAACCAATTGCTCCGCTTCGCCCGCCCAGCCAAACCGCATCTGAAGCCGATGCACGTTCATGAAGTGCTGGAAAAATCGCTTCGGCTCGTCGGTCATCGTTTGCATCAAAGACAAATTAAATTAACTCGCTCTTTTGACGCAAATGTTGACACAATACGGGCCGATCCGGACCAGCTCGAGCAAGTCTTTCTGAATTTCTTTATTAATGCCATGGACGCGATGAAAAACGGCGGCGAACTGAGCGTGCGGACAGAGATCCGCATGGAAGAGCAACGGGTCTCCGCCACGCGCCGATCCAACGGCGAGCCGCTACGAAGCGCTTCGAATCACTATTCGCGACACCGGGGAAGGAATTCGCAGCGAAGATATTCCGCACGTCTTCGATCCATTTTTTACCACAAAAGATTACGGCACCGGCCTGGGGTTATCGGTCGTGCACGGGATTATTCAGGAGCATGGCGGCCAGATCGAAGTGGAAAGTGAGCCGCAAAAGGGAACGGCGTTTCACATCCTGCTTCCGCTGGTCAGGTTTGACCGAGAGGTGGCGGCGGCATGACACCAGCGCCGATTTGCGTTTTATATACTCAGGACCCCGAATTAGCGCGGCGGATCAAAGCGTACCTGCGATCGACGTCGCAGGTGCGTCATGTGGTCGAGCCGGACCGGCTGGACGCGGTTCTCCAGCAATCGGTTCGGCCCTGCTCATCATAGATCTGCGGGTCAAGGAATCTCGCGATCTGATCGAACAGATGCAAAACGAATGGCCCGAGGTCTTGATCATTGCGCTGGGCGTGCCCGGTTCCGATCCGCTCCGTGAAGCCGAGCAATTCGGAATTTATGCAGCTGAAGAACTGGACCTCGAGCGACGCCTGTTCCAAGCGATGGCCGACCGGGCTTTCGATCATCTCCAGGCTGCTGCAGGAAAACCGCGAGCTCAGGGAAAAATCGACAATGGCTGCCGCAGCCCTGCCACGGCGAATCGAGATCTGCCAAGCAACAGTTGCCGGCGCGTTCGCTGTCGCATTGCTGCGTTTCCCCCGCGTTTTTCGCCGGTTCGAAAATGTCGATGCGCTTTTGGCAGCGTCGTTGAAAGCGTAGCCGATGCCGCCGGCGTGACGCGCGTTGGGATTTTTTCGAAGGCTCGCCAGGGCGATCGGTACCGGCTTCGGGCGGGCTTGCGCTGTTTCCCGGAAACACACGAAATGGAGTTTGGCGAGCGCGATCGCTTGCCACGCTGGTTTGAACGGCACGCCCATTTGATTTCTCGGTCGAACCTCGCCAACAGCCGGATCCAAAGGGAGCGAATGGTCATGCGGCGGGCGCTCGATTCCTTTGGCGCGGAAGTGATCGTGCCTCTTTACGCGCGCGAGCCGCATCATCGGCTGGATTTTTTTCGGGCATCACGTCACCGGCCAGAGATTCGATCATCACGATCTCGAGGGACTGATGATGCTCGCCGAGACATGTGTCCACTGTGCTTGGAAAACGCGTTCCTCTACGAGGAGGCGACATTGCAAAAAACGCTGGCCGAAACGCTGCTGAAAGCATCCCGCCCGGCATCGTCGCCACGGACGAGGAAGGAATCATTCGATGGTTCAATCCGACGGCGGAACAAATCCTCGGTATCTCCAAGGAGAACTGTCTTGAGTAAACCTGTCGAGACTGCCGGCAGCAGACTGGCTGGCTTCGTTCGCGAGACTCTTGATTCCAAAGCCGCGATTTGCCAGCAGACAATGGATCGACAACCTGACGCGGCGACGATCTCGGTGGAAACACGTCGGCTCGTTGATCAACGATGCGTCGCTGGGCGCCGTGGCTGTGATCAGCGATCTCACGCGCTGAAGAGGGCTTGCGCGAAAAAGAAGCGCTGGTCGAGCGGGCGGCATTTTGGACCGATCTGGCCGCTAGCATGTCGCACGAGATTCGCAATCCGCTGGTCGCCATCAAAACTTTTGCCCAATTGCTTCCCGAGCGCTTTGATGATGCCGATTTCCGAAAGGAATTTAATTAGATCGTCGTAAGAGAAATTGATCGCCTCGACAAAATCATTACCCAGATCAACAATTTTGCGCATCCGCCCGACATCATCCTGAAGCCGGTGGACGTGCGCGGCGCCTGTGAAAAAGGGGATCGAGATCGCGCGGGAGCGGTTCGGTGTGAATGGCGGCGTTCCGGTGGAGACATCGTTGCCGAACAATCTGCCGCAAAGTGATCGGCGACGAGACGGCACTGGCCGAAGCGTTCGCCCATCTGGTGGCCAATGCGGCCGAGGCATCTCCGGTCAGACCAAGCGCGCGCATCACTCTTTCGGCTAAAGCGATTCGCGAAGGGAAGCGGGTCAACCGGCGTCGTCGTGACTGTGCGGGACAATGGAAGGGGATCGCGCCCGAGATGAAAAAAAAGGTATTCTCCCCATTTTGCACGACCAAAACGCGCGGTATGGGGCTGGGCTTGCCAATTGTTAAGCGGACGGTATTCGATCACAACGGCCGGGTCGAGATCGATTCGTCCCCGCACGGCACATTGGTGAATGTGATTCTGCCCGCGAAATCGAACGGGCAAAATGACGGCTGATTCCGAAGATGCGGATCCTTCGACTTAAAGTCGATTTGCGGTTCGTTATAATCATTGCAATCATTTGCGCTAGATTCACCGCAATTCTCAATCCCATGATCGTTACCACCGCCCAACTTTACAAAGTCGCCTACGGCAAATTCGCCGTCGGCGCCTACAACATTAACAACATGGAGCAGTGCCTCGGGCTGTTCCGCGGCAACGTCCAAAGCAAGGCGCCCTTCATCATCCAGCTTTCCAAGGGCGCGCGGAAATATGCCGACAAACGCATGCTCGAAGCGATCATTCGCGCGGCGGAAGGAATTTTTCCCGAAGCGATTTTTGCCGTGCATCTCGACCATGGCGACGAAGAGACCTGCTACGATTGCATCGCCTCGGGCTTTTACAGCTCGGTCATGATCGACGCCAGCCACGAGTCATTTGAGCAAAACGTCGCCATCACCAAGCGCGTAGTCGAGAAAGCGCACGCCAAAGGGATCAGCGTCGAGGCGGAGCTGGGCATGCTGGGCGGAGTCGAGGAAGACATCAAGGTGGACGAAGGCCACGCCTGCCTGACCAATCCCGAGGAGGCAGTGGAATTTATCAAGCAGACTAAATGCGACTCCTTGGCGGCGGCGATCGGCACCAGCCATGGCGCCTACAAGTTCAAGGGCCAGCAATCGCTGCATTTCGACGTGATCGAAGGAATTCGCGACAAGGTGAAGAAAGCCGGCCTGCCGCCGACGCCCATCGTCATGCATGGCTCCTCGAGCGTACCGAAATCCGAAGTGGAGCGAATCAACGCCGCCGGCGGCAAACTCGACCCATCCGCGCGCGGCGTAAATGAAGAGGAATATTTGCCCGCCGCGAAACTCGGCGTGACCAAAGTGAACATCGACACCGATGGCCGCCTGGTCTGGACGCGGGTGCATCGCGAATTTTTCCGGGACCATCCCGAGGAATTCGATTTCCGGCCACCCGGAAAAATCTTCATGCAGGAATACGCCAATTTCATCGCCCACAAGAATGAGAAGCTTGGTTCGGCTGGAACACTCGACGAAGTGCGGGCGAACGTGAAACATTAAAGCCGTTGAAGCGTTACAACGCCTCACAAACAAACGGTAACGCGCATCCGCTTTAACGTTTTAACGGTTCAACCCTTCAACGTTCCAACCTCCACCAGTGTTAACATTTACAGCTCAAGATCTTGCCGCGCAATGCGACGGCGAACTGGACGGCAATCCCGCCGAGCAAATCATCGGGGCTGCTGCGCTTGCGGAAGCTGCCCCTGGGGAAATCACCTTCTACGGCAACCCACGGTATCTTGCCGCCTTTCGCAAGACCCGTGCTTCCGCCGCTTTCGTTCCGGCCGATTTCAGCGAGAAAATCGTGGGCTCACAAATTCGCGTGGCCAATCCGACAAAGGCGTTTGAGCAAGTCGTGCTCAAATTCGCACCAGCACCGATCAAGTCCGCGCCGGGCATTCATCCAACGGCGGTTGTCGATCCTGCCGCGGAACTTGGCCAGCGCGTTTCCATTCAGCCTTTCGCGGTGATCGAGCCCGGCGCTCAAATCGGCGACAATACGGTCATCGGCGCAGGTACGTACATCGGGCACGAAACAGTCATTGGGGTCGATTGCATGATCTATCCGCGCGTGACGATTCGTGAGCGCACCCGAATTGGCGCGCGCGTGATCATTCACAGCGGGGCC